>NZ_JHQL01000020.1 GCF_000712975.1 Vreelandella neptunia | reverse complement strand
CCCGGTGCACCGTCCTGGATCGAGATGGTGGTTAGGCCATCCGTGCCGTTGGGGCCCGCCGGACCGGCTAGGCCGATCGTGCCATTTTCGCCATCGATAGCAACGCCGTCTTTACCGTCCTTGCCGTTGACGACAATACTGCCTGGGGTGGTGTCATCCCCCACGATCAGGTCACTGCCCAGGGCGAAGTCGATTGCGTTATCGCTCACCGTGGTGATGATGCTGCCATC
>NZ_JHQL01000019.1 GCF_000712975.1 Vreelandella neptunia | reverse complement strand
GGGTCGTTAGCTCAGTTGGTAGAGCAGTTGACTTTTAATCAATTGGTCGTAGGTTCGAATCCTACACGACCCACCACTTGAACAGAATTACCGCTTAAGCGGAAACTTAGCGCCAAGTTGCTTGTAATAAGTTGTTAACTAGGTGCATAGCAATATTTGGGTCGTTAGCTCAGTTGGTAGAGCAGTTGACTTTTAATCAATTGGTCGTAGGTTCGAATCCTACACGACCCACCA
>NZ_JHQL01000018.1 GCF_000712975.1 Vreelandella neptunia | reverse complement strand
CCATGTTGACCTGTGGTTTTAGGCTGCTGCAGGTCAATGCCAAGGTGGATTCCCGATAACCCCACTCGGGAATGACGGTGTAGTGACTCGGGAATGACGGTGCGGTAGGCACCAACAAAAAACCCCAGCTTCAACTGAAGCTGGGGTTTTTCTTAATAAGTGCCTGACGATGACCTACTCTCGCATGGGGAGACCCCACACTACCATCGGCGCTAAGCGGTTTCACTGCTGAGTTCGGCATGGGATCAGGTGGTTCA
>NZ_JHQL01000017.1 GCF_000712975.1 Vreelandella neptunia | reverse complement strand
TGCACCAAACCACCGGCAAACTCCAACACCTGCAGCGCACCGGGGTGCTCAATCAGGCGGCGCACATGATCCGTGACCACTTGTTCAGGGCTGATCAGTACATCAATAGGAATCGCTTCGTGGGCGAATAATCCTTTACGGGTGAGGTAGGCGGTTGAACGTACGCGGGCAATTTTGGTGGGGGTACGAAATAGCGTGTGGGCGACTTGGCAGGCAATCATATTGACTTCGTCGGTGTTGGTCACCGCAATCAACATATCGGCATCTTCACAGCCTGCTTGGCGCAGCAC
>NZ_JHQL01000016.1 GCF_000712975.1 Vreelandella neptunia | reverse complement strand
TGCCTGACGATGACCTACTCTCGCATGGGGAGACCCCACACTACCATCGGCGCTAAGCGGTTTCACTGCTGAGTTCGGCATGGGATCAGGTGGTTCACGCTCGCTATGGTCGTCAGGCGTAACAGGTAATGCATATCATGCTGACAGTGTTTTGTGTCGTCTCTTTTGTCTTAAGCCTGTCGTGTGTCACGGTGGGCTTAATCCGCGTATCCGGTTTTCTGAGTGTTGTCACACTCGTTTCGTTATCACTGCGACCAGACCCCTTGGGTGTTATAGGGTCAAGCCTCACGGGCCATTAGTACACG
>NZ_JHQL01000015.1 GCF_000712975.1 Vreelandella neptunia | reverse complement strand
TTATGTCAGCATGATATACATTGTTAAAGAGCGACTGCTATGCGCAGTGATAAGCGGCTGCTTTTTTCACGTTAAAAAAAGAAGGGTCTTTAAAACAAAGCTCTTTAAAAGAACTCTTTAAAAGAACTCTTTAAAAAAAGATCTTTTCTCTTTTTCCAATATGAAGAAAACGCTTATCACTGCGTATCAACAGCATTCTGATCAGGTAATTCATTGTGAGCGCTTACCGCGAGGGATGATGCATCGTTTAAGGAGGTGATCCAGCCGCAGGTTCCCCTACGGCTACCTTGTTACGACTTCACCCCAGTCATGAACCACACC
>NZ_JHQL01000014.1 GCF_000712975.1 Vreelandella neptunia | reverse complement strand
CCAGCACCGCCACGGTGACCACGGTTGACGACAACGACGTCACCACCATCACCCTGGACGCCCCGGAAACCGTCACCGAAGGCAACGACATCACCGTCACCGCCCGCGTGAACAATGCCCCAGCCACTGACCTCACGATCACGCTGTCCAACGGAGAGCAGATCGTCATTGCCGCCAACGCCACCGAAGGCAGCGTCACGTTCGCCAGCCGTGAAGACGACGTCTTCCAGCAAGGCGACGAGAGCCAGACCCTGAGCATCACCGGCACGGACGGTGGCAACTACGAAGCCGTGGATACCACCAGCACCGCCACCGTGACCACGGTTGATGATAGCGACGTCACCACCCTGACGCTTAACGACGTCACGGTTAATGAAGGCACCGGCACCGCCACACTCAGCGGCACGCTGAGCAGCGC
>NZ_JHQL01000013.1 GCF_000712975.1 Vreelandella neptunia | reverse complement strand
GCAATGATAACGATTGCCGGATACGCTTGAGACGTATCACAAAACAATTACGTATAAACACTTCAAAGAAGCGTTTATGTCAGCATGATATACATTGTTAAAGAGCAGCTGTTCAATGAACAGTGATAAGAAGACGTTTAACGTCGTGCTTATCAATGGTCACGAAACAATCACAAACGGGTCTTACACTTAACGTTAAGATAATGGTGGAGCCAAGCGGGATCGAACCGCTGACCTCCTGCGTGCAAGGCAGGCGCTCTCCCAGCTGAGCTATGGCCCCATTGTTTTTGCTGATCTTACCTCTTGCCATTAATTTCTGTGAGACAAGGCAAGATGCGACGACGTATAGCCTGCTATACGAGGAGCATTTTAACGCCGTATCACAGGAATTTGGTGGGTCTGGGCAGACTTGAACTGCCGACCTCACCCTTATCAGGGGTGCGCTCTAACCAACTGAGCTACAGACCCAAGAGGGGATCGTGCTTAAACCGTTTGCTCTATTATCTGATCAGGTAATTCATTGTGAGCGCTTACCGCGAGG
>NZ_JHQL01000012.1 GCF_000712975.1 Vreelandella neptunia | reverse complement strand
GCAGATGCCCGCCGGCTCGATCCGATTTGGAAGGAGCGCGACCTTGAGTAGCGAAATCATCAAAGTTCCCGATATCGGTGGCGACACCGATGTCGAAATCATCGAGATTGCGGTGTCAGAAGGCGACGTCATTGAAGCGGAAGACACCCTAATCACCCTGGAATCTGACAAAGCCAGCATGGACGTCCCGGCCCCGAAAGGCGGCAAGGTGCTCAAAGTACTGGTCAAAGAAGGCGATACCGTCTCGGAAGGTGACGACATCGTTGAGCTGGAGGTTGAAGGCGGTGGCGATGCCAAGCCGGAAGCAGCGGCTGACAGCTCCTCCGACGAAGCCCCCGCACCGAAGCAGGAAGACGCCCCCGCACCGGCAGCGAAGAAAGCCGGTGGCGGTAAACAAACGGTCGATATTAAAGTGCCGGACCTGGGTGGTTCAGACAACGTTGAAATCATCGAAGTGGCGGTCAGCGCCGGCGATGACGTCAACGCCGAAGACACCCTGATTACCCTCGAGTCGGATAAAGCCTCGATGGATGTACCCAGCCCGCACGGCGGTAAGATCGTTGCGCTCACGGTGAAAGAAGGCGATACCGTCTCGGAAGGCGACGTGATCGGCCAGATGGAAATC
>NZ_JHQL01000011.1:899-1894 GCF_000712975.1 Vreelandella neptunia | reverse complement strand
TGTCCACGCGGGCGGTGACGGTGATGTCCTCGCCTTCGGTGACGGTTTCCGGGGCGTCCAGGGTTACAGTAGCCTCTAAATCAGCATCGGCATCAGCGTCCGCATCTGCGTCGGCGTCGGCGTCGGCGTCTGAATCAGCATCCGCATCGGCATCGGCGTCCGCATCTGCATCCGAATCAGCATCCGCATCGGCGTCAGAATCAGCATCAGCATCAGCATCAGCATCCGCGTCGGCGTCGGCGTCGGCGTCGGCGTCGGCGTCGGCATCAGCGTCTGCATCCGCATCAGCATCCGCATCGGCATCGGCATCGGCATCAGCATCAGCATCAGCATCGGCATCTGCATCGGCGTCTGAATCGGCGTCGGCGTCGGCGTCGGCGTCGGCGTCGGCGTCTGCATCAGCGTCGGCATCTGCATCTGCATCTGCATCAGCGTCGGCATCTGCATCAGCGTCGGCATCTGCATCTGCATCTGAATCGGCATCCGCGTCAGCATCCGCATCTGCGTCGGCGTCGGCGTCGGCGTCGGCGTCGGCATCAGCGTCAGCGTCAGCGTCAGCGTCAGCGTCAGCGTCAGCGTCAGCATCTGCATCTGCATCAGCATCCGCATCGGCATCGGCGTCTGAATCAGCATCAGCGTCCGCATCCGCATCGGCGTCTGAATCAGCATCAGCGTCCGCATCTGCGTCGGCGTCGGCGTCGGCGTCAGCATCTGCATCTGCATCAGCATCCGCATCGGCATCGGCGTCTGAATCAGCATCAGCGTCCGCATCCGCATCGGCGTCTGAATCAGCATCAGCGTCCGCATCTGCGTCGGCGTCGGCGTCCGCATCAGCGTCTGCATCGGCATCGGCATCAGCGTCGGCATCCGCATCGGCATCGGCGTCTGAATCAGCATCAGCGTCCGCATCGGCATCCGCGTCGGCGTCAGAATCCGCATCCGCATCCGCATCCGCATCGGCATCTGCGTCAGAATCAGCATCCGCGTCGGCATCC
>NZ_JHQL01000011.1:0-889 GCF_000712975.1 Vreelandella neptunia | reverse complement strand
CGTCCGCATCCGCATCGGCGTCTGAATCAGCATCAGCGTCCGCATCTGCGTCGGCGTCCGCATCAGCATCAGCATCAGCGTCTGCATCGGCATCGGCATCGGCATCAGCGTCGGCATCCGCATCGGCATCGGCGTCTGAATCAGCATCAGCGTCCGCATCGGCATCCGCGTCGGCGTCAGAATCCGCATCCGCATCCGCATCAGCATCGGCATCAGCATCCGCATCGGCATCAGCATCGGCATCAGCGTCCGCATCGGCATCGGCATCGGCATCGGCATCGGCATCAGCATCGGCATCAGCATCGGCATCTGCATCGGCATCGGCATCGGCATCGGCATCAGCGTCCGAGTCAGCATCAGCATCAGCATCAGCATCAGTATCTGCGTCCGCATCTGCGTCAGAATCCGCATCGGCATCCGCGTCGGCGTCCGCATCGGCGTCTGAATCTGCGTCGGCGTCGGCGTCGGCGTCGGCGTCGGCGTCGGCGTCGGCGTCTGAATCAGCATCAGCATCAGCGTCTGCATCTGCATCTGCGTCCGAATCGGCATCAGCATCAGCATCAGCATCCGCGTCGGCATCTGCATCTGCATCCGCATCGGCGTCAGCATCTGAATCGGCATCGGCATCGGCATCGGCATCAGCGTCTGCATCAGCATCTGCGTCAGAATCAGCATCCGCGTCAGCATCAGCGTCCGCATCGGCATCGGCATCCGCATCGGCATCCGCATCGGCATCCGCATCGGCGTCCGCATCAGCATCAGCATCGGCGTCAGCGTCTGAATCGGCATCAGCATCCGCATCTGCATCAGCATCGGCGTCGGCGTCGGCGTCGGCGTCGGCATCAGCGTCGGCGTCGGCGTCGGCGTCGGCGTCGGCGTCGGCGTCGGC
>NZ_JHQL01000010.1 GCF_000712975.1 Vreelandella neptunia | reverse complement strand
CCTTGCCAAACAGGTTTTCGCGAAGCGCCCAGCCGTTAGGCTGGTTGGTGTTAGCGGGTCCAGGGCGCAGCGCCTGGCTCACCTTTTGAGGCACGAAAAAGGCTAGTGAGTACACTTTGCAAAGGCTATATACTTTTGTTAAGTATATAGCCTTTGCAATAGTGCAAACCCAGGGAACCTGCCATGTCATTCGCCATCATGCGATTCGCCAAGCTTAAAACTGGCGCACCGATTACAGGCGCTGTTAGCCACATAGCACGTAGCCGTCCAACGCCAAACGCTGACCCTGCGCGTCAGCACTTAAATCGCTCAATCGTTGGCCCTGGCCACGACGATGCGGCGGCGATCCGGTCAGCGATAGCCGGCCGGACGCCTGACAAATTCCGAAAAGACGCGGTTCGCGTCCTGGAGTTTGTCGTCACTGCCACGCCTGACTGGTTCGACCAGAACCCCAGCCAGGTGGATGAATATTTCGACAGCGCAGTTGATTGGCTAAAGCAGAAATTTGGCTCTGATAACGTCGTATGCGCGGTTCAGCACAATGATGAGAGTACGCCCCACGCTCATATCATGGTTGTGCCTGTCGACCCTGACAGCGGCAAATTGAACGCTAAGCGGTGGGTTGGTGGCCGTGGCAAGATGCGACAGCTACAAACCGATTTTGCGAATCACCAGGCGCGTTTTGGTGTTGAACGTGGCAAGCCGAACCCTGATCGGCAGCACACAACACTAGCTGCCTGGCGTGATGGCCACAGTAAATTGGATGAACGCGAGGCAGCACTACAAGAGCGAGAGCGTGAAATAGCCAAAGAGAAGGCGGATATCGAGAGCCACAGGCAGAAAACAGAAGAGATCTACAGGAGAAATCAGGCGCTCGTTGAGAAATTTAGCGGCCGGATAGAACAGCTAAAGCGTGACGAAGAACAGGTCTCCAAATCGGCCCAGGAGGCCGCCGAGGCGATGAAATGCGCCGCGGCAAGACTAGAGGAGGCAAAAGCGCTAGAAGGGCGTTTAGCGGCCCTCAAGACCGATCTGGATAAGAGAGAAACAGCATACGAAACCCGTAAAAGGGAGCTATTTGCAGCAGCAAATCAGCTAGATGAGTGGCAAGAGAATAAGAGAATTTGGGAGGCTGAGCGAGATCGCTGGCTAGCTCAGCATCGCCCAATATCACTAACCGCAGTTCAAGAATTGTCGCTTGATCTCGCGGCACTGCCAGACGACCAGCGCATAACGCAGATGCGTGCGTTATTCAGTAACGACAGGCCAATGGCTGACGCTGTAGACCGCCTAAACTGGGTCACGTATGACGACGGCAGCGTGACCCCAGAAGGGCGTAAAGCGCTTGTTGAGCATGGCTCACTGCAGGAGCATGTACGACGCGAAACCGAGTGGAAGAGATCCGGCCTGGATAACGGCCCCAAAGGCCCCTAGACGCCTAAGAGGGCTTCCCTGCCCTCTTCCAAGCACCGGGCCTGCCCATAGTGCCAACCAGCCAGCCACGCATCTCTTTGAGCCGTTTTAACGTCATACGGGCACGCTGAACGGCCATATCCAATGGGTTGCTCTGCTAAGTGCCACGCTACCGCGTTATGCAGCCCTGCATGCCATTCTGGTGATTTATCACTGCCCCACCCTGCTGCCGATAGTAGCTCCTGGGCGCGGTCGTTGTGCCATTGCTCAATCATCGTTACTTTCCTCGCTAAGGGCATCGAGTTGGAGATGTGCATCACCCTCAGGTTCTGGTGGCTTCCGGCGGTATTCGTGCACGAATGACATGCGATTGCCGTTGAAGAACAAATTCGGATTGAACCAAAACATCGCTGGACGGGTGCTTTCTGCAATAAATCCTTTCTCTATTAGCTCTTTGAGTGCTCTCTGAAATGCCGATCGAGATACTTCAATGTCATTTTCAGAGAAGTATTCTTCAACGCCAACCCAAGCTAAATAAACAGCGTCAGCGTTTGGGGTTTTTTGGAGTTCGACCATCAGATACTGCAGCACACGCTGACTGGTGGGCTTTAGGTCGAAAATGGCCCGAACGTTTTTCGTGTAGACCTTCAGGAACTCACTTTCGTCAACGTCACGGACTACATGGATACCTCCGTGCTTAACCTCTTCGCCCCCATCTGAAATGTATGCTCCACCCGTTACAGTGATTCTCTTTGTCCCTATTTTGACCTTCGTGTCTTTCCAGAAAGGGTTTTCAGGAAAAGCCTGGACGCCTTTCTTCCGACTTGGGACTGGCTTTACGCGTGTGCTCATTTTGACCCCTTGTATTGAGACAACTGTTGTCATGCCTTGCGACTTATATGGTCAAAAAATGGCATGAAAATAACAAATGGTCAATTAGAGCTTTGTTTTTGACAATCCAGTACGCGCCCCACGCGCATTGAGTACGCGTGGGGCGCGCATTGCCTCCCCGTGGTTGTGCGGTTTTTTGGGTTTCGCTTCTTCCTTCTTCAGTAAGGTGCTTTGAGCGCAGCGAAAAGCACCTGTCAGCAACTAACGCCTCGTCGTTCCTCCTCGTTGTTGGGCACCACGCTCCGCAGAATTAAAAATTCTGCGGAGCCTGGATGCCTGGTGTGTGAATCGTTCCGATTTTTTAACCCATTCACTGCAAACCCCGTTTGGCAGGAATAGGGGGTTTATCCGCGTTAGCGGATGCAGCGAGGAACGAGCGGTAACGGATGAGGGCAGGTCAGGTGGTATGGCTGAGTAGCTCGGTGACAGCTATGAAACAGCCCACCCACCACCTTGCCAAACAGGTTTTCGCGAAGCGCCCAGCCGTTAGGCTGGTTGGTGTTAGCGGGTCCAGGGCGCAGCGCCTGGCTCACCTTTTGAGGCACGAAAA
>NZ_JHQL01000009.1 GCF_000712975.1 Vreelandella neptunia | reverse complement strand
TTGCCGTTTTAACTGCCCAGCGAGCGCGTCTGAGCTGCGATGTGGGTGAGTGAATGTCACCATCACCATTTTCTTCCCAGCGCCTTCACGCTGCGCATAGGCCCATTCAAAGGCATGTGCGATCTCTTCACGCCGACGCTCGCCAACCTTTGCCGCACAGACCGGGCAACCAGGCCGCCCGCAGACCACCAGCCCGCCGTAGAAGGCATTCCCGTGCTCTGCTGACTGGTTAACCGTCACTTCCCTGCTAAACGGGGTGAAAAGACATTTCGCGGTCTGATGGTAATTCGCTGGGTACTCCAACCCCTTAGCCGAACCACGCAAGAACAACAGATCACGCGCAACCGCCTGTAATTCATAGCGTTCAGCCCGTGCCTGAACCCGTTTATCAGCGCTAACGACTCTTCCAGCCTGGGGGGGGGTAGAGGATTTGGCGTTACTACCTAGGCCTCCCGCTGCGCGGTCGGCGGTGGCCGCTTCCGGCTGGGAGAAAGACGCGCGCAAAAACTGCCCTGGAAGCCCCTTGAAAGGCTCAGGATTGCGCAGGCGCGCACGAATCTGCTGGAGAGAATTACCGGGTGTTTGCATCCGACATCCCCCGGTAGGGGTGCCGGCAACGCTTGAGTCTATGCGTCATGGAGGCCATAATATCCCTACTACTTGAGTGAATGACCCCGGGGAGGCGCGCCAACGCCAACGATCCGGGGTTTTTCATGCCCGCTATTCGGGCTTACCAACCAGCATATCAGAATATTCTCAGCTGAGGGGATAGCCATTACATCCCCGGCCCACCTGGACCCCTAAAGCCCGAAGATGACGGTGAGACGACTGGTTTCGCTGGTTTTTCCTGCCGAACGGGGGTTTCCGGGGTTTCGCTCTTGAGACTCTGCGCAACCGCTCGCAGCGCTGGCGGCACCTTGGACTCTGGCAAACCGTCTGGTGCCGCCGTGTGGTTCTCACGGCCCTGAAAGCGCTCCGCCTCCTGACCGCTCAGCTTTATACCGATACCTCCCGACGCTTTGCGACGATCACCGTAGACCTCGACCGATTTTGTGCTCTGGTGACCCATGATGTACGCAATTGCCCGCCTATTAAGCCCCATCGCCTTGAGGTCCCCCCCCATCTGGTGACGAAACGTATAAAGCGATGGCCGCGCCTGCCGACGTGGCCACAACTTGCGACTGAGACGATCAAGGCGGCTTTGAACACGCCGCATCACCCCCAGTTGGCGCTGTTCACCTTTTTGCAGAACGCTTATCGACGTTGAAATGTATTTCTGAATTTCTGGCTCAACACGAAACCACCGATCCGCTCCGCGCTTGCCATCACTCGTACGCTTGGCACCGCGCACACGCACAATCCCACGGTCATCAATCTCCAGCGAGAGCATTTCTGCAGGTCTAACCCCCAGATACTTCGCCAGTAACGTTGCTGCCAGCACCTCGAAATTATTCTGATGTTCAGCATCATTTTTTGTGTCTGTCAGCGCATCTATGAGCTTTTGATAGTCAGCTTCAGATATCGACTTTGCTCGACGCTGTTTAGGCGGCGTCGGCCCGCGATCACGCGGATTTATCAACCCCTGGCCGGTGCGAGTAGTGGTCATCGGATTGCGCGTATGAGCAATACGATCCGCTGACTCATAAAACCGCTTCGAACGCTGATCAAACTCAAGGGCATTACGTAAGCGACGCCAATAAGCGGGCCTGTATTCACTGGCGCACGCTTTGAGCGCGTCAGTGATTTTTTTTGGTGTAGGTAGCTCACCATTAAGACGCTTCGCATAAAAATTTGCTGCCAGACTTCGATACGCTTCTTCTGTCGATTTTTCCATAGTGCCCTCCGATTAAGACCGTGGGGCTCTGCCCCACACCCCGCCCTCGCCGCCGGGGGCTCAGGGCGTTGGGCCTGCGGTCCCAACACCCAGAGCGGAGGCTTGGGTCGCTCCAGGGCGTCAAGCACTGGATCGGAACCCCATAGCGGCATACCCACGCCGCTATGGGGCCCCCGCGATCCAGCGCTTGACTCCCTTCCCGCTCCAACCCCAACCCCCCACCCCGTGTAGTCCTCTCAAGCGGCTGCGATACCCCAGGCAGCCGCTTTCGACGCCTACGGAGGCCTATTCCCACCACTCCGTTCGTGCCTCTCTACGGGCGGTCAGCACCCCTAGGCCTCCCATACTTACACGGCAAAGCCGCGAGTAAGTATGGTCGTTAAAAACGTACTTGCACGCAACCCTTGCATCGCTATAAATGTGCTATAATGTGTAATAAATACACATTTACACATTTATAGCTTGGAGATCAAAACAGTGGCAGACGTTCATCACATCCACCACGACTCAGCGAAGCGCATCCGCGCCGTGCTCGTTCACGCTTTAGGCACGGAGAACGTGCCGCATCAATGGCAGCTCTTCATGCGAGCCGTGCGCCGCGAACTGCCCATGCTCGCTAGCCGGGGCCGACCGACGCAGCAGCAAGTGCAAAACTCGATCATCGGGGCCCTTGGCTTCCAGTCGTGGCGTGAGATGTGCGAGACGCCCGCCGAAGAAGGGGGATTGGGGCTCAACTGGTCGAAGTGGCGGCAGTGGTCACGCGCTTACGCGGTAGTCGATAACAACCCCGGGCTACATGACGCGCCGCTTACGGCCGCAGAAATCAACCGCCTGTACAGCGAATCCAGGGCAGCCGGCGAGGACATGCCCAGCGACATAGACGCCATAGAGGCATTTGAAAAGCGCCAAGCAGAACGCAAACAGGCCGCCCGGGAAGAAACCCAAGCGGCCATGAAGGAGCGTATAGGCACATTGGAAGCCAGCTTAGCGGCTAATCGGGAAGAATTGGCTCGTACAAACGGCGCTGTAACAGAACTTCGCGAGATGCTCGTTTCTGCACAGTCGTCGCTTTCGGAGAAGGATCAGGAGCTACGCCAGGCGCTTCTCGATCTCCGCTCTCTCCAGCAAACATATGAGCAGACTTCGAAGTCGATGCAGCAGTCAGATGAGTATGGGGAGCGCTTAATGCGGCTAAACCAGGGGCTACAGCAGGAACTCGATTATTATCGGAATCGTGGCTTTTTTCAGCGCTTACGTGATGTTTTCTCTCCACAGTAAACTCTCGGGACTGCTCCCCACGAATAGCCCATTCCTGCTTGATCGACGTTTTACCGTGCCGTGCCCGCAATTCTGTTATCAATGCCTGAACTGCTGGCCATCCCCCCGATTCAGCCGCTTGGAGTAAGTGAGCACGGTAACCAACCCGCCGCACTAGTGCCCAGTCACGCAGCTCCACAGCGCCTAGAACATCCGCCGCATCATCTTCACGCTCGGCTATCTGCTGATCGTTGAACTCCTGCAGCCCAACCAGTGCTTTCAGCCCCGCTGACCAAAAAACCGTCGCTTTGCCACGCATCGCTTCCACGTATTCGAGATACAACCGCCCCGATTTTTCATCACCATCGCGGCAATCCGCCAGTAACTGGAACGGCGTGCGGCCTGCTGCCCGACCGCGTTTTGTTGACCCTTTGGCAAGCTCACGGTCAGCACCCCAGTGCCCGCCAGTGCTATCCGCATCATGCTTGGCCAAATAATCGCTAGAACGGGCATTATCCAGCACATCGACCGAATGCTTATAGAACCCTCGAAGCGCCGCAAACCGCGCTCCCCTGCCGCTTGGCGGAAGATTGAGCATTCCCACTTTTTTCAGCATCCGGTACCAACGGCGCACGATTTTACGCCGCAGATCCGATACGTCCGCGTCTTTATCGACCATCCACGCTTCATGGGTGTGCGGGTGCCAGCCGTGCCGCCCATGTGTGACCTCTAGCGACCTAATCAGGCCCATATAACCGCTCGGCAAGATGCGCTTCCACGGCTCACCAGCCCGAAGCCGCTTGAACGCCTCAGATTGCCGTTTTAACTGCCCAGCGAGCGCGTCTGAGCTGCGATGTGGGTGAGTGAATGTCACCATCACCATTTTCTTCCCAGCGCCTTCACGCTGCGCATA
>NZ_JHQL01000008.1 GCF_000712975.1 Vreelandella neptunia | reverse complement strand
AATTCGTTCGACGAAAACCAAAAATCCCGCCTGTGGCGGGGCTGAAACGGCAGGAGCCGCAGGGGGGAGCTGTTCGTCAGGTGGGAAACCCACCTGACGAACAGGGGTGCGTATAGCTCGTGATGAGCCTCATAGGGATAGATAGCGACAACATAGGAGTCCTCGTTTTTAGGGGTTAATGGGGAGTTACTGCGATAGAGCGTTTTCGGTTGCGGTACGGCTAAACCACTGCAGCACGGCACACAAAAAACGAACAGACAGGCTCACATAGCCAGGCTGTTTAGATCGGTATAGGGAAAAACTGACGCTGTGAGCTACGCCGTTAGGCGGCAAAACACATAGGCAGTCGTCATCAATGAGCCACTGAAGGCACGGCGGTCCTGTGTGTATGTACACAACAAAACAGGTATATGGCTGGGAAGAGCCTGAAGGAGAACGCATTTTTCGCGGACAGCACTCGCGGCCGCGTGCAAAAACGTTTTTAGGTGAGATACCGGGCTGGCACAGCACACAAAAAAACGGGGGCATAGACCAGCGTCTGAATAGAGCAGGTCCAGGTCATATAGAACCGTGAACTGCACCACGAGCTGCGCCATTGGGCGCAAGCGAGACAGATCAGAGGGAAAATGGGCTAATGTAGCTAATACAGCCCTGGTCTCATTGGTCGCGATTATGCAGACGCAACGAAACAATCAGAAATAGGCCCGATGAGAGCCTGATGCCGATGTGGCGAAGGAAAAATGCTGGTTAGTTTAGCGTGGCCAGCGCTACCACGTTCAGATCGCTAACGAGCGATTGAAAATCAACGATAACAGCAGTTTGAGAACAGCACAATATGTCAGCGACACTGGACTCACCCAGTATTTAAAAATTCTGTTATGCTGCTGTTAAACCTGAATTTCAGGCATGAAAAACCCCGGATCAATGAGGTTGCAGCCTCTAGCCGGGGTCTCTCACACAAGTAAGTAGGGACATTATGAGCATTGAGCGCTTAAACCTCAAGTTCTGTCAGCCCTGCCAGGGGCCGGCAGATGAACGCAACAGATAGAAAACTACCTAGTAGCAGCCTGCGGGAATTCCGCGAGCGCCTGCCAAAAAAACCATATTTTACCGATCAGCTGGGTGATTATCTGCGTATTCATCGCGCAGAAATGGCTCTGCGAGCGCGCTATATCCAGTTTAACGGCCCCACGCACATGCACTGGCTGATATTCGATATTGATCGACCAGGCGCAGCGCTGGACTGGGAGGATCGTCGCGTTCCTCCCCCCAATTTCACAGTTCAAAACCCCGCAAATGGACACGCACATCTAGCCTACGGGCTGGCTACGCCAGTCCGTACAGCACCTGATGGGCGGATAGCGCCGTTACGCTATGCAGCGGCGGTTCAAGACGCCCTATGTAGCTCCCTAGGGGCAGATAGG
Organism: Vreelandella neptunia; assembly: GCF_000712975.1. Lineage (GTDB taxonomy): Bacteria > Pseudomonadota > Gammaproteobacteria > Pseudomonadales > Halomonadaceae > Vreelandella > Vreelandella qaidamensis. The sequence goes on along the minus strand of NZ_JHQL01000008.1, from coordinate 3,916 downwards.
GGTTACACAGGGTTTCTATGTAAAAACCCGTTTAGCAGCTACTGGCGAACCGCTGAGTGGGAGCCTCGATTGTATGAGCTAGGTGATTTTGAAGGGTGGCTGGATCTGAGCGCTAAGCCGCGCCAAGCGGCAAACAGTAATGCGTACGGCTTGGGCCGCAACTGCACGTTGTTTGAAAAGCTGCGTCAGTGGGCTTACAAGGCGATAAGGCAGGGGTGGCCCGACGCTGATCGCTGGCAACAAGCTGTGCTAGAACGCGCAGCGGCTTACAACTCGTTTGATCAGCCATTGAATACCAATGAAGTGCGAGCTATCGCTCGCAGCGTCGCCAAATACACACACCGGAACTTTAATCCCGCTGGATTCAGCGCTGTGCAGGCCCAGAGAGGGCGAAAAGGCGGGGCGGCCAAAGGTGCATCTTATGCAGAGAAACGCGCTCAGGCGCTGGCTTTGCTCGATGCGGGGGCCAAGCGTTACGAGGTTGCCGAGCAGCTAGGAGTAGCACTGAAAACAGTCTCACGTTGGAAAAAGGGACAATAGCCTTATCAGATAATAGCCCGGGGGGGTGGTCTTGGGGGTGGGGTTTAGAGAGAAAAATAAAATACTGACAGCGACCGTAGGGAGCCCAATACAGCACTCCTGCCGTCGCTGACGAAACGAATCTCTGATTCGTGAGGGCAGCGTGGCCAACAAGCGATAGCGCGTTAGTGCCTGCTGACGCACCTGTTTGGCTACAGCGGCTAATTAAGCTCGTGAACGTTGTGTTCTTTAAGATACTGGCGGAGTGCTTGGTTCATCCGCGTTTGCCAGCCTTTGCCTGTTTGCCTAAAAGCTTCCACTACGTCTTGGTCGTATCGGATCTTTACCGGCACTTTACGTTCACTCTCTGGGATCGGCGGTCGTCCACGGCCACGTTTTACCAGGATATCGCCATGGTATTGGTGTGCGGCCTCAAACCATTCGTTTGTCAGTTCAGGAGCATCGTCTGGATCAAACCAGGTGCTGTTCGTATTGTTGCCGTTCGCGTTCATTGGCGTACCTCATGGAAATAATGCGGCGCTTTGTTCCGCGTTGTGTCCAAACAATCACGGCGGTTTTGCCGGTGAGCTTGCCTACGGTGATGATGCGCTTTTCACCGTAGTCCTGGCGGTCATCTACCATCGAGAAGGTGTTGCCGGCAAAGACGACCGGTGCATCGTTAAAATCCAGGCCGCGATGTTTCAGCGTGTCTTGTTGTTTGCGCAGGTCGTACTCGATCTCACTGCCTGGGGCCATCAGGGTCTCCTTGTCCTCTTATTTAGTGTACCCCCAAAAAATAGCTACGCAAGCGTCGATTCCTTCCGCTGCGAGTCTCAAAAGCCACCCTTAAAAAAACTCAAGATAATGGGGGTAATCTTGAGTTTCAGCCTATAGGCGTGAAAAAATCACGTAAATAGCTCAGGATTTGCATATCTAAATCTCCCTAGCTAGGGTGTAGGTACGTTAAGCAACGGACGCTTTGCGTAAGGACGACCGAGCACGGAACGCTTGAGGATCTCATGGACGTATGAGCAGGACGCTCAACAGAGTTTCGCTAGGAAGCGGCACAAGAATTTTGCCCGACCCGAAAGGGTCGGGCTTTTCTTTGTCTGTCGTTATTTAAACGTGATTTTTTCACGTTTATTAGTCTACACTTGTAGACATCTCTCCCCTTGAGTGAACAGCCATGACTCTTCGCAAAATCAGCGACCTTAAACCCGTGTTTAGCAGTGAGCGTGTCACCGAGTGGCAGCTCGCCCCTATGGGACCACGGTACCGTTATGAGCGAGATCGGGCCGCGGTCGGGCAGGAAATAACGCCTGGCAGTGAGCAGTATGAGTGGCACGTTCTGGCCAACAACGACCTGACCCACGCCAAACGCAAGGTGTTTGCGCTAATCACCGAGGACTATCTGTAAATGGCCCGCGTGCGGGCCATACAGGCCGCTGAGGCGTCTTTATGGCTAGAGGTGTTACTAACCTACGCATTTGGCCCTGCGCCTGCTCAGCAGGCTGCGCAGCTGGATTTAGTGGGGATTGCCCACGACGCCACCGCGTATCCCGACGACATACCGAATGGGCGATTGGCTCAGCTGCTGCTTGCCTGGGCTGAGCGTTACGTTGAGGCGGGAGATTGGCAGCGGTTACAGGCCAGAATCAGGCAGCGGCGCTCACAGTCGGGATAGCATGCACTTCCAGGGTGGGTGCTGTGACTCGCAACAGCAATCGAACTGCACCGCATGCGGTGCAGTTTTGACCAAAACCCGGTGGCGATTATGCATGCGGTCGCTGCTGCATCGAGGGTGGAGGTGGCGGCTCACCAGTCCGCCCGATCATTGTCCACAACTGACAGATTGCGTAGTGGTAATCGCGCTCTGTACTGGGCGCAAATTGTTGTTTTTCATAAAAATCCAGCACGTTTTTTTTGCCAATTTGCTCAGGCGGACGCCCGATAGCGGTGATAAACCGCTCGATGCGAGCGGCCGTGTTACGTCGTGACGTTTTACCCCCTTTGCGCCGGTATAGATCAATTTTTTGTCGCAGTTCTCGGCTGATGAGCGGGCTCATGCACTACTCCCCAGGTAACTGTTGGTGATACTGATGCGGCCATGACCCAGCTCCTCGGCGATCTGCTGTCGCGCCGCCCGGTCGATCTCACGTGGTACCTGTCCTCCCAGAACCGGCGCGGCATAGCCGGTGATCTGTTGATAACGATCGCAGGCGTACGCGCTGCGCAGATCGTGCAACCGGCTGACACCGTGCTGTTGCAGGGTTTCGCGGATATCGCGTAGCCCGTTCTCACGCCAGGATTTCCAGTTTTGGTCGGCAGGCATCACCGCTCTGGCAGCTCCCTGCGCAGCGGCAGCACGCTCTAGAACGGCGATCTGCCGCGCTGACGTGAGCGGAATTTCCCGATCGCGGCCGCCTTTGGTGCCGTCAGTGATCGTGACAGCCCCCCGCGAAGTAGCCTCACGCAGCGCCGATTGTGCATTGAGCAGCGACGCTTCTTTTGTGCGTAAACCCAGCTCCCGAGCCAGCTCTGCAACGGCAACGCCGCGTTCATTCAGTGCCGTTAGGCCACGCTCCAACTGACCTCTATCGAGGCCCGTAGGCGGCGTCTCACGAATCGCACTGCGTTGGTCAATGGAGCACTCTTTAGTGGGGCTAACACGCTGCCACTCGCCCTGCGTGGCGATGCGCAAAACCGTATTGATAGCCGACACGGCGTTTTGCGCATGGCCCTGACCAATCTCGTTATTGCTAACGCGATCGGCCAGTTGTTGACCGTATTGAATGACCAACTCTCGGCTGATGTGCTCCATCTGTTTAACGCCATTTTCGCGTGCAAACGCGGCAAATTGCGCGAAATTACGCCCCGTTTCGGCGGCATGGGAAAACCCCATGCCGCTCACCTGGACGGTGCTATTTAGCGCAAATTGCGCTGCTGTGACCATGTTTCGTGATCCCAGTCCAAAATTTCTACTCACGTTCCACCGTTCCACCCCGAGCCTATTTGGTGCCCTGCGAAGCCTGCGCCGCGCAGCAGCTCATGTTGAGTTTTACGCGAGTCATTGCGGACGCTCGCCGATCCGTGGGGTGGCAAAAAATGGGCATAACGTTGGTTTTTGATGGGTGCTATGGGGGGAGCCATCCCCCGCGCCGCCGATTGTCACGGTGTGACAATCGGCGGCTCCGGCCTAGCGCGAACGCCCACCCCTGCCCAGGGGTGCCCAAACCGCGTGGTGGCAAAAAAATAGCAGCAGGAGTTGCCAATCTCCGACCGTGTCATCCACCTGGTCTGTCAGGTGGCTGTTAGAGACATTTTCGTTGGTTTTCGTCGAGAAATTCGTTCGACGAAAACCAAAAATCCCGCCTGTGGCGGGGCTGAAACGGCAGGA
>NZ_JHQL01000007.1 GCF_000712975.1 Vreelandella neptunia | reverse complement strand
ACCGCGCTTTCCGAACGGCTTGACCGTACGGTGGTACTTCACGGCAGCGCTACCAGCAAGCGGCTGCTGGAAGAAGAGAACATCGAAGAGTGCGATATCTTTTGTGCTCTGACCAACGACGACGAGGTTAATATTATGTCGTCGCTGCTGGCCAAACGCTTGGGAGCCAAAAAGGTACTCACGCTGATTAACAACGCTGCCTACGTAGATTTGGTTCAGGGGGGCGAAATCGATATCGCCATTTCGCCCCAGCAAGCGACCATCGGCAGCCTGCTTACCCACGTTCGCCGTGGCGATATCGTTAACGTCCATTCGCTTCGCCGTGGCGCGGCGGAAGCCATCGAGGCTATCGCCCATGGTGATAAGCAGTCGTCCAAGGTCGTGGGCCGTACCATAGCTGAAATCAATTTGCCTGAAGGCACCACTATAGGTGCCATTGTACGAGGCAAAGAGGTCATCATTGGCCATGGGGATGTGATGGTCGAGAGCGGCGACCACGTGATTCTGTTTGTGATCGATAAGCGGCGCATCCGTGACGTGGAACGCCTATTCCAAGTCGGTTTAACGTTCTTTTAGGAAACGTCCTTCTAAGCAACGTTCTTCAAGAAACCAAGCCATCGCTATGAGGCAACCACTGCTATGAGTTTGCGGGTCATACTACGCATTTTAGGGCTTTTGTTGATGCTATTTAGCCTCACGATGCTCCCACCTATGCTGATATCACTTTGGTTTCGCGATGGTGTTTGGCATGCTTTCATGAGCGGCATCGCCATTACGGTTATCACCGGGCTACTGCTTTACTTACCCAATCGCCGCGCCCACAAAGAACTGCGGATTCGCGACGGCTTCATTATTGCGGCCATGTTTTGGACCGTACTAGCACTGTTCGGCTCGCTACCGCTGATGTTGTTTGGTGAAAGCGCGCTCGGTATCACTGATGCAGTATTTGAGTCGTTTTCTGGTCTTACCACGACAGGCGCAACCGTGATTACCGGCATCGATTTTCTGCCAGAATCCATCCTTTACTATCGCCAACAGCTACAGTGGTTAGGTGGCATGGGGATTGTGGTATTAGCTGTCGCCATTTTGCCCACGCTAGGTGTTGGCGGTATGGCCCTGTACCGCACTGAAATTCCTGGACCGCTCAAGGATTCAAAGCTAACGCCGCGAATTACCGAAACCGCCAAAGCACTATGGTACATCTACGCAACACTCACGCTGGCCTGTATGGTCGCCTACATGTTGGCAGGCATGGATTGGTTCGATGCATTAAGCCATAGCTTTTCCACTGTTGCGATTGGCGGATTTTCTACGTATGACGCCAGCATAGGCTACTTTGATAGTGCCGCTATTGAGCTTATCTGTATCGGCTTTATGCTGATTTCAGCGGTCAGTTTTAGCCTGCACTTTATTGCTTGGCGTGAAAAAAGCCTACTGCACTATTTTCAAGACCCTGAAGCCCGCTTTTTAATGATATTTCTTAGCGGGTTAACCACAATCACCGTGATTACCCTGTGGTTCACTGGCACCTATGACGATGTTGAAGGGCTGCGCCACGGTCTGTTCGAAGTGGTTTCAGTCGCCACCACAGCAGGCTTTGCGGTTGCCGACTTTTCAGGCTGGCCAGGCGCACTACCCTTTTTGCTATTTGTTGCCGCGTTTGTAGGCGGCTGTTCCGGCTCTACAGCGGGCGGCATGAAAGTAATCCGTATTATTCTAATTTTGAAACAGGGTATGCGTGAAGTTATGCGCCTTATTCACCCCAACGCCGTGATTGCCGTTAAAGTGGGCAAAGTCAGCGTGCCCGATAGTATCGCCCAGGCGGTATGGGGCTTCTTTTCTGCCTACGTTATGCTGTTTTTCCTAATGCTGGTGGGCGTGATGGCTACGGGTGTTGACCAAGTGACTGCTTGGTCCACGGTTGGTTCTGCACTGAACAATTTAGGCCCAGCGCTAGGCGAAGCTAGCAGTCATTATGGCGACTTACCCAGTCTAGCCAAATGGATACTGGTACTGGCTATGCTGCTTGGCCGTTTAGAAATATTTACGGTGCTGGTGCTATTTACGCCGGCATTTTGGCGTCGCTGATCTAGCGTCGAAGAATTAACGTTTTTACATTTATGAGTTGAGTAACATTGATGACCCAGGATAATGCGACACCGCTGGCGCAAGACCCCAATGCGCTGCCAACTACCAGCGGCCCGTTAAAAACCGTCACCGTTGGCGGCACTCGTTACACCCTTCTCGGCACCGCTCACGTCTCAGCCGAAAGTGCCGATGACGTTCGCCAATTAATCAACAGTGGCACTTTCGATGCCGTTGCCATTGAACTATGCGACGCACGTCATCACAGCATGGATAACCCCGATGCAATGGGGGAGCAGGATCTTTTCCAGGTATTTAAACAGGGCAAAGCGGGCATGGTAGCAGCAAGCCTAGCGCTTGGTGCGTTTCAACAACGGATTGCCGAGCAGTCAGGCATTCAGCCTGGCGCTGAAATGCGTGCAGCAGTAGAAGAGTGCCGTACCCGCAAGCTGCCTTTAATGTTGGTCGATCGTGACGTTGGTATTACGCTAAAACGCATTTACCGCAATGTTCCCTGGTGGCAACGCTTTTCGCTATTTTCGGGGCTAATTGGCAGCGTGATGTCGCGCCAGGATGTCTCTAAAGAAGACATCGAAAAGCTCAAAGAAGGCGACATGTTGGAAGCCACTTTCAGCGAGTTTGCCGCAGAGTCGGAAGCGCTTTATACCCCGCTCATTCGCGAACGCGACCGCTATATGGCACTGCGTTTAGCTGAAGAAGCACCGCCTGGGAGCTACCAAAACGTGTTGGTGGTACTGGGTGCCGGGCATTTAAAAGGCACTGGTGAGCATTTAGAAGCACCGCTTCCCGACAACCCCACTGCAGAGCGTGAGTCACTGGAGGCAACGCCGCCACCGTCTAAACTCTGGAAAGCAGCCCCTTGGCTGATTACCGCGCTGGTTATTACCGGCTTTGTGATCGGATTTTCGCGCAATACCGAGCTTGGCTGGCAGCTAGTGATTGAGTGGTTTTTAATCAACGGCATTTTATCCGGTGGTGCGACCATTCTAGCCCTGGCACACCCAGTAACGGTGATCGCCACCTTCTTTGCTGCTCCGCTGACTTCGCTAAACCCTACCATTGGCGCAGGCTTTGTCGCTGCAGGGGTAGAACTTTACATGCGCAAACCAAAGGTGCGTGATTTTTCGACCCTGCGCCACGATGTTACCCAGCTGAAGGGGTGGTGGAAAAACCGTGTTTCGCGCACCCTCCTGGTGTTCATTCTGGCAACCGTTGGCTCAGCGGTGGGCACCTGGGTCGCAGGCTTTAGGATTGCCGGCGCACTGTTCGGTAGCGGCGCGGCCTAAATGAGTGCGCTAAAACAGGCCCCATGGCAAGCCGATGCATTGCTATTACTGGTGACAGTGGTAGCTGCCAGTGGGTGGATTTTTTCTAAAGAAGCGTTAGCGGGCATGCCCCCGCTACTGTTTATTGGTACGCGCTTTTTACTGGCGGGGCTGCTACTTCTACCTTTCGCCTGGCCTGCTCTGCAGCGCTTGCCCCCACGTAGGGTAAGGCGCGGTGTGCTAGTAGGTTTTTTGTTTAGCGCCGCGATTGCCTTTTGGATTCTGGGGTTAAGTTACTCCGACCACCTGGGTGAAAGCGCGTTTATCAACAGCTTGGGGATTTTACTAGTACCCGTGGTAGCGCGCTTGCTGTTTGGTGACCGCCCGCCACGCTCTACCTGGGTTGCTCTTCCGGTGGCGCTATTTGGCTTTGCACTGCTGTCGCTGAACGCAGGGTTTCGAATAGAAGCCAGTCAACTGCTAATGGTGTGTGCAGCACTCTGCTTTGCGCTATTGATCAACGTCAACACCCGCGTGGTGCGCAACGTGCCTGCGCTGCCATTAACAACACTTCAGTTGATTTCAGTCGGCAGCATACTGACCTGCCTATCGTTGGTCGTCGAGCATCAGCCTTTAGCGCTCAGCCCCTCCATAGTGGGCTGGTTTATGGCCAGCGTGCTGCTAGCCAGTTCACTGCGCTTCTTTCTGCAAATCAAAGCCCAAGGCATGACCACGCCTAGCCACGCGGCGGTTATCTTAATGCTTGAAGCCGTGTGGACTGCCCTATTCGCCGCATGGTGGTTTGGCGAAACCATGACCCTGCTACAGCTGCTTGGCTGTAGCCTGATTTTTACCGCCCTATTGATTAACCGCTGGTACTGGGTACGCAAAGTGATGCTGCGCTGGCTACCTAGCGCTCAGCGCTAACCCTTCCGATCTAACAGTCGCTGCATGGCAGCGGTTGGTTGAGCAATTTTGCGATAGTAGCGGCTCTCGGCATAGCTATCGTTAAATACATCAAAGTAATCGTCTAGCACATCAGCGGCATTTTCATCGCCACTTTGGCGCAACAGTTCAATGGCAACTTCCGCAGTACAAAGGTGCGATTTTGAGGCAGGTTTGCGAAGCCGATAGCGTGTTTCCCGCTCAGTGCGCAGCGGTAGTACCGGCAGCGCATCCAGATAAGGACTCTTGCGGAACATGCGTCGCGCTTGCCGCCACGTGCCATCTAAAATCACAAATACCGGAATACGTGCTTGCTGCTTCACCGCGTGCACCGCATTAATATCCACTACACGATCTGCGTAGTCGGGCTGGTCATCAGGAAAGATCACAAAAGGCGCGTAGCGAGGATCTTCGAGCAGCGCGGCTAACTCTTCGTCTGGTGCGGTGCGATACCAGGTAAACACTTTGGTTTGCGTCAGCACATCCCCAATTAACCGTCCCGTATTAGTTGGCTTGTAGTGTTCTATAGAGTGGGTCAATAGCCACACCTGGGCGGTGCTATCCGCTTTAACTTGGTAAGGGCACAGGCAGTTGAGCTCAGGAAGATTGCACCCTTCACAACGTGTGACAAAACTGCCCCGTGCTTTAAATTCACGCCGAGGTGGACGCGGATGCCCCGTAGCAGGGTCGTAGTCAGTCAATGAAGAAGACTCAGGGGGCTGTGACGTAGCGTCAGACATCCGCGCTCCAATTTATAAAGGGCGATTAATAAAGGGCGATTAACAAAAGACGGTTAACAAAGGGCGCCGAGTATAAAGCAGCCCGGCCACCATGACGAACCCCTGCTCTCTAAAACCACTCGTAGTAAACCAGAACACTCTTAAAAGTTGACACCAAAAGCGTAACGCCGCTAGAGTCTCGTCAACTTTCAAAAGAAAAAAGGTTTACCCGTGACCGCCACCGCTTTCAATGCCGCCGCCCCGCGCCACGACTGGACGCTGGACGAAATTAATGCGCTGTTCGCGCTGCCTTTCAACGACCTGCTATTTAAAGCTCAGCAAGTACATCGCGCCCACTTTGATGCTAACGCGGTGCAGGTCTCGACCCTGCTGTCGATTAAAACCGGTGCTTGCCCAGAAGACTGCAAATATTGCCCGCAGTCCGGTCACTACAACACCCAGCTCGAAAAAGAGAAGCTGCTGGAAATCGAAAAAGTCGTTGCCCAGGCCAAGGCTGCCAAAGAAGCCGGCGCCAGCCGTTTCTGTATGGGCGCGGCATGGCGCAGCCCGCGGGACAAAGATTTACTGCTGGTCGAAGAGATGGTTCGCCAAGTGAAAGCCCTAGGGCTGGAAACCTGCATGACACTAGGCATGGTCGACGGTGATCAAGCCAACCGTTTGGCGGCTGCCGGGCTGGATTACTACAACCATAACCTGGATACCTCCCCCGATTTTTACGGTGAAATCATCACCACCCGCACCTACAGCGACCGCCTAGACACCCTTGCCACCGTGCGTGAAGCGGGCATGAAAGTATGCTCCGGCGGCATTTTAGGCATGGGTGAAGGCGCACAAGACCGTAGCGCGCTGTTACAGCAGTTAGCCAAGCTGTCACCCCACCCAGAATCCGTGCCCATCAATATGCTGGTTAAAGTACCGGGTACGCCGCTGGAGAACGTTGAAGACTTGGACCCGCTTGAGTTTATCCGCGCCATCGCAGTGGCGCGTATTATGATGCCGCAAAGCCATGTGCGGCTTTCCGCTGGCCGCGAGCAGATGAGCGAGTCGACTCAGGCACTGGCATTTTTGGCTGGAGCCAACTCGATCTTCTACGGCGACAAACTGCTCACCACCGGCAACCCACAGGCAGACCGCGACCGCGCGCTCTTTGCAAAATTAGGCCTGCACCCAGAGCGCCGAGATACCTGCGAAGATGAAGCTGCTCACACCGAGCGACTCACCCAACAAGCTCAACAACGCGCCCAGGCAGAGCAGGCCGCAGCACTGGCGGTAGATGCTAGTGTCTGACGTGTGGCATCAGCGGCTAGCCAGCGCCAGGCAGCAGCGTGTTGAAGAACAGCGCTGGCGGCACCGCCAGGTGAACACCCATAGCACGCTGGACTTTGCGGGCAATGACTATCTTGGGCTGGCTCATGATCCACGTGTGCAGGCTGCCCAGGCAGAGGGTGCGCGTCGCTTTGGCGCAGGCGCGGGCGCGTCGCACTTGGTCAGCGGCCATTTGGAAATCCACGACGCACTGGAAGACGCCTTAGCCCAGTGGACCGGACGGCAGCGTGCACTGCTGTTTTCCACCGGCTATATGGCTAACCTTGGTGTGTTGCAGGCGCTCGCCGACCCACATACCGCCCTCTTTCAAGACCGTTTGAATCATGCCTCACTGCTCGATGGTGCAACGCTGAGCGGCGCTCGCTCACGGCGTTTTCATCACCGCGATGGCGCTGATCTTGAACGCCTGATAGCGCGCAGCTCCGCCACCCATAAGTTGGTGGTCAGCGACGGCGTGTTCAGCATGGATGGCGACGTTGCCGATATTGCCACCCTTGCCCACGTCAGCCAGCAGCACAACGCCTGGCTAATGATTGATGACGCGCACGGCCTAGGCGTTTTAGGCGATAACGGTAGCGGCTGTGTGGAAGGTTTCGACAGCCAAGCGGTGCCTATTTTGGTCGGCACACTAGGCAAGGCATTGGGCACCGCTGGCGCGTTTGTGGCCGGTGACGCTGTGCTGATTGACCACCTCACCCAGTTTGCTCGCAGCTATGTCTATACTACGGCCCAGCCTCCCAGCATTGCCGCTGCGACCCTGGAAGCGCTGACCATCGTGCAGCGCGAACCCGAACACCGCCAACAGCTAACGCGCCATATCCACTATTTTCGCCAGCAAGTCCAGGCGCTAAGGCTGCCCCTTGCCGACTCCCATACGCCTATTCAACCGCTGTTGCTAGGAGACGAGTCACGCACCATGGCTTGGGCGGCTAAGCTCTCCCAGCGAGGCATTCACGTCGGGGCGATTCGCCCACCCACGGTGCCCATGGGTGCCGCTCGCCTGCGTATTACGCTGAGCGCCCGCCATACCCCCAGCGATATTGATCGGCTTGTCGAAGGTCTGAGCGCCTGTCAGCGCGAGGAGGCACGATGTCCTGCCTAGACGCCGCCCCTCTACATCTGGTGCTGCTGTCAGGTTGGGGAGTCGACCAGCGCATTTGGCAGCCGTTGGAACACCACTGGCCCGCCCATAGCAAGGTACACACAGTGGACTGGCCAGGCTATGGAGATACCCCTGCCCTGCCTGAACCTGCAACCCTTGATACTCTTGCCAGCGCCATGGCCGACCAACTACCCAGTAACGCTGTGTGGGTCGGCTGGTCGCTGGGCGGGCTGTTAGCCAGCGCGCTGCTCGATAAGCTGCCTGCGCCACGCGGCCTTGTGCTGATTGGCACGGGCGAGCAATTTTGTAGCGATGATGGCGTCAGCAACGCCGAGCTTGCCAGCTTTCAGCGCGCCTTTAGCCGCGACCCCGATGCCACCTGGCGGCATTTCTTACGCTGGCAAACCCAGGGCGAACCTAATGCTCGCCACGCCCACCAACAGCTTCGCGCCATGCTGGGTGACACCCCAAGCGCCACGCTCAGCACGCTGTCCCAAGGGCTTCACTGGCTTGCCACATTGGATAACACCCAGCGTTTGCAAGAGGCGCCCTGTCCGGTCATTCGATTAGTTGGCGAGCACGACCCGTTAGTAGCTTCCGGCATCCGTGCTCAGGCTATCAACCTTGCCCACGCGGGGCACTGCCCCATGCTTTCCCAGCCTGCTCAGTTGGTCGCGACCATCGCTTCCCAGGCCGCACTTGTCACCAAGGAGCACGTATGCACCTAACGACAATGCCCGCACCAAACTGGCAAGCAAAAGTCGCCCACGCTTTTTCTCGGGCGGCTCAACGCTACGATGCTCTGGCCAGCGCCCAGCGTCAGATAGGGGAAACGCTCTGGTCATCGCTTCCGCCTAGTGCCGACAACATACTCGATCTTGGCTGCGGCACCGGTGTCTGGACACAACGACTAGCCACTCAGTTTCCCCAAGCCCACGTCACTGGGCTGGATATTGCCCCGGGCATGCTCGCCCATGCCCAGGCGCGCTATGGCAATCATATTCGTTGGCAGCAAGGCGATGCCGCTGCGCTGCCATTTGAGCGCAGCACCTTTGATCTGGTCTTTTCCAACCTCGCCATCCAGTGGTGCCGCGATATCGATAGAGTTATGCGCGAGCTTCAACGAGTGCTGACCCCTGGCGGCCAAGTGCGCCTCACAACGCTCTTACCTGGCACGCTGGCAGAAGTCGCCACGGCTTGGCAGCGCCCGGAGGCGTTACTGCAAACGCCGAATGCCCAAGCACTTGAACGCGCCGTTGCACTGAGCGGTTTAACGCTGGTTGATCGCATCACCGAATGGCGGCGGTTTTACTACCCCGACCTAACGGCCGTGATGGCCTCAATCAAGGGGGTAGGCGCCCAAGTGGCGCGACCCAAGGCGCGCCTTACTCGCCGAGAGCTGGCCGTCGCCCGTGAGCGGTTTGAAACGCTACGTGACCCCCAAGGGCTCCCCGTTAGTTACCACTGCATCACCCTGCACCTGGAAAAATCATCATGACCGTCTATTTCGTGACCGGCACCGATACCGATGCGGGTAAGACCCTGGCCACCAGCGCACTGCTGTGCGCTGCCAAAGATCAGCAGCTCAGCACACTGGGGCTTAAGCCGATTGCCTCTGGCAGCCACACCACAGCGGATGGGCTGCGCAATAGCGATGCGTTGGCGCTACAGGCACAAAGCGCTCCACCGGTCGATTACACCACCGTTAACCCTTGGACGTTTGCGCCTGCTATCGCGCCGCATCTGGCCGCCAGCGAGGCGGGGCACGCTCTTAACGTCAACAGCGTAGTGGAATCGCTGACTGCCACGCTAAACGACACGCCGCGCGATTTAACGCTCATCGAAGGCGCTGGCGGCTGGCGCGTGCCACTCAATGAGCAAGACGACTTTTCCGATATACCGCGACTGATGCAGCTGCCTGTCATTCTGGTCGTGGGACTAAAGCTTGGCTGTCTTAATCATGCGCGGCTTACCGCAGAGGTGATCGCAGCCGATGGCCTAACCCTTGCAGGCTGGGTCGGCAGCGTGGTGGACCCTGTATTCGCCTCTGATACAGTACGCTTTGATGCCAATATCGCCCTGCTTAACAACACCCTTAACTCGCCATGTCTAGGCATTATTCCCCATTTAGCTATCGCTGATGCCGTCCATGCGCGCCACGCGCTCTCACTAACCGCGCTGCTCAACACGCCCGTTTTGAATCAGGAAGCCACTCTATGAGTTCTCCCGTCTGGCACCCTTATGCCCACCTCAAAACACAAGTACCCGCCCCTAAAGTAGTCGGCGGCAGCGGTAGCCATTTCACCCTGGAAAGCGGCGAGCAACTGCTCGACGCTACCTGCTCTTGGTGGTGCATGATTCATGGCTATGGCCACCCGCGTTTAGTCGCGGCCATTCGTGAACAGGCAGGCGAGCTATGCCATGTCATGCTCGGTGGCCTCACCCATGATCCCGCCGACCAGCTCGCACGGGAGCTGGTGCGCATTACCCCTGATGGACTTAATCACGTGTTCTACTCCGACAGTGGTTCCGTCGGGATGGAAGTGGCGATGAAAATGGCCCTGCAGTACCAGGTGCTCATCGGCCACCCCGAAAAATGCAAGATGCTTTCGTTAATGAAGGCCTACCATGGCGATACCACCGGCTGTATGGCGGTCTGTGACCCTGAAGAAGGCATGCATAGCTTGTTCGCCAGCCTGCTGCCCCAGCACCACTTTGCCCCCGCGCCCAGCGCACCGTTTAACGCCACACCAGAACAGATAGCCTACGATTTAGCGGCACTTCGCGACGTATTGGCGAGCCACCATCATGAGATTGCTGCCCTGCTGATGGAACCATTACTCCAGGCGGCAGGCGGGCTAAACATGACCTCGCCGGACTACCTGCGCGGTGCACGGGCGTTGTGCGATGAGTTTGGCGTGTTGCTGATTTTTGATGAAGTAGCCACAGGTTTTGGCCGCACCGGCAAGCTGTTTGCCGCCAATCACGCCAACGTGACACCGGATATTATGGTGCTCTCAAAAGGATTAACCGGCGGCTACCTCGGTCATGCAGCGACCCTGGCCAGCGACCGCGTTCACGACGCGTTTGTGGGCGACAGCGCCCACCATGCCTTTATGCACGGCCCTACATTTATGGGCAACCCGCTGGCCTGCCGCGTCGCGCTGGAAAGCCTGCGCGTGTTTGAAGAGGAGCGCTACCTGGACAAGATTGCGGCACTCAGCCAGCAGCTTAGCCGAGCGCTAATGGACGACTCCACGCTGAACGCCCACCCAGCCGTGGCCGATGTGCGAGTGCTGGGTGCCACCGCGGTGATTGAAGCGCACTCCGCCGAGGCGCTAAAAGGCGTCGGGCAATTCGCCCGCGAGCGTGGGGTGTGGCTGCGACCAATCGGCCGCTGGCTTTACACCATGCCGGCTTATATCGCTACCGACGCCGACATCACTCAGATTACCGACGTAATGAAAGCATGGTTTTTGAAGCGATAGACAGTTCAAGGCAGCATCAAATTGCCCTGTTTGCGCCATTGGTTGACCAAGGCAGGAACGCCTTCACCTGCAGTGGTGTTAATCGCTAGAACGCCCGGCGGTGTTAAGGCATCCGCGTCGGGGTCGACCAGGGCACACGGGGTATCCAAGTTAATATACGACAGCAGCGACGCCGCGGGCATTACCGCCAGGGACGTGCCCACTACCAGCAAAAAATCCGCCTGGCTAACAAGTTCACAGGCATCTTCAAACAGCGTCACCGACTCGCCAAACCACACCACATCCGGGCGCAGCTGGCTGCCTTTGTCACAAATATCGCCCAGCGCAATGCCGCCTTTCGGCAGTGGATAGCGCAGCCGCGTATCCACCGTAGAGCGTGCCTTCAAAATCTCACCGTGCAAATGCAGCACATGACGTGACCCTGCCCGCTCATGCAGGTCATCAATATTTTGCGTGACAACACTAACGTTAAAGCCATCTTTTTCAAGCGCAGCCAAAGCCTTATGGGCAGCGTTGGGCTTGGCTTTACGAATTTGTTCGCGGCGCAGGTTATAAAACGCCAGCACGCGCTGAGGATCTCGACGCCAGCCCGCTGGCGTGGCTACCTCCTCGACCGGATGATCTTCCCAGAGACCATCGCTGGCACGGAACGTTTTAATACCGCTTTCGGCGCTAATCCCTGAACCGGTAAAAACCACTAAGTGCGGTGATGCTGCCATGTTTTCCTCGCGTAAATCACTGCGTATATTCGCTAATATACCAGCTGCCCTATGGTTCCCGCGAAACGCTGCTTATTACGATATGGATAAACATCGATCACCCGCCCATCGACAATGGCCTGCTGCAGTTCTAGCCAATAGTCGGGGTCAAATAACTCTGGGTGCTGCTGGATAAAAATAGCGCGAAGCTCTGGGTTGGCAAACATAAAAGGGCCGAACTCTTCAGGGAAGATATCATTGGGGCCAACGTAAAAACTCTCTCCCCCACCCCCTTGAAAGTCATTGCCATAGGCTTTGGGCAGGTGCCTAAAGCGGCACTCCGTGAGATAGCATACTTCGTCGTAATCGTAAAAAATCACCCGGCCATGGCGAGTAACACCAAAGTTTTTTAACAGCATATCGCCAGGGAAAATATTCGCCGCTGCCATCTGTTTAATGGCGTTACCGTAGTCTTTGAGCACCATTACGCACTCATCTGCGCTGCACTGTTCAAGGTAGATGTTCAGCGGTGTCATCATGCGCTCGGTATAGCAGTGCTTGATAATCACCTTGTCATCTTTCAGCGACACCGTAGAGGGTGCCACTTCTAGCAAGTGCGCCAAGCACTCTGGGGAAAAGTGATCCTGACGCGCGATAAAATTCGAAAACTCCTGGGTATCAGCCATGCGCCCAACCCGGTCGTGGCGTTTTACCAGGCGGTATTTTTCACGTACCACCGCGTGGGTAACGTCTTTGGCCGGATCGAATTTATCTTTAATGATCTTAAACACGGTGCGAAAACTGGGCAGTACAAACACCGCCATCACCATGCCACGGACACCAGGCGCAATGACAAACTGATCTTCACGCTTGGCCACCTGCTGGTTTAGCGCACGGAAAAATTCAGTTTTGCCATGCTTAAAAAAGCCAATGGAAGCGTACAGCTCGCCTTCAGGCTTATGGGGCATCAGCTGTTTTAAGTAATGGACAAACTCGCCCGGCACCGGTACATCTACCTGGAAATAGGCACGGGTAAACGAGAAAATAATGGAGACTTCATCAGTTTCTGTTAGCACCGTATCTAAGTGCAGGCAGGGGTCGCCGCCCTGCTGCTCGCCAAACCCTTCACCATGCAAAATGGGTAACACCAGCGGCACCTGCTCACCGCCGCCCAGAATACGGCCCACCAAGTAGGCCCCTTTATTGCGATAAAAGACGCTTTTCAACAATTCTAATTGAGCGTCATCTGCCTGCAAAATGGCCGCTGGCAGTTGAGTTTCCAGCAAGCCTGCGCCTAACCTAATATCGCGCTCCAGGTCAGCAAAGGCGTTATCAAAAGGCGCTTCTTCAAGCGCCCAAGCAAGCGCTTGGGGCCAGTTACCATTAACGCAATGCCGACGACACAGCTCAATGCCCGAATGATGCGCAGCATCTTCTCGGGAGCTGTACACAAACATCCAGTCGTTACGGATATGACGGTGGTGAAAAACTGAGCAGAACAGTGAGTTAAAAAACGTCTCGGCCAACTCGTAATCCAACCGCTGGCTAATCAGCTGTGCATAATGCTCACGCGCTTCCCGCCACGTTTCACAGTACGTTAGTGCTTCATGGGCAAATGTACGCTGCAAACGCGCCAGCGTATCGTTTACTTTCTCTTCGTAAAGATTGATCCGCGCGGCTGAAGCTTGCTGGGCCTCCCGCCAGGCTGCCTCTCGAAAACGACGGCTGGCATCAAAGGTTATCTGCTTAAAGCGAGCACGATAGCCATCAAACCCATGCAGTATAGTGGCCGCTAAGCGATACGCTGGAGAGTGCTTCATGGCGGTGTGCTCTTATTGGAAAATTACTTTGCAAAATAGGCCACTAAAGCGCTGCAATGGATGCAATGTCGAGTCGAAATGGCCCAGCGGTTCGGTCAGCAATTAAAAAACCAAGTTGATAAATACTATCAGCGGTAAGTGGCGGCGCATCGTTAAGAAGTGTGCCACGCCGCACAGCTTCAAACCTATCCCAAGTAAACGTCATCGTTTCCCATTGGCCTTGGGGCGGTGTGAACGTTACTCGATAGGCGCTGGCATCGTCTAACGCTGTACTTTTCAAACGCAATTGATAAGCACGGCCGTCGCCCCGTACGCACAGCGTAACGCCGTTACTTTTAGCAAGCGATTTCTCAAAGTGGTCTGGCTCACGGCGTATCGAGGCAAAGCCACCACCATTATCGAGTGAAAGCTCACCAATAAAACAGCCCACCCCCGCTTCAATACGAAATGTGCTGTGAGACACGCCACCCATCACACCGTCATTCACTGCAAACCAGCGCTGCGCTTCGCGCTGTTGATCGAAATTGGGGGCGTTCGCACTGGGCACAAAGGTTAATGTCATGTTGGCTCCTGTCGTAGTGACGTTTTGCTACTTATCGCTAAAGATACTAAAAAAACCTCTGGGCCGTTGGGCACAGAGGCTTCATCTGCCTAGTCAGCCTAGGCGATGGGCAGCAAACATTACAGCTTGGCAGCAACCGGTATCGGCTCGCTAGTATCGACCTCTTCTGGTGCAGCCGTCACCAGTGCAAACTCCTCTTCTGCGGTCTTCGCCACCAGCCTTTTCTTGCTGTAGAAGAAGTAGTACGCCGCACCGGCAATGAACAGCACAATAGTGTAATTAAACGCACGCGGGTCGAAGGCATAAACGCCCGTCAGCGCCACGAGTGCCAACACCAGCGCAATCGATGAAGTCACAATGCCGCCTGGGGTTTTATAAGGACGTGGCAAGTCGGGTTGCTGTACGCGTAGTAGAATATGGCTCAGTGCCATCAGTGCATACGAGATCGTTGCGCCGACGACCGCCATTGCTAACATCAGATCACCTTCACCGCTTAATGAGGCCAGAAAGCCAAAAACGCCCGGTACAATCAGCGCGAGATAAGGCACTTTTCGCTCGCTGGTCAGCGATAGTTGCTTGGGCAGATAGCCCGCCCGCGAGAGCGCAAAGACCAACCGACTATAGCCATAAATAATAGAGAAAAAAGAAGCAATGAGTCCTGCCAAGCCCAACACATTAACCAAGGTCGCCAAGGTTGGGTTGCCCGTCGCATTCAACGCATCCACCAGCGGCACACCGCTTTGACCAATCATTTCAGCGCCCGCCGCACCTGCCAGTAACACCACAACCAATAAGGCGGTAAACAGCAGAAATAGCATCGCACCAATAATCCCTTTAGGCATATCTCGCGCGGGGTCTTTGGCCTCTTCTGCGGCTAGCGGCACACCCTCAACCGCTAAAAATAGCCACATACCAAACGGCAGCGCGGCCCAAATACCGTACCAGCCATAGGGCATAAAGGTGCTCGCACCGGCGGCATCAGTGGGCGCAATATCAAATAGGTTCGCTGAGTCGAAATTGCCAATCAGCGCCACTGCCGTTGCCAAAATCGCAAACACCGCCAGGCCGCTAATCACCATCATGACTTTTAGCGCTTCACCCACGCCTGCTAAGTGAATACCGATAAACACCGCGTAGAACAGCAGGTAAACCAACGGTCCATTAATGCCCAACAGCGCTTCAACTGCCGAGCCGATAAAAATCACAATCGCGGCTGGCGCAAGGGCATACTCAATCAACACCGCGAGTCCCGTTAGGTAGCCCCCCGTTGGCCCCATTGCTTGGCGGGCAAAGCTATAGCCTCCACCCGCGGCTGGAATCGCCGCCGACATTTCCGCCAGTGACAGCACCAGCGCAAGATACATCAGCGCCATTAGGCAGGCAGCAATGGCAAAGCCGCCCCAGCCCGCCTCGGCAATACCGAAGTTCCAGCCAGCAAAATCACCGGAAATAACATAGGAAACCCCAAGCCCTGCCAGTAATAGCCAGCCAGCGGTTCCTTTTCTAAGCTGGCGCTTGGCCAGATACGCTTGATCAACAGAAGGTTGTGTCATGGTCTTGCCCTTTTTGGTGTGGAACGCAATCGTTGTCAGCGGCGTGCTGAATCAGAGTGTTGGTTCCCTATTGTTGTTAGGAGCGTTGTTAGGAGTATTGCTATTAGGGTTGTTATTAATGGGTTGTTATTGATGGGTTGCTCGTAGCGCGTAAGCCCTCGTTAATCGGCCACCAGGAAGTTTTGAGTTGTCTCACCTGTTGTGCCTTCTAATACGTTGTCCTCGCTACGATCTTTCAGTTGAACACCAGACAGCTTCCGCTGGCGGGCCTCGGTCAATAGCAGCAGCAGTCGCCGCGCAGCCTCTTCCGGTTTCAGCCCTGCCGGGCGAACGTTTGAAATACAGTT
Source organism: Vreelandella neptunia (assembly GCF_000712975.1). Lineage (GTDB taxonomy): Bacteria > Pseudomonadota > Gammaproteobacteria > Pseudomonadales > Halomonadaceae > Vreelandella > Vreelandella qaidamensis. Next base: position 132,377 of record NZ_JHQL01000007.1, on the reverse strand, counting down.
TCGGCGGTCATCTTTTAAGCCAACTTCGGGTGCCCAGGTCATATACAGCCCGAGGCTATCGGGGGAGCTTAAGCCTGGGCGTTCGCCAATCATCACTAGCACGGCATCGGCATTAAGCAGCGCGCCGACTTCATCGCCAATCGCCACGCGGCCCTGCTCTACAAGGGTTAAGGGGGCGAGCTGCCACGCTTGCTGATCACTCTCAAAAGCGCGATACAGCGCCGTAAGAAACGGCACGCTGTTCTGCTGCACCGCCAGTGCGGAAAGTCCATCGACAATTACCACCGCCAAATCGAAGCGCTGCCCACCTTGCCCCGCTTGCTGCAGCGTCTCTCGCGAAGCGTCGTTCAGACGCCTGCCATAATCTGGACGCTGCAGATACATGGCACGATCTACGGCGTGGCTATGCACATGAATAGGCGTCTGGCTCAGGCCCAGCGCTGCGGTTAACTCGCTGGCCAGCGTGTCGCACTCGAGAGCGCAGTGAACGGCATCCTGGGCCTGGGCATGAGCCAGCTGAAACGCCAATAGTTGATGCGTGGGCAGGCTGATACCCGCACGGCCAAGCCCAATGCGCGCATCGGTAAATGCTCTTAACCGCTCCCATGGGTTCGCGATCACAATCGGCGGCGCTTCTTTCGGTTGATGATCAGACATTGCGGTCAGCCTCGTTTGGCAGGTGGCGTAGGCTATTGGCGAACGCGGCCGGTAGCTGATCGTTGAGCCGGTAGGAAGACACGTCTTGGAAGATATGCATCTTCGCCAGCCACTGCTCGAACTCTGGTGCTGCCTTCAACCCAAGCACTCGCCGTGCGTAAAGGGCATCGTGAAAGGAAGTGGTTTGGTAGTTGAGCATGATGTCGTCAGAGCCGGGGATGCCCATCACAAAATTACAGCCCGCCACGCCTAACAGCGTCAGCAGGTTGTCCATATCGTTTTGATCAGCTTCAGCATGGTTGGTGTAGCACACGTCACAGCCCATGGGCACGCCTAACAACTTGCCACAGAAGTGATCTTCCAGCCCCGCGCGCGTAATCTCTTTGCCGTCGTACAGGTATTCAGGGCCGATAAACCCCACCACCGTATTCACCAGCAACGGGTTGAACTTACGTGCCACCGCATAGGCGCGGGCTTCACAGGTTTGCTGATCCAAACCATGATGGGCGTCTGCGGAAAGCGAACTGCCTTGGCCAGTTTCGAAATACATCACATTGCGCCCGACCGTACCGCGGTTCAGGGTCTGAGCGGCCGCCTCAGCTTCCGCCAGCGTACTCAAATCAAAGCCAAAGCTGCGGTTGGTGGCTTCGGTACCGCCAATGGATTGAAAGACAAGATCCACCGGCGCACCCTGCTCAATCGCTTCGAGCGTGTTGGTCACATGGGTTAGCACGCAGGATTGGGTGGGGATTTCGTACTTCTGAATGACGTCATCCATCAGGCGCATTAACTTGATGCTCTGGGCAACGTTATCAGTAGCAGGATTGATACCAATGACCGCGTCGCCACTGCCATATAACAGGCCATCCAGAATACTGGCGGCAATCCCAGTCACGTCATCGGTAGGATGATTGGGCTGCAAACGCGTGGATAACCGTCCCGGCAAACCAATCGTATTGCGAAACGCGGTCGTCACTTGGCACTTCTTGGCAACCAGCATCAAGTCTTGATTGCGCATCAACTTGCTAACAGCCGCGGCCATTTCAGGGGTAATGCCAGGGCGAGCCGCGGCTAACACATCGCTAGTGGCATGGTCGGACAGCAGCCAATTACGAAAATCACCCACGGTTAAATGCGTCAGCGGCGCAAACGCAGCGACATCGTGCTCGTCGATGATTAATCGAGTAATTTCATCGTGCTCATAAGGGATCAGCACCTCATTCAAAAACGTGGTCAGCGGCAGTTCTGCCAGTACCATTTGCGCCACTACCCGCTCTTCTGCTGATTCTGCAATAACACCTGCCAAGCGGTCACCGGAGCGTGGTGGCGTGGCCTTGGCCATTAATTCCGCCAGGCCATTAAAGCGATAGCGGCGGCTTCCGACAGTGGTGTGATAGGTCTGCGCCATAGGACCTTCCTTTTTTATAGTTAAACGACAACGACACCGTATACGCGTTTGGGAACAGAATTTGCTTGTTTCCACAATAGCGCTATCACTTAATGGGGAGTATCGAGTTTTGGCAAACATGCCCTACTGATAAGAAAACAAAATAAATACAATGAATTAGCGACGTGATAGCGCTTTTATTGCGTTCAAAGGAGTTGCAAGTGACCTTGACAAGCCAAGGCGTCGCACCAAAAAAGTGCATACAAGAAGCGTTTGATGCCGACGAACATGCCCAGAATTTGACCCGCTGGCAGCAGCAATACGACCAACTAAGTCCTGGTCGCTTTTATGGTCGGCTGGATGAAATTGAGCTGTCCGCCATGCAGGTATTCAAAGAACATACAGGGCAAGCCCTACGCCAAGACTGCCGCGTGTGGGCTGACTCCCTATGGCTAGGCATACCCACGCGGGCGACAGGTTCACGAATTAACGGGCAGATGTTGGAAAAGCATGAGGTGATGTGCCACCCCGGCGGTCACGATTTTGAACTGGTGACGCCAGAAGCATTTGATATTTATGGACTGGTGATACGCATGCCGATCTTACAGGCTGCCGCCCATCGGCAAGGCGTGATACTCGATAATGAGTGGCAAGGGTCTCCACGCCGCCGGGTTGCACCCGACACGCTGCACGCGGTGTCGTTTTTACTTGAACGCTTACTCTCACATCAGCAGGGCACCATCGCTGAAAATGTGCATCAAGATATTTTACTAACGGGGCTACTGGAAGTACTGCAAGCCAATCCAGTAAGCCATGAACTGCCACCCAGCTACGCCCACAGAAAAGCCGTAGTTGACCGGGTCAAGTACTATGTTGATGAACACTTAGAAGGTCCAGTGACCATGGATACGCTATGCGAGCTAACCCATGTCAGCCGGCGTACGCTGCAATACAGTTTTACGTCTATCCTAGGTATTAGCCCGCTGCAGTTTTTACGTTTAACGCGGCTTAACAGAGTGCGACGCGCCCTGCGTAAGGCAGCGCCTCACCAAACGGTAACTGACATTGCCACCCACTGGGGCTTTTGGCATTTGGGACAATTCTCTCATGACTATAAGCAGCAATTTGGTGAAAGCCCTTCGCAGACGTTGAACAGGATTGACTGAGTGCGCGGCAGCCCTTTCGGGGTGGCAATCCTATGAAGAGGTAGTAACCCTATGGTGAACACCACCGCATGGAACCGCTTGCGTTACAGCCTTTACGCGCCAATCTACGACCTAGTAGCGACTAAAACGTTTTGCAAACCACGTAGAAACGCACTTGGCCAAGTGGATTGGGAACCCGGCATGCGCGTGCTATTGGTGGGAGCTGGCACCGGATTAGACCTGCCATATTTACCTCGCGAGTTGGAGATTCATTTAACCGACCTTACCCCCGCTATGGTAACGCGCGCACGTGAACGCGCCGAACACGCTCAGCGTGATGTGGAGTGTCGTGTGATGGATGCCGCAGCGCTAGACTACCCAGATGAGCACTTTGATGTGGTTGTCATGCATTTGATTTTGGCGGTGATGCCCAAACCAGAACAGGGACTAACCGAAGCCTACCGGGTACTGAAAAACGATGGTCAACTATGTGTCATGGATAAATTCCAACCCGACTCCCATGCTGCCGGACCAAGCCGGCGAGCGTTGAACGCCATCACTTCATTGATTGCGACCGACATTACCCGCCAAGCAACACCACTGTTGCAACAGGCAGGCTTTACTATTCGCCGTGATGAGCCGGTGTTAATGAATGGCCTTTTTCGCGCACTGTTAGCGATAAAGTAATTGACTCGGCCTGTTCCCTTTTTCACACATTATTGCAAAATAAATCTACAGAAACGACACTGCCGTCTAATATCAGTATAATTAAAAGCCGTATCGTTAATGCTTACTCGCCTCATCCATACTGTAAGGTGCCTAATGCCTAAAGCTGCCGTAAAGCGCTTTCGTCGCTTGCCTGAAGAGGAACAGTCCCGTGTCATTGAAATGGCCTGGGAGGACCGCACCCCGTTTGAAGCGATCGATACCCTGTTTGGCCTAGGGGAGCCGGACGTCATCGAGGTAATGCGCCACCAGCTTAAGCCAGCCTCGTTTCGGCTATGGCGCAAGCGAGTTACTGGCCGTACCACGAAACATACTGCTTTGCGATCGCCGGATGTTTTACGCGGCTATTGCCCAACCCAATATAAGCGTTAATTCACTTATCCAACGATAATAGAACACCGCCATTTTCAAAACGGATCTTTCTAGCCGCCGCCTTTATGTTATATTATCACATAACATGAAACCCGTTTAGAGGTGCTCGCAATGACCGCGTTCTCTCCCCTGCCCGTGACCGTGCTCTCGGGCTTTCTTGGTGCCGGTAAAACGACCGTACTCAACCATATTCTTGCTAACCGTGAGGGCCGTCGCGTCGCGGTGATTGTCAATGACATGAGCGAGGTCAATATTGACGGTGCCTTAGTGCGTGGCGGCCCAGGCGAGTCCACGCTGGATGGCGAGGTGGCGCTGAACCGCTCTGAAGAGCGCTTGGTAGAAATGAGCAACGGCTGCATTTGCTGCACGCTGCGTGAAGACTTGCTGGAAGAAGTTAGCCAACTGGCCAGGGAAGGTAAATTCGATTATCTGGTGATTGAGTCTACGGGTATTTCCGAGCCGCTACCGGTGGCGGAAACCTTCACTTTTGAAGATGAAAGTGGCCAAAGCCTTTCCCACGTTGCGCGACTGGATACGCTGGTCACGGTTGTTGATGGGGCTAACTTCCTAGCCCAGTATCGCGAAGCGCAAAGCCTCGCGGAAGCGGGCGAAAGCTTGGGTGAAGACGACGAACGTAATGTCGCCGACCTGCTGGTCGACCAAATCGAGTTTTGTGATGTGCTGTTGATCAGCAAAACCGATCTGATCAATAAAAAAGAGCTTGATGCGCTAAAGGCGATACTGCGCTCACTGAACCCTGATGCGGAGCTGGTGCCCATCACCCAAGGCAGCGTGCCGCTAGAAAAAGTGCTTAATACCGGTAAGTTCAACTTTGAGCGCGCCCAGCAAGCACCCGGCTGGCTAAAAGAGATGCGTGGCGAGCATGTGCCGGAAACCGAAGAGTACGGTATCGGCAGCTTTGCCTACCACGCCCGCCGCCCCTTCCACCCGCAGAAATTCCACGACCTATTGAATCAGGAGTGGTTTGGTGAGGGGCTGCTGCGCTCGAAAGGCTTTTTCTGGCTTGCCACACGGCCACGCTATGCAGGCCAATGGAGCCAAGCAGGCGGCATTGCCCACCACGGCCCGGCGGGGGTGTTCTGGAAAGCGATCCCCGAAGCTAACTGGCCGGAAGATCCTGAAACTCGCCAGTTCATCATGGAAAAGTGGCAGGAGCCGTTTGGTGATATGCGCCAAGAGCTGGTGTTTATCGGCCAGAACTTGGACCAAGCCAAGATGCGTGACGCCCTAGACGCCTGCCTGCTAAGCGAAGCTGAGCTATTACAAGGTATGGAAGCTTGGAAGCAGCTACCCGATCCTTTCCCTGTCTGGGAATAGCGATTAGCTGCCTGAGCTAGCTAAACACCGCTCTGCCCATTGCCTCACGTCAGGGTAGGCACGCTGCTCAAAGACCGCGAAGCCGTTAAGGCCCCGGGCTTTGAGTGGGATAAAGATCGGCATGGTTAAGCCACACAGAAAATGCGCCAGTCGCTGGGCACTGGGTGGCTGACCAAATATTTCGGTGTGGCGTTTAATCAGTGGCGTGGCATAACGGGCAAACTCATTTTCAGTCAGCGAGGGTAGCGGCGGCGCTGTCGGCAACTGAACCGGATTGCCATAACAAACCGAGCAGTGCCCACAGCGGCCCTGCTCGGTTTGAGGTAATGCATCGTTTGGCCCATCGAACGTAGTATCCCCAAAATACTCGGCTAACCGACGTGTTAAGCAGCTTTTTGACTCAAACAGCGCCAGCATAGAATGCAGCCGCTCAATTTCGATTTGCTCCCGCTTCAGACACTCATTAAACAACTCGCTCGCAAGCTGCTCGATCAAAAAATCTGGCTGGCAAACGTCATACACGTCGGTCATGCGTTTACCTTCCAGGGTCAGCCAGCCTTTATCCTGGAAGTACTCAAGCGCGGTAATCACGCGGGCACGAGACGCATCAATTTGCTGCGCCTGACCAGCGTGATGCAGTCGCTCAAAATCTACTGTTCCCCAGGTGCGAGCAATAGCAATATTGTCGATCAACAAACGTACAAAGGCCGCCCGCTCTCCTTCAAAACGCCCCACCAAGGCAGTAGGCTCAATGTGGTAGCGCAAACGATACTCGGCTAAGAACGCAAAGCGCGGCGCAATAATGCCGTGCATTTCTAACCGCACCAGCAGCGTTTTGAGCGGCAGCAAGCGGATATTGGTATCTCGGGAAAGCGTAGTAAGCAGCACTTCCCACTGGCGATCTGGCGCCTGACCAGCTGATGAGATTTCTTCCAGTAAGCGCAAAATTCCCGCGTATTCAGGTGTGTCGCCGTAAACGAAGTTCTCCAGCACCCGCAGCCCATCGCGTCCGGCAATTGTTAAACAGGTGGAAGGCAACCCGTCGCGCCCCGCTCGGCCAATTTCCTGGCTGTAGTTCTCAATCGATTTAGGCAGATCAACGTGCACAACGTTACGGATATTGCCTTTATCAATGCCCATGCCAAAGGCAATGGTAGCCACAATGCAGGGGGATTCGCCGCTCATGAATTGGCGCTGAATGTTGTCACGGCGGGCTGAATCTAAACCCGCGTGGTACGCCTGGGCGGCAATTCCCTGGGCTGCCAACGCACTTGCCACCTGCTCGGCAGTTTGCTGCAAAGTGACATAAATAATCGTCGGGGCTTCGTTGCCAGGCGGCATTTGTGGTTTAAGCCAATCAATCAACTGCTGCTGGCGATTTTCCATCGCGGGCGCTACCAACAGTTCCAAATTGGGGCGGTAAAAACCGGTGGTAACAACATTTTCCGGCGCAATGGCAAACTTCTCGCGCATATCAGCGATAACGGCGGGCGTGGCCGTGGCTGTCAGTAGCAACACCTGGGGAATAGCGAAATCGCGCTGATAGTCGGGTAGTTTGAGGTAATCGGGGCGGAAGTTATGTCCCCATTCCGAGAGACAGTGTGCTTCATCAACTACCAGCAGCGATATTTGTACTTGGCGTAGAAAGTGCCGAAAACGCTCGTTCTTAAGCCGCTCCACCGACACCATGAGGATTTTTAGCTCACCGCTTTTGGCCCGCTCCATCACATCACGGGTCGTATCACGGTCTTGGGTCGAATCAATACTGGCCGCTGGAACACCATGGCGCGCCAAAAAAGCAAGTTGATCCTGCATCAGCGCCAGTAGCGGCGAGACCACCAACGTTAGGTGCGGAAGATGCAGTGCAGGCAGCTGATAACAGAGCGACTTTCCCGCGCCGGTAGCAAATATCGCCGCGCTAGAATGCCCGGCTAATACTCTGGACACCACCGCTTGTTGGCCGCCGCGAAATTCATCGAATCCAAATACTGCCTTCAGCGTTTGCTGCGGTGATAGCGAGGTCATAGCCGTTCCTTGGAAAGTCATCAATACGAAAGGGCTAAGCTAACGCGTTCACATCGTTTTCACCAATGCGTCATTTTCACCCGTTGGTCGCTTTTTCAATTAACGGCACCATTAAGTGCAAGGCTGCGGCTTTTCGTTCTGGCTGGGAAGCGCCAGCGCCTGCCAGGCATCAAAGGTGGTAAAAAACACCTGCCCCGTTAGCTCGCGGTAAAGCGCGGTGTTCGTTAAACGGTCCATCACAGGCCCTTTCACTTCAGCCAAATGCAGCGCTGCGCCCGCATCTTTTAGCCGCCCGTTAATGGCTTCTAAGCTTTCAAGAGCAGATGCATCAATCACATTCACCGCTTGGCAGGTGAGGACAATATGTTTTAACGAAGGCGAACGAGCAGCTAGCGCCATCACGGTATCTTCTAGGTAGCGAGCGTTAGCAAAGTAAAGGCTTTCATCAATGCGTAGCATGGCAACGTGCTCATCAGTTTCAACCTCATGGCGCTTCACATTACGGAAATGTTCGGTGCCCGGCACACGCCCCACCACCGCACTGTGAGGCTGGCTGGTACGATAAAGGTGCAGCCCCAGCGAGAGCACCACGCCGCTGATAATGCCAACTTCTACGCTGTGTAGCAGGGTCAGCAGCAAGGTCGCCACCATCGCCACGCCGTCGCTGCGGGAGTATTGCCAAGTACGCTTTACTGCAGGCAGGTCAATCAGCGTTCCTACGGCCACAATAATCGTCGCGGCCAGCGTTGCTGTGGGTAGAAATGCCAGTAGATCAGTGAGCAACAACGTGGCAAGCACGATACCTAAAGCGGTAAATGCGCCAGCCAACGGCGTTGCCGCGCCCGCTTCAAAATTGACGACCGAGCGTGAAAAGCCACCTGAAACCGGTGACCCACCACTGACCCCAGCCCCTAAATTGGCCATTCCTAAAGCAATTAGCTCTTGGTTAGGGTCGATACGCTGACGGCGCTTAGCGGCCAGCGTTTGTGCCACGGAGACTGACTCCACAAAGCCTACTAAGCTTATTAGTAACGCCGCAGGCAGCAGGCCAAGCCACAACGACTGGTCTAGGCTAGGCAGCGCAATGGCGGGCAAGCCACTAGGCACAAAGCCGACCAAATCCACACCGCGCTGATCTAAATTAAGCTGCCAGGCCAGTAGCGTGGTGACAACCACTGCCGAAATCGGTGCGGCTTTAACCATTAAGCCAGCAACGCTAGCCGAGATACCCATGGCCGTCAGCCAGGTGTTCAAGCGTTTGCGACACACTAGCAGATAACCCCATACCCCCAAGCCAATCATCAATGTAATGAGGTTAACCTGCTGCCACTGACTGAACAGTGCACTCAGCAGGTCAAAAACATTATGCCCAGCAGCCTCAACGCCCAAAATATGTTTGAGCTGGCTAATGGCGATCAAAATACCCGAGGCAGTGATAAATCCTGAAATCACTGGATGGCTTAAAAAATTAACCAAGAAACCCAACCGCAGAACGCCCATGGCAATCAATATCAACCCTGAAAGCGCCGCCAACACAAGAGCAGCGCCAATGTATTCAGGGCTGCCGGGGGTAGCAAAGCTGCTTAACGCAGAGGCTGTCATTAGCGCTGCTACGGCTACCGGCCCCACTGCCAAGCTGGCACTGGTACCAAAAATGGCATAAAGCACCAGCGGTAGCATGCTGGCATACAGCCCCATCTCTGGTGGCAACCCCGCCAGTAAGGCATAGGCCAGCGCCTGGGGCACCAGCATTAGCGTCACAATGACTGCTGCCAGCGCATCCCGTGAGAATAGCGCGCGGTTATAGCTTTTTAGCCACCCCACTAGCGGCACCCAACGCTCAATCATCATTCGGACTACTCGCTATCACAGTGAAACTAAACACGTTACATCACAGCTCATTTCGTCTGCGGCCATCAATAACGACGCAATAGTGACGGTTATACGCTTTGATTTTCGAGCCCCTGGCGGTGCTCTTCCAAATCGAAACCGGCTGCTTTTGCGGCGCAAAACAGTTCCGCCAAATCGCACTTTTCAGTGTGGCGCTTGGCGTAGGCCCAAAGGTGGGTAGCGCGCTTACCCGACCGGCAAAATGCCAATATTGGCCGAGGTAACTGCTGCAACGCTTCAGCAAAAGCAGCCACATCCGCTTGGCTATACTCGCCAGGCGTTACTGGAATGTGTACCCAATGAAGCCCAATTTCTTCTGCTTTACGGCGGTACGCACTTTCACCTGGAAACTCGGTGCTTTCGCCGGGCTTGCAGTTACAGATCACCGTGCTAAAGCCCTGTGCTTTTACTTGCTCAAGCTCCTCGACTGTAAGCTGTGAGGTGATCTCGACGCCCTTTTCTAACGGCTGTGTTTGCATATTTTCTCCTCGCCCAAGCTCGTTAACATTAATTGTTATAAGAATAGCTTATTGTGGAATATAAACAATAGCGCACTAAAAAAACACCCGAGCCCTGAGCAAGAAAAGGCCCGAATGGAGCATAAAGAGTGAAGGAAAAAAGCGGGGTGAAGAGGAAAACGTAATGCTACTGAGCGCTGTCGCCACTAGGACAGACTTGGCTCACTAAACGCCTTCTCTAAAGCAAAGCGCGGCTGTGGCTGGCCGTCTTTGGTAACGCTTTCGGTGAACATCTCAAGCGGGCGCACCCACAGGCCGTAGTCGCCGTAAAGCGCACGATAAACCACTAGCGCTTCTTCACTTTCACTATGCTGAGCAGTGCCCAGCACTTCGTAAAGACTGCCTTTATAGTGACGATAAATACCAGGAATAGGCGCGGTCATTCACTTTCCTCTTGTTTAGTCGTTAATGGCATGGACTTAGCGGCTTTTTTAGCCAGTCGTTCGAGCACTTTTGAGGCAGCGACAAAACCAAATGCACCGGTGACAAAAGTGGCTGCGCCAAAGCCTGAAGCGCAGTCTAGACGGGTAGCGTCACCGTTGCCGGGTTTTTGCAGGCAAACTTCGCCGTCAGCGCTGGGATACACTAATTGCTCATCAGAATAGACGCACTCAACGGAAAAGCGCCGCTTTGGATTACGCGAAAAACCATAATCCCTGCGCAGTCGTGAACGCACTTTAGAAAGCAGAGGGTCGTGTTCAGTGCGCGTTAAATCCGCCACCTGAATACGCGTGGGGTCTGTCTGACCGCCTGCGGCTCCCGTCACGGTAATCGGCAGTTTATGCCGTTTGCACCAAGCGATTAGCGCCGCCTTAGCGATCACACTATCAATAGCGTCCACTACATGGTCGGCATCATCAGGAATACGTTCAGCGAGGTTGGTTGGCGTAACAAACGCACTATCAGCCACGACCTCTATTTCAGGGGCAATTAGGCGGCAGCGCTCGGCCAGCACCTCAACCTTGGGAGCGCCAATCGTACCGTCTAGAGCATGAAGCTGACGGTTCACATTGGATACGCAGACATCATCCAGGTCGATCAGCGTAAGCTTGCCGATTCCCGAGCGCGCCAGAGCTTCTACCGTCCAACTGCCAACGCCGCCTACGCCAACAACGACCACGTGGGCATGGCGAAATGCCTCAGCGGCACGCTGACCATACAAGCGGCGAATACCGCCAAAGCGAACGTCATAATCCGAAGACATGGCAGGCTCTCTCTAATAAAAACATGATGCGCTTTCCAGCGGCGCTACATTGGCGCTATAAAGCGCTATCTTTCCTGAAGCGCGGCTGGCTTGGCAGTGGGCGGGGTACGCACGCTATCGAGCGGTAAGTGGCCACTCCATCCGAACTGCTCGAACACGCGTTTCATGGTCTCATCGAGAGCGCAGCCTAATTGAATGCGCTTTTCGATGAAGGGGTGATTAAAGGCTAAATAGGTAGCCGCCAGTAGTAAACGGGGAGCATCCAACTGATCCGCAAAAAAGCGGTTGTGAATACTTTTACCATGCTTGGCATCGCCAATAATGGGGTAACCACGCCGTGAAAGGTGGCGGCGAATCTGATGCCGCCGGCCAGTGAGGGGCTGCGCTTCCACCAACGAATAGCGTGCCACCGGATAGCGGTCTACCTGTATCGGCAGCTCAACACTGTCCAGGCGACGAATATCAGTCATCGCGGGCATAGCAGGCATCTCCGCTTTGGGCCGTGTGCCATCCTCTTCCCGAAGCGGGTAGTCCAAACGTTCGCTCTCAGGCGCTTTACCGCGCACCACCGCTAGGTAACGCTTTTCCACCTGCCGTTCGCTGAAGGCTTCACTCAATAAAGCCGCCATCTCAGATGACAAACCAAACACCATCACGCCGGAAGTGGGCCTGTCTAAGCGATGCACTGGATAAACCCGCTTGCCAATTTGGTCACGCAGGCGTTGAAGCAAAAATTCTGTTTCGCCACGCGCCAACGCCGAGCGATGCACTAAAAGCCCTGACGGCTTATGCACTGCAACGAGATACTCATCCTGATAGAGGATGTTGAGTGGCGTCATAACGCTCCCCAGTAAAAAACTAACCAACGAAACAGGGAGCTATTGTCGCGGCTTGACAGCGAGATGTCATCCATCGCTAACGTTATCCAGTAGGCAAACCTCACCTTTACGCAATCCATTGGCGGAGTTATCTAGGGGCAGCTACCTTGAAGTAGCAACTCGTTATACGAGCTTCCATGGATAAGGACAGGAGAATTGCACTATGCGTTACTCACTACCGTTAACAGGCATGGCCGTGGGTTTGTTGCTGGCATCCACCGTTCAGGCCAATGAAACGCTCGACGTTGACATGCACAAGGTCAGCGCTGAAGGAACTGAAGAGTCTATAGGGACTATCGCTATTGAGCACACTGAGCACGGCGTGTTGCTTACGCCGTCGTTGACTGACCTAGAACCTGGCGTATACGGTTTTCATGTCCACCAAAATGCCAGCTGCGAGCCTGCCGAGAACGATAGCGGCGAAATGACAGCAGCGCTGTCTGCAGGAGGTCATTACGACCCTGAAGAAACTGGCACCCACCAAGGTCCCTACGGCGATGGCCATCTAGGCGACCTACCAGTTCTCACGGTGAATGAAGACGGCGAGGCCAACTTGCCGGTGCTGGCACCACGCTTGAGCATGGAAGATATGCCGGGACGCAGCCTGATGATTCATGCTGGCGGCGATACGTACTCGGATGAACCTCACCTAGGCGGTGGCGGTGCACGCATGGCCTGTGGCGTGGTTGAATCGTAATGCTGTAAAGCTAAAAAAAGCTGAAGCAAAACGACATCTTATTATGATTGGTAACGAAAAACGGGCAGCCATAGGGCTGCCCGGTGCTGCTTTGATTAAACCCCAGTGCTGCTTTAATTAAACAGTATCGCTTTAATTAAATAACCAGAAGTTACTCTTCGTCAGTCGCCAACTGCATATGTTTTTGCAGGTAGTTTTGGATACCAACCTTATCGATCAAGCCAAGCTGCGTTTCAATGTGGTCAATATGACCCTCTTCATCGGCAAGCAGATCACGCAGTAGATCACGGGTTACGTAATCTTTGACGCTTTCACAGTAGGTGATTGCTTCAATATAGTCTTTACGACCGTCGTGCTCGATTTTTAGATCACTTTCGAGCATTTCTTTAACGTTTTCGCCGATATGCAGCTTGCCTAGATCCTGAAGGTTAGGAATACCTTCAAGGAACAGAATACGTTCAATCAGCTTGTCGGCGTGCTGCATCTCTTCGATGGATTCATCGTATTCCCACTTGGCAAGCTCTTTAAAGCCCCAATCCTTATACATTTTGGCATGCAAAAAATACTGGTTGATCGCTACCAGTTCGTTGCCGAGGGCGATATTGAGATGCTGAATGACCTTGGGATCACCTTTCATGACGTCACCTTTCTTAGTGTGCAATTACGCTAACTAGAGAGTATAGGCCATAAACAGGCTTACTCCCAACGATGTTGGGAGTATATAGGAAGTAACTAAAAACTCAAAAAAATCATATGTTTGCTAACGAAAACCCTAACAATAGTGATTCGCGTCATACAGCGTAAGCGAGACTCATATCCGCCTCGCAGCGCGCCTCTTGGACCGCCTCGCGGGTAAGCGATTTAGCAAAACAGGCGCATTTACCACACTGGGTTCCACAGCCTGTAGCTTCACGTACTTCTCGCCAGCTGCGCGCTCCGTCGCTGACGTGCTGGCGAATCTGATGGTCGGTTACTCCCTTGCACACGCAAACGTACATGGCGACACCTCATAAAAGTCATGAGATGAATGTAAATGATTCGCATACATCTTTTCAAGTAGAAATGGATGCTTTTTGGTAGCCATTCGTCTTAATAAAAATGAGCTATAGGATAACGCCTTGTCACAGCACAATTTTCGCCAAAACAGGCGATGATATTATTTTTTTGGTAGCACCACGGTTTGCGTATTAGAGGCGATATCTGGCCAGCTTCTGCGCTGCGGATCAAACAGTACCCACCAGTACCCAATACCAAGTGCTGCCAAGGAAAGCCAAGCTGTCACACAACGAATCAAACTTTGCTTGAGTGTAATCGCATGTCCATCGATGGTTTGCACCCGCAGTCGCCAAGCCTGCATACCTAATGTCATACCCCCACGCCGCCAGGAATAGACAAAAAATAGCGTGACAAAGAACAACAGCATTAATCTCAGGCTCCAAATATCGAAAGGGGTCGTACCAATCTCTTCAGCCTGCTGCCCTAACACAAACCGAAAAAAAGCCAGATGCGCCACCGTCACTGCGATCCAAATGGCTGTCACTAAAAATCCGTCATACAGCATTGCGCCCAAGCGGCGACCTAAACCCGCAGGCCATACGCTATCTAATTGGGTAAAGCGTCGGGATTTGGTCATATTGCTCGTCACCTGGCTAATCCTCTTTTAAGTACCAAAGCCCCAACTAGCCGTTGCGGCGCAAGAAATAAATACCTACCACCGCACAAGCCAAGGTTGGCACTAATACCGCCCACACTGGTGAAAAACCAAAAATAGTGGATGCAGGTGCCAGCAGATCTTGTACATATTTAAAGATGAGGCCGGTCACCACGCCATAAAACACGCGCGTACCTGCAGCCACCGTACGCAATGGACCAAACACAAAGGAAGCAGCGATTAATACCAGCGACCCCATTGTTAGCGGCATCAATACCTTTTGCCAGAAGTAGAGCAGCGGCTGATCCGCTTGGAGGTTTTGGCTTTTCAAAAAATTGGCGTACGCCCACAGTTCACTAGGCGCCTGGCTCTCGATATCACGCAGCAAACGTTCCAATTGGGTGGGCGTTAACGCCGTCTCCCAAGCTGCATGTTGCTGATACTCCGATTCAGTATGGTCATCAAAAATACGCGTCGTAGTCACTCCCTCAAGCTGCCACGCGCCCTCTTCCCAGCGCGCACGGTTAGCGTGGGTGGCCTCAATTAGCCGACGCTCATCAAAACGATAGCGTGTTAAATCCAGCACCACGTTATCCGCACGAATAGCACCAAAGCGATAGACACTCTCTCCTTCGAACTGCCAGCCACTCCGGCTAGTTAGCTGCGCCCCTTCTCCTTGACGCTGTTCTAAACGCCATGCCTCGGCAAACTGCTCAGTGCGCGGAGATACAAATTCAGCAACCAGCAGTACCACAACCACCACTAACAACACCGGTTTCATGACGCCCCAGACAATCCGTGCAAGGGACCGGCCGGCAGCGCGCATGACGGTTAATTCATTGCTGGACGCCATGCTCCCTAGGCCAATTAGCGCACCAATCAATACCGCCACCGGGGCATATTGATAAAATCGCCAAGGCAGTCGCATCCCCAGATAAATCAACACATCTAACGCGGTATAGTTGCCCTGGGTGTCGCCTAAATCACCGATATAGGCAATGGTAATATCCAGGCCAAGTAAAACGAACTGAACAACAATGATGGCCGCCAATACGTTGCGGGCAATATAGCGGTCAAGACGATCAGCAAGCATGAGTTAGCCCCTTCATTAGCGCATTCCTTTACGTTGCGAGTGCCATAGCAGCAGGCAGCCAAGCGCCAAAAACAGCCCGTGTACCGGCCAAACCCCAAGCGCAACTGCCAGCGCGCCGCTGCCAATGGCATCCACCGCCGCCAATAGCAGGCTTAAATAAGCGACATAAAGAAAAACAGCAGGCAACAGTTTGGCAAACCGACCCTGGCGAGGGTTTACTCTGGAAAGCGGCTGAGCTAGCAATGCCAATATAAACACCATTAGCGGCAAACCTACACGCCACTGAAACTGCGCTTGGGCACGAGGAGTGGGGTCGTTCCATAGCTCAGCCGTGGTCGCGTACTCTAATGAATCCAGCTCTTGTCTATTTCGGCTTAAGCCCAGGCGCAGCGTGTAACGTTCAAAGGTTAACCGCTCGGCAGCCTGCTTTCCCGGTGTTACGCCATAGCGCTCGCCATCCTCCAGCACTAGAAAACGGCTACCAGTTTCCACGCTGGTTTCCTGATAGCCAGAGCCTGCACGGGTCACATAGCTATGGGTCTTTTCCGCACCAGAAACAGGCTGCTCATGAACCAGCACCTCCTGCATTTCAGTGCCATCACTGCTGAAGTCGCTGATATAAGCGGTGCGCCCCCCACCAAAATCCTGAAAACGCCCTGGCGCTAGTACTGACACATCTAATCGGCTGCGCTGCTCTTCAAGCGCTGCCTCAGTTTGTAGTGCACCCGCAGGTGTTAGCCACAAACTACACAGTCCTACCAGCACCGCCACGACCGAAGCAGGCAATAGTGTTACTCGCAACAACCGCATAGGACTCATACCACAAGCCACCATCACGGTAATTTCGCTGTTCATATATAGCTGACCATAGGCCAGCAATATTCCCAGGAAAAAAGATAGCGGTAAAATCAGCTCCATAAATCCAGGCAGGTGAAAAACCATGAGGCTGCCTAAGATAGTGACCGGAATGTCGCCCTCTGCCGCATCAGAAAAATAGCGAATAAAGCGGCTGCCCATGATCACCAGTAATAAAATGCCAGCCACCGCCGACATCGTCAGTAACACTTCGCGAGTTAAGTACCGAAATAAAATCAACGCACTCTCCGGCTAGTAGCGCAGGTTGCAATGCAATGCGCCCATGGCTTGGGTACACTAATCAAACTGTTATTAAAAAACCTGTTATCAAAAACCTGTTATCAAAAACCTAGGTAACGGGGCATTATCCCGAATCACTCGATGCTTGTCTTGTTGGAGACGTCATGGAATTTTCCGTTCAGACCGCAAACCCAGCCAAAGCCGAAACGGCTTGCCTCGTTTTGCCTGTCTTTAAAGGTAGCGACTTACTGCCCGCCGTCGCCAAGTTAGATGACGCAAGCGAGCGGCTCATTGGTCAGTTACTTGATCGTGGCGACTTTGATGCCGCGCTGGGCAATGTACAGATTGTCCCCTTCGCACCGGGCTTGGGCGCTGAACGTTTGTTGCTCGTTGGCCTAGGCGAACGGGCCAAATGTCAGGAAGCAGCATTTATTAAAGCCTTAGATGCTGCCATGGCAGCGTTGACCAAGCTGCCAATTGATGAAGCTAGCGCTACGTTTACCGACGTTCCCCTCGAAGACCGCGACACTGCTTGGAAAGCTCGTAAAACACTCGAAGCAGCTGAACGCGCTATTTACCGCTTTGACCAGTTCAAATCATCTCCCGCAAAAGCCCCTAGCCTAACCAAGCTGAACCTTATTGTCAGCGATGCCGACGAGGCCCCCATGGCCAAGCAGGGCGCTGCATTGGGTGTCGCCATTGGCCAGGGCATTAACCTTACCCGCACGCTGGGCAACCTTCCCGGCAATGTTTGTACGCCTCGCTACCTTGCAGGGCAAGCCGAGCAGCTTGGGCGCGATTCCCAAGGCGCGCTTGAGGTTGATATTTTAGATGAGGAGGCGCTGGAAGCGTTGGGAGCAGGCTCACTGCTTTCTGTTGGACGCGGCAGTCAAGAACCGACACGCCTTATCGTGATGAAGTACCAGGGTGCGGAAAATCCTGAAGAAGCGCCCCATGTGCTCGTGGGCAAAGGCATCACCTTTGACACCGGTGGTATTTCGCTGAAGCCCGGCGAAGGCATGGATGAAATGAAGTTCGACATGGGCGGTGCGGCTAGCGTATTCGGCACCGTCAAAGCAGTGCTCGCCATTAAGCCCAAGCTAAACGTGGTGTTTATTGTTGCCGCCGCTGAAAACATGCCTGACGGTGCGGCCACTAAACCCGGCGATATTATCAAAACCCTGAAAGGGTTGACGGTTGAAGTGCTGAACACCGATGCCGAAGGCCGCTTGGTGCTCTGCGATGCGCTGACCTACGCTGAGCGTTTTACCCCGGCCAGCGTGGTTGATATTGCCACCCTGACCGGTGCTGTCATTATTGGCCTTGGCCACCACGCAACGGGCCTGCTTTCCAACGACGATGACCTGGCGCTCGATTTGCTCGACGCTGGCGAAGCAGCCTGGGATCGCGCCTGGCACCTGCCGCTATGGGATGAGTATCAGGAACAACTAGAGTCCAATTTCGCCGACTTAGCCAATATTGGTGGCCGCCCGGCCGGTACCATTACAGCAGCGTGTTTCCTATCGCGCTTTGCCGATCACTTCCCATGGGCGCATCTGGATATCGCCGGCACCGCTTGGCACTCCGGCAAACAAAAAGGCGCCACTGGCCGCCCAGTAGGGCTATTAACCCAGTATTTGCTTGATCGTGAGACCGATGCCCAAGTAGAAAATAGCGACAGCTAACATCACAATCAGGCGATCAACGGTTGCCATTGGTTGACGTAAACGTTACATCTAAGGGCATTAGCGTGCGTGCTGTTCTCAGAGCGCACGCTACACCAAATAAACACTAACACTTGCCCTTCGGGGCTAGGCTATAGCGGAGAGAATACGCCGTGCCCACAGCTTCAGATACCCAGCTTGAGTCTCATTTTGAAACGCTGCCGTCTAATCAACCGATGGCTGATGAGATTCGTGACAACATTCTGCAAAACCCAGGTTTTGGCAAGCACTTCACTGACCATATGGCCCACGTCCGCTGGACAGTCGACGCCGACTGGCACGGCCATCAAGTGCGCCCCTATGGCCCACTAACCCTCGACCCAGCGGCCTCTGTGCTGCACTACGGTCAGGAAATTTTTGAAGGCATTAAAGCGTATCGCCATGCCGATGGCTCTATCTGGACATTCCGCCCAGAGAAAAACGCCGAGCGTTTTCGCCGCAGCGCCCGCCGTTTAGCGTTGCCGGAGCTTTCCGATGAAGATTTCATCGGTTCACTGAAAGCGCTGCTGGCCCAAGACCACACCTGGGTACCTACACCTTCCAGCGATGCCGACGAGTGCAGCCTCTACCTGCGTCCGTTTATGATCGCCTCCGAAGCCTTCCTAGGCGTACGTCCGGCTCATGAAGTCGACTACTACGTGATTGCCTCACCGGCGGCGGCTTACTTCAAGGGCGGCATAGAGCCGGTGTCTATCTGGCTCTCTTCCCACTACAAGCGCGCAGCCCCTGGCGGCACCGGCTTTGCCAAGTGTGGCGGTAACTATGCAGCCTCCCTGGCAGCCCAGAAAGAAGCCGCCGCAAACGGCTGCAGCCAAGTAGCGTTCTTAGACGCCGCTGAAAACAAGTGGATTGAAGAACTAGGCGGTATGAACCTGTTCTTCGTTTATAAAGATGGTCGTTTAGTGACGCCCCGCCTCACCGACACCATCCTGGAGGGCGTTACCCGCAACTCCGTGCTTACCTTGGCAAAAGATGCGGGCCTAACACCGGAAGAGCGTCCCATCAGCATCGATGAATGGCGCGAAGGCGCTGCGTCTGGCGAGATTACCGAAGTGTTCGCCTGCGGCACAGCAGCGGTAATTACCCCGGTCGGCGAACTGGTCACTGAAAACGAGCGTATTCGTTTACAAGGCAATGGCAACAACGAAATTGCCAAGCGCATCCGTAAAACGCTGCTCGACCTACAATATGGCCGCAGTGAAGATAAATACGGCTGGCTCACCCGATTGGTATAAATCAGTTGGTATAAATCAACGGGTATAAACCGACACCCTACCGCCGCTAGCCGCGGTGGTAGGGACGGGTTTTGAAAAAAGCGGGAACCGCTGGAGCCTTTGATGGCACGTATCGATTTTTATATCCTTCCTGACACCACCCTGGAAGCGCGTCTGCAGTTTGCTTGCAAGCTAGCAGAAACCATCCACCGCAAAGGCTATCGGTTACACCTGCACTGCGAAGATAAAGCTCTGGCCGAACAGGCTGACGAGGCCCTTTGGCAGTTCCGTGAAGATGCCTACCTCCCCCACGCGCTGGAAGACAGCGACATGGCCGCCAGCGTGCCGATAACGCTAGGCTGGCAGCAACTCCCTGTGCCAACGCAAGAAACCGCTCTACTGAACTTACACCCCGACATTCCCGACGGCGTGGAACGCTACGTCCGCATTGCCGAAATTATCAACCAGCACCAGCAAGTTCTGGTCGCCAAACGCGCCTGCTGGCAGCGCTATAAAGAAATGGGCCATGAAGTGGTGCCGCATAAGTTGGGGTAACCTTTTTACCATCTGGCCACGGATGCATAACCACTTACACTAGCGCCATACATAACAATAACTCAGAGGAAGAGTCACTCAATGCGCTTTCCTACTCGGCTTGCATCCACCCAACCTTCCCATGCTTTTTTAGCGCGCGCCCCGTTGGCGGTAATTGTCATCGCCCAGCTGTTTGGCACTTCACTGTGGTTCAGCGTTAACGGCGTAGGGCTTGCGCTTCAACAGGCCGTTGGTTTGAGTGAAAGCGACCTGGGGCTGCTCACCATTGCGGTGCAAGCAGGTTTTATTACCGGTACGCTGCTCATTGCTACCACCGGCCTTGCCGATCGCGTACGCGCCAGCCACTTGTTTGCTATCTCAGCAGTAGCAGGCGCGCTGATTAATGCCGCGTTTATTGGCGTCGCCGACAGCGTCAGCTTAGCGGTAGCAGCACGCTTTTTGGTCGGGCTGTGTCTTGCCGGTATTTATCCACTCGGTATGAAATTGGTAGTGAGCTGGACACCCAGCAACGCAGGCTCGGCACTGGGCTGGTTGGTCGGCATGCTGACTCTGGGCATTGCCTCGCCCCACTTACTGCGCGGGCTAACGCTGCACTTGCCATGGCAGTGGCCGCTGTTGCTGGCTTCTGCCCTGGCACTGCTCGCCGCACTAATGATTTTTAAACTAGGCGTGGGGCCACACCTGCCCGCCAAAGCCAGCGGCGGACGCCCCTGGGCGGGGCTGTCTGCATTCAGGCAAAAGCACTTCCGCGCCGCGGCACTTGGCTACTTTGGCCACTGCTGGGAGCTATACGCCCTGTGGGCGCTGGTGCCCTTTTTAGTTACTAGAGAGCTGGAACGTCTAAGCGCAGCGCCGGGCCTTCAGCCATGGCTAAGTTTTGCGGTGATTGCGTTGGGCCTACCTGGCTGCGTTTGGGCTGGCCGCTGGAGCCGCCGTGTGGGCAGCGCGCGAGTGGCCGTTGTGGCGCTAGCAACCTCCGGCATGCTTTGTTTGCTCTATCCACTGTTAGGTGGCACATCGCCCTGGCTACTGCTAACTCTGCTAGGGATTTGGGGCATTAGCGTGATTGCCGATTCCGCGCAATTTTCCGCGCTGGCGGCAGCCACCGCGCCACCTGAGCGCCTCGGCGCAGCGCTGGCGATGATGAATGCCATTGGCTTTGGGCTAACGATTCCGTCTATCGCCCTAGTCACTGCCCTATGGGTAAGCCAAGGCCCCTGGGTGATATGGTGGCTACTACCTGGCCCAGTGCTTGGATTAATCGCCATGCGTGGGCTCTCTTCAAGTAAATGATTAGCGCGTGTTCTTGGTAAGGTAGCCGCCTTATTATCACCACCACAAAGGTTTTCCTATGGCCCACGCTGCCCACTGGGTGCCGCTTGACGTTAAGCGCCACAGCGGTTTGATGTGGCAACGTTTTACTGCCTACCATTTTGCTCAGCACATTACCCAGGCAAGCCTAGCAGAGGCCGAATTACGCCATGCGGCCGCTAGTTTTCCAATTGGGTTCACCCAGACAGCACTAGGCTGGCAGGCCGTCGCACTGCTGGGGCTGCGCGATGAACAAAATCTCATCGTCGATAGCCAAGGGCGCTGGCGCGCGGCGTATGTGCCCGCCGCCCTGCGCAGCCACCCCTTCGGACTGCATGCTGAATATCCTGAAAAGCTATGCATCGACCAGCACTCACCCTTTGTGGTGGCGCACCTGGATGCCGAACCTTTCTTTAATCAACACGGCGAGCTAGCCAGCTTCCCCCAACACGTACTGGCTTTTCTCCAACAGCGGGAAGCGGGTTGCCAGCGAGTTGCACAGCAGCTTGATGCATTGGCCAATGCCAAGCTGCTCACGCCTTGGCAGCCAGAAGGCTATCAAGGCAGCACGCCGTTATATCAAATTGATGAACCCGCCTGGAAGGCACTATCCGCTGAACAAATGGGGCTTTTCTGGCAATTGGGTGCCGTCCCTTTAGTGTACGCTCAGCTCATATCCCAACAGCAGCTTGGCGTTCTTCGCAGCCTCCTTCAACGGCCAACGACACCGCTGCCAGAAGCAAGCGCTTCCCGCCCCCTTTCCGAGTGGCAAGAAGCGTTCAGCAGCGAAGAGCGCTATCAATGGCCGGATCCCTCTTAATTGGGTGCCAAGCACCGACGTTATTCAGGAACGTGAATGTCTTTTAATGTTGATACGCGGACACGCAAACGGCTATTACTGAGCAGCGTGGCCGCTGCGCTTTTGCTGGTAAACCCACTGTTGGCGGCTCAAACGGCGTTTGATGAACCGATTCCCGAGGCTACGCCTTTACCCGCTTCATCGCTGGAGGGCCCGGCATTTTCACCGGAACTGACGCAACTGCTAACGCGCTTTCGCTGGCAAGCAAGTCAACCAATGGAAGCCTCTCCTGCGCTAGAGGCGCTACGCCAAAAAATCCAGCACGCCTTAGAGCAACAGCCTCGCATTCTGGCCCAGCGCTCTCGTGAGCGTGAGTCGGTGCTACAAATTGATGAAGTGCGCGCCGTGCGTCGCCCTCAGGTGAACGCTGGGCTTGAGTACCGTAACGACTTGCAGCGCACTGAATCTCTGCCTGACCGCGGCTCACGCGTTGACGCGGTCGTTACGCTCAGCCAGCTGTTGGTAGATTTTGGAGCCAGCGGTGAGCGCATACGCGCGGCCGACCTTAGCGCTGAAGCGGCGTACTGGCAGTCCCAGGCAAGTGTCGAAGAAGAAGTTCTCTACGCCCTGAATGCCTACCTGGATGTTGCCCGTGTTACCGCTCAGCGCCAGCTAGCTGAGCACAATCTGCAGCAGCATCAGCGCATTTTTGAAGACGTTCAACTTCGCCGCGAGGCAGGCGCCGGTTCGCGAGCCGATGTACTGCGTGCCCAGAGCCGCTTAAGCGACGCCAACTCACGGCTAATCTCCTTAGAGGGTGAGTTAGCCCGGGCGATTAACGTCTATCAAGAAGCGTTCTTTACCCCGCCCGACGTACTGGCCTTGCCTCAAGGCGGAGCGTTGCTAAGCGAGACCAGCGCCGACCAACTGCTGGATAACGCCCTTGCCCGTAACGCCTCGCTGCGTAGCCAAACCCTTACCAGTGAGGCCAGCGAAGCCGAAGCGCAAGCTACTCGTAACGCCCGCTTGCCTAGCCTGAGCGTAGCCGTGGAAGGTCGCCAGTTCGATGTGAATGAGTTCAACGAATCGGATAATGACGTGGCGCTGTTGTTTAACCTTGATTACACACCCTACAGCGGCGGCGCGACCTCGTCGCGCATTGCCCAGGCGGTTGAACGTCAGCAGCAGAGCCAATTTGAACGCCAAGCCTTGCATCGCGAGCTGGAGCGGGAAGTGCGCTCTGCCTATACCGACACGCGCACCCGCCTAGCGGAGCTTGAAGCGCAAACCGCCACGCTTGCCGCTGAAGAAGAAGCGCTACTGGCCTACCGCGATCAGTTCGCCGTAGGGAGAAGCAGTATTAACGATTTGCTGGACGCCCAGCGGGATCTATTCCAAACCGCGCTAGAGCTAATCAATCGCCGTGTGCGCTGGGAGCAAGCTAGCTTTCAGCAACTTGCGGTAACCGGGCAGCTACTCGATGTGATGGAGATTCACCTTGAACACCGCTAATCCGCCCGCAGACGCCCTTGAGCAATGCCTGACCTTTGTGGCGGCTCGGCTTGAACTACCGGTCTCAGAAGCGGCTGTGCGCGCCCAACGGGTAGGCGCACACACCCCGCTCACTCCCGACGGCTTTATTGATGCTGCCGAGCGTCACGGCATGGTCGCTGCGCTGGGCGAACATGCCCTGGCAACGCTGGGGAACTCGCTGCTGCCAGCGGTCGCGCTGCTAAAAAACGGGCGCGCCGTGGTCATCATTGAGCGCATTGATGATAAGCGTTTTGCACTGTTTGACCCGGCATTAGGCAAACAGCCGGTCGAAACCGCGTTAAGTGCCCTGCAAGCAGAGTACATTGGCCACCTGATTGCAGTGCGCGCCCGCTACCGGCCGGTAGCCCTGAATAGCGAGCCAGCCATACAAGGCGGCCACTGGTTTTGGAGCGCCCTCTCGTCTAATCGTTGGGTGTACACCCAAGTGGTGATTGCCGCTGCGCTAACCAACTTCCTTGGGCTAGCCACCTCACTGTTTATTATGGTGGTTTACGACCGCGTATTGCCCAACGAGGCCATTGAATCGCTCGTCGCGCTAACCGTGGGTGTGAGTATCGCATTGCTGTTTGATTTTGCGGTAAAAACGTTGCGCCAACTGTTTATTGAACGGGCGGGACAAGAAGCTGACCTGCGCATGGGCAGGCGCATTTTTGACCATGTGCTCAACCTACAAATGAGTGCCAAGCGGGGCTCTACCGGTGGGTTTGCCAACACCCTGCGGGAATTTGAGTCGCTGCGCGATTTCTTCGCCTCAGCATCGCTGGTAGCCCTCGTCGATTTGCCGTTTATCTTCCTGTTTATCGGCGTGATTTATCTGATTGGGGGGCCGCTTTTTATGGTGCCGCTGATTGCCGTGCCGTTGGTACTGCTGATTGGCCTGGCGGTGCAGCCCTTTCTTAAACGCCTGTCCGGCCAAGCCTTTGAAGAGAGCCGTTCCAAGCAGGGCGTTCTGATTGAAGCGGTAGCAGGGCTGGAAACCATTAAAGCCAGTGGCGCTGCGCCAATGATTCGCCAACGCTGGGAAGAGAGCGTTCAGCAGCAATCTAACGTGGGCCGTAAAGGCCGGGCAATTCAACAGTTTGCCCTGAATGCCACCGCGTTCGCCCAGCAAGCCGCTCAGGTGAGCATTGTGGTGTATGGGGTGTTTTTAGTCGGTGACGGGGTGATTTCCATGGGTGCAATGATTGCCTGTGTGATTCTCACCGGCCGTGCACTCGCGCCGCTGGCGCAGCTGGCTCAAACCATGACCCGCATTAACCAAGCCCGCACCTCTTACCGCGCGCTTGACCAACTAATGAATATGCCTTCCGAGCGCCCCGCTGGCCGTCACTACTTAAGCCGCCCTTCTCTGGAAGGCAAAATCAGCCTGCAAGATGTGAGCTTCCGCTACCCAGAGCAAACCACTGCAGCATTGGCCAATATCAATCTGACGATCGAGCCTGGAGAAAAGGTTGCGCTACTGGGCCGCGTGGGTTCCGGTAAAAGTACCCTGGCGCGGCTACTGCTCGGCATTTACCCGCCCGAAAAAGGCGCGGTACTAGTAGACGACACCGATATTCGCCAAATTGACCCTGCGGATTTACGTCACAACATTGGTAGCGTGTTGCAGGAAGCGTGGCTGTTTTCTGGCACTGTTCGCCAGAATATTGCGATTGGTGCCCACCACCCTACCGATGAACAAATTCTCCAGGCCGCCAAACTGGCCGGTGCCCACGACTTTATCGCCCGCCACCCCCAGGGCTACGACATGCCCATTGGTGAGCGCGGCGAAGGGCTTTCCGGTGGCCAGCGGCAACTCATCTGCCTTGCCCGCGCGCTGCTGGGAGCCCCACCGATGTTGCTGATGGATGAGCCAACCAGTGCAATGGATATTCAAACCGAAAAAGAGGTGATCTCACGGCTAAAAGCCGCTAGCCAGTCGCAAACCCTGGTGGTCGTGACGCACCGCACCAGTCTGTTAGCGCTGGTTGATCGGGTGATTATTGTTGATCAAGGCCAGATTATTGCCGATGGCCCCAAGGCCCAGGTGATGCGCCCCGTTGAAGCAGCGCCCCACCGCACGCGTGAAGGAACAGCATTGTGAGCCGCCCGACGTCCCAGCTTGATTTTGAACACTTTGTACGCCATGGCCGCACCAAGCGGCCAATTGCTAGCAGCCTACTCCTGCTCACCATTATTGGCTTTTTACTGATTGGCTTCTTGTGGGCTTATCTCACGGAGGTGGACGAAGTGACCCGAGGGCAAGGCAAAGTCGTGCCCTCGCGCAGCCTGCAAGTAGTAGAAAGCCTGGAAGGCGGCGTGGTAACCGAGATTAACGTACGCCGTGGGGATACGGTCGAACAAGGCGACACGCTGATGGTGCTTAGTGGCGGCACGCTGGAAGGCGACTACGAAGAGAGCCTACAGCGCCTACGTTCCCTGCAACTACGCTTGCAACGCCTGGAAGCCGAAATCAACCAAACGCCGCTGGCACTCGATGATGCACTCAGCCAAAGCGCACCTAGTGTGGCTGCGAGCGAAACCCGCCTGTTTCATGGGCGGCAGTTGGAGCTAAGCGCCGAACTTCAAGTATTAGAACAGCAGGGCTATCAGCGCCGTCAGGAAAAAGCGGAGCTCGAAGCCGCGTTAAGCACCGCCCGTTCCGGCGTGCAGCTGGCCGAACGAGAGCTGGCCATCATTCAGCCACTGGCTCAGCGCGGCATTGAGCCAGAGACCTCGCTGCTGCGAGTACGTCAATCGCTCAACGAACTGCGCGGCGAGGTAGCCCGCCAACAAAGTGCTGTTGCCCGCGCAGAATCTTCCATCGCTGAAATTGAAGACCGCAAAGCAGCCGCTCGCAATGCTTTTGAAGCCGATGCGCTCGCCCAACTGGCCGAAGCGACCTCACAGGCCGCAGAGCTACAAAAGACGCTTCCCGGCCGAGCGGATCAGGTGGCACGCACCACCATCCGCTCGCCAGTCGCAGGGGTCGTGAATCAAGTGCATATTAGCACCGTAGGTGGCGTAGCAGGCTCTGGTGAGCCGCTCGTGGAGGTCGTCCCAGCCGATGACGCCTTGGTCGTAGAAGCGCATATTCGCCCCTCGGATATCGCCTTCCTCTACCCCGGCCAGCCGGTGAAGGTAAAACTAACGGCCTACGACTTTGCCCGTTACGGCGGCCTGGATGGCGAGCTGGTCACTATTGCCGCCGACGCCGTTCAAATGCCAGAAAGCGGTGAGTTGATGTACCCCGTTGAGGTGCGCACCGACGGCTATCTCTTCGACGCTGACAATGAACCGCTGACCATTATTCCTGGCATGGTGGCGGAAATCGATATTCTCAACGGTAAGCGCAGCGTACTGGACTACCTCATGGAACCCGTGGTGAAAGTACGCGACCGCGCCCTACGCGATTAACCGCTGTGCGGTTTCATCAACGCCCCTGACGCCAGGGGGTCGTTCGCGGTATACTTGCCACCATTTTTTTTGCAAGCCGTGAGCCGACTCCCCATGGAAAAGACCTACCAACCCGAACAGATCGAAACCCGCTGGTACGAACGCTGGGAAGCCGACAACCGCTTCGCCCCAACAGGCCGCGGTAAGCCGTTTTCGATCATGATTCCACCGCCTAACGTGACCGGCAGCCTGCACATGGGCCACGCGTTCCAGGACACCATTATGGATACCCTGACGCGTTGGAAGCGGATGCAGGGCAACAACACCCTGTGGCAGGTAGGCACCGACCACGCCGGAATCGCCACGCAAATGCTGGTTGAGCGTAAAATTGCCGCGGAAGAAGGCAAAACCCGCCACGACCTGGGCCGCGATGCGTTTATCGACAAGGTATGGGAGTGGAAAGAGGAGTCCGGCGGCCACATCACCCGCCAGCTGCGCCGCATGGGCGCCAGCGTTGATTGGTCCCGCGAGCGCTTCACGATGGATGACGGCTTCTATAAAGCCGTGCAAGAAGTGTTCGTGCGCTTGCACGAAGAAAAGTTGATCTACCGTGGCAAACGCCTGGTTAACTGGGACCCTACCCTACACACCGCGATTTCCGACCTGGAAGTGGAAAACAAAGAGCAGCAGGGCAGCTTCTGGCACTTCCGCTACCCGCTGGCCGATGGCGTCAAAACCGCCGATGGTAACGATTACCTGGTCGTGGCAACCACTCGCCCTGAAACCTTGCTAGGCGATACGGGTGTCGCGGTTAACCCCGATGATGCTCGCTATGCTTCGCTGGTCGGCAAATTTATCGAATTGCCGCTGGTCGGCCGCCGCATTCCTATCGTTGCCGACGAGCACGCCGATATGGAAAAAGGCTCCGGCTGCGTAAAGATCACCCCGGCCCACGACTTCAATGACTACGAAGTCGGCAAGCGCCAGAACCACCTGCTGATCAATGTGTTCACCAAGGATGCCACCATCCTTGAGCGCGCTGAAATCTTCGACCTAAAAGGCACTCCCCAGCCCGACGAAGACGCCACCCTGCCCGCCAAATACGCAGGGTTGGACCGTTTTGAAGCGCGTAAGCAAATTGTTGCCGATATGGACGCTCTGGGCCTTTTGGAACAGGTAGAAGCCGTCAACAACACCCTGCCCTATGGCGACCGTTCCGGCGATGTGATCGAACCGCTGCTTACTGATCAATGGTTTGTTGCGGTAGAAACGTTGGCCAAGCCCGCCATTGAAGCGGTAGAAAACGGCGACATCCAGTTCGTACCGAAGAACTACGAAAACATGTACTTCGCTTGGATGCGCGACCTGCAAGACTGGTGTATCTCCCGCCAGCTGTGGTGGGGCCACCGCATTCCTGCCTGGTACGACGCGGAAGGCAATGTCTACGTTGCCCGTAGCGAAGAGGAAGCCCGCGAGAAGCACGGCCTTTCGGCAGACGTCACCCTGACCCAAGACGAAGACGTCCTCGACACCTGGTTCAGTTCGGGCCTGTGGACGTTTGGCACCCTAGGCTGGCCAGAAAAAACCCCAGAACTGGAAACCTTCCACCCCTCCAGCGTGCTGGTGACCGGTTTTGACATTATCTTCTTCTGGGTCGCCCGGATGATCATGATGACCCTCAAGTTCACTGGCGAAGTCCCGTTCAAAACCGTTTATGTGCACGGTTTGGTACGCGACGGTCAGGGTCAGAAAATGTCCAAATCCAAGGGCAATGTACTGGACCCAATCGACCTGATTGACGGCATCACGCTAGATGCGCTGCTGGAAAAGCGCACCGGCAATATGATGCAGCCGAAACAGGCCAAGGCCATCGCCAAAGCAACCAAGGACGAATTTAAAGACGGCATTGAAGCCCACGGCACCGATGCCCTGCGCTTTACGTTCCTTTCCCAGGCAACCACCGGGCGCGATATTAAGTTTGATATGAACCGCCTGGATGGCTACCGCAACTTCTGCAACAAGCTGTGGAACGCTTCACGCTACGTGCTAATGAATGCCGAAGGTGAAGACTGTGGAACAGAGGGTGGCGACGTTGAGCTTTCACTGGCCGACCGCTGGATTATTTCCCAGCTGCAGCAAACTGAAA
Organism: Vreelandella neptunia; assembly: GCF_000712975.1. Classification (GTDB taxonomy): domain Bacteria; phylum Pseudomonadota; class Gammaproteobacteria; order Pseudomonadales; family Halomonadaceae; genus Vreelandella; species Vreelandella qaidamensis. Next base: position 103,023 of record NZ_JHQL01000007.1, on the reverse strand, counting down.
CCCAGGTCACTAAAGCGATGGACGAGTACCGCTTCGACCACGCCTCCCAAGCGCTGTATGAGTTTGTCTGGAACGAGTACTGCGACTGGTACCTGGAGCTTTCCAAACCTGTTTTATGGGACGAAAACGCCAGTGCAGAAGCCAAACGCGGTACCCGCCGTACGCTCGTGCGCGTACTGGAAACTATTCTGCGCCTCGCTCACCCGATGATGCCCTATATCTCAGAAGAGATCTGGCAGCGCGTTGCACCGCTGGCCGGTACCTTCGTCGGTGATGGCGCGTCGATCATGCTCCAAGCCTGGCCGGAAGCCGACGAAAGCAAAATCGACGAACAGGCCACTCGGGATATCGAATGGTTAAAAGGCGTGATTATCGCAGTGCGTAACATCCGCGCCGAGATGAACATTGCCCCTGGCAAACCGCTGGACGTACTGCTCACCAAAGGCAAGCCGGAAGACGCCCAGCGCTTGGAAAGCAACCGCCACTTCCTCGCCAAGCTGGCCAAGCTGGAAAGCGCCACCTGGCTGCCCAACCCAGACGACGCACCGCTCTGCGCAACGCAGCTAGTGGGCGATATGGAAGTGCTGGTGCCCATGGCGGATCTCATCGACAAAGACGCCGAACTCAAACGCCTGGCTAAAGAAATTGACAAGCAGGACAAGTTGATCGGCGGCATTGAGAAGAAGCTCGGCAACGAAGGTTTTATCGCCAAAGCCCCAGAAGCCGTGGTTGAAAAAGAGCGTGGCAAACTCGCTGAATTCCAAGCTGCCAAAAAGCTGCTGGAAGAGCAACAATTGAAGATCGCGGCGCTGTAGAGTGAACGATTAGCTAGGTTGATTAGCTAGATTAAAGGCGACACCTCGAGGTGGAATGCTTGTCAGTTAAGCTTGCGATAAGTGGGCTTAGAAGGAGACCGTATCGGATACCGACCCGGTCTCCTTTTTACTGAAGTCATCCGAGGTGAAATCCTGAAGAGCTTCCAGTGCCTGGCTTAAGAACATAAAAAAACCCGTAGTCAGTAAACCTGACTATGGGTTTTGAAGGCTCCGAAAAAATCGGTCAGCCGATCATATTAATTTTCTTAACTGATCGGCATTACGCCATGGCGTGATTTTTTGCAAAACACATTGTGTGTATGCAATAGCGCAAATCCGTTAGGATTAGCCGCGCTTAACAGCAGCGCCAAAACGCTTGTTAAAGCGTTCTACACGGCCACCAGTGGTCGCTTGCTTCTGCTTACCAGTGTAGAACGGGTGGCAGTTGGAGCACACGTCCAGAGAGAAGTCCTGACCAGAGGTAGAACCAACCTGGAAGCTTGCACCGCAAGAACAGCTAGCGGTGACCGTGTTGTAATTCGGGTGGATACCTTGTTTCATCTTGAGCCTCATGAGCTGTATGCCGCCACCTGATCCGTTGCCAGGCACCGCATACGGGTTTGAAAAAACTGCTAACCGGTTAACCGCTCCATCCTATAGATTCAGAGCGGCCGCGCATTCTAGCAAACTAAACGCCGGAGGCCAATTGTCCGACTCTGTTTCTACCCAGGCACGCCCTCAAGACGCGACGTCATCACCTTTTCAAGTATTAAAGGTCGCACTGCCATCGCCGCTGCGACGATTATTTGACTATTTGCCAACACGCCAGCCTCCCGCGTGCGGCTGGGTGGTGGGTCTTAGAGTGCGCGTACCCTTTGGCCGCAGAGAAGTAGTCGGCGTGGTGGCAGAGCTTGCCAACGGCAGTGAATTGCCTCGCACAAAGCTACGTGCTATCAGCGAGGTGCTAGACGACGCCCCACTGCCCAACGACTGGCAGTGGCTATGCCATTTTGCCGCCCGCTATTACCAGCACAGTTTAGGCGACACGATGCAGCTAGCCATGCCCGCCCGGTTGCGCCAGGGCCATCCCATGGGGGGAAGAATGCAGACGCTGTGGCTCCCGCTGTCACGGGGTGATGAACTATCGCTTCAGCGAGCACCCAAGCAAGCCGAGCTGTATGCCCTGCTGTGCCAGCACCCACACGGGCTGGCTGGCCGGGCAGTCACTGCCCATGGTTTTACCCGGGAGCAACTTCTAGCTTTGCAGAAAAAGGGCTTCGCCCAACCCCAAGAAACCACATTAGCCGCAACACCGCCCGCTGGCGGCAACTTGCTGGCCTCGCCATCGCTTCCGCTGAATAGAGAACAAGCCTCGGCACTTGCTGTATTGCATGAAAAACTCGAAAACTACCATCCTTGCTTACTTGAAGGCGTGACTGGAAGCGGTAAAACTGAAATTTACCTTCAGCTAATTGAAGCCCTCGCCGCTAAGGGCAAACAGTCACTGGTACTGGTGCCTGAAATAGGCCTCACGCCGCAAACCCTAGCGCGTTTCAAGAGCCGCTTTAGGGTACCGGTCATGGCGCTGCACTCGGGGCTTACCGACTTGGAGCGACTGGATGTATGGGAAGCCGCTGCCAATGGCCGCGCACTCGTCATTATTGGCACCCGCTCAGCTATTTTTACTCCGCTCAAAAACCCAGGCGCCATTATCGTTGACGAAGAGCATGATGGTTCTTATAAACAGCACGATGGGCTTCGCTACAACGCTCGAGATTTAGCCGTTGCCAGGGCTCACTACCACAATATTCCCCTGCTATTAGGCAGTGCCACGCCCTCCTTCGAAAGCTTGCAGCAGGCGCTTTCAGGAACGTATCGTCATCTGCGGCTTACCCAGCGCCCTAGCCGTCACCCGCCTGCCAGGCTTGAATTGATTGACCTACGCCACCAGCGGCGCCAAGGCGGGCTTCTGCCTGGCGCTATCACCGCCATCAAAAACACCTTAAAGGCAGGCAAGCAGGCACTGGTGTTTATCAACCGGCGGGGGTTTGCACCAACGCTTGCCTGCCATAGCTGTGGCTGGATAGCCGAGTGCGGGCAATGCGATTCACGCATGACGCTGCACCGGCAGCCGCCACTACTAGCCTGCCACCATTGTGATAGTCGGCGCGCGCTGCCAGACGCTTGCCCCGAGTGTGGCAGCGGTGACCTGCGCGCTCTGGGCAGCGGCACCGAACGCACCGAAGAAACGCTTCAAGGCTTGTTCCCAAACGTTACTGTGCACCGTATTGACCGCGACAGTACACGTAAAAAAGAGAGTTTTGAGCAGATACTCAAGGAGATTCAGCGGGGCGAGCCTTGCTTGCTTGTTGGCACCCAAATGCTCGCTAAAGGCCACCACCTGCCCCATGTCACGCTGGTGGTGGTGGTCAATGCCGATGGCGGCCTCTATGCTGCTGACTTTCGCGCCATGGAACACAGCGCGCAGTTGCTCGAACAAGTCGCCGGACGCGCTGGGCGCGCAGCTCATCCAGGACGGGTTTTGGTACAAACCCTACACCCCGATGACCCGCACCTGGGCCAGCTTGCTGAGCATGGTTATGGCGCACTCGCACGCAGCTTATTAGAAGAGCGCCGTATCGCAAAACTGCCGCCTTTTTGCTTTATGGCCCTGCTACGCTTTGAAAGCCCTAACGAAGAAGCTGCTATCTCTTTGGCTCAGCAAGCTGCTCTGGCTCTACGGGAATGGTTAACAATGGTAAATCTAGCGGTTCGCTGTTTAGGCCCTGTTCCTGCCCCCATGGAGCGCCGCCAAAACCGTTATCATATACACATCATGCTGGCAGCGGATAAACGTAGCCAGCGTCACACGGCAGCTAACTGGCTGGTACAGTGGTTAGAGGCAAACCGAGACGCTCGCAAAGTACGTTGGTCTATCGATATTGACCCGCAAACTCTTGCGTAAAGATAGGCGTATTAGAGGCAACCGGCTCACCCTGTAACGGAATACGGCTTTGAAACTGCGCGCCAATTGCCGATAATGACCACTTTGCCGCTACTTGATATGAGCGCACGCACACGCCGCCACCGACGACATCCGGATATTTAAATGAAAGACACCATTATTACTTTGCTAGAAGGCGCAGTTGACGCGCTTAAGCACCAAGGCGTGCTGCCCGACGATCTACAGCCGACGATTAAAGTTGATCCGACCAAAGATAAAGCCCACGGCGACTACGCCACCAACCTAGCCCTTATGCTGGCAAAGCCTGCAGCAAAGAAACCTCGCGAGCTTGCCGACCTATTGGTTGCCGCCCTACCCGCCAGCGATGCCATTCAAAAAACCGAGATTGCAGGCCCTGGTTTTATTAATTTTTTTGCCGCTACTGATGCAGCCGCGCAAATTGTTGCTCAAGTGCTCGATAGCGGCGATGCCTTTGGACGCAGCCTGATTGGCAAAGGTGAGAAGGTTCAGGTGGAGTTTGTTTCTGCCAACCCGACAGGGCCACTGCACGTTGGCCATGGTCGAGGCGCAGCAATAGGCGACTGTATTTGCCGCCTATTGGAAGCCACGGGCTACGATGTGACTCGCGAATTTTATTACAACGATGCCGGCGCTCAGATCAAAAACCTAGCGCTGTCTGTCCAGGCTCGCGCTAAGGGCCTTGGGCCCGATGACCCAAGCTGGCCAGCAGACGGCTATCGTGGTGAGTACATTGTTGATGTGGCTAATGACTATATGGCTGGCAAAATGGTGACAGCCGATGATCGTGAAGTCACTGCGAAAGCAGATGCTAATGACCTTGATGCCATTCAAGCCTTTGCTGTGGCTTGGCTGCGCCGTGAACAAGACTTAGACCTGAAAGCATTTGGCGTTGAATTTGATGTCTACTTCCTTGAGTCATCGTTGTATCAAGATGGCAAAGTCGAAGCGACCGTCGAAAAGCTCGTTGCTAATGGCCATACCTACGAAGAAGATGGCGCTATGTGGCTGCGCACGACTGCCTTTGGCGATGACAAAGACCGAGTAATGCGTAAACGGGAAGGAGGCTATACCTATTTCTTGCCGGATGTGGCCTACCACCTGAATAAGTGGCAGCGCGGCTTTAAAACCGTGATTAATGAGCAGGGAGCTGACCACCACTCCACGGTTACTCGTGTTCGTGCAGGCTTGCAGGCACTGGAAGTTGGCATTCCAAAAGGCTGGCCCGACTATGTCCTCCACCAAATGGTCATGGTGACCCGCTCAGGCGTAGAGGTAAAACTGTCCAAACGTGCTGGCAGCTATGTCACCGTGCGCGACCTGATTGATGAAGTTGGCCGTGATGCTACCCGCTTCTTCCTTGCGGCCCGCCGAGCGGATTCACAGCTCACGTTTGATATTGACCTGGCTCGCTCGCAATCGAACGATAACCCGGTTTACTACATCCAATACGCCCATGCACGGGTATCTAGCATGCTGCGTAAAGCCGAAGATGCAGGCCAGCCCTTCAACCACGGTGTTGCTCTAGCTAATCTTGCGTTGCTTGATAGCGACCAGGAAAAGGCCGTGCTTAACCGCTTGGCACGCTACCCAGAAGTGGTTGAGAATGCTGCCAAAAATCGCGAACCGCAGCAGGTTGCTCAGTACTTATTGGATCTTTCAGGGGATTTCCACACCTGCTACAACGCCGTTAAGGTCATGGTCGAAGATGACACTCTGCGCAACACACGCTTAGCCCTTGGTTTAGCAACCAAGCAGGTGCTACGCAATGGGCTGGACCTTATGGGGGTTAGCGCCCCAGAGGAGATGTAAGCGATGGCGAGCCCTAAAGAAAAGCCTACCCGCCGAGGTGCAACCACTCAGCGTAAAGCCAGCAAACGCTCAGGGGGTGGCGGTTTCAAAATTCCCGGCTGGCTTTGGGGGATAGCAGGCGTAGCAGCAGGCTTTTTTCTGGCACAGCATCAACATGGCACGGCCCCCTGGCAAGCGCAGGAAGACACACCCCAAGCAACGGTGTTACCCAAGCCTGCCGGTAGCGATGAACGTAGTGCAGCGCGCCAAACAGAGAGCGTTACCGAACCGGCTATGCCCACGTTTGAGTTTTACACGCTGCTGCCAGATACGGAGGTTATTGCTCCAGGTGTGTCGCTACCATCAACTGTAAACCGTCCTGAAGCGGCAGCACAGCAGGCTCAAACGGCCTCAAGTAATGACGACACGGCAACCAGCGAAACAACGACTAGCAACGCCAGTGCGCGTCAAAACGATGATCCTATCGCACAGGTTATTGCCGCTAACATGCGCCCTGAAGAGCAAGTGGCTGCGGCTCAGCAAGCAACGGCTAGCCCCTCTAGCACACCTAACCGCTATATGCTGCAGGCTGCCTCATTTCGGGAATTAAGCGATGCCGAGCAGCTGCGCAGTCGTCTACGCAATTTAAGTCTGCTTGCCCAGGTTAGCGAAGTGAAGGCCAACGGCGATACCTGGCACCGCGTTCAAGTAGGCCCTTATGAAGACACCCGTGAGTTAAATCGCGCCCAGGATTTGATGAGTACACAAGGTATTGAGCCTCTACTGATCCAATTACAGAACTAGCCTATCCAAAGAACTAGCCTATCCACAGAGCTGCGTTAGCTACCTGTAACGCTAAACAAATAACGACAGGCAACTCTAAACAACGGCTAGGCGGGCTTTTATTTTCATAAACACCGTTTAAAAAACACTTTATCTGAAGGCTTTACTTAGCGGGCGGTTGATTTTTTATCAGCCGCCCGCATTTTGTTGTGAATCGCCTTTTTTGCGGTCGCGTGACGTGACCGATCAGTCATCGGGAGCTTATGCCTCCCCCAAGGAGTTATCTCCATGACCACTATTGTATCCGTACGCCGTGGTAACCACGTTGTTCTGGCAGGCGACGGCCAAGTATCGCTGGGCAACACCGTAATGAAAGGAAATGCCAGCAAAGTACGTCGTCTTTACCGTGGCAAGGTGCTAGCAGGCTTTGCTGGCGGCACCGCCGACGCCTTCACGCTATTTGAGCGATTTGAAGCGCAGCTCGAAAAATACCAAGGGCACTTAACCAAAGCCGCCGTTGAGTTGGCAAAAGACTGGCGTACCGACCGAGCGTTACGCCGCCTGGAAGCACTACTGGCCGTAGCTGACCACAGCGCCTCACTGATTATTACCGGTAACGGTGATGTGGTTGAGCCTGAGCGCGGCATTATTGCGATTGGCTCTGGCGGCAACTTTGCCCAGGCAAGCGCCCGTGCGTTGCTGGAAAACACTGAGCTTTCTGCGCGTGAAATTACTGAAAAGTCACTCGAAATCGCCGGCGACATCTGCGTGTTTACCAATCACCACGTGACGCTCGAAGAGCTGAACATCAACGACCGTTGAGGCCCCTTTTTATGACCCAGATGACCCCCCGCGAAATCGTCCATGCCCTGGATCAATACATTATTGGCCAGCAGGATGCCAAACGCGCCGTCGCTATTGCCCTGCGCAACCGTTGGCGCCGCATGCAGTTAAACGATGAGCTACGCCCGGAAGTGACGCCAAAAAATATTCTGATGATTGGCCCTACTGGCGTTGGTAAAACGGAAATTGCTCGTCGCCTTGCCAAACTGGCCAGAGCACCCTTCATCAAGGTCGAAGCCACTAAATTTACTGAAGTGGGTTATGTGGGCCGCGATGTTGAGTCGATTATTCGCGATTTGATGGAAGCTGCGATCAAAATGGTTCGCGAGCACGCTAAGGAAGAAGTTGGCCATCGCGCTGAGGATGCCGCTGAAGACCGCGTTCTAGATGCATTACTGCCGCCGCCCCGTGGCCAGGAAGATAAGCCTCGGGAAGATAGTGGTACGCGTCAAACCTTCCGTAAGAAGCTGCGAGAAGGCCAGCTGGATGATAAAGAGATCGACATTGAAGTCTCTTCACATGGGCAAGGCATCGACATAATGACGCCGCCTGGCATGGAAGAGATGACCAGCCAACTACAGAGTCTGTTCTCTAACATGGGTCAACAAAAGCGTGAGCAGCGCCGCGTGACCGTTAAAGAAGCGCTGGTGTTACTACGCGACGAAGAAGCTAGCAAACTGGTCAATGAAGAAGAGATCAAAGCTCGTGCTGTCGAAGCCGTCGAGCAGCACGGCATTGTGTTCTTGGATGAGATCGATAAAGTTGCCAAGGGTAGCGGTCAGTCCAGTGGCGGTGAAGTCTCTCGTGAAGGCGTGCAGCGTGACCTGCTGCCGCTGATCGAAGGTTCTACCGTCTCGACCAAATACGGCATGGTCAAAACAGACCATATTCTATTTATCGCTTCCGGTGCCTTCCACCTGTCGCGTCCCTCGGACCTTATTCCTGAACTACAGGGACGCTTGCCGATCCGTGTAGAGCTAGACGCGCTGACACCTGGCGACTTCAAGCGCATCCTCACTGAGCCATCAGCGTCACTTACAAAACAGTATCAAGCGCTGCTGGCCACTGAAGGACTAGATATTGAGTTCACCCCTGACGGTATCGAGCGCATTGCCGAAATTTCCTGGCAGGTGAACGAAGGCACTGAGAATATTGGTGCTCGCCGTCTACACACCGTGCTGGAACGGTTGCTAGAAGAGGCCTCGTTTAAAGGTGGCGATATGGATAGCCCGCTGGTCATTGATGCCGATTACGTCAATGCCCAACTGGGTGAGCTAGCAGTAGACGAAGACCTATCGCGCTATATTTTGTAAACGCGCTTATATCGGTATAGTCCGCAGCAGCTTGCCCGCTTTTTACACACGCAAATGCTGCTGTTCAGGCTACGCTGCGGCTAACGTTGCGCACGAGAACAACACCCCTGTTGCTCGTGCTTGATCGACGTCCTGTCGATCAAACGTTAGCCGTGGCGCTTGCCTTCACGCATTCGCTAAAGCGTAAATAGTCGGTCAACCCGTTTTAGCTCAATATCGTAAAAGGTGACGTCATCAATGAACGCTCCTATTTCTACGAATGCCCCCACCCCAACGCGGGTTCACTACCATAAACAGGCTCGCGAGCTAGAGCTTGGCTACGCAAACGGCGAAAGCTTTCGGCTGCCGGTTGAGTTTTTGCGAGTTTACTCACCATCAGCGGAAGTACGTGGCCATGGTGGCGACACCGCCGTATTGCAGGTAGGTAAAAAAGATGTCGGCCTGCAAAACATTACCCAAGCCGGTAATTATGCGCTGAAGCTGCATTTTGACGATGGCCATGATAGCGGCCTGTATAGCTGGAACTATCTGTACGATTTAGCCCAGCACCAATCAGACTACTGGCAAAACTACCTGCAACGTTTAGAAGAGGCAGGGGCTTCCCGCGAGCCCGCCAGTATTCAATTCAAACAGCTGTGACCCTGCGACTCAGGTGAAGCGCAGACAAATCAGGGGTGAGAAGGCTACAATGTCGCTAACCATTTATTGCGACGACCTTTTGGTCGATTATTACCGCCTCGAACTCGGGAGCTAAAGCCCCATGAGCCCCACAGAAAAACGCACCACCCATTTTGGCTATCAAGAAGTGTCAGTTGACGAAAAAGCCTCTCGCGTCGCTGATGTGTTTCATTCGGTAGCTGCCCGCTACGACATCATGAACGACTTGATGTCGATGGGTATTCACCGTGTTTGGAAACGCCTTGCTATTGAGCGCGCAGGCGTTCGCCCTGGCCACCATGTCCTCGATATTGCTGGCGGCACCGGCGATTTAACGCTCAAGTTCTCCCGCCTCGTCGGCCCTCGGGGCAAAGTCGTGTTGGCCGATATTAATGCCTCCATGCTCAGAGTAGGCCGCGACAAGCTGATGGACAATGGCGTTGGGGGCAACGTTGAGTATGTGCAAGCCAACGCGGAATGCCTGCCATTTCCCGATAATAGTTTTGATTGCATCACCATTGCTTTCGGCCTGCGTAACGTCACCGATAAAGATGCTGCTCTGCGCTCAATGACACGGGTACTAAAACCGGGCGGGCGCTTACTGGTACTTGAATTTTCCAAGCCCAACAATGCGTTACTATCGAAAGCTTACGATGAGTACTCATTCCGCTTGCTACCCAAAATGGGCGAGCTAGTGGCTGGCGATGGTGAGAGCTACCGCTATCTTGCCGAGTCGATTCGCATGCACCCCGATCAGGAAACCTTGAAGGCCATGATGGAGAGTGCCGGCCTGGACCGGGTGGAGTACACCAACCTGACCGGCGGTATTGTTGCCCTTCATCGTGGCATTAAATTATGACGTCAATGACTAAGAGGTCAGCATGCTAGTCACCCCGACCCTATTGCTGGCCGGATGTGAACGCACGTTGAATGCCCTGCTTGCCCGCGACCCAGCTGCGCCTGGGCGACTTGCGGCGTTAGCGGGTAGTCGACTATTGGTCAGGCTAGAAAAGCCTCATCTCCAGTTGGTGCTCCACTATCATCACGCTGGCATTGATCTGCTACGCGGTGATGATCTAGACGAAACCGATGTTGATGCCATCGTTGAGCTTACCCCAGAAACACTCTCTGAATGGCTCAGCGGTGCTTCTGTCGAGCGACTGATGTTTGATGGCAAGCTTTCCGTACGCGGTCGCATCCATCTACTGGAAGCCACCCGAGACCTGCTATTTGACTTGGATATTGACTGGGAAAGCGAGCTAGCGCGCTGGCTAGGCGATATGCCCGCCCATTCACTGGCCGAAGGCATCCGCCGCGCCGCTCGTTGGGGGCTAAGAGCAAAAGACGAACTGCTGCAAGACGTTTCTGAGTATGTCTTTGAAGAAGCGCGTTTGCTCCCTGGTCGTCAGCAGCGCGATGTGCTGCGTGACCATTTAACGGAGCTTGAGATCGCGACCGACCGTCTTGAAGCAAGACTTAACCGTCTGCATAAGCGCTTGACGCAGTTGACGGCCGACCCGTCACTAAATAAGCAGTTACACTCTGAGGAGCCGCACTGATGAGCCTGCGGTTATTGAAGATTTCTTGGATAGTGGCTCGCCATCGTTTAGATACGCTGATCCCCGCTGAACGGCTTCCGCTCTGGATGCGTATCTTAATGAACTTTTCACCTTTTAAGCTTTTTCCGGTGGGGCAGCGTAGTCGCGGCGAGCGATTGCGCCTAGCTTTAGAAGCGCTTGGGCCGATTTTTATTAAATTTGGCCAAATGCTCTCGACCCGTCGAGACCTATTGCCTGAAGACATCGCCGATGAATTAAAACGCCTGCAAGATCAAGTGCCGCCCTTCCCCGGCGAGTTAGCCGCCGCACGGGTTGAAAAGGAACTTGAAATGTCACTCGCCGAGGCATTTGCCGCCTTTGATCGCACCCCCCTCGCCTCTGCATCGATTGCCCAGGTGCATGCAGCCACGTTACATAGCGGTGAAGACGTGGTCGTCAAAATTATTCGCCCAGGCATTGACCGCATTATGCGACAGGATATGGCGCTGATGTATCAAATTGCCAAGCTGCTGGGTAAAGTACCGGACGCCAAACGCCTACGCCCGGTTGAGGTCATCCGCGATTACGAAGCCACTTTGTTTGACGAACTTGATCTCTATAAAGAAGCGGCCAATACATCGCAGCTCAAGCGTAATTTCAAAGAGTCACCACTACTGTTCGTACCAACGATTTACTGGCCTTACACTCGTCGCCACGTCATGGTACAAGAACGCATTCGCGGCGTGCCTGTGGCCGACCTAGACACGCTTATTGCCCGAGGCACCAACCTCAAAAAGCTAGCTGAACGCGGCGTTGAAATCTTCTTCACTCAGGTCTTCCGCGACAACTTTTTCCATGCCGACATGCACCCCGGTAACATCTTTGTTAACTGCGATGACCCTGAAGACCCACAGTACATTGCGATTGATTGCGGTATTGTGGGCAGCCTTACCCGCGAAGATCAGGACTACCTGGCGCGTAACTTGCTGGCGTTCTTCCATCAGGATTATTACGAAGTAGCCGCGCTGCATATCGAGTCTGGCTGGGTCGGTGAAAACACTCGTGCCAACGAGTTTGCAGCCGCAATCCGTACTGTGTGCGAGCCAATACTTGAAAAGCCGCTTAAAGATATTTCGTTTGGGCAGGTGCTGTTAGGGCTGTTTCAAACCGCACGGCGATTCAATATGGAAGTACAGCCACAGCTAGTTTTATTGCAAAAAACGCTGCTTAACATCGAAGGGCTGGGCCGCCAACTTTACCCCGACCTAGACTTGTGGAGTACTGCTAAGCCCTATCTTGAAAAGTGGATGAAAGAGCGCGCAGGTATTGGTGGCTTGTGGGAGTCGCTTAAACGCCAAGCACCAGAGCTTTCTCACCAGTTGCCTGAACTGCCGGTATTAGCCCATCAGGCTCTGAGCCGTATGGAACACGAGCACCGTCAGCGCCATCAACAGGTAAGCTCTATTAGCGCGGTTCAACAGCAATTGACGCGCCAACAAAAACGTCATTACCGTTTACGCCTCGGCTTGATTTTGATTGCCATTGCCCTGGCTTGGCAGCCGCTTATCGGATGGGCAGCGACTCAAGAGTGGCCCGTATTAGCGGCGGCGGGCGTAGGCTTACTGTTGTTATTGTGGCAATAACAAAGGCTTAGCGATAATGATAAACATCATAGCGCCGAAAATGCTGTGCCAATTGATAAAAGGATGTTTATGACTGATCCTACCCAAAGCACATATGTGCTAGATGCACTCGCCGAGGTCTTAAAGCAGCGCCGCCATGCTGATGCAGAAGATTCTTATGTTGCCTCCTTGCATCACAAGGGTTTGAACAAGATACTCGAAAAGGTTGGCGAAGAAGCAACCGAAACGGTGCTGGCTGCTAAAGATGCCGAACACGGTAATGATCAACAGCGTCAAGCGTTGATCGCTGAAACCGCCGACCTGTGGTTTCATAGCTTGGTGATGCTGTCGCACCTTGATCTTGATCATCAATGCGTTTTAGATGAGCTAGCACGGCGGTTTGGTATTTCTGGCCATGATGAAAAAGCGTCCCGTACACAACGTTAACCTGTCCCAATGAGGAAATGCATATGTTAGGTGGTATCAGTATTTGGCAGTTGCTGATTGTTCTGGGCATTATCATCCTGATTTTCGGCACCAAGAAACTGCGTAATGTGGGCACCGACTTAGGTGGTGCAGTCAAAGGCTTTAAAAAAGCAATCAACGAAGAAGAGAAAGATGCTGACAAAAAAGATGCCGACCAACCTCAGGCAAAGGTAAGCCACGAAGAGGCTGGTAACACCTACGATGTTCAAGCAGAAGAGAAACGTGCAGCCGAAGGGCGACCCACAGAACGTAACGAAGAGCGCAAATAACCCATGCTGGATATCGGCTTTCTTGAACTAATGCTGATTGGAATCGTCGGGCTTCTGGTGCTTGGCCCGGAACGCCTGCCAAGAGCCGCTCGCACAGCAGGCATGTGGATCGGTAAAATCAAGCGAACGGTATCCGGCATGCAGCGCGAAATTAGCGCCCAGCTGGAAGCAGAAGAGTTACGTCAAAAACTCAACGAGCAGCAAAAAAAGCTCGATGACAGCCTGAAGAAAGCCAAACAGGATGTTGAGGGCATTGTCGAACCGTCCGCTTCTGCTGCAAAACCTTCTTCACACTCTACGTCGTCTGACAGCCAAAATGATACCGAACAGCGGGTTGCTAACGCCAGCGCACGTCTAGACGATGCTTTGCAGACGGTACGTGAAGAAGCGCCAGCCGCGTCTACATCGACATCTTCATCACCCGCCACCTCAACGCCCCACCAAGCTACTTCCGATGAGCTACGTGCGGTCAATGCGAGTAACGAAGCGTCTAGCCAGGCTAATTTCCAGGCGGATGTTAACAAGACAGATAGTAAAAACACAGATTGTAAAAAGGCAGATATTAAAAAGGATAGTAATCACCAATGAGCATGTCTGGCGATTCACATGAACCGCGTAATGAACAAGCCCAAGCGCCTCTTATTGAGCACTTAATCGAACTACGTACGCGGCTAATGAAAGCAGTCGTAGTCATATTAGTCGTGTTCCTTGGTCTTTACGCCTTTGCCAATGATATCTATAGCTTTGTGGCTGAGCCCTTAATGGCACTTTTGCCGGAAGGCTCACAGATGATCGCTACCGAGGTAGCCTCGCCTTTCTTGGCACCCTTTAAGCTCACCTTGGTAGTGGCCGTCTTTATCGCTATTCCCTTTGTGCTACATCAGGCATGGGCCTTTGTGGCACCAGGGCTGTACGATAACGAGAAAGCACTGGCGATTCCTATTTTAGTTTCAAGCATAGCGCTGTTTTACGCAGGTGCGGCCTTTGCTTATTATGTGGTCTTTCCGCTGTTATTTGAGTTTTTCACCCAGACTGGGCCGGAAGACGTTGCCGTAATGACCGACATTAACCAGTACCTTAACTTTGTACTGAAGCTGTTTTTCGCCTTTGGCGTTGCCTTTGAAATCCCCATCGCAACGTTTCTGCTGATACTGTCTGGCGCGACCACGGTCGAAAGCCTTTCCAAAAAGCGCCCCTACATTATTTTAGGTTGTTTCGTGGTGGGCATGCTGCTTACCCCTCCCGATATTATTTCTCAAAGTCTGTTAGCCATACCGATGTATCTACTTTATGAAGTGGGCCTACTGTTTGGCAGATTGGTACGCCGTAAGGCAAAGGCAGATGACGCTGAGGAACAAGAGACCTAAAAGCACTATTAAAGATACACTGCTCAAAAAAAGCCTCTGCCATTGAAAAATGACAGAGGCTTTTTGCTCTTCATACGAGAGGCTTTTTGCCCTTCATACGCATAGTTCGGTTACCTAGAGAGCACTAGCCCATCATTTCATCCATACGGTCTACCAACTTAAAAATACCTGTGGCGGCCTCGCTGATACGGGTGGCAAGCATATAAGCAGGCGTTGTGACTACCCGGTGCTCATGATCCACCACGATCTCTTCAACGCCGCAGCTACGATGCAGGCCACCCATCGCACTAATAGCACCTGAGACACCCGGATCATGGCCAACAGTAACGGCCACACCCTCGCCCAAAAGGCGTGGCACCAGAACCGGTGCAATACACATCAGACCAATGGGCTTTGCCTCTTCTTTAAAACCTATCAGTGCTTCTTTTACGCTCTCAAGTACCTGCATGTTGTCACCCTGATCGGCAAAATCAGACAGGTTTTTAGCGACACCAAACCCACCAGGCACAATAACCGCATCAAAGTCGTTAGCGTCTAGCTCAGTAATTGGACTAATATCACCACGAGCAAGGCGCGCTGACTCCTGCAGCACATTTCGCTGTTCACCATCTACAGGCTCTTGAGTTATATGGTTAATCACATGGTGCTGAGCGACATCCGGCGCAAAGCAACGATAGCCAATCCCCAACTGATCAAGGCGCAGCAGCGTTAACGTTGTTTCGTAGATTTCAGAGCCATCAAAAACGCCGCAGCCTGCTAATACGATTGCTACCTGTTTTGTCATACTTATCTCCTTGTTGTAGCGCTTATTATCGCGGTTAAATCGTCGCCGCTTTGCGTCGCCGAGCAGCTCACTTTAGTCAGTCTATAAAGCCACTACAAGCCAGCTATCACAAGCTCGCTTTCGCTGTAGTACAAGACTGATATACTCACATTAAGCCTTTTAGGGCATCCACTTCGTGACTGTTTGGAGAACGCCGTTGAACACCTCTGCCCCCCGCCACTTCCCTGCTACACGACTACGCCGTATGCGACGTGACGATTTCTCCCGTCGCTTAATGCAAGAGTCAACATTAACGCCCAATGATTTGATTTTGCCGGTTTTCGTACTCGAAGGCGAAAATCAGCGTGAAGCGGTTGCCTCTATGCCTGGTGTTGAGCGTCTTTCCATCGATCTGTTGATTGAGCAAGCACGGGAAGCTTATGCGCTCGGCATTCCCGCTTTAGCTCTATTCCCTGTTATCGGTGCAGAGCAAAAAAGCGAGTTGGCAGAAGAGGCTTATAACTCCAGCGGCCTTGTACAGCGCAGCGTGCGGGCGCTAAAAGAAGCGCTCCCTGAGCTTGGCATTATTACCGATGTGGCTCTTGATCCGTATACCAGCCACGGCCAGGACGGCATTCTTGATGAGCATGGCTATGTGCAAAACGATCGTACGGTAGACACCCTGCTCAAACAGGCGCTCTCTCATGCCGAAGCAGGTGCCGATGTAGTAGCGCCTTCCGATATGATGGACGGTCGTATCGGTGCCATTCGCCAAGTGCTAGAGCAGGAACACCTGCATAATGTGCGCATTATGGCGTATAGCGCCAAGTATGCCTCTAAATATTATGGCCCCTTCCGCGACGCCGTGGGCTCTGCCGCCAACCTTGGCAAAGCGGATAAACGCACTTACCAAATGGATCCTGCCAATAGCGATGAAGCGCTGCATGAAGTCGCTATGGATATCGCCGAGGGTGCCGATATGGTGATGGTGAAACCCGGCATGCCTTACTTAGATATTGTACGTCGTGTAAAAAGCGAACTTCAGGTACCTACGTTCGCTTACCAAGTGAGCGGCGAATACGCAATGCATCGCGCCGCTTTCGATAATGGCTGGCTTGAGGCTGAACCAGTGATTCTTGAATCACTAATGTGCTTCAAACGAGCAGGAGCCGACGGCATCTTGACGTATTTTGCGTTAGAAGCTGCACGCTTGTTACAACGATAAAATAACGTCTTACGCTTTAAAGATGACAAACAGGTGACACCTATTTGTCATCTTTTCCCGGCATACTCCCATTAACAATAGTTATCAACGATAGTTATTAACAAGAGCTATCAGGCTATGATGGGTATGAACCACCACCGGGGGCAACCATGGACGATCAGTCAATAGATTCCACTCCAGCAGTTTCAAACGAGCCCACCAGTAGCGAAGGTGATATTTTACCATTGCGCATTAATCGTACGCCTACTGGCGTTCACGCCAGAGAATCGCACTCAGAAGCTGACTTGGATGACCCTCAGCTTTATTTCAATCGTGAACTGTCCCATCTGCAGTTCAATATTCGCGTACTTGAACAAGCACTTGATGATGCGCATCCGCTACTCAATCGGCTGATGTTTTTGCTGATATTTTCATCCAACATGGATGAGTTTTTTGAAATCAGGGTTGCTGGGCTTAAACACCAAATGGCACTAGGTGACGATACCACTGCCGCCGATGGTCGCTTGCCTAAAGCTTTACTAGCTGAAATTTCCGAAATCGCGCATCAGCAAATTGCACGTCAATACCAGATATTAAATGATATTTTGCTGCCTGCCTTAGAAGCGCAAGGCCTACGTTTCCGTCGTCGCGATCAGTGGACCGACGAACAAAAAGCCTGGGTACATGCGTTCTTTGATAATGAAATCATGCCGGTGATCAGCCCTATCGGCCTAGATCCTTCGCACCCATTCCCACGGCTAGTTAATAAAAGCCTCAACTTCATTGTTGAACTAGAAGGAAAGGATGCCTTTGGTCGCGCTGGTGGCATGGCAATCCTTCCTGCGCCTCGCTCGCTGCCTCGCTTAATGGCGTTACCAAAGGAGCTGTGCGCTGAAGGTTTTTCTGAGTATATTTTCTTATCGTCGATGATTCACGCCCATGCCGAGGAACTATTCCCCGGTATGCGTGTGCGCGGTTGTTATCAGTTCCGGCTGACCCGCAATGCCGATATGACCGTCGACCCCGAAGAAGTCTCAGATCTGGCATCTGCGTTACGTGGCGAACTATTGGCGCGTCGCTATGGTAGTGGCGTAAGGCTTGAGGTTGCCGACAATTGCCCAGATGACTTAACCAGCTTTTTATTACGTCAGTTTGAATTAGAAAATAGCGATTTATACCGTGTCCAAGGGCCGGTGAATTTGACTCGCATGATGGCTGTATTGGGCGATGTCGACCGCCCGGAGCTACTTTACCGCCCTTATTCGCCTAGCGTGCCAAAAGCACTGAAAGGCGGCAGCCTGTTTAGTGCGATTGCCAAAAGCGATATTTTGCTCCACCACCCGTTCCAGTCCTTTTCGCCTATCGAAGATTTACTGCGCGAAGCCGCCCGCGACCCAGACGTACTGGCCATCAAGCAGACGTTGTATCGCACTGGTGCTGATTCAACAATAGTCAGCGCGCTAGTCGATGCCGCTAGCCAAGGTAAAGAAGTTACCGTAGTTATTGAGCTACGGGCACGGTTTGATGAGGCGGATAATCTACAGCTAGCATCACGCTTGCAAGAAGCTGGCGCCATTGTGATTTACGGCATTATGGCCTATAAAACCCACGCTAAAATGCTGCATATTGTGCGGCGTGAGAAAGGCGAACTGCGCCACTACGCACATTTAGGCACTGGCAACTACCACTCTAAGACCGCAAAACTGTATACCGATTACAGCCTACTGACCGCCAATAAAGCGCTATGCGCCGATGTACATAAAGTCTTCCAGCAGCTTTCTGGCATGGGCCGCGCGCGTAAGATTGATACGCTGTTGCACGCGCCCTTTACACTTCACGAGCGCTTAGTCGAAATGATTGATCGTGAAGCTCAGGTGGCGCTTAGGGGTAAGCGTGGGCATATTATTATTAAGTGCAATTCACTCACCGAACCCAAGCTTATCAAGGCGCTATATCGTGCATCTCAAGCAGGCGTCGAGTGTGACCTGATTATTCGTGGTATGTGTTGTTTGAAACCCGGTGTTGAGGGTATATCAGATAATATTCGCGTAAGGTCGATTATTGGTCGTTTTTTAGAACATACCCGCGTTTTCCACTTTCACAACGACGGCAAATCAGAGACCTGGTGCTCAAGCGCTGATTTTATGTCACGCAATATGTTTCATCGCGTAGAAACCTGCTTTCCGCTGCTGGATAAAAAGCTGGCCACGCGGGTGCGTAAAGACTTGGAGACCTATCTAGTCGATAACTGCCAAAGCTGGCTGCTTAAAAGCGATGGCAGTTATCAGCTACAAGACCCTGGCAATGGTGACGCGATTAGTGCCCAGGAAACGCTGCTCTATGCCTATGCCTCAAAAAGCTAGCCATCACCGCTAGATACACAATAAGCCCCGTTGCCTGTTGCAGCGGGGCTTAATTAAATGGCAATTAGCTATGTAGTCAGAATTAGCTTTTGGCACCCATACTTACTTATCTAGCGGATGATCGGTTAATGCTGGTTCTACCACGTTACGCTTATCGTCTTTACGCATAACGCTCACGCAGTTGATTTGCAGCTTCCACCATATTAGCCAATGCAGGCTCCACTTCTGCCCAGCCACGGGTTTTCAGACCACAATCAGGGTTTACCCATAGCCGCTCAGCAGGAATTTTTTCCAGCGCTTTTTCCATCAACGCCACCATCCATGCGACATCTGGAATATTGGGCGTATGGATATCATAAACTCCCGGCCCAATTTCGTTCGGGTAAGCAAAATCCTGGAAAGCGTCCAGCAGTTCCATATCGGAACGTGAGGTTTCAATGGTGATCACATCCGCATCTAGCGCGGCGATGGCCACAATGATGTCGTTAAACTCCGAGTAGCACATATGCGTATGAATTTGGGTGCTGTCTGCAACGCCTGCAGCGCTTAGCTGGAAGCTTTCTACTGCCCAATCCAAATAGGATTGCCACTCGTTCTGCCGCAGCGGTAAGCCTTCACGTAGCGCGGGCTCGTCAATTTGAATGATCTGAATACCCGCTTTTTCCAAATCGACAACTTCGTCACGCAGTGCCAGCGCAATCTGACGGCAGGTGGTTGCACGGGGCTGATCATTACGCACAAACGACCATTGTAAAATCGTCACAGGCCCTGTCAGCATGCCTTTCATGGGTTTTTCGGTGAGCGATTGAGCGTATTCACTCCAGCAAACGGTCATTGGTTTGGGGCGAGAAACGTCACCGAAAATAATCGGCGGTTTTACGCAGCGGGAGCCATAGCTTTGCACCCAGCCAAAGCGCGTAAAAGCAAAGCCATCAAGTTGTTCACCAAAGTACTCCACCATGTCGTTGCGCTCGGCTTCACCGTGAACGGGCACATCTAGACCAAGCGCTTCCTGGCGCTCAACGACATATGCGATCTCTTCGCGCATACGCGCTTCGTAATCTGCCTGGCTCAGCTCACCGGCTTTAAATGCCCGACGGGCGGCGCGTATTTCACCTGTTTGCGGAAAAGAGCCAATGGTGGTGGTGGGAAACAGTGGCAGTGCAAGCGCTCGACGCTGAGACACGCTGCGCTGGGCATAAGGCGACTGACGCTGACTATCTTGAGCCGTTATCGCCGACAAACGGCCACTCACGGCAGGCTGATGAATGCGACGCGATTCCCGGCGCGTATCCAAGGCACGCGTTGCCTCACTCACCCGCTGTTCATCAACAGGTGTGGCTCGGTTATCAATCAGCCGGGTAAGAGTCACTACTTCATCCAGTTTTTGACGCGCAAATGCCAACCAGCTGGTTAGTTCACTATCCAGTTCAGTTTCTTGAACCAAGTCTACCGGCACATGCAACAATGAGCAGCTGGGTGCCAGCCATAGTCGCTGCCCTAAACGTACTTTTAGGGGCAGCAGACGCTCTCTTAGGGCCGCCAAATCAGCACGCCAAATATTACGCCCATCCACCAAGCCAATCGAAAGCACTTGATGAGGGCTTAAACGATCAACCACGCTCTCTACCTGTTCGGCTGCACGAACAGCATCAATATGCAATCCCGCTACTGGCAGGCGTGTCGTAAGCGAAAGGTTATCACCTAACCCACCAAAGTAAGTGGCAACAAGCAATTTTAGCGGGGCGGATTGTAGGCGATGATAAGCACGCTCGTAAGCCTGTTGCCACGCTAAGGGCAGGTCTTGCACCAAAGCAGGCTCGTCTAGCTGCACCCACTCAATGCCTTGTGTCGCTAAGCGTGAAAGAACTTCGCTGTATACATCCAGTACACTATCCAACAAGCTCAGCCGATCGAACTCACCACCTTTGGCTTTACCCAACCACAGCCAAGTGAGCGGGCCAGTCAGCGTCACTTTCGGCGTAAAACCTGCCTGTAAGGCCTCATTAACTTCGTTGAATAAGCGGTCAGATGCTAAAGTAAACGCCTGCCCATCATGCAATTCAGGGACTAGGTAATGGTAATTAGTGTCAAAATACTTAGTCATTTCACAGGCGGCGGCAGGCTCACCGCTTGGGGCTCGGCCACGGGCCATACGAAAAGCGGTATCTAAATCAACGTTGCCTTCACTCACTTCGTGCTGCGCATTAAAACGTGCGGGGACCGCTCCCAGCATGACGGAAACATTAAGTACTTGGTCATAAAACGCAAAATCGCCAACGCTGACAAAGTCGAGGCCAGCGTTTTGCTGGGTCTGCCAGTGAGAGAGCCTCAATGCCTGCCCTGTTGTTTCAAGCTCGTTCCGTGAGATGTCTCCTTTCCAATAGGCTTCGGTGGCTTTTTTAAGTTCGCGCTGAGCGCCAATCCGGGGATAGCCGAGAATATGAGAAACTGTCATGATGGAACCTTTAAACATGAATGATTTCGCACAGTCTGCTTATCTTAAAATCATGAATCAAACTAAAGTTTTTAATACAAAACATGAAAAATACTCACAATGATTGAATTACGCCATTTGCGCACGCTGCTCGCCCTGCGGGAAACCGGTTCTTTAGTGGAGGCTGCAGAGCGGGTTCACCTAACCCAGTCGGCGCTTTCCCATCAGTTAAAAGATTTGGAAGGCCGCGTTGACAGCGCACTGTTTGTACGTAAAACACGCCCAGTGGAATTCACTAGAGCGGGGCTTCGCCTGTTGGCACTGGCAGATGAGATTTTGCCTGAAGTACGTAAGGCTGAGCGTGACTTAGCGCGCTTGGCAGGTACGGAGCAGGGTCGGCTGCATATGGCCATCGAGTGCCACAGCTGTTTCCAATGGCTGATGCCAACCGTGGATTACTTTCGCGATCACTGGCCAGAGGTCGAAATTGATATCCCCAGTGGCCACCACTTCGACCCGCTGCCTGCCCTTGCTAGAGAGCAGTTAGACCTGGTGATCACCGCCGATCCTCAGCCATTGGAAGGAGTACACTACGCGCCGCTGTTTCGTTATGAAGGTCTGCTAGCGGTTGCTCGGCAGCACTCTTTTGCAGGCCGTCCGTTTATCGAACCAAAAGCATTAGCCGAGGAAACACTAATCACCTATCCGGTCGAACACGCTCGGCTGGATGTGTTTACCCAATTTTTGGCTCCCGCCAATGTTCGACCAAAAGAAATCCGCACTGCAGAGCTCACCATCATGATGATGCAGCTCGTTGCCAGCGGTCGAGGCGTCTGTGCACTGCCCAACTGGGCACTCACCGAGTATTTAGAGCGGGATTATGTTAGCGCCGTAAAACTGGGCGAGAACGGCATTTGGAGCACGCTTTATGCCGCTATTCGAGAGGAGAATTTAGAAGCGCCTTGGATGCAGGACTTTTTGCGCACCGCTAAAGAGACCTCATTTGCAGTGCTATCAGGCATTAAGCCGGCGACTCGCGACGAGGAATCAGCAACGTAAAACGCGCGCCACCAAGTGTAGGGCTGGTATCAACAGTGACGCTACCCCCGTGGCCTGCCATAATTTTTTGCACAATGGACAGACCCAATCCATAACCACCAGAACTACGTGCGCGGCTATTATCGAGTCGAGCAAACGGCTTAAAAATATCACCGCGGGCCTCAGGCGGTATGCCGGGCCCATCATCTTCAATATCGATACGCACCAGGTGAGGTTCGTCACACAAACGAATCACGACGTGGGACTTGGCATGGCGGCAAGCATTGCTGACTAGGTTTTGCAGTGCGCGCTGTAAATAACGTGGCTCTGCGTAAAGTTCAACCTCTGAGTTGCTTTCTAACGTTAATGATAAACTTTGGTGAAGCGGTGACAGCGTATCAATAACGCGCTCGGCCATTGCCCGACACTCAACCAGCGCCATTTCCAACTCTACGCCATTAATGGATTCCCCTCCTAAACGCGCGTAGGTGAGAATTTCATCAACCAACTCGTCTAGCTCGGCGATATCAGCATCAATTCCCTGAAGCTGACGACGAATCGCAGGCTGATCCGTCATATCTTCGACCATTTGTACTGCAAAGCGTATGCGAGCGACCGGCGTGCGTAATTCATGAGACACTGCACGAATCATCTCTTGTTGGCCTCTTAGCAAACTTTGGACCTGATTCGCCATGCCATTAAAGGCCATGCCTACTCGACCTAAAAAATCACCGCTCTCTACTTTTACACGGGTTTCCAAACGGCCACTGGCGATTCTGGTTGCCGCTAGCTCTAAACGCGCCATGCGCGCTTCGATACTGCGCATAATTAAGTAAATAATCAGGCTGAGCACCACCATCAACCCTACCAGTAAAGGAAGGTGCAAGTTGACCGGCAGCGTATCACCGCGAGAGGTTGGGCCAGCCTGTAACCATTGGTTCTCGCCTGGCAGTTGATAAATTAGCAACAAGGAAAGCTTATCCGAAACCAAACGCGTCAGCACACCTCCTAACGCGAGCTGAAACTGCTGCTCTGAGGTGAGCCCGTGAGGGGCAGTAACAAGCAGTGAAAGCGGCCAGCTGCCAGTGTTCAGAGAAGCCAAAGCGTCAGCTCTTGCTTCAGGAGGCATACTGGCAAGCCAGTCTCCAATCAATACCATACTGCCTTGCCACTGTTGCTCACTCCACGCGGCAAACGTCGCTTCTAGCATCCACTCATCATTGGGTATGCGTTGCCGCAGCTTCCAAGGGTCTCCGGTCACTAAAACGGACCCCCGCTCGACACGCGATCGTTCAAAGTAATTCAGCTCTGCATCTTCAATTCGTTGAAGTGAGAGTTGCATGCCGAGCTGTTCTGAAAAGCGCGCAAGTGAGGCTTCTCTTTCAGCCACTTGGCTTGACGCTAGCTGCTGCGTCATTAACGACATAGGTAACGCGGCGAGTTGTTCACGATAATCTTCGCGACGAACCTGCTCAATAAAAGAGCGCCCACCCAGCGCAATAAAAAACACGACGCAAAGTGCCAAGCCCAGCAGAAGATAAAATCTCAAAAAAGAACCGTGGCCCAACACTCGCCGCATACGGTTAACCTCGCTCGATTAATTAACTATCTTTAACAAAAAGATAACCTTTGCTGCGCACCGTTTTAATGCGGTGTGGCTGATTAGGATCATCGCCTACTTTGGGACGAATACGCGATACGCGATACGCGAACATCGATCGAACGATCCTGTCCATCGTATTTGATACCACGCAGCTCATTGAAAATTTCTTCGCGCGTCAAGACTCGCCCCGCGTTGCTTGCCAATAGCCACAGTAGATCAAACTCGGCACTGGTAAGGTCAATGCGCTCGCCAGAAAGCCACGCTTCGCGGGTGGCGTTATCTATCTCTAGATTTTCGAAGCGCAAGCGCATTTCACCACCGGGTGCAGGCGCATCCGCGCGACGAAGTAACGCCCGCATACGCGCTAAAAGCACACGAGGTTGAACCGGTTTAGGCACATAGTCATCAGCCCCCATCTCCAAGCCCAGCACTTGATCAAGATCATCAGTACGGGCCGTTAACATCATAATAGGGCCGGCAAAATTAGGCCGTACACGACGACAAATAGCCAAGCCATCTTCACCCGGTAGCATTAAGTCAAGAATCACCAAGTCAGGCTGAAGCGTTAAAATACGATCAACGCCTTTAGCCCCATCCGCCTCCAGCGTCACTTGAAAGCCATTCGCTTCTAGGTAGTCGCGAGTAAGCTCTGCCAAACGCTGGTCATCTTCAATAATCAACACATGATCTTGATCGGGATAATCTGGTGTTACGGCGTCTTGAGCCCCAAGCGCCTGAAATTGCTGTTCCAAGTGGTCTACCATCCTGTATGTTCACTCCGCTTAGGCAGTTTGTGTTATCACCCGCTCACCCTTACATAACCGCAGGCTGTAATATTTCCCAGGATACCTCAAAACCACTCAAACGCCTGCCCCTTGGCTATTTCCTAATCGTATATTCAATGATTTGCCTGCTAGGTACCTTGATTCTGAAGCAACCAAGCGCTAATGTGAGTTGGCTAACTGTCGGCAATCTGACAGGAGGAGGATTTCATGGGAAACAGCAAAGCCAAAAGTATTATCAAACGTGTTTATGTACCCACCCAAGTGCGCGACTTGCCTAATGGGGAAAAGCTAACGATTCCTGGGCATTACAAGGCACCTCCACGCGGGTAAAACGATTGATGCGCTCATCCACGTTGCGCTTCATTAAGTAACCTAATAGTTGGGTTACTAAAAAGGCAGCCCACCATAGTGGACTGCCTTTTATTATTTAGAGATAGCGTGTTGCTCGCTACCCTTTGGGACCAAGTAGAAACCACGCGATCAGCCCAACCAGTGGAAAAAACAATAACGCCAAGATCCACAATAGCTTTGCAAGGCCACTGGCTGAACTCTTAGCGACTTTAACAATGGCCCATATAACGATAATCAGCCAAATAAGACCCAGTAATCCACCTACTTCAATACCCATAACGACTCCTTAGCGGGTTTACTTCCATGAATTTTCAGCTAAGCACATCGTGCCGATGCCGACAAGTAAGTTTCACTCTTTAGGCAGGCTTAGCAGCATTTCTCCACTACGTATCTCAATCGTTAATAAATTAAGAAAACTCATGCCCAGCAGCACAGTGTCGTTCTCCATACCGGGGCTTATAGAGCCTTGCACATCATTCATACGTATGTTGCCTAAAACCACTTCATTTAACTGTGTCAACGTTCCCTCTGCACGCCCATTTGCAGTGTTAAACCATGCACTGCGCCCTGGCGACAACCCCAGCTCGCTAGCTAAGTTGCCGGGTACTGCAACATAGGTAGCTCCAGTGTCCAACAAAAATGTAACCGGTTTACCATTAATTTTACCTGGCGCTTCAAAATGGCCTGCACGGTTGCGCGTTAAACTAACAGGCCCATCCTCGGGAGAGGCATACATTACATGGGCATTCGGGGTCATTACCTTTTCAAAACCCCCATCCAGCAGCCATGTACCCCCGGCCAATAGTAGCATCCAAAAGAGTAGCATTAGGGCGATACCACCACGCTGCATAGCGAGGATTTTCATATGCCACCTCCGAGCTAAACGCTCCTTTCCCAGGCGAGTGCAGCATCGCGCCCCCGTTGTTCATTAACCACAGCGCATATCAGCATCGCGATAACAAACAGTGCCACACATAGTAGGATAGACGCTTGCAGACCAATTAACGTTTGCAAAACGCCTAGCATGACAATTCCAAATACCCCTGCCAATTTATTAGCAAGCCCCCAAAAGCCGAAAAACTCGGCGGACTTCTCCAGTGGCGAAAACAAGCCTACCAGCGCCCTGCTGGCTGACTGGCTAGACCCCAGGCTAAGACCTGCCAAACAGCCAACTACCAGGAAAACGTGCTGTGCCTGCCACTCTACGGCATAACGGCTATTCACCCAGTCGGTTAGCTCTGGCGTCGCCCATATTGCGATAATAGCGATGACCCAAAGTGCCAAGGTCATTTGATATGTGCGTTTAGCACCCAGCTTATCCTGTAGAAACCCGAACCCCAACGCGCCTGCCGCTGCCGTTACTTGCACAATAATAAACATAATATTGCGCACACCCTCTTCCCAACCAATTACTTGAGCGCCATAAATAAAGGCAAACGCAATAATGATGTAGACACCTGCCATCGAGAATAGCAGCGAGACTAAGAAGATGGTTAAGTCTTTAAAATAGCGCAGCTCGGCAAACGTTGAACGCACACGCTGCATCGCAATACGTCGATAGGAAACACCATGGGGCTGAGGAACACCACGCTCTTTCATCCACAGAAAAGTGGGTATAGCCGCCACCAAGAAAAAACCTGCAGCAAAGGGCCCCACCCAACGTATGCGCTCAAAGTTGTCGGCGGTGGCCTCCCCCAGCACCATCAGTGTAAAACCAGCAGCAAAAAGGCCTCCAATATAGCCAAGCGCCCAACCAAATCCTGAAATTTTACCTAGCGCATCAGGCGGCCCTAACTCTGGCAAAAAAGCGGCAATAAACGACTCACCCATCGAATAAGCGTAGTTTGACAGTATGATTAACAGCAGCCCCACCACCACATAGCCAGGCTCAACAAAGTACAGCATGGCAGTAGTTGCCACGGTGGCGAGGTAACTAATTAATAAAAATCGCTTTTTTTCTGCTCGATAATCCATCACCGCGCCGCATAGCGGGGCAGTTAATACGACCATGAGATAGCTCAATGCCAACGCGAGACTCCACAAAAAATTCGCTAGGCGAAAGCCATCTCCTCGATCGCCTACAATGACCGTTGTGAAAAGCTCTCCAAACACAACGGTGATAATCAGCAAGGTGTAAGCTTGGTTGGCAAAATCAAACATTGCCCAGCCAAATATTTCACGTCGCGATGCGTAGGTGGGAGCAACCTTGGCGGGGTTAGCAGGCAGCATGCAGGCTCTCTCAAAAAGTGTGTAGTAGCGTCATCACCATATTAACGGCAGTTAGTTCATGACGATAAGATGGCATGTGTTTATTCAGAAAAGCGGCTTAACCGCGGTCGGGGCCTTAAAAACAAACGCTCGGCATAGCCGAGCGTAACGCGCTGATCGTTGTTGCTGAACCATCCATGGCAATCCAATTCATAGCAACCAGTGGGCTGCCACGGCCGCAGTACCCACCACCATCGCTGTGACCACAGCAACGGTGACAATGCGATCCAGCCAGCGATCAAAAACCACTCTTTTGGGCTTTTTCCTCGTGGCACCGTGGTGTCCTTGCCGGGCCATTAGCACGCCTTGTCCATGTGTGCGTTCCCTGTAAATAAGCGAATGATTTAGCTATTAATACGCCGATTGACGACGTTTGGAGCACGGCGTAGGCGCTCTTCTTCACCCAACTGCTCCGCTTCAAACGCATCGGCACCCACTGGCGTTTCCCCATGGCGACGATATAACTGCGTCAGCATCGCTTTGCGGTCAGCCCTTAGCTCGCGAACTAACACTACAATCATCATATACAAAATAAAGGTAAACGGTAATGCTGAAAGCACTGCTGCCGACTGGAGACCAGAAAGCCCCCCCGCCACTATTAACGTTAAGCAAATCGCCGCGATCAAAACTCCCCAAATAATGCGCTTGTATAGAGGTGGATTGATAGAACCGTTATCGGTCATTTGCGCCACGATATAAGACGCAGAGTCAGCTGACGTTACCAGGAAAATAAAGATAAGCATCATAGCTACTACCGACAATACCCCGGTGAAAGGCATCAGCTCGAACATCTCGAATAACGCTACGGTAATATTGGCTTCAGTAGCGGCCGCCAACCCTACATCACTGCCCGACATTTCCAAATTAAGCGCAGCACCGCCAAATACGCCAATCCATAAACAGGCCAATAGCGGCGGCACAAACAGTACGCCAAAGACATACTCCTTAATCGTACGACCTCGAGAAACCCGTGCCACAAAGGTACCGACAAAGGGAGACCAGGCAATCACCCATGCCCAATAGAAGATAGTCCAGCTGCTCGCCCACTCGTTATCGCTATAAGGGGAAATCCGCAGACTCATACCGATAAAATTTTGTAAGTAATCACCAATACCTAAGGTAATAGTCTCTAAAATAGCAACGGTAGGGCCGGTAATTAACACATATAGCATCAAGCCAATACATAAAATCATGTTTAGGTTTGATAATCGCTTAATCCCTTTATCCAAGCCTGACCAGGTCGATGCCATATAAGCACAGAACATGACAAACAGAATAACAAACTGCCAAAAGCCATTTTCCGGCAAACCGAACACCGCATTAAGGCCACCATTCATTTGCAACACACCTAAACCAAGCGAAGTGGCAACCCCCATAACGGTGGCAACCACGGCAAAAATATCCAACCATGATGCGTAAGGGCGAACGCGGGGATGTTTAGCCGTCACCGAAGAGAGTACAGAAGACACCAGCCCGGCTTGCCCTTTCCGAAATTGAAAGTAGGCAATAATCAAGCCCACAACAGAAAACGCCGCCCACTGGTGGATGCCCCAGTTAAAGTAGCTGTATTGGATGGCATAGCGTGCGGCAGCATCCGTTTCGGCAGGAACATCGCCATAAGGGGGATTAATATAGTGAGTCATTGGCTCAGCCATCCCATAGAACACCAGCCCGACGCCAAAACCGGCAGCCAGCAACATGCTAATCCAAGAGAAAAAACTGTAGCTAGGCGTGCTATCTTGAGGGCCAAGACGCACTTTTCCGTACTTACTCAGTGCAAGTCCGATCAAAAAAACCACAAAACCAAATACTGAAAATAAGTAAAACCAGCCAAACAGCTCAGTAATTGATGTAAGCGCTGCTTGGGCTGCATTACCAAAGCCTTCTGGAAATGCAGCGCCAATAATAACTAAGCCGAATATAATGATCGCTGATGCGACAAAAACCGACTTACCGCCATGATTTGCCATATAACCATCCTGTTAGATGAGCGTTGTGTACCATAATGCAAACGGTACAGATAAATGCTGGCATTATGAAATACCGAATGTATACCAGTTACTTAACATCAAACGTACCAAGTTAGGCCATTAACCTAACATAGGCATATAACGGGTTGCCGCCCCCAAAATAAAGAAATGTTAACCCAGGCCAGGAACTTGACACCCCGTCTGTGTTCCAACAAATGCATACGAACGATGGAGGCTTTCATGCCGCAAATGAATCGCGATCAACGCAATGCCGCGTGGCAAGCTGCTAACCAGTGGCGTGCACGGGCAGCCCAAACCCAGCCAACTGGTCTAATGGGTAGCTTTAAACTGCTACTAACATGGCTAGCGTTTGGAGCGCTGATGATCGTTGGTGTCGTGCTCGGACTTTTTTTCCTGCTTATCGGATGGGCAATGATGCCTTTTGTCCGCCATAAAATGAAAAAACGCATGGAGCAAATGCGCGCTGACCATGCTCAGGATATCGGTGGTGGTTACGCTCACAGTGATGCATCTAAGGGCCAGTACGATGCACTAGAAGGTAGTTACGAAGTTAAAGACGAACACCGCCGTTCTTAATCAACCGTTGAATATCGCCGCTGTTAAGGCGGCGCTTGTATCCAGGCAAATGCCGCTGCTAATGTCAGCGGCATAACGATTAAGCTACCTAAATTGCCGATCAGCACCAATGAAGCCACTTTTTGTGGGGCGAGTTTATACTGCTCTGCCACTAAGTAATTCAGAACTGCAGGTGGCAGTGCAGCAAACACCAGTAGCACGGCCGTTTGTAGCGGATTTAACGGCAGTAACCACATGAGTGGAAGTGCGATCACTATGCCAGAAAGCGGACACAGCACCGCGCCTAACAGGCCAGTCCGCCAGTCACTAAAGTCAATTTCTAGTAGCCGAACGCCCAGCGCGAACAGCATCAGTGGAATACAGATACCACCAAGCATATGCATTGCTTCCAACAACCAGCTCGGCAGCGGCACGCTTCCCACATTAACTACCAACCCTGCTAGGCTTGCAGCAACAATGGGCATGCGTAACAGTCGCCAAAGTGACGTGCGTGGGTCCAACATATAAAGACCCACTGAGAAGTGCAGTAGCATCTCGACAATAAACACGACCACTGCGGCTGGCAGCACCTCTGGCCCAAAGGCAAGCACCAATAGTGGCACCCCCATATTGCCAGAGTTATTAAACATCATTGGCGGCAAAAACACTTTTGTATCCAGCGACAGCCATTTAGCTACCGGCCAAAGCACCAAACCAGACCCAAGCACTACGGCCACCGCCGCAATGGCAAGCCACGCATAATCTGCTAAAGGGGCTTGGCGATCTGCCAGCACAGCAAATACCAGCAGTGGAACAAATAGCTCCATATTGAGCGTATTGAGACTACGAATATCAGGGTTACGGTAACGCCCATAGACCGCACCACAGCCAGCAATTAAGAACACCGGTAACAAAGTGGCAAGAATATGACCGATCATGCGCCCTCCGCCGATCGGAGGGCGTAAAGACGAACTGTAGCTGGCATAGGGAGTACATCCTTATTGTTATCAGGCTATCTTCCCTATCGATGCTACTGAAAAACACTCACCTCGCCAATCAAGGTTCAAGAAAACGCTGCCAAAGTGCGATAACCACATCACGATGGGCTTTGAATGCCTGTGCATCAACGATGGTTTTTTCCCCAGTTAACGCCGCACGATGGGTATGGCTACGATAAGCGAGATACGCTTCCCGAAGCTGCTCCGCTTCTGACTCGGTGAGATGCCCACTCTGCGCGAGAGTTTCTAAAATGCGGATATTATCGCTATACGTTATTAATGCAGGTGTGTCGTGAGCGAGTGATAACACTGCGTACTGGCAGAGAAATTCGATATCGACCATGCCTCCCGCATCATGCTTCAGGCTAAACACTTCCCCTTCTGCATTATCTGGCTGTCCTTTTGAGCTCTGTCCTTTTGAACCCTGCCCTTTTGAACCAAGGTGATCACGCATTTTATGGCGCATGTTAACAACATCGTCTCTCAGAGCGTGTGGGTCACGCTCACGACACAACATTTCACCACGGATTGCATCAAATTTTTCCGCAAGCTTAGTATTTCCTGCTACGACGCGAGCGCGTACTAACGCCTGATGTTCCCAGGTCCAGGCGTTTTGGCGCTGATACTCTGCAAAGGCATCTAATGAGGTAACCAACAAACCTGCGTTGCCCGAAGGGCGCAGGCGCATATCCACTTCGTAGAGACTACCCGCCGGAGTTATGGCCGTTAATAGATGAATAATGCGCTGGCCTAATCGCGTAAAAAAGACTGGCGTATCAATAGGCCTAGCGCCATCGGTGACTCCCTTCCCATCACTATCATGAAGAAAAACCAAGTCCAGATCAGAGCCATAACCAAGCTCAATGCCCCCCAGCTTGCCATACCCTACAATCAGAAACGCTGGCTCCTGTGTATTGAGACCTTCTGGCACACCATGTTTACGCGTGACATGTTTCCATGCCATCGCTAGCACGGCATCCAAAATAACTTCAGCGATATACGTTAAGTAGTCGCTCACCTTCATCAAATGGCGTGTTCCGGCGATATCCGAGGCAGCAACGTGAAGCATCTGCGCATGCTTAAACACGCGAAGTGCTTCCAGCTGCGCCTCATCATCTTCTTCTGGCAAGCGGCTCAACGTTTGGCGTAGCTCGTCTGCCAAACGTGACTTGTCAGCGGGGGTGTAGAGCGTGTCCGGCGTTAGTAGCTCATCAAGCAGGATGGGGTAGCGCGCCAGCTGTTCAGCAATCCAGTGACTGGACGAGCACAGTTTCATTAGGTGTTCAAGCGCTTGGGGATTTTCACGCAGCAGTGCAAGGTAGGCGGTACGCCTTAACACTGATTCGATCAACGGTTGAACGCCGCTAAGCGCGTTATCCGGTAAGTCACTTTCCGCAACCGCAACCAGCAGTAGTGGCATAAGCGCATCCAGCCGTTCAAAGCCAATACGCTGCATACTTTGTACCTGGCGGGAGTGGTAAAGACCATGCAGTCGTTTAAGCGCTTTCGCAGGTTCAAGAAAACCGGCATCAGTCAACAATGCTAACGCTTCTTCTTGCTCTAGCTCGCCGCGCCACAGTAACCGCCACTGCGACAGGCCAAGGTTGTCGTCGCTGCTTTCTGAATCGCTATCCTCTTCTGGATCCGCGATCACTGCATCAAAGTGCTGACGGACGCGTTCGCGCACTTCATCCAACTGCGCGATGAGCCCAGGCCAGTCTTCATGCCCCAAGGCAAAAGCGACCCGTTCACGGTCTTCATCATCAACGGGGAGCGTTTGGGTTTGGCGGTCTTCTAGCGCCTGAATAGCGTGCTCCACATCACGAAGATACTCATAATCCGGCAGCAGATCGTCAACGACCGTTTGGGGTAATAGCCCCAGCTCGGGCAGCCGGTTCAGGGCAGTCTTAAGCGACGTCACTTGAAGCTCGGTATCGCGCCCACCGCGAATCAACTGAAACGCCTGTACCACAAACTCAACTTCTCGGATTCCACCAGGGCCTAGCTTGATATTACTTTGCATACCCTTGCGCTTTACCTCGCGATTGATCATCGCCTTGAGTTCACGTAGCGACTCAATTGCACCAAAATCCAGGTAGCGGCGGTAAACAAACGGTCTGAGACTAGCGAGCAGCTCATGCCCCCCGTCAATATCTCCTGCGACGGGGCGAGCCTTGAGCATGGCATAGCGCTCCCACTCACGGCCCTGGTCTTGATAGTAACTGGAAAGCATCGAAAAACTGCCCACCAGTGGGCCACCGTCTCCCAGTGGGCGTAGGCGCATATCGACTCGAAAGACAAAACCGTCGGCCGTCATGGCATCTAAAGCAGCAATCAGCTTCTGGCCAAGCTTGGTGAAATACTCCTGGTGTTCAAGAGGCTTACGCCCCCCTTCGGTCTCGCCTTTTTCAGGAAAGGCGAAGATCAGGTCGATATCAGATGAGAGATTGAGCTCTCCCGCGCCGAGCTTACCCATGCCTAGTACGACAAGCCGCTGATCCGAGCCGTCCGCGCGCGTCGTAGGCCCCCCCCAGCGAGGGGCATAAAAACGCTCAAGCCAGCTTAGCGCAGCTTCAATACAAATTTCCGCCAGCCACGAGACCGCCTGAGCGGTGTCCCACATGGTGTAACCGTCAGGGCGATTCAGGTCACGCCATACAATGCCAAGCATGCGGGCACGACGAAAACGGCGGATAGCACGATGCATAGCCTCTTCTTCATCGGCATTCTCCAGCGCATCATCCAACCAGCTTGCTTGCATTTCTTTACTTGCCGTCGCATCCAGCTCACCAGCCACATCCAAATCAATTAGCCAGTGGGGAAAGCGCGCTAAGGTATCTAGGGCAAAGCTTGAGATAGAAACGACTTTCGCTAACGCTTCACGGCGCGTGTTGGAAAGTGCCTCCCAACTGCTAGAAGGCAACGGTTGCTTGGTCATTGAGGCAATATTATCAGCTTGGCTAAGCGCTTCACTTAACCGCTGCCATGCACGCTGTGCAGAAGGCCTAAGCGCTATTGGCAACTCATCCTGGGGTAAAAACGCGTCGTTTAACTGCATAACCACCTCTCCGCCAAGCATCTATTATGTTTGTTAATGGAGCTAACCACTGTATGAGTTGCGTGGCAGCAAATTAGCCCATCAGTTTTTGCCAGCCTAACAGCCCCCAGGTTAAGCCTGCCATGATCAACGACAGCATAACCGCCGCCGAGCCAATATCTTTAGCACGCCCTGAAAGTACGTGATGCTCGGTGCCAATGCGGTCAACAACATTCTCGATGGCACTATTAAGCAGCTCCACAATTAGCACAAGAAACAGGCTGCCAACCAGCAGCAGCCAGCTAATAGGCCCTTCTCCAATCCACCAAGCCAGCGGCAGCAATACCGCTGCAATAACCACTTCTTGTCGAAACGCAGCTTCATTTCTGAAAGCGGCTTTTAGCCCTTTCCATGAATAGCGCGTTGAGTGCAGTAAATGGGTTAATCCCGTATGTCCTGGCTTCATGCCCGTTGCCTCGGCGGTAAAATTAAGATTAATTAGCCAATATCATCGCATCTAAATCCAGCGACAGCGGATCTAACACCTCGGGCCAACTAAGATAAGGGGTACTGCCGCTACCGTTAACTAGCACACTAAACACGCCCCAACGCCCCTGAGAAGTACGGAAATAGCCAGCGACAGCACGAACAGCAAACGGCTGATTGAGCGTACCTGTTTTCAACATGACGTTATTCTGGAAGGTCGGTGATCCACGGCGAATAAAGCGCATAACCCCATTGGCGGGCGATTGAAAGGAAGCAACAAAGCTAGGGAACAAGGCACTTTGGTGAAACATGTCCTCCAACATCACATTGACACCATGAGCGGAGGTACGGTTATCCGTCGTCAACCCACTACCGCTATGTAACGTCAGCGGCCCGTGGCCGGACAAGCTCTGCGCATAGGCTTCTATCGCCTGTCCTGCCTGGCGCAGTTGCGCCTGGGGTGTTTCCACCAGATTCAGCGCCAGCACATCAGCCATATAATTATTAGAGTAGTTCATGGTACGCAGCAGCAGCTCCTGGAGCGGTTTACTATCCACTGCCGCTAAACGCTGCGCACTGCTAGGTGGTTGTGTTGAACTAACCCGCCATGGGTCACGCACGCTGACACCTGCCTGATTTAGCATGCTCAACAATACTTGTGCCGTTTTCTCTGCTGCATCGCCGGCGCCACGGTAAACATCACGGGCGGAAGCATTGGTTGAAATCTGCCCAGTGAGGCGCAGGACATCACCACGCTCGTCGGTAATGCGCTCTGCACTGATGTCAGTGCCGCTATTTGCCGGGCGCGTGATAACTTGGTTATCAATCGCAACTAGCGGCGCCTGACTATCGCATAATCCCACGCGTGCAGGCTCTCCCGCTGCTGCCGCAGGGGCTATATTGGCGCACCAGCTACCAAAGTTGACACCTGCCGAGGTGAGCGGCGCACTGTAAGCGTTGGTGACACGGGTACGTGCATTACAACGGTCTGTGGTAATACACTCCACAGGACCAAAGCGCCACTGACTAACAATCAACGCGCCATCCACTTCGCGCACACCGGCCAGCTGCAGGCGCTGAACTAACCGCCAAAGGTCTTCAGTAGTCAGTCCTGGATCCCCCCCACCTTCGAATACCAAGTCGCCGCGCAACACGCCATTATCCACGTTGCCTGTGCTGACGAGTTGGCTGGTAAAGCGATGCTGGGGCCCAAAACGATTGAGTGCCGCAGCAGACAGATAGGCTTTAGTGACCGAAGCTGGCGACAGCTGACGATCAGGGTTTAGGCTACCCAATAATGCATTACTGCCGGTATCCGCATCGAGTAAGCGCGCTTCAGCGCTAATAGAGAAACCTTTGCTTTCTAGCTGACCAAGGCGGCTGAAGTCGGCATACAGTGCTGGGCTTGCACACAATACAGTGCTGGCTACACCAATGACTAACGCCCGACGCCAGCGGCATATGGATGATTTAACCAAATGATTAACCGCTGAAAACTTCATATCCGAGCACTTAATATCTGAGCACGTCACGCTTACCTTCCTCAATGCACGTTCATTTTTGAAAAGACTTGAAGTACGACTACTCCAGCCACGATCAAACTAATGCCAATAACGGCGGGTAAATCAGGTTTTTCGCCGAAAACCACAATACCAACCAGCGTGACCAATACGATGCCCAAACCTGCCCAAATGGCGTAGGCAATACCCACAGGCAAGGTCCGTAACACGAGGCTCAACAAATAAAACGCTACGCCGTAACCAACAACAACCATGACGCTTGGAAGCGGTCGCGTGAACCCCATTGAAGACTTGAGAGCACTAGTAGCGATAACTTCGGCAACAATAGCCAGCACTAGATATACAAACGTCATGTCCGCTCCAATTCAATCTGCAACTGCCAAAGCGCTTGCCCGCTTTGATCATACTTTGCTTCAAATGGCGTTAAATAGCTGCCGTTAGGAGCCAACGAGGCAATCAATGCCTGCTTACCCGTTACCAGAGCGGTCGCCAGAGCAAACTCTTCCACATATAACTGCCAGTTGGTTCGCACTTCTAAATGCCCACCAAGGGCTAGCAGTGTGGGGAAAACAGGATGTCCATGCCAGCGCATTTTTAAATGCGCTGCTTTTGGGTAAGGGTTGGGGTAAAGCAGATAGTGGCGCTCGGGCGCCCAGTTTGCTTGTTCAGCTAGACGCCAGAAATCGACAAGGTCAGCCCGCACCAACAGCGCGTTAGTAGGCAGCTCACCATGATCTCGACGTAGCCGATCCTCGCTGCGGTCGATGCCGATCACCGCATGCGCTGGAAACCTCTCTGCTAAGCGGCGGGTCGAAAGACCCACGCCGCAACCAGCGTCTAAAATCAACGGCGCTTGCTGATTTATTAACCACGTTTGGGCGTATTGAAACGCTTGTTGCGTATGCGCAGCGATTGGCTTCCGCAGCGGGTTTTCCAAGGCACGTGCCACCCGGCGTGCCACATCTTGATGCGGGCCTGGCTGATTGGAAACCACGGGTCGTGATGTATGCTGCATGCCATCCCCTGCTTAAAAAAAACGTGATTCTACCAGTCTACCGCGCACGCGGCATGACGCCGTTGTATGCCCGGTGCTATGATCACGCCCAAGCGTATTATTAAGCTCAGATGAGCAGCACTTTTTTGCTACGCCTCTGACAATAACTGTTACTAAAACCACCGCACCACGAGGAACCCGGCTTGTCACACTTACCGGTGATTGTCGGCATGGGCGGCATCAATCCCGCCGGCAGAACCTCGGGCCATCAGGCCTTCCGCCGCACCGTGCTTGATGCTCTTCCAGCTGACCAACAGCGCCAAACACTGGCAAGCTTGGCAGCGCTAATGCGCCTTGCCGAGCATTACGATAACGGCGGGCATGATAGTGCTGGCCAGGCCATTGCCCCTGCCGCTCAAACCCTGCGCGATCATGTGCTTAATCACACATTGATTCGGCGCAACGAAGACCCGCGCTTTCTCGCTCCCGGCTTGCCAGCCAACCGACGGGCAGAAATGACGCTAACCGAGCCGATGCGCTTTACCTTGCGCCGCCGCCAGCTTCCCGAACAGTTACCTGAAGGATGGCAGGTAGAGGACCTTGATGCGAAGGAAGTCGCTGTCACCGTGCCTGCGGGAAACTTTAGTGCCCTACTGCCTGACGCCTTAGAACCAAAGGTGCGTGCGGCTGCCCAACTGCCCAGTGGCTTCGACCCCGCCAGCCTTTACCGCAGCGTGCATCATCCACGCGGGCTGTCTATGGCAATATTTGCTGCTAGTGACTGCCTAGGTGCTAGCGGGCTCGCTTGGGAATCGATTCGCCAACGGCTAGACCCTGACCATATTGCGGTATACGCGGGCAACTCCATCGGCCAGTTGGATGAGCAAGGATGGGGGGGGTTGCTCAAGAGCTTGGTTAGCGGTCAGCGCGCTACCTCTAAGCAAATGCCGCTAGGCTATGGGCAAATGCCTGCCGACTTCCTCAATGCCTATGTATTAGGCAGCGTGGGTAGTACTGGTGCAGCCTTAGGTGCCTGCGCCAGCTTTTTATATAATCTGCGCCTGGGTATTGATGACATCCGTGCCGGACGATGCCGGGTCGTTATGGTAGGCACCGCCGATGCGCCAATCACCCCCGAAATCATCGAAGGCTTTCGTGCCATGGGCGCATTGGCCGATGATGCCAGTCTGAAAGCACTGGATTCTTTAGAGCTGCTTACCAACGCCGACTACCAGCGCGCATGTCGCCCATTCGCGCGTAACTGTGGCTTCACCATGGCGGAAGCGAGCCAGTTCGTGCTGTTAATGGACGATGCGTTAGCGCTTGAATTAGGGGCGGATATTTTAGGTGCGGTGCCCGATGTATTCGTTAACGCCGACGGTTTTAAGCGCTCTATTTCCGCCCCCGGCATTGGCAACTACATCACCTTAGGTAAAGCCGCCGCTTTAGTAAAAGATATGCTGGGCGAAAAAGCGCTCAAAGAGCGTACATTCCTGCATGCCCATGGCACCAGCACCCCTAAAAACCGTACTACCGAATCCCATGTTTTCGATGAAATTGCCCGCGCAAATGGTATCGAGAACTGGCCAGTGGTCGCCATTAAAGCATTTATCGGCCACTCCCAAGGGTCTGCAGCAGGCGACCAACTGGTAAGTGCACTGGGTAGCTTTGCCCATGGGCTGCTGCCCGGCATTCCCACCTTGGATGCAGTCGCGGATGATGTGTTCGCTAAGCGGCTTCGCTTTTCTACCACCCCAGTGGCGTTTGACGCCGATGCCGCTTTTATTAATGCCAAAGGGTTTGGCGGCAATAATGCCACCGGCGTAGTGCTCTCTCCCCAGGTCACCGAGCGCTTGCTCATAAAACGTCATGGTAGTGCAGCTATCAACGCTTGGAAAACACGTCGGGAAGCTGTTCGAGCAAATGCTGAGGCTTATTTAGAAAGTGCTGACCGTGGGCACTATGCGCCTCGCTATCAGTTCGGTGAAGCGGTACTCGAAGGCCCAGAGCTTGAGATTCATGCCGACCGTATTCATATTCCAGGTTATGAACACGCCGTTTCGCTCACGGCGGACAACCCTTTCGGTCAGCTTGACGAACAGGAGACACCAAAATGAGCGATCAACGTGTAAACATTGCTGTTTACCCTGGCACTTTTGACCCTATCACCAACGGCCACTTTGACCTTATTGAGCGCGGTGCGCGGATGTTCGATAAGGTAGTTATTGCGGTCGCAGCCAGCCCCGGCAAGCGGCCTAGCCTTGAGCTAGAAACTCGCATCGCGCTGGCCAAAACAGTGTGTGCTTCGCTACCTAACGTAGAGGTCATCGGCTTTTCAACACTGTTGACTACCATGATGCATGAACAGGGAGCCACCATTATTCTACGTGGCCTACGGGCTGTCTCGGATTTCGAATACGAACTACAGCTAGCCAATATGAATCGTGCGCAAAACCCTGAACTTGAGAGCGTATTTCTCACCCCAGCGGTGGAAAACTCCTATATTTCGTCCACTATTGTGCGTGAAATCGCCAAGCTGGGCGGCGATATTTCACCGCTTGTTCATCCGCAGGTCGCAGAGGCACTGCGTAAGCACTACACTATCTAGCTATCGATAATGTTGAGTAAAACGCTCAGGTATATCACTACCTGGGCGTTAAGCCATTCGTGAGGTATGCCCATGGCCCTAATGATCACCGACGAATGCATTAACTGCGACGTCTGCGAACCTGAATGCCCCAATGACGCCATCTCTCCTGGTGATGAGATTTACGTTATTGATCCCAATTTATGCACAGAATGTGTAGGGCACTTTGATGAGCCACAGTGCCAACAAGTGTGTCCAGTGGACTGTATTCCCCTCGACCCAGAGCGTCCCGAAAGCCACGAGAAGCTCATGGAGAAATACCGCATTATTACTGCGGCCTAGAGCCCTAAGACGTGCGTATTTGGACCCTTGCTTGGCCCATTATTCTTTCGAATAT
This sequence comes from Vreelandella neptunia, assembly GCF_000712975.1. Classification (GTDB taxonomy): domain Bacteria; phylum Pseudomonadota; class Gammaproteobacteria; order Pseudomonadales; family Halomonadaceae; genus Vreelandella; species Vreelandella qaidamensis. Next base: position 63,179 of record NZ_JHQL01000007.1, on the reverse strand, counting down.
AACCGTTCCCTTATTGGGCCTGGTTGATACGGCGGTCGTCGGGCATCTGCCCGACTCTCGCTATTTGGCTGCCGTGACCCTCGGTGCAACGCTATTTAGCTTCCTCTACTGGGGATTTGGTTTTCTACGCATGGGCACCACCGGCCTAGTGGCCCAGGCAATTGGGCGCGAAGCGCATAGCGATGTGCGCAACTTGCTAGGTCAGTCACTCATTATGGCGTTCGTTATTGGCGCACTGCTGATTATCTTTGGCTCGCCGCTGATTTCGCTCGGCCTATGGCTGTTAGATGGCAGCGAAGCGGCGACGCCACTGGCACGTGAGTATGCTGAAATACGGCTTTGGTCAGCCCCGGCAGTGCTTGCGAACTACGCCATCCTCGGTTGGTTTTTGGGCCAACAGAATGCCCGCGTCACGCTAATGATTTTAGTGCTGACCAACAGCGTCAATATCGTGCTCGATCTTTGGTTTGTGGTGGGGCTAGGAATGACCAGCGGCGGCGTTGCCCTGGCCAGCGTAATTGCCGACTATAGCGCGCTCACCTTTGGTGGCTATTTAGTCCTACGCCAGCTTGGCCATCTGGAAGGCTGCTTTCAACGGCAGCGTCTTTTGGTGCTATCAGCCTATTCAGCGCTATTTAGTGTTAACGCCAATTTGTTTGTGCGCACCTTAGGGCTGCTGTTTGCCATGGCCTTTTTTACCGCTCAAGGAGCGCGCCAGGGCGACACTGTATTAGCCGCTAATGCCGTGCTGTTGCAATTTATTATGCTGACTAGCTATGCACTCGATGGCTTCGCCCACGCGGCGGAATCGCTGGTGGGGCGCGCCTATGGGCGCCGAGACTGGGGTGAATTTGCCGCAACCGTTCGAGCGGCTGCGCGTTTCTCGTTATGGACAGCCACGGCAGCCACCCTTGCCTTCGCATTAGGCGGAAATTACTTAGTCGCCCTGCTGACAGGGCTAGCAGAAGTTCGTGCTACCGCCGCGAGCTACCTGCCGTGGATGATAGTGATGCCATTGATTGCCGTATGGAGCTATTTACTCGACGGCGTCTTTATTGGCACTACCGCCGTGCGCGAAATGCGCAACAGCATTTTTACCGGTTTAGCAGTTTACTTACCTGCTTGGTGGCTTTTTCAAGGGCTTGGCAACCATGGTTTGTGGCTAGCCTTTTCGCTCTTTATGCTCACACGCTCAGCGGTACTGATTGCCTACTATTACCACTATCGCCAACGCCATTGGTGCCCTCAAAATTAAAGCTTCCTATCGTGAAACCTACAACGCTAATCGCATGGCTCCGTTCCACCGTTGAAGCCCATCACGCTTAGTAGTTGCCAACTGGGCTACCGTAATAGTGTGTATCTAAGCAAGCGCCTAAATAAGCATCGGCATAAGTACCAGAGCAAGCACCTGACAATGGATGAAAAAATCGCTGTACCGCCGTATATTAGCCACGCACTTCCTAATAACGAATAAAGAGAGCACTCATGCTAAAACTCATATCAAAACCAGCCGTTAAGCTGGTTGAGCGCTACTTGCCAGATCCCTATATCTTTGTTCTGCTCCTTACGTTAATTGCCTCCATTGCTGCCATCGCCGTTGAGCGCCAAACGCCGTTGGCCGTACTGCGTATGTGGGGTGATGGTTTCTGGGGACTACTTACCTTCTCCATGCAGATGTTACTGGTGCTCGTCACTGGCTTTATGCTGGCAAGCTCGCCACCGGTAAAACGCATTCTGCAGAAAATCGCTAGCACCGCGAAAAGCCCTGGTGGCGCGATTATTTTAGTAACGCTCGTTTCGCTTGCTGCCAGTTGGATTAACTGGGGATTTGGGCTGGTTGTTGGGGCACTATTTGCCAAGGAACTCGCCCGTTTGATACGGGTCGACTACCGTCTTCTAGTTGCCAGCGCTTACTCTGGTTTCGTTGTATGGCATGGTGGCCTTGCGGGTTCAATTCCGCTAACCATTGCAACGGAAGGCCACTTCTCCGCTGACCAAATAGGCGTTATTGGTACCGGCTCGACTATTTTTGCCTTCTTTAACTTAGCAATTGTGATTTGTCTGTTTATCGCCGTACCGCTGGTTAACCGCTTGATGCTGCCAGATGAAAAAGACAGCGTGTATGTAGATGCCAAACTGCTAGACGATGAACCTGAAGTTCAGGGCCGTATTACCCGCCCAGCGGAAAAGCTCGAGAATAGCATGCCGCTAGCCCTTTTAGTGGGCGTACCAGGGCTTCTGTTCCTGCTTGACCACTTTCTACTGCGTAGCGGTGGTTTAAACCTCAACGTCGTCAATTTCCTGTTCTTATTCTTGGCTATTGTGCTGCATCGTACCCCACGCAACCTGCTCAATAGCTTAAATGAAGCTATTAAAGGCGGCGCAGGTATTGTCATTCAATTCCCCTTCTACGCAGGCATTATGGCCATCATGGTGCAGTCGGGATTGGCCCAAAGCATGTCGGAGTGGTTAGTCTCTTTCGCCACCGCGACTTCACTGCCTTTCTGGTCATTTCTAAGCGCGGGCATCGTAAACCTGTTCGTACCTTCCGGCGGAGGCCAATGGGCCGTTCAAGCGCCTGTTATGCTACCTGCCGCAGAAGCGCTGGGTGCTGACATTTCTCGTGTGGCTATGGCAGTCGCCTGGGGCGATGCCTGGACTAACTTATTACAGCCTTTCTGGGCACTGCCAGTATTGGCTATCGCAGGTCTGAAAGCGAAAGACATCATGGGCTTCTGCCTCATTCAGCTGTTTATCACCGGCATTATCATTTCTGTTGGCCTAGTATGGTTTTAAGAAGTGATAGCCACTAACGTCGCGATAGTTTTAGAACACTAACTGTCTGTTTAGCGCCCGCCCCTTGGGGCGGGCATTTTTCTCTATGTAGGTTTTTATGTATGTCAGACACCCACGTTGAACATAGCGCCCTACCCGGCCAGCATGAACTCTCCATGACCGTGTTAATGACACCCGACATGGCCAATTTCAGTGGCAAAGTACACGGCGGTGCTATTCTTAAAAAACTCGATGAGGTGGCCTACGCTTGCGCAAGCCGCTATTCGGGTCACTATGTTGTCACGCTTTCCGTCGATCAGGTGTTGTTTAAACAGCCTATTCATGTCGGCGAATTGGTGACTTTCTTAGCTAGCGTTAACCACGTAGGGCGCTCTTCTATGGAGATCGGGGTTAAGGTAGTGGCCGAAGATATTCGTGAAAAGCTGATTCGTCACACCAATAGCTGCTATCTCACCATGGTGGCGGTAGATTCAAATGGCAAGCCCGCGCTAGTGCCACCACTCGCCCTTAAAACCTCGCTACAGAAACTACGATTTGAAAAAGCAGCACTGCGTAAAAAACTACGTAAGCAAGCAGAGCAAGAAGAGTTGCTTACCCATCAACACCACCATCAACACCACTCTTAACGCTAAAACACACCGCAGAGCAAGGAGCCCTCATGCCCGTCAGGGAGCGCTACCCACACCTACCTAAAACCGTTGAGTATGCGCATATCGGTTGGGATTTTTTTATTCTCGCTGCGGTTATTATCAACCTTAGCCTGCTACTGTTTGACTCGCTGTTTCTGATTGGGCCAATTAACGATGCTATTGCCAGCCTTACGCCCAGTTTCCACGCGTTTTACGACTCAGTAGTTCACAGCCGCTTTATTACTATTGATTTATTTTTTGTCGGTATCTTTATAGCGGATGTACTGCTGGGATGGGCGGTAGCGATTGCCGAACGCCGTTATCACCGCTGGTTTTTCTACCCCTTTGTCCACTGGTATGACGTACTGGGCTGCATTCCACTCAGCGGGTTCCGCTTATTGCGCGTGCTGCGCGTGGTATCGCTATTAAATCGGCTGCATCGACTGCGCTTAATTGATGTAACAAGTTGGGACAGCTACCGCTTTTTTGCCAAGTATTACGATATCCTGCTAGAAGAGCTTTCCGACCGCATTGCACTGCGCTTACTAGGTAATGTACAAGAGCAAATTGTGGCTAGCGATTCACTAACAGAGCGGGTCATTGATCGCGTTATCCTCCCTCGCAAGGCCCAGCTAATTCATGAAATTGCTCAGCGATTAGAAACAACGGTGGGGCAAGCCTATCAACAAAACCGTACCACTATCATGGCGGCGATTGATGACTTAGTTAGCCGAACACTACGGGAAAGCCCAGAAATTCAAAAACTACACCGCCTCCCCATGGGAAACACAGCCTCAAACGCTATGCAGGCCTCTCTTAGTGGGGTTGCTCAGCGGCTAGTGGATGAACTCGCCCAGGGCATTCACTCAGCTGAGTTTCGCCAACTGGTTGAGCGTACGGCTGAAACGGGCTTCAACAGTTGGCTAACCGTGGATGAAACAAGCGCGCATGTCACCGAACAAGTGCTTTACGACATTCTCGAAATGCTCAAAGAGCAGGTACGCCACCAAGGATGGAAAGACCGTTATAAATAGCTTGTTATGAGTAGCTTGTTTATCAACAACAGGGCTATTAATAGCCCTGTTATACGGTAATAGTTGCCAACGGCGGCTGAGCCAAGCACTGCTTAATAACATTCAGTGCCTGGGTTAATGTCTGCCTGTCTGCAGCAGCCCCAATGCAAATCCTAATTGCCTGGGGCGCTGGCGTACTTCCCACACAAAAAGGCTCCGCACTTGAAACTTTAACGCCTTGCAGCTGCAAGCGTTCACACAGCTCAATGGCACGACTTCCCTCCGGCAACGTAAGCCAGACATTGCTGCCGTTATGACTTCGGCCCAGCGTGTAACCGAAAAATATCTCTGTCACTATTTGCTGTCGCGCGGCTAGCTCCTCGGTTTGCCACGTAAGCAGTGAAGCAGCCTCGGGCTGAGCGATCCAATAACAGGCAATATCAACCATCAGTGGCGGCACCATCCAACTTTGTGCCCTTAATCCGGCGGCAAGGCGTTCAAGCAGTTTATTAGGCGTCCGCAAGACACCAATACGCAGCCCACCCGCTAGTACCTTTGCGGTACTGAAGACAAACAGCGTTCGCTCTGGCGCTAACTGATACAGCGGTGTGCCGCGCTGCTCAGCAGGCAAATACTGCACACCATCTTCCAGTAGCCAACTGTCATAACGTCTGGCAAGCGCCACTAATTGCTCTCGCCGAGCCTCGCTAAGACAAGCGCCGGTAGGATTATTCTGATCAGGTGTCACATAGATTAACCTGGGTGCCTGGCAGGCGCACTGAGCCTCCAGCGCCTCCATACACATTCCCGATTCATCAAAGGCAATGCCCACCATTTTTAGGTGTGCTTGCTGGGCAGCGCTAATTGCGCCTGGATAGGTCAAGGCATCGGTCGCTATCAGTTCACCAGGGCGCAGCAACGTGCTAAGCACAAGACTAATGCCATGCTGCCCTCCCTGAGTAATCAGCAGTTCATCTGCGTTCAGCGACATACCTAACTGCGCTAGCCATTCTGCCAACCTCTCGCGGTGACCTTCGGCTCCCCTCGCATCAAGATAGGAGACTCCTCGCGTTACTGCAGAAGGCGATTCGCTCATTGCCTTTAAAGCAGCACTGAACGCCTGCAAACGAAGTGGGTGAGGCGGCGGCAAACTTAAGCTTAAATCGATGACATCACTGTCATCACCCGTCCGCCATGCCATGTCAAAAACGGTTTTTGGCGCAGGTTGCTTGACGAAGGTTCCACTGCCTACTCGAGCGGTTACCCAGCCATGGTGCTCTGCCTCAGCATACCCCCGGGTAACGGTGCCTACGGTCACCCCCAATGCATCCGCTAAGCGCCGCTGAGGTGGCAAGCGTTCGCCTGGGGCAAGCTCGCCGGCCGAGATGGCTGCGCCAATGGACTGGGCAATAGCGCGATAGCGTGGCCCAGAAAAACACTCAAGTGAAGGCACCCAAATTGTCATGGTGACAATAAAACCTTTGACGTAGATTTACCCGCCATTATGCTTACAAAAGCGATCAAAAAACAATCTAAACCACAAAATTGTATGGATACAAAATGAACAACGAATGGCTACTGCTTGGCCCGGCTGCGCTTTATATGATGTCGATGACGCTTACCCCTGGGCCAAACAATATTATGCTGACCGCCTCTGGGGCGAATTTTGGTTTTCGCAGAACTATGCCTCATATGTGGGGCATTTTAGGCGGCTGTTTTCTGCTGTTTTCCGGTATCGCGCTGGGGCTTGGCGTCTTGTTTGAACGCTTTCCTATGGTGCAAATAACACTCCGCTGGGTGGGTAGCGCCTATCTGCTGTATTTAGCTTGGAAGATAGCCACTGCACCGCCGCCGAATCTCAAAGGAACTCAACACGGCGTGCCGCTAACTTTTTTGCAAGCCGCAATGTTTCAATTCGCTAATCCTAAAGCTTGGGTAATGGGGCTGGCGTTGATGGCAGGATTTCTCCCCGAAAACGGGCAGCCAGTAGTAAATGCGCTAGTGTTAGCTGGTTTTGCAGAATTGGTCGCGCTGCCGTGTATTGCTTTATGGGCAGCGTTTGGCAGCGCTATTGGGCAGTGGATAAAAAGTGATAAAGCTTGGCGGCTGTTTAATATCACCATGGGGTTATTAACGGCCGCCTGTGTTGTACTGATCTTACGCTAGCCGCAGCGCAACGCTTCAATCATGTCGTTACTTTCAAGCAGAATATTTAAGCGATCTTCTCGGTAGTCTAAGGTAGCGGCACTGTTAGGCCTGAGTACTCGTACCTGCTGAGCGCCGCTCTCATTTTGTAGAGTGGGTACATTGGCTTCATCAAAAGGAGCGCCAATAGCGTACTGAACTGCTTCAGCATCGCACCTAGTGTTCATCTCAGCAGAAGGCTGGCCTACAGTAGGTGGCTTTGGGGCAGGGACATTCTCGGGAGAACCAGCACATGCCACCAACAAGACCGAGACTGGTAATACCGATGCGAGTAATACCGTAAGGCTACCCAATTTTTTCTTAGCGTAGCGTAATGGGTGATTCATGATGATTCTTCCTTGTTTGGCTAATAACTACCCACAATGCAAAACGGGTTAGACAACTATGCCTAACCCGTTCATTCACGCCAAGACGTACCAATAATAAATCGCCTTAACTTGCCGCATCCTGTACCGCTTGACCGCCCTCTTCAACATCCTGTCCTGCACCTGAAATAGTGTTGCAGCCCGCTAGAGCGCCCGCCGTCATTAAAAGAATAAAGCTAATACCCATGAGTTTTTTCATCTGTGTTCTCCTTAACAAAGTATTCAACAATCGGGAAGCTCCGACGGCAGCCTTACCGTCTGGGAGTGCTTTCAGCGTAACAGATTTTAATAATTTTGCCTGTTTCGGTACCGACTTAGCCGTTATTGGCAAGAGGCAGAGGAACTGAGCAGCTGCTATGCTAGCTTTTATTATGTAAAGGAGTACTTAATTGAAAACGTTTGAACTTGATCCGCGACTAGAAGCGGATACATTGCCGCTTGCCGACCTTCCTCTATGTCGTGCGCTGTTAATGAACGATGCACGCTACCCTTGGGTAATTCTGGTACCTAAGCGCGATTCAATTAGCGAAGTGTTTGAACTTAGCCACGAGGACCAGACACAGCTATGGCGGGAAGCCACGCTGCTAGGAGCTGCGATGAAGGAGGCTTTTCACGGTGATAAGCTCAATATTGCCACCTTAGGCAATGTTGTCAGCCAGCTGCATATTCACTTGGTAGTGCGCTATAAAGATGATGCCAGCTGGCCTGCACCGGTATGGGGAAACGGCAGCCCTGAGCCTTATGAGCTAGCCCTTCAAGGCAGCCGACGTGAGCAGTTGCTTGCCCAGATTGAGGGGTTGAAGTTTTAACAAACAAAGCATTGCTTAATTCCCTAGCAATGGTCCCTGCCTTGATGGTGGCTCGCTGAGCAATGGGCCACTAGCAGGCTGGGCAGCGCCAGCCATGGAAAGCGATATGCCTAGCGCAACAATGAGCGCACCGCCAGTAAGCGCTGCCCAGCCAGCCGCTTTTTCAACCACCTGTCGGCTGCTCTGTTGCTGTAACCGTTTAGCCGCCCAACCGCGAGCTAAGATGCTTGCCAGCGCCAGCACAGAAACGGTAATACCGGTACCCAGCGACATGGCTAACACCGAAGCGACTCCCACATAAAACTGCCCCAGCAGGCTAGCAGCCCCCAACATCAACACTGCCCCAGTACAGGGTCTCATACCGATCGCACCGACGGTCATCAATGCGGTGCGCCAGTCGAGCGCTTGCTGAGGTTCAATATGATGAGCGCCTCCGCAGCAGTGGGAATGATCATGGCTATGACTGTGTTCAGCAGCATGGCTAGCGTGTGCGGAATAAGCGTGGCGCAATTGTTTAATGGCGCGCCAGCATAACCAGCCACCTAACAGTGCTACTAACATAAAACTGGCTTGTTCCACCCACGCTACGCTACCCATTGCCTGACGGGTCAGCCAGCCAAGGCCATGTACGAGTACAGCCACCATGGCAATCGCTGTAATCCCTTGTAGCAAGGCTGCCGCAAAGGAAAGCCCCAAGGCGCGCCGGGTGGCACCACCGTGAGACGCTAAATACGTCGCTAATACCGCTTTACCATGCCCAGGCCCTGCAGCATGAAAAACGCCATAAGCAAAACTTACCCCTAGTAGCGTCAGCCACGTAGTGGCAGAAGGCGTGCGGGAAAGCTCGGTAATAGCAAGTGTCAGAGTACGGTGTAAATCTCGCTGCCAAGCCAGCAGTTGAAGACTAACCCCCTGCAAATTAGCCTGTACGATGACGACCAACAGCAGCGCCCCAAACACGGTCAGCGCTCCCCATAGCAGTTGTTGCCGCGTTAAAGGCATTGCCCCTCCACTGAAAAGTTATAAAGTAACACTGCTGTCAAGTAACACTTTATACACGACCTTTCAGGTTTTCCGCTAGTCGCATTCAACCCGCCCCGTTTCTGCAAAATGGCGGCCCAATCCTGGCTCACCTTCTTCGTCCACATCTAACAGCGCGGCTTGCATAACCAGTTCCGGATCAGGGTCAGCAGGTAACACGCTTAAACGACAGTCAGGTTCACCATTAAGAATCAGTGCCTGCTCAGAGGGTGCCCCTTCCTCTTCTTCGTGCACCACTTCGATATAGTAGGTTGGATCAAAGACCTGATACTCCAGCATTCGTCCGGCCAATGGCTGAGGCGTTGCTAACGGCAGAATAAACATAAAGGTTAAGCGGCCATCACGCTCCAACGCCGTGTATTCAGACACCTCACCCAGCGCTTGTGGTTCGCCATCTACACGAATCTCCGTAAAGTAGTGCTGCTGCGACAAGTTGTCGCGGATGTCGCTGCCTAGCTGGTCAAGGCCTTCTTGCAGATTGCTGCCTTGAACCTGCTGTAACTCTTCGAACACCACCAAACTGTAAAAAGGGTCCATTCGCCACGTTTGATGAAGCCCTGTTGCAATCCCCTCATTGTTTGTTATCACCCGCACACTGAGATCGACCCAGCCATGGGGGTGAGCCATCACCGGACTGCTGCTTAACGCGCCGCTAACACCTACTGCCAACACTACCCAGTAACCGCGGAGTTTATTCAGCAAATTTCCATGCGCGGGCAATACGCCTATCACGGCAATTCTCCTAATTTATGTTGCAGCTCAACCAACCAAGGATCTAATACACGCGGTGGCAGTGGCTGATTCCCACGCAACGCCGATAAGCTGACATAGCTACCACCAGCCACCTCACTTACCTGTAGTTGCAGGCGATACTCAGGCCAGCGGGCTAGCGTTGCCTCTGCGCGCCCTAGCGCTAAATCAGCGTGCCGCACGATATAGCCCTGCTCCATCATTAACTCAATGGCTTCGCGGAACGTTTGCTCTGGGGAAGCGTTGTAACGTAGCTCTCGCGGCTCTAGTGGCTGTGTCGTTGCACAGCCTGCCAGCGTAATAGTCATGAGTAGCGCGGTGGCCGTTAAAAAGAAGTGCTTACGTAGTGGTTTCATAACGCCCCCGGGGTAGCTGCTGCTTGCTTAAACGCAGTTTGGAAACGCTGACAAAAATCATCATTGCTCGCGCTGTAAGATTCACGCAGATCCCCTAAGTGGTCAAAGCGACGAATATCTCGTGAAAGCCGGATATAGCCATCGCGAGCCAGTAGCGACACTCGCTCTACTTCGACGGGTTGGTGCCGGAAACCAGCTCCAAACCCACCACCAATCCCCAGCCCAATGCTTGAACCACCGCGCCCCAAACCGAAGCCACCAAATACCCGCATGTTTCGCCCATACCCAAAGTCGTTATCATAAGGGTCATAGTAACCAATTAAATCTCGCTGCCGACTAGCGGTCACAAGCCCTAGATCGGTGTCAGTAGTTTCAAGCTCAAAACCCCATGTTTCCAATACGCCAATACTTTGTGTCAGCACCTCCAACGATGGAGTCTTTTGACTAGGCTGATCGCTTGGAAAATAGCAGGCTGCCGAAGGGGCTGGCTCCGCTTGAGGAAGGCGCTCAGGCACTGTTTGGCAGCCTGTCACTAGTAACAAGCACGTCATGCTAATCGGTAGTATTGCCTTCATGAGTGATCCTCTCGCCCCAGTGGCGGCTGGTGTGTCATCGAACGCCGCGCTAAGCTCGCTGGCAACCATTAAGATAAATGATAAAAAACTACGACAAATAGTTATGACAACGCATTAAGGAGGCTGTGCGATGAATGTTCTGCTTTGCCCCGATAGTTTTAAAGATGCGCTTAGCGCTGAACAAGCGGCAAGCGCCATGGCAAGCGGTATTCAGCGGGCTGCGCCAACCGCCACGATTAACCTTTGCCCGCTGGCCGATGGCGGCGAAGGCAGCTTGGAAGCGCTTATTGCCGCCACCAACGCCGAACGCTGTCAGCTAACCGTACAAGATGCCTTGGGGCGGCCGCGACAAGCATCTTGGGGCTGGCTAAGCGAGCAGCGTACCGCGTTTATCGAGCTGGCAGAAGCCAGTGGGCTGCAGCACCTAACCACTCACCAACGTAATGCCCTGCATACCACCACTTACGGCGTCGGAGAATTGTTTCTCGCAGCGCTGGACGCTGGTGCCACGAGGGCGCTGCTTTTTTTAGGTGGTAGTGCTACCAATGACGCAGGAGCAGGCATGCTCCAAGCACTGGGAGCCAAATTAGTAGATAAGAACGGCGATTCGCTTCCTCCCGGTGGCGCAGCACTCCAGCAGCTTGCAACGCTCGACCTTTCCACGCTAGATCCGCGTTTAAACAACCTAGAGGTTGAAGCCGCCGTGGATGTCGATAACCCCCTATTAGGGCCTCGTGGGGCGAGCGCTGTCTTTGGCCCGCAAAAAGGCGCATCACCTGATGATGTCGACACCCTTGACCGCGCAATTGGCCATTTTGCTGACCTAAGCGCCCAAGTGTTGGGTCGCGATGAGAAAGAATTAGCAGGTGCAGGAGCGGCGGGTGGTATGGGGTTTGCTGCTCGCTGCTTTCTTAACGCCACCCTTACGCCAGGCATTGAGATGATTATGCAGCAGGCCAAGCTTCCCAGCCTGCTTCCTAACGTTGACCTAATCATTACTGGAGAAGGTCGTCTCGATGGCCAAAGCCTTTCGGGTAAAACGCCCATTGGCGTTGCGCGGCTTGCCAAGCGCCATGGCAAGCCCGTCATTGTGCTGGCCGGTAGCCTAGGTGATGGCTGGCAGGCGTGTTTAGAAGAGGGTGTTACTGCCGCATTTGCCCTTGCCGATGGTCCAATGGCGCTTGAAGACGCCCTACCACGTACTGCAGAGTTGCTTGCTGACCGCTGTGAGAGTATTACAAGACTTTGGCTTGCTCGGTAAGCCAGCCGCCCCTTGAAAACACATCTCCCCTTGAAAAACTAACTTAGCGCCTATATCTCTTTTATTAGACGCACATTCAGCGGCATATCAGTACTGTACTACGTTGCGTCAGCGATGAGTCAGCCGTCGCCAGCTCACCGCCAAGGTAATGTTATGACGCTATTGACGCGATGCAGAAAACTTGTTTTGCAACGCCCACTAAGCGTCTTAAGCTAAATCAAACGATTTGATAACCGTACTGTTTTTAGCGCGGCTACCACCATGGAGGAGCACGATATGAGTGATACAAATAGCATCGGCTTACACGAAGGCAGTGCAAGCCAGTTGGCTGAAAAATTGAATCACCTGCTGGCCAATTACCAGATTTTCTATATGAACGTTCGTGGCTACCATTGGAACGTTAGAGGCAGCGATTTTTTTGAGCTACATGCCAAGTTCGAAGAGTTTTATACGGATCTGCTGACTAAAGTCGACGAAGTGGCGGAGCGAATTTTAACGCTCGGCCACAAGCCCATTCATGCGTATAGCGACTATGTAAAAATTTCGCGTATTGAAGAAGATAAAGACGTTCATGATGGCCAAACCTGCGTAAAAGGCGTACTCACCGGTTATCAAACACTGATTGAATTACAGCGGGAATTGCTAGCAATTGCGTCGGATGCTGACGATGAAGGCACCGCTGCGCAAGCTGGTGACTACATTCGCGAGCAGGAAAAAACCGTATGGATGCTCAACGCTTACCTGAGCAAATAATGCGATGTTTACGATGTTTACCTTGCTGACGGCTGACGTGAGCATCAGGTAAGCACTATCAAAAACGGCACCCATAGCGGTGCCGTTTTTTTGTGGTGATTTGTCTAACGAGACTTCGCCAACGTTTCAATGAAATCGCGCAACATCTCCCAGAACTCTGCTACCGATTCAATTTCTACTCGCTCGTCTGGCGAATGCGCGCCGCGAATCAGAGGGCCAAACGAAATCATGTCTAAATGTGGGTATTTACTTCCTAAAATGCCACATTCAAGGCCTGCATGAATCACCTTAACCTCGGGTTCGCGGCCCATTAATGCAGCATGCCGAGTGTTAAAAATAGCAAGCAAGGGGCTTTGTGGATTGGGTGCCCAGCCGGGGTAGCCATTTTCCACTTTTACTCTAGCGCCCATCAGGCCAAACAGCGCCTGAAAACGACTCGACATCGCGTCAGTGGCACTGTCATGCAATGAACGCACCAGTGCACAAAGATGGAAACGACCGTTTTCCACGCTTAATACACCCAAATTGTTCGAGGTTTCCACTACCCCCGGCACATCCGCACTCATGCGCTCAACCCCACAAGGGACTGCATGCAGCGCAGCCAGCAGCATCGCACTGGCGTCCCGCGTTAACGGTTCAGCGTCAGCCAGCTCCACTCGCTCCGCAATGAGCGCCATATTGCTATCGCCACTGCCCAATTCAGTTTTCAGTGTATCGGCAAGCGCTTCCACCATCCCCAACGCCGCGTTAACTTCATCAGCAGGCAGAGCAACTTGTGCAAACGCCTCACGGGGGATGGCATTACGCAGCGTGCCCCCCTGGTAACTAATCAGCCGCACACCAAAGGTTTCCAATGCCCACAGCACGCGGACTAGCAAACGGTTCGCGTTACCCAGAGGCTTATCAATATCCATCCCTGAGTGCCCGCCTTTCAAGCCGGTCAGCGCCAGCGAGATCACTTGTTCATCTTCTTGTAGGACGGTAGTGGGAAGTTGCGCATTCACCACTACATCAGCACCACCCGCACAACCAATATACACTTGGCCGCGATCTTCGCTGTCTAAATTGAGTAGCAACGACCCTTCCAGCCAGTTCTCGGCGAGATTGAGCGCGCCGCCCATAGAGGTCTCTTCCTCTAGCGTAAACAGCGCTTCTAAAGGACCATGAGTAAGCTCTGGATCTTCTAAAACAGCGAGTATGGCTGCCACCCCAAGGCCATTATCAGCCCCTAGTGTGGTGCCATCAGCAAATAACCAACCCTCTTTTTCATACGTCTGAATAGGGTCACGGGTAAAATCGTGGTCATGCCCAACGTTAGCTTGCGCCACCATATCTAGATGGCCCTGCAACACGATGCCTGGCGCGCTTTCACAGCCGGACGTGGCGGGCTTACAAATGCGCAGGTTGCCAAAAGCATCCCGGTCGTGGGATAGCCCCTGGGAATCAGCCCAGGCCTCTAGCGTCGCCACTAGCGCGGCTTCATGGCCAGAGGGGCGTGGCGTATTACATAGTGTGCGAAAGTGCTGCCACACTAAACGTGGCTCGAGGGCTTCTAGATGTGCGTTCATGGAAACTCTTCATTATCGATAACCAGTTTACTTTACCCGCCTGAGCTACTGGGGAAAAGCGTGCGCTGTTCAATAATTTGTTGAGTCGCACGACGAATTAGCCGCACTGACTCGCCGTGTGCTTTCGCTAACGGCTGGTTTTGAAAGGCCCAGGCAATCAGCTGTTGGTGGGCTATTTGCACCTCTTGTCCTAATAACCAATGGCTAGCCTCTCTGGCCAGCGCCTGAAGCGACGTTCTTGCCAATGCAGGGTCACGGTGCCCATACGCCACATCTTCTACTGCCTGAGTATCAGTGCTGCTAAGCGGTAAACGAGGCAAGGACGGCAACAGTAACGCGACGATCGGTGCGGGCAGTGTCGCTAACTCAAAGGCTAATAGCGTTATCAACGAGGCCGCAAAAGAGTCATGCAGAGACGTCAGCACTGCTTGCCCTTCGCTTGTCAGCGCTCGCGCCACCATAATGGCGTACTCGCCGGTCGCCGCTTCTCGGGTGATACCTAAGCGAACAGGTACGAAACCGAGCGCCAACCAAAAGCGAAGCAACGAGGCTTCGGCACCAAAGGTAGCCCCGTAAAGCGCGACCCCTTGCTGGCTAGCATCGGCTATATCGTCTTCTAACAACCAACGCCCTAATCCTTCACGGCGCCGCTCTGGATGAGTAGCAATGCGCGCTACCCGCCGCCAGCGAGAGGTTAACGCCTCACGACTGCCACTGTGAGCCGCTAACGACTGGGCCAGTAGATGACCTTGAGGACGCCGCTCACCACGAGCCACCTGCTCAGCAAGTGCAGCATTAAAGTCACCTTCTTCCCGAGTCACCAAAACGGCCTGAGGCTCTTTTGATGCGATGATTGTGCGAATAGCGGTGCCAGGGCCATCCAACAGTTGGCGTAAATCACTGGGCGTGGTGCGATAGTGGGACTGCACTAGCAAGCCAAACAGTTTTGCTAAGCACTCAGGCTGCTTGGCTAACTGAGCCTGAGCAAGTGCAATAGAGACGGTCTGACACTCCGTACCAGCGTGTGACTCAGGTAACTGAGCCTCAGGTAGCGGAGCATTGAGCAGCAGCAACGTTTGAATAGTCGCTTCTAAAGGGTCGCCCGCTGACCAGCGAATAGGAGCTTCAAGAGCTAGCTCTCGCCACTGGGGTGCTTTGCTATTTAGCACCTCGCGAAAACGTAGTGCAAAGCCGCGCCCAGAACCTTCATAACCATGCACGGTGGTGGCAAACGCGATACGGGGGAATGCAACCAACCACTGGGCTAACAAGGCCGCAGGAATAGCTGCCGCTTCATCGACAAGTAAATAGCTGCCACTGCCGCCGAGCGCTGCTTGGTGAACTTGTTCGTTTAGCGCATCAGGAGGAAGAAAACACAGCGAGCTACCATTCGGCAGTTCAAACCGCGCGTGGCTGAGACGCTGGCCTTCCGGGCATAACGCTACCACTCGCGCAAATAGGCTTTCCACTGAACTAAGACGAGGTGCCGTCACTACCAGTTGCGTAATGCTTTTCTTCAATAAGCGAGCACAAGCAATCCCCAGTGCAGCGCTTTTACCCCGCCCTCGATCGGCAGTAATAACCAATGGTCGGCGACGCTTTAGTTTTACTAGTGCATTTACCGCACGAGCCTGGTCGGCAGTTAAACAGTCTGTGTCATCAAACGGAGCCGCACGCGATTCACGAATAGCTAGTTTGGGCAGCGTGAGGTGACCGTCAACTTCCCAGCGAACAATAGTGCTCTCACCCGTCAGTTGAAGCGCTAACCGCTTAAGGTAATGAGCGCTCAATGAAGCCCAGCGCCACGGGTAATCGGCAAAGCGGGCATAGTCAGGATCAGGCTGTTCACCCCAGCGGCTTGGCGTAATGATCACCAATAACCCACCAGCACTCACGGTGCCTGCCAAGGCTCCAAGCGCATCTGGATCTAATCCCTGGCTACCACTAGCATCTAGGACAACTAGCTGATGTTCCGCACCGAGCCGTGTGCGCGCTTTACTGGCTGGTAAACAGGGCGACACCGACGTCTCTTGCTCAGCTCCCACCCATAACGGCGCCTGCCACATTCGCACGTCCCATAGCCGTTGCGCCTGGTGGCGAGCCTTTTCAGGTGGCCCGTAGAGCCATACCAGTGTCCGCCAGCGCCGGCGCTGCAGACGGACGGCATGATGATCCAAGGCCGATACTTGCTTCATGACCGTCATTGGTTTTTCAACGCGGCAGCCCACGCGCATAGCATCTCCTTAGAATGTCTTTTGCTTACAACTTTGGTTGTAGGTTGGCGTGATTTTCAACGCTTTTAGAACTAACCATATGGTCAAAAAAGGCATCAAAAAGTATACAAATAACTGTTTTTAATGATTTTAATTTTTCAAAGAAGCTTCGTATAGGACGTTAAACTCTTTGGATTACTGATATTGCGCTGCAGTAGGTGGAGTGTGCTAGCTTAGCGATGCAGTCTAGCGGTATTTACTTTACGTAAACGTAAGCCATACCCGCTGCACTTTCCTGCTTTCAGGTAATGAACACTAATAACGCCAACCGCCAAAGTACCAGGAAACTCGCAATGAAAAAGATGACTAAATTTGCCTTAACTAGCCTCGCCGCTGGTGTCGCATTCGCCGCACTCACCTCTACTGCTCAAGCGCAAGAACAGTGGACAATGACCACTACCTGGCCAGAAAACCTCGACCTGATTAAGATTGATCAGCACTGGGCAGAGCTTGTAAACCAGCTGGCAGGCGACGAGGTACAGATTAATTTCCGCGCTGGGGGCACGCTAATGCCCGGCACTGAAGTCTTCGATGCTACCGAAACCGGTGCTATTCAAGCTGCTGGTGATTGGCCGGGCTACTGGGCAGGTTTGAACCCGGCATTTTCTCCACTTGCCACCACTACTAGCTTATTTAATGGCGTTGATTACTTGAACTGGATTCAGCAGTGGGGCGGTTTTGAGCTCTACCAAGAGATCTACGGTCAATACAATATGGTGTATTTGCCTTACGGTATTACCAACAATGAATCTGGCTTCATGGGCCGTACGCCAATCGAAAGTATCGCAGACCTTGAGGGTAAGCGCTTGCGCCTATCTGGACGTGACCAGGGCCGAGTTCTCGAAGAGTTAGGTGGCTCGCAGGTTACGCTAGCCGGTGGCGAAGTGTACCAAGCGATTGAACGCGGCGTGATCGACGCCGGTGAGTTCTCTACTCCAGGCGTTGACTTTAACGCAGGCTTTGCCGAAGTTGCCGACTACTGGGCGACACCTGGTTGGCACCAGTCAGCGAGCGTTTTCGGCGTTATGATCAACAAAGATTCCTGGGACGCCCTGTCTGAAGAGACCCAAGCGAAGCTAAGAACTGCCGCTGAAGCCACCATGGCATGGTCACTTTCCTGGTCAGAGCGTGAGTCTACTGAGGCTACGCGGAAGTTTATTGATGCGGGCGTCACCATTAACCAGTTCTCTGAAGAAGATCTGGCGCGCATTCAAGAAATTACCAATGAAGTGATCGTTCGCGGTGCTTGTGAGCACCCAGATCATGCAAAAGTTTACCACTCCATGATTAGCTACCTAGAAGACTACGCAGCATGGCGGGATGTTACCGCGCCATTCAACATGAGCCGCACCATGGATAACCTGCCTTCACTGGAAGAGATCGAAGCCTGCCTATAAGGCGTTCAAGTACTGCCCCAGCACGGCTGGGGCGGTTGGTGCTTAGCTGCGGAGACCTTCCATGAATGCGATTGCCAAGGCGATCGATGCAATTAACGAGCTGCTGGGCCGCATCATCGCACCGTTAATTGCCATCATTACTCTGATAGTGCTTTACGACATCGTGTCGCGCTTCTTCTTTGGCCGCCCTAGCGACTGGGCGTTTGATGTCACCAAGATGCTGTTTGGCGCGCACTTTATGCTAATGGCCGCTTATGGGTTACGTCACCATGCCCACGTGGAAGTCGACGTTATTAAGCGTCTGCTATCACGCAAAAAGCAGGCCGTACTAGACCTGCTCGGCTATTTAATCTTCTTTGTGCCGTTCATCTGGCTGCTGCTGACCTATGGCTGGCGGTTTTTTGAGCGTTCGTTTAGCCGTGGCGAAACGACCTACGGTATGGTCTCAATCCCGGTGTACCCAGTGAAAGGCGTTATCGTGGTCGCTGCTGTGCTTATTTTGTTGCAGGCGGTTGCTATCGTTCTGCGCGCCATTATGCAACTGCGTGAGGAGAAATCCGCATGAGTGCAGAACTACTGACGCTGGTGATGTTTGGTGGGCTTTTAGTTGGCTTGTTTATGGGTCATCCGCTTGCTTTTGTACTGGGTGGCATGGCAGTCATCGGCGCATATTTAGGGCCTGGCATCAACACCCTGGGGATCATCATTAACAACGTCTATGGCAACGCTATGGACAACTATGTATTAGTGGCTATCCCGCTGTTTATTTTGATGGCGCGCTTTCTTAATGATTCGGGCGTCACCGAAAAAATGTTTGATGCGATGCGGCTACTGCTAGCGAACCTTCGCGGTGGACTAGCCCTTACCGTGGTCGTTGTATCTGTATTACTTGCAGCTACCACCGGTATTGTTGGCGCGTCGATTGCCGTTATGGGCATGATTGCCCTGGTGCCAATGCTGAAATATGGCTATAACAAAGAGTTAAGCGCAGGCGTTATCATGGCCAGCGGCTGCTTGGGCATTTTGATTCCCCCCAGCATTATGCTGATTTTGATGGCGAGCTATTCGCCTGTCTCCGTGGGTGCACTCTTTGCTGGTGCGTTGATTCCCGGCCTGATGCTGGGAGTGATGTATGCACTATACGTGCTGGTGATTTGCTGGCTAAAACCCAGCTATGGCCCTAAAGTGCCTGCGGCAGAACGGGCAGAAGTCAGCACAAAACAGCTGCTGATCATGCTGGGTAAGTACGTTGTTCCACCCATGTCGTTAATTCTCGGCGTATTGGGGGCTCTGTTTACCGGTGTAGCAACGGCCACTGAAGCATCTGCTATTGGTGTATTTATCGCCTTCCTGCTGTTTTTAATCTTCGGCGACCGCAAGGTGTCTACCTGTTACAACACACTGATCGAAGCTGGTAAAACGACAACCATGGTAATGCTAGTGCTCGTCGGGGCCACAGCGTTTACCGGGGTGTTCTCGATTGGCGGCGGCATGACGGTGATTAGTGACTTTGTACTAGCCGTTCCAGGCGGAACTGTTGGTGCCCTACTGTTGATGCTGTTCCTGGTATTTATCCTCGGTATGTTCCTCGATTGGACCGGCATCGTGCTGCTAAGCTTCCCCATTATGCTGCCCATCATTGCACAAATGGATGTGGATGTGCTGTGGTTCGTCGTCATGGTAGCGGTAGTGCTGCAAACCTCCTTCCTAACGCCACCCTTTGGCTATGCACTGTTCTATTTAAAGGGTGTAGCACCACCAGGAGTAGAAATTGTTGATCTCTATAAAGCAGTCGTACCCTTTGTAATCATCATTCTCTTCGCTTGTATACTGATGGCGCTTTTCCCTAGCTTGATTACGGGACTACCAAGCATGTTAGTGGGTTATTCGTAACCACACGCTATTAGCGCTAAACGCCTAACATCCCCCCGCCTAGCGGGGGGATTTTTTTGTTAGCAGTAATGTTGGCTGCAGCCGCCTAACGCAAGTGATACTATTTGCAGCTGCTATTTCTTCGCATTGACGAGCCAAGCTGCCCCTCATCCAAGGAGACAACGACGTGTCTACGCCAGCTCGCCGCTCACCATCGGCCCTGTTTTCAGGTTTTGCCTCACGCTTTTCGCTGTCGCTTAACCCTTGGTCAATCGCCCTATTTTTGATCGCCCTCGTTGTCGCACTGCCCATTATTGTGGTTCTTAGCCATATTTTTGTGCCGACAGAAGGCGTTTGGCAGCACCTAGCAAGCACTGTATTGCCACGCTATCTCTCTAATACGTTTTGGCTGGTGCTATGGGTTGGCATTGGCACTCTAATTTTGGGGGCTGGTACCGCGTGGCTGGTCGTTATGTGCCGTTTTCCAGGCAAGCGTCTATTTGAATGGGCACTGTTGCTGCCACTAGCGGTACCGACGTATGTCATTGCCTACGCTTATACAGATTTTTTCCAGGTAGCGGGGCCGTTACAAAGCGCGCTACGCGAGTGGCTTGGCTGGCAAGTGGGCGACTACTATTTCCCTAATGTGCGCTCATTGGGCGGTGCAGCAACCCTGATTACATTTGTGCTTTACCCATATGTGTACCTGTTAGCTAGGGCTTCTTTTCTTGAGCAATCGGTCTGCGTGTTAGATGTAGGTCGCACATTAGGGCGTGGCCCTTGGCGCTTATTTGCTAGCGTAGCGCTGCCTCTTGCCCGGCCAGCGTTAGTGGGAGGTGTTTCACTGGTTCTAATGGAAACGCTTAATGAATTTGGGGCAGTGCAGTTTTTTGGCGTAGATACCTTCACCACCGGCATCTATCGCACGTGGTTTGGCTTAGGTGAGCCTGTGGCCGCCGCTCAGCTAGCGGCCTGCTTGCTAACCTTTGTCATAGTGCTGGTTCTTTTAGAGCGCTATTCGCGGGGTAAGCGGCGCTACTTCCATACCACCAACCGGTATCAGCAGCTACCAGAATATCGTCTGCATGGATGGCATGCACTAGGGGCTACTCTTGCGTGTTTGCTGCCCATTGTTATTGGCTTTTTACTACCCAGCGGCATTTTGCTCAATATGGCGATTAAAACAGGCGATAGCCTGTTCGGCACGCGGTTTATTGGCTTTGCCGTGAATAGCCTTAGCCTTGCGACCATTGCCGCATTAATCGCAGTAGGGTTAGCCGTGTTATTGAGCTATGGGGTAAGGCTCAACAATTCACCAAGCGCACGATTTTTCACGCGTATCGCCGCGATGGGTTATGCCATTCCCGGTTCGGTGGTAGCTGTTGGCATCCTGATTCCATTTGCCTGGCTAGATAACTCGCTGAACATGTGGCTACACGAACACTATGGAAAAATCATTGGTCTGGTATTTAGCGGCTCAGCGTTTATTTTGATTTACGCCTATGTGGTGCGCTTTTTAGCTGTCTCGTTTAATGCGGTAGAAGCGAGCCTTGGCAAGGTAACGCCTAGCATGGACGCTGCCTCTCGCACATTAGGCCAAACCGCTGGCGGCACGCTACGCCGGATTCATACGCCGCTGATGCGGAGCAGTCTGCTAGCAGCCGGGATTTTGGTATTTGTCGATGTGATGAAAGAGTTACCCGCCACGATCATCTTGCGGCCTTTCAACTTTGACACCTTAGCAGTGCGTGCCCACAGCTTAGCCTCAGATGAACGCCTAGCAGAGGCATCCACTGCTTCGCTGACGATAGTGGTGGTTGGCATTTTACCAGTGATTTTACTCAGCTTGGCAATGCGCCGGGCACGTCCTGGTAGCCAGGCCGAGTAATGAAAGCGGCTAGCCGTTGAAACCGCCAGCCGCCAAAAACGATAGATTAAGCCGGAAAGATAAACACCTGGGAGTGGTCTAAGTCGATATCAATCGGCTGCCCCTCCTGGGGTAAGAATACCCCAGGCACACGGGCGTGAAGGTGGGCTTCTTGTCCGTCGTTACCATGGGCACATAAGTGAATGAGGCTTGAGCGCCCCAGCAGCTTAGCCATAACCACGTGGCTATGATTATGCGGTTCCGCAGGCACATCACGCTCTCTAATACGTAATGCTTCGGGACGAATCATCACCTGAGCATGGCTACCTTCTGGCAGCCAGCTGGCATCCACCGGACCGACGGGCGTAGCCACAAAGCCCCCCTTAACGACACCGCTTAATTCATTCACTTCGCCAAAAAACGTGACGACAAAGGGGTCTACAGGCGCGCAATAAAGCTCGCGTGGGGTCCCTGTCTGGACGATTTTACCATCCCGCATCAGTGCAATGCGATCTGCCATAAACATGGCTTCTTCAGGGTCATGAGTCACTAGCAGAGTTGCTGAGCCGAGCTTTTTCAACACGTGCAGCGTATCGTCTCGGATACGATCCCGTAGCCGCGCATCCAGGCTAGAAAATGGCTCATCCAGCAACATCAATTTAGGCGTAGGAGCTAGGGCACGCGCCAGTGCCACACGCTGCTGCTGCCCACCTGACAACATATGCGGATAACTTTCTGCATAGTCGGCCATGCCTAGTTGAGCTAGCAGCTCAAGTGCACGCTCCTGGCGCTGACTTGAAGGCAAACTTTTCAGACCGAAGGTAACGTTTTCGAGCACGCTAAGGTGTGGAAATAGGGCAGAGTCTTGGAAGGCAAGGCCTACATTACGCTTTTCCGGCGGAACATGACGCTTACCCGGTGCCGCAATAGAAAGACCATCAAGACTCACCGATCCTTCCTGCACAACCTCTAACCCCGCAGCAATCCTAAGCAGTGTGGTTTTGCCACAGCCAGAAGGGCCAAGCAAGCACACTACTTCGCCTGGAGCGATATCAAGATCAATGCCTTTTACCACTTTATTCGCCGCAAACGTGTGCTGAACACCACGAAGCGACAATGCTGATGCAGGAGCCGACACATCGGAAAGTGACACAGTTGCCGTCATTATTTCACCATTGTCTCGTCCACCCGCGACATGATAAACGCATGCCGCTGCGAACACGGTTGAAAGTTATTTGCATTCTATTTTCTATTGAGCAGAGATGCACGCTTCTTACTAAATAGAGGATGCGTTTCATTAGCATTTAACTTGACGCCAACCGAGAGAAGCGTTTCAATACGCGATGTCGCTAATGCAACTTATTATCATAAACATTCAGGGTGTTTGTTATGAAAAAAGCACGTCTCACGGCTACCGTAGCTGCCATCATGGCAGGTTCTGCTTTTGCAGGTAGCGCGCTCGCCAACGAAGTCAACATTTACTCCGCTCGCCATTACGATTCTGACGAGATTCTCTACAAAGCGTTCACAGAAGAGACCGGGATCGAGGTTAACGTACTAGAGGGCGATTCCGACCAGTTGATGGAGCGCATGCAGCGTGAAGGCATTGCGAGTCCTGCTGACGTAATGCTCACCGTTGACGCGGGTCGCCTATGGCGCGCCGAGCAGGATGGCCTTTTTCAAAGCGTAGACTCGGACGTGCTTAACGAGCGCCTGCCAGAATCAATGCGTCACCCTGAAGGTTTGTGGTTTGGCTTTAGCCAGCGTGCACGGGTTATTTTCTACAACCGCGAGAACTTTGACCCTAGCCAAATTGCTACTTACGAAGATCTGGCCGACCCGCAGTTTGAAGGCCAAGTATGTATCCGTTCTTCCAACAACATTTACAACCAGTCGCTGCTCGCCTCAATGATTGAGCATCACGGCGAAGAAGGCGCGCAAGAGTGGGCTGAAGGCGTTGTTAGCAACATGGCACGCGATCCAGAAGGCGGTGATACCGACCAGATTCTTGGCGTTGCAAGCGGCGAGTGTGACTTGGCAGTTGCGAACCACTACTACTACGTTCGTCTGCTACATTCTGATGACGACGCTGACCGCGAAGCGGCACGCAAAGTAGGGATGATTTTCCCCAATCAGGATGATCGCGGCACCCACGTTAACGTTGGCGGTGCAGGCTTGGTGGCTAACGCACAGAACCCAGAAAACGGCATTCGCTTCCTGGAGTTCTTAGCCTCTGACGAAGCTCAGGAAGTACTGGCTGATCGCAACTACGAGTTCCCTGTTGTTGAAGGCATCAAGAAAAATCCGGTGCTCGAATCTTGGGGTGATTTCACCAAAGACGATATCAACATCAGCATCTTGGGCGAGAACAACCCAGAAGCGATCCGTATTTTTGATCGCGTAAGCTGGCGTTAAGCGCTGTGGCCCTTTGGGCCACAAGCCTGTACTAAAAAACACCTGCAGCTTAGCTGCAGGTGTTTTGTGTTAGATTATCGATTACGAGCCCGTAACGTTTAAGCCTTACTTAGCCTAGCGGGCTTAATACTAGTGGGCTTCATCCCAGTTAGCACCGCTTTCCGCTTCAACAATCAGTGGCACGTTTAGGGTCGCGGCGGCTTGCATTCGTGTTTGGACCTGCTCGATAAACGCCTCAACTTGCGCGTCGGCCACTTCAAACACTAGCTCATCGTGTACCTGCATGACCATGAGTGCATCGAAATCGCCTTCAGCAAGCCAAGCATCAACATCAATCATCGCCTGCTTAATAATGTCTGCTGCCGTGCCCTGCATGGGCGCATTAATCGCAGTGCGCTCAGCGCCCTGACGGCGGTTGCGGTTTTGCGAGTGGATCTCGGGTAGGTACAAACGCCGCCCTAGCACGGTTTCTACAAAGCCATCTTCCGCGGCCTGGGTGCGAATACGATCCATATAGCGAGCAACGCCAGGATAACGGTCAAAATAGCGGTCGATATAAGTTTGCGCCTGGTTGCGGTCAATATGCAGCTGGCGTGACAAGCCCCAGGCACTCATGCCGTAAATCAGGCCAAAGTTGATGGCTTTGGCGCTGCGCCGCTGATCGGCAGAAACCTTTTCAAGCGCGGTACCGAACACTTCAGCGGCAGTTGCGGTGTGGATATCTCGCCCTTCTGCAAAAGCACTTAACAAGCCTTTATCTTCAGACAGGTGCGCCATAATGCGCAGCTCAATTTGCGAGTAGTCGGCCGCCACAATGCGATAGCCTGGACGCGCCACAAACGCTTGGCGGATTTTGCGCCCCTCTTCTGTACGAATCGGTATGTTTTGCAAGTTAGGGTCAGATGACGAGAGACGCCCTGTCGCTGTTACCGCTTGGTGATAGCTGGTATGCACCCGCCCCGTCGTTTTATTGAGCAGGCGCGGTAGCTTATCGGTATAGGTAGATTTCAGCTTTGCCAACCCACGGTGCTGCATAATCACCTTGGGCAACGGATAATCTAGCGCCAGCTCTTCTAGCACTGCTTCGGCGGTTGAGGGCGCGCCTTTGGGGGTTTTCTTGATCACCGGAATCTTCTGCTCTTCGAACAGAATCTGCCCCAACTGCTTGGGTGAACCAAGGTTAAACTCACGACCTGCTAGCTCAAACGCTTCACTCTCAAGCTCGCGAATACGTCGCTCTAGTTGCTGGCTCTGTTCGTGGAGGCGCTCGGCATCCAACGCCACGCCATTGCGCTCAATCCGCGACAGCACGTTAATCAGTGGTAATTCAAGGTGATCCAGCACCTCTGCTAAACGCCCTTCCCTTTCAACCTGG
Source organism: Vreelandella neptunia (assembly GCF_000712975.1). Classification (GTDB taxonomy): domain Bacteria; phylum Pseudomonadota; class Gammaproteobacteria; order Pseudomonadales; family Halomonadaceae; genus Vreelandella; species Vreelandella qaidamensis. The sequence continues at coordinate 37,859 of NZ_JHQL01000007.1, read as the reverse complement.
GGACGCAGTATGTCTTGCAGCCGCAACGTGATATCCACATCTTCACAGGCATAAGGAACCGCTTGCTCTAAGGCAATCTGGTTAAACGTGAGCTGCTTCGCCCCTTTTCCTGCGATCTCTTCGAAGGAGATGGTTTTTTCGCCCAGATACTTCAGCGCCAGCGAATCCATGTCGTGGCGAGTGGCGGTGGAGTTCAGTACGTAAGAAGCGAGCATGGTGTCGGCCAGCGGGCCCACCACACCAATATCATAGTTTGCTAGCACGGAAATATCGTACTTAAGGTTCTGGCCGATCTTGGTTTTTTTAGGATCTTCCAGTAGCGGCTTCAACGCCTGTAGTACCTGTTGGCGATCAAGCTGCGCGGGCGCATCCAGGTAGTCGTGGGCCAGGGGGATATAGGCGGCTTCACCGGCTTCAAGTGCCAAACCAACGCCTACAATATCGGCGTCCATATAATTCAAGCTAGTGGTTTCTAAATCGAAGCAAAAACGCTCGGCTTTCTTCAAACGCGCTAACCACACATCAAACTCAGCTTGCTCTACAATGATATGGTCATCGCGCTGGCTAGCGGTCGCGGTATTATCGGCCGTATCAATATCGGCATTATTAGGCGCGGGCTCGCCACCCTTAACGTCATCAACACCCTCGTCGTTGCCTGCCAGCAGCTCAGCCAACCACTGCTTAAACTCCATCTCTTTATAGAGTTCCACCAGCGCTTCGCGGTCTGGATGCGCAATATCCAAGTCATCCAGCCCCACGGGTAGGTCGCAGTCGGTCTTAATGGTTGCTAGCTGATAAGAGAGAAAGGCCTGCTCACGGTGCTCTTCAAGCTTCTTCGGTAACGTTTTCGCGCCACGGAAACTAAGCGTTTTGACGCGTTCCAGATCACCATAAATTGTCTCTAAACCACCTTCCATGCCTTGTAATAGACCAATGGCAGTCTTTTCGCCCACCCCCGGCACGCCGGGAATGTTATCAACCTTGTCACCCATCAGGGCCAAGAAATCAATAATCAGCGCTGGAGGGAGACCAAATTTTTCTTTAACACCCGCTTCGTCGAGCGTTTCCTCTTTCATGGTATTAACCAACGTAATATGGGCGTTTACCAACTGTGCCATATCTTTATCGCCGGTCGAGATCACCGCATCACGGCCAGCCTGGGTGGCATGGTGAGCCAGAGTGCCAATCACATCATCGGCTTCCACCCCTTCAATACACAGAAGCGGTAAGCCTAGTGCTTTTACACAGGCATGTAGCGGTTTAATTTGGCTGCGCAAATCGTCCGGCATGGGCGGCCGGTGGGCTTTATAGTCGCTATACATCTCATCGCGAAAGGTTTTTCCTGGCGCATCAAACACCACAGCCATTGGGCTTTCGGGATAATCTTTGATCAGACGCTTGAGCATATTCAAGACGCCTTTCACAGCTCCTGTGGGCTGGCCGCTAGAGGTCGTTAACGGTGGTAGCGCGTGAAAGGCGCGATATAGGTACGAGGAGCCATCGACAAGCACGATAGGGGCACGGGCCATAACCAATTCCATTGTTAGCAACACAGTAAGAAAGTCTATTGGCTATGATACGCGTTCACGTCACTGGCTGCAGAAACAACCGCTACGAATAACGCATTTCAACCTCACACAACGCTGCCAACTGACCCTGCAAGCCGCTACAATAAAGGGCTTAGCAACCTGGGCGAGATTCTCATGGCTGTATTTACTCCGCTGAGCGACGTTCAGGTCGCCGCGTTTTTAGAAAAATTTGATGTAGGCAGCTTCGTTTCGCTACAAGGCGTAGCTGGCGGTACAGAAAACTCAACGTTTTTTGTAACCACCGATCGTCGTGAGCTGGTGCTAACCCTGTTTGAGCAGGGCGAGCATGAGGAGTTGCCGTTTTTCGTCGATTTGTTGGATTATTTGGACGAACACCGTTTACCGGTGCCCGGTACCATTCATGACCGTGAAGGTATCGCGCTACACAGTCTGGCGGGCAAACCTGCGCTGCTATTTCCGCGCTTGCCGGGCAAGCACCCTAGTGCGCCTAACCTTGCCCAATGCCAAGCGCTGGGCAATACGCTGGGGCATTTGCATGTTGTCTCCCAACGTTTTCCTGGCCATCGACCCAATCCGCGCGATCTTCACTGGCTGCGAGCAGTGCATCACAAGGTGCTAACGTATATTAGCCCTGATGATCAGACGCTGATGAAAGATGAGGTTGATGACTTCGAAAGTGCGTTTAGCCAGCACGGCGAGCTACCTCAAGGAGCTCTTCACGGCGATTTGTTCCGTGATAACACGCTGTTTGAAGGCGACCAGCTAGGCGGCATTATCGATTTTTACAATGGTTGCACAGGTGATTTGCTGTTTGATCTGGCTATTGTCATTAACGATTGGGCAACTAATGAGGATGGCACCTTAAACGCTGATCGTTATGAGGCCATTCTTAGCGCTTACCAGGCGCGTCGCCCTCTCACAGCAGATGAACGTGCGCTATGGCCGATCATGCTGCGCATGACCGCGCTGCGGTATTGGCTATCGCGCCTGCTGGTCGTTTATGTTGATCCACCTGCCCATGACCTAACGCCTCATGACCCTGAGCGTTTCCGGACCATTTTAAAAGCGCGCATCGCATTTGGCGCACTTCCGCTCCCAGAGGTTCCTTGATGATTGAATCGGTGACCACCAGCACCCCGGCCTTGCGCGCCCGACGCACATGGAATATCGACCAATGGGGTAGCGGCTACTTTGACGTGGATGACCACGGACACGCGTTGGTTCGTCCGCTAGGCAGTGACGCTGAAGGGCCAGCCCTACCGCTTAGTGGGCTTGTGCGCCAGCTGCAAGCTGCAGGGCTGCGGTTGCCAGTGTTAGTCAGATTTAGCGATATTCTGCACGACCGAGTAGAGCAACTGTGCGGTGCATTTGATATCGCGATGCAGGATATCGACTACCAGGGCGGCTATACGGCGGTTTATCCAATTAAGGTCAATCAGCAGCGCCGCGTGGTGGAAGAAATACTCGCTACCTCCGAACGTGGCAATGGCCGTGTAGGATTGGAAGCCGGTAGTAAGCCAGAACTATTGGCAGTATTGGCGCTGTCTGATGGCGGCTCCTCGCTCATCGTCTGTAATGGGTATAAAGACCGTGAATACGTGCGCCTAGCGCTGCTGGGTGAAAAGCTAGGGCACCGCGTTTACCTGGTGGTAGAGAAGCTTTCAGAGCTGGAGCTTATTTTAGAAGAGGCTCGTGAGCTGGATGTCACACCGCGCATTGGCTTGCGGGCACGGCTAGCTTCAGTGGGTAAAGGTAAATGGCAAAACACGGGTGGCGAGAAATCAAAGTTTGGCCTGACAGCCAGCCAAATCCTTGATGTAGTCGCGACCTTGCGCGATCAAAATGCGCTAGAAAGTCTACAGCTGGTGCACTTCCACCTTGGCTCGCAAATTGCCAATATTCGCGACATTCAGCGCGGCCTTCGGGAATGCGCCCGTTTCTACCAAAACCTGATGAGCCTGGGTGCGCCGATTGATACCGTCGATGTTGGCGGTGGTTTAGGAATCGACTATGAAGGCACTCGTTCACGCAGCTACTGCTCGGCCAACTACTCTATGCAGGAGTATGCGCGTAACGTAGTTAGTGCCTTTGCACAGCTGTGTCAGGAAGCTGATCTTCCCCAGCCTCACCTGATTAGCGAATCAGGCCGCGCCCTAACAGCTCACCATGCTGTGTTGATCACTAACGTGATTGGTGAAGAGCGCGTAAATGCTTCGCCGCCAGAGCGCTCCTCCCAGGAAGACCCCCAGGTAGAAGCACTCTGGCGAGTTTTTGAGCAGTTAGCCGAGAGCCAAGAGCCTCGCGTTCTAGTGGAAGCTTGGCACGATCTTCTGCAAGCGGTAAGTGAGTTGCAAGACCGCTTCGTACTGGGATTAAGTAATATCAATGCCCGCGCCGAAGGCGAGCGGCTCTATATGGCTGCCTGTGCACGCTTACGCGGACAGCTCGACACCCGTAACCGCGCCCACCGGGAAATTATGGATGAGCTCGCTGAAAAGTTGGCCGATAAGCTGTTCGTCAACTTCTCACTCTTCCAGTCGGTGCCAGACGTTTGGGGAATCGAGCAGATTTTTCCTGTTCTGCCACTAAGCGGCCTAGACCAGCCCCCTACCCGCCGCGCAGTGATTCAGGACATCACCTGCGACTCTGATGGCCGTATTGATAGCTATGTGGATGGCCAGGGCGTGGAAAGCACGCTCCCTCTGCCTGAATGGGCAAGCGACGACGAACGTTGGTTAGGCTTCTTTTTGGTCGGTGCTTATCAGGAAATTCTCGGCGACTTGCATAACCTATTCGGCGATACCGATTCAGTCGATGCTGCACTAGGAAAGGATGGCGAGTGGGTACTTTCTAACTTACAGGCAGGCGATACCGTAGCCGATGTTTTAGCCTATGTGAATTTTGATGCACGAGTGCTAAAGCAAAAACTCACCGAGCAACTGATCACTAGCGGTTTTTCTACCCAAGAGCAGGCAACATTTGCCGCTAGCCTGAGCGAAGGCCTAGAGGGTTACACCTACTTAGAGTAGCACTGAGGCAGCGAACGTTAACCACGGCAACGAAAAGGCCACCGACAATGTCAGTGGCCTTTTGCTTAATTGCTTGCGTTTAACTACTGACACTTAACTACTTAGCGCCATCACCTATTCTACAACGCTAGTGGTAATGTCTAACCCGCCGGTCAGCGTTAAGCGCAGCGAGGCACCACGCGGCAATTCACCAACACCCGCAGGCGTACCTGTCAAAATAACGTCGCCAGGTTCTAGTGTGAAGTGGCGACTCATCTCTGCTACCAGCGTTGGTATCGCAAAGATCATATCAGCCCCCTCCCCGTGTTGACGCTCTTCACCATCAATTTCAAGGGTGAAGGCTAACGCATTCCAATTGGGTATACGGGTTAGCGGCAAAAATGATGATAGCGGGCAAGCACCATCAAACGCCTTTGCAATTTCCCAGGGGTGGCCTTTCTCTTTTAGCTTGGTTTGTACATCACGAAGTGTTAAATCCATCGCCAAGCCGATGCCTGCAATAGCACGCTCAGCTTCATCTTGGGTAGCGTGGGTTAGGGTCTCTCCCACTAACAGCGCGAGTTCGACTTCATAATGCACATCCCCCCTGGAAAACGGCGGATTAAGGGGTTTGCTCAAATCCACCACGCTCGTGGCGGGTTTCATAAATAACAGAGGTTCACTGGGAACCGGGTTATCCAATTCCTTGGCATGGTCGGCATAATTGCGGCCGACGCAGACGACTTTGCCCAACGCGTGGGGAAACTCCTGGCCATCGGTAAACTGTGGAACAAAACGCATGGCGGGTCTTCTCCTTCTCATTATGCGTGCCGCATTCGCAACGACAGGCGCAACAGTCTACCCTAGCTATGCGTATGTTCCACAATCTCTTCCACAGCTTTTCATACATACCACTAGTGATACGTTAGATTATGCGTCGGGCGCCCAACGATCGTCAGCCCCATGCGCCAGAAAGCTAGGGCGCTGCTTCGGTGCAGCAAACGGAGCAACACAGCGATTATCCGGACGATTAAACACAAAGAATACGTTACTACGTGGGTCAGGCGACAAATTAGCGTTAGACGCATGCAGTGTATTGCAGTCAAACAGCAACAAGCCTCCTGCTTTGCCTTTTGGCGCTTCAATGCCGTATTTAGACACCAACTGAGTTAACGCTTCAGGGCTAGGAACGCCAACCTCTTGTGCTTTAAGCGAGCTTTTATGGTTATCTTCCGGCGTTTCTCCCAAGCAGGGCACAAATTCCAGATGAGAACCGGGAATCAGCATCAGTGGGCCGTTAAACTCATGATTGTCAGTTAAGATCAACGAGGCGCTAACGGCGTGCATGTTCGGCATACCGTCTTCTGCGTGCCACGTCTCAAAGTCAGAGTGCCAATTGAACCCTTTACCCGCAAAGCCTGGCTTATAATTAATCCGTGACTGATGCACGTAAGGATCATCACCAATAATTTGCCGGGCAGCACCTGCTAACCGCTCATCACTCGCCAGCTGGCCTAATCGTTCAGAAAGCTTATGCACGGCAAACAGCGAACGAATTTCGTGGCTTTCTGGCTCAGTAACACTGAATTCCTTATCACGATAAGCATCGTTGTTCATCAGTGACTTCATTTCTTTACGAAGCGCTTCAAGCTCTTCACCCGAAATAAGGTTGGGAATAAACAAAAAACCTTTGCGCTCAAATTCATCAAGCTGTTCTTGAGACAACGGCCCTGACAGCTCACGCCCTTTCACCACCGCATCACGGCGCGGCTGGGTTAGTGAAGCTGGAGCTGAGGCTAAGCGAGTTGGGTAAGCATCTCGCACTGTTGAACGTTGTGCTGAGGGCATATCCGTCATTTCACTGTACTGCTTATGGGCAGTAATGGTAGTGAGGGGGTAATTGCTGACTGTCATCTAATCCACTCCTTGTATGATTAAATTTCAGATCATTGGAAAACAAACTCTATGTCTTCATCTTCATATAACGCAAACAGTAGGATAGCTAAAAGTTTACTTCTTGCAACCTATACAAGTCGATTTATAACGTGTGTTATGAAATCCAACCACCACCCTTAAAAACCACATAACACCTACAACAAAAAATCAACAAACTTTGATTATAGTTAATTCAAACACACACACCCATAAATAAAATCTCTATCAAATTCCGTGTTTCTAGCCATCTCTTCTGGCTCTAAAAGCTTAATACTATTACGCGTTTTTCGAATATACTTCTTTTGCTCAAGCGCTGTCATACAACGGCTAACATGAACACTTGTGATACCAAGCAGCTCACCCACCACCTCTTGCGTTATGGAAAAATCAAAAACATCACCTTCCAAAAGTCCTTTAAACTTAAACCTAAAATATATTTCAAGCAAAAAGTGCGCAACGCGCCCTTCAGAACGATGATGAGTACAGCTCCTTAAACGCTCCAACGTAATATTATCATTAATCATGACATAGGATATAATTGCATTCCTAATTTCATCATTATTTTTAAATAATTTATGTAACCCTTCAGCAGAAACTTTTAGAAACTCACAATCAGTCACCGAATGAATAACAACATCATGATTTTCAAAAAAACTTTCGCGCAGACCAATAACATCGCCAGGCATAAAAACATTACAAATATCTTGCCCTCTAGCACCTGCTGCATGGGAAAGACTAGCCCACCCCTCTCTTAAAACAAAAATATCAGCCCGCCCCTCGCATACCGAGAAAAACTGTTGATTTTTCTTTAGCTCGACAGTTTTCTGCTTCAGCTGTGATAACTCTTCAAATGAAGAACTACCAACTTTCCCGTACAAATTTAAAATATCTGCCACATTTATGCTGTTACGGTGTCCGTTAATCACTCCGCCAATGTCACCATTACTCGTTAAAGGGGAGCAATCACTTACAGCCAATTTGTTCATCTCTACACTCCATTGTAGTTAGATAAAATTAGTTAGATAAAATTAGTTAGATAAAATTAGTTAGATAAATTTAGCTAAACAATTAGTTAGACAATAGCTATCCAAACCAACGAGACTGCACAACAATCCGTATAAAAAACACGTCGTCAGCGCTTAAAAAATATAGTCAACTATAAAATATTAAACAAGAATAACTCTTAACTTAAGCTATCAAAATAAATTATAAACATATAATTTAACTTTTGTTAAAACCAAACACAATACTTTAGTATACGAAATCTCATAAATATCAAAATAGCTTGATAAGCCATTAAAATTAAAAAAACAAAATATTCATATGCAAGTTAAATAAATTTAAAATAATTAAAACACCTTAAAAACTTAAGGATACCGGTGAAAGCATCAAAAATGTCTACAAATTAATTTAACTAATTTGATATGAAATAGAATATTAAAAAATAAATAAAGTATTTTTAATAATATTAAAAGAGAGGCAAAAAAATTGCATCTTTAAACCATTACCTGACTCTCGCCTCCCCAACGATGGGTTTACAGTCGCCCATTAGTGTGGGTATGTCGGCAGGTAAATAGTGCTCCTATGCAGCAACTCCTGACTTACCTGGTGATCAACGCGAAGAGTGGACAACTGCTTACCTGTATGCGCCAACGGACAAAGCAACGACCAAGGGCGTTTTCGAATTAATGAAACGGGACTGACATTCACCGCAGTGCATGAGAGTACTATAGTAAGTGACGGATGACTTCACATCGGCACGTGCTGAAACCCTTACGGAAAGCCATTTCAAGCGTGATGACTGAGATACGGAAATTTATACTCATACTGCCTTCACGTGTGATGAAACACACTTTTACGTTCATGCACAGCTTGATGATTATGAAAACTCTTTTCGCGTTTTTTCTAAAAATTGATCTTCTAAAGTACAGCGAGAACATCTATAAGGCACTTTCCTTTAATACATAACCTCGTTACACGTTCCTTAAAGAGTGGGTAACTTCTCATACGTTTAAAAACCCCAGTAAACAATACCGGGGGTGGTAGAGGCTCAGAACTAAGGGATAGTTTAGCAAGGTAAAGGCGCTTTAAACATAAAGGCGCTTTAAACATAAAGGCGCTTTAAACATAAAGGCGCTTTAAACATAAAGGCACTTTAAACAGCACCGGCCCCGTTAAACAACGGGGGCCGGTTCAATCAGATTTACTTCTTAGCTTGGACATTGTCATCATCGGCACGGGCTAAAAAAGAGCGGGTGGTTTCATCAAGATGCTGCGATCAGCGCTTTATAGCTGGCAATTTCGAAGCATTCAAAGGCATAACTGGCGATCCCCCCTTTTACCACTTCATCACCAGCCATCATTCCACCCAGCGCTTGACCAAAGGCAGAAAGCTTACCCCCCATGTCTTTAAGTGCTGACGTATCAATACCCAGTTCGGTCATTAAACGCTCAAGCTTGTCAGATTGATGGGTGGTTTCTTCCAGATGTTGATCAATCCTAGCCCGCAGCGCTGGGTAATGCTCTAAGCGTTTAGCCTGTGATTTCAACATTTCTTCTGCTTGCTTTTCCATAGCATGAGCATCGCGTAACCAATTTTCTAAATACTTGGTTTCCATCGTGCAGCCTCCTTATTAACAAGCAGCATGGTAACGTTTATTTAGCGGGATCAATTTGCTCTTTTTGCGCGCCAGATTTCTCTTTTGCTTGGCCTAGGCTAGGTTCTTGGCCTTCCGGTGCAGGCTGGTTACGCACGCTGTATTCACTGCGTCCATCCAATGAAGGACCTTGCGACCAGCGCCCTTGTGGGGCTTCCTTATCCAGCAAAGTATTTAAGTAATAATAAGAGTGCTGCATCGCCTCATTGTCTTCTGGCGTCGAATTAGGAATTGGTAGCTGTTTCTCAATACCACCCAACTCTTCAATAACAGCCAACCACTGTTGCTGATGATAGGTATCACGAGCGATTAAGAAAGATAAAAAATCTTTCATGCCATGATCATCAGTCCAGTTATACAACCGTGATGCTAATACTCGGCCACCTGCCTCTGCTGTGACATTAGCCAGCATATCTGCAGCAATATTGCCGGTGGCGTACACATGGCTCATATCAAAAGGCACGCCATTTGAATTTACCGGCATCGCTGAAAGCCCGGACGACAAGAGATGACGAGGATTAGCTCCGCCTAAGATGGCATTCATAACGGGGTCTTTGGCAGTCGCCTCTTGATAAGAAACGGGCGCCCCTTCTAAGTTTAGCGCTACCGCATGTCCCAACATTTCGATATGCGAGAGCTCTTCCGTTGCCGTGGACATAAGCATGTCACGAATACGATCATCTCCACGCGCGCCCATTGCCTGAAAGAAATACTGCATGGCAACCCGTATTTCGCCTTCAATACCGCCAATTGCTTGTTGTAGCAACATAGCAAACTCAGGGTTAGGCTTATCGACTTTAACGGGATACTGTAGTTTTCCAGAGTGATGAAACATCGCGCTACTCTCCTTGGCTTATTACCACTCGACAAAAACTCATACTTATTAATAAGAGTCTTTTTCCTTGAGGAAACGGCAGATAGAACTCAGCATTTTACTTGCCATCATATTATCTTCGCATCATATGAAAGCTTTTATTGCTCAAGAAATTTTAGGTTAGTCAACTAAAAGGGGTAATCAAGCAGTGATGCATAAAGTGCGTAATTTTTAATATTTATAAAAACAAAAGTCAGACTTAATCAATATTTTATGAGCTATTAATTAATGTAATTTAAAGTAGCGAAAACTTGGCGCCCTGTTTATCCTTTACGTAATGAAAAATCTAGAGAAATGCCTTATGAACAAAATGCCCCTCATCGCCTCTGTGATGATAATTCTGCTAGCCAGTGGATGCCAATCACACTCGGCAACTCACCAAACAACAAAGCCTAATGAAACGCTAACCAATACCTATTGGAAATTGGTCACGCTTGGCGATCAACCCGCCTCCACCACTGATAACTTCCGCGAGCCTCACCTTGTACTCCATGAAGAAAAATCTCGGCTAGCCGGATCAACTGGCTGCAACACTTTGCTTGGCACTTACCGTCTTAGCGGCAAACGGTTAGTGTTTGAACAAGTAGCTACCACAATGATGGCCTGCCCCGAGACGCAGATGCGTAACGAGCAGGTAATGCTCAATGTCCTGCAGCAAGTAAACGCGTGGCAAGTAGATGGTAGCGTGCTGTCACTCAAAAACGCCAATGGCAAACCAGTGGCAGTGTTTGAGGCAGTGCATCTTTATTAAAAGGTGGTATTTCGACAGCATCGTTTTATTACGGGGTAGACACTTTATAGACAAAAACGAAAAAGCCGCCCTTTCGGACGGCTTTATCTAATTCTCTAACGCTTTGCTTTTAAACCACTTTTAGTGGTGCCGACACCAGGAGTCGAACCCGGGACCTACTGATTACAAGAACCTTACCTACTAACTCACAGCAGCATATTTAGCTTTAAATCAGACACTTACACACCCTCGAAAATTCATTACAGCACACTAAAGCATACTTCTGTGGACAGTTTTTACTTCTTACCTATCCCAGCTTTTACCAACTTTTCAGCAACCTCTCCAACACCTTTTAGGCTATCAGTAGGCTTAGGGTTCTGAATCTCATTTTCGCTAAATTCGTTACTACTAAATATAAAATCTTCATATTTAGCAATGCTTGCACCACAGTCTTTCCCATATTCCTTAACGAACTTGACATGCCCTTCTATATAAACCGATATTGCTGACTTTAACTCAAGCTCTTGAAGACGCTTAACATTCCCTTGATAAATAGACAAAAAAACTCTAAAGAAATATATCCCTAAGAATATAAAAGTCGAAGAAATCATAAATAGTTTAACATCTATAAGCCTGATTTCCTCCCAAAACATCAAGCTATTAAAACCTTCATCAATGCTTAAAGAAAATGGCAATCCTTGATTAGCACCTAGATAAACAGCAACTGAAAAAAGATATAAAACAGTAATAATTGCAAATATAAAAACAGCTTGAAAAGCTCTTCTCTCTCTAACTCTTGCACTTTCTTCTAATTTGTTAAAAACTTTTGATGACGATAGAAAGCTAGCATCACCTTTCAGCGCAGAAACATTTTTCTTCAACTCATCTAGATGATAATTTAAATCTTCCTCTTTATCCTTATACTCTTTCAACCTTTTACTTATTTCTTTATTTATCATTGACTCTGAAGCTTGAGCTTTTCTATAAAGATCTAACCCTTTCCTTATGCCACTAGCATACTTATCAAAAGAGTCAATTTGCTTTTTATTTTCCATCTTTTTTAAATATACTTCCCTTGCACTTAAAAGCTTATCTAAATCCTCCTTTAGCTCTTTATAACCAGTTATATAAAATATCTCAAAAATAAAAACCAAACATAAATCTAAAACTTCCGCCCAATCTGAAGACTTATTTTCAAGATTGTTAGCAACATTGATTTCCACCTTATCTTTAAACCTATCTTTAAACCATTCCCACTCTTCATAACCATCATTTTCTTTTAATTGTTCTGAATTATTAAGTATTACTTCTAGGCATTTTTTTAAGCTGACTCTTTCATTTTCTTCAGTTATGAAAAACACCCCTCCTGGTACTATAGAGCTGATAGACCACTCAAGAACCTCATTAAGACCTTTTTCACTCACCATACAGCCCCCTCTGCACCTTATTTATATCGTCTATAAGCCCTAGCTCTAACTTCAGCCGCTTCGCTTCCAATCTCTCTCTTTCAGCTCTAGCAGATAAATACTGTTTCTCTGACCTCTTGATTCTAATCGTTTCATCTACAAGCTTTTTATAATTCAACACATATACACAACAGCACCATATAAAAACACCCAAAGCTATCAATAAGACCAGATCAATAAAAATTGCATAGTAAACTGCTTGCTGCATTCCTATTTCAAAGTCACGCCATGCGCTTGTTAAAGCTCTATCAAAGCTATCCACTATTTACGCCCCCTGCGTTTATTCTTCCACTTTCTCAATAGTTTATTTTCTATCCAAATATAAAAAATGCCCACCCCGCCAAACAGGATGGCCATTTTTATGACTTGGTGAAAGATTTCCCTCATTGCATCTTCTGGCCCCATCACCCCAGCTCCCTGTTACCCACAACCCCTACCTCCTTGGAACCATCTATCCACAACCCTTTGTGCTAGTCGGTATCCGTTCCCGTTTTCTTCAACGTGCTGCGCGCCCTCTCTATATCGGGGCTTATTTGTCCGCACGTCTCGTCTGTCATCCCAGTCATTAGCCAAAGCGTATATTTCGGCCACTGCTTGCAGATCGCCTCCAACATTTCTCCTTTGGGCGCTCTTCCAGCCTGCTCAATGCTCTCAACAGTTTTTTTATTAAAACCAATTAGTTGTGCAAATTCTGCGCGGCCTGATGTTTCGACCTCACGAATTTCTCGCATTTTTTGGGCTAAGTCACTGGACATATACCAACTTCTTCGTATACTAATTTCATCGGATACCAATTAATTGGTACACCGCCTAGGTAAAGTTCTGCAATAAGCAGTTCTGATCTGAAGATACCACAACATGCCACAGCGAGCAGGTACAGCATGGAAACGAGCAACACGCCCCACGTCTCAGCGCCTCAAGTGCCCGTCATGACGATCGAGCGTTTCTCCGAGCTTTCTGGCCTATCCCCCGACACCGTTCGCGGCCAGATGAACCAAGGGAACCTCCCCATTATCAAGGTGGGTCGTCGTCGCCTCGTGAACGTCGCGCTCTTTACCGCTGAGTGCCTGCAATCGGAGGACTGGAACTAATGACCGCTCTAGCCCCTATCGTCACGCTGGCAGCCTCCTGCACCCTGCTGGAATCTAACGGCCTCACCATCGCTACTCAAAAGCTCCTGTTCGACGGTGAAAGCGCCCCTGGTGGCGTGGTACTGCATCACCATATTGTTTCAGCAGGAGGGTTCTTCTTCATCAATGTACCTGCCGCGCACATGCTCGCCTTAAACCTGGATGACAGCACCATTACCCGCGTCTCCGTCCACGATGAAGACCAGAGATACAGCATCGTTTTCAAGCACCTGCAACACGCCCTGGTCTACCTCGCCAAGCACTACGGCCTTTCCCTGGCCGATCACTGCGCCCTTTCAACCACCGATGCCGCCCCCTGCTCGTCGGTCATTGTTGTTCCTGCGCATCTATCCACACCCCCACGGCTAACGCGTCGCCCGTTATCCACAACGGCCTTTAGCCCTTTCGGAGTTATGCACATGGCTAAAAAACAGCCCATCCGCGTGTTTCTCGACCAAGAGATTCACAGCCGTTACTTAATCCAGGCAGGCACCAACAGCCTGACCCCTTCGGCACTGGGGGAACTGCTGATTGAGTACGGCATTACCCAGTTAGAACGCGGCGACAAGGCACCGCTGAAAGCTCCTGCCGGTGACGCCTCCCCCGCTCCCCACGACAACGAGGCTTAAAAATATGTCCCCTGCCCGTCATCCGTCGCCCTTCGGTCGCACGGCTTCTAGAGCCCTCACCGGTGCGGCTGTCATACCCGAGGCACGAGCGGTTGACAGCCGTGCCGGGGTGGGCTGCCGTGCGGAACGACCGAAGGGCACGGATAGGGCCAAGGGGACAACCCCCTGCCTCGATTCCAGAGCTTTGAGGGAGCGGGGCCAGCGGTGCCTACACGGTAGGGACTATGCACGCGCCGCGACGTACTACGCCCAGGCTGAATACTGCCTATTAGTCGTCGATGGCATTACACCTGAAACCACTGAGCTAGCCATTCTCGCGGACTACTGCCTAACGCAAGCCGCCAGAACCCAACGCTAACGAAAAGGAATTATGACCATGATCAACACTATTCAAGCCCACGTTATCGGCGCATCACGTTACAGCATGGATAACGGCGTTAAAGGCGCAAAAATCACCGTTATGCAGTCGGCTTCTGCTGACAACGAAAACGTCTTAGGCAACCAGGTCAGCGTCATGACCGCGCCTTATGAAATCTTCGACCAGCTCCACGCCTCAGCCCCCCACATGCCTTGCAGCATGGAACTTGATATTGAACTGCGCACCTCGGCCGCATCGGCGGGTGGCAAAACCACCATTCACGTTATTGCCGCCCGCAAACCTAACGCCACCGGTAGCCCCCAGCATCAACCAGCTACCAACAGCGATAAAAAATAGGATTTTGAGCCATGGACACTAGTGAACTCGCTGGTCTGTGGCTCCTGGTTTATTGCGTCGGCCTCGTCTTGGCCTTCGGGATCGGCGCGATAAATGGGGGCCAACGATGAACGATCCCAGCCTTACGTTTGTTGTTGGTTCTCTTTTCACGTCCTATGCCCTCGGTTGGGCTTTTGGACACATCATTCTTACGTTGAAACGCTTTATGGAGTCTGTCTCATGACCCTTAACACCATCGCACAACACGTTAAACACGCCGCTACCACCACACGCGGCAAAATTGCTGGCGGTGCTGCCCTGCTAATGGGTTCGGCAGCTGCCCACGCACAAACCACCGGTGCAGAGTCCGCCTTCTCTGAAGTACAGGCAGCCGGTGCTGATATGGCCGGTTACGCATGGCCGGTAGTGGCTTCCATCACCGCTGCGCTGATCGGTATCAAGCTTTTCAAGAAGTTTGCCAACCGCGCTTCTTAATACCGCTCAGCAGGGATCAACCAAGGGGCGGAAACGCCCCTTTTTATATCGCGAGGGAAACATGATTAAAAAAGCTGCTCTATTAACTCTTACCGCGCCTTTTTTAATGGTGTTTTCTGATTATTCTTTTTCTAATGATGAATACGAATATAATAAATTTAGGCATCTAACTCCTGCAAATGAGATTGAACAGCTTAATCTATTATTGTCAGACTCTGGTAGCAATTGTTCTATTGGTCGCGATGGCCCTAGTAATACTATGAGTTATTATTCTTCTAGGGGGAGAAAATATGTATTTTTCTCTTATGTTGAAAGTTATCGAAATGGTACTCCTAAATATCATGCTTTTTTTAAAACATCTGGCTGTAATGGTTTTAATCTTAATGGTTTCATAACTGATAATTCTCTTGATTTAATCCCACTTAATGAACCTCTTACAGACGAGCAATGTTCATCGATGTTTGGTGGTAGTAGATCAAATTATGTTTCTTCTTACTCTGATTCTGGTGTCTATTCAACTGGCGGCGGTGCTTGTTCTATTTCTTCTACTGGTACTATTTCCCAGTTTTGTTATGGTGTTGATGAGCTTCAATGTCATTCAGATTGGGATGCTTCTTCTACGGGGCAGGTTTTCAATTTATCTTTAATTGATGGCCCTTCAACCGAAATAAAAATTCCTGATTATTTAAACGAACTTCCTGGCGCCTGTTCTGATTCTTCTATTTGTTTAACTATCGGTGACACTTCCTATTTAGTTGATTGGAATTCTGCTCCTGACTGGTTTAGTTATGTTGGCTCTGATGGTCAAACGTATTCTAAACCTGTTGATACTGGTGGCGATGAGACCGGCGGCGATACTGGTGGCGGTTCTGGTGCTGGCGATTTCGGTGGCGGTGATAGCTCTGGTGGTGACTCTGGTGGAAGCGATAGCGGCGGATCTACCGGTGGTGGTGACTCTGGTGGATCGTCTGGCGGCGATTCCGGCGGTGGTACTGGGGGCAGTGATTCCGGTGGTTCATCGGGTGGTAGCTCTGGTGGTTCGTCCGGCGGCTCGACGGGTGGTGGTAGTTCCGGTGGTTCAACTGGCGGTGATACTGGGGGCAGTGATTCCGGTGGCTCAACTGGCGGTGGTTCTTCCGTTCCCGATTTCGAGTTTGATGAATCCGGCATTATTGAGGCAATTGGTTCTGCTGGCGAATCCAACCAGGCAGGGCTAGACGCCGTTTCAAATGATGTGACGGGTGCCATTGGCGAACAGACCGAAGAAACCAAAGGTATGTTCGATGGCCTGGGCAACACGATCACCAACGCTCTGGGCTTGGGCACCTGCTACCCCGACAGCCAACAAACCGAGGAAGGACACACTGCTGCCACCAGTGATAAAGGTTTACTCGGCTGCGTTCAAAGCATTGCTAACGGCATGGTTAACAAGCTTGCCGAAAAATTCACGGAAGACGTTGGCGATGGTAACGATCTATTTAACTCCTCTGGCGTCGACCAAACCCTCGACGGCTTAGCCGAAGAACAACAGCTCTATAACGACGACGTAAACACATTAATGGATGAGATCGGTGATGGTTCAAGCTCCGATATCGCTAATCAGATAACGTCCCGTTTGCCCTCTCTCCCCTCTGGCAGCTGCTCACCTCTCCCGTTTGGCCCCATGGAAATTTCTTGCCAAGCGTTCAACACCATCAAGCTTTGGCTTTCCTGGATCGTCTATTTCTGGACGGTCGTCAGCGTCGTAGACACCTTCTTCCGCTCTGGTATGAGGACTGCATAAATGGCCTTACCTGCAATGCTTGGCATGGGTGCCATCATGGCGTTTGCTACCCGTGTTATTGAATGGATTGTTACCCGCATCGCATCCCGCTTTACCAATCGGTTAGCGGGAATCCTGATCTGGACAACGCTCTATATCTCACTTTTGGTGGGTTTGGCCGTCACGTTTGCCGCCATTATCAGCGGCATTAGTGCCACCCTTCCCAGCGATCTTGCCCAGGGCATCGGCGCTATTAAGCCCAACAACTTTGAAGCCTGCATAGCGGCTATTTACAGCAGCAAAGTAGCTGTTTGGGTCTTCCAACAGAAACGCCAGTTGATCGACTGGGAACAAGGGAGGCCCGTTATCTAATGGCCGTTTACGTTGTCACCGGCAAATTGGGTGCCGGTAAAACCCTGGTCGCTGTCGGTAAGATCAAGGACAAGCTTACCCACGGTTGTAAGGTCGCTACGAATCTAGATCTAAACCTAGATAAGCTCATTGGTGAAAAAGCCAAAGAAACCCGCTGCTATCGCATTCCTGATAAACCCGTTCTTGCTGACCTGGAATCTATTGGCACCGGTACCGACGCTTACGACGAAAACAAGAACGGCTTACTCGTCCTGGATGAGTGCGGCACTTGGTTCAACGCCCGATCCTGGAACGACAAAAGCCGCCAAGACGTTATCAACTGGTTTCTCCATGCCCGTAAATTGGGCTGGGACATTATTTTTCTGATTCAAGACTTGTCGATCATGGACAAGCAAGCCCGTGTCGCCCTGGCGGAACACGTTGTTTACTGCCGTCGCCTGGATCGGGTCTCTATCCCCTTTATCGGCGCTATTTACTCGCTGTTCATGGGCTCAAAAATACCGTTGCCGAAAGTCCACCTCGGCATTGTTAAGTATGGCGACTCCCCGCAAAGCCTCACCGTTGAACGCTGGACCTACACAGGCCGTGCGCTTTACCCCGCCTACGACACCAAACAAGCCTTCTCTGATCACTACCCCCACGGCACGTACTCCGTGCTGCCGCCCTGGTATACCCACGGCATGCACCGCGTACCCCATGACGCGAGGTTCTATATGAAAATGACCCGTATCTACTGGAAACGCTTCAACCGCCCGTTTCTTTCGTTCGCCTCGTTTGGTCTCGGCTGCCTACTCACGGTATCCGTTTTGGTGGCTGATCGCGTGAATGCTCGCGCCCAGGATCAACCGCCCCCCGCTGCACCGCTAGAACTTCCCAACCTAAGCACCACCCGCATCGCCAGCTTTAGCCAGTTTGGCGACCACACTAACTACCGCCTCATTGATAGCGACCGCAACACATCCACCACTGACGATCTCGCCCGCCAAGGCTTCTCCATCGTCCCTGTGAATGCTTGCCTCGTCCGCGTAGAAAATGGAGTTACCCATGCTGAAATTCGCTGCTAATACCGTTGCCGCTTTTGCCTTCGCCACACTCACCAGTACCGCCAACGCCACACCGATACAGATGCAAGACACCGATATCCGTGACTTTGTGCGTTGGTACGTAGAACAAACAGATTCCCCGTTGGCCATTCACCCTACCGCTACCGGTACGCTCACCGTTTATGCACCGGATGTGCCCGATCACCAGCTTGATGAGTTCTTTCAAGGTGTATTGAGTTCACACGGTTACACCATACTGCCAGGTAACCCGCCCACCGTTGCACCTGCTAGCCAACGCGCAACCGCATCACCGACTGAAAAAACACCAGGTGTTTCTTTAGCATCGACCGATCCCACTGACGCGATCGTCAACGCACCCACGCTTACCCCGCCACCAGTCCCGCAGGCAACACACCTGTTTTCTTTCGACAACGTGCGCGCCGATGACATTGCCCCACTGATCACCAGTTTTCTCACTCAGAACGCTCAGGACGGCATTACCCCACCTCGGGTACAGGTGCTTCACGCTTCCAACGCTATCTTAGCTAAGGGACCAGAAAAGCAGCTTGAACAGCTTCAAGGTTTCATCCCTCAAGTGGACGTTGCCCATCCTCAGTTACTCATCCAAGCGGTAATTTTTGAAACCACGGATGGCGATACCTTCGATCTTGGTGTTGCTCTCGGTCGTGCTACCGATTCCCGTGTCGCAGGTGGGTTTAACACTGCCAATCTTGGCACCTCTTTAGCATCGTCGGGCGGTACTTTCGGGATCTTCGACGGCAACGTTCTAGCTTTTGCCATCAACGCGTTACAGCGCGATTCAAGCTCTAACGTGTTATCCACACCGCAAATACTTACCCTCTCCGGTAAGCGTGGCACGATCTCCATCGGTCAGAATGTGCCGTTTGTCACTGGTCGTGTCACTGGTGAATCTGCCGACGTTAATAGCCCTTTCCAGACAATTGAACGCCGCGATATTGGTATACGTTTAAACGTGCTCCCTGTGGTCACTGCCTCTGGTTTAGTGATCATGGATATCACTACCTCGGCTGACTCTCTGACTGATTCTGTGCTAGCCTCTGACATTATTACGAATCAACGGCAGATCAATACCACCGTTCAGATACGTTCCGGCCAAACGCTTCTTCTAGGCGGCCTCTCGTCCCAAAACGACCAACAACATGTCTCGGGCGTTCCAGGCTTACAGAGCGTTCCCGTTGCCGGTCGTCTATTCCAGAACGAATCCAACTCCCGCCAACGTACCAATCTACATGTGCTGTTACAGGCAACTGTGCTGCCTCGCTATGACGCTAACCAGCTCGTCACCGACCATAACGCCGCTCAAACCGTGGCAGGTCTGATGACTACAAGCTGGCGTCACGAGGTCGAGACCCTCCCTGTAACACGTCTCGCAGAGTAATCATCCAACTTGAGCTATTGGCTCACTACAGCACATTGCGACATTTAGAAATTTACAGGGAATAGGCCATGGAACGTTGGAATCGTTATTCGTTGGCATCGTTACAGCGAGGAGAAGAAGATCAATTTGGCAAGCTGCTGATTAGCTCCGCTGGGCAGCGTGAAATGCACAAAATTCATCTTCTGAATGCTGGCGTCGATACCGTTCGCCAGCTTTACCAAGGCAAGCCGTGCCTTACCCAATTTGATGAGATCATTAACGTTTACAACGAGGGCAAAGGCGCAACCATGCGTCTCTTTGATGTAGATTGGGCAGTAGGTGCCGGCGCAGCCGGTTCTGGCTTCCGCTATCGACTCCAGAATAACGAACTAGGCGTTATCGTCTTCTTCCAAGCACGTCACGTCAAAATCGAGAACATTGGCACCCACCTAAAGATCGAGCTTTCCCCTCACTTCATCCAGGAGCGCAGCCCTCAGCAATGCCAAGACTTCATGTACAACATTGCGGCTCACATGCTCTCTCATGTTGAACCTATAGGCTGTGCGATACACCTGGCGTTAGACGTACAAGGCTGGGAGCCACCTAGCGACTTTATGCAGCGCTTTGTGACCCGTTCCAAGAAGATCATGCGGATCGACGGCATTGATACCTTAGAGTTCGCCCACGGCAATATTGCTACCACCTATGGCCGCGGTGAAACCTACATGTTTGGTACGGCTGGGGCGCTCCAATGCTGTATCTATAACAAGACACTTGAAGCCAAACACCGCGACAAAATGCACTTCTGGGAAGGCATCTGGCAAAACGCTGTCGATGACGACCTAAATGCCACCTATAACCCCGAAGCCCCCGTTTGGCGTATCGAATTACGCTTCCATCAATCCGTCCTTCGTGAATATGCTCAAGGCATTCCCTGCAATGTCGATACCGGTGAAGTGTTAGATGCCTCCCACGGCTTCAACCGCTTCATAGACGTAGTACCGCACCTCTCCGGCCTCTGGCGTACTGCCATGCAATCCTATCGACTGGATGTTCGTCGCAACCTTATTGATCCCGCGTGGCAAGTGATGCAGGAGGACGCCCGCTTCTACTGTCATGAGCCTGGTTTCATGTACAAACGCACCCGCAAAGCGCCCGGGCTTGGCAACGAAAAGAACGTAACCCTGGCGTTTGGCAACCTCATTAGCATTTACGCCCGCCAGGGTTTCCGCACCCATGAAGCTGTTCGCTTTCTCCAACGCTCCGGCATGTGGGAAGACCTAGCAGAATATTACCGACGACGAGGCGTCGACTCCGGCCAATTCAGACAGATCGTAGAACAGAAATTGATAGAGCGGCGATTGGTAGGTAAGGCGGCGTAAACATGGCTATTAAAAAAGTAGAAAACGGGTGGCAGGTCGATGTTCGCCCCTTTGGTGCGCATGGCAAGCGCATACGTAAAGTGCGGCCCTCCAAAGCAGAAGCCTTAGCCCTGGAACGCCGCATCTTGGCAAGCCCTGACAGCTATGTCACTCAAACAGGTGATAGACGCCGTTTACAAGATCTCGTCGAGCAATGGTACGAGCATCACGGCCACACGCTAAAAAGCTCTAGGGATCGTGTCCGCTCGCTTCGCAAGTTGGCCGATGCACTTGGAAACCCACTCGCCAAAAAGTTTACGGCTCAACAGTGGGTCGAGTACCGCGCTAAACGCCTAAAAGAAGTCAAAGCCAACACCATTAACCATGAACACACTTATCTAAAAGCGGTCTTCTCAGAGCTTGAGCGCCTCTCACTATGGTCATACGGCAACCCCCTTCAAAAAGTCCGCAAGGTACGCACTGACGAAACAGAGAAGGGCTATCTCGACGGTTATCAAATTAGCCTGCTGCTTGATCACCTTCGCGCCCAGGAGACCGACGACTGCTACTACATCACCGTTATATGCCTATCCACAGGCGCACGTTGGGGCGAAGCCCAGTCACTCAGAGCGGAGAACGTCCGCAAGGATCGCATCGTTTTCATTGGCACTAAGTCGGGCAAAACCCGAACCGTACCCATAGACCACGACTTGGCCAAGCAGCTACGCCAACGGCGGAAACTCGGACGCCTTTTCGGCAATCGCTACAAAGCCTTTGCCCGAGCTATTAAGGAACTCAAGATAGAACTACCGGAAGGACAGTTGACCCACGTGCTACGTCACACCTTCGCGAGTCACTTTATGATGAACGGGGGAAACATTCTGGTGTTACAGCAAATACTAGGGCATCAGTCGATCACAATGACCATGCGCTATGCCCACTTTGCACCGGATCACTTGGAGGAGGCAGCAAAGTTTAATCCAATCGCCACGCAGTGCTAGAAACCACTTGTTCAAAGTGTCCAACCGTTGGACACTTTATGGACAAAAACGAAAAAGCCGCCCTTTCGGACGGCTTTATCTAATTCTCTAACGCTTTGCTTTTAAACC
The DNA here is from genome assembly GCF_000712975.1 of Vreelandella neptunia. GTDB lineage: Bacteria > Pseudomonadota > Gammaproteobacteria > Pseudomonadales > Halomonadaceae > Vreelandella > Vreelandella qaidamensis. The sequence goes on along the minus strand of NZ_JHQL01000007.1, from coordinate 15,645 downwards.
ACTTTCAGTGGTGCCGACACCAGGAGTCGAACCCGGGACCTACTGATTACAAGTCAGTTGCTCTACCAACTGAGCTATGTCGGCGCTTCACGCTTTCTTGAGAACATGATTGCTTCGCTATTAAGCTCTACAATCAACAAGAAATCTTGTTGGCAATGGCTGGGGTACCAGGATTCGAACCTGGGAATGCCGATACCAAAAACCGGTGCCTTACCACTTGGCGATACCCCAACGTTTGGTGGCCAGAGACGGAATCGAACCGCCGACACGGGGATTTTCAATCCCCTGCTCTACCAACTGAGCTATCTGGCCGCTGCCAACGGTGCGTATTAAACTAAAAACTCAGCATTTCGTCAACACTTTCGTGAAACTTTCTTGCGAGTCACGTGCTTAGGGAACTTATTGGCGCTACCAAAAACGGCCAGAAGCCGCGCCAGCTGTAAGATTGCGCTGCATTCATCCCTTCTCACAATCTTCACTAATTGCTTACGCCTGGGTTGGCGGTACGTAACCTTCTGCTTGATCCGTAGTCTCATTATCTAGAAAACGCTGCATTTGATCCATCAGGTAGGCGCGTGCCTCGGGTTCTAACATGTTGAGATGCTTTTCATTAATCAGGCGCGTTTGTAGTGCTTGCCACTCTTCCCAGGCCTGCTTAGACACTGTGGCTTGAATTTCTTGGCCCTGCTTACCCGGCAACGGCGGAAATGGCAGAGCCGTTAACTCTTGCTGGTACTTGCGGCAGAAAACGGTGTTGCTCATGGTGTACTCCTTTATGAATAACAGTACGCGAAAATAAGTAATAACGCGGAAGAGGTTAGTGTGACGGACCTGGCGTTGGATCGAGGGTAAATGGCACTAACTGGCTCAGCAGCGATTTAACCGGAGCTGCCAAGCCCAGCGCCGAGGGGTGGTTGATGTCATACCATACGCCGCCCTCTCTTACACCACTCAGCCTATCGCAACTAACCGGCTGAGGCGTAATCGATAGGCGAAAATGACTAAAGGTATGGGTAAAGCTGGGTAGGGGCGCATGGCGTTTAGGGGAAACGACATGATCGGCAAGCCAGTCGTTAAGCTCACCATGGCGTTCAAATTGAGGCAGGCTCCATAGGCCTCCCCACAGGCCGCTGGGTGGTCGTTGCTCTAACCACACCCGTCCTTGACTGTCTTGCAACATCAGCATGATAGTGTCACGGGTCGGCAGGGCCTTTTTGGGCTTGGATTCCGGATAGCGTTGCGGCTCACCTTCGGCATAGGCGCGACATGCGTCGTTAAACGGGCAAATTGGGCAATCCGGCTTGCTGCGTTTACAGAGCGTGGCGCCGAAATCCATGATGGCCTGGGTATAGTCAGCAAGCCGGGTATCAGGCGTGTAATACTCGGCCAGTGCCCACAGTGAGCGTTCTATCGCTGGCTTACCTGGCCAGCCAGCGATGGCATGTAAGCGGGTCAGAGAGCGCTTTACATTGCCATCTAGAATCGCTGCCTGTTTATCAGCACTTTGCGCGATAATCGCGCCAGCAGTGGAACGCCCTATGCCTGGCAACGCCATCAACGTTTCTACGCTATCGGTGGGTAGTTCTTCCCCATAAGCTGCGAACGCCACTTGAGCCGCTTTGTGCAGGTTACGAGCACGGGCATAGTAACCAAGCCCGGTCCAAAGATGCAGCACATCATCTTGGGGAGCATTTGCCAGTGCTTCTAACGTAGGGAAACGCGTCATAAAACGCTTGAAATAGGGAATGACGGTAGTGACCTGGGTTTGTTGGAGCATAATTTCAGATACCCAAACCCGGTAGGCACTGCGAGGCGACTGCCAAGGCAGGTCATGCCGACCATACTGATCGAACCAAGTAAGCAGGCGGCGTTGAAACTCTTCCGCCGTAAGACACGGCGTTGGCATGTCGGCCATAAAAACTCCTTAAAACAGTAAAACTGTTAACAGCCATTAGCAGGTAGGCAATCTTTTCACAGCGGTCACTAGCACCAAAAAAAGCGCCGGCGTTGGGACCGGCGCGACACTTATTGGTTGAATACAAAGCTTATCTACATGCTTAATTAAATAGACGACGGATCCCTTCACGCAACTCCTGACCAGCGCCTTCTCCTAAACGTTCATCAATACGATCAAGCGAGTCGCCTAGCCGTTCTTCCAGCTCTTCCTCAACTCGGCTGCCAGCTTCATTACGCAGGAGGTCTACCACCGCAGCTTGGAAAGCAGAGCGATCAAAGCGGCACCATTGGGTTTTATCGTCGCCTACATGGCCTTCACAGCGTACCGGGAGCGGCAGCTGCTCTAAACGCGGGTTCACATTACAGGCAGCATCAGCGGTATCGACCAACCTCGCATTCGCTTCCGTGGTGAAGTTCAGCGTATTGAGATTGAGCTCCCCCTCCCCCTGCACATCAATGCCTGGAAGAGTGATCAGCAGATCGTCGCTGTTCACAACACCATTGCGTACTTGAAAGGTTGCGTCAAATCGCTCAAAGCGTGTGTCAGGCTCCCACTCTCGTAGGGTGCCTTCGCCCTCTAGCTGCGCCACTACCTCACACAATTGCTGGGAGATATTCGTTTGCAGAATAGCGCCATCGTTCAGCCGTGCACTTAGCTCTCCGTTAAGATTACTCGTGAGCACGTCACGGCGATTGCCTTGAGTTGTCAGCGCTCCTTCTAAGTTAAAGCGGCCTCGCAATGGTGACGCTTCCTCGCTAAACGTTTCGATGAGTGGTGCCACCTGAACATCACTGACACGTGGAGAAAGCTGCCATTCGAGCACGTCAGCAGTGGCATCAAGACGACCTGTCGAGCTAAGCTCGCCCCCATAGAAACGCGACTCAAAGGCCGTTAGTTGGTGGTTACCGTTCTCTCCACGTAAGCTTAGCGAGGTCTCATCGAACACTAATCCAGACAGGATAAGCTGATCAACGCTTAAGTCCCCCTCTAGCGATAGCGTACTCAGCCATGCCTGAGGTAATAGCGCCCCGTCGGTTTGAGCGAAGGCGTTGCGCAGTAAACCTCGGCTAGCTTGCTGCGCCGTTTCAGGACCAGGCAGGTAATGATCAATATTCAGTTGGTCGCCTTCTAGATTAAAGGTAAGCTGAGTTCCGTCTAGCGCAGCGGAAACGTTGCCTGTGAAGGTACTGTCATCAACCACTAAAGAGAGCCGCGGTAGTGCAACCTGCGCCGTGTCACCTTCAATCGGACTGGTCATTGCCACATCACTTAAGGCAGCTTCGCTAGCTGTTGTCAGCGTAACCCCTAACCGTGATAGCCACGGACGCAGTGTAAAGGGAGCTGCGGTTAGTTGGCCGCTATAGCGAGGAGCATCAAGTAGCTGCGCGATATTGAGGTGTCCACTGACTCTCAGCCCATCTGGTCCGGTTAATTGAGCATCTTTAAGTTGGGCGGTTTGAGCCGCAAAGTCGCTTTCTAAACCAAATGCCAACGATAGCGCGAGGCTACCCTGCCAGTTTTCTGGATGACGTAAACCCGCGTCTACGACACCCTCGCGAATCGTCAGTTGTTGCTCCCCCATCCGGGCAACGATTTCAGCTGCTTTCAAGCTGAGCTGCTGCGGATCACTTTCTCCAGCGCGTCGCGTACGGGTCGTCAACTGAGTGTTTTCAAAAACCAACTGTTCATCTTTTAAGCCTAAACGAAGACGGGTTTCGAGATTAACTTCGCTGGTCAGGTCGGGCGTGCGCTCCAGCACTTCTGCATCTAAGCGATTATGCTTAGTCAGTGTAAACATGGTTTTTAACGGAAAAGAACGCACAGGATTAACATTGGTGCCTGAAATATTGAGCGGCTGCACTCGCCAAAGCGCTTGGCTTTGCTCATCACGAAAGCGAATGTCAGCATTCTTCACTTCAACACTGGCGATGTTCAATACAACCGATAAATTACCAGCATCTGCGTTAGGGCCAGCACTTGCGGGCGCCAGAACGGTTTCCGCTGTTTCGTTGCCCTGTTCAGCAAGACGCTCTAGTAACGGCTGCCAATTCCCTTCCCCTTGCTCATTCTTTTCAAGGTTCAGACGCATACCGTCTAGGGTTAATCCATCGACAGCGATTTCGCCGCGCAATAAGGGGGCGAAAGCCACGCTAACTTCAGCCCGATTAATGGCAGCAAACGCACTGTCATCCTGAGATTGCTCAGGCAACCATGCTCTTGCCTGCTCAACACTAACCCCGATACGCGGATAAAATGACCATGTAATAGGGCCTTCCAACGCTAGGTTTAGGCCAGTTTGTTCTTCTACCACAGCGGTTAGCCGAGGCTTGAAGTCTTCCGGGTCAAGAAAGGTGGTGACATACACCACTGCGGCAACGGCGACGATCGCTAAAATACCTACCGCGGCCAGCAAAATACGGAGTAGCTGCTTCATTACCCTTTTCCTTGTGGGTCTAACTCGACAAAATCACTGGTGATGGGTGCATCCGTCTGCGCGGCTGATTCGTTAGCGATAGGGCGATAACCAAGCTTGGAAAGCAGTACACGATCAGCTAACGGTAGCGACGACGTTTCGATGCGCAGTACACGCCCTTCTTGTTTTGCCTGTTCGCCCAGAAGTGCCATTAATCGCGTGCCTACACCGCGCCGCCGGGTGGGTTTACGCACGCACAGTTCTGAGAGCCACCACGCGCGGTCGGCTGTTTCTTTTATTGCAACGGCACCAAGCAAGCGATCGTTAAAATGTGCACAGGCAAAAAAATGCTGCCCTTTCAAGTGCTGCTCAATAAAAGGAGTGACCGTTGGTGTGGGCATTCGCTCTTGGGGTGCATCTTCATAAATGCGTATTAGGTCAATACGCACTTGCTCTTCTGCTTCCCAACGAGCCTGGTCGACGTAGTGCAGTGTCACCGGCATGGTGAAATCCTCTTTGCCAAAGCAGCAAGGCTGCTATTCTACCGCCAGCAAAGGCGGCTACCTTTCGCGCATTGTAGCGGATGGGGGCACCGATTCACTATAATGGCCGCTTTGGTCATAAGTTATGCATTGATCCAGCGGTGATAACATTACCCAACGATCCACCATCCCCCTTCAGAGTGCGCATCAGCGCAGGAGATGTAACATGTCAGCGCGTATTGCCACGGTAAGCCGTGACACCAACGAAACGCAGATTACGGTCAGCGTCAACCTTGATGGTGAAGGCCGCCTCCGCAGCGACACCGGCGTTCCGTTTCTTGATCATATGCTTGATCAGGTGGCTCGTCATGGGATGGTGGATCTCGATATTGACGCAAAGGGCGACCTACATATCGATGATCACCATACGGTTGAAGACCTAGGCATTACGCTAGGCCAAGCGTTTCATCAAGCGATAGGCGATAAGCGCGGCATTTATCGCTATGGGCATGCCTACGTGCCGCTTGATGAGGCACTATCGCGAGTCGTCATCGATTTTTCTGGCCGCCCAGGTCTTTATATGAATGTCGACTTCACCCGCGATACCATTGGCCGTATGGATACCCAACTGTTTTGGGAGTTTTTCCAAGGCTTTGTCAATCATGCGCGTGTAACACTGCATATCGATAATATAAAAGGCTTTAATGCGCATCACCAGGCTGAAACTATTTTTAAAGCGTTTGGTCGCGCGCTGCGCATGGCAGTGGCAGAAGACCCACGTATGGCGGGGCAAATGCCGTCTACTAAAGGGAGCCTATAATGCCGAGCATTACGGCTAGCGATAGCTCGCTAACGATAACAAGGAGCGCTTTATGACCATCGCAGTAATTGATTATGGAATGGGCAACCTGCACTCTGTGGCAAAAGCGCTTGAGCACGTTACTCACGAAAATGTGATTATCACTCGCGACCCCCGGCGCATTTTAGGTGCAACACGCCTAGTGCTCCCCGGCCAAGGGGCTATTCGGGACTGTGTGGGCGAGCTGGAACGTACCGAACTACGCGGTTTAGTCGACGACATTCTTACCCGTCAAGCCAAACCACTATTGGGCATATGCGTGGGCCAGCAGATGCTGATGGAACGTAGCGAAGAGAACGGCGGCGTAGATTGCCTGGGCTTTTTCCATGGCAGCGTCGACCGTTTTCCGGCCAATATGCGTGATGATTATGAGCAGCGCCTGAAAGTACCGCACATGGGCTGGAATCTCGTGGCACAGCATCACGACCACCCGCTATGGGCAGGCATTGACGATCACGAACACTTCTATTTTGTGCACAGCTACTACGTCAATGCGGCTGAAGATGCCCAAGTGTTCGGCACCACCCAGTACGGCAAGGTTTGCGCTCATGTAGCGATTGGTCGCGATGCCACCTTCGCTGTGCAGTTCCATCCTGAAAAAAGCTCCCGCGCGGGCCTGCGCCTGCTAGAAAATTTTGTCACCTGGACGCCCTGAGAGGTTTCACTATGTTAGTAATTCCCGCGATTGATCTCAAAGACGGCCAGTGTGTGCGCTTGAAGCAAGGCCGCATGGAAGATGCAACCTCTTATGGTGATGATCCCGTTGCCATGGCTGCCCGCTGGGTAGAAGCGGGCGCTCGCCGCCTGCACTTAGTTGACCTAAACGGCGCCTTTGAAGGCAAGCCAGTAAATGGTGATGCTGTTACTGCGATTGCCCGTGCCTACCCTAACCTACCCATTCAAATTGGTGGCGGTATCCGCTCCGCGGAAACCATTGAGCATTATCTAAATGCCGGGGTGTCTTACGTTATTATTGGTACGAAAGCGGTCAAAGAACCCGACTTCGTCGGCGAAATGTGTCGTGCATTTCCAGGCCACATCATTGTTGGCTTAGATGCTAAAGATGGCTATGTAGCTACCGACGGCTGGGCGGAAGTATCCACGTTAAAAGCGACTGAACTTGCCAAGCGCTTTGCCAATGACGGCGTCTCAAGCATTGTCTATACCGACATTGCCCGCGACGGCATGATGCAAGGCGTCAATGTGGAAGCCACTGCTGCGCTAGCTCGTGAAGGCGGCTTACCGGTGATTGCTTCCGGCGGTGTCACCAATTTAGATGACATTCGTGCGCTGTGTGATGTCGCGGACAGTGGCATTTTAGGCGCCATTACCGGCCGCGCGATCTATGAAGGCAGCCTAGATGTAGCAGAAGCCCAGCGCTTAAGCGACCAGCTTAGCGGAGGCCAAAAATGAGCTTAGCGAAACGTATTATCCCTTGCTTAGATGTCGATGCTGGGCGCGTAGTGAAAGGCGTTAACTTTGTAGGAATCCGTGATGCTGGCGACCCGGTTGAGATTGCTCAGCGCTACAATCAACAAGGTGCCGATGAAATCACCTTCCTCGACATTACCGCCAGCCACGAAAACCGTGACACAACGGTCGATATGGTAGAGCGCATCGCTGGTGAAGTGTTTATTCCCCTCACGGTTGGGGGCGGCATCCGTAGCTGCGATGATATTCGTACCATGCTCAATGCTGGTGCTGATAAAGTCTCAATCAATACAGCGGCAGTGACCAACCCAGAATTTGTCCGCGAAGCGGCTGAGCGCTTTGGTAGCCAGTGTATTGTGGTGGCGATTGACGCTAAGAAGGTGTCTAAAGAAGGCGAAACGCCGCGCTGGGAAATTTTCACCCACGGTGGACGACGTCCGACGGGCCTAGATGCCGTCGAGTGGGCCAAAAAGATGGTGGAATTTGGTGCTGGCGAGTTACTGCTAACCAGTATGGATCGAGATGGTACTAAAGTGGGTTTCGACCTGGGGGTTACCCATGCTATTTCTGAAGCCGTCAGCGTGCCGGTGATTGCTTCTGGCGGTGTGGGAAACTTAGACCACCTAGTCGATGGTGTACTGAAAGGCGGTGCCGATGCGGTTCTGGCAGCAAGTATCTTCCACTTTGGTGAGTACACCATACCTGAAGCAAAACGCTATATGGCCGAGCGCGGCATTGAAATGCGCCTTTAATGAGGCACCTTAGCAACTCCCCCCTTCGCAGGAGCACTACATGCCTCGTTCTTATCAATGGTTGGGTGGGATAGCAGGAATATGGCTGAGCACCAATGTCTCAGCCTTTTCTTTGCCTGATTGGCCGCCAGTGTTGGCGCTCGATCACACGCTGGTACAAACCAGTTTACTCACACGCCACTTCGACCCTGACCCCGAGCACACCAATCAGCAGAGCTTGATCAGTATTGAGCTGCATAATCCTAACCGCTGGTTAACAGGGGCGGCATGGTTTAAAAACTCTTTTGATCAACCGACCTGGTACTTCTATGCGGGTCGTGAGTTTCCTCTCTGGCAAGTTGCTGAAGGGCTCAACGTGCGCGCCAAGCTGACTGGCGGACTATTGCGTGGCTATAAAGGTGAATACCGCGACAAAATTCCCTTCAATCATTTAGGGGTAGCGCCTGCGCTTCTACCCAGTATTGGCGTGCAATGGGGGCGCGTAGAATCAGATCTGATTATCTTCGGCACCGCCGGCATGATGGTGACGGCGGGCCTGCGGTTCTAACCGACGTTGCCAGTTACTCTTCGCCCTCGTCTAAGGTTAAACCTAGATTACTAATGCCGTTATTACGTCCTAGCTGACGAATTTCTTTGAGGGAAGCTTTATTAATTGGCTCACTCACGGCGTCCAAAACAGCGTCCTGGAAATCGTTTTCGTCGGCCATCAAGGGATGGTCGCGAATGATCAGCGCAAGCGCCTGGGCATCTTCCTCACCTTCGGTTAGCTCGATAAACGCGCGCACCCCCGCCCGCGATGTGCGACTGACATCCAGCACAGCTTCAGGCGACTCACCTTGCAACGTATCTAACAGCGCGGATACAGAGACAACGGCATCTAACGCTCGGCGCGCGCCAAAGCTTTCATCATTTTCCGGAGGTTCGCACTCCGCCAGCTTTTCCGCCTGCCGAGCAAAGTCGATACTCGCGTTTGGAACACTTAATCGCTCCCATACCAAACTCAACACGGTACGCAGCGTATGCTCATCACCTAGGCCCGTGGTTTGTTGATAAAGCGCGTAGTTAGGTAGCAGACGCTCACAAAGGGCTGCCATAAACGCTTGCTGAGCGGGCAACGGCAACTGTTGAAGCCGCTGGTAAAATCCTAGGGGTTTAGCCACCATGCTGATTTCCTGGGTCACAATATTGGTGAAATGAACGCGATACGTTATCGTCGCACAAACGCGGCAGGAGATCCCTATCGCGCTATTAACATCGGCCGGCGAGGAGATTACCATGCATATCCATCTGCTACAGCACGGCCCTGACCATGGCCCCGCTCGTCTAACTGACTGGCTTGAAAGTATGGGCCATAGTTATACCGTGTTTCACCTTTACGCAGGCGAATTAACCCCGCGGCTCGGTGAGTGCGATGCATTAATTATACTGGATGGCCCCGAGCCTTTCGTGAATGATCCCCCCGATTGGTTTAAAGCTGAGCGAAAGCTAATTCATCGTTATCTCGATGGTCAAAAACCCGTATTAGGTATTGGTTTAGGCGCACTGTGGATAGCACAAGCGCTAGATGCGGTTATTGCACCGGGCACCTACCCTGAAATCGGCTGGCACCCAATAACATTGGCCCCAGAAAGCACTTTTGACCTGCCCGAACACTTCGAGGCATTTATGTGGCACCGCTTCGTATTTAGCTTACCGGAAAGTGCACTTCCGCTCGGAGGCAGTGCGGCTGCACCGCTACAAGGGTTTTCCTGGGACGCAGGGCGGGTGATCGGTTTGCTATGCCACTTTGAGACTACCCTCACCAGCGTGATTCCACTACTCCATACAAGTGAGCGACCACAGCCCAAAACGGCCGCGGCAGGGCGTTTTATACAAACCAATGAGCAGATTTTGGACGATGCTTCCCGCTTTCATCAGTTAGCGCCCCTACTAGACCGCGTGATGACCCAATGGCTGAAAGTTGCATAAGCTGCTGCATAAGCCAAGCCGTTGGTGAATAAAACGCCGCTAGGTGCTCCATTGCTTAGCGGCTTCTAAACAACTTTCCCAATCGCCAACGTGCAACTGCATAGGGCGACTATCTCGATTTTTTTCAAGATGATAGCGATAAAGTGGGTCGTAATATTCTGTTAGTAGTGGCGCAAGCCATGCCTCATGGGCTTGGATATTGCCTCGCGCATGGGCACCAAAGGCCATGGCCTGCAACCGCTGCAGACGCTGCAAACGAGCATTTCCTAGCCGCTTAGCCAAACGCTCTAAGGCATTAGCCAGCTGGCGCTGCATACGCTGCCAGCCCTCTTGCTGGCCGTAACGAGCGATATAATTCCGTCCAAGTGCTTCGATATAGTCGCGACGCAACTGCTCTAAGCGCCAATCTAGGGGCATCTCAATACGTATGCGTGGTGCACGTTGCATAGCTTGCCAGAAGGGAAGCGGGATATTGGCATTGCCGATTTGTCGCGACTCATCCTCTATCACCAATTTTCCTGACAGACCAATTAAACGCTTAGCCAAAGCATGCTCAAAATTAATTTGGGTCGTCGGCTCTTCTGGCTGTCGGCCAAAAGCCGATCCTTTATGATTGGCAAAAGCTTCCAGATCAATGCCGTTACTCAATTGATTAATAAGCATCGTTTTTGCGCAGCCGGTCAGCCCCGCCACCACTAACATCGGTTGGTTGGATGCTTCATCAATGCGCTGACATAGCCGTTGACGCAACGCTTTCCAACCACCGTCAATACGTGGCCTGCTTATACCTGACTCGGCTAGCCACTGCTGTGCAATTTGCGAACGTAGTCCTCCGCGAAAACAGTAGATAATAGCCTCTGGGTGGCTCACTACGTACGCCTGCCACGCAGCAACACGTGCTTGCTTAGTCTTACCGCTAACTAAACGCTCACCTAGACCGATTGCCGCCTGCTGCCCCTGTTGTTTATAAGCAATGCCAACGTGATGACGCTCATCATCCACCATTAGCGGTAAGTTAACCGCGCCAGGCAACCCCCCTTGAATAAACTCAACTGGAGCACGCACATCGATTAGCGGCGTTTCTTTCGCGATTAAGTTTAACGAGGCCGGTACAGTGGCTAAGGTCATCCAATAACCTCTATCAAAACGTCGCCCTGAGAAATTTTCATAGTGCCAAACGGTACCAACGTAATGCCATGCTCTCGACCAATGCGCTCAACATCATCTTCCCAAGCAGGATCAACACTCACCAACAAACCACCTGACGTCTGAGGGTCGCACAGCCATTGCCAATGAGCATCGTCCATCACAGGTAGCGCTTTACCCAACGCATCGCGGTTACGCTGAGAACCTCCTGGAACAGCCCCCTGTCGACGGTAAGCTTCGGCTTCTGCTAAGCGGGGTAAGCGGCGAAAATCGATCTGCGCCATCACACCGCTTGCGCTGCACATTTCAGCTAAGTGTCCAGCAAGGCCAAACCCTGTGACATCCGTCATGGCGTTAACGCCTTTCACCTTAGCTAACTCAACACCAATATGGTTGGACTTGAGCATCGTTTCGCGGGCAAGGCCGTGGTGCCCAGCTTCCAACAAACCACGTTTTTCGGCCGTAGTTAATAGCCCCACGCCAAGTGGCTTGGTTAGAAATAATAGGTCATCAGGCTTTGCTTGGCTGTTGAGCTTTAAATGCGCTAAATCGACCAAACCATTAACCGCTAAACCAAACATCGGCTCAGGGGCGTCGATTGAGTGTCCTCCCGCTAACGCCACACCTAGTTCACGACAGACAGCCTGGGCACCGGCAACAACATCGCCCGCTATTTCAGCACTGAGTTTATCTAGCGGCCAACCTAAAATCCCTAATGCCATGACAGGCGTGCCACCCATAGCATATACATCGCTAATCGCGTTAGTGGCAGCAATACGACCAAAATCAAAGGGATCATCGACAATCGGCATGAAGAAATCGGTGGTCGCAATCATGCCGCGACCATCACCCAAATCATATACCGCTGCGTCTTCGCGCCCTTGATTGCCAACAATGAGCCGCTTATGGCCCGCCGCAGGGCCCGCTTTAGCAAGAATTCCATCCAGCACGTCTGGGGCAATTTTGCAGCCACAACCCGCTCCGTGACTATATTGAGTTAACCGAATCGAGCTCATAACGTTTCTCCTTAACCATGGTGTTATTCCTTAGCGTAGCTTACGCTACAGCGCGTCCAGGGCATCACTCAGTTTATCGACGGGAATGACCTCCATGCCTTTTGGCGCCTGTTTAGGCGCATTTCCACGCGGCACAATTGCCCGTAAAAAACCGTGTTTAGCCGCTTCAGCAATGCGCTCTTGTCCACTTGGCACTGGTCGTATCTCTCCTGATAGCCCCACCTCGCCAAATACCACTAACTCTTTTGGTAGTGCGCGATTCTGTAAACTAGAAACCACCGCCAGCAGTACCGCCAGGTCGGCACTGGTTTCAAGCACTTTCACACCCCCAACCACGTTTAGGAAAACATCTTGATCACCAGTAAACAGACCACCATGGCGATTTAACACGGCTAGCAGCATAGCCAGTCGGTTTTGATCAACGCCAACGGCTACACGGCGAGGGTTACCCAGTGCAGACTCATCGACTAACGCCTGCACTTCTACCAAAATTGGTCGGGTTCCTTCCCACACCACCATAACCAAACTGCCAGGCGCCTGTTCTTCTTGGCGTGATAGGAAAATCGCGCTGGGGTTTTTAACTTCTTTTAAACCCTGCTCGAGCATTGCAAACACACCCAACTCATTCACCGCACCGAAGCGGTTTTTTTGACCACGTAATGTTCTAAAGCGCGAGTCAGCCCCACCTTCTAACAGCAATGAGGCATCAATCATATGCTCCAATACTTTAGGGCCAGCCAGCGTGCCATCTTTCGTCACGTGGCCTACCAGCAACAATACTGTGTTCGTTTGCTTAGCAAAGCGTGTCAGCGCTGCTGCAGACTCACGCACTTGGGCAACGCCGCCCGGCGCTGAGCTAATATCTTCAAGATGCATGGTCTGTATAGAATCGATCACTAGAATTTCGGGTTTTTCTCGTTCGGCCACCGCTAGAATTGTTTCAACACTGGTTTCCGCTAACATCTTTAACCCATTAGTAGGCAGCTGTAAGCGGTGGGCACGCATTGCCACTTGAGAAAGCGACTCCTCCCCGGTGACATAGAGAATACGCCGCTGTTGGGCAAGCTTGCAGGCGGTTTGTAACAGTAAAGTGGACTTACCAGCACCTGGATTCCCCCCTAGCAATACGGCAGACCCTGGTACTAGGCCGCCGCCTAACACACGATCAAACTCAGCAAAAGTCGACGTCAGGCGGGGGACCTCACTTAGATCCACATTACCAAGATCTACCACTTCACGTGATAAGTCCCCTGCATACCCTGTTCTTCCCGTTGCAGCTCCATTGCCAGGACGCGCACTGGCCAAACGAATCTCGCTCAGCGTGTTCCATTCCTGACAGCTGGAGCACTGGCCTTGCCACTTTCGATACTCTGCACCACATTCGGTACATACAAAGGCACTTTTTGCTTTCGCCACCGCCTTATTGCTCCTGTTGTGATCGCCCTTTATATCGCCACTGAACGTCATACGCCAAATGGCTAGAAATGCAAAAGGCGGCCAATGGCCGCCTTTGAGCGTCGCTTCATACTTTATTGACGCTGTAACTGCAGCATCTCACCATTTTCGAAACGACGACGCTCTGGGTCGATCAGCTCTAGCGTGCGCTCATTAATACGCTGGAAGTAGTAGATCTGACCATCGCCATTCGGGGTTAACTCATAGACGGTAGCATCTGGATCAGAGGGGGTGCCTGACAATACTTCCCAGTTTCCCTCATAGTTTTCGTCTGGCGGTGTTTGAGGATGATTACGGTAAGTGGCGTTTAAGGTGAACGTCCTTTCTTCAGGAGCACTCATTTCTTCGCCCATCATCGTTACATTCAGATCGATACCATCACAGTTGCGGCAAGGCAGCGTACCTTGGTAATTAGTCTGAGAAGCAGTCATCCCAGCGTCTTCACCCTGGTCCGTTGGGCCAGATGCACAGCCCGCCAGCAGTGCCAACATAGCCGAGCCGGCTAGCAAACTCCTAAATTGCATTGAGTGTCTCCTTATCGTGTTGGACATACATTTCTTTCGCGCGCTTATGACAGCATAACCGCTACAAGGTGCGACGCCCACCCCTCCCTAATTGAATGCTTGGTGAATGCTTGCGCTCCGGCAGCCATCAGGCGACCATGGAGGTATTCTGTCAGGACAATTAGGTTACCCACATGAGCCAATACTGGAGTCCAGCCGTTAGGGGACTTACCCCCTATGTGCCTGGTGAACAGCCCCGTGAACAGGTTACTAAACTCAACACCAATGAAAACCCTTACCCCCCAGCGCCAGGGGTAAGCGAGGCGCTACGCAATTATGCTACCGATCATTTGCGCCTCTATCCTGACCCAACTTCACACGCACTGCGTACAACGTTAGCAGAAAGCTATAATGTTAGCGTAGCAGAAACTTTCGTCGGTAATGGGTCTGATGAAGTACTCGCGTTTGCGTTTCAGGCTTTCTTCTGCCATGACGCACCGCTTGATGTTCCCTCAATTACCTATAGCTTTTATCCTGTTTATGCCAACCTTTATGGCATCACTCTTCGCAAGCATCCACTGAATGACCAGTGGGAAGTCGATGTTGATGCTCTAGCGAATGCCTCAGAGCGCAGTGGTGTTATTTTTGCTAACCCAAATGCGCCAACTGGCCATGCGCACTCACTCGATACCATTGAGTCGCTGCTTAAACGCGTGACGAACCGGGTTGTATTAATTGATGAGGCTTATGTTGATTTCGGCGCAGAAAGCGCTGTCTCCTTAATTAAGCGTTACCCTAACTTGCTAGTCACTGGGACGTTTTCTAAATCGCGCAGCTTAGCTGGTTTACGCTTAGGCTACGCGATTGGTTCACCGGAGCTTATTGATGGCCTTCAGCGGGTTAAAGACTCATTTAATTCCTATCCCGTCGATAGCTTGGCAAGTTTGGTAGGAATTGAAGCACTAAAAGATAAAGACCACTTTGATGCCTGCCGGAATAACGTCATCGCAACGCGCGAGCGCACACGTCAGCGACTTGAACAACTAGGCTTTGAGGTTTTACCTTCAAAAGCTAACTTCGTGCTTACTCAACATCCTGATTTTGAAGGCGCTCAGCTGTTTGCAGGCCTTCGCGAGCGGGGAATTTTGGTACGTCATTTTAATACTGACATGCTCAACAACTTCTTGCGTATCACCATCGGCACAGATGATGAAATGGATAGCTTAATAGAGGCGCTGGAAGCGATCTGCCGCTAATCCTTACATTTTCTAAACATAAAAACACCCCGAAGGTTAGATTATGTGTCCAACTCTCGGGGTGCACAGTTCAAAGCCCTGGGGGACTTTTTCGAATAAGTCACTGACGATGACTTACCCCAGCCCTCCGAGCCGCCCTCGTCATTCCCGCAGGCCCTTAGCGGGAATCCATGTTGACCTGGGGTTTTGGGCTTCAGCAAGCCAAGGTCAAGGTGGATTCCCAGTACCCCCACTCGGGAATGACGGTGTGGTAGGCACCAACAAAAAACCCCAGCTTCAACTGAAGCTGGGGTTTTTCTTAATAAATGCCTGACGATGACCTACTCTCGCATGGGGAGACCCCACACTACCATCGGCGCTAAGCGGTTTCACTGCTGAGTTCGGCATGGGATCAGGTGGTTCACGCT
>NZ_JHQL01000006.1 GCF_000712975.1 Vreelandella neptunia | reverse complement strand
CGTCATTCCCGAGTGGGGTTATCGGGAATCCACCTTGGCATTGACCTGCAGCAGCCTAAAACCACAGGTCAACATGGGTTCCCGCTGAGGGCCTGCGGGAATGACAAGGGCAGTTCACTCACGCCTTGGGGGGGCTTTTTTGCGTAATAATTTCCTGCTTCTTTCTTATTTATTCCTTTAAACAGCTGTTTTAAAAAATTAAATAACAAGAGGTTACTGTGCTGAGCTGGCATGACTGGCGCCTAGCACCTACTATATTGTGACATGTATAGTGAAGCACCATCTCAGGAGGAGAAGCGATATGAGTACCCCGTTAATGAAGAAGCTTGCAGTAGCATTACTAATGGCCTTAATGATGGGCGGTCTGGCTGCTTGTGACAATCAAGGCCCTGCAGAAGAAGCAGGTGAAAATATCGATGAGAGTATGGAAGATGCAGGCGAAAGCCTCGAAGATATGGGCGAGAATATCGAAGAATCTGCAGAAAACTAAGCAAGCTATTGGCTTACCCTAAAGCAGTGTGTCGATCTTTGCTGATAAAAAAACAGCCGCTATTTAAAAGCGGCTGTTTTGCATTTTGAAGTAATTAAGCAATGCGCTAGATTTAGGGGATTAGGCTTCAGGATTTTGCTCAATGCCTTGAAGGTACCATGGTGCCTGATCACGCATAGTGCGCGTGAGATGCCATGTTTCATTAAACTCAATCTGTTCGCCGTTCTCTTCTAAAATACCGTGGAAAATAACAGTCGCTTCTGCATGACTGTCGTATTCGCTAATGTCGCCTAGTTCTGCAAACAGCTTAATAACCTCAGTGCGGTTATTAGCAGGCTGCTCGGCGCGTTCTTGGCGTAGCAGGTTGTATAACTCTGGCGTTACATATTCTTGGATTTGGTTCAGATCATTATTGTCCCAGGCACGCTGTAGTGTCATAAAGTGCTCTTTTGCGCCGCCTAGGAACCGTTCTTTATCAAACCAAGCAGGCGTGCTTTGCAGGCCACTGGCTAGGCTGCCAGGCGTAGCTGAGAAGTTAGATGGAGCTGCTGCTTGTTGTTCCCGCTGATAGCCTGCTGCTGTTGCCGGGGCTGGCCGACGCTGCCTCATAAAAGCGCGTAAAGCAAAGACCACCAAAGCAATAATGCCAGCCATTAGCAGCAAATCCATAAGGCGTAGCTCGTCAAAGGCGCCGCCGAAGAAGAGCGCAGCCAATAAGCCACCTGCTAACAGGCCACCTATCATACCTCCCATTCCACCACGTCGTGCGGCGGCAGCTGCTTGGCCTTGCTGTTGAGTGCCCTGCGCTTGTTGTTGCGTAGGAGTGCTAGCGGGCTGATCTGCAGAGCGTGATACGCTACCCATATTACTACCGCCGCCCAAGCGACGCGCTTCAGCGTATTCGACGGCTGCGCTAAAGCCCATAACGCTAACCAGTAGCATGACAAAAAATTGCCGTAACATGTTGATTCTCCATTAATGGTGCAAAGGCAAGGTTATGCGCCCAACCAGCGGCGCGTAGAAAAAAAGAAGTGGTTAGTTTACCGTGTAAGTAGGTAAGTAAGTTATTCTGATAACACATATAAAGACAAAAATAGGAATAAAAAGTGCGCCTACATCATGATCGAAGTCTGCTGTTAATCGTCGACTTTCAAGCTGGTCTGTTACCTGTCATTGAGGGCGGCACAGCCGCAATAGAAGAGGCGTCGTGGTTGGCGGGTATTGCCAATGCGTTGCATATCCCTGTTTGGCTAACCGAGCAGTACCCTGAAAAACTTGGCGGTACATCAGCCAGGCTATTAGACGAGCTGGGGGAGCACAAAATATGGCAAAAGCATCACTTTAGTGTGATGGAGGAGCCACCCTTTGCTCAGGCGTTAGAAGCACTCTCACCGAAGCAGGTGGTCATTTGTGGGACAGAGGCACATATCTGCGTGCTGCAGAGTGCGCTTGGTTTACTAGAAGCGGGCTATCAGGTGTTTTGGCTAAGTGAGGCGACGGCGAGCCGTCGTAAGGAGGAGGCACGCCTTGCCCGAGAGCGTGCCTGTGCCAATGGTGCAGTGGCTGTCAGTGCTGATATGGTGGCTTATGAGTGGCTTTATCAGTGCGATACGCCACTATTTAAAGAGGTTCATCAACGCTTTCTCAAGCCGCGATCAGCGCGCCCTGTGACATTCTTCTAACAGCCGCTATATTCGACGCTTACCATGTTCAGCGGTCGCTTTCTCGCCGAGTGAAAACTAGCGTGTCGCCTTGAGAGGCCGCTGGATCAAACCGATACCCAGCTACATCAAAGGCAGTGAGCTGGTCAGGATCGTTTATGCGCTGCTGAATAATCCATGCACTCATCAAGCCGCGCGCCTTTTTGGCGTAAAAGCTGATGATTTTGAAGGAGCCGTTTTTCTCGTCTTTGAAGACGGGTGTAATGACGCGTGCGCTTAATTTCTTCGTATCGATCGCCTTAAAGTACTCGTTGGACGCCAGATTCACCAATACGTTTGAGCCACTTTCCTCAATGGCGTTATTAAGCGCGTGCGTTAACGTTGGTTTCCAGTGCGCATAAAGGTCGTTACCAGCGTCGTTGGGTAGTTTGGTGCCCATCTCCAGCCTATAGGCTTGGATTAAGTCTAGTGGGCGTAATAAGCCGTATAGCCCTGATAGAATGCGCAGGTGCTTCTGGGCAAATCGATTATCGTCATCACTAAAGGTGTTGGCTTGTAGTCCTGTGTACACATCCCCTTGAAACGCCTGAACCGCTGGTTTGGCGTTATCCAACGTGAATGGTGGCTGCCAGTCGGCAAAGCGTGCAGCATTTAAGCCTGCCAGTTTATCGCTTATGCCCATTAAGTCGCTAAGCTGTTGAGGAGAGTAGCCGCGCAGAATATCAATCAACGGCTTACTGTGCTCAAGGAAGTCAGGTTGGGTGACTTTTTCTGTGGTTGAGGGGGTTTCAAAGTCCAGCGTTTTGGCGGGGGAAATAACGCTCAGCATGGCGTGCTCCTTATGCCGTGACAGAAAATAGAAAAGCATTATACCAAGCCTCGGCGATGGCCGAGGCTATCGGCTTGATAGCGGAACACGTGATTAGGGGCAGGGGTTAGGCATCCGACGGTGAATGTCGTCGATAGCGGCGAGCACTTCTTCATCCAGCTTAAGGCTCTCGCTGTCGAGGTTGCTTTCAAGCTGATCCATTGTAGTGGCGCCAATGATGTTGCTAGTTAGAAAACGGCGGGAGTTGACAAAGGCCAATGCCATTTGGGCAGGGTCTAGGTCATGCTTCTTAGCAAGTTGAACGTAAGCCTGCGTTGCCGCTTCTGCTTCTGGCGAGGTATAGCGTTGAAACCGCTCATAAAGCGTCAAACGCCCTTTGGGCGGCTTAGCACCGTCAAGGTACTTGCCTGACAGCACGCCAAAGCCTAGCGGCGAGTAGGCGAGTAAACCCACGTCTTCACGGTGAGCGATCTCAGCGAGCCCGACTTCAAACGTACGGTTAAGCAGGTTATAGGGGTTTTGAATAGACGCTACCCGAGGCAACCCTAACTGCTCTGATAGCTGCAGCATGCGCATGACACCCCACGGCGTTTCATTGGAAAGGCCAATGGCGCGTATTTTACCGGCATCTACCAGTTCCTTCAGCGCTGACAGCGTTTCTTCAAGCGGCGTCGCATCTTCTTGTTCAGCGTGGGTATAGCCCAGTTTGCCAAAGAAGTTGGTTTTACGGTCTGGCCAGTGCAACTGATAAAGGTCGATATAATCCGTGTTGAGTCGTGCAAGGCTGGTATTAACGGCCTGATGCAGATGGTCGCGGCTCATTTTAGGGCCGCCACGAATATGATCTAACCCAGGGCCTGCGGCTTTGGTGGCAATAATGACATCGTCTCTAGCGCTACGTGCTTTCAACCAGCTGCCAATGTAAGTCTCTGTTAGCCCTTGCGTTTCAGCCTTTGGTGGTACCGGATACATTTCAGCGGTGTCGATAAAATTGATGCCAAAAGCGACCGCGCGATCAAGCTGCTCATGGGCCTCAGCTTCACTATTTTGTTCGCCGAAGGTCATGGTGCCTAAACAGAGCCGGCTGACTTCAATCCCGGTTCTACCCAGTGGTCGGGTTTGCATTATCGTCTCCTCAATGAAGCGAAATTGCCTCAGGATATTCACTGATGAACGCCGTGAATAATGGCGCGTGAGAGGCATGTTAGCGAGGCGCTACAAAAGCAGCAAATCAATAGGGTTGAGTCGGCGCAAAGGCAGGCGTATGCTTGCCAGCCCATCGACCAGCCTAGTGCTGGTTAATCGTATGGTTAGCGGTCAAAAAGCGGGAACGATAGCTAGCCGAAGATCTCAACAGATAGGCAGGGTGGTTTGCCATGCCGCAGGCATCAACTTTGTTTACCCGGTTAGAGTTTCGCCTAGCCGAGCAGCTGTTTCACACGCGTTGGTTATTGCCGCGTTCGCCGCGCACACAGCGTTTGACGATGCGCTTGCTTAAACGCTGCGCAGAAGCGGGACACCCCGATGCTCAGTCGATCTATGGGCATATGCTGTTTCATCGCAGCCTGTCGCCGCAGGATAAGGCGCGTGGCGCGCGTTATGTGTTAGAAGCGGCTCAAGCTGGCGATATAAAATCACAGTACCAGGCAGCGCAGATTCACGAGCACGGCTGTGTTCAGTACCCACGGCGTGAGGATTACGCGGTGACATGGTATGCCCGTGCCGCCCAATCGGGCCATTATCTGGCCGCAGAACGGTTGGCGCGCGCCTATCGGTTAGGTGAGCTAGGCTTGGCAATAGACGACGAGCAGGCGGCCTATTGGCAACGCTTGGCAGATCGTCAGGCAACAACGGGAATGGCGGCAGCCTAGTAGAGACGTCAGTGGTCTGGCCGCTGAGATCAGTGAATGAGGAAATCAGTGTCCGAGACGCTACCTACAGTGCTAGATATTGAAGCGTCCGGATTCGGTCGCGGCAGTTACCCTATTGAAGTTGGCATTGCCCGTGCCGACGGTAGCTGCTGTGCGTTTCTTATTCAGCCGTTGGATGAGTGGGTACATTGGGATCCCAAAGCTGAGCTTTTGCACGGCATTTCCCGTGAGCGTTTACAGCGAGAGGGCTATCCTGTACGCCAAGTGGCACATTGGTTAAATGACGAACTCCGTGAACTTGGAAAGGCCTACAGCGACAGCTGGGGCTATGACAATACGTGGTTGTCGCTGCTGTTTCATCATGCGGGGATGCTGCCGCGCTTTCGTTTAGAGGCATTACGTATTTTGCTCAGCGAAGAGCAGCAAGCTCTATGGAGCAGCACAAAAGAAGCCGTCATCGCTGAGCGTGGTATCCATCGTCATCGCGCTGGTGAAGATGCACGTCTGTTACAACTCACCTATCAACGTACGCTTGTGCTGACGGAAGACGCTAAGCGCTAATCGGCTGCTTTTTAATGCCGCTGTCAGAGAAGCACATTATAGTGCCTATCTTTTTAGGCCAAACTAAGTTGGGCTTCTAATGCAGCCAATAGTTGGCTAGGTGTGGATGCATCCATCAACATATCGCGGGTCGTTTGAGCTAAGAAGCCGTGGCTGACGGTGCTGTCCAAAAAGGTAAGAAGTGGGGCATAAAAACCATCGGTATCAAGTAGACCCATGGGTTTGTCGTGAAGCCCTAAATAGCCCCAGGTCCAAATTTCAAACAGTTCCTCAAACGTACCTATCCCGCCAGGTAAGGCAATAAAAGCATCAGCGTTGGCCGCCATAGTGGCTTTGCGTTCGTGCATATTTGGCACGCGTATGAGTTCCGTTAAACCAAAGTGTGCCTGCTCGCGCTCGACAAGGTGGTCTGGCATTACACCAATTACCTTGCCGCCTGCTTCCAGCGTCGCGTTAGCAAGCTCACCCATTAAACCGATGCGCGCACCACCATAAACAAGGGTATGGCCGCGGTCTGCAATGGCAGTGCCAAGCGTATTGGCGGCCTGGCGAAAAGCGGTTGTATTTCCTTCTCGCGAGCCGAGATATACACAAATTCGTGCCATAGTAAGCATCCTTATGACTGATCAGCTGCTGATGAGTAAGCGGTTAATGTTAAGCCGTTAGTGAGAGGAGTGTTAACTTAGGCAGCGCTGAACATCGTAGTGTTCGTCCATCCATTGTCCGATGACGTTATTGCCGCATAAATGGTGAGCATATTGAGTATGCAGGCAGCGAACCTGTTGCCAGTTGCTAATGCCGCCGACGCCGCGTTCGGTCAGCACGTCGGTATAACCTAACTGAGTGACCTCATCCCGCTGTGCATCGCTCATATATGCCCAGCGTGCTTTAACGTAATCACGATGGCTTTGCTGGTAAGCGTCTAGAAATTCGGGCTCCTCCTGAAGGCGTTGTTCTAGTGACTTAATGACACCAACGGCTTCAATGCGGGAAATTTCGATTTTCAGCAGATCAGAGCATAGCCAGTAAAGAGTTGGAAACGGTTTGCCATCGACAATGGGGGCCATGCGCAGCACTAGCGGAGTGCCTTTAGTGTCGGTCGCAGCAACGGCTTCAATACCGCGCGGGGCACGTCCAAGTTGTTGAGTGATAATAGCTAGCTGGCGCTCATTGGGCGCCTGGTCGGTACGAATTACCATTGCGGTGATGTCTCACTTTCGGTCATCTTGGACAAACTTATTTGAGCGGCCAACGGCGCGGAAAAAACAACGGTTTAACTGCTCGGGGGTGGCAACATAACGCCACTTCTCTTCGCAGTATTCTGCAGCTCGCGCCATTAATACATCATAAAGTCGGTTGAACGGGGCATCATAATCGTAGGGGTCTGCGCCGAACAAGCGGATATGCGGGTAGTCAGCAAAGCGATCTATAAAGTAGCGCTCAAGGTCGGCTTCAACGGCGCGATGCTGCGCCGTATTGTCAGGGTCGATCCAAAGGTTATAACGGATTGCCATGAAAATCTCCCAGCGCCCCGCCAAGCAGAGGGTGTCTTAAGCAGGCGTTGGCGCGCTGTGTAAGTGGGCGGATAGCGCATCGCGCAACTCGCCTTCAATAGGGACCGCGCGTTTTTCATGATGGTCGTATTGTACCAGTACGGTATGCCCTAGATTAGTAAGCGTACCATGCTGCCGGGCTTCTTGAGTCACTGTAAACGAGCTGGTACCTAAACGCGTCAAGTAGGTACGTAGTTCGATGTCGTGGCCGTAGAACAGTTCAGCGCGATAGTCGACTTCCATCCGGGCCATAATCAAGCGCCACTGTTTGGGGTTGAGGTCTGGCGTAAACAACCTGAATAAGTCGTTACGTGCTAGCTCAAACCAAGCGGGCAGACGGGTATTGTTAATATGGCCTAGGGCATCGGTGTCGTAAAAAGCCGGCTCAATCATACGGGTGAACATCAGGGTATCCTTATTGTTTGTTAGCTTGTTTATTCGCCATTTAGGCTAATCAGAATTACCCCTAGCGAGCGCTTGGTCAAGTAGCACGACGCTGATACCAAGCGGTTAATTGCATCCATCCCAGCAACCATAGGGTCGCGGCAGCAAAGCCTGCCAATGTGCCCCACAAAAGCCCTAGTGTGTTGTACGTATAGGAAACACATAGCGTATAACTCAGCAGCGAACCCAGCCCTATTGGGTAGTGTTTGATAACCGTTGCTACGGGAGCCACCCCATGATTGAGGTGCAGGATAAGCAAAAATGGCAGCATCGTGACAGGAAAGGCCGCCAATGTCCCTGCCCAAGCGGGTGGTAGCCAGTGTGCAAGTCGTGTAATCACGAAAATAATGACGGTGGCCAAACAGGCGCGCGCCGCTAAGGCGGATAGTGAAAAAGCACGACTGGCAGGGCTCTTTACATCAGGAATAGTGCGGAATAACACACTAAACACGGCGATGGCACATAGGGTCACAAGAGTGCCACTTAAACGCGTAAAACTGAATTGAGCAAGCACCGTGCTGACCGCGAACCATGCGATAAAGCCGCCGAATAAACCGCCCACAACGCCTTTAAATCCTGGTTGTCGGCCTGCCACCAAATAGCCAGCCCCAAGTGCCATTGTTGCAGTAAACCCAGCGAGTGTATGCACTGCGCTTTGGGTCGCAAAAAGAGGGGAAATTTCTAAACCAATAAAAAACAGGGCTAACGCCGTTCCAAGCGGATAGCCCGCTAACAGACCCGCTATACGTGGGCTGGCGCGCACTGCAATAGCGCCTAGCCCTAGTACCATGCTAATTGATAGGCCTAGTTTCGCCAGCTGCCAAGTGAGAGGAACCTCTATCATGGAGTGTTTTCCTTGCGGCTATTAAACCGTTACTATTGTTGTACAGTTGTTTGATCGACCTGCTTTGGCGCTACCGCTATTTAACTAATACCAGTTTACTATTAACAGACTAACTATTGCCTGTATGAGAGGCTGTTTCTCCCGTGACGCGATCAATCGATTCACGCACACACGCGCTTTCCCCACCTCCCAAGCCTGCCGGCTGTGAGCTGTGCCAGCGGGCGTCGCCACTGACCAAACACCACTTAATACCGCGCACCCTGCATAACAAGCCGCGTTATCAAAAACGTTACAGCCGTGAAGAGCGTCTAACCGCGATAGTGTGGCTTTGCCACCCGTGTCATAAGCATATACATCGTCTGTATAGCGAGCGCGAGTTAGCAGATCGTTTTGCCAGTCTAGAAGCGCTAATGAGTGATGATGACATACGCGCGTTTGTCGATTGGCTAGCCACCAAGCCCGCAGGCTTTAAGCCAAAGTCGTCGGTGCGCAAGCGCCATTAACTGCCCCAGCGCCAACTACACTAAGCGGAGCCCTTGTTGATCACGCCAGGCAGCTTCCAAGGCATTTTCTAGCGGCGCTTTTAGATGGGTTGGCAGTGCATCATGCGCAGCTTGAAGTGTCTCAAATGACCGATTACGTAGCCAACAGTAGGCCCAAGCACAGGCTTCGGCGTCGCTTTGCGGGGTGGGACGAGCTGGCATTTGGTTGAGCAAAAACACCGCAGTGCGTGGTGCCCAAAGTGGCATTTCGCCTTGCTCGTCGAGACTCCACTGCTCAAGTGTGGCACCGCTTGGCGTTGCATCTGGAGTACCTAACTTTGCGACCCGTGCCGTTTCAGCCAAAATAAGCGCTAGTTGATCAGTGTCGGCTTGGCCGAGCGAACGCCACTGCCGCAACAACGCAGAAAGCCCGGCGCGCATCTTGGTATAAAAGTCATCTTGCGGCATGCTCAGTCGTTACTCCCGAGAAGATAAGTGAGATCAGTTATGGCGTTTGATTTTGTCACGCCCATTGAAAGGCGCTCTCCCAAAGGGGGCGCTTCCAAAGGGCATTATGCCTCGCAAAAGTGGCACCGCTACGATGCAAATGTACTGCCGTTGTGGGTAGCGGATATGGACTTTCGCTCACCGCAGGCGGTGATTGATGCGCTACATGACCGCGTTGAGCACGGTGTCTATGGCTATGGTGAAGTGCCTGCTACATTAACAGATACTCTTTGCCAATGGAGCGCTCGCCACTATGGATGGTCTATTCAACCCGAATGGCAGCAGTGGCTGCCAGGGGTTGTGCCTGCGTTGCACTTTGCAGCCATGGCGCTAACCAAACCTGGTGACGGAATCCTCACGATTGCCCCGATTTACCCACCATTCCTGGCTGTTGCCGAGCGCACAGGACGGCAGGCCCAGCAAGCGATGTTAGCTGAGCCGACCACCCCTGGCGAGCCTTGGCAGTTGGATATTGACGCGTTAGAAGCCGCAATAACACCGCAAACCCGCCTGTTGCTGTGGTGTCATCCGCATAACCCAACAGGGCGCGTATGGAGTGATCATGAGCTGACCAAGTTGGCCTCGGTCATTGAGCGGCATGACTTATGGGTCGTCTCTGATGAGTTGCACTGCGATCTGCTGTTAAACGAGGGAGCTTCTCATCGCCCCTTGGCTGTCATGTTCCCTGAACTGGCCAAACGAATCATTACGCTGTGGGCGCCGTCAAAAACGTTCAATCTTGCGGGGCTGACCAGTGCCTGTGCGGTAATCCCGGATGCTGCGCTGCGTAAGCGCTTTGCGGCGGCCACAAAAGGCTTTTTGCCGGACGGAAATGTGTTGGGGCTAGTGGCGGCTGAAACGGCTTACCGCGAAGGTGAGCCATGGCGTCAGGCGCTGTTAGCAGTGCTGCGAGAGCATCGCGCTACGCTGCAAGCGCGAGTAGCGCTATGGCCTGGGGTGACCATGAGCGCGCCGGAATCCACCTACCTTGCGTGGCTGGATATGCGCGCAGCAGGGCTAGGCGATTCGCCCGCCAAGGCGTTATTGGAGCGGGCGGGCGTAGCGCTTTCTGATGGGGCGGCGTTTGGCTGCCCTGGTTTCGTGCGGCTTAATTTTGGAACCACCGCTTCTCAGTTAGAAGCGGCATTGGCGCGCATGGATGCGTTGTTAAAAGTCTGATCAGTACGAATCAGTACGAATTCATCAGTACGAATTCATCAGTACAGCAGAGCAAATAGCTTGCGCCGATAGGTAACGGTTAGCGGATGATCGGCACCCAGAGCGTCGAAGACTTGCAGTAAGGTTTTACGGGCCGCGTCGTCGTTATAGGCGCGGTCATCCTTCATCAAGCCCAGTAGCCCCTCAAGGCCGGCTTCGTAATGGCTATCGGCAACTTGACGCAGAGCACGCTGATACCGCGCCTCACTGTCGTTGCGATCACCTAACGCGGCGATGTCTTCGACAGAGAGTGCCTGCTCGCTAAATTCGATGCTGGCTCGTACGCCGCGGGCGGGTGCCGCATCGCGCTCTTCAGGGGGTAAATTGTCGAGCACGCTGCGGGCATCATCGCCGCGTTTCTCAGCCACCAGTGCACGTGCAAGGCCAATCTGATAGGCGTAATGCTCAGGATGCTGGCTAATTAAGGTTTGATAGATTTCGCGCGCGCCTGCTGCATCGCCCGCTGCTAATGCCTCTTCGGCTTGATCTTCTGGACTAGGCGGTGCTTCACCTGGGGCAGGGAAGTAACGGTTTAACCACTCGCGCACTTCCTTTTCAGGTAATACGCCTTGGAAACTATCGACCAAACCACCTTGGCTAACGAGCTTAACATCGGGTGCTGAGCGTACGCCTAACTGACTAGCGATTTCCGGATTAACGTCAATATCCAGTTTGCCAAGCAGGAAGGCACCCGCGTACTCAACGGCTAACTTTTCCAACACCAATAGCAGGGCATTGCCACTGGCGTTTGAAGGCGAATAACAGCCCAGTAGCACGGGCACTTGCATTGATGCTTCAAGCACTTGCTGAATATTGCCAGCGTTAAGCTCAATAATCACTTCTTCGGGTGTCACGGAAGGGCGAGCTGTGCCCGCTTCTTCGTTGCCGGTATTAGCGGGTTCCGTAGTTAACGGATTGCCGGTACGGGGGTCAATAATGGACATGGCTAAGCTCTGCATCGCTTGAAAAGGATTACTACATGATATGCAGGCAATAGAAGAAGGATTCAAGGAAACGAAGGCAAATAAAGTAAGGCAGGTCGATGATCATTGGTACAGAAGCATCATGATGAAACGTAAATGCTCGCCAACTTGGCTACCCCTTTTGGCTAGTGGCAAAACGTCGCAGGTGTTTTTATATCTTTTCAGCTACTCTAATCGCATGAGGTTATTTGCTTAGAGGTTTTTGTTATGAAAAATAGTATGAATTATAGGTCTGGGTTTTCCTTTCGTGGGGCAGCTCTGGTCACGCTAGCAGGCTTAGCCATGAGTATGGCCACTATCGCTCAAGGGGAAG
This sequence comes from Vreelandella neptunia, assembly GCF_000712975.1. Lineage (GTDB taxonomy): Bacteria > Pseudomonadota > Gammaproteobacteria > Pseudomonadales > Halomonadaceae > Vreelandella > Vreelandella qaidamensis. The sequence continues at coordinate 216,918 of NZ_JHQL01000006.1, read as the reverse complement.
AAGCAGAAGCCTATCGAGAAACACAGCTTGGTTTGTATGTAACAGCCAAAGAAGCTTATGACTTATTACAGCAAGACGAGAATGCACTGTTAATTGATGTGCGTGATCCTGTCGAAATCAAATTCACAGGGTTTGCCGCTCCTACTGATATTCATGTGCCTTGGGTGCTAGCAGACCGCTCTGAATTCGACGCAGATAAAAAGACATGGCCTATGGTGCGCAACCCTGATTTTGCTGAACAAATTAAAGCTGCACTTGAAGCGCATCAAGCAAACGACGATACCCCCATCATTGTGATGTGCCGTTCAGGAGCAACACGCAGTGCACCAGCCGCTGATCTCATTGCAGAAATGGGGTTTTCAGACGTGTACTCCGTCAGCGATGGCTTTGAGGGTGGCACGCTGGCTGAAGGCGATTCAAAAGGCGTGAGAGCACGTGATGGTTGGCGTAATTCGGGGCTGCCCTGGAGCTATGAAATTGACCCAGATGTGGCATGGCACGAATGAAAAGCGGGTAAAGACAGGCACTTTAGTCAAGATCACACCCTATAACGAAAGACAAACAACGAGCAATCTACCTTCAAGGAGATAACGATGCGTAAAACATTACTCATGTCAGGTGCATTCGCGTTAGCGCTACCCCTGGTTGCTGTTGCAGATAACCATGGTGATGAGGGCGAAAAAGCTCTAATGATTCTCACCAGTGATGCACTGCAAACCCAAACGATGGCGATGATTTTAGGCAATGCTATGCGACAGCAGGGCACAGATCTCCACATTTTATTGTGTGATGCTGCTGGTGACCTGGCCGTAGATGGCTATGAAAGCGAAGAAGCAGTAAATACCCCGCCGAGCAACCCAGCAGGGCAAGTTAAGCCAGAAGGTATGCTGAAAATGCTGATGGGCGAGGGTGTTGGTGTGGATGTCTGCGCCATTTACCTGCCTAACACCGATCACAGCGAAGAAGACCTGTTAGAAGGTGTTGGTGTGGCTGCTCCTGGCCCGATAGCTGAAATGATGCGCGACCCTGCTATTCCGGTTTACAGTTTCTAACTATTAGCGCTATCGCTCGCAATAAAAGCCGCTGTTATCGAAAGATAACGGCGGCTTTTTTATTAGTGTGGCAGCTATAAGCATGCCGCCCGACCCTTCGATGTCAATGCAACTCCCCGAAACCACCGTACTGACGGCTTGGTCTCCTTTTGCAATACAATAAGACTTAACACAGTAAAATTGTCACCATCTATGACATTCACGGCAAATGGCTTGCCCTATGCTGGCATGGATAGCGTTATTAGCATAAGAAGAGTAAAAGCTAATATAAGTAGTGCGTTTTAAATAGCGTGTTAATAGTTCCGGATCGTTTGTTAAGCTTGCTAATAAGATATGTATAACAGACGTATGTCTGTTAGCCATACGTCAATGTTATTTACGTCTTCCTCAAATTACCGTTTTCTCTGTTTCATGTTTCAACTCGATTTCTACCACGCATTTTCGCTCGATAGAGGGCTTCATCAACTCGCTGGGCGATTAATTGGGAATTTTCTTGGGGGGCTCGTTCTGCGACACCAAAACTGGCGGTGACAGTTCCAATTTTTTCAAAATGGTAGGCAGCGACTGCCTGCCTTAGCTTTTCAGCAATATTTTTAGCGGCCTCCAATTGGGTTTGCGGCAGTATTATCATGAACTCTTCTCCTCCCCACCGACCATGAAGATCAATGCCGCGAATAGTGTCATTGACTAGCTTTGTAACCGTTTTCAAAACCTCATCACCCGCGTTATGACCAAATTGATCATTGACCTGCTTGAAATGGTCGAGATCGTACATAATCAGTGAAAACGGCGTGTCGTAGCGGGCTGTGCGTTCTACCTCATACGCTAATAAACGGCTGATCTCTTGCCGGTTGGTAATGCCGGTAAGGCCGTCAGTAATCGCCATCGTACGGACACGCTCTTCAGCTAGCTTGCGCTGAGTGATATCTAACAGTATCCCTGTCCATAAAATGGAGCCATCGACTTCCTTTTTGGCTGCCGAGCGGCTCTCTATCCAGCGAATAGAGCCATCTCCGTGGAGAATGCGGAACTCTGACTGAGCGTGCGCTAACTGCTTGGCGGTTTTTTGAATATTGGCTTCTACCATCGCGGCATCTTCGGGAAGTATGCGCGACATAATGGGGGCTGCTCCTGAACGATAAAGCTCCTCTAATGAAAGGCCTCCCAGCTCGACAGCCCCTTCACTAAAGTAAGGGAAGCTGCGTGTACCCTCTGGGGTCATGCGGTATTGATAAAGTGCGCCAGGAACCTGAGAGGCGATGCTTTGAAGCAGCTCTTCTTTATGCCGCAATCGTTCTTCCGTTAGTTTGCGTTTTGTAATATCACGAGCAATGCAGAAAATCAGGTTTTCTCCCTGATAAAGAACGCTATTGTTGCTGAGTTCTACATCGATAATAGCGCCGTCTTTGCGACGTTGCTGCGTATTAAAATGTTCGCCTGAATTATCGACAGTTAGCAACATCTGCTGTAGTTCACACTGGGAAAATTGTGTATCCCAGTCCCATACATAAAGTTCTTTCATCGCTTCGACGGTATAACCGAGCATATCGGCATAACACTGGTTCACACGGTACACGCTACCATTTTGTCTGAGTACCACCATGCCATCCCCAGACTGTTCAAACAGCGCGGACCAAAGTACAGCTTCTTCTGTTGGTTTTTTCATACTTAGATTCTGAATAATAAAGACTTTAATATTTGAATAATAAAAAGAAGTTTAATCTTAAATGGACGTCATATCAGCATATTATTGACGAAGCGTGTCATTTATTACGCTTGTCAGTGTAGGCACTTTTAATTAATCATGTGAAAAAAATTGCTTATAAACTATTCAGCAACAATCATCGACAGTATTGCCTAAAGTGATTTACCACTCTCCATTATCGATACGCATCTTATCTTTGACACCATAGTTGTAGAGGTAGCACCAAGCGCTGCCATGCCGGGTCTGGAAGATCTCACGGCAATAGGTGCCTGTTAACGGGGCGTGATGGCAATACTCTTCTAGCTGGTCAAGCAATGCCAACTGGTCGCTGTTAATTGCATAGACTTCTACTAATGCACCTTGGGAGGCTTTCTGCTTCGCTCCTGGGTAGGGGCCAAGGTCATACAGTGTCAGAGCGGTCAGGTAGTCATGACCTAACAGCGCTGCGCCGCCCAACCAGTGGTGGTTGCGTTGCCCACGTTTCAAGGTGCCATATACCGCGACGCGGGGGCACCGGGCTATGTCGCGCTTTAAGTTATCCATAAGAGTGCTCTTCAATGTAACGCGACCTGAAAAGAAAGATATAGCTGCTATTCATTCATGAGTTCCTTGCTTGTCATGCTGGCGTAGAGGATAAGATGCTAAGAATAAATTATGTGGTGCCGCCTGCTTTATGGAAATTAAATGATGAAAAAATTGATTAATCGTTTGCCCATGTACGTGAAATTTGCCCTAGTACTGACGTTACCACTGCTTGCCTTGGCGTGGTTTACAGTAAACGGGGTGCTTGACCGGCAAGCGGCGGTAAAGGAACTGCAACGGCTGCAAACGATGACAGCGTTGGCACAACATGCCGGTGATTGGATACATGAAATGCAGCGTGAACGGGGTATGTCATCCGGCTATTTAGCAAGCGAAGGTGAGGCGTTTGGGGAGCGCTTGAGCCAGCAACGTGCCGCAACCGATGTGGCTGCTGAGGCGTTTATTCAACAGCGTGAGGAACTAGACGGCAAAACGTTAAGTACAGCCGCCAGTGGCCAGCTTGATCAACTTATTCAACAGTGGCAGCGAACGGCTGAATTACGCCGTGAGGTCGATCAGTTATCCGTAGGGATGACATTAGCACTTAATCATTACACGGGTATTAACCACCAGCTGATGAGCTTAGTGGGATCACTTGCTCAGCAAACCAGTGAGGGGGAGATCAGTCGTCAACTTGCTGCGTATTTTAACCTTCTTCAAGCGAAAGATTTAGCGGGCATTGAACGTGCCATGCTATCGGCAGCGTTTAGCGCGGATGGTATGAGCTTTGAAATGCTGAACCGTTATCTCTCCTTATTGGGTGAAGAGGTTGCCTTTCTAACTGGGTTTCGCGCATTTGCTGCAGCAGAAACTCAAAAGCAGCTTGATGATGCCTTGAGCGGCCCGGAGATTGAGCGCTTGATTGAACGACGTGAGCTGGCTATTCAGCAGTACAACGTGGGCGGTTATAACGTTGATCCTAACGAATGGTTTGAGTGGCAAACTGTTAAAATAGGTCGCCTGAAAGCGCTTGAGAACAGCGTAGCCGAGGGAATAATTACAACTACAGCGGACATGCAACGTGCCGCTCAAAATGCCCTGTGGCGTTATATTATCATCTCGCTCTTAGCCACCATACTGGCTGTTGTGATGGCGATATTAATAGTGCGTACCCTGACTCGCCCTTTAACTGCCGCCCTGGCTAATATCTCTTCGCGCGGCAATGATTTAACGCAGCGGCTAGCGGTGCCGGGTTCAGACGAGCTTTCTCGACTTTACCGAGCCTTTAATGATGCTTCGGGAGATACGGAAGCGCTCATTGGAGAAATTAAGCGCAACGCGCAGTCGGTGGAGCTGGCCAGTGGTGAAATCGCCCAAGGTAACCAAGATTTAGCTCAGCGCACGGAAGAGCAATCGGCCTCGTTGGTGCAAACGGCTTCTAGCCTTGAAGAAATTACCGCCACCGTTCGTCAAACCGCTGAGAATGCCCATGAAGCGCAACGCATGACGAAGGAGGTTGCATCAGAAGCTGAAGACGCCTCTTCCATTGCGCAAAGAGCCCAGGAAGCCATGCGGCATATCCATGAATCCAGTGACCAAGTAACCACGATCATCGCGGCGATTGACAATATTGCCTTTCAAACTAATTTGTTGGCGCTGAACGCGTCTGTGGAAGCTGCCCGTGCCGGTGAGCATGGCCGTGGGTTTGCGGTTGTTGCCAGTGAAGTGCGCAAGCTAGCCAGCCGTAGTGCAGAAGAAGCGAACCAAATACGCCACTTAATTGATAACAACATCGCTAAAATTAACGAGGGCGAAAGCTTAGTAACGTCTACTAGCAGTACCTTGACGACCATTTCTGAGCGTGTTCAAAAGGTTGCACGGCTGATGGAAGAGATGGCTTCCGCTACGAATGAACAGTCCGCCGGTGTTGAGCAAATTAATAGTGCCATGGGTCAGTTAGAAGAGGTTACCCAGCAAAACGCAGCGCTTGTGGAAGAAGTCGCCGCTGCTAGCCGCTCGCTAGATGAACAAGCAGAAGAAATGTCCGGGAGAATCAGTAAGTACCACGTCGGGTCAGCCCCTTCGGAAAGCACCCCGCTTCTCAAGGCTGACTATCGTACCCAGCAGGCTTTTTAGTATCTCCTATACTCTGGGTTCATTTATTGTTTTTTAAGGTAATTTGCTATGAAAAAAAATGATTTACCCTCGGCAGCGGGCGATGTAGCGGAGCAGTATCCTGACATTTGGGAGGCTTATGCAGCGCTAGGTAAGGCCTGTGCTGAAGCTGGCCCGCTAGATGCGCGCAGCCGCCGCTTGATTAAGCTATCGCTGGCGATAGGTGCCCGTTCCGAAGGGGCGGTCCACTCCCATGTTCGCCGTGCCCTGGAGGAGGGTTTAAGCTCTGAAGAGCTTAAACAAGTCGCCATGTTGGCGATTCCTACGGCTGGGTTTCCGGCCGCTGTGGCAGCCTTGACTTGGATTGAGGACATTACCGATCCTCAGTAGCGGTTCCCCGCAATACTCGCCATTTGCGTATGTACATAAACACACAACCCGGGCCTAGGCCCGGGTTGTGTGCGTTAGTGACAGGATTGATGAACGTTGAGATTTTCCTGTTCTATAGATTTTCCTGTTCTTTAGATCTTACTGTTCTTTAGGTCTTACTGTTCTTTAGGTCTTACTGTTCTTGAGAGATTGCGTTTCGATATCTCTGTCGACAGAAGAAACATAGTACTCGTCGTCGAAGGCCCCTTCAGGCTCCTTGAGCCACACTAGGCAAATCACCCAGCTAATGAACGCGCCAGCAGCGATGATGTAGAAGAACTGCGAGGGGGTGACAAATGTAAAGATAGTCAGGTACACCACAGCACCCACGTTGCCGTAGGCACCTGCCATGCCTGAAATTTGCCCTGTGATGCGGCGTTTGATGGAGGGAATAATACCGAACGTCGCTCCTTCAGCTCCCTGCACGAAAATCGACGTGCCGATGGTCACTGCAATGGCCAGAATCAACGGCCAGCTTGAATTGAGCAATGCCATCATTAAGAAACCTACGCTAATGCCGAACATGTAGCACAGCATCACAAAACGCCGGTTACCCATGCGGTCAGACACCATACCGCCCATGGGCCTAGCCACAAGATTGACGAACGCAAACGATGCTGCGATCAGGCCAGCCGTGGCGGCATTGAGTCCCCAAGTCTCCTCAAAGAACATAGGTAGCATGGATACGACTGCCAGCTCCGCGCCGAAGTTTGCAAAGTAAGTGCTGTTAAGCGCAGCCACACTATTGAAGGAGTACTTATCATCTTCAGGTACTCCCTTGCGCAAAATTGGCAGGTTAACCCGCAGAATTTGTACAATTTGGTAGATCACAATCGCGACGATAACGAGGTAGGCGATGGTGGCGCCAGTGACCGATAAGTAGCCCATGTACTGGATACGCCACACCAAAATGGCGAGTACGCCAACGAGTGGAATGGTCCAGATGATCAGCTTGATCATATCGGCCCAAGAGCTCACTTCCATGGCTGCCGTTTTACGTGGTTTGCGATGGGAGCTGGCATCAGGACCATCAGTGATCGCGAACCAGTAATAGACGCCGTAAGCCGCCATCACGATGGCACTTTGAGCAATTGCCCAACGCCAGCCATCGGGCCCGCCGTACATGCTTAGAGCAATGGTCGGGAGCGACATGGCCGCTACTGCGGAACCAAAATTGCCCCAGCCAGCGTAAAAGCCCTCGGCAAAGCCGATGTCCTTGGGCTTGAACCACAGCGCGGTCATATGGATACCTACCACGAAGCTGGCACCGATCGAACTCAGCACTAAGCGGGCGACCAGTAGCTGGGTCATGCTATCCCCGAAGGCGAATGCCAGTGCCGGTATCGACATTGTCACCATTAGCACTGAAAACACGCGACGCGGACCGAAGCGGTCCAATGCCATGCCAACAATAATACGCGCAGGGATGGTCAACGCGACGTTGCAAATGGCGAATAGCTTGAGGTCGTCCGGGGTCAGCCAGTCGACGCTCTTGAGCATACTCGACGCCAGCGGCGCCATGTTGAACCACACGTAAAAGGTAATAAAAAAGGCGATCCAGGTCAGGTGCAAAGCCCGGATTTCAGGGCTGCGAAACTTGAATACAGAGGAAACTTTCATGGGCGTCTCATCCTGTGTCCCAAGGGTGGTTTAGGGCTGCTCAAGGACTGGGCAGGATCAATAAAGGACATTCGGCGCGTCGAGCCAGGAAAGAGCTGACACTGCCGAACGTCATGTAGTCGAGTTCATCGACAAAATACGTCAACGACTTGGCGATGATGCCACCGTCTGGTTGATGGCTATGACGGGCAATCACCAGCAGGTCTGGCGAGAGTTTCTGAGTTGCTTGCAGCAGCATCTTGCGGGCATCTCCCTCGGCTAGCAGCAGCTCTGCTTCGAAACCCTCGCCGGTAGCGAATGTCACGCCTTCTTGAAGGTGCTGTTTAAGCTCGTCACGCTCTTGTTGAAAGAGCGTTTCGTTGTTGTCGGTAGCGTCGAGAGGGTTTTCAACGACACCGACGAGTACCAGCAGGGGTTGGTTACAGCGGAACATATTGACGACTTGAGCAAGCGCCAGCTTAGCGTTTCGCGAACCGTCGTAGGCGATCATGATTTTCATGGTGTCCTCCCGCAGTGGGGTAGGGGATCAAGACCCGGCGCTTAGCGCCGGGCGTAAAGATTAGGGGTTCTGAACATAGGTCAGGGGTTTTTAACGTAGGCACCCTTGCGCAGGTAGAACCACCAGTTAATAACAAGGCAAATCGCGTAGAAGGCCGCGAAACCATACATAGCCAGTTCCGGTGTGCCGGCTTGAATTTGTTCGCCCATGACCCGAGGGGCGATGAAAGCGCCATAGGCGGCAACGGCAGAGGTCCACCCCAGTACCGGGCCTTTCTGTTGTTGGTCGAAAATCACGCCTATGCTGCGGAAGGTTGAACCATTGCCAATACCGCTGGCGGCGAATAGCACAATGAACAGCAGAAGGAATATCCAGAAGAATTGGTTGGGGTCAGTGGCGTTATAGGCCAGCATCATCACATAGCCGGTGGCCATAGAGGCGACCACCATAACCGCAGAGATAAGTTGGGTGACGATTGAGCCGCCCACCTTGTCGGAAATCCAACCGCCCAACGGGCGTATCAGTGCACCTACAAAGGGGCCTATCCAAGCCCATGTTAAGGCGCTGGGGGCCTCTGGATTGGCTACGCGGGTGAGTGAGCCATCGGCGGCCACTTCCATCATATTGCCGAAGATAACGTTAATAGAGAGGGGCAGTGCCGCAGAGAAGCCAATAAAAGAGCCGAAGGTCAGGATGTAGAGAACCGTCATTGACCAGGTGTGCTTATTGGAAAATATCGCGAACTGCTTCTGAATATTGGGCTTAATGTCGCCTGGAATCAGGCGCAGCAACACCAGAGTTAGCACAATGGTTAGCGGCAGAGCAATCCACATATTAAGCCAACCGAGAGCCAGCATGCCGATGATCGCAGTCACTAAACCTACGCCATAGAGCCCTAATATTTTACTGAAAGCCGCCAGCGGAGAGCCGGGGTTGGGGGTAATGGTGCGCAGGTTATTCATTCCAAACCAGCCGGCGAACGCTAAAGGAATCAGGAATACGAGCCAGATAAAGCCAGCATTCTGAATCCATGTGTCGGTACCTGCTTCGATGCGGCCAATTAAGGTGCCACTGGCGCTTTGCAGCTCTAGCGGAGCACCAGCAAGAGCGCCGAAAATACCAACGGTCATTACCAGCGGGATGACGATCTGCATGGTGGTAACGCCAAAATTGCCTAGCCCCGCATTCATACCCAGGGCATAGCCTTGCTGCTTACTGGGGTAGAAGGTAGAAATATTGCTCATTGAGCAAGCAAAGTTACCGCCCCCGATGCCAGAGAGTAGTGCCAAGGCTTGGAATACCCAGAACGGCGTGCCTGGGTTCATAAGTGCAAGCCCAGTACCCGCGGCAGGGATCATCAATAGGGCGGTCGTTAAGAAAATGGTGTTACGCCCGCCAGCAATACGGATCATAAACGACGCTGGAATACGCAGTGTGGCACCAGCAAGTCCGGCAAGCGCCGTTAGGGAAAAAAGTTGATTAATCGTAAATGTAAAACCGAGGTTTTGCATTTGAGTGGTGATCATTCCCCACATCATCCAGACAGCAAAGCCCATCAGCAGGCTAGGGATGGATATCCACAGGTTGCGGTTAGCGACCCGTTTGCCTGTTTGTTCCCAGAAGTGGGCGTCCTCGACATCCCACTTCTCAATGTCGGCGTTTCTTTTGCTCATGGCGGTTTCCCCTTGGCATTAAACCTTTCTGCAAACAGCTATTAACCGGCAAGATACGCCTGAGAGGAGAGTAGGGAAACCAGGGGAAAAGGCTCGAAAATCAGCGGCATACCACTTGAGAGGTAGTCGCTGAGAGAGATAAGCTAATTGATTTTAAAGAGAAAAAATCAGAGGGGGTAAAATTAAAACAGTGTAAAAGTACCCAAGAAGTCTTTGGAGGTAACCACTCAGAGTCGGCTAGTGATCCAGTCCTTCTTGCACTGCCCAAACAGCGGCTTCGACACGAGAGCGTAGGTTAAGCTTTTTGAGTAGATGCTTAACGTGGACCTTGACGGTTCCTTCGGTAATATCCAATTTGCGTGCGATGAGCTTATTAGATAACCCGCCCGCCAGTTGCTGGAGAATTTCTCGTTCGCGCTGCGTCAGGCTGTGAACGTCGGGGGTAGTGGGCGCATTGCGTTGATTACGCAGCGCTTCGGCCAGCAATGCGGTTAGGCTTTCACTAATCACCATACGTCCTAGGGCTGCTTGGCGCAGTTGGCGAACCATGTCTTCTGGTTCCATATCTTTTAGTAGATAGCCGTCTGCTCCGGTGCGTAGCGCAGAGACAACATCGTCTTCGTGATCAGAAACAGTAAACATTACCACTCGGCCGCTGTAGTTAGCTTCTCGTAGGCGGCGTAAAGCCTCTAACCCGTTCACGCCCGGCATGTTTAAATCCAGTAATACCAGGTCGGGTTCCATGGAAAGCGCCAGCGCAATGCCCTCTTCAGGGTTGCCTGTTTCGCCAACTAACTCAAGGTCATCTTCAAGCTCTAGCAGCTGAGCTACGCCACGGCGTAGCAGTGGATGGTCATCGATGATCAGCAGACTGGCAGGTGAATCGTTAGCGGTTGTCAGCGTCATTATGAAGCCCCAGTACCAAAATGAGAGTCGGAGTCAGCCGCAGTGGGCTGCTGTTGGATCAAGCGAGCAGTTAATGGGGTAAAGACAAGCTCTATGCGGATCCCCCCGGTGGGGCGGTTAGCAATGCTTAGTTCTCCATTCAGGGTGGTCGCTCGGTCACGTATAATCACCAACCCATAGTGCATCGGTGGCGAGCTATCGTCTTCCAGCCCGATACCGTCATCTTCAACACGTACAAGCAGCTGAGCATCGGCAAAGCGCACGGTAACCGCCGCCCAATGAGCTTGGGCATGCTTATGAGTATTGGCCAGCGCTTCACGAATGATTTGCAGCACGTGAATATCTTCATTGGGGTTCAGTAAATAAGGCGGTACATCGTAGTTCAGTTCTACGGTCGCCCCCATTCGCTGGGTAAATTCATCAACGGTTTGACGCAAGGCAGATTGAAGGCCTGGCCCTTCAAGCTTAAGCCTGAAGGTAGTTAGCAGTTCACGCAGTTGGCGATAGGCGCTGTTTAAGCCGACACGTAGTTCATCAAACACGGCTGCTTGAGCCTCTTTTGTGGCATCTTTTTGCTGCATGCGTTCGAGTCGAGCGACCTGCATCTTGAGGTACGATAACGACTGAGCCAATGAGTCGTGCAGCTCTCGGGCGATGATGGTTCGTTCGTTAATCAGCGTGACATGCTGCTCCTCTTCGATGCGTCGCTGAAGGTACACTGCCGTGGCGAGCTGGTCGGCTAAAATAGTGAGCAGCCGACGCGTACTATCGTTGAGGCGTTCGTTTGGATACCACACTTCCAGAGTGCCTAGCAGCGTGTCACCTACGCTGATAGGTAACAGCAAGCATTGTGCTTGGTCGCTGGCCATGATCTCTAGCGGGCGGGGGTCAATCAGACAAGCATGGCAATGTTGATCGCGACAATACTCTGGCCGAGTGCGTGAATGGGTTTCTAAAACGGGCATTTCCCGCTGATCAAAAGGGTCGTTCAGAGATAGTCGTATCGGCCCAAGCGTCAGCAGTTCTTCTAATTCACGTAGCATAGGCGCTGCGCTGGAACACAGGTCATTACCGCCACCATAAAGTGAACGACTGGCATCATGCATCACCCGCATCGCCTGGTTGCTGCGCTCAAGCTCCAGCTTCTTGCGCGATACCTTGTCTTCCAGCGCGGCATAGCTAGAGGCCAACTCAGCAGACATCGTGTTGAAGGTGTCGCCAAGTAAAGCCAGCTCGTCGCTGCCGCGAATCTGCGAGCGCGGTGTAAAGTTACGTTGTGCTGCCTCCCTGGCGAGCACCATCAGCTGACGCAATGGCAACACCAAATTGTGGCGAACGTCGTAAAGTGAAATCAACACCACAATGGCGATCAACACAAGAAAGAGCACTTGCATCAAGCCCAGCAGCCTTACCTTCGCTTCGGTGCTGTTCTCAAGCTGCGTTACGAGGATCTCAATGTCGCTGACTAGGGTGGCGATCATGCTATGGAAAGCATCCAACGCGATACCATCACCAGTAGGAGCATCTTCAAGAGCAGGGCTAAGCGTGCGTTGCCAGTAGGTCTGAATTTTTTCTAGCTGATGACGAGCCTCATGGTGCTCATCAAGGGGGATGCTTTGTTCCAACGCGGCGCTGTATAACCGCTGATCGAAACGGGCCACTAAAGTTTCGAGCTGTTCTACGCTGTTGAGCCGCTCTTCATTCGTCTCTTGTGGGCCATACTCAACGCGCTGCAATGCTCCCATAATCTGGTAGGCGTTCATGCGTAAAGACCCGGCAACGTTAATGGCAGCAGCATCGCCACGGGTACTGTTGGACATTGCCATGGTTAGGGTGATGCTAATTAGTGCCATCCCGCTAATTGCTAACAGAGACGCAATAATGCGAGCTACGAGGGAGCGTTGCAGTAATTTCATGACGGTTTCGAAAACGCACAAGTGCTAGAAAAGTGTGGCATTGACTGGCTCTCGATATGGGGGCTATTACTTTGGGGTTAGCCCGTCTACCTCCGATGCTTTTTGACCTAAACCCGGCATTTAACGACAATTCTGGCACGTCTTCTGATGTCTTCATACCCTCGCCGGGAAACACCATGCTTTCACCTACGCCACCTTCGTCACTGAAGACATCAAAAGAGCCAGTCAATGGCTACCAGATGCTGGTAGCCATGCTATTGATGCCGCTGGCCAGCGCGTTAGCGGTAGCCAGCTGGACACTGTATACCCTGCTCGCTATTCATCCTGTCTACGTGCTGTTACCGCTGGGTAGCGGTGCCCTATTGGCCTGGCCTGCATGGCGGTTGGCTCGCCGCAACAGCACGTGCCGCCTGATGCAATGGCTGCTGTTGGGGCTGGCGCTAGTGCTCATTGGGTTTGGGGTGGCCAATCAACCTGGTGAATTTCTGCTGGTAGGAGGGGGGTTAGGGGTGGGAGGTGCTGTTATTGCCACTGGCATCGCCCATGCCAACGGTTGGATGCCTGGCTGCCTGAAATGCTTATTAATAGGACTCTTCCTGGCCATCGCGGCAGGCGTGGGATTTTCTTTACGCATGGAACCCTTAGTGGTTCAAGCCTATGGTTGGCGGGCCGCACCTCTGAGCCTGCTCATTCCATTAATCATGATAATGCTGCTGTTATGGCTGTTTGTCGAGTCACCTGAATAATGCCATCAACTCATTTAACCAACTAACGATAAGGCGCTTTTTATGACCATAACGACATTTTCCGATCTACTGCAAGAAGCGCGTCAGCAAGCGAAGCCCCAGCGGTTGCTATTTGTGTTCGTTCACGCTGAGCTGCCCGATTTTCCTGATGCTGAACAGCGTCGCCGTTTCGAACAGGGCGAGGGCGGTGTGCTGGTGCCTGTCGTCTGCGTGGACAAGTCGATAGATGAATTGAGCAGTATGGCGGCGTTGGTTGAGGAGTCTCGGCGTACTGGGTTTGAATGGGATTTGGTATTTGCGGCGGCCATGGACGACCCTGCCGCTGAAGCCGACGTTGAACGTCAGCTTCAGCGAATGACCGAGTCGTTACAAATGGGCAACATTACCTCGTTCATTGCTTTCGATCATCAGGGCGATGCCGTTAACGTTGGCTGAGGATGTTCCGTGGAGCACTATTTTGTCATCAAGCATCTGCATGTCACGGCTGCGATGTTGAGTATTACGCTTTTTGTCGTGCGCGCATGGTGGTCAGTGCGAGAAAGCCCTCGGCTCAACGCGCGCTGGGTTAGGGTGCTGCCCCATCTCATCGATACTGCTCTGTTGGGGCTGGGGGTCACCTTACTCATGCTGCTCTCTATATGGCCCTGGCAGCTTCCTTGGCTTGGCGCCAAACTGCTGGCATTACTGGCGTATATCGGTATTGGTACCTTTGCGATTAAACGTGGGAAAACACCCCAAACGCGCGCGGTTGCCGCCCTGGTAGCTATCGTTTTATTTGCCTATATGGTGGGGGCCGCTATTCGCCACAGCCCACTTTCCTGGTTAGCGTGACGTTATCCGCGCCTCTCCTGATGCATATCAGGGTTAAGCGCCCTCACAGTGCTTAGCATCGAACTCGGTCGTTTACATAGACCCCTGTGGTGTTCGCCATTGATTCCTTTATGTAGGAGTGCGTTTAGTGTCATTGCTACCGTTTGCTGTTCCAAGGCCATCTGCAGTGCTGCCGCTACCGATAAACCTTGAACATTTGATTCGTCTTCTTGATCCGAAGGTGCCTTTTATTATCAAGCAGCGTGTGGTCGAGTCTTTACTTAACCATACGTTTGCTGAGCCTCTTCAAGAAGGGGAGTTCGATGTTTTAGAAGGGCGGCGTATTACGCTAGCCATTGCCGATTTAGGGATAGCGCTCAGCTTGACGCTGGAAGCCCAGCGTTTGGTCGTGTGCCGTGAACTTGGCGAGGCAACTATTCGTGGGGGCTGGCGCGAATTTTTGTGTCTGGCGACGCGTCGCGAAGACCCCGATAGCCTGTTTTTTCAGCGCCGTTTAGTCATTGAAGGTGATACGGAGCTGGGACTGACGCTGAAGAACCTACTTGATGGACGTGAAGAGAGTTTCGCCCAAGGGCGCTTGGGGGAGGTGTTAATAGGGCTAGAGAGGTTTGCGCGCAGGGCATAATGTCATCGTCTCCAGCCTCGCTGGATGTTTAATAGGTGGCCTCGGTCCTTCGCCAAGGCCACTTGTTATCAAGCCGCGTCGAGGGGACGTGAGGGGCCGAAGTGCTCAAAGTGGCGGCGGTCTGCGCTAATGCCCAGCTCAGCCAGCGCACTATTAATGGCGGTCATGAAACCCTGGGGGCCAACAAAATAGCAGCGCGCCATAGGCCCAGGCAGGTAGTCGGCTAATAAGGAGCGGTCAATACGTCCGTTATGATCGGCACGGTTTCCGCGTTCATGAATAGTGACCGCCTGAAAACGTTGGGGGTAGGCCGCTTTTAAAGCGTCAAGCTCGCCATTGAAAGCGTGGTGATCGGCGTCTAGGGCAGCGTGTAAATAGACAACCTGACGCCCTAGCGCCAGCGCATGGCGTGCTATGGGTAGCAGGGGTGTTTGACCGACGCCTCCGCTGGCAAGCAGCAGCGGTTCGTCACCTTCTACCAGCGTCAAATCACCTGCGGGGGGAAGCAGCTCTAGGCTATCGCCTAGTTGCAGGACATCGTGGAAATGACGGCTGGCTTGCCCCTCTGCTTCGCGTTTAATCGAGATGCGATAACTCCGACCATTGGGAATATCCGATAGGCTGTAATGGCGATAGACCTGTTCACCGTTGATGGTCAGGCGCACACCGATATATTGGCCAGGCTCATGGTCAGCCACGCTGCCACCATCTTCGGGTTCCAGAATAAACGAGCGGATTAAGATGCTCTCCTGCTGGGTGCTGGCAATCTTAAACCGGCGTGTGCCCCGCCAGCCGCCGGGTCGTTGCTCGAACTCACGGTAACGCTGGTCTTCAAGATCGATTAAAAGAGCGGCGAGTTCGTTATAAAGTGCTCCCCACGCATCGGCAATGGCGGGGGTAACGGCATCGCCAAGGACATCACCAATGGCTGCTAATAAGCATTCACCCACAATGGGGTACTGCTCTGGAAGAATACCCAAAGAAACATGTTTACTGACCACAACGGCCAACGTGGCGCGTGCTTGAGCAGGGTTATTGCGTAGTTTTACATAGGCCAATACCGCGTTAGCTAAGGCGCGTGGCTGGCCTCCGCTTTGCTGATGAGTCTCATTAAAGAGCGGTTTGACCTCAGGGTAGCGGGTAAACATTAACGGATAAAAATGCTGAGTAATGGCGT
The DNA here is from genome assembly GCF_000712975.1 of Vreelandella neptunia. Lineage (GTDB taxonomy): Bacteria > Pseudomonadota > Gammaproteobacteria > Pseudomonadales > Halomonadaceae > Vreelandella > Vreelandella qaidamensis. Next base: position 201,102 of record NZ_JHQL01000006.1, on the reverse strand, counting down.
CCAGATGTTCTGCAACTACGGGCGCCGTCGCATTAATCAGCTTTTCCTGTTCAAGTGTTAGCACGGGTAATACCTCTTTTCTTTAAGATGCTTTATAAATGCATCTTAAGGTCTGGAAGGGATAAATGCCACCTGTGTCGCCAAAAGATGCATTTTTGATACCTGTCATGGTTTTTGAAGATTGCAAAGCGCACAATGCTATTTCCAAGTAATTCAGTCGGGATTCTGCCATGCCAACGATTACCTCATCCCAGCCAGCCTCCACGTGTAAGCAGCTCCCCTTGGTGCGACTGGCGTTTCGTCCTTTCTTCCTACTGGCCGCGCTGTTTAGCGTGCTATCTCTGCTGGTGTGGTTAGCTTTTTGGCACGGCAATATGTTGTTACGCCCCTACGGCGGGCTGATTTTTTGGCATCAACATGAAATGCTATTCGGCTTTGCGGCAGCAGTGGTTGCAGGTTTTCTCTTGACCGCTGTGCGCAACTGGACCGGGTTACCGAGCTTAAAAGGCGGCCCGTTGATCGCGTTAGTGGTGTTATGGCTGTTAGGTAGGCTGCTAATGGCCTTTCCGATAGTCTTTTCTGTAGCGTTACCGAGGTGGCTGATAGTGATCGTCGACCTCGCCTTTCTTCCCGTCGTTGCTATCGTTATGGCGACGCTAGTGGTGACCGCAAAACGTTGGCGTAATTTAATTTTTGTCCCCGTGCTTATGCTATTTGCGATGGCGAATCTGGCGATGCACGTGGGGGTGATCAACGGCGATCCCGAGATGATTCGCCAGGCTGCCTACTTAGCGGTGCTGTTGATCACATTGATGATGACCTTAGTGGGCGGGCGGGTCATTGCCATGTTTACTGCTAATCGTCTCAAGCGCCCCAAACCAGCGCCTATTCCACTACTTGAAGTGGCTACCCTGGGCAGTACCGGCGGTGTTGTACTCTTGCAACTGGCCATCTTGCTAGGTGTTGCCGTTCCTGTTGCATTCATGGGTGGAACAATGCTCTTCGCGGCCTTGGCGAACACGCTACGGATGGCACGCTGGGGTGGGCTGCATAGCTGGCGCGAACCGTTGCTATGGGGATTGCATGGCAGCTATGCCTTCATCCCATTGGGGCTTGTCATGTGGGTGTTAGCACTGATGGGGCTAATACGCACTGAACTTGCGATTCATGCCCTGAGCATTGGGGGAATGGGCGTCATGATGCTAGCCATGATGGCTCGGGTGTCACTCGGCCATACCGGTCGGCCAATACGCACCTTGCCGGGCATTGGCGTAGCGCTAGGGTTAATGCTAATAGCGGCCGTTATGTGCTCCCCTGTGTTGGCGCTGTTTCCCCAGATCACCCACTGGACTTATACGCTAAGCATCACCTTCTGGTGTGTGGCCTACGTTATCTTTCTGGCGCACTACACGTTGCCGTTAATGCGGGCGCGGGTCGATGGGCAGGAGGGCTAGGTTTTCAAAGGCTGGTTTTGAAGGACTGGTTTTGAAGGACTAAGCGCTGAGGGTAGGAATACGCATAAGACGCGCCAGTTCAGGTTGCTGGTTGCCCAGCAGGTCAGCCAGCGTATAGCGGTCGAGGACGTCTAGAAACGCGGATAATGCCTCTTTAAGAATCGGTTGAAGACGACAGGCGGGAGTAATGATGCAGGCATTATCGCTATGAAAGCACTCGACTAACGCCATGCCATGCTCCATCTCGCGCACCAGCTCTCCCAGACCAATAGTGGCGGGGTCACGCGTTAACAGTAAACCGCCATTTTTGCCACGAATAGCCGTGACGTAGTGTTTCTGGCTAAGCTCCTGAACGATTTTCATCAAATGATTGCGCGAAATTTGAAAGGTGTCGGCAATTTCATGAATGGTGGAGCGCTCTTCTCCCTTAGCGGCAAGAAAGATCAATACGCGTATTGAATAATCAGTAAATCGAGTGAGCTGCATGGAGGTTACGTGGCTCCGAGAGTAGTCAAGCTGATAAAGAGTATGTTGTATGAATGTTCAGTAGGTTGCAATCTTGTTGAGGTGAAATGTCGGGTGGCCCTGCCATACGGCAAGGCCATTTAAACGGAAAAGCGACCTTGGCCTGATGGCGCTTTTCCGTTGCGTTAGCTAGCGACGGTGCGGGTATTGTCCATGCCTGGTCGGCCATACCAGTAGCCGTCGCAGATCTCTGCATCCACCACGCTTAATGGGTCAGGGGGAGGCAGCCTATTTTGGCGGGCTTGGTCGAAGGCCTTGACTATCTCTGCCATACCTTCCGCCCGGGGGCTAAGGCGTGCTACTGAGACGCCCATGGCGGCCATGTCCGGTAGTTCGTAACGAAGATCCTGACAGGCGCTTGAGAGGGTTTGTATGCCGTTGAGGGTGAAAACATCGCGAGACTCTTGGGAACGTAGTACTAAGCCTTCAGGATACTTTTGGCAAACAAATTTGCAGCGATCTTTGGGCGTTTGATGGCGTCGCGCGGTAAAACAGCGTGATGACCAGGCGAGTGGCAAGTGGCCGTAGGCAAACACCTCGCAGGGCTGGCTGACACCTGCCTGATGGCAGTCGGCGATCAGCTGGGCCAAGTCCTTTTTAGACATTTCTACCGGTGCTTGCCAGCGCTGCATCCCGGTGCGCTTCATAACGCCTAGCGTTGCGGGGTTATAAAGATTCAGCGCAGCCCCAGCGATAAACGGTAGCCCAGCACACGAAAGGCGTTGTAAGGCGCTTTGGTCGTTGGCTTCCACGATGAAGTCGCCGTTGTCGCAGAGCTTGCGCAAGTCGCGCAAATCGGCCTCAGATTCAATCAATGTTTGGCTGGCGAGCACCACTTGCTTGCCCGCTTGGGTAAGCTCGCGCCCAATGCCAAGCCAGTCGTCCAGTTTCATATCGCGACGCCTGGAGCAGACGGTCTCGCCTAGGGTAACGATCTCCACCGGCCAGTCGGCTGCTTCGCGGTAGAAATTGGCGTAGCGCTCTCGTGTCCAGTAGAACAGTACCGGGCCCAGGGACAGTTGCAGAGTCGGGGTAGACATGGAGAGCTCCTATTTCCAGCGTCGCTCGTAGGCGCCTAAGGTAGTGGTAGCACCTTCGGAAAGCTCGGCAAGGCCAGCCATCCAGGCATGTTCTGGTTGAAAGCGTCCAGGCGCATCTTCAAGACGGTCCAGTGCCTGACGCCAAATGCCGGCTACTTTAGACACATACGCGGGACTGCGCTGGCGGCCTTCAATTTTAACTGCGCTAATACCCAGTTCACGCAATTCGGGCAACAGTTCCAGGGTGTTGAGGCTAGTGGGTTCTTCAATGGCGTGATAGGTCTCACCGCCCACCTCAAAGCGGCCTTTGCACAGGGTGGGGTAGCCTGCGCGTTCACCTTCCGCGTAGCGGTCAATAAGCACATTGTTAAGCCGCGATTCTAGACCTTGGGGCGTCTCTTCCCAGCGAACATGCGCCGCAGGTGAGCAGACTCCTCGCGTGTTGGGTGAATCGCCGGTGAGGTAGGAAGAGAGGTAGCAGCGGCCTTCCGCCATAATGCATAAGCTACCAAAGGCAAACACTTCGAGTTCCACTGGCGTTTGCTTGGCTAAGTCACGTACCTGGGTGATAGATAACACTCGGGGCAATACGGCACGCGTGATGCCAAAGTGGTCATGGTAGAAACGTAGTGCTTCATGGCTGGTGGCCGACCCTTGTACCGACAGGTGACGAGCCACGTTAGGGTGGCGCTGGGCGGCGTAATCAAGTAGCCCCATATCGGCTAAAATTAAAGCATCGACGCCTAGGTCGGCCGCCTGATCCACGGCGCGGGTCCACTGTTGCCAGCCATCGGGTTGGGGGTAGGTGTTAATCGCGCAAAGTATTCGTTTGCCGCGTTGATGGGCGTAGTCGATCCCTTCGCGGGCGCGCTTGTCGGTGAAATTTAGCCCAGCAAACTGGCGCGCGTTCGTCGCATTTTGAAAACCGAAGTAAACGGCATCGGCTCCTTCATCCACCGCACGCTTCAAGGCGGGCAAGTTGCCAGCAGGGCATACAAGCTCCATTGCGAAGACTCCTTAAGATGAAAACCTGAGCATAGTAGTCGCCTATTGTTTGCCTCCCTTTGACTCAGGTCATTATGAGAAGGCTTTCAAAGGGGACGGAACGCCGCAGGGCCATGCGATGGATGCAGGTTTTTTTAAAAACGTATACTGTATGAATATTAACCAGCGCTTGCTGCGCCTACCGCTAGAGACCCCGTTAATTATGCAAGACGAGCCGTTGTTCAACCGCCCCCTGGTAGAAAAGTATGACCGGCCAGGACCCCGCTACACCTCCTACCCGACGGCGCCACAGTTTCATGCGGCGTTTGCCGAGGATGACTACCGCAGCGCCGCCGAGCGCAGTAATCAGGCTGAAGAACCAAAGCCACTGTCGGTTTATGTACATATCCCGTTCTGCAAAAGCCTGTGCTACTACTGCGCCTGCAATAAAATCATTACTCATAACACCGAGCGGGCAGCGGAGTATCTTCAGTGGCTAAGGCAGGAGATTAGCGTTCAAGGAGCGCTGTTCGATAGCACGCGACGAATGACGCAGCTTCACCTAGGGGGCGGCACGCCCACTTATCTGAGTAACGCTCAGTTGGGCGAGTTGATGGCGACATTGGATGATGCCTTTCATTTTGCCGCGCCTGAAGAGCGCGAGTTTTCGCTAGAAGTAGACCCGCGCACAGTAACCCCCGAGCAGGTGTATGAACTGTTCGCACTAGGGTTCAATCGGTTGAGCTTCGGTGTGCAGGATTTCGATCACGAGGTGCAGCAAGCGGTCAACCGCGTGCAGAGTGAAGAGCAGGTGGTCTCGCTGGTTAAGGCCGCCCGTGACGCTGGCTTTGAATCAGTCAGTGTGGATTTGATCTATGGCCTACCGCTACAGACGGTGGCCAGTTTTGATACCACGCTGAGCAAGATTATTGACCTACAGCCAGATCGCATAGCCGCTTATAGCTACGCTCATTTACCAGAATTGTTCAAGGCTCAGCGATTGATCCGCCCTGAGGATATGCCGCCGCCAGAGCGCAAGCTGGAGCTGTTGGAACTAACGATCAATCGCCTGACCGCTGCTGGTTACGTCTACATCGGTATGGACCACTTCGCTCTGCCGGATGACGAGCTGAGCGTGGCCCGTGAAAATGGCACGTTGCAGCGTAACTTTCAGGGCTATTCGACCCACGCCGACTGCGACATGATTGGGTTAGGCATCACCTCCATCGGCAAGGTGGGGGATACCTACAGTCAAAACGTGAAAGAGACGGCCCAGTACCAGCACCGACTGGACGAGGGGCGTTTACCGGTCTTCCGTGGCTATCGCCTCAGCGATGACGACATCCTACGTCGTGATGTCATCAATACCCTGATGTGTCACGGCCATCTTGAGTTCGCTGCTATCGAGGCTCGCCACGGCATTGAGTTTGGCAGTTACTTCGCCAAGGCATTGAAGGACCTGGAAGAGATGGCCGACGATGGCTTGATTGCCTTGCGCAACGATGAAATCGAGGTGTTGCCGGCGGGCCGGTTAATGATCCGCAATCTCGCCATGGCGTTTGATGCTTACCTGACGCCGAAGGAAAATCGCTACTCGCGGACCGTATAATGACATGGGTAGCCAGTGTCTATTCCTTAACGTTTTCTGCTCTATCACCTTGGGGGTAGATGGGGTGTATATGGAGGTAATCACGCAGTAATTCTGGTGTCGATCGCGCAGACTCCTCTCTATGGAACCCGCCTGACGGGTAATGCAAATTTCCGAGGAGCCTGGAGATCGACCATGAGTCACTTCATAGATCGGCTGAATTTCTTCCGCAAGGCCCGCGAGCCCTTCGCCAACGAACACGGTGAACTGCGCAGCGAATCCCGCCAATGGGAAGATAGTTATCGTGCCCGCTGGCAGCACGACAAAGTGGTCCGCAGCACCCACGGTGTTAACTGCACCGGTTCGTGTAGCTGGAAAATTTACGTCAAAAACGGTCTGGTAACCTGGGAAACCCAGCAGACCGACTACCCCCGCACCCGCCCCGACCTGCCCAACCATGAGCCGCGTGGCTGCCCGCGCGGTGCCAGCTACTCCTGGTACATGTATAGCGCCAACCGTCTTAAGTACCCATTGGTTCGTAAGCCACTGCTGGCGCTATGGCGCGAAGCGCTTAAGGCGCATCCCGACCCGGTCGATGCGTGGGCGTCGATTGTTGAAGACCCCGCCAAGACCAAGCAGTACAAGCGTGCTCGCGGCATGGGCGGCTTTGTGCGTGGTGACTGGGACGAGCTAAACGAGCTGGTGGCGGCTTCGAACGTTTACACCGCCAAACAGTATGGCCCTGACCGGATCATCGGCTTCTCGCCAATTCCCGCCATGTCGATGGTCAGCTATGCGGCTGGCAGCCGCTACCTGTCGTTGATCGGTGGCGTCTGCATGAGCTTCTATGACTGGTACTGCGACTTGCCGCCCGCGTCGCCCATGACCTGGGGCGAGCAGACCGACGTACCTGAATCTGCCGATTGGTATAACTCCGGCTACATCATCGCTTGGGGTTCCAACGTCCCTCAGACACGTACCCCGGATGCCCACTTCTTTACCGAAGTGCGCTACAAAGGCACCAAAACCGTCTCGATTACGCCGGACTACGCTGAGGTCTCCAAGCTCACCGACGAGTGGCTCTCTGCCAAGCAAGGCACCGACGCCGCGCTAGCCATGGCCATGGGGCATGTCATTCTCAAAGAGTTCCACCTCGACAACCCCAGTGCCTACTTCACTGACTACGTGCGCCGCTATACCGATATGCCGTTCCTGGTGGAACTAGAAGCGCGTGCGGATGGCAGCTTCGCGCCGGGCCGCCAATTGCGGGCCAGTGATTTTGATGCCGCCCTGGGTCAGGAAAACAACCCTGAATGGAAAACCGTTGCCTGGGACGAAACCCGCGATCAGCTAGTAGTGCCGCGTGGCTCTATTGGTTTCCGCTGGGGTGAAACCGGTGATGAAATCGGTAAATGGAACCTGGAATCGCTGGATGCTGCGGGCACTGAGATCAAGCCGCTCCTCAGCTTAGCAGCTCACCACGATAGCGTTGCACGCGTGGCGTTCCCTTACTTCGGTGGCATTGAGCACGAGCACTTTGAGCACGTCAAAGGGTCTGGTGTTGGCGCTGCCGATGACCTGCTGTTCCACAACTTGCCCGCCAAACGTTTGAAGAAGGCGGATGGCAGCGAGATGCTGGCGGTCACCGTCTTTGACCTGATGTGTGCTAACTACGGCATCGACCGTGGCTTTGCCGGTGATGGCGAAGATGATGGCGCGACCTCGTTTGACCAGGTTCGTCCCTATACCCCCGCATGGCAGGAAAAAATCACCGGTGTTTCGGCAGAGCAGTGCACCCGTATTGCCCGTGAATTTGCTGACAACGCTAACAAAACCAACGGTCGTAGCATGATCATCGTCGGTGCCGGTATGAACCACTGGTACCACATGGACATGAACTACCGTGGTCTGATCAACATGCTGGTGATGTGTGGCTGTATTGGTCAGAGCGGTGGTGGTTGGGCCCACTACGTGGGTCAGGAAAAACTGCGCCCGCAGACTGGCTGGACGCCACTGGCCTTCGGCCTAGACTGGCAGCGCCCGCCGCGCCACATGAACTCTACCTCATTCTTCTATAACCACTCTTCCCAGTGGCGCTATGAAAAGCTTGAGATCAAAGAGATTCTTTCACCGTTAGCCAAGGCTGAGGATTACCCAGGCAGTCTGATCGACTTTAACGTGCGCGCTGAGCGTATGGGTTGGCTGCCGTCAGCACCTCAGTTGGACACTAACCCGCTACGCCTCGCCAAAAAAGCCGAAGCCGCGGGTATGTCTACCGCCGACTATGCGGTGCAGCAGCTCAAGAGCGGTGAACTACGCTTTGCAGCGGAAGACCCGGATGCACCAGAGAACTTCCCACGCAATATGTTCATTTGGCGCTCGAACCTACTGGGCAGCTCCGGTAAAGGCCACGAGTACATGCTCAAGTACCTGCTGGGTACTCGCCATGGCATTCAAGGCAAAGACTTGGGCGACTTCGGTGGTCAGAAGCCTGAAGAAGTCGTGTGGCGTGACGAAGCGCCAGAAGGCAAGCTCGACCTGCTGGTGACGCTGGACTTCCGCATGTCCACTACCTGCCTGTACTCGGATATCGTGTTGCCCACGGCGACCTGGTACGAGAAGGACGACCTCAATACCTCTGATATGCACCCGTTTATCCACCCGCTGACCGCCGCCACTGATCCGGCGTGGGAATCGCGCAGCGACTGGGATATTTACAAGGGTATTGCTAAAGCGTTCTCTAAAGTGTGTGTCGGCCACTTGGGCGAGGAAACCGATCTGGTTACCCTGCCGATGCAGCACGACTCGCCAGGAGAGTTGGCTCAGCCAGCGGTGATGGACTGGAAAAAGGGCGAATGCGCGCCGATTCCTGGTAAAACCATGCCGTCGCTGATCGAAGTTAAGCGCAACTACCCCGAAACCTACGAGCGCTTTACCTCTGTAGGGCCGCTGCTGGAAAGTATTGGCAATGGCGGCAAAGGCATTGCCTGGAACACCGACGATGAAGTCGAGCTATTAGGAAAACTTAACCATCGCAAGCTGGATGGCCCGCATAAAGGGCGGCCGCTGATCGACAGTGCGATCGATGCCGCTGAAATGATTCTGACCCTCGCGCCGGAAACCAATGGTCAGGTGGCGGTAAAAGCCTGGGATGCGCTCTCCAAAATTACCGGGCGCGATCATACCCACCTGGCAACGCCGAAGCATGACGAGAAAATCCGTTTCCGCGACATCGTTGCTCAGCCACGCAAGATCATTTCCAGCCCCACCTGGTCGGGTCTTGAGGATGAACACGTCTCCTATAACGCGGGCTATACCAACGTCCATGAGCTCATTCCATGGCGCACCGTGAGCGGCCGTCAGCAGTTCTATCAAGATCATGCCTGGATGCGTGCTTTCGGCGAAAGCCTGCTGGTCTATCGTCCGCCTATCGATACCAAGGCGGCCAAAGGCTTCACGCTGCCTGCTGATAACGGCTTTAAGAGCAAGGCACTGAACTTTATTACGCCGCACCAGAAGTGGGGCATCCACTCCACGTATTCCGACAACTTGATGATGTTGACACTTAACCGTGGTGGCCCGGTGGTGTGGCTGTCCGAGGCAGACGCCGCCTCGATTGATATTGAGGACAACGACTGGATCGAGGTTTACAACGCCAATGGCTCTATTGCGGCGCGGGCGGTAGTCAGCCAGCGCGTCAAAGACGGCATGGTGATGATGTATCACGCTCAGGAGCGCCAGGTAAACGTGCCCGGCTCTGAGATTACCGGCACCCGCGGCGGCATCCATAACTCGGTTACCCGGGTGTGCCCCAAGCCAACCCATATGATCGGTGGCTACGCGCAACTCTCTTACAGCTTTAATTACTACGGCACTGTCGGCTCTAACCGCGACGAGTTCGTGTTGGTACGCAAGATGAAACACGTTGACTGGCTGGATGGCGAAGGCAATGACAGCGTTCAGGAGGCCGTGAAATGAAGATTCGTTCCCAGGTAGGCATGGTCCTCAATTTAGATAAGTGTATCGGCTGCCACACGTGTTCGGTGACCTGTAAAAATGTCTGGACCAGCCGCGAAGGTATGGAGTACGCCTGGTTCAATAACGTTGAAACCAAACCCGGCATTGGCTACCCCAAAGAGTGGGAGAACCAGGCTAAATGGAAGGGCGGCTGGATGCGCCGTACCGATGGTCGGATTGAGCCACGCATCGGCGGCAAGTGGCGGGTATTGGCGAATATTTTCGCCAATCCTGATCTGCCCGATATGGACGACTACTACGAGCCGTTCACGTTCGATTACCAGCACCTGCATACCGCCAAAATCGGTGAGCATCAGCCGGTGGCACGCCCTCGTTCGCTGATTTCTGGCGAGCGTATGAAGAAGATCGAATGGGGACCCAACTGGGAGGAGATCCTCGGTACTGAGTTCGCCAAACGACGTAAAGATGCCAACTTCGACAAGGTGCAGGCGGATATTTACGGCCAGTTTGAAAACACCTTCATGATGTATCTGCCGCGCTTATGCGAGCACTGTTTAAACCCCACCTGTGTAGCTTCGTGCCCAAGCGGTGCGATCTACAAGCGGGAAGAAGATGGCATTGTTCTGATCGACCAGGACAAGTGCCGCGGCTGGCGGATGTGTATTTCTGGCTGCCCCTATAAAAAGATCTACTACAACTGGAAAACCGGTAAGTCCGAGAAGTGCATCTTCTGCTATCCGCGTATTGAGGCGGGTCAGCCGACCATCTGCTCTGAGACCTGTGTTGGCCGCATTCGTTACCTGGGCGTTCTGCTGTATGACGCTGACCGTATTGAAGAAGTCGCCAGCTCGCCGGACGAGCGCGACCTTTACCATCGTCAGTGCGACATCTTCCTTGATCCCCATGATCCGGAAGTCATTGCCCAAGCGAAAAAAGATGGCATTCAGGACAACGTCATCAAAGCGGCTCAGGCATCGCCCGTCTACAAGATGGCTATTGACTGGGGGTTAGCGCTGCCGCTGCACCCTGAATACCGCACGCTGCCGATGGTGTGGTACGTGCCGCCGCTATCGCCGATTCAGTCTGCCGCTGAAGCCGGTCACGTAGAGTTCGACGGCATCCTGCCCAAGATTGAATCGCTGCGTATTCCGGTGAAGTACCTGGCGAATTTATTGACCGCCGGTGAGGAAGAGCCGGTAGTGCTGGCGCTCAAGCGCTTAATGGCGATGCGCGTTTACATGCGCGGTAAGCATGTGGATGGCGCGCCGAATGCCGAGGTGTTAGATGCGGTGGGGCTCAGCGTTGCTCAAGTGGAAGAGATGTACCGCTACTTGGCGATTGCCAACTACGAAGATCGTTTCGTTATTCCCACCAGCCACCGCGAAATGGCCACCGAAGCCTTCCCCGAACGGGGTGGTTGTGGCTTCACCTTTGGTGATGGTTGCCACGGCGAGAGCCAGCCGAACTTGTTTAATGGCCGTAAGCAGACCAGCGTTTTGGTGAAACCGGCAGAGGTCTTCGACCCGCAGCCCCAATTTGAGGAGACTCGTCATGACTGATGCTGCCATTCCAACGCCTGTCTCATCGGCCCCGCTAGAGGCAATGTTAGACGCACCGAGCGAGCCTGTGCAGGGCATGCGTAGCCTACGGGTACTTGCCCGCCTGCTCGACTATCCGACTCAAGCGCTGCAGGACGCCTGCGGCGAACTCATCGAAATTCTCAATGCTGAGCGCCGCCTGGGAGCGGCCCTTAAGTCCTCATTGATGGAGTGGTGCCAGCGCCTTCATGAAGGCGATCTGCTGGAGCTGCAGGCCGAGTACGTGGCGATGTTCGACAAAGGCCGCGCCACGTCTTTGCTGTTGTTCGAGCATGTGCACGGTGAATCCCGCGATCGTGGTCAAGCCATGGTGGATCTCATGGCTGAGTACAGTGCCGCTGGTTTTGAGTTGGACGCACGGGAGCTACCCGATCATTTGCCGGTGTTTCTTGAATACCTTTCGATGTGTGATGACGCGGAGATTGGCCGCTGGCTGGGCGAAATACGTCATATCCTGGCGTTGCTTACCGCTCGGTTGGAAGAGCGGGGGTCTGATCACGCCCTGGTACCGCTATCGCTCTTGGCGTTAGTGGGCGCTGAAGGCGATGTAGAAGAGCACCGTCCCCAGGTCAAAAAAGAAGCACCCGACAACACTCCCGAAGCGCTAGATGCAGTATGGGAAGAAGAAGCGGTGCGCTTCTCTGCTAGCTCAGACGAGGATTGTGCACTGCAGTCTGCCGAAGGCCGTCGTCTGGCCGAGCGCAAACATACGGTTCAGAGCCAGCCGGTGCGCATCATGCCTGCTACTAACACACACCATGCCAATCGTTAAAGGAGAATCATCATGTTAGACGCGATTGCGCTTTATCTAAATCACCTAATCTACGGTTACTACCCTTATCTGGTAGGTACGGTGTTTTTGATCGGCAGCCTAATGCGCTACGACCATGGTCAGTTCACGTGGAAGACCGGTTCTAGCCAAATGCTGTCATCAAAAAACATGCGCCTGGCGAGCAACCTGTTCCATATCGGCATCATCGTCATATTCTTCGGCCACTTGGTCGGCATGCTGACGCCGCATTGGGTCTACGAGCCTTTCCTTCATGCTGGCACTAAGCAACTGCTGGCCATTGTGATTGGTGGTATTGCCGGCGCCATGTGTGTAGTGGGAGGCGCTATGTTGCTGTATCGCCGTATCGCTAATGCTCGGGTGCGCGCTTCTTCCAGTGTGATGGATACCGCGATCCTAGGGCTGATTGTTTTCCAGGCGTCATTAGGCATGGTCACCATTTTCTTCTCGTTGGGCCATATGGACGGTGAAATGATGGTCACGCTAGCCAGTTGGGCCCAGGCAATCGTCTTCTTCGGCGGCGGCGCTGCCAGCTATATGGAAGAGGTCTCTTGGATCTACAAGCTGCATATCTTCGTGGGCCTGACCATCATCCTGCTCTTCCCCTTCACCCGTCTGGTTCACGTCTGGAGCGTGCCGTTCGGTTATATCACCCGTCGGTACCAGCTGGTTCGCCGTCGCGGCTGAAAACTGGCCTGTGTTTGCCCAGGCGTAGAGGAGAAACAATATGCAGATGATTGATATTGAACAGCTACCGGGGGGCGTTACCCCACCGCCGGTGCGTGTCGGCAACGTCGCTATCGATGAAGAAACGATAGCGTTAGAAATGCAGTACCACCCCGCCGATACGGCGGGGGAGGCCCAGGTTCAGGCTGCCCGTGCCCTGGTGGTTAAAGAATTGCTGCGCCAACGCGCTATTGAACGAGGTTTGCTGTCAGCTGAAGACCACGCAGAAGCTCAAGAAGACGCTGCGATGGCTGCCTTGCTTGAACAGGAGCTACCGGTTCCTGAACCGGAAGAGGCCGATTGCCGACGCTTCTTTGATACCCATCGTGAGCGCTTTAGCGAACCATCCCAGCTGCGCGTTAGGCATATTCTGCTGGCAGCGGCGCCCGATGATTCACAAGGGCGCGACGATGCCTGCCAGCTGGGTGAGAAGCTGATTAAACAACTCACGGAGATCCCAGAACGTTTTGCTGAGTTTGCCCAACACCACTCCGCGTGCCCCTCGAAAGAGATGGATGGCGACTTGGGCTGGCTGGTGACGGGGCAGACCGTCCCAGAACTGGACCGAGCTTTACAACACTTACCCGAAGGGCTTCACGAGCGCCCCTTAGCTTCCCGTTATGGCTGGCACGTTGTCAGTATCGACGAGCGGCGTGAAGGGCGAGCGTTACCGTTTGAGCAGGTGGCTGACCGGGTACGTCATAGTCTGCGTGAGCAGGCGACCCGACGGGCGTTACGCCACTATTTGCTGGCGTTGGAAAGCGAGATCGGCGTCGAAGGCATTGTTCTGGATGACGATGCCGGCGGCAGTTTGATGCAATAGAAAAGCAAGAGGAGAGTGTGATGTCCCATGTGCCTGTCGATGCCCTTTTTAGCCCGCTTAACATCTCGGTGCTAACAATTTCTGATACCCGCGGGTTTGACGAGGATGGCAGCGGCGATTTGCTGGCTGCGCACCTGAGTGAATGTGGCCACAACTTAATGGAACGGCGCATCGTACCTGACGATATTTATCAGGTTCGCGCGGTAGTGTCGGAGTGGATCGCAAGGGCTGACACCCAGGTAATCTTGGTTAACGGCGGCACTGGCTTCACCCCCAGGGATACCACCCCAGAAGCGCTGACGCCGCTGTTTGATAAAGCCATTGACGGATATGGCGAGCTGTTTCGGCATTTCTCTTTGCAGACGATAGGAACGGCCACCATCCAATCGCGGGCGGTCGCAGGCGTTGCCAATCAAACGCTGATATTTGCGATGCCCGGCTCACCTAAAGCGTGCGCTATGGCGTGGGATAAAATTATCTCATTGCAATTGGATTCCCGTACTCGGCCCTGCAACTTTGCCGCGATGGTCCTACCTTTAGCGACGCCATGTAGCAGCCGTCATGCTACGCATAATGAGGCGGAGCGCGTATGAACTGTCAGTGTGGCGACATCGTAACGCCAGGATTGTTAGCGCTCTTTGAAGCACGTCAGCGGCTTATTGACGCTGCTACGCCACTTAACGGCGTAGAAACGGTTTCTCTTGAACAGGCGCCAGGGCGCGTGCTTGCTGAGGCAGTCGTTGCGCCTCTTGATATGCCTGGGGTCGACAATAGCGCGATGGATGGTTATGCGCTGCGCTTGGCTGACTACCCATCGGCTCGCCAGGGGGAAGGGTTGCCCATTGTTCAGCGCGTACCGGCCGGGGCGGGCGTGATGTTGCTTTCCCAAGGCGGCTGCGCGCGTATCTTTACCGGTGCACCGGTACCCGTTGGTGCCGATGTTGTGGTGCCACAGGAGCGCGTCACGCTTGATCATCACGGGCATATTCATATCGAAGGCACGTTGGCTATGGGCGCTAATATTCGCCGCCAGGGCGAAGAAACCCGTGAGGGTGACCTGCTACTGGCAGTAGGCGAGTACCTCACCCCGGCATCGATTGCGCTGTTGGCAAGTCACGGAATAAGTGCCGTTACTGTTAAACGACGTTTGCGTGTGGCACTACTCTCCACCGGCGATGAGCTGATCGCCCCTGGTGCCCGACGATCGCCTGGGCAGGTCTTCGACAGCAACCGGGCAATGCTCAAGGCACTGCTAGCGCAGGCGCAGTGTGAGGTAATTGATCTTGGCGTCATTGCGGATTCGCCCGCGCCGCTACATCAGGCGTTTGATGATGCACAGCACGCTGCAGACGTGCTGATGTGTACGGGGGGAGTGTCGGTAGGCGAAGAAGACCACGTTCGGCCCATTATCGAACAGCGTGGCGGGCTGCATTTCCATGGTGTCGCGATGAAGCCAGGCAAGCCCTTTGCGTTTGGCTATTTAGGTGCCGATCCTTTAGCAGCTACCCCACTAATCGCGTTACCTGGCAATCCCGTCGCTTCGTTGGTTGGTTG
This sequence comes from Vreelandella neptunia, assembly GCF_000712975.1. Lineage (GTDB taxonomy): Bacteria > Pseudomonadota > Gammaproteobacteria > Pseudomonadales > Halomonadaceae > Vreelandella > Vreelandella qaidamensis. Next base: position 186,042 of record NZ_JHQL01000006.1, on the reverse strand, counting down.
GCAACTATTGGCATTACCGTTTGTTCACGCCATGCAGGGCAGAAAAGTAGCGGCGTTGCAGTGTTACCCAATAAAAGCCGGTTTTGCCCAGCGCGGCCCCCGGGGGCGGTGCGAGTTATTGCGCGTGGTGGTGGACGGTAGTAGCGGGGAACCTGTCGCGACATTAGCGGGTGGGCAGGGGTCGCATATGCTCACTGCCGCCAGCCAAGCCGACGGCTATCTGATGATTAACCCCGACACAGAGGTAACGGAAGGGAGTACCTACCACTATTACCCCATTAATCAGTTCGCCGCGTGAGCTTTGCTACCGTCTGCGGCGGCTGAGGTTGTTTGCTTGCTTATTCAAGGAGAGGGCATGTCGTTACGTCAAAAACCGCGCACCTTGGTCTATGCCTGCTCTGGCTGCTCTGATGTTGCGCAACTGGCCAATAGTGTTGCACTGCGCCTTGATCATGCGGGGGAAGCGGAAATGTCCTGCATTGCAGGCGTTGGCGGCGGGGTGCCCGGTCTTGTACGAACTGCCCAAAGTGGACGACCGATCATAGCGATTGATGGCTGTCAGATGCACTGCGCTAGCCATTGTCTGGCGAATGCAGGGGTGTCGCCCACCAAACATGTGAAGCTTTACGAGAGTGGCCTTCGCAAGCGACGCGGCCAGTTTTATGACGAGCAAATAATCGACGACGTCACCGCAGAGGTGCAAGCACTGATTGCTCGGTTCCCCGTTAATGCCAACGCCCACGTAGAGGAGCCTAAAAAATGAGTACGTTAGTCGATGGGTTTGGCCGCACGGTAAGCTATCTTCGCCTATCGGTGACTGATCGCTGTGACTTTCGCTGCGTTTATTGTATGGCGGAGGAGATGACCTTTCTACCCCGTGCCAAACTGCTCACCCTGGAGGAGTTAGCGACCCTTTCTCAAGCGTTTGTCGAGCTGGGGGTAGAGAAAATCCGCCTAACCGGGGGGGAGCCACTGGTACGTAAGGGCATACTCACACTAGTCGAAAAGCTGGGCGAGCTTGAAGGCTTGCATGAGCTAGCCATGACCACCAACGGTTCAGGGCTGGTAAAACATGCTGGAGCGTTGCGCCAAGGTGGGCTTGATCGGGTCAATATCAGCCTCGACTCACTCAAACCTGAGCGTTTTAAGGCGTTAACTCGGACGGGAGATCTAAACCACGTCATCGACGGTATCCGAGCAGCCCGCCAGGCAGGGTTCAGATCCATCAAGCTCAATGCCGTATTGCTGAAGGGGCGCAATGACGATGAAATTCTAGATCTCGTCAATTTCGCACGCGATGAAGACGTGGATATTAGCTTTATTGAGGAGATGTCGCTGGGCGCAATTAGCGAGCATCATCGCGGCGAAACCTATCTTTCCAGTGATGTAGTACGCGAGACGATCGAACAGCATTATCCGCTCCTACCGACCACTGAAACGACCCTGGGGCCCTCTCGTTACTATCGTATGCCGGGTAGTTCGTCGCGCATTGGGTTTATTTCTCCCCATAGCCATAATTTTTGTGGCACCTGTAATCGGGTGCGGGTGACAGCGGAAGGGCGTCTGCTGCTTTGCTTAGGTAATGAGCACTCGGTAGATTTGCACGCCATCATGCGCCGCTATCCGGGCGACACCCAGCGCCTAAAAGCGACCATTGTGGCGGCGATGACGAAGAAGCCTGAGCGTCATCACTTTACGACTGATGGTGACGTTCAAATAGTGAGATTTATGAATGCCACCGGTGGCTAGGGTCGCCTGGCCCGCCTTCCACCTTCCCAGCGTGCTAATCCGCTTTCCTGTGTGCTAACCCGCTACTCATCGCAACGTCTCCGCCCTTCCTTGTCAGCCCTTCATGACGCTTGATTCGACTGCTCCTGTTTAGAGTGCTAACAATATTATACTTTAGAGTGGTTTTTCATAAAAATTTTGCTATTTCAATTCGTGAAGTTGTTAATGTGCTCCTATAACTGGGCAAGATCAGTTAATAGGCGTTTTAGTTGCGTATACATGGTAGTGACATTTATATCTACGGCAGCTTAGGTGGGACGAAAGCGGCTTGCTTGTACAGCGATCGACGTTAATGCTGTTTATTACGCATCACCAGAATTAATAACGTTGATATTGATTATTACTATAAAAATAAACGGGCAGTCAGCTTATTTATGCTATTCAATGTTTTGTCTGATCCCCAAGCGCTCAATGCCATTCAGGGCAAGCACGATATCCTGCTTGTTTTTATTTCATGGTTAGTCGCATTGGCGGCATCTTATGCGGGGTTGGATACCATCAAACTGGTACGCAAGGTGACTCATTCACTTTGGCGTAGCGTATGGCTGTTTGCAGGTGCCAGTGCCATGGGGTTAGGCGTCTGGAGCATGCACTTTATTGGTATGCACGCCTATCAGCTTGATTTTCCAGTGACTCATGCGCCAGTAGCTACTCTACTTTCGATACTACCCGCTATTTTAGGTAGCCTGAGTGCTATGGTGGTGCTTTCTCGTCCTGCACCTTCCCATCATTCTTTATGGTTGGCGGGGGTGGGGTTAGGGATGGGTATTGGGGCGATGCATTATAGCGGCATGGCTGCGATGCGCATGCCGGCCGAGCTGTATTACTCTTTGAATCTCTTCTTAATATCACTACTTGTTGCGGTTGTGTTGGGTATGGCAAGCGTCTATGTATACAGGCTTTGCCAGCAGGAGTGGGGCATACAGCGTTCAAGGCGCTGCGCTTTCATTGCAGCGCTGTGTGTCTCTATTGCAGTGAGCGGAATGCACTACGTAGCCATGCAAGCTGCTTGGTACGTACCGGATGGCCGTGTCTTAGTGTTGCCCATGCACTCGCACTCTCGGTGGCTTATTTATCTTATCGGTGTCGTGGCGGTATTAACCGCACTACTCACCCTCAACCGGGGTTCAGCGCCGTCTGCATGCTAGTCAGCGCCATGAATATATGACGCAAACGCGGCTGCTAGAGGTAATATCTGCCCTTCAAGATAGCGTCGTTTTGCTTGATAACCGGGCACGCGTACGCTTGTGTAATGCAGCCTTCGAGCGGTTGGTAGGTAGTACTACTAATCAGTTGGTAGGAGCATCAATTGCGCATCTTAACTACGCTCAAGATAGTCAAACACTGAACGTGGAGATTCGCCAAGCGCTTGAGAAGCATGGCGAATGGAGTGGGATGATTAAGGCGATACGGGCTAATGGTCTAGGGTTTCCCGCTTGGCTGAGCGTTACGTGTGTGAACTACGCTGATAGCAATGAGCGTGATTATGTGGCGCTTCTTAGCGACCGCTCAGAAGAGCAACAGGCAGAGCAGCGTATACGCTATCTTGCCTACCATGACATGCTGACAGAACTGCCCAACAGGCGAGCTTTGCAGGCGCGGATTGAAGAGCTTGGTGCTGCTGAAAAAGCCGTTCATCAACAAGCATTTTTAGCGCTGCTGGATATTGACCGCTTTAAACTGCTGAATGACAGTTTAGGCCAAGATATTGGTGATGAGTTACTGCGTCAATTGAGCAAGCGACTTCAGCAGTGGGCAGAGAAGGGGCTATACGCCGCGCGGTTAGATGGTAACGAGTTTGCTTTATTGGGGGCATGTTCAACCAACGATGGCGCTATCGCCCAGAGTGAAGTCTGCTCTCTAATAGATAAGGTGCTGGCCTCGTTGACCGCCGACTATGACCTACAGGGGCATACCTACCCTTGTAAGCTTAATGTAGGTGTACTGATTTTTAACCCCGTTAAGCGTGAGGGCAGCGCCCCCCTGTTTAAGCGAGCAGATCTTGCTCTCCTGGTAGCGAAACGTCTTCGTGACGGTCAGCCGCAGTTCTTTCGTGCGGAGCAGGAGCGAGAACTTGAAGAGCGTCTGATGATGGAGCGTGAGTTACGTTTTGCAATCGAGAATGATGAGTTATGTCTGCATCTACAGCCGCAAGTGAACGGTCAGCACGACGTCATTGGGGCCGAGGCCTTGCTGCGGTGGCAACACCCTCAGCGGGGGTTGGTGTCACCCGGTCATTTTATCGCGTTGGCCGAGGAGACCGGACTGATCTTGCCCCTAGGAGAGTGGGTGCTGAAAGAGGGCTGCCGCTTGCTAGGCAAATGGCATCAAGACGCGCAATTACAGCACTTGAAGCTTTCATTGAATGTTAGCGCGCGCCAATTCCAGCAGCCTGACTTTACTGACCAGGTGTTATCTATCATCGAGCAATATGATGCGCCACCAGCGCGGTTAACGCTGGAGTTGACCGAGTCGCTCCTGCTGATTGACCCAGAGGGGACGATCAATAAAATGCAGCAGCTACAGCGCATGGGTGTCAGCTTTGCATTAGATGACTTTGGCACGGGATACTCATCACTCTCTTATTTAAAACTTCTACCGCTGGATACGCTGAAAATCGATATCGCTTTTGTCAGGGATTTAACCCTTAATAGGCAGGCGAGACCAATTGCTGGGACGATAATTACATTGGCAGAAAGCCTAGGGTTGGGAGTAATTGCAGAAGGTGTAGAAACAGAAGATCAGCGCTTAGTGCTAGCCAACTTGGGGTGTCATGTTTATCAGGGTTTTCTATTCGGCCGTCCCACTCCTGTGGATGTATTTACCAATACATTAACGCGCCCGCTAACCCGCTTTTTAGATTAGTGTTCTTGAAGCTTGTTTACTAATGTTTTTTCTGTGTAGCGCTTTACTCTTAGATTTGAAACATGACCACTTTGTTTCTGCCATCTCGCTTGCCGACGTAAAGCATTTGATCTGCCTGTTTGATCAGCGACTCAAGTGTGGTCTTTTCATTATGCGCCACTGCAATACCAATGGTGATGCTCAAGCACAGTTCACTCATACCTTCCTTTAGCGGTAGCTCGGCAACCTGCTTTTTTAATTGCTCCGCCACCATTTGAGCATCCTCAGGTCCTGTGTTGGGTAAGGCCATCACAAATTCTTCACCCCCGAAGCGCCCGATCACATCCATAGGGCGAAGAGACTGCGAGCACACTTCTGCAATTTTAGTCAGTACCCAATCGCCATGGCTGTGGCCCCAGGTATCGTTGATCTTTTTGAAATGATCGACGTCGATCATGAAGAGACTGAACGGCATGTTTTCATGTTGCGAGCGGTGTAACAACGCGGTAGCTAGCTTAATAAAATGGCCTCTATTATTGAGTCCCGTTAAAGCATCGCGCTCAGCGAGTGTGCGCAACTGGGTTTCCAGGGATTTTCGGTGGGCTATTTCCTTGAGCAACTTGCAGTTTTGATGGCGCTCTTCGTGAAGTAGCGAAAACTGCTTGCGCTGGAGGCTCTCTAAGCGCAGTAGAGCAAAGAAGCCCACCGCATTGGCCATAATCAGCAAAAGTGCGATACGAAGCGTCGTCATGGGTGTGATGTCTGCAAATAACACCGCAGAGACGATAAAGCCTGCACTTAAATAGAGGCTTGCAAGTGTTACTACTTTCAGCAAATTGGGAATTAAGAGATAGAAAGCCATGGTAGCTACTACCACCGCTGTTGTCTGAGTAGACAGGCTATCGGGACGTAAGGGAACGATTAAAATAATGCCTGTTGCCAATACCCATAGTGGTAAAGCGTGTAACCAAGCGCTGTCTGCATAACCTCCCCAACGATAAATGATTAAAGCCAGCGACAGGCATAAAACCACCACCACACACCGCATGGCGACCAACAGATAATATTCTTTGGTTAAGCCAAGCAGGCTGTAGTCAGAGATAGAAAACATACCAAAGATACAGGCTGCAACAATTAATGAAAGGCAGGCTTCAAACTGTACCCTTGAGGTGATGGATCTTCGGTAAGTTACTTCTTTGCTATCTTCGCAAAACTGGCCAGTCAGCCAATGTACTTGATCTGGCGTCGGTCTTGATGCCAAGGCTCGGACTCCCTTTATAGAAAGCGATTTCTTCAGAATTCGCCCCGCGTTTTGCTGGTAAGGGGTCGTCTGAAACCGTCTATGGTAATTTATTGCTTCGTCTAAATTAACCTGCTTCCATCGGGAAATAACAGTATTTCAGAGGTTGGTTTCATGGTTTCCCCAAAATAGTGACTGCCCCTGACCCCAGTGTAGCTCCTGGCAATCATTTGGTGGTGAAACTCGGCTCTATGCCTATGAGATAAAGCGATGAAAAAGTGTGATTGGTTTGTATAAAGTTATTGGTAACCACTAGAACGATCTTTATGCCCTCACATTGTTAGGTGTGGCATAGAAAAAGTACGTTTAATGAATTACTTAAGATTTGAAGAAGAGGCCTAGGTAAGTCTGGCTTGTTAGGGGCGCATCAAATTTTCCAGTTCATCCGCTCGTTGGGTGGTTTCGTTGAGCAAGCATGAATTGGCGCTGATGCGTGCCATTGTTCCTCCTTCTGGGTCGGCATAGAAACCACAATTAGCTTCTTTGTATGTAATCCATGCCCGTTGGGCGGTGAGCAACTGGTCGCGCCGTTCACTGCCCAACTGGCGACGAAGCTGCTGGTAGTTATCATTGAGCCTCTGATCTTGATGCTCATATTCGTTCGATATGCAGGTGACCATATCGAGCGTGCTAATGGCTTGCTGCATACACACCTCATACGAGTGCGATTTTTCGTTACTGACTGCGACAGTGCTCACTAGTAGTAGTGTCGCGATGAGTAGGGGGCGACGGATGTCTGGACATTGCATAGCACTATTTATCTCTTTTGATGATGGAGTGTGTTTATGGCTAGAAGAGAGCGTTATCTTTAACAGCCACAAGACGCTTGAGGAATGAAAGGCTCAGCGCTTTGCTGCGGACGACGGTTCAGTGAAAGACGTCGGCTGGATTAATCCCACAGCTTCTATTATTAAAATAGCCAATTATTCTGAGGCTGGTGCATAGTTATTTTGAGGCTGGTGCATAGTTTAGTGATCAACAGGCACGCCATCGGCGCAGCTGTAGGGCAAAAAAGAAAAATGAATGGGGTGGGGAATAAAATGGGGTGGGGAATAAATCGCCTGACGGTCGTTAGAAGAAATTGTTGATAAAATAGAGAAAGCTAATGTGTTACATGCACGTCACAAATGTGTCGCGGGGAATTAGCCAACAAACAAACACAAAAAAGGCAGATCAGTAAGTAACTGATCTGCCTTTCAAAATATTGGTAGCGGGGACCGGATTTGAACCGATGACGGTTATGAGACTGATGAAATAGGGACATATTATATGTCCTAAAATTACGTTTAATGCTCTAAAATCATCATTCGGAAGGGTTTTTTCTGGGTTGCGTTCGTGGAGGTAGTGTCATTTAAGAGCACATGAGGGAGCTTATAGTTGGCACAAAACTTGGGGAAATTCCTTGAAAGGAAGTGACCTTCGGGCCAATCACAGGGCACAGTCAAGCTGATGAGATAGGTCGAACGTAGATGTCCTTATGCCTCAGTTTCCTGAAAGCCAAGATCGAGTAATCCTGGCCGTAAATCAACTAACGCACTGGCTGGCACACCAAGCCAAAACAGGTTCCGGGCACGGGTTACCGCAACATAGCCAATACGCCCAATCTCTGTATCCACGCCGTTCATTAAGCCTTCGGCATGTTCCTTATTTGTCAAATACAACACTGCATCCAGACTTTCTCCCTTCGCCTGATGAACTGTGTCAACGCGAATGCGGGGTCGGTCATTATTCCCATTCAGGTCAGCGGCAGATAGTAACGGTCCATCAGGCAAATCTCTTGTAGTGAGCTTGCTACCAAGCTTATTAACGCTCGTCAGACCACAATCTTTATTAATTTGAGCCAGCAAAGTTTTGACTCTATTAAGTAATAGGGGGTGCCACTGCGCTTTTCCTGTGAGCGATACACCGGGCAGTCCCGAATCAGGATTACGAGTAAAAGCCCAGATGAGCCGACGTAACGCCTGATCCTCACGTTGGGATGTGAGCTTAGCCAACATCCCATTTGGAGCATCAACGAGCAGGTTGACGATACCGATAGCCACCAGCTTGAATGCACCTTGATAGTCTTTAAAACGCTCGCGCAGAATTGCAGCCTGTGTAAACCGTTTGACGATGCCCCAGCCTGGGGCCCCTTTGTTGCCAGCCAGTTTATCTGCCTGTTTGCGTCCGCGGCAGAGTACCGCCGAACGCTCCAGCCTAAGGCCAGCGGCCTCCACTGCTCTCTGAAACGAAACAATGAGTTGCTCTCTGTCATTCTTACCGTAAGCTACAAAGAAGGGACCATGGACTGTATCAGGCGCTTCCCTATCTGCGGCATCGGTTCGTCCGGCCAGATGGTTGGCCAGATCAAGGATTGGTGGCACGGACCGGAAGTTTCTCTTCAATTCGAGGCTATTTACGCCGTCACGTTGCCAGTACTTTGACAAGAACGCCCCATCAGCACTGGCAAATTCATAAATACCCTGATTTGGATCACCTATCAGTGAGACCTGACAACCAGCACTCACTAGCTGCTCGATGATGACCTGATGAACCGTTCCGATATCCTGAGCCTCGTCAATCAGGATATGCGGATAACGGCGAACCAGAGCACGCAGAATCCCAGGTTGATCTGCTAACGTGCGATAGCACCAGTAACGCCCGAGGTTGTGTGTGTAGGCACCGATCCGCCCAAGGCGATGCACCACGTCTGCAGCTTGGGCAGTATTGAGCCTGTGCATTTCACTTTTAATATCCGAGTAGCAGAAGTAGACACCTCCAGCGTCAATACCGACCTGCATTTCATTGATAGCGCGCGGGTAAGGATCCGTTTGAAAGGTGAATCCTTTCAGAAATGCTTCTCCACCGGTCACAAGGAAAGCCGTCTGTTGCGCGCCCATCGTCCGATAGGCATGAGGGCGCAACACGTTTATGGTGATGAAAGTATCCAGCGTATCTATGTCCACGCGGTTGTTGACGTTGCTGCTGAGCCCCAGATCTTGATATTCCTTTTGGAAAGTATCTACAGCGACATTGGAGAAGGACAGGAGTGCCACACGACCACGATGATTACCAAGTTTTTGACGAATATTGGCCAGACGTCGCACGGCAGTGAATGTCTTGCCGCTGCCAGCACAGGCAATTACTGACAAGGGCTCTACTGAGGCATCTATAACCTGTGTCTGCTCTTCGGAAGGGTAGTTCACTACTTGGCCTCCACTGTTTGACAGGCATGAGAAATCGCATTCTGGATGTAGTCTGGCACTACAAAAGCGTTGCCTTCGGCAATAACTTGCGCAAGTGACTGGCCAAAGCGCCCCTTCTGCACATTATTTTGTTTGCGCTCAAACATGCCGCTGAATAGGGTCCGTGCTTTGTCTGCATCGCCTTCTTCCTCTTCGACCTTAGTCTGGAGGTCTTGCGCGATTCTCGGGTGCATATTTCTAAGTGCAGCCAGCATTGCGGTGCGATTAACGTCAACCAACGCCAGATCATATTCGAGAGTTTTGAGACCGCAGAAAACCTTAACGAGGGAATCCTCGTTTTTCTTCATCCTGGCGGTATTGTCTGAAACCCTAATTTCCTCGTCGAACGTGGGATAAACAGCCACCGTTTCTCCGATTTCATCCGCTTCACTTACTGGATCCGCGTCGGTGATCACGGATACTGGAATTTTCAGGGCTTCCTCGCCAAACAGAGGCAAAAAAGAGTCAAAATTGAGTCCTTCGACACTGATCAGGCTGACGCCGTGCTTGCGCAGGTTATAGCCACACATTTCCGCGAGGACATTGACCAGCATCAACTCGGCCGCGCCTTCAACGAAGATGATACGACGGGCAAAAAACAGCTCAGCACGGGTCACATCAAGGTAGCGTTCGAGCTTTTCTCTTTTTCCCCTTTCGAATTGGATGGTGCGTGGGAAGAAAGTCTCCACGCCAGTGGCTGTTTCGACCAGACAGGTGAGGCTGTCGAGATTAGCAATGCTGGCGAAGTTGGGGGAATGGCTAGAAACAAACAACTGAACGGGCTTCTCACCCTCCCCATCTTGAATCGATTCCAGGTAATCTAGCAACACCGCCTGCAACTGCGGATGCAAGTGTGCCTCAGGCTCCTCAATGATCAGGCCTCGGTAACTCGCGTCAGCGTTCCTGGCCAGCTCACAGAGAACCACCGCCATGTAAATCAGATTGTTAAATCCAAGGCCGTTCTGTTCAATTTCGAAGTCGTCCACCACTAACGACAGGCGTGATGCCAGCTTCTGAAAATCGCTTCCGCTCAATCCCAAATCCAACACTTGGGCTAGCTGAGACCCTAGCATCGTGTCATGCCGACTTGTGATGGCCGAGTGAGCGGTAATAATGGGATCGTGGCCCCTTAGCTCTTCATCGAGCAGTTTAAGTGCTTCATTAATTCCATCACGACCTTCATCATCGGCTAGGAGCTGAAATAGTCGAGCCAGCTTGCTATGGCGATTGGGCTTGAGACCCTGTGATGCATCTCTAAGAGGTGGCAGGTAGACACCGCGAAGGTTCTCGATCATATCTGCGGTCAGGCCTATCTCTTCATGGTCTCCACACCAACGCCTTACTCGCAGCCTGCCAATCTTGTCAGCTTCTGAATAACGGATGTTAATGTGAGCTTCAAACCTGCCATCTTCGTCCGGCTTCAGTGCTGCCAGAAAGTCGGCTTCGTCGTCTACGTCCAAATCCTGGAAGACGTACTTAAATTGGATGTCACCTGCCGCATCGCCGCCCTTTGGTCGATGCATATCGTCGTTGTCAAAGCGCGGGTATGGCTCGTCGTATCCTGCAAGTAGCGCGCGCAATGCATCAACAATAGCGGTCTTGCCAATGTTATTAGAGCCGACCAGGACGTTCAGCCCGGGCTGAAACTCAAGGTCAACAGATTGCAATTTTCTGAAGTTCGTTATTTTCAGTTTTGCTAGATACACTGATGTAGCGCCCCCTGTGGATCGGTTTTTAATTAATCCATTGTTATCACGACTGTGTAATCAACACATCACCTGCGCCCCATCCCAGAAATGGTCATAAGCGGTTACCCCAGCAATAGCATGCTTCTATACCAATGTGATACCCCAAGCCCTGGTGAGGAAAAGGGCTATTTTCGCTCCCTAAATAAATTTTATCCCGCTAGCCCTTCCTTAAATCGTTTCAGACCTTCGCGTTTAGTGGGAGGCCTCAGTGGCCTCAAGCCTGCCATATTTTGTACGCCTTGAGAGTGCTTACTAAAATTAGATATGGTTGTGGCAACAGGTACCTAAAGCTCACTAGAAATAAACGGTTTCGGGTACCGACAGCCTGAGAGAAGGCCGGTAAGCTATCTTTCAAACTTCACGGAGATAAGCACATGACTCACCTCAAGCCGCCAGCCTCTCCCCTAGCCGTTTGCGAAGACATTCTGCGAAAGGGTAAACAATACAATTTGGAGCATCAGTGTTTGCCGAGTGAGAACAGAGTGATTGATAGACTGTTGAACAGAGGCCACGAGCTGGAAAGCGCCTATCTGGAACTGCACCGTAAGCTCGGCCATCACCCTCATGCACTGCAGGAATTTCTCGCCAAGCTTTTGAGTACAGCCGCATTTTGGAAACCGGAAGACATGAAGGCCGCCCGTGCTAGTCGATATCGTCTCATTGAGGTCAATCGGCAGATTGCGGACAAAGCTATGGAACTCTCGACGCTGCTGGATGAGCGCAGCGTGCTCCATAATCATTCCGGCTTCGCCAGCAATACCCATTATCATGTCTGCGAAGTAATCGAAGAAGCCTCTGAACACAACCCTTTGTTTGGAATGGAGATTGGGGATAAGCTTAGCCGCTTACATTATCAATATGACCTAAAATATTGGCCATCACTAAGCGACTTCATGGACGAACTAGCCCAGGATGCTAGCGACGCAGATATTGAAGCTACTGATCCGCTAACCAAGGCGGCCACGGAGAGCTCTAGATCGTCAAAAGGTGATTTTCTCAGGGCCTTCCTCGCTGCCATCGAAGAAAGCAGTGCTCAGGTGTTTGGGCGGCTGCCCAGTGACTTGAAGATCACGGACAATACCATGGCCTCCTTGATTAACTGCGCACTGGAGCTAAGGGTGGACGAGATGGCCTCCGCCGACTATGTGAAGCGCTTCCGGCAGAAGGAACGCGATCGCAGTAGAAGGACATCCAATTGGACGTCAGCCAGCAAATGAAATGATGAAATAAACACTCTGCTCGGATATGCCTGATTCGAACAAAATTTCAACTTAAAAGTAGAGCGGTATAACCATATTGTATGTGCTATGCGTCACTTGCTGCATCAACGCAAATGCTCCCATCATGAACGCTAACCGGGTCTCACAGTGCAAATAGGTCGTTTATTATCACTGGCTGCTTTGCGCCGAATTGTGTGCATGCCATAGATAGGACGGATAACCTCTTGCCGAAATGCTAAATATAATTTTTCTTTAAGAGATGAAAAAGTCGTAAGATCAGTCAGGTCTTATAGGCTTGGAGTACTCATTTTGCCAAACGTTTTTTTCTCATACTGTCACGCTGACGAGGTGCTGAGAGATCAGCTAGAAAAGCAGCTAGCGATGCTCAAGCGTCAAGGTGTTATCGACAGCTGGCACGATCGAAGAATTGATGCTGGTCAGGAGATCGACGCAGCCATTGATGAACATATCAACAGCGATGAGATAATTTTGCTGTTAGTGAGTCCTGATTTCATTGCTTCCGACTATTGCTACAACATAGAGATGGCGCGTGCCATGGAGCGACACAACGCTAAGGAGGCAATTGTCATTCCAGTGATTTTGCGAGCATGCGATTGGCACCACGCCCCATTTGGAAAACTGCTTGGCACCCCCCAGGATGGAAAGCCGGTCACTCTCTGGCCGGATAGGGACGAAGCATTGTTACAGGTCGTGAAGGAGGTTCGCAAAGCGGCTGAAAGGTGGCGAAGCACTCAATCAAGCGCCGAACGCGTGGATGTTGGGGCTTTGATGCATACCCAGCAGACTGTAGTTGCCGGCCCGCGTTCGAGCAACCTTCGAGTCGCTAAGACCTTTACTCAGCTGGACAAAGACCGTTTCCAAATCGACACTTTTGAATACATTGCGCGCTTTTTCGAAAACTCTCTGAATGAGCTCCAAGCACGGAACCCAGGCTACGAAGGTGTATTTCGTCGAATTGATGCTAATCGGTTTTTTGCGACCATCTACAAAGATGGTGAGAGCGTCGCGACGGCGACAGTGTATGTTGGAGGGCAAATGGGAGCAGGGATCTATTACAGTCAGGGTGGTGACTCTTTCAGCAGTAACTCCTTTAACGAGGCTCTTTCGGTGCAAGCAGACGACCAAGCCCTTTACCTAACGAGCATGGGAATGGCTTTCCAGGGGCGTCAACATCAGAAGCTATCTCAGGGAGGGGCAGCAGAAATGCTTTGGGAAATCGTTATCGCGCCACTTCAGCGTGCAAGATAACTTCTCTATCGGAAACTGGGCCCCTGCTGATTTATGGGTGTTAAACCCTATCCCAAAATAGGCTTCGCATGGGATAGGCTATTCCGATGACTACCTTCTGAGGCTGCCTAGCGCTTGGGTGCTGAAACGCCTGTTGGACCCATGTGCACTTTGGACGGTTGTGGCATCAAACTCGTCAATTACCAGTGAGCAGTGATAGTTGCCTTTTGCCCACGATACCTACTTAGAGTTAAGCAACTGTTTCCCTCAAAGTGGCCAAAGCTATTTGGGTGCACCGCTAGTTGATGCCCTAAAAATGTTTTGCCACCACTTGTGAACCACGCCACTCAGGAAGTCTCTGGTCTGCCGTGCATATAACGTTAAATGTTGCCTGGGCATGCAACATCTGTTCACGAAGTTTAGCAAGGCAGAATTTGTTTGGCTGGTGGCCACACCGTCTCTAGTCATACGAATAATCAAAAATGTCAGGGTGACAGCTCTGGTGCGCGACTACTTTGGCTACTAGTGCTTGGTATCAATAGATATTAGTAGCTATCACTATTATTTATATGTTTTTTAGATATATAGTAACTGTCTATATAAGAATGAATAAGTCGTAATGGTAGAGCATACGTTCGCGGTCCAAAGAGACGATATAAGCACTGGTAAGCAAATAGCGCGCTTTGGCCACCCCTATCGCGATATATGCCAATGGGCTGCCCAGCATGATCTTAGTGATGCTCTGGAACTGGCTTTTTGGACGCTTGGATTGGATCACCAGGTCGTCGCGATTGGCAACCTGGTTAATGAATTTCACCATCCTGAATCAAAAGACATTCTGACTCGATGGCGGCAAAATCCCACCCTTGCCTCGCTAGATGATCTGGCGAAAGCCATTCGTCAAGACTCCTTGATCAACCGTCAGTATCCTGCATTTCTTCATGCAGGAGACGCTACAAAAACGAAACAAACATATAAAGGCAGCCTTAAAGAACAAACGTTTCTTATAACGTTAATTACTTACCCGCTGCCTGGGGCGGAGCAATCATCTGAATACGTGTTAAGGCGTGCGCTACGCTTGTGGTTGGTCGCGCAGGCGGCGAATCGGGTAGTGAAAGAGCATTGCTTAGCGGATCGAAATATCAGTACCGCAGCGCGCTTTTTGATTGCAGACCGCTATCAAGCGCAGTGGCAACTCGTTGATGATGTCTTGCGCCGTGCCCGACGTTACCTGACACCTGATACTTGGACATTTGAACGTTTTACTGACGCGTTGTCTTTGGCTGCTAAGCAGTACAAGCAAAGCCATACATTTGGTAAAAGTGGCACCGCATTCATCAATGCCATCATCGAGATTGCCAGTGGTGATACAAAACCTTTCACCACTCAGCGCGATTTCCCTCCGCAGCCTTTTGTGCATGCTGAGTTATCTGCACCCATTTCTGAGCCGACACAGTTAATAAGCCTTGATGAGTCATCTGAACAGTTCATAGAAGTATGTCCAAGCCCAGATGGTTGGCTAGATGAAGAGGCTGATGAGGCGATTTACTTACTGCCGGTTGATGCAACGGATACGCAGGCTCAACAAGAGCTGACAGGGCGTAGCTTTTATCAACAACAAGCGGAAACGTCCCATTACCTGCCGTGGAGCTGTTCCAAGCTTTTGCCGCCTGAGCGTTTACTGATTGAGCAATGGATTGCTCAGCAGCTCAAGCATACTGATCAGCGAGAGCGATTGGGCGGAGCGTTAGTGTGGCTCGCGATACGTTTTTCCCGCTCGCTCAGCCAAGTACTTGCCATGGGCATTGGAGACGAGACCCATGGGGAATGGTCTTTAGCATCAAACCTCAAGCAAATGCATCGCCTGTCTCCGCGTCGACGTAATGCCTGGAAACCTAATATTGCCGCACAAGCTTATGTGGCAGCTGTTCACGAAAAGCAGTGTATTGGGCTAATCCCCGAAGTAAGAGAGACGCTTGTAATCAGTAGTCAGCCATTAACCACCCAAGCGTCACTGGCAGAACTGTGGCAGAGCGTATCGCCAGCCCAAAAAATTGAGGTGTGGTTCAATGAACGCATGAGCATTGCATGCCCACGCGTTACCAGCGGTAAGCTGGCTGAGGTATGGGGCCAATCTGTTTTTGATGCGTCAGGCAATCACCATTTCGCGAGGATGTTAACGGCTCACCCCAATAGCGCCTTACCTGGTGCGTGTAGCTATGCTAGCTGGGATATCGAGGCGATTGAGCAAGGACTTGCTTTACCTTATCAGTTCCACGGCGCCGAAACGTTACAATCGACGAATCAAGGCAGCTTGTTGGTACCGCTTGAAGCCCAGCTCAATAGGGCGATTAGCGAAGCGACTCAGCAGCTCAAAGAAACGTTAAACGGCAATGATCTGGTGCGTCTACATAATCAGTGGACCAGCTACTGTGTCATGGCTCTCTATGCGGCAACGGGGAGTAGGTACCTTAAAGACCCTTTTGAAAGCACACGGTTTTTTAATCACGACCTCCCTGCTGTGTTTATTAATGATAAAGCGGAAGGCAGCGGTGTGCGGAATGGTCGTATGGTGCCATTGGCCGATAAGGCGATTAAGTTTGTCGAGGCTTACCTCTCGTACCTCCAGCGTCTCGCCGAGCATTTGTTGAGCACCCATCCTGTAATATCATCGCGAATAAACACGCTATTAGAATTGCCGGCGAAGGCTGAACAGCCCCTGTTCTTTTTACTTGATGAGTCGCTCAATTGGCACTCTATGCCAGCGACTGATCTACCAGGTGCCACCTTATTCGACTGGCCACTACCCCCCAATCTTTTCCGTCACCGACTAGCACAGCAATTACCCTTATTAGGCGTCGATAACGAAGTTGTGGATGGTTGGCTGGGGCATGCGGAAAAAAGTGTCGCCACCTATGGCGACACCTCGGCCCGGTGTTGGATGGACGATTGGAAGGCTTACCGTAAAGAGGTCAACGAACTCTTTGAGCGACTATCGTTTGATTTGCTAGCACCACCTGCCTCCTTGCCAGTAGCTGCCGTGAGCAGCTTGCGTGATTCAGCGACATCTTCCCGGGCATTTGGGCAGCGGCTACGCGAAAAAAATCGTCGCTTGGCAACACGAAACGCTATCAGAGCAGCGCTTAACGATATTGAGTTGTTTCTAAAAGGGCGTGATATGGCCACGCTGTCCGCTGATGAGATTAAGCAACTGGGGCGGCAAATGTTGCTTCAGCAGGGAAAAACGCCTTACCCCTCTGCAGCCTTACGGTTTAGTGTGCTGACACGCTTGCTAGAGCGGCATGAGTCACCGCATCGCCATGCGTTTCAGCGCCGTTACATTCCGATGTTGCCGGAAAAAACGCTGATTCATGAGCACGCTCCCGCTTACTCTGCATTAATGACTCAATTGACGCATTGGGCATCGACTATGCGTCCATACGCCACCCGAACCCACTGTTCTAAACGCCAGGCATTAGCGCTCGGTGCGTTACTTTTGTGTATTGAAAAACGTATTTGTTATATGCGCCTGCTGAAGGATGTGTGCCAAGGGGACAACTTTCGGCTGTTATATCACCGTAAAACCTATTACTTGGAGTATAGCGAACAGTTAAATAGCACCAGCTGGCAAGCCCCCGTGCAGCGCCACACAGTGTCATATCATGTGGCATCACTACTAACTTACGGCCAACGCCTAACATCTACCAAAGCGCTCGACGATACTTGGACGATCCCAAAACAAGCGCCGCCTTTGCCTGAGGCGTTGATTCAGTGCTGTGAGAGTCAAGAGTGTATAACGATCCAGCAGATACTTAGGCAGGCGGCCGCTATTGTCGATCAAGCCAATCTTCTGAGATTACCGGGCGTAGTGGCTGGCGCGTTAGCAGGGCGGATAGTGGCCACCAGCCTCCCTATGCAAGCGCACATTCGTATGGTGCACGGCAAATCGCTGATATTCCCACCTTCAGCAGTCAACACTGAGGATTTGGAGCTCTCGACAGCGTTGCCAGCGCTATTACGAGCTAATGGCGATAAACACGAGCTGCAGCAACAGGCGGTACTTCTTTTTAAAGAGGTGAAGCAAATCTTGGATGGCTACACCAAGGCGCAGGCTAAAATAACGGCAAAATCACTGGAGCAACTGGTCACACAGCGAAATGGTAAGGTTAGTAGCGCCATCATGCTGTTGGTCATCTGGATCGCGGCGGTTATCCGAAGGGGCAAGGGAAAAGCGGGAAAGCGCTTTAAGCCGTTCGAAAGCAGTAGCATTC
The DNA here is from genome assembly GCF_000712975.1 of Vreelandella neptunia. Classification (GTDB taxonomy): domain Bacteria; phylum Pseudomonadota; class Gammaproteobacteria; order Pseudomonadales; family Halomonadaceae; genus Vreelandella; species Vreelandella qaidamensis. The sequence goes on along the minus strand of NZ_JHQL01000006.1, from coordinate 168,399 downwards.
ATCGCTACTGGGGGACGTTGCGTAAGCTATTTGAGGAACTGGCGTACGGTGTCGATTTGATGACGCTCGGTAGTGAAGAGGTCACTGCTTTTTATGCAGGGTTGATTGATTACCAAGAAAACCAGCTAAGCGATATGAGCTATTTTAGCCATCGCCTGCGCTCTTTTCACCGCGTAGCTGCCTCTCTTGGTGTTGAAGAGCCTGATTGGGATGAGCTGCCCGTCGCAGAGCAAGGGCGTCACGTGCGTGCTGAAATACTCTCAGAACGGGAGTACCTTGAGACACTGAAGCAGATAGGGACAACCCAACGAGACTCCGATATTGCCTGTTTACTTCAGTTTGTATTGCTATGTGCGTATCGCTTTGGATTACGACTTGATGAAGCGAGGGGATTGCTCCGGCGAGATTGGTGTACATCTCATGGCTACAGTTGGGTGCTGGTTCGGAATAATCGTTATCGAACGCTCAAAAGCGAGGCCTCTCGCCGCGCCGTACCGCTTTTGTTTTCTCTCGACGCAATAGAGCAACGCACTATCAATGCCGTCTTTAACCGTCATGATGCACTGTTGGGCGGGGAAGCAGCCACGCCACTCCTCGGTGAGATGCGTAAGGGTAGCGTCGAAATAGCGCTCAGTGCTTCAGCCATCAGTGCTGCTGAGATAGATGCATTGCGTCACGTGAGTGGCAGCTCATCACTATCACTACATCACGCCCGCCATGCGTTTTACAATATAGTGGCGGCCTCTCTGCTGCAGTTAAGTACGCCTGTGGCTACAAAAATAATTCAGCATGTAGATCACGCTCATCTTCGTCAGATGGTGATGGGACAACAACATCATTGTTCACGGCGCTTGATGATGGGTTTGGCGCGTTTGATGGGCCACCGGCAGCCATCAACAGGGCTGCTGAACTATCATCATTTGATTCTAGAATGGGCGGATGAGCTGACGCCTGTTAAAGGGACAAATAGCAGCATTCTCAAAGAAGCCCTACAACCGCTGGATTTTAAACTTTACACGCCGGCTTCTGCGGTACCTCAAGAGCTTTCTTTGTTTAACGAACCAACACCGCATTTACTGATGAAAGCGTTGCGACTAGGCGCGCTAAGGCAGAACGTGCGACGAGCGAGTGAGGCGTTGGGGTTGTCCCCGGTACATGCTGCTATCCTTGAAGGTGTTATTAAGGACGCTGAAAAAAATATGCGCTTCAAAATTCGGGGAAAAGACCAATGGGTAACATCGCAAGAGTACCCCTTAGGCCTACTGCGCATTATCAGCGACGCTGCATGGGATCGCCTGCTTGAGCATGCTAAAAAAATTGATGGTGAAATCTTAACGACGAATGGGGCACTAGAACTCAGTGAGTTAGCTTGCCAGGTTGGACGGCACCGGCATCTACTGATGAGTGAAGCGAGGCACGTGGCAGTTATCGCTCTTACTATCAAAGCATTTAAAGTGTCCCCATCCAACTATGTCATCGCTGGAAAAAACTGCAGCGATGACGTAAAGCGCATGCTGCACTCGTATGGGTTGAAAGAGATAAGTGATACGAGTGTTCAGCTAGATATATTTGAAGTTGTAAAGGGTGGTAGAAAGATGAAGTATCAGCAATATGCCGGGCTGCTACTAGGTAAAAATGAACACAATATTGTTAGAAGCCGGTATGAGTTGGCAGTCGCTTACATAGTGACTGCCACTTATTTGTATATGAATAAAAAGTAGTTTAACGCTAGCTAGATTGCAGCTGAAAGTTTTTGTAAGGATTGTCTTCGCTCGCAATGGAAAGAGTAGACAATACATATGACTTTTGTTTAGTGGGGCCTTTAGGGTTTTCCAAACGTTCACCGGTGTAGTATAAGATGTGGTTATTAACTTTTGCAGAAGCTAATGTCATGATATGGTCAGCATGACTGGAGGAGAGCATAAAAGGTGTGCTTGAAACTTTATTAGTTGAATCGATACTATAAAGAGAGATTGTATTGCTGTGTTCATCATATCCTGCTGGTACAGCATAACCCTTCACTGGCGTCGGTTTAAGTGTTGCAAACGTTGGTGCACAATACTGACCGCTAACTAGGATTTCCACTTTTGGCTGTTTTTTGTTATCTATTTCAGGTGATACGGTAAACGGATGCTTAATAGGTCGTGCATTTTTTTTATTAATGAATTTTTCAGAGTGTTCTTTAATAAATTCTTCATCTTCAGGTGATTTATGATTGATATAGTTGATGCTTAAAATGTCTTTTTGTGTGATGACGGAATGCGTTATTTCGTAAGCTATTCGGGCGAGTTTTCGTGTTAATTTTTCTTGGTGAGGCTGGTTTCTTAAAAATAGCATGCCGATATATTTGTTCTGGTTTTCTCCTTCTGTTGCTATGAAAAATGTATTTTCGATACTGATGCTGTTATCTGGTATTGATGCTTCGATGTAGTTTGATAAAATCCCTTGTAAATGATAAGTGAAATCTCTTATATCAGTTTTTTCGAGGTTTTCAGGTGTGCATACAAGACCATTGGCATACTGAATTTTTATAGCATCTTCTAATGAAACGACTTTAATGATGAGATTCTTTGGGTACTGAAAATGCGTTTTCATTTGTTCTTTGGGCATGTTGTTCCTCAATACTTTGGGACCGAAAGATTTAGGTGTTTCTAATAATAATTAATTTTTTGCGGTAGGATGCACTGCCGCTTTTTGCTTGTTTGGTACCATATGTGCTTAAAAATAAGTTATCAGCTACTACATATGCGCAAAAGGCTAAATAGACGCAGGTTTTAGCGCTATTTTCTAATTTAGAAACGATGACTTGAGTGCGCGTGATGAGCGTACAAGCGACAGTGCTTCACATCGAGTGGTATCGTGCCGAGGAGTCCGGTAAATGCCCAGGCATTGCCTGTTCGTAGCAATCCTAGCTGTATAGTCACTCGTACTAACTCTCGATTGAGCTGGTCGACAGTGGCCATGAGATGATTTTTGAGCTTTTCTTCGGCCTCTATTTGTTATTTTTGTGTCAGTGTAAGTTAACAGTTGGCTTTGGTAGAAGGCCGAGTAGGATGACCCCAGTTTTATGATAGGTGTAACCCTTACGCAACAGCTATCGAAGTCCTTCGGTGTCGGCCCGCACATTAGTATAAATATAAGCTTAATTAAAAAAGCCTACCTAGTTTTACTAACCACTGATTTTAAATTGGGTAAAGAAGAGTGAAAAATGTCATGGATAGCACTCTTAATAGGCGATAAGTTGACTATTCACCTACCGTCTTAGGTGACTCTGTCTGTTACTACCCCACTAACCCCCATTCTACACTGTTCTCAGGCTTGGTAAAAAATGGGCGGTCGCCTTTAACCGTGACACGCTCGCCCCGCCGTGCCTGCCCGGAGTAATCGAAAATGGCCCGGTGCTGGGTGCAGCGGTTATCCCAAATAGCCAGGCTGTTGGGTGTCCAATTTAGGCGCACGGTAAACTCTGGCGTTTCCTGATGGCGATAGAGAAACTCCAGCAGCGCCTGACTCTCTGTGTGGGAAAGCTCAACAATCTCCCGAGTAAAACCGCGATTGACAAACAGGCTTTTGCGCCCGGTTTCAGGGTGAGTGCGCACCACAGGATGCACCGCCTCAGGGTAGTCCGCGCCGTTCTTGAAGCCAAATTGACTACGATCTTTAGCCGCTTGATGACCGTAATGGAGGCGATAAGTAGCTTCGCCGGAGTGAACGGCGGTTAAGCCTTCAAGCAGCGATTGCAAGGCGGGGGAAAGTGCTTCATACGCGGCATAACCGCTGCTGAACAGGGTATCGCCGCCATATTCAGGCACATCGCGTAGGTACAGCAAACTTCCCAGCGGTGGCTCTACATCGCAAGAAACATCCGAGTGCCAGTGGCCGCCATTAACCGCACGCTTACCGCTGCGAATAGCTTTCGGGTCGTTAGACGAGTTGGCATCGGCCTCAATGGGAAAAATTTCCGGGTAGCCCTCAGGGCCTTTCGCCATAGGGTGAACGTGGAGGTCGCCAAAGCGTTTGCCCAGTGCAATATGCTGATCCCGCGTGAGAGTTTGATTACGCAAAATAACTACCTGGTACTGCAGAAATAGCGACTTAAGCGTGGCAAAACCTTCGTTATCCCGATTATCGAGAACCAGGCTGGCGAGATCTAACCCTTCAATTTCGGCACCGATATGACCGCTTAAAGGGCGTACACGAAGAGTGCTCTGTGAGCGTTGTAATTGTGTCATGTGTGTTGCTCTTTTTAAATGGAGTGTGAACCCACTATCGAAGCATCAGGTCATGAACCCAAATAATTTAAATAACCGCCCTTTTTATGATTTAGATGTCAGCATAAAGTGAATAAGTATTTCAGTTATTCGCTGATAAAGACTTCTCGAAAACTCACTTCTGAGTAATATCGGAGCGCCATAAGGTGGCCTGACATTTAATGCTCAGGAGCACCGTTATGTCTCGAACTCTCATTAGTAAATCTGTTACTGCCTCTGGTTTAGCCACGCTGTTGGCGGTGTCGCTGGCAAGTGCAAGCCCCGCTCAAGCGGCAGAACAATTGCGTATCGCCGAACAGTTTGGCATCACCTATCTACTGCTCCACGTTGCCCGTGACCAGGGCCTGATTGAAAAGCACGGTGCCGAGCGCGGTGTGGATATCGATGTGGAGTGGTTGCAGCTTTCAGGCGGGGCGGCCGTGAATGATGCGCTGCTCTCTAACAGTATCGATATTGCCGGGGCTGGGGTGGGGCCGCTGTTAACGGTGTGGGATCGCACTCATGGCAACTTGAATGTGAAAGGCATCGCTTCCCTAGGCGAGTTCCCTAATTTTTTGATCACCAATAACCCCGATATTCAGACGTTAGAAGATATTGATGACAATGACCGTATTGCCGTGCCTGCAGTCGGTGTATCTGTTCAGTCACGTTTCTTGCAAAAGGCGGTCGCCGATACTTTTGGGCAGGATCAGTTTGATCGGTTAGAGGGCAATACCGTTGCACTGCCTCACCCAGATGCCACGGCGGCGCTCATCAGCGGCGGCACCGAGATTAATACACACTTTTCATCCATCCCTTTTCAATACCAGGCCTTGCAGCAAGAGGGCATTCACAAAATTACCGACTCCTACGAAATTCTAGGCGGCCCTGTATCTCCGACGGTGCTTTACGCCACCGAAGATTTTCGCAATAAAAACCCTGACATCTATGCTGCGTTCCTGGATGCACTGGATGAGGCCAGAGCGGTAATAGAAGAAGACCCGCGGGAAGCCGCTAATATCTACAAACGAGTGACAGGCACGCAGTTAGATATCGATTTCTTGGAGTCGATTATTACTGACGAACAAGTAAGCTTCTCTCTGGTGCCGAACAACACTTTCCCGTTGGTAGAGTTTCTGTTTGACGTTGGCGCTATTCAGAATGAGCCCACTTCATGGCAGGACTACTTCTTTGAAGATATCCATGCCTGGGAGGGAAGCTAATGTCACTAGCCCTTCGTAATCGCCATGTGCTGGGTGAGGCCTCGCTGGATCGCGAGGCTTATTCACCGACAAATACGTCATCCGCAGCAGCAACTCCCAGGCTGGCAGTAGACAACGTTACCCTTGAATACCGGACTCGCCAACATGTCGTGAAAGCGACCCAGCAAGTGAGCTTTAACGTGCAGGAAGGGGATCGGTTTGTACTACTGGGGCCATCCGGTTGTGGCAAGTCCACGCTGCTCAAAGCCATCGCCGGGTTTTTAACCCCCGCAGAAGGCGGCATTCGTCTGGATGGCAACACCATTCATGGCCCAGGGCCCGACCGCATCGTGGTGTTTCAAGAGTTTGATCAACTGCCCCCCTGGAAAACCGTCAAGCAGAACGTCATGTTCCCGCTGGTGGCTTCGCGCACCTTGGGGCGCAAAGCGGCAGAGGTGCGTGCGTTAGAAACGCTAGAAAAGGTTGGGCTGGGGCGTTTTGCGGATGCCTATCCACATACGCTTTCCGGTGGCATGAAGCAGCGTGTGGCCATCGCCCGTGCGCTGGCCATGCGGCCACGGGTATTGCTGATGGATGAACCCTTTGCCGCACTCGATGCGCTCACCCGGCGCAAAATGCAGGAAGAGTTGCTGGCGTTGTGGGAGCAAGAAGGCTTTACGCTGCTGTTTGTCACCCACTCTATTGAAGAAGCCCAGGTAATAGGTAACCGGGTACTGCTGCTTTCACCCCATCCAGGCCGGGTACGCGCTGAGCTAGGCTGCGCTGACGATAGCCTGCACAGCTTGGGCAGTGAAGCGACCAAAGCGCGCACCCAAACCATTCATCGGCTGCTATTTGAAAACGAGGTGGCCCCATGAGTGCGTTCGTCAGCCCGCGTGTAGATGAAAAAGTCACTCCCTTAGCAGGCCAACGTTATAGCTATGTTGAAGGGCTTTACTGCCCGCGCTGTGCTGCTGAATATGCCCATCAACACGTTCAACAGCTGTGCCAGTGTGGCTCGCCGCTGCTGGTGCGTTATGACTTGGAGGCGCTCAAAGCGTCATGGTTGAAGGCGGATCTTGCCTCGCGCCCCTGGAGCCTGTGGCGTTACCACGAGCTGCTGCCCGTGACGTCGCCAGACGCCGTCGTCAGCCTAGGTGAAGTGGTCACACCGCTGATCGAGTTGCCTGTGCTGGGTGCCGATATGCGCTTGGATCACTTGGTCATGAAAGACGAAGGGCTGCTGCCCACGGGGTCATTTAAAGCGCGGGGCGCGGCGGTGGGTATATCTCGCGCTAAAGAGTTGGGTGTTACCCACTTAGCCATGCCAACCAATGGTAATGCCGGTGCCGCGTGGTCGTTATATGCCGCCCGGGCAGGCATTAAAGCCACGATTAGTATGCCGGTAGATGCCCCCTTTATTACTCGTCAAGAGTGCGCGGCTGCAGGTGCCAGCCTAACGCTGGTCGATGGGGTGATTAGTGATTCAGGTAAGCAGATTGGCGAGTGGGTAAAAGCCACCGGCCACTACGATGCTTCCACCCTGAAAGAGCCGTATCGCATTGAGGGCAAAAAGACCATGGGGCTGGAGTTAGCCGAGCAGCTCGGCTGGCAGTTGCCGGATGTGATTCTTTACCCCACCGGCGGAGGCGTGGGGCTGATCGGTATTTACAAAGCCTTGCAGGAGCTACAGACGCTGGGATGGGTCACCGGCAAGCTGCCGCGGCTAATTGCCGTGCAAGCCAATGGTTGCGCGCCCATTGTGAAGGCGTGGCAAGAGGGCGCTCGGGTATCGGAATTCTGGGAGCGCAGTCATACCCATGCGTTTGGTATCAACGTACCCAAAGCACTAGGGGATTTTCTGGTGTTAGACGCTCTATATGCCACCGGTGGTCGCGCCATTGCCGTAAGTGAAACGGCGATTCGCTGGGAGCAAACCCGGGCGGCTCAGTTAGAGGGTACCTTTGTTTGCCCAGAGGGTGCCGCTGTTCTCGCTGCTGCACGGGAGTTAAGCACCCTCGGCGAAATCGGCACTCATGAGCGTGTAGTGGCGCTGAATACCGGCGCAGGCATCAAATACCCGGATAGCCAATCGTTTCACGTTGACGTGCTGGATAAACAGAGCGCTATTCCCACTGCAGGTTTCACTACTACGTCAGGAGATTCACATGAGCGTACATGACCTGCGTGGCCCCGTTGATCCACGGGTTGATCGCTTCTTTGATCTACCGCCCGTTGATGTGCGCGAGCTAAAAGTCGCTCGCAGTGTTGGCCAGCGGCTGTGGGATCAAAGCGTAGTGCGTAAAAGCGTCATTCTGGTGCTGTTGGTAGTCGCCTGGGAGGTGGTTGCCAGGGTACAGAACAATCCACTGATGTTGCCCAGTGCTATGGAGACCTCGAGTGCACTGTGGCATGGGCTGGCGTCAGGCGTTCTATTGGCACGGGTAAGTGCATCGCTGAGCGTGCTGCTAAAAGGTTTTGCCTTAGGTGCGTTTCTCGCCTTGGCGTTAACGACCTTGGCGGTCTCAACGCGTATTGGGCGAGACTTGCTCACTACGTTAACGTCCATGTTCAGCCCGCTGCCTGCCATTGCCCTGTTGCCGCTGGCGCTGCTGTGGTTCGGCCTGGGCGAGGCCAGCTTGATCTTTGTATTGGTGCACTCGGTGCTGTGGGCCATGGCGATCAATATTCACGCAGGCTTTCAGGGCGTTTCAGAAACGCTGCGTATGGCAGGGCGTAACTACGGGCTCAAGGGGCTGCGCTATGTGGCCTTCATTCTGATTCCTGCAGCGCTTCCCGCGCTGCTGGCAGGGTTAAAAATTGGCTGGGCGTTTGCCTGGCGCACCCTGATCGCCGCCGAGCTGGTGTTTGGTGCTTCTTCAGGCAAAGGCGGGCTTGGCTGGTACATCTTCCAGAACCGTAACGAGCTTTACACCGATAACGTTTTTGCAGGCTTGGTCGTCGTCATTGTGATTGGCCTGCTGGTGGAAAACATAATTTTTGACAGCGTTGAGCGCCTAACGGTGAAGCGCTGGGGGATGGTGCGCTGATGACGTTAATTACGACCTCTACTCAAGGACAACCTATGAAAACGTTATGGGCTAAGAAAGCGTTACGTTATGGCGCATTGGGCATCATCACCCTGGTGGGAGGCGCTAGCGCCCATGCAGAAGAGCGTGGCGAAATCAGTATCGCTCAGCAATTTGGTATCGGCTATTTGCTCTTGGATGTTATTCAAGAGCAGGCGCTAATTGAAAAGCATGGGCGCGAGCAAGGGATTGATATTGACGTTGAATGGCGCACCATTTCGGGTGCCACCGCCATGAACGAAGCGCTTTTGTCAGGCAGTTTAGACGTTGTGTCTGCTGGCGTGCCGCCGATGTTAACTGTTTGGGATCGTACCCAGGGGCGACAAAATGTGAAGGCAATAGCAGCCTTGGGATCGCTTCCCAACCACTTGTTAACCAATAATCCAGATGTGCAGGATTTAGAGGATTTTACGGATCAGGACAGGATTGCCGTGCCTGCAGCAGGTGTTGGGTTCCAGTCACGAACGCTACAAATCGAAGCAGCACGCCGTTTCGGTGCTGAAGATTTCCAGCGCTTTGACCAAATCTCTATCAGCTTGCCTCATTCAGAGGCCACCGCGGCCCTCATCTCAGGGCACTCAGAGATTAGTGCGCACTTTTCAAGCCCGCCATTCCTGCATCAAGCGCTTGAAAATCCTAACGTAAGATCGGTCATCAGTTCCTACGATATTCTTGGCGGCCCGGCGACTTTTAATGTGCTTTACACTACCGAGGCCTATCGAGAGGAGAACCCGAAAACCTATCGCGCTTTTTATGATGCTCTGTTAGAGGCCGCAGAAATCATCAATAGTGATAAAGATGCTGCGGCTGAGACGTTTATCAATGTTCAGCAGTCGCGACTAGACCCCAAGCTAGTGCGCAGCATCGTTAATGACCCTGAAATCACGTTTACGGCGTTTCCAGAAAGAACCTTTATTTACGCAGAAGAGCTGCATAACTTGGGCGTTCTAGAGCATCAAGCCGAGTCATGGCAAGACTACTTCTTTGAAGAAGCGCATGAGCATCCAGGTAGTTAACATTGAACCCTGTCATTCGTAAGTTTTAAGCGCTCAAAGCAGGCAGCAAGGACTTGAAGCAAAAACACAATGAGAGAGGACAAGGATGAAAAATCAGTTGAAATTAATGGCTAAATGTCGATTGTCCATCGGCTCGTTAACACTTTCGCGCTTTTTTAAATCCCCATCGGGAGGATAACGTCATGCCATTAACGCAAGTTACCAACTATCTTAACGAACACCTTTATATCTTTAATCCCAACGCCAGTTTGCAACACCATGCGGCATTCCATTGGGAGGATGGGCGGATATGGGGGCAGCTTTACAATTTGACGTTGTATCCATCACAGCAGCCTATCTTCTCATTGGAGCGGTTAGATATTGCCGCTTGGGAAGCAGGGGTAGAAATTCGTGACCAACACGACGTACCGCACCCATCAGACTGGCTCTATTTTTTATCGTGGAACCAGGAAGATGTGGTTTTTTTAGACCGTTTTCTACGGGTTCTGCATGCCCTCAATCATTTGGCTCTGAATGGGGCTAGCACCAAACCGCTAATTGTCGATGTGCACTGGCGTCATATCCAGGCCGTCGAGGTATCTCATGGCAGTGTATTTGAAAGCTTGTTAACCCAATTGGGCCTGCATCCTAGCCAAGTGGTCTTGCGGCTAGATGGCTCAGTGGTACTGGAAGAGGAGCATGCTCAGGCCGCTGCGCATAGCTTTCATCAACGAGGCTATCCGCTATTGGCGCAAGCTGTGCCGTTGGGTACTACTTCGAAGGAGTGGCAGCGCTTGAAGCAGAACGGTATACGCTGGGTAACACCACCGCCGGATGCATTGCCGCTGGCGCGCAAAAGCCGCGAACACTTCCCCCGCTTAACGGAGTGGAGCAAGGATGCGAGACTCGCAGGCTTAAAAGTGTGGTGGCCAAAACTTGATCGACCTGGCGACTTGGGAATTATGACGCAGTTGGAGCCGACGTTGGTGAGTGGTGAGCAGTTGAGTGAGTTTAGTATCTCTGAAACAGTAACAATTAGATAAATTCCTCTCTACCTTTTTTATTCGGTAGCTTTAGTTTTTAAATCTTTAATTCAGAAAACTATATCGCTTAAAAATATTTATTTAGCTTGGCGAGTCTTCACTACTATCTCATAGTAGGTTAAACAAAAGGGGACGGTAATGAAAATTCAACACTATATTGGCGCATCGTTTATTAGCACATGCTTGGCTGTGTCGGCTGCCAGTGCTGCTGATAGCGAGTTTTTGGTCAGCACCGAGTGGCTCGAAAATAATCTCGAAAGTGAAGACTTGGTGGTTTTTGAAGTCAGCGTAAATCCAGGTGTGTACGAGCGGGGCCACATACCCGGCGCTGTCAATGTTAGCTGGCATACGGACTTAGTGGATACGGTTAACCGTGACATCGTTAGCCAGGAGAACTTCCAGTCCTTACTTCGGGATGCAGGCGTGTCTGAAGGTGACACCATTGTTCTTTATGGGGATACCAATAACTGGTTCTCGGCATGGGGGGCTTGGGTATTTGATATTTATGATGTCGCCAACGTTAAGCTACTGGATGGCGGTCGTAATAAATGGGAAGCCGAAGGCCGCACGTTAACGCCTATCGCACCGACGCCTGACGCAGGTGACATTACCATTGCGAGTGTCAATTCAGAGCTGCGCGCCTTTTTACCTGATGTGTTAGCGGCGGCGAAAAATGAAGTGGATGTAGACGTTGTTGATATTCGTTCAGCGGATGAATATACGGGTAAAATTTTCGCGCCGCCGGGTGTGCAGGAACTGGCGGTTCGTGCTGGCCATGTGCCCGGCGCTGTCAATGTACCTTGGGGCAATGCAGTGGCAGAAGATGGTACTTTCAAATCCGTTGAGGAGTTGCGCCAAGTCTATGCAGATGTTGGCATCAACGGTGATAAACCTATCATTACCTACTGCCGTATTGGTGAGCGTTCCAGCCACACCTGGTTTGCCTTGAGCAAACTGCTGGGATACGACGTGCGCAACTATGATGGTTCATGGACCGAGTATGGTAATGCCGTTGGCGTCCCTGTAGCTAACTTGTCAGGCACTGTATGGGGTGGTCAGTAAGCTGTAGCGTTTTAGTGTTCCTCTTCCTTGGAGTTCAGGCAGTGCGTTTGCACTGCCTTTTTTATGGATGAACACTTTTTATTGGCAAGTAGAGATGATTAATAGGGACTTTATGTCGAATTTTCAGAGCGATAGGGTAGGTAGGATCAGCTCTCCGCCCGCTCGGCAGTGGCTATTTCCTTTACTGGTAGTGGCAGGGGTTGTTCTCTTTGCCAAATGGGTAATCGCGCCTAGCGATAGCGGTCATCTTGAAATGTCACTTTGGCTTGGGGTGTCGTTTGGGGCGTTACTACAGCGTTCACGGTTTTGCTTTTATTGCGTATCAAGGGATTTTTTTGAACGGCGTGATGCGGCTGGGCTGCTCGGCATTGTGGCTGCGTTGGCGGTCGGCTTAGTGGGTTACCATTTTATCTTTGGTGCGTTTCTGCCAATGCCTCGTGCTGATCGTTTACCCCCTGGGGCACATATTGGCCCTATTAGCTGGGTGTTGGTGGTGGGGGCGTTTACCTTTGGCATCGGCATGTCATTAGCTCGCTCCTGTGTCAGTGCTTTGTTTTATCGGTTGGGGGAAGGCATGGCAACCGCACCCATTGGATTGCTGGGTGTCATCGTTGGGTTTGCGCTTGGCTTTGCCAGTTGGAATACGCTTTATCTTCAAGCGATACAAAGCGCGCCGGTTATTTGGCTGCCTCACTATTTAGGTTATGAAGGGGCATTGTGGTTACAGCTGGTCGTGCTGGCTGCCGTGGCGTTGGTATTGGCGTGGCGCCATCAAATAATGCCTGCATCGAATACAACTTTGTGGTGGCGTAAGCGTTGGCCAACCTGGGCAGGCGGACTTCTCATTGGTGCTTTAGCCGCACTGGCTTACCTTAGGGTGGGCCCCTTTGGTGTTACGGCGGAAATTGGCAGCTTAGCGCGAACAGGAGCAGATGCTTTTGGCTGGCTACCGGCTCGGCTTGAAGGCTTGGATACCTTCAGGGGGTGCGCCACTGTTATTAAGGAAACGCTCTGGAGTAATAACGGCTTATTTGTTATCGGTGTGACCTTAGGTGCGGTTGCCTCGGCACTTTCAGCTGGCGATGCAGTCTTCAAAAAGCCCTCTTTTAAAGAGCTCACGCGGACATTTGCTGGCGGGGTGCTGATGGGGTGGGGAGCAATGGTCGCCCTCGGCTGTACGGTCGGTACGTTACTTTCCGGCATTATGGCGTCAGCGCTGTCAGGCTGGGTCTTTGCCGTCTTTTGTATGGCGGGGCTTTACCTGGGATGGCGTGTTCAGTACCGCAAATAATGGTGGCGTGGCTCATTCTGATACCAACAGGATGAGCCACATACCGCGTTCACTTCTTAGTGAACAGGAAGTACAGCACCGTCATAATGCTCGCGAATAAAATCTGCTACCTGCTCTGACTCCAATGCGTTAGCAAGTGATACAAGGCGCTCATCGTGGGCAATGTCTTGACGAGTTACCAGTATATTGGCGTAGGGATTGTCGAGAGCTGTCTCCAATACCAGCGCATCTTCATCAGGCGTATAACCTGCTTCTAACACCCAATTGCCGTTGACGATCGCCGCATCGACATCTGCTAATGCACGCATTAATAGCGGCGCATCGATGGGCACTATCTCAAGCTCATATGGGTTTTCGGCAATATCTAGCTCCGTTGCTTGTGTTAGCTCCGCTCGGCTAACGCCTGGTGCCAATGAAATTAATTCGGCATCTTCTAATAAAAAGAGGGCACGACTTAAGTTGGTTGGGTTATCCGGTACGGCGATACGGGCGCCCTTGGGCAATGCTTCCAAGGTGTCATGCCGGCTTGAGTAAATGCCTAACGGTTCGATATGTACGGTAGCAATCACCGTCAGTGGCTGTGAAAAATTCGTACTATCTGTTTCCAGGTAAGGCACGTGCTGAAAAAAGTTGGCATCGATATCACCACCGGCTAAAAATCCGTTTGGGTTCATTTGGCCGGTAATCTCGATAATCTCGAGAGAGAGGTTGTTAAGCAGTTGATCATCAGCGAATTCGAGGATGTCCGCGTGAGGCAATGAAGAGGCCATGATAGTCAGTGTTTCTGCCCGTTCGTTCGCTTGGAGTGTCATCGAGAGCGCCCCCATAACCAGGCCGCCCAAAGAATGGGTAATATAATGATGGTATTGAGTGTTCATACGGGTTCCTTAAGAAACAGAATGAGATGAGAGGTCAGGATAAAAGCGTTCAGCAACATCAGGATGTGATCGTAACCGGCCCTTTAGAGCGTTAGCGCCGATGTCACGAAAGAGCGGGTTGTCGGGGTCGCTTTCCGGGCCTAGTGCATCTTTGGCCAAGTGCTCGGGTAGCGGTAAAAGCGGCACACTGCCTTCCAGGCTAGGGGACAGAAAATAGCCAATGGAGTAGCGAGTGACCCCCGCATCGGGTACCAACACTCTATGTAGCGTGGCGCGCAAGTAGCCATTGGTGGCGAGTTCCAGTATCTCACCGATATTGACGACCAAGGCTCCTGGCATCGGGGGGGCATCGAGCCACTCGCCATTTCGCTTCACCTGCAACCCTGGATGCTCATCTTGTAACAACAGAGTGAGAATGCCCGCATCTTTATGAGGGCCTACGCCCTGGCGCTCATGTGCCTGGTGGCTTCCGGGGTAGCGAATAAGCTTAAGAAGTTGCGCTGGGGCTTTATCGATAAGCCCGTCCAGCGCTTCTTCAGGCTGCTCAAGGGCGACCGAAAATGCGCGCAGCAGTTGTATGGCCACACTGCGCAGCGTTGCAGACCATTCAAGCGTTACTTCACGTAACTCCGGCAGCCTTGAAGGCCATTGATTGGGCCCTTGTAATCGTCGCCATGCAGGGGCATCGGGGGAAATTTCAAGGGCGGGTAACTCAGCACCTATATCAATTTGCTCTCGGCGGTCGGGCACCCCCCGGGTCAATTCATGGCCTAGTTGGGTATAGCCACGAAAGTGCGGCGAGTTGGCCATGCTGATGGCATTTTTTTCTGCTTGTGGTAGCGCGAAGAAGCGCCTGGATACCTGCCATATTTGTTGAATAAGAGTGTCATCAACCCCATGACCAACAAGATAGAAAAAGCCAACATCGCGGGCCGCATGACGCAAATTGGCTAGAAAGTCCTGGCGTCGATCCATACAAGTGAAATCACGCAAATCAATAACAGGTAACGTGGGCTGTTTACGTGAGGCGCTAGCGGTTGCACCGCGACGCTTGTTTGTCATCATGTTTCCTCGTTAGTACTACGCTGAAGATCCTGCTCTAGCGCCATGGTGAAGCCATGCTCTTTCCCCAAAACCATTTTCTAAATAGATTGGGGGCTACAATTAAGATTTAGAAACATTGGCTTACCTATTCTTTAAAAGGTAAACATAGCGATCCCCGGCATACTGGATGATGGCAACAATAGCGATAAGAATGGCAATAACGGCAAGCATCACGGTGGTGTCGTAACGCTGGTAGCCGTAACGAATCGCTAGGTCGCCTAACCCGCCTGCACCAATGGCACCTGCCATGGCAGAGGCAGAGATCATGGCCACAAGCGTGATGGTGAAGCCGCCGATAATCCCTGGTAAGGCCTCAGGCAGAAGAACGTTGAATATGATATGGCGCTTTTGGCAACCCATCGCCTGGGCAGCCTCAATCACCCCTGAGCTGACTTCTCGCAAACTCACCTCGGCGATGCGCGCAAAGAAGGGCGTCGCGCTGACAGTAATAGGCACAACGGCTGCCCAAACGCCAATAGTTGTACCAGTAATCAAGCGGGTAAGCGGGATCAGCGCGACCAGTAAAATGATAAAGGGTGTTGCGCGGAATCCGTTGACAATGCTGCCTAGCACTCTATTAACCAGCGGCGCTTCAAAAATTTGCCCCTTGGCGGTGGTCACCAAAATGATCGCTAGCGGGATACCCACAAACCAGACAATCGCCGCTGATACACCCACCATATAAAGCGTATCGAGAAAGGCTTGCCAAAGTGCATCAAGCATTCGTTGGGACAGCATAGCCGAGTACCTCCACGGTTGAGACAAGGTCATTAATAGTTTCGAGGCGTTGTGTTAGCTCGTGTTGCTGGTAGGGCAGGCTGACAAGTAGCTCGCCTTGTGGGTGACCTTGAAGCCGGCCAATGCCACTCTGCAGTAGTCTGAGATCACCACCTAAGCGCTGGCTGAGTATTCCCAGGGGCAGGTAGGTGGCTGCGGTTCCATCGAAAAAAAACTTAACAATCGCTCTGGAAGTGTTATCCGCGGGTGTGGCAGATATCGCCTGAGCAATGTCGTCGGCTATTTTAGGTTTTAATGGCGCCAGTAACGCCTGGGTAGCTTCGTGTTCAGGGCGCCCAAACACTCGCCAAACAGGCCCCAGTTCAGCCAACGCGCCGTCCTCAAGTACCGCCACACGGTCACATATTTGACTAATCACTGACATCTCGTGAGTAATCAGCACGACGGTCAATTTTAGCGTTTTATTGATCTCTTTGATCAGGCTCAAAATGGATTGCGTCGTTTCAGGGTCGAGTGCCGAGGTCGCTTCGTCGCATAGCAGAATTTCTGGGTCTAGCATCAGCGCACGGGCAATGCCAACGCGCTGTTTTTGTCCGCCTGAAAGGCGAGAGGGGTAAACATCTTCTTTTCCCTCGAGCCCTACTAGGCGCAGAAGCTCTTGTGCCCGTTGCCGGATGCGCTGCTTATCTCGAATACCCGCGGCTTTCAGCGGAAGTGCTAGATTCTCAAATACGGTCGCTGATGAGAGTAAATTAAAGTGTTGAAAAATCATCCCAATTCGGCGGCGTAGTTTAACGAGGCCGTTTGTATCCAGTGACTGGATATCGGCGCCATTAATCAACACTTTTCCGGTAGTGACATCTTCAAGGCGATTCAGCGTACGTATCAGGCTCGATTTACCCGCACCACTCCTCCCGATAATGCCGAAGATCTCTCCTTGGAAGATATCCAAATTTATATCTTTAAGCGCCTCTACTCGTCGCTGACCAGATACATAGGTTTTACCGACACCTTCAAGTCGCAGGTGCAGAGGGTTAGTGGGGGATGTTTTTTGGCTATCAGCAGCCCCCGAAGGGGCTGCCTTACGATAGGGGGCAACGGCAATATTCATTCACTCAGCTCCAGGGGAGGAAAGTCTTCCCATGCCAATTGATATAGCGAGCTATCACCGAAGGCTTCTTCAAGAGAGGCCTTTACTTCAGGTGCCTGGTGGTAGATTGAAATGAATTGATGAATAGCGGGAGCATCTTCATTATCAGGATGCACAACGAAACGCAGTGCGAAAGTGTGCGTGTCGTCAATATGGAATAGCAGTGCATCTGCAGGATCCGTCACGCCGGAAGATTTGATGTAATGTGGGTAGCTAAGAATAGCGGCCACATCTTCAAACGCGCGGGGTAGCTGTGGCCCCGGCAGCTCTACAAAAGAGAGATCCAACGGGTTGTCTTCAATATCGTACAGGCTGGCATGGTAGCCGATGCCTTCGGGCAAGGTGATTAAACCAGCTTGCTCTAACAGTATTAACCCCCGGCCTTGGTTGACAGGGTCATCGGCCACTGCAATGGTACTGCCTGCAGGGATGTCTTCTGCTTTATCAAAGTCCTTTGAGTAAATACCCATCAAGCCCTCAACCCCATAGGCGAGTGGGGTTAAATCGAAGCCACGCTCCTCCTCGGCATTGGTCAGAAAAGGCTCATGCTGAAAGTAGTTGATATCGATATCTTTGTTTAGCACGGCGGTATTAGGAAGCACCCAGTCGCTAAACTCCGTGACCTCAACATTGATACCTTGCTTTTTAGCAAGGTCAGCCGCGACATAGACTGAATCGACAATCAGCCCATTTGAGACAACGCCAATCCTGACATCGTCAGCATTCACCTGTGAGGCAGCGGCTAAGGGAACTAGCAGGCTGGCCAGCCAATATTTTTTGGATTGGGCAAAAGAGAGGGTGGCAGTGAAAGAGGGGGTTCGCATAATGGTCTACTCAATAGTGGTCAGTAATGGCAGACCATAAATGACTGGGCCAACGTTTAAAAATAGTTATGAAAACTTTATAAATAATGATTAGTAAATCATTTTTAATGATACGCTCGGTGAATCTTGTTGTGGTTGCTAGTGAGTAATTTAGTAGGATTTTAAGATGATTATTAAAATAGATATACGCAATAAAGATTTTTAAAAACTCTAGCGGTAAAGTAAGGTTGAAGTGTGTAGTGTCCCAGTGGAGTGTACCTTTTAACCGCTTAAATGGCTGATGCCAGTTAGGCGGTTTTTTTATGCGTAATGCTTTTGTTTTTTACTAGTAGGGTGAGGTGAGCTGTCTTTCCAAATGCTGTAAGTAGTTCCAGCCCATCAAGCGACTGATAACTTTCTTGGCGGCGTTAGTGAGAGCGGGTGCATCCTGTTGGCTACTCCAGCGGTAGAGCGCTTGCTGTTTAGGTGGAAGCGAGGTGAAGTATTGCTGATTCTGTGAATAGATATTCTGTCGCAGGCTAGGGGAGCCGATGATGCTCGTTATCAAGGCGGCCTGGCGATCTTTAATCGCCGTATGTCTGTTTTCAGGTAGCACGAGTGCCTCGCCTGAGGTGAGCCAGTGACTCAGGGTGTGTTCTACGCTATTAGGGCGCTCGGTGCCTTCTTCAGCCCAGAAGCCGCGTGGTGCTAGGCATAGTGCTACACGGCTTGGTGCTTTGTGACAGATAGTTGGACTGGCTAAAGCGAGCGGTAGCTGGCTAAACGCCTCAAAGGTGTTTTTTCTAGACAACAAGCAACTGCTGGTAACGTTAGGTCGAGGCGTGTTGAAAGGTGAAACGGGGCGCGTAGTAACGACATATAAGAGCTGTTGCTGATGGCAAGCTGCTAAGAAGTTTGCCGGCTCGTTTAATAACTCGCTGTCAATCAACACCGGCCTGCAATGGCTAATATAAGCCGCCAACATCCCAAAGAGAAAATCAGCGTTGAGCGTACCGCAAAAGCCGATATGAGCGTTGGTCGCTAAGCCATGATGACGCATATTGGCGGCGAGGTTTTCTGCTTCCCGTAGTAGGTCGATCCATCGCCAGCGTCGCCATTGACCATGGTTAGGCTGCCATAATGCCGTCGAAAGAGGAGTGGTGCCTGCCCAGTGTCTCAACTGGGTCATGTTGCTAAGGTTTGAGTGCGTGTGTGACTCACAACATCGCGCATTAGGTAACGAGGAGAACGGGGTTTTCAGACTCGGCATCTCGTTGTTCATCCGGATAAATATAACTAAAAAATATAACTTGAGTGGGCAGGTAAGCTAAATAATTTAAACAGAAGTAGTCATCAGGTTTATAGCATTAGGTTTGCTTGCCTCATGCTGAAATAGATATCTCATAAAGTGATTTGTTTGGGTCTTATCCATGTCTTTATGCTGTCGGTAATCAGTGCTTAATGCCCTTTGCAACCTGGCTACAGGTTATTGACAGGATGATGACGCGATGAGTTTAGATGTTTTCTGGTTTTTGCCTACGTCTGGCGATACGCGCTATTTGGGAAAAGGTAGTGGGCGGCCACCCAGTAACGCTTACTTGCAGCAAATAGCGGTTGCCGCAGAGCATCATGGTTATGATGGCTTGCTCATTCCCACCGGCGCCAGTTGCTTAGACCCTTGGGTGGTGGCTGCAAGTTTAGTGCCCGTCACTCAGCGAATTAAATTATTGGTAGCGTTGCGTACCTCTATTTCAGGCCCCACCGCATCCGCTCGCCAGGCGGCAACGCTGGATCAGGCGCTAAAAGGCAGGCTGTTGCTTAATGTTGTGCCGGGCGGCGATGCCGCTGAGTTGGCTGCCGAAGGTGTTCACTTGACCCATGACGAACGCTACGAAGTGGCTGATGAATTTCTAACGGTTTGGAAACGGCTGCTGGAAGGTGAAAGTGTTGATCATCAGGGCAAGCACTTTCAGATTGAGGGTGCCAAGAATTTCTTTAATCCTGTCCAGAAGCCTTACCCGCCGCTTTACTTTGGCGGCTCTTCCCCTGCTGCCCATCAATTAGCCGCTAAGCATGTTGATGCCTACCTCACCTGGGGTGAACCGCCTGCCGCTGTTGCTGAAAAGATTGCCAATGTGCGCGCAGAAGCGGCCAAGTACGGGCGCGAAGTGAAAGTTGGCGTGCGCCTCCATGTGATTGTCAGAGAAACCCGCGAAGAGGCCTGGCAAGCGGCAGACAAGTTGATTGCCAACCTGGATGACGAAACCATCCAAAAAGCCCAGGAGAATTTTTCGCGCATGGACTCTGTGGGGCAGCGGCGTATGGCGGAACTGCACGGTGGAAGACGCGACAAGCTTGAGATTAGCCCTGATCTTTGGGCGGGTGTCGGGCTGGTAAGGGGCGGTGCCGGAACGGCGCTGGTGGGGGACCCGGAAACCGTGGCCCAGCGTTTGCAGGAGTACGCGGATTTAGGCGTAGATACGTTTGTGCTTTCGGGGTATCCGCACCTTGAAGAGGCGATCCGCTTCGCTGAACTCGTTTTCCCTTTGCTGCCTGGCAAACAGGCGGTGACAGAAGAGGGCGTATTTACTGGGGGTGCGTTTGACGCGCGTGCGACGCAATCCCGTCAAGCCTCAGCCTCGTAAATCAGTTTTTCTACCCCTGACATCTTAACTATTTTGTGCTTAAGGAGTTTGTTATGAGTGTTGTATTAATTGCAGGAAGCCCTGGAAGCTTGTCACGTACCTCAGCGTTAATCGACTTTATCAATAAGGAGCTACAGGAACAGGGAATCGAAACAGACGTATTCAACGTCAATGAATTTGACGGTAATGAAGTGTTTTTCGCCGATTTTAACGCGCCTCAAATTGTTCGATACCGGGAGGCGATTGCCAAGGCCGATGCGGTGGTGTTGGCAACGCCCGTTTACCAGGCCTCCTTTTCAGGGGCACTTAAACTGCTGCTGGATTTAATACCTGAGCGTGGGCTGAAAGGCAAAGTAGTGTTGCCGCTTGCCAACGGCGGCTCTGACAGCCATCTACTGGTGATCGATTACGCGTTAAAGCCGGTGTTGTCTGCGTTAGGGGCCAGCAATGTATTGGGCGGTGTCTACGTCAACGCGAAACAGCTCACCCTTGATAGTGAAAAGCGCTATCAGGTAGGGGAAGAGGCAAGCGCTCGCATCAGTCGCTCTATTGAAGAGCTGATTGAAACGCTCCCCAGTCAGAGTTCCGCATCAGCGAGTGCCTACCAGCGCTCTGTTGCCTACGCTTAATTTTCAGTGGGATTAACTATGATTAAACGAACAGCCTTATCTGCCGCTGTACTATCTGGAGTGTTGGCTTTGTTGCCGCACTCGTTGTTAGCAGCAGACGACCCTGAAACGCTGCGGATTGGCTACCAGAAATACGGCACCTTGGTACTGCTTAAAGAGCGCCAAGCGCTGGAAGAGCGATTTGCTGATCGTAATATTAATGTCACCTGGACGGAGTTTCCTGCTGGCCCGCAAATGCTGGAAGCCCTTAATGTAGGCAGCATTGATTTTGGCACGGTAGGTGAAACACCGCCGGTCTTTGCCCAAGCTGCCGGGGCGGATCTTGTGTATGTGGCCCACCAGCCCCCAGCGCCTCAAGCAGAAGCGATTCTTGTGCAAGAAGATTCGCCCATCCAAAGCGTTGCCGAGCTGGAAGGCAAGCGCGTTGCGCTAAACCGCGGCTCGAACGTTCACTATTTATTGGTGCGCGCGCTACAGGATGCCGGTTTATCCATTCATGATATTAGGCCAGCCTACCTACCCCCTTCGGATGCACGCGCTGCATTTGAGCGCGGCAGCGTCGATGCCTGGGTTATCTGGGAACCCTACTTGGCGGCGGCCGAAGATGCGCTGGGCGCACGAATCCTAACAGATGGCACGGATCTAGTGAGTAATCATGAGTTCTATATTGCCGCAGGGCCTTTAGCGGAACAGTACCCGCATGTGGTTGAGGATATTGTTGAAGAGCTGCAGACGCTGGACGTATGGGCGGCGGATAACCTGCGCGAAGTGGCAGAGCTTTTAGCGCCTTCCATCGGCCTTGAGCAGGATGTGGTATATGTGGCCGCGAATCGTGCAAGCTACGGTGCTCAGTATCTTTCTGATGAAGTGATTGCCCAGCAACAGGATATTGCCGATACCTTCTTTGAACTGGAGCTGATTCCACGCGAGCTGGATATCCCTTCTGTGGTATGGCGGCCTAGCGATGAATAATACACCGTATCCATACCCGCTAAACGTGGTTGAGCCTCAATGTGCCTGGGCCTGCGTTTTACCGTTTGATGGTTCTTTTTTCTGGTTTTGGCATTAATGCATTGAGGAGAGTGGCCGCATGAGCATTGCAAATGCCTACCCAGATCAGTCTGAACGATTGAGAGCGGTGGATCCCTCGCGAGACGCTCTGTCGAGCAATGATCAGCAGCATTGGCTGACCATTGCTGATCAGTTGGCAGCGCGCCTAGCCGAAAGTGCCGTTGAGCGGGATCGCCTGGGTGGGCATGCCTCTTTTGAGCGCGAGCTGATTCGTGACAGCGGTTTGCTGACATTGGCTGTACCCACTGAATATGGCGGTCAGGGGCAGCCATGGTCACTTGTTTATCAAGTAGTCAGACGCTTAGCCAGGGTGGATTCAGCGCTTGCCCATGTATTCGCTTTCCACCACCTGCAAGTGGGGTCGGTATTACTTTACGGCAATCAACATCAGCAGCAGCGACTGTTAACCGCCACCGCTCAAGAACATCTTTTCTGGGGCAATACCCTTAATCCGTTGGATAAGCGCACCGTCGCTACCGAGCGTGGTAATGGTGGCTTTATCCTGCAAGGCAAGAAGGGGTTCTGCTCAGGGGCAAGAGGGTCAGACTATTTGACCGTCTCGGCGTGGCATGAGCCGACCCAAACCCTGGTGATTGCGGCGGTGCCCACTCATCGTCCTGGCATTACCGTACATGATGACTGGGACGCTATCGGTCAACGGCAAACCGATAGCGGTACCGTGAGTTTTGAGCAGGTGGAGGTTTTCGAGAGCGAAGTGCTGCTACCGCCTGGTTTTGCGTGGTCCCCGTCGGCTCAGTTTCGCGCCTGTTTAGCCCAGTTAGTGTTAGTCAATCTATACGTCGGCATTGCCGAAGGGGCCTTTGAGGAAGCAAAGCGCTTTACGCTTGAGCAGGGGCGACCCTGGTTAGCCTCTGAAGCAGCTCAAGCGGAAGATGACCCATACCTTCAGCGCCACTTTGGTGAGTTGTGGGTAAAGCTGCGTAGTGCTCAAGTATTGGCCGATATAGCAGGCGATATAGCCCAGCGCCACTTTGTGAAACGTACCGCTATTAGTGCTGAAAACCGGGGTGAGGCTGCAATTGCCACTGCAGAGGCGAAAGTCGTGGCGCACCAAGCGGCGTTGGATGCTAGCAGCCGGTTGTTTGATATTGCAGGTGCAAGGGCGACTGCGCGGCCTTTGGGGCTGGATCGTTTTTGGCGCAATGCACGTACCCATACACTCCATGATCCGGTGGATTATAAAATACGCGATCTAGGCCGGTGGGCACTGCTGGATCAGTATCCTGTGCCAACGTCTTATTCGTAGTCAGGGCAAACTATCAACGCTTGAAAAGAAGAGGCCCACGCTGAGATGAGTGAAAAAAACCACAATGAGCCATCTCCATGGCCATTAGACAGTGTGGTGGCAGAGTTACGCCAGGTGAGACACGAGTGGCGCGAGCGCCAAGGGCGGGAGACCGACCTGGGCACCCGGGAGCTTCCTGCTCACCGCCATATACATGAGGTGATTGATGCCCTGTGCGGCATCTTATTTCCTATGCGCTTGGGCCCCTCCGATCTCAAAAAGGAGAGTGAGGATTTTTATGTGGGGCATCAGCTTGGTCACGCGTTGAATATTCTGGCGACCCAGGTGCGTTTAGAACTGAGTTGCCAGCAGCCGCGCCTGGAACCCCAGGCTCAAGATCGTAAAGCGAATGAATTTGTCCGTCGTTTTGCCACCCTGCTGCCTGCACTACGTCGGCAATTAGATCAGGACGTGATAGCTGCCTATCGCGGCGACCCGGCAGCATCCTCGGTAGACGAAATTTTGCTGTGCTACCCAGGGCTATTAGCCATTATTCATCATCGCATCGCGCATGTGTTCTATGGGGAAGGGCTGAGAATCATCGCCAGAATTATTGCCGAAAAAGCCCACTCGGTGACCGGTATTGATATTCATCCTGGCGCAACGATTGGCAGCCATTTCTTTATCGACCACGGCACGGGGGTTGTGGTCGGTGAAACGGCGGTCATTGGTGAGCGGGTACGCCTTTATCAGGCGGTGACGCTAGGCGCGGTAAGATTCGATGAGGATGATCAGGGTGCACTCACCAAAGGCGAGCCACGCCACCCCATTGTGGAAGACGACGTGGTGATCTATGCCGGTGCCACCATTCTTGGCCGTATCACCATTGGTCGCGGCGCTGTAATTGGTGGCAACGTTTGGCTAACCCGCGATGTACCTCCAGGGAGCAGGATTACTCAGGCGGTACTGCGGCAGTCGGTGGATGATCACCCTTCAGGCGGATAGCTGCTTAGTATGACGGCGAAAAGCACCGGGTGCTTCGCCATAAAAGCGTGAAAAGGCACGAGTAAAGGCAGCCAATGATTTATAACCAACCAAATCGGCTGCCTCTATCACTGAACGATTGTTGTGCAAGTGACGCGCGGCCATTTTCATCCTCAACATTAACAGCACCTGCCCCGGTGATTGACCAGTGCAATCGTTAAAGTGTTTAAAAAAGGCAGAACGCGACATGCCCACTGTGTCAGCCATGGTTTGCAGTGTCCAAGCGGCATCGGGTTCGGCGACCAAGCGTTCCAATAAAGGAAGCAACGTGCTCGAAGAGACTAGCGCAAACACACCACCTAGCTCCTCCAAATGTTGCAGGCGCTCACGCAGTACATAAAGCAATAGCAAGTCGCTTAAACGCGTTAATAAACTGGGAGAGGGCGACTGTTCGCGCTGTGTTTCTTCAACAATAAGAGAAAAGATGACCGGTATTTGCGGCATGCTGATGGATGATTGGCGGAAAATAATAAAGTTGGGTAAATCCTCTATTACCCACTGGCCAATACCCGGCGCTACTTCAAAAAAGCCACAAACTAAACCGGTTTCGTTAGTTGAGTGGGGAGTGAACGGCTGCATCTGCGTCACGGGTATTGCTGTTAACGCAGATGTCGCTTCGCTGCTTGACAGCCAAAAAGGTACGTCGCGGAGTATTAAGACACCATCGCCTGCCGTGAGAGGCTCTGGTGCTACTCCTTCAAGATGTAGCCAGCAATTCCCAGAAACAACCAAATGAAAGCTCGCGTTGGCATGCCCATGAGACGAGGCTTTCCAGCGACCGCAATAATTGCCGGTATGAAAAAGGCGCGCCTTTGGGTCAATAAATTCTAATAACCAATCGGTAGGAGAACGTGAGTAATTCATATAACGGAAACACTCTAGAGCAAGTTTCGACGACTCCATAGTATTCAGCGCTATGCCTCTGACTACTAAGATTTCGTTACTTACTTATCAGGAGGTCTGGAAATGTCTTTGGTTACCTTAAGAACACTTGAAGATGCACCCGCTGATGCGCTGCCGTGGTTACAGAAAGCTCAAGAGCAATCCGGCTATCTGCCCAATCTTTTAAAAGTATTAGCCAATGCGCCGGTGGCGTTGGAAACCTATTTAACTGTCTCGGCGATCAATGCGCGTGCTAGTTTAAGCTTGGCTGAGCGGGAGGTTGTCCAGTTAACGGCCGCCACGACCCATGGCTGCAGCTTTTGTGTCGCAGGCCATACTGCCATCGCCAAAAACAAGGCGAAATTATCGGAGGAGGTCATTGAGGCCTTACGTGCAAAGGGAGAGTTGCCGGATAAGCGCTATGAGGCACTCGCTGCCTTCACGCGAGAGGTGATTGCTAACCGTGGTGCCGTTAGTGAAGACTCACTCAACTCTTTCCTAGAGGCAGGGTTCGATCAACAGCAGGCGCTGGAGGTCATTCTTGGCGTTAGCTTGGCGACACTGTGCAACTTTGCCAATAGCTTTGCGCGAACGCCGCTCAACTCCGAGTTGGCAGCGTACCGCTGGGGAGGGGGCAATGATCAGTGATCATCTTAACCAATGGTTAATTGAGCATGCCGACTTACTGGATTCGGGACATATTAACGAAGCCGAGCTCTTACCCAAGCTGGCCGCTGCGGAGGTGTTTAAAATAGGTGTACCCACCTCACTTGGAGGCGTAGGTGGAGAGGTGGCTGACAGTGTGGAGGCCATCGCTCAGGTGGCCTCCCAGTCGTTAACGGCTGCCTTTGTTTTTTGGGGGCACCGCGCGTTTATTGAGTATTTGCTGCAAGGCGACAATCCGGAGTTAAGAGAACGGTTGTTGCCTTCTTTGCTAAGCGGTGAGGTGGCCGGTGCGACAGGGTTATCCAATGCCATGAAATACTTGGCCGGTATTGAGTCGTTGGGCATCGTCGTTCGAAGGCCTATTGATGATAGTAAGCGCTTACTAGATGGCGTGTTGCCTTGGGCCACTAACTTGCGAAAAGAAGGCTTTGTGGTGGCAGCCGCAGTAGAGGTCGAAAATGAACAGCCGCTGATTGCGGCGCTGCCCAGTCATCTTGCGGGGATTAATCGCAGCGACGATCTGGATCTAATCGCACTAAGGGCCAGTAATACGGCCTCCATCAAGGTTGAGAATGCCTCACTAACAGATGAGTGGGTCATTTCCCATTCAGCCAACACCTTTTTACCGCGCGTTCGGCCAGCGTTCTTGGCCATGCAATGTGGCATGTCAATTGGGTTGGCTCGCCGCTGTTTAGTAGCAGCCAAACAGCAACTTGGACCCACACGTTCAGCGCTGCGCGATGACTACGAAGGGGTGGATCGGCACTTAAGCCATGCAGGCAAGCAGTTGCAGAAGGGGCTAAGCAAGCAGCGCTTTATCAAGCACCCTGCTGAACTCTTTGCGATACGTTTGACGCTGGCTGAAGTCGTGGCAAATGCCTCCCAGCTAGAGTTGCAAGCCTCAGGTGGTAAGGCGTATGTGCATAACGCAGCCAATGGCTTCGCTCGTCGATGGAGGGAGGCCGCGTTTATTCCCATCATCACGCCCAGCGTGGTGCAGCTGAAAGCTGAGCTGCTGCGTCATCAAGAGGTGCTCTTTATATGACCTCGCCGGTACTTGAGGCTAATAACCTAATGCTGGGATATGCCGATGGGGCAGGCTGGAACCCTGTGCTTGAAGATTTTTCAACGTCTCTCCAGGCTGGCGAAATTGTCACCGTGTTGGGCCCCAGCGGGGTCGGTAAATCGAGTTTGCTACGTGTGCTGGGTGGTTTGCAGTCACCCCAGCGAGGTGACGTCACGCTATTTAACCAGCCACATAAAAAACCGCACCCCCGTGTTGCGGTAGCCTTTCAGGATCCCTGCCTGCTGCCGTGGTTGAACCTCGAGCAGAATGTAGGGTTTGGGCTCAACTTTGCCAGTCAGCCGGTACAGAGTACCGCCCAACGTAAAGAAAAAGTGGCGCGCGCAATGGAGGCTGTGGGGCTCACTCATGCCCGGCGACGCTATCCCAAAGAGTTGTCAGGCGGTATGGCACAACGTACCGCGCTGGCGCGCTGCTTGGCCAGAGAGCCAAGCGTGCTGCTGTTGGACGAGCCTTTCGGGGCGCTTGATGAAGTCACACGAGGTGAGATGCAGGCGCTATTGATCGACATCGTCAAGGCTCGCCACACCGCGGTACTGCTCATTACCCACGATATTGATGAGGCACTCCAGCTGTCTCAGCGGGTGCTGCTGCTGGGTGGTGCACCCGCTACCACGCTCAACGAGTGGTCAATTGATCTGCCTTACCCGCGAGATGATCACATTGAAGCCTTAGGCCTGCTGCGCATCGATATTCTCAAAACGCTCCAACACTCTAGCCGTAAGGTAACGAACGACCTCATTAAGGGAGACCTGGCATGTGCTTAAATGATCCTACCCCTACTCGGCGTGACATTTTAAAACTCGCTGCTTTATTTACCGCCGCAGGTGCTGCGCCGTTACTTTCTGCATTAAGTAGCCGCGCAGCTGCGCAAGAACCAGACGCCCCCGTGCGCATTGGTTACTTGCCCATTACTGATGCGGCGCCGCTTTTGGTCGCCCATCACCATGGCCTGTTTGAAGAAGCGGGCGTACAAGCAGACGCACCCGTGATGTTAAGAAGCTGGGCACAGGTAATTGAAGCGTTTCTTTCAGGGCAAGTTAACGTAATACACCTGCTTTCACCCATGACGATTTGGGCGCGCTACGGAAGCCAAGTGCCCGCCAAAGTAGTCGCGTGGAATCACGTGGATGGTTCTGGCCTGACCGTTGCCCCCGATATTGAAGATGTCAGCCAACTGGGCGGTAAGCACGTCGCAGTTCCTTTCTGGTATTCCATCCATAACGTCGTGGTGCAACGCTTGCTTCGGGAAGAGGGATTAACCCCTGTCAGCGCCGGGCCGGATACCGCTGTCGCTGACAATGAAGTCGGCCTTGTAGTCATGCCTCCTTCCGATATGCCCCCGGCGTTAGCCAGTGGTCGAATAGCCGGCTACATTGTTGCCGAACCGTTCAATGCACTGGCAGAGCATATGAACGTTGGCCGGGTGGCGCGCTTTACAGGCGATATCTGGAAACAGCACGCCTGCTGTGTGGTGTTTATGCACGAGCATGACCTTAAAGAGCGCCCCGAGTGGTCACAGAAAGTCGTCGATGCGATTGTTAAAGCGCAATTATGGACACGCGATCATCGCAAAGAAGCTGCCGAGCTACTCTCCCGGGCGGGAACCCATCGTTATACTCCGCATGAACCTGAGGTGCTCAAGCAAGTACTCGCCCCACCCGCGAGTGCTCGAGAAGGCTACTTATCGTCAGGCGCGATTCAGCACCCCGAGTGGAATTCCCAGCGGATCGACTTTCAGCCTTACCCTTTCCCGAGCTACACCGAAGAGCTGGTACGCCAACTGAAAAACACCGTTGTTGAAGGCAATGCTGGTTTTCTGGATACCTTGGATCCTGCAGAAGTGGCAAGAGATCTTGTCGATGATCGTTTTGTTCGCCGCAGTATTGAAGCCGTGGGCGGTCTTTCAGCGTTTGGTTTTCCAGAGCGCTTTGAACGAGATGAGGAGATCGAGGTTTGACGCGGATCATTCGACAAGCGGCGCTCCCCTGGCTATTGGGGGGCGTCGGTATTTTAACCTTACTGTTGCTCTGGTGGGCCTGGCTTGGGCCGCTTGATGGGTTGGGTAGGCTAGGTAACCTGTTTACCCCGCAGGCAACCCTCGCCAGTTTGACGGAGCTACTGGGGCGGGCTGAGTTGTATGAGCACATTGCTGCTAGCCTGCAGCGCGTGTTGGTAGGTCTCGGGCTTGCTTTGTTGTTGGGTATTCCGCTGGGGCTTTTGGTCGGAGCATCGCACTACGTGGAGTGGGCAACCACGCCAGTGTTCCAGTTTCTACGCATGATATCGCCTCTCTCCTGGATGCCCATCGCGGTTATGGTGCTAGGCGTAGGTAACAAGCCGATCTACTTTCTGCTTGCCTTTGCTGCCGTATGGCCAATTTTGTTGAACACCGCCTCTGGGGTGAAGCAGTTAGATCCCCGCTGGTTGCAGCTAACTCGCAGCTTGAGTGCCACTCGGCGCGAACTGCTTTTTCATGTGATTCTGCCGGGCGTCTTCGGAAATATCCTGACAGGGGTGCGGCTGGCCATTGGTATTTTGTGGATCATTCTAGTGCCCTGCGAGATGTTGGGCGTTAGCTCTGGGTTGGGTTACTACATACTCGACACCCGAGATCGATTAGCCTATTCGGAACTTATGGCCATGGTAGTGCTGATAGGGTTTCTGGGATTTTTCCTGGATGCCTTGGCCCGTATTGCCTATCGGCGTTGGGCCAAGGGGTAGGGGGGTAAGATTAGTGATTCAGCCAGGGAAGGCTGTAGAGGCGATCATCATTGGCGTTGGAACGATGAATCTGTTCTCTAACGGCAGGTGAATGTTGATATAAGTCAATAAATTCAAGTAGTTTTTCATTGCCAGTGTTGTCATGATGGGCAACAAAACGAATTGCATAATATTCGTCTTCAAGGCCTGAAAAAAGCAGTGCACTGCCAGGGTCAAAGGCTTCAGCTGCGACGATATGAGATGGATAGCCTTGGGCTAAGTCCACATCATTAATTGCTCGAACAAGCTGTGGCCCCTCGATTTCGATTAAACGCAACGCTTTCGGGTTAGCGATAACGCTATCTAGAGTGGGTTTTGCGCCTGCATTTGGGTCAAGCTCTATCAACCCTGCTGATTGCAGCAGCTGTAGGCCACGTCCTTGATTGACTGGATCGCTGGCTACCGCTACACGTGCCCCATCCTGTAAATCATCCAGCGACTCAATACGTTGCGAGTAAAGGCCTACATTCGGCAATATGCCGAAAGCAATGGACTCGATTGGGTACCCTCTTTCCTCAACAGCATTGTCAAGAAATGCTTGATGCTGGAAATAGTTAGCGTCTAGATCTCCATTCGCCAATGCTAGATTAGGTGTTGTCCAATCACTAAACTCCACCACCTCAACATCAATTCCTAACTGCTGGGCTTCTTCTGCTGCAACGATGACCGAGTCTGCCAATGCACCTGGTGTTACACCAATGCGTAAAGCGTCCGCATATGCTGTTGCCGCTGTTAACGTGAGTACTCCAGCCATGGCTAGTGCTTTCATACGGTGGCCTCCTCATTGGCATGTGCCTCTTTTACTCTCCGATACTGCGCCCCGGCGTGATAGCTCGGAAGCTTGTCCCCGGCACTAAAGAGTTTGTGGCGTAGGCTGCCTTCCTGGTAGCTGGTTTTGTAGACGCCGCGATTTTGCAGCTCGGGCACGATGAGGTCGGCAATATCTTCAAAGCTTTCCGGTGTGACCGTGCGTGATACGTTGAAACCGTCGATTCCTACGTCAGTGATCCATGACTCAAGTTCATCGGCGATATAGGAAGGGTTGCCTACCAAGGTGGGGTAGCGGCTGCCTAGTTTGAAGCGTTCCAGTAACTTACGCTTGGTCATGGCGTTGGCTTGGGCACTGCTCGCCGCTGACTGTATGGCATTGCTGTTGCCGTAGTGAATCGGCTCATCCAGCTCAAAGCGATCAAAATCGATGCCGACGCTGCTAGAGAAGTGGGCAAGCCCTGCTTCGGGGCTGGCATAGCGGCGGTAATCATCGTACTTATCCTGCGCCTCCTGTTGGTGGGTGCCGGTAATCATCGCAATGCCTGCGAAGATTTTGATATCGTCTGCTTTGCGACCCGCTTCAACGGCTTGACGGCGTAGGCTATCCACTGCTCGTTTTGCCTCGCCCTTATCCTGGGCACTGATAAATACCGCTTCTGCGTGACGAGCGGCAAATTGCTGGCCACGGGGTGAAGAACCTGCTTGATACAGCACGGGCGTGCGCTGTAACGAGGGTTCACTCAGGTGATAGCCCTCCATCTGGTAGTAAGGGCCTTGATGAATGATTTTGTGCACTTTGGCGGGGTCGCTAAACACGCGAGCCTGGCGGTCGCGCAATACGGCATCATCTTCCCAGCTGCCTTCCCATAGTTTGTAGAGTAGTTCTAGGTAATCGTCCGCGCGGTCATAGCGCTCATCATGCGGGGCAAGGCCATGGAGACCGGCGGCTTTCGAACCGCTATCGAGATACCCCGTGACGATATTCCAACCGACGCGGCCACGGGTGAGATGATCGAGTGTCGACATGCGGCGAGCAAAGAGATAGGGCGGCTCAAAACTTAAGTTGGCGGTAATACCAAAGCCTAAATGCTGAGTCACTGCGGCCATCGCTGAGACAAGTACGGCAGGGTCATTGAGCGGCAACTGCACGGACTCCCGCAACGTCGTCTCAACACTATTTTGATAAACGTCATACACCCCGATGATATCGGCAATAAACAGGCCGTCAAAAAGACCACGCTCCAGCGTTTTAGCCAACTCCGTCCAGTATTCCAGCGTGTTGTAGTCTGATGAGTTATCCCTTGGGTGTGTCCATAACCCATGATTGATATGGCCGACACTGTTCATATTGAACGCATTGAGCAGGATATGTTTTTTGGGCGCTGGCATCGTTTAGATCGCTCCGTGACGGGGTGGGCGTTGCCCATTGAGGTAGAAATTGCCTATTGCGTGCAGCTTCCAGCGGGCAGGGTCATGTAAGGTATGTGTGCGGGCATTGCGCCAGAACCGGTCTAACTGCCGGTTATCCAACGTTGCCCCCGTGCCGGATAGCTCGAATAACTGAGAACCTGCCAACAATGAAACCTCGGTGGTGAGTACTTTCGCTTCGGCGACATCGATGGAGGCTTGCGCCACGCTGTCGTCATCGGGTGTTTGCTGGGCAATGGCAACGCTGCCAGCCGCTCGTTTAAGCAGGCTCTTTGCCGCTTTTAGGCGCACGGAGAGATTTCCTACTCGCTCAATTAACAGCGGGTCTTCGTTTGCCTGCTCCACGCCGGCATCAATCCAGGGCCTGGCATGTTGTTTGACGAACGCCAGTGTGGTGGCGAAAGCGCCTTGTGCAATGCCCAAATCAATCGCGGCGTGCATCAACTGCGCAAAGGGGCCGATAGCAGTGGGACGTTCAAAGGAGTCGGTAAACGGCACTACCCATAAGGGGTCTACCAATACGTTGTCCAACTGAACTGAGCCACTTCCCGTAAGGCGTTGGCCAAAGCCGTCCCAGTCGTCGGTAATGGTGACCCCATGTGCTGATTTGGGGATGAATACCAGCTGTTGGCGCTCTGCTTCATCCACCACCAATGTTGGTATCCAGTGGGCGTAAAGCGCGCCGGTGCAGTAAAATTTTTGCCCGTTGACGCGCCACTTTTGACTAGCGTCTCTGTACAGTCTGGTGCGGCGTTTGTAATCCTTATGGCCTATTTCCGCGAGTGCATTACCCAACCGCTTACCGCTAATGACCTCTGAATAGAAGAAGCGCTTCTGCGATTCACTGCCGCCTACGCGCAACACCTCAAGGGCATAAAAGTGGTTTTGGGGAATTTGGGCTATAGAGCCATCGGCTGCGGCAATGATGGCAATCACTTGGGCAAGTGCATCACTACTTAGCTCTGGTCCGCCATAGTCAGCGGGTACGGTGATCGCCCATAAGCCGCTTTTTGTAAAGTCATCAAGCTCTTGCCACGGCAGCAGGCGCTCTTTATCACGCTGGGCTGCTTGCTGTTCAAAATGGCTCGCCAGGGTGTGTGCAGTCGCAATTGCTTGCTGATCACTAGTGATCAATCCCACGCGACTTACGTGAGGGGAAATGAGGGTCGCTTCAGTCATGGTTGCTCACTTAATTCCATTGATGTCGTGCGGGTAGCACGTCATTGAGGTAGTAGTTGCCGAGTAAGTGATATTTCCAGCGAACCGGGTCGTGCAGAGTGTGGGTACGCGCGTTACGCCAATGGCGATCCAAGTTGTGCTTGGCGCGAGTGGCAGATGCCCCGGAAAGCTCAAAGAGTCGCTCACTGGCTTCAAGTGCTATTTCCGTAGTGAGAATTTTCGCTTCTGCCACCGCAACGGACGCTCTTGCACTGCCTTTATCGTCAATCGGCTGGCGGGCGATCTCATCAAGCGTCGTGGCAGCTTCCTGAAGCACCGCGTTGGCGGCATGGAGGTCGATTTTCAGGCGACCAAATGCATGGATGGTGTAAGGGTCATCGCTGGCGCGAGCAACGCCGGAATCTGTCCAGGGGCGGGCGTGTTCGCGCACAAACTGAAGAGCATCGTCGATAGCGTTACTGGCAATGCCTGCATCAATAGCGGCCTGAATGAGCTGTGAAGAGGGGCCGCTCAGCCCAGGCTTATTGGCGATTTGCCACACCGGCAGGGTATGTTCCAAGGGAACCTGAACATCGTTAAACGTGACGGTGCCACTGGCCGTGATACGTTGACCAAAGGCCGACCAGTCGTCGATAACGTTTACGCCTGGTGCTGTACGTGGCACAAAAGCCAGCACAGCACGGCCCTGTTCATCCAGAGCGCGGGTAGGGATCCAATGGGCATAGAGTGCGCCGGTGGAGTAGAAGCGGGTGCCATTAAGGCTGAGTTTATCTTGGCCTTGCTGTTCAGCAAGGCGGGTGCGCTGATGCAGAATGGTTTTGGTTCCCCGCTCGGGCCCTGCGTTGCCAAATCGTTGACCTTTCAAGACAAGGCCAAACCAGTGCGCTTTCTGCGCTTCGCTAGCCAGCTCTTTCACTACGCCCAGTACGCCAAACTGGTTTTGAGGAATTTGACCCAAAGCGGGGTCTGCAGCACTTAAAAGGCGAAAAACCTCCGCAACGGTTTGATAAGAGACATCCGCCCCGCCGTATTCGCGTGGCACGGTTATTCCGCCTAAGCCGCTGTAAGAAAATTCATTAAGTTCCTTCCAGGGAAGCCGCCGTTCAGCATCGCGAGTGGCAGCTTCTTGGGCGAAGCGCTTGGCAAGTGCATGTGCCGTGGAGATTGCCTCTTCATCATTACGGATAATACGAACACGGTCAGCAACAATGGGGAGAGGCTCCATTAAGGAGCCTTCTGCAGAAGCAGTAGTGGGTGATAAGGTCATAAGTAACTACTCTACCCAGGGGAGCGTATAGAGATCAGGATTGCCGCCATAGCTGGCATCAATGGTTTCCCTTACGGCAGGAGACGTTTGGAATTGATTGATGACATCCAGAAGAAGAGCGTCATCCTTGCGACTTTCCTGGGCCACAAAGCCCATGGCGTAGAAAGTGTCATCAATGCCTGAATAAATCAGCGCTTCGCCAGCTTGCTCCGGGCGGCCTGCATTAACGAAATGGCTGGGCCAAGAGACTGCTAAATCTACATCATTCAAACTGCGAACAATTTGCGGGCCATCAATTTCATGGAAGTGGAGGTTATTCGGGTTAGAAGTAATATCGTGCACGGTTGCGCCAATGGCATCGCCGTCACTTAATTCGATTAATCCTGCACGTTGAAGCAGCAATAACCCGCGCCCTTGATTGACAGGGTCACTTGCAACGGCCACCCGAGCACCTTCGGGAATATCCTCTAACGTGGTGAGGGTATTGGAGTAGATGCCAATATTTTGCAATAACCCCAATCCCAGCATGCTGAGCTCATAGCCACGCTGGTCGATCGCGTTATCTAAAAAGGCTTGGTGCTGGAAAAAGTTAAGATCAATATCGCCGTTGTTAAGCGCTTCATTGGGGAGCGTCCAGTCGCTAAACTCAGTGACCTGAAGATCAATACCACGTTCACTAATTTCATCACTGAGCGCTAGCAGTGAATCTGACGTAACCCCAGACGTTGTGCCAATGCGTACCACATTATCGGCATAGGAGGCCGTTGCAACCGCTATGAGTGCTGAAGAAAGTAATAATGAGCGAAGTTTCATCGTAAGTCCTTATCCTGAATAGGTGTTTATAAATCAATGCAGAGCGGTTAGAGCTTGCGCATCGGCAGTGCTTCTGTAAATAATCATCTATTTAGAAATAAAAGCTTAGGAAGTATTTTAGATGTTGATATTCATAAGTAAGGGATAAATAAGGTGATAAAAAAACCCCTCTTAACGAGGGATGAAAGATGACGCTGGAGGAGAAGGAGAAGATTGTGATTTTTTAGCTAAAGACATTAAGCACTGCATCGCTGATCACTATGTAGCTCGCGGTAATAATCAAAGCACTTGAGTAAGCGAAGACCGTCACTCCATTGCGTATGCCCCGATGCACTATTAATATGACCTGCATCGCGAATAATATGTAGAGCGCTGTGCCATTCATTAGCAAAATGCTGAATACGTTCAAGGCTGGCGGTGTGGTCATTGGTAGAACCCACTACCAAACTGGGAAAAGGCAATGGCGTTAAGGGGATCGGGCCAAACGCGGCTAAATTTGGATTTACGTTTAAACGCTCTACATCTGCAGGAGCGACGAGCAGTGCGCCCTGTATCTTGGCCCTTAAATTGGGTCGTGTGGCCGCCCAGTGAGCAACCGTAACGCATCCAAGGCTATGAGCAATCAGGACAATAGGCCCCTTGGCCTGAGCAATGGCGCGTTCCAATGAGGCAACCCAATCGCCCAGTTGAGGATGACTCCAGCTACTGACGAGTGTACGGGAACTATTAGGTAGTTGTGTCTGCCAATGGCTTTGCCAGTGATCCGGACCAGAGCCATTCCAACCGGGTACTATCAGATAGTGTTTGTTTAATGACGTCATCCTTAAATCTCCCAGATTGAAATTTCTGCAATTAAAAAGAGTATGTCGTACGGGGAGAAAATAACAATGGCTGGTAAATAAGGATAAATGAAAAGCTTATTAAGAAATAAAGGTAAACAAAAAATATGCCTCTTTGAACAAAGAGGCATATTGATTCCTTAATTAAAAAAGTGTTTGTTTAGCGAGGCTTGGCACTGTTAGCAACTATTTCGCCGCGCACCGCTGCACGAAGCGTGTCAATGGCGGGTGGCGGCTCGTGGTCTTTTGGCAGCAGTGGAAGTACCTTTTCACCAAAGTGGTAAGCCTCTTCCAGGTGTGGGTAACCTGAGAAAATAAAGGTATCGACGCCCACCGCCATATACTCTCGAATACGCTCGGCCACGGTTTCTGGGCTACCGACTAATGCGGTGCCTGCGCCGCCGCGCACCAAGCCCACCCCTGCCCATAGGTTGGGACTGACCTCAAGTTTATCCCGCCGCCCACCGTGCAGGGCAGCCATCCGGCGCTGGCCTTCGGAATCCATACGTGAAAACGTCTTCTGTGCAGCGGCAATGGTCTCATCATCTACATGCTCAATAAGTTTATCTGCCGCTGCCCATGCCTCTTCATCCGTGTCGCGCACAATGACATGCAGCCGGATGCCAAACGTTAACTCACGGCCCGCCTTGTTGGCTGCTTCACGCACGGTAGCAATTTTGTCGGCCACTTGTGCCGGTGGCTCACCCCAGGTGAGATATTTATCAACGATATCCGCCGCTACTTCGATGCCTGCTACCGATGAACCACCAAAATAAAGGGGGGGATGGGGCGTTTGAGCCGGTTCAAAAATCAGTTGACCCTCTTCAATATGGATATGCTTACCCTGGTAGGTAACATTTTCACCGGCAAGCAAACGACGGTAGACATCCAAGAACTCCCGGGTAACTTCATACCGTTGGTCGTGGGGCAGGAAGATGCCATCGCCCTTATTCTCAACGGGATCGCCCCCGGTCACTACATTGATCAGCAATCGACCATTGGAAATGCGGTCAAGGGTTGCGGTCATACGCGCTGCCACAGTGGGCGACTGCAACCCCGGGCGCACTGCAACGAGAAAGCGCAAGCGCTCAGTGGTAGGTACCAGAGCGGAGGCAATCACCCATGAGTCTTCGCAGCTTCGGCCAGTGGGAAGAAGAACCCCGTAAAAGCCGAGTTGGTCTGCCGCTTGGGCAATCTGCTTCAGGTAGCCAAGGCTGACCTCGCGGCCTCCTTTGGCCGTGCCTAAATAATGCCCATCTCCATGAGTGGGTAAAAACCATAGAAACTTCCCTTTGGTAACTCTAGGTATTGCTTGGGAAGTGTCATAAGACTCAGCCATGTTACTCTCCTGGTTGCCAAATCGGTGAATCTAGGGCATCGACGGCGTTAGGCAGAATATCCGCAGCCAGGAAGGCATCGGCAATTTTCTGCTGCTCGCTAAGACCCTCAAGCGTCACAGGCTGTACGTCATAGCTGCGGTTTTGCAGCGCATTTTGTAAAATCTCAGGGTCGAGGTCGCCCCATAATGGCGATAAAAGCTCGCTCGCTTCCTCTGGGTTGGCTTTGATCCATAGGCCCGCCTCATAGAGCGCGTCATAAACGGTAGCAATGACCTCTGGATTGGCTTCCGCATAGGGTGTTGTCGCTAGATAATAGCGCTTGTAACTCGCTAAACCGTCGCTACCGTCAGTAATGGTGCGTGTTTCCAAAGTTGCACGGGAAGTTGAGAGGAAGGGTTCCCAGGCAATCCATGCATCCACGCTGCCTTGCGAAAAAGCAGCACGCGCATCGGCGGGGGGGAGGTAGGAAACCTGGACATCGTCAAGGGTCAGGCCAACGCTTTCGAGTGCTGCAATCAGCAAGTAGTGGTTGCCTGCTCCACGGGTGACGGTAATGCGCTTACCCGCAAGATCTTCCAGCGTTTCAATATCACTGTCTTCCAGTACGATAAGCGCTTGTCCAGAGGGCGAGGCGGCTTCACTGGCATAGAAGGTTAGGTCTGCCCCCGCTGCCTGGGCAAAGATGGGGACGGTGTCCGCCACGTCAGCGCTAATGTCGATATTGCCAACATTCAGCGACTCAAGCATCGGTAAGCCACTGGTGAATTCATACCAGTCAATGGTAACGCCCTGTTCCGCCAGCTTTTCTTCCAGGGAATTATTGTCCCTTAACACACTCATTAAGGTAGACGAACGCTGATAACCGATGCGTAATTCTTCCGCTAGGCTAAATGGCGCCTGTAGCAGCGTAGCGGCCGCTACTGCGCCAACGATTATCGAACGGTTGAATGAAAGTGGTAGAGCAAAAGGTTTCATGGAGGTGTTCCTTAACGCGCACGTTCCGTGTGCTTTGGGGTTATGAGAAATGCCAAAGGGTAAGGTCAGATGTTTGTTATTGGCCTAATACGCGTTTCAACACTTTTCCTTCAATGGCCGAAACGGCGGCGCTCGCTTGCTCACGTGGCCGTGCAATCTCAACATTCATATCCATACCAATCTGGCCCTGTTCAAGCACAATGACGCGATCCGCCAGTTGAACAGCCTCTTGCACATCATGAGTCACCAGTAGCACGGTGAAGCCATTTTGTTGCCAGAGTCGCTCGATTAGGCGCTGCATTTCGATGCGTGTTAATGCATCCAGCGCCCCTAGCGGCTCATCCAGTAGCAGGAGCTGTGGCTGATGAATGAGGGCGCGCGCTAAGGCAACTCGCTGACGCTGGCCGCCCGACAGCTTGGCGGGCCATACATCGGCTTTGTCAGAGAGGCCGACTTCTTCTAAGACTCTTAACGCGCGAGGCCTCCAGTCACCTTTCAGGCCCAGCCCAATATTGTCGATCACAGATTTCCAGGGCAGCAGCCGGTCATCCTGAAACATCATACGAATATCGGTGGATACCAAGTCTGCATGGCCGTCGGCACTTAAGGTGCCTGTGTTGTGGCGATCCAACCCGGCAATAAGGCGTAGTAGCGTGCTTTTTCCGCAACCGCTACGACCCACGATAGCGATGAACTGGCCTTTCTCGATCTCCAGGTCGATGCCTTTGAGTACTTCCAGCTCGCCAAACTTTTTCACCACGCCTTTGAGGTGTAAATGCGTACCTCCTTTCGGTGAAGAGAGGGAGGTGCGAGCACTGCTGGCAGCGCTTTCTTTAACTGGTGTCGTTGTTTCTGAATAGGTAGAAAAACTCATGTTCAGTCTCCCTTCACATAGGCGGGGTGCCAGCGTAGCCAGCGCCGTTCAAGGACGCGGGCAGCTTCATCCGCTAGCTTGCCAAGTAGCGCATAGAGCACAATGGCGAGCACGACGACGTCGGTTTGCAAAAATTCACGCGCATTCATGGCCAGATAACCAATGCCTTCACTGGCTGAAATAGTTTCCGCCACGATCAACGTTAGCCACATCAAGCCGAGTGAATAACGCACCCCTACCAAAATTGAAGACATAGCACCGGGAAGGATAACGTTGGTGAAAAGTGGCCACCCTGAGAGCCCATAGCTTCGAGCCATTTCCATTAAGTTTGGGTCGATATTGCGAATGCCATGGAACGTATTGAGGTAAATAGGAAACGCTGTGCCAAGAACGACCAAGAAAACTTTAGCGGTCTCATCGATTCCAAACCAAAGGATGACCAAAGGAATGAGCGCCAAATGCGGTATGTTACGAATCATTTGCACGGTACTGTCTAGTAGCTTTTCTCCCCAGTGTGAGAGACCGCTAATCAGGCCTAGCCCAAGTCCTATCCCGCCACCAATCAGAAAACCCAACGCAGCACGCTGAAAGCTGATGCCTAGGTGATAGAAGATGTCACCTGACGCGGTTAACTTCCAGCCAGCCTCAAGCACCGCCAACGGCGCGGGCATGATGCGGCTTGAAATCCAACCGAACGTCACCGCCAACTGCCAAAGCAGTATTAATACAATGGGAACCGCCCATGGCAGCGCGCTGTCGGCCCACTTGTTAGACGCTAGCCTTTGTGATGCTATGGACATAGAAAATCCCTCCAAAAATGGAAAAAACCGTGAAATAAAGAATTAAGCTAGAAAGAGTGTTGATTTATGCTACCAACGTGATTCCTATTCGCTTAAATAGTTAAAAAAGAAAAGGTTATTCAAAAAAAGTAATAATTAAAAAGAATAGGGGGCTTTAACTGGGAAAGGTTCCTTTGGCTATATGAAAAGTTGAGATTTATATATCTAGAGTTAATCTAAGAAGTGGGTGTGGCGGAGTATGAAAAGATCAATACAGTTTTGGATTGGGAGTTTGGTTTAGTCGCGCAGTTGGAGAAAGATGGGACTCATGGATTCCAGGTTATATAACGCCAGAATTCCTGGGTAGATGTAAGCGGCAGTTGAATATTGCACTTGGGCCTTATGGCCCATCCACCCAGTCATTAATGTCTCGTGGTCCAAACCAGGGCACTGGCTGGGTGTTATCTGAGGCAGAGCGAGCTGACCGCTGGTGCTGCTTGCACCAGCGACGCCACTTCCTCATTAGGCCCTTAGCCGTTTGAAACACGTTCATCCGGCAAGAACACGCGGCTGTAAGTGGGGCGAATCCAGGCATCGCCACCCTGTGCTAAGCCTAATGCCCGGAAACGGTGCTTGGTAAGCTCTGCGTGAATGAGCTCCTCGCTGTTATCCGTACGCAACTCAAGCCGCACGGTAGGGCCTACTACCGATACCAGCTCTATTTTGGCGTGCAGCGCATCTGAGTGTTCGCGCCCGGCGAATACCTCAATTTCATGGGGTCTTACATACGCCTGGCCTTGCTCATTTTTGTACCCTTGAAATTCAGGCGCTGGCAGTTGTATATCGCCAATGCGGGCAATCCCATCATGAACCCTTGCATGAAATAGGTTCACATTACCGAGGAACTGGTACACGAATGGGTTGGCCGGGTGGTCATACACATCCTCTGGTGAACCATCCTGTTCTACGCGGCCTTTGTTCATCACCACCACCCGATCTGAGACTTCCAGCGCCTCTTCCTGGTCATGGGTAACGAACACGCTGGTCACGTGGATATCGTCGTGTAGTCGGCGTAGCCAGCGGCGCAGTTCGGCGCGCACTTTGGCATCCAGTGCGCCGAAAGGCTCATCAAGCAACAGTACTTTAGGCTCTACCGCCAGTGCGCGGGCCAGGGCAATCCGCTGGCGCTGGCCGCCGGAGAGCTGATGGGGGTAGCGGTGGGCGGTCCAGTCCAACTGCACGAGCTCCAGCAGTCGCATAACTTTCTGCTTAATCTGGTCTTTACTGGGACGGGTTTTGCGTGGCCGGACGGTTAACCCGTAAGCGACGTTCTGAAACACGGTCATATGCTTGAATAAGGCATAGTGCTGAAAGACAAAGCCAACACCGCGCTCGCTGACATGCAGGTCGGTAGTGTCTTCGCCGTGAAAGCGGATTCTCCCGGTATCTGGCTGTTCTAGTCCGGCTATGATGCGTAAAAGCGTTGTCTTGCCGGAACCAGAAGGGCCGAGCAGGGCAGTGAGCTCGCCATCACGGAACGTTAGGCTGACATTATCGACCGCGACAAAGTCGCGAAAATGTTTGTTAACGTGATCGATTTCAATACTCATAAATAGTCTCTTATCTCTGTAAAGCGCTAAGGGATCAGGCGGAGGCGATACGCTGGCGACGCTCGTCGTTCCACTCAACGGCGCTCTTAATCGCAATGGTGACTAGCGCAAGGCCTGTCAAAAGCGAAGAGACGGCAAAAGCGGCGGTAAACATGTATTCGTTGTAGAGCACTTCGATATGCAGCGGCATGGTGTTGGTTTCCCCGCGAATCCGGCCAGAAACAACCGCTACTGCACCAAACTCGCCCATTGCGCGGGCATTACACAAAATTACGCCGTATATAAGGCCCCATTTGATATTGGGAAGCGTGACGTACCAGAAGGTTTTCCAGCCGTTGGCGCCGAGTGTTAACGAAGCTTCTTCTTCCTCTTTACCCTGCTGCTGCATCAAAGGGATAAGCTCACGAGCAATAAACGGCAGTGTGCCAAATATGATGACAATCACGATGCCAGGAACCGCATAGAGAATTTTTAAGTCGTGCTCATACAGCCAGGGGCCAAGCCAGCCCTGGGAGCCAAACATGACGACGAAAATCAGGCCTACCACCACCGGTGAAATAGCGAAAGGCATATCGATCAGTGAGATTAATACGGACTTACCTCGGAACTCGAATTTAGCAACGGCCCAGGCGGTCGCTACGCCGAACACCATATTGGCGGGTACGACGATAATCACCACCAGCAATGTTAAACGGATAGCAGCCAAGGCGTCGGGCTCAGTGACGGCCGCTTGCCAGGCCGATAGTCCCTGGCTGAAGGCGCTGTAAAGTACCACGATCAGTGGAAGCACCAGGAAGAGCCCTAGAAAAGTAAGCGCGATAATAATTAGGCTGAGCCGTAGCCAAGCAGGCTCTTCAGTAGCGCGACGCCAGCGCTTTTCCAGTGACGAGTTGGATAATGAAGATGAAGTATTTGTTAATGACATGGAGAGATCCTTAGTGGCGCCGAGAAGCCCACCACTGCAGGCCATTAATCAGCAGCAGTAGCAAGAAAGCAGCGAGCAGCATCACCGTGCCGATAGCGGCGGCACCTTGATAGTCAAATTGCTCAATCTTGGTGACTATTAGTAATGGGGTGATTTCGGTTCTATATGGTAGGTTGCCTGAGATAAATACAACGGATCCGTACTCCCCCAGTGCACGTGCAAATGCTAATGCAAAGCCTGTTAATGCTGCAGGAAGCAGTGCTGGGAAAATCACCCGCCGGATAGTAGTGAAACGGCTAGCGCCCAGGCTAGCGGATACCTCTTCAAACTCCGCTTCTAAATCCTCTAATACCGGTTGAACTGTGCGTACAACAAAAGGCAAACCAATATAGGTGAGTGCTACCACAACGCCCAATTGGGTATAGGCAACGCGAATGCCGAAGACATCCAGGTGTTGGCCTACCCACCCAGTGCTGGCGTAAAGTGTTACGAGGGCAATGCCTGCTACAGCGGTGGGCAAGGCAAAGGGGAGATCCACCAGCGCATCAACAATGCGTTTACCTGGAAAGCGGTAGCGCACTAGCACCCAGGCCACGAGCATGCCAAAGAATAAGTTAATTAAGGCGCCGATCAATGACGCGCCAAAAGAGAGTTTGTAAGATGCCACGACTTGGGGATGGCTAATGGCCGACCAAAAGTCAGCCCAGCTCATGGTCGTGGTAAATATCAGTAATCCGGCAACGGGAATCAGGAAGACTAATCCGAGATAGAAAAGCGAGAACCCCATTGTTAAGCCAAAGCCTGGGATCACATTGCGCGGTTGGTTAAGGTTCGGCATGGTGAAGCTCATCATTTGGTGGGGTGGTTAAACCCAAAAACC
This sequence comes from Vreelandella neptunia, assembly GCF_000712975.1. GTDB lineage: Bacteria > Pseudomonadota > Gammaproteobacteria > Pseudomonadales > Halomonadaceae > Vreelandella > Vreelandella qaidamensis. The sequence continues at coordinate 125,084 of NZ_JHQL01000006.1, read as the reverse complement.
CCAGGCCTCACAGCCTGGGGATTGAAAGTATCAACCTACTTTAATTGGTGGGATTGCCGACCTGTTCGAGAATGTCATCGAAACGACCACCGTCATTGAAGTGTGTTTCTTGAGCATTCGTCCAGCCTTCAAACACCTCATCAACTGTAAAACGCTCTACTTCAGGGAACTGATCAGCAAACTCTTCAGCAATGGACTCATTGGATGGGCGGTAATAATGTTTGCCTGCCAGGCGCTGAGCCTCATCAGAATAGAGTTGCTCCAAATAGGCGGTAGACACCTCGCGGGTTCCATGAGCGTCGACGTTTTTATCAATCACTGTCACAGGCGGTTCTGCGAGAATGCTTACCGACGGCACGACAATCTCAAAATCGCCCTGACCAAGCTGTTCGGTAGCCAAGAATGCCTCGTTTTCCCAAGCGAGCAATACGTCTCCAATGCCACGCTGAACGAAGGTGTTAGTCGAGCCGCGAGCTCCTGAGTCAAGTACCGGCACGTTTTTGTATATATCACGTACGAATTCGAAAACCTTCTCTTCGTCGCCATCGAATTTATCTAACGCGAAACCCCAAGCGGCAAGATAATTCCAGCGTGCGCCACCGGAGGTTTTCGGGTTGGGGGTGATTACCTCAACGTCATCACGAACAAGGTCATCCCAGTCCTGAATGTTCTTTGGGTTGCCATCGCGCACCAGCAACACGATAGTGGATGTATAAGGAGAGCTATTATTGGGAAGACGTGACTGCCAATCCGCAGGTATTAAATCAGAGCGTTCATGGAACTGATCAATGTCATACGCCAATGCGAGCGTGACAACGTCGGCTTCCAAGCCATCGAGTACCGCGCGGGCCTGAGACCCCGCTCCCCCATGGGATTGCCGAATGGTGACAGTTTCACCGGTCTGTTCTTGCCAGTAATTGCTGAACCAATCGTTGTACTCCCGATAAAGCTCGCGAGTCGGGTCGTAGGAGACGTTGAGTATTTGCAATGATTCGCTTTGCGCTTGAACGGTCGCGCTGAACGTCATTGTGCTAGCGAGTATTGCGCCACCCAGTAGTATGGCGGCGGTGAGTTTAGATTTTTTCCAGGGGTTTACAGGCGTTTTTTTTTCCATGATTAGGTTGCTCCAGCTCGCTGTTTAGCTATCGTTTGTTTAGGTTATGAAGCACAGCCTAACGGTCTCTATTATTCAAATTAACGAATAAAAAGTGGATTGCTTATATCTTTTTATGATTAGCCATCCACTAAAAACCAGTGAGCTTAGGTAGGGGAATTAGGCATATTGAAAAGCCACAACGATCAGGTGGCGTGATTACCTGCTCGTCATGGGTGGTTAGAAAAGATGAAAAACGGAGGTGGTGAGCGCCAGCTAATCCCTGCGACCTGCTAACACTTGGTTAACTGTTTCTTCATCCAGATTGTCGCGGCAAAGCTTTAAGAACTGGTAAGCATAGCTGCGCAAGAAATGGCCACGTCGTAGCGCTAGATAAGTAGTGTTACGGGGGAATAGGCTGCTGGCATCTAGTAGCTTTAACCCCTGATCACGCTGTTCGTGATACGCCATTGAGGCGATCAAGCCAACGCCCATGCCCAGCTCTACATAGGTCTTGATGACATCTGCATCAAGGGCAGTAAGCACGATATCCGGGAATGCATCCGCCGCCGAAAATGCAGTATCAATACGGGTACGCCCAGTAAACCCTTCGTGGTAAGTCACAATCGGATGTTCAGTAATGCGTTCAAGTGTTAATGGTAAGCCGTCATTGAGCGGATGCTCTTCTGGCACCACGACGCCGTGATACCAGTGGTAGAAGGGAAAGCAAGCGAATAGTTGCCCCTCTTCATGCAAGGCTTCAGTGGCAATGCCGATATCCACTTTGCCCGCTTTCAGCATTGAGACAATTTCTTCAGGACTGCATTGATGAAGTTCCAAGTGCACTTTAGGAAATGCTTGCTTAAAGCGGGCAATGATTGGCGGTAGGGCATAGCGTGCCTGGGTATGCGTAGTCGCAATGGCAAGGCTGCCTTGGTCTACATGGGTAAGCTGATGGGCTGAACGTTTAAGATTTTCCACATCAAGCAAAATGCGCTCGATGAATTCCATCAGAGTGCTACCTGCGACAGTCAGCCCAAGAATCCGCTTGCCCCTGCGCTCAAAAATCTCAACGCCTAGCTCTTCTTCCAAATCTCGAATGTGCTTACTTGCCCCAGACTGAGAGGTGAACAGGGCATTAGACGCCTCAGTAAGATTAAAGTGCTGACGCACTGTCTCGCGTACGATGCGCAGTTGCTGAATATTCATAGCGAGGAGTATCCGATCAGTTGGCAGTTTTAATATTCAATAAAAGAATATTAAAAATATCTTTTATTCCATAATTATATTTCACGATATCCTTATCGTTTTTCTGGGAATCGGGGTTTCAGAGATGAACGTATTGTGATAGCGCCTTTTATGATGAAAGGGCAAGGCGCCAGCTCAGGCTGGTAATAGAACCAAGCTCCCTCAAACGCTTCTCTAGCTATAAGTTCAACCAGGAGGAGTTTCTGAGAATCAAGTTTTACTAAAGTAGCTAGAAAGAGCGCATAAAAAAGCCGCCACGCGACAGCATTGGCGACTTTAGAGTGATATCTCATACAGCATTATTGAGACTATAAAACTGATATCTCTGGTCGCCAGAAAACATTTTGACCAATACGACCGAAGCCCCAGTGGTTTTTGGAGCGAAACGCTCGTATTTGGTTATCGGCCATTGCACTTTGCCCATCGGCATCGCGGATATAACGAGCAAGTGTTATGGCTGCTTTCTGGCCGTAGCGTGCACCCGGTGAGGCACATGTCCAAATATGACGTAAGGTCATCGCGATATCGAGCTCATGTTGATCTAAGTAGGCAAGACCGTATGCACAGGCTTCAAGGGTAAATGCATCGTGGCTACAGAGCTTCCACGCCGCGTTAGGCTTGCCTTTCGAGTCGTAGGTATACGTCTTACCAATATCGTGCAACAGCCCCGCTACAAAGCACGTTTCCTGCATTAAGCGTGGCATGGAAGGCTCATTTAAGCGCAGCATGGCAACAGCATTATTCGCGACGTTCAGCGAATGCTCTAGCAACCCACCTGCATAGGCGTGGTGGTAGGTCACGCTGGCGGGTGCATTCAGAAACGCCTCGATACGGTCCTTACGTTCCAGTACCCGCGTTAAAAACGCCCGGAGTTGCTCTGATTGAAGCGACTGTACGGTCTTCACTAATTGATCGAACACCGCTGGTGCGGGGGAGTACACACGTGGTAACGATTGTAGCGTGTCCAGTGAGTGGACTTCCTCACGGGTCGCCTTGCGGAACTCATCAAGTAGGAATTGGCCTGATAAGCACTTTACTCCTGATGCAGTAACAAAATCCAAATGGCCAATGCGCTCAGGTACGTGTGTCTTGGCCAAATTCAGCATTGCGATACGATCACCTTCGCAGTCGCTTAGCCGAAGTTTTAGAAAAGGCGTTTTTGCATTGTCGAACTCCACCACGCGCCCCGTAAGGCGATAAGTGCCCGTAAAAGTGCGAGACAGGTGTGCTGGAGCTTGTTGATTAGGCAGTTTCATGGCGGTGCTCCTTCTCGGGCTTGGTGGACGTGGCATTGCCTAATAAACGCTCGAAGGCTGAGCCGTCCATACGGGTGGCATTAGGCACATAGCGCGAATAGACCTTAAACAGCATCTCGGTTGAACTGTGGCCTAACATGCGCGCTACCCACTCTGGATTCTCACCCGAGGCTAGAAACAGCGTCGCGGCAGTATGACGCGTTTGGTACGGGCGGCGTTTGGAAAGCCCCAGTGACCGTAGTAGGGGATACCACACGCGTTTCGTCACGTTGTTGTGATCAAGCGGCTGTCCCAGTTGATTGCAGAACACGTACTGGCTCATACGCCCAGTCGCGGCGTACTGCGTTTTTAAGGCGTCATATACCTGCCCAAACATGGGGATTTCACGCTGGGAGCCATCGGTCTTGGTGTATTCCGTTTCGCCATTTATCAATGTCTCGCGCACCAAGATTTCTCGTTTAGCGAAATCGACATTTTTCCACTTCAATCCATCTATCTCACCGGTACGCATACCGGTAAAAAAGCGCACCGTGTAGTAGTTGCGATAGTCGGGGCGCACGTTATCGATGATGCGGTGGACTTCATGGAGCGAGAAGGGCTCGATGTGCGTCTTCTGTAGCTTTAACGGTTTGATATTTTTGTAGGGCGTCTCGAAATCGAATCGCTCGGCAGCTTCATCCAGCACCATGCGAAGAATGGTCATATGGCTGTTGATAGTCTTTGGCGATACGAGCCCCGTGCTGCCACGCCCTTTGCGCTTGGCCAGCTTGGCGCGAAACCCCATGATGTCGGCCTTGGTTATATCACCAATGGGCTTTTTACCGAATGCGGGCTTCAGCGAGCTATCCAAGATCGAGCGCACATTGCGCACGTGGGAAGCACGCCACTGGATCTTGCTCTCCTCAAACCACTGCTCAGCAAAGTCGTTGAAGAGTGGTGTGTCTAAAGCCACTGCATCTTGATGCTCAGTGGTAGGAGCTTGCTGGTGGCCTTTCAGTTTCTGTAAATTGCTGCTGTTGGGGAAAAACTCTGCATAATTGAATTCGCCTAGCAGCATCTTTGCTTCCATGCGCTGTAACAGCAGCTCCAGCTGTTTGCGATTTTTGGCGTTATCGTCAAGCAGGGTCTGCTCACGAAAGCGCTGGCCGTCAAACCGAAAGTCAATAAAAAGCTTTTTGCTTTCCTTGCGCGCGCGCACCTTACCCATGGCAGACTCCTCCATTCGCCATCGGTATGGCGACTTGTTGTTGGCGAGGTGTTGCTTGCAGCATTTCTTCTTGGATAGCCTCCCAGATATACAGAATTTTCCGACGCCCAAAGGGACGGATGTAATGGGTGCCTTCAATGAGCACGCTGTCTTTGAGTTGCTGGCGGATAGTGCGCGCATCGTATTTGATACGTGAGGCGAGTTCTTCCGTTGTCAGAAAAGTGCAGTCCATGAGATTATCTCCTCATGCGGTGATCATTTGATAATATTTTTAATCGCTCGATTAGAAATATATACAATCAAATGATTATTTCAAGCACTTTTTGATAATTTTTATGATCAATAATAGAGAAGACGATGATTCGGTATCACTTAAAAGAGTTGATTGCAGAGAAGGAATTTGCCGAGCGGCGCAGAATTACGATCGGGGAGATAGCGAAAGAAACGGGCATCAACCGGATGACGTTATCGAAAATTATCAATCACCCAGGCCACAGCACGGTGACAGATAATCTCGATAGGCTTTGCTACTACTTTGATTGTGAGATCGAACAGCTAGTGACTCACATCAAGGAGACCAGTCCAGAACCTGCGCCTTAACTCGGTAGGAAAGAAAAAGAAGGAAATGCTGAATCAATTGTTCGGTGCCTGAAGGTCGCAGCCTTTTTTACCTACCAATAGGCATTTTTAAAAATGGGCACGGTGTGGGCACAATTTGGGCACAGAGCTTTTTGGAATGACAGGCAACAAAAAAGGCAGATCAGTAAGTAACTGATCTGCCTTTCAAAATATTGGTAGCGGGGACCGGATTTGAACCGATGACCTTCGGGTTATGAGCCCGACGAGCTACCAGACTGCTCCACCCCGCATCAACGTGTTGCGTATTCTACGCATATTTGGCGCGAAGTCAACCCCATGCATAAAACGCTTCTATGCTTGCTTGCGACTTTCATCGTGCTGCAACATTGTCATAGTAAAGCTATGCTTCCAATAGGGATAAAAAAAAGCTTACTGTCAGTGTGTCGTCATATTAACAATACGATGCGCTGTGAATACTAAAGCGCTACGGCGCTTATTTAGAAGGGTTTGTGACACCACGCTAGTGCTCAGTGTCCAAGCTTTTCGTCATGTCAGGGAGGTAGTCAATGGCTAATCAAGTCCCCGTCGCCTGGGTAACCGGTGGAACTGGTGGAATCGGAACGTCAATTTGTCATTCGTTGGCGGATGCGGGTTATTTGGTGGTGGCGGGATATCATAATCCCGAAAAAGCCAAAACCTGGCTGGAAGCTCAGAAAGCCGCCGGTTATGACAACATTGCGTTATCGGGTGTTGATCTTTCCGACCATAATGCCTGCTTGGAAGGCGCCCGCGAGATTCATGAAAAGCATGGGCCGATCAGTGTGTTGGTCAACTGTGCTGGTATTACTCGTGATGGAACTATGAAGAAGATGTCCTATGAGCAGTGGCATCAAGTAATTGATACCAACCTTAATAGCGTCTTCAATACATGCCGCAGTGTGATTGAGATGATGCTGGAGCAAGGTTATGGGCGCATCATCAATATTTCTTCTATCAATGGGCGTAAAGGTCAGTTTGGGCAGGTGAACTATGCAGCTGCTAAAGCGGGCATGCATGGGTTAACCATGTCGTTGGCGCAAGAAACTGCAACCAAAGGCATTACCGTCAATACGGTATCGCCTGGTTATATTGCGACCGATATGATTATGAAAATTCCTGAGCAGGTGCGTGAAGCCATTCGTGAAACCATTCCAGTGAAGCGTTATGGCACGCCAGAGGAAATCGGTCGGCTGGTAACGTTTCTGGCAGATAAAGAGTCTGGCTTTATTACCGGCGCGAATATTGACATTAACGGTGGTCAATTCATGGGCTAAACCGCCCTGGGCTATGACGCTGTTTTCTTCACAAGAGTTGTGTCTAAAGGGGAGGCTGATCGCCTCCCGTTAACGTCTTTGGGTGATAAGAAGCTATGGGTGAGGCACCCTTGCGAGGTGATTAAACAGGTGATTAAACTCCTCTGCTTCTTTACGCCACAGTGGGTCAGGCATCGGGCCTAATGCCATTAGTGACGCTAATATATCGATAATCTCATCCGAGCGGTTGCGTTCGTTATTGATTCCCTCATTTAACCGCTCTACTTGAATAGCCAACCTGAGTGGTTCATCACGCTGTTTGACACTGCCAAGTGCCAGCAGTGACAAGTGCACTCTTAAACGCGCCAGGCTATCTTCCAATTCGGCATGTTTTTCGGCCGATAGGGGGATTGAGGTGGTTAGCCGTGCATGATTGCGCTGTTGATGTGCCTCCGTAAATATAGTGGGCAGCCCCTCGCTCAATACTTCTTTGGCATCAATTGCGTGTGGCTGTTCGCCAGCCAGCGCTTGTTGATCCGCAGCAAGATGGGCATTTATCAGCGGTAACGCGGTTTGCCATTGTTGCACGGTATGGGCAATTTCCAGACGGCTTAAACGTTCACGCTTGGCTCTTATAATACCGCTGAGACGGCGCTGCATGCCGTCACTGCGCCGGTTACGCGGCAACGGTTCAAGCTGGCTAATGCTGTTGAGGTAGGTGTCAAGGGTCGCAGACTCTTTAGCTTGGGTCGGCTGCCAGCTATCCATTTCGTCAATCAGTATTTGCAGTTGATCAAGTGTTTGCTGCTGTCGCGCTGCCTGCTCATGCTTGTGGGCGTCACGCTGAGCAAATAACTGGTCGCAGGTATGACGGAAGGCTTTCCATAGAGCTTGTTCTTCGCCTTTAGGGGCGCGGCCTAGTGCACGCCACTGCTGCTGTAGCTGTTTTGTATGCGTAATGCGGGCAGCCAAGGGTTGCTCGGTGTCGTCTAGTAAGCGTTTCGCTTGTTCGATAAGCAGGCGCTTTTGGCTAGCGATCTGTTCCGCTCGCTGGTCAATCAGCGCTTGAAGACGATGACGAATGGCGCCAAAGCGACGGCCAACGGTTTCTGACTGATCTCGCGGCACCGGGGAGTAGTGGCGCCACTGATGGCGGGCTTTGTCTCGGATTTCGCGCAATATGTCAGGGTCGGCATCTTCTGCGGGCTGATCAAGCAGTGTTTCAAGCTGTTCGCACAGCGCTTCACGGCCTTTAAGGTTGGCGTCACGCTCTTGATTCAGCTGTTCTCGCCAGGAAGCCAGTCGTTCATGGATGCGATCAGAGGCTGCGCGAAAGCGTGCCGACTGTTCGCGGTTAGCAGCGGCGTCGCCGAGGGATTTCCACTCTTTTACCAACTGGCGATGATGGCGATCTAAAGCAGCTTCCGCCATGTGGTGATCATCAGCCAGTGCTTCAATACTCGCGCAGAGCTGCTCGCGTTTAGGGCCGGCCACAAAGCCGCGCCAATCACGCAGTTCTGCTAACCGTGCGCTTAGCTGTTTCACGCGTGCTTTTAGCGGCTTGGCTTCTTCACCCGTTAGTTCCTCAACCGATGGCTTGAGACGTTGATAGAGGCGGCTGGCGCTCTTAAAGGCGCCGCGTTCTAGCAAGTGCTCAAAATTGTCCACGTCGGCGCTGAGCGCATTAAGTGTCGCGGCTGGACTGGGCTTGCTAGCGTCGTCAGCAACTTTTAATGCTTTTGCATGTGTCAGTAGTGCCGGCGGCGTTAAGTGCTTAGGCCAAGCGCACTGCTTGACGTACTTGGCAACGGCTGCATTATCCTGATTGGCAATGGCTGTTTCTATGTCTGAGCTAACGGCCTGCCAGCGCTGCCATGCTTCCATGCACGCTTCGTAGCGTTTCAGTGCGTTACTATAGCGTTGCTGGGTGGTGTCGCCTGGTGGGTGTTGGTCTGATAGGGATTGCCAGCGTTGGCTTAATAGTTGGCGCTGCGCCCGCAAACTATCGATATCTTGAACCGTGAGTTGTTCTGCGTGGGTTAGTCCTTCTAACGTTTCTTCAATGCCTTCTAGCAATTGGTCACGGGTACGCTCGATCTCTTCACGATGAGCAATACTCTGTAGGCGCGCTTGTTCTTGTGTCTCATGATGGTGCAGTGTTTTTCGACAGCTGAGTAATGCTTGATGGAAGCGCTGCTCCTGATCCACGCTAGGCGGATGAGAAAGACGCTGCCATTCCCGCTCTAAATGACGGAAACGGCCGCCATACAAGGGTTCCCAAGGTGCTCTGGCGTGCTGCTCAAGCTGGGCGAGCAGATGTTCTCGCTGTGCCTGCTGTTCCGCTAGCCACTCCGCATCATTGCGCAACTGGGTGAGCTTTTCTCGTGCGTGACGAATGACTTGACGGTCACGCCGTGCTTCCTTTAGCAGTTTTTTGAGGTTCTCCTCACTTTCTATACGTTGGGCCGCTTGATGGCGCACTGCGGCCACGCCATTATGGCAGGCTTGATGAACAAGGTCGTTCTCATCGGTTAATTGTTCTAATGCGGTGAGCCGCAGATTGAGATTATCTCCCTGAAGCGCTATTGCGTTAAGCAGGCGTGGCTCCGATAGTTCTGCCACGATGGCCTGCCGTTTTTGCAGATCGGTGTGTCCCTGAGTGCCGCATAGGCGCTGGCAAATAGAATTAAACCAAGCCTCATCTTGATGATGCTTCGGCAGCGCGTTGACGAGCTCCGTTAAGTCATCAAGGGCCAGTAGGGCAGCAAGTTGGATAGTGCTGTCGTTATCCTGCGCTAGTTGTTTTAGCGCGAGTTGCTGTTCTGGTTGTTGCGGGTCAAGCTGGTCGAGTGCCTTGAGACGCACCTCGGGATCTGGGTGTTGCCACCGAGGAGCGAACAGGCGTCTTAACAGTCCGTGCATGGATCATCCTGCAGAGAGGCGCGTAACGTGAAAAAAATGAACTGCCGATGACAGATAGTTGCAGTCATCGGCGCTGTCGCTTAGCTTTGCTGTAGGCACTGTGATGGTTAATACTTCTTCACAGCGCCTAGCGCGAGATTGCGCTACCTTTATCTTACCTGAACATGACATGGAGTTCGGCCATGAGCCTCAACGCCAATAGTGCCGACATTGCCTTCACCTTTAAAGGTGGCATGCTGCCAATGACCGTCATGGAATTGAGCAGCGCTGACCCAGAGCATATACGGTGTCAGCTAGCTGGCAAGTTGTCACAATCTCCCGCCTTCTTTCAGCATACACCGGTTGTGCTAAGCGTGGAAAAACTCGATGAACCTCACTTAGCGCTTGAGCGCATTTGTGCGGTGTGTCGCGATCACAAATTGCTTCCCGTTGCGGTACGGGGCGGTGCGGAGCCAGTACGTCAATCTGCTTGGGCATTAGGGCTTGGTTGGTTTGCCCCCGTTGAAGAGGGGCGAAATAGGGTGTTGGAGAGCGTTGGTTCTTCAGCAGACCCCAGTGCCTCAGTAGGAAAAAAAGCGCCGTCTGTTGAGCAAGATGCCAGCGGGGCGATAGCAACACGCTTATTTCGTGGAACAGTTCGCTCTGGCCAGCAAGTAAGTGCGTCAGAGGGGGATCTGGTGGTGATCGGCGCAGTCAATGCGGGAGCTGAAGTATTGGCGGCCGGTAGTATTCACGTTTATGGTGCGCTCCGTGGCCGTGCTTTAGCGGGTATCCACGGCAATACCCACGCGGGCATCTATTGCCGAGAGCTAGAAGCAGAGCTTCTTTCTGTAGCAGGTAACTATAAACGCTTAGAAGACATCGACTCTCAGTTACTTGGTCGTGCGGTTGAAGTGCATTTTGCTAAAGAGCAGTTGGAAATCAAGCCGCTGGGATAGCCCGAACGCATGAGTGTGGATTGATGCTTCATGCCTAGCGACGTCGCAAGCGCTATACGTTACAGTGTTGTGTTGTTGACATTGATGTTTCCGTTGTGCGTGAAGCGGCCCTTGAAACGCGCTCGCGATGAACGACTTCAAGAAGGAAGTGACTCTTGGCCAAAATTATTGTAGTGACCTCCGGCAAAGGGGGGGTTGGTAAAACCACCAGTGCTGCTGCCATTTCAACAGGACTTGCCCTGCGTGGTAAAAAAACCGTGGTTATTGATTTCGATGTCGGTTTGCGAAATCTTGATCTGATCATGGGGTGCGAGCGCCGCGTTGTTTATGACTTGGTGAATGTCATTCAGGGCGAAGCCGGTCTTAATCAGGCACTGATACGCGATAAACGCGTTGAAAACCTATTTATTCTGCCCGCCTCGCAGACCCGTGATAAAGACGCACTAACACAAGACGGTGTTGAGCGAATACTGGAACAGCTCAAGCAAGATTTTGACTTTATCTTGTGCGACTCCCCGGCGGGTATTGAGCGAGGCGCGCAGCTCGCCATGTATTTTGCCGATGAGGCGATTGTGGTGACCAATCCTGAGGTTTCCTCAGTACGTGACTCTGACCGTATTTTAGGATTGCTTGGTTCCAAGACGCGGCGCGCTGAACAAAGTTTGGACCCTGTTAAAGAGCATCTGCTTATTACCCGTTATAACCCTTCCCGTGTTACCTCGGGGGATATGTTAACGCTTGATGATATTCGTGAAATTCTTGCCATTGACTTGCTCGGACTGATTCCTGAATCCGAAGCGGTACTGCGTGCATCGAATCAGGGGGTGCCCGTGACCCATGATGATTCGAGCGATGCTGGGCAAGCATATCTCGATACTGTCTCGCGATTGTTAGGGGAGGAAATGCCATTACGTTTCCATGAAATGCAGCGTAAAGGCTTGCTAAGCCGCATGTTTGGGGGTAGTCGTCGATGAAACTGCTGGAGTTCTTGAAGCGTGAGCGCAAGAAATCCGCCTCGGTGGCCAAAGAACGATTACAAATCATCGTGGCGCATCAGCGTAGTCAGCGTGGTCAGCCTGACTATATGCCGCTGCTTGAGCGCGAACTGCTAGAAGTTATTCGTCGTTATGTCCATGTTGATGACGACGCAATTCAAATTTCGCTTGATAGTGAAGATAATTGCTCAGTGTTGGAGCTAAACGTAACGCTGCCAAAAAGCTGATCGCAATCCCGTCAGACGCGACAGCATAGGCGATACTCTAAGAGGAGCGGCGAGAGGCACTGTGGGTATGCTAGGCTTGGGTTTTTGTACCCCCATCTGGCAAGTGGTTGGTCGCTTGTCGGTAGGAAATCACGCTCAAGGGAGTATCCATCCATGGCGCCACCTAATGCCGCCCCTGTCAGTTTTCTCTGGCATGACTATGAGACATTTGGTGCCGATCCGCGTCGCGATCGGCCCGCTCAATTTGCCGCATTACGCACTGACGCCGAGCTAAATGAAATCGGTGAGCCTATAGAGCTCTACTGCAAACCTGCCGATGACTACCTGCCGCATCCTGCTGCTTGCCTGATTACAGGTATAACACCGCAAAAAGCGCAGCGGAAAGGCTTGCCTGAGGGGGAGTTTGCCCGCCAAGTTCAAGGCTTTATGAGTGAGCCAGGCACCTGTGTGGTGGGCTATAACAGCCTTCGCTTTGACGATGAAGTTTCCCGCCATCTATTTTATCGCAATCTTCTTGATCCTTATTCCCGTGAGTGGCAGAACGGCAATTCCCGTTGGGACTTGATTGATGTTGTGCGCGCGTTTTATGCCCTGCGGCCGGATGGCATTGAGTGGCCGCAGCGGGAAGATGGTGCGCCTAGCTTTAAACTTGAACACTTAACAGCGGCCAATAATATTGCCCATGAAGGCGCTCATGATGCGGTGGCAGATGTACGTGCTACGATTGCCCTGGCGCGCTTGTTGAAAGCTCGAAATCCACGGCTTTTTGACTATCTGCTGGGGTTGCGCGGCAAACGTGCAGTAGCTAAACAGCTGGATTTGCCCAGCGCTAAACCGCTTTTACATATTTCTCGTCGCTACCCAGCTAGCCGTGGTTGCAGCGCGTTGGTGATGCCGTTGGCCGAGCATCCCACCAACCCTAATGGGGTTATTGTTTACGATTTAAGCGTTGATCCTAGTGATCTGCTAGCCATGAGTGCTGAACAAATCCGGGAGCGTGTCTTTGTCAGTCAGCAGGATCTTTCCGAGGGAGAGGTGCGTATACCGCTGAAAGTCATCCACATTAATCGCTGCCCGGTAATCTTTCCGGCGACAGCATTAAAAGATGCGGATGGCCCACACAAAGGCGGCTACGGCACGATTGTTGAGCGGTTAGCGATTGATATTGATGCCTGCCGCGCGCATTGGAAAATACTGCGTGAGGCCAGCGGCGTGGCTCAAAAAGTCGCTGAGGTGTTTAACGCGGGATACGAAGAGGAGCCTCAAGACCCTGACTTAATGCTTTATTCCGGTAGCTTTTTCTCTGCCGCTGACCGCCAGCAGATGGAGCGAGCTCTGGCGATGGATCCTTGGGATTTAGTCGGTCAACGCTTTGCTTTTCAAGACCCGCGCCTAGAAGAAATGCTATTTCGCTACCGTGCGCGCAGCTACCCTGAAACGCTTGAGGGAGAAGAGCGTGAGCAGTGGGAGGCGTTTCGCTGGATGCGTATTAATGATCCGGCCTTGTCAGGCTTTACGCTGAAAGCATTTGCGCGTGAAATAGAGCGTTATAACCAGCAGCCCTTGTCAGATCATGAGCGCCAGGTGTTGGAAGAGGTGGTGATGTACGTTGAGGCGATGATGCCAGCTCAGGCATTTGATGCCTGAGCTGGTGGGTTTGGTTTAGCTAAATCAGTACTTAGCGTGGGTCGGTAAACGGCACGCGTGCTTCTCGGTAGGGAGTGATATCACTGGGCGAATCGCCAGGGTTATAGCGAATATCTAACTGGTGTGATTGAAGAGTAGGCCACAGTGCTTGCAGTTCTCGCACGCTAACATCCAACGCTAGTGTGGCAAGTTGTTCACGGCGATCAAAGCGCACGTCCTCCAGTGCTGTGGCTTGCCAGTAGCGGTTTGCCATGCCCTGTAAGCTCGTGTCTCGTTGGGTCAAACGAGAATGAACGGCTTGACGATGTGGTGCTAACGCTTCCTCGGTTAGTGTGTTCAGGCGCTCGCCTGCTGCTGCCATAAAGGCGTCCATGCGCTCGGCGATCACACCGCTTTCAACATCCGGCGACTGCACTACCAAGGCAATACCCGGCGCTTCTAGCAGGGGGGAATAGCCCGCATTAACAATATAGCCAAGCTGCTCCTCGGTACGCAGTTGCTGATAAAAGGGTGTGTCCAACCACTGAGCCAACACGCTAAGGCGTGCCTGCTCTTCAGCGGTCTTGTCGCGGCCCTGCAAATAACGCAGCACAAGTGACTCCTCACGGGTGCTGTGGGGGTGGAGCACGGCAGATTCATTGCTTACCTGGAGCGGTTCAAGCGTTGGAATGTCTTCACGAGTGAGGCGCGGCGTTAACGCTCCGCGTATTACATTAGCTTGCTTACGCGCTAGATCTTGGTCCAGATTACCAACGGCCATTGCGTCAATGTATAGCGCATCTAAAAACCGTTTTCGGAAGTTTTCCAAATGGTGACGCTCTAACCGCTGGCTGGCGTCAAGTAATTCAGCCGTTGACCACTGAGGGGTCAATAATGCTTCGCCCAGTGCACGGCTTGCTTGGCCATAAAGCGATGCTTGGGGAGCATTGCGCCACTCGCGCTGAAATTGATAACGCACACGTTCAAAAGCGCCGGGGGAAATATCGGCGTGCTTAAGCTGCTCAATCGCCTGCTCTATCAGTGGCGTTTGGCCATCCCGCCAGCCTGAAAACGACAGCGTAATACCACGTCCGTGAGGATAGGCACTGAACGATTGGCCAGCCAACCAGGCTGGATATAACGACTCGTTTAGACTGTCATTTAACCAACCCGCTAAGAGACGGGTAAGGACCGCTTCTTCTGGTGAGTAGCTGGCGCTGGGGTGTTGAAGGCTTACTCGCCACTCAACGCTTGGGGTGTTAAAGCGGCTATCTTGCATGTGCCATGCGGTAAACGAAGGCACATCAATCAACGTCTCAGGGCGCTCGTCTTGTCCCGCCTTGAGGGTGAGGTCGCTGGCGATAAAAGGGTTGGGTTCAGGTAGCGCTAAACCACCAAGTGTTTGGCCTGGCTGGGTGGGGGGGAGTTCTTTCCACTGGGTGTTGAACCAGGGGGAGATGGTGTCACTTTCTACATCCGGCGCCGAGTAGAAGCGCAGCATGTTGTCTGGTGTCAGCGCATCGAGATACACCTGCTGGCGCTCACTATCCATGCCATCCATCCGATAAGGCGCATACTGCACATCATCCACTGGATAGCGAGAAAGACTCATGGCTAAGCGAGTGGCTTCCTGCTGCGGTGCGCCATGCTGCTGAAAACGAAATGCTTGTTCATTTAGGTTTTGTTGTTCTTCGTAACGCCATTCAGCCAATCCTTCCTTACGTATTTGCTCAATGGCAGCAAACAGCGTGGCCTCGATATCGTCCAGCCGCTGCGCACCAGCAGGCGTTAAGCTAATGGAAACAGTAAACAGAGCTTCATTGCCGTCTCCTCGGCCCACTCCCGCCGAAAGTGCATCTGCAAGACCCTCTTTGCGTAGCGCTGCCAATAAACTGCCGTCACCTTCATCGCCAAGCAGATGGGAAATTAGCTGAGTTGGTTTGGTACGGTAGTCGTCGGTAGGATCAGGAATCGGGAAATAGAAGCGTAGCTGACGGCGATCCTGTAATGACTGACGTTCAATGTAGCGAGGCAGCGTGTCTGGATCGACCAGCGGTGCGTCAATGGTTGGGACGCTTAGGTCGTTATCTGGAAGGCTGGCAAAGCGTTCCACTACCAGTGCTTCAAGGGTATCAAGCGGCTGGGGGGCAACAATAGCCAACTTCATTACGTTGGCATCATAGTAGCGATGATAAAAATCAATCACTCGCTCACGCAGGGTGGCCTCACCTTCCGGTGGGCTTGCCAGGGTGTCACGGCTGCCAACTGCAAAGCCCGTGGTGGCATTATCTGGGTTGAGTAACTGGTTCAGTACATCGTTTTCACGGCGGGATTCATCGCGAATGCGAGCCATGTACTCAGAGTGAACAATATTTCGTTCGCTTTCCAACTGGTCGGCGTTAAACAGCGGTGAAAGGAAAAATTCGCTAAAACGATCCAATGCGCCCGGCAGCGCTGAAGGCTCAATATCAAAAAAATAGTTGGTATCTTGCTGGGCGGTAAACGCGTTGTGGGAGCCTGCATTATCCGAAATATAGCGCTGATAGGCATCAGACTGAGGGTACGGTTCAGTGCCCAAAAACAGCATATGCTCTAAGAAGTGGGCTAGCCCTTGCAGGTCGTCAGGGTCTTGAGCGCTGCCAACGCGAACGTTCATCGAGGCAGCGGCTTTATCGGCGTCTGGGTCGCTCACAAGTAACGCTTGAAGGCCATTTTCTAGCGTCAGCACGCGATAGTCGCGTTCATCAAAAGGGCTGACGATAGGGGTAATGGCGTCTTTTACAGGGGTGTCTGGAGTAAGTGCCGTATTTTCAGCAAAGGCGAAAGAGGGCACGTACCAAGCAACGCCTATGACAACGCCGATAAGGGCCTGCCGTGCAGCGTAGTGGTTGGGCAGAGGTTCATTAGATCGCAACATTACGGCTCCTATGACACAGCCCAGCGCAGCATTGGACCCACCGGATGGGCGCAAGACAATGACTGATAGGCAGGGTTATTAACATGTTTTGATACCGGAAAAGCGCCTAACAGTTCCAATGGCGCGGGCATTAATAATGAATTGAGTGATTCAGCAGGGGTTGTTGGATCCAGCCAGCGCGTTAGGGCGTCTGGGGGGATGACAACGGGTAAGCGGTCTGTAAGTGAAGAAAGGCAAGCGTTGGCTGGCACGCTGATTAGCGCCGTCGAGTCAGTAAAGGCGGTGAGCGTTGTGTGGTAGCGGCACCATAACGCGCCCAATAAGAGTGGCCCCCGATTAACGTGGGTGACTAAGTAGGGTTGTTTGCTGTGTGCTTGTATTTTCCAGATATAAAATCCGCTAACGGGAATGACGCAGCGTCGAGCGCTAAACGCTTCGCTAAACATGGCACGTTGGTTAAGGGTTTCTGCTCTGGCGCAATGGGGGGCGTGGTCGAGTACTTTTAGCCAAGGAGGGGTAAGCCCCCAGAATAATGGCTGAAGCTGGTGGCGGCCCTGTTCAAGGCGTATTGCCGAGACAGGCTGGCGGGGTGCTAGGTTAGGCGATTCGATCAGTGGTTCAGCATTAGTAAGCGAGGGTACAAGGCGTGATAGCGCGAGGCGCTGTACGTGAAGGCGTCCCGTCATGCCTGTCTCCTTATGCGAAATAGGGGAAGTGATGGTGCAAAATGGCGGGGTGGCACAACATTAGGTTAAATGTCGTGTTTTAGTGTCGAAAACAGTGTTCGATGTAAGGTATCCTAGCGTATCCCTTGCTCACGCTAAAGCGCGATGAGGCCTCCTCCTGTTTGCCGCTGACCTTAAGAGATCGCCATGGCCCGTCCTAGACAGCATGCGCCCGATGCCCTTCACGCGCAGGTCATGCACGCTTGTGATGAGTGGTTGGCTAAGCAGCCAGTCCATGGTTTATCACTGCGTGCCCTGGCCAGAGAAGTGGGTTGCGCGCCAAGTACGCTGCTGAAATTATATGGCAGCTTTAATAACTTATTGCAGTACGTCAACGTTGAAACGCTGGCACGCTTACAGCATACCATTACTAGCCTGGCAGAAGATGATCCGGAGCCATGGCTGCGCTCGTTAGCACTTGCTTATTGGCGTTTCGCTGAACAGGGTTGCTATCGCTGGCAACTGTTATTTGATTATCCTCTCGCCCAAGAAGGTGAATTGGACCAGCGCCAGAGCGACCTGATTGAAGCGCTGTTCACTCAAGTAGAAACATCGCTAAAACAGTATCAGCCAGCATTAGACGACCTGGAGGCACGACGCCTTGGTCGTACTCTTTGGGGAAGTGTGCATGGCTTGGTACAACTTGGGCTAAATGAGCGCCTAGGTTATTGGCAAGGGCAGCAGCTAAAGGTGGATGAACTACTGGATCAGCTAATGAGCACAGTGCTGGCTGGCCTTCGCCACCGGGAGGCAGGGACGTGACGTGGTGGTTGAAAATGATTCGCTGCTTACTGCGTCGCGTTATCTATGTGGTTATGCGGATATGCTACCGCTTCTCTGTTCATGGGCAAGACTATCTGCCTAAAAACGGCGCGGCGTTAGTGGTGTGTAATCATGTCAGTTTTATGGACGCGCTGGTGCTTGGCGGCGGTAGCCCCAGGCCGCTGCGGTTTGTGATGGATCAGCCTATTTTTGAGTCTCGCTGGCTAAAGTGGTGGTTTCAGCTAGTGGGCGCGATTCCGATTGAGTCAGAGCGGCACAGCCCTGGGGCGTTGCGTCGGACGCTGGATGAAGTAAGCCAAGCGTTGCGGGCAGGTGACGTTGTGATGGTCTTCCCTGAAGGGCGGATAACCCCTGACGGCGAAATTCATAACTTTCGGCGCGGACTCGAAACTATTCTTGCCCGCGATAATGTGCCGGTAATTCCCGCTGGTTTAGCGGGGTTGTGGGGGTCTTGGACGTCACACTACGGTGGCAAAGCGCTCAAAAAATGGCCATCGCGTTTTCGTGCCCCGGTCAGTCTTCACTTTGGCCCACCTGTCTCAATTCATGAGGTAGAAGGTGTTGCGTTGCGTCGCTATTTAGAAACCCGGGTGAGGGCGCTGAAGGCGGCAGGCGATAGCGAAATCGCCCACCGTTAAACGATATCTGCTATATCACCTCTGTCTCAGCCACAAAGTCGCACCGTCTGGCGCAATAGTAGATTAGCGACGTGCAAGGCGCAGCTTTTGCCAGCAGCGTGCCGAGGTGATTAGGTTGTCGCGGATTTCTAAAATCTCCATCCGCGTATTGCCGATCTGTAAACAGGCAGGCCCTTCCGGAAATGCTTCCAGGTGCTCAAGAATTAAGCCATTCAGGGTCTTAGGGCCATCGGTAGGCAGTTGCCAGCCCAGCATTTTGTTGATTTCTCGGATGTTGGCCGTGCCTTCAATCACATGGCTGCCATCATCTTGCTGATGGATCTCTTCATCCTCTGAGACGTCGGTAGTAAATTCCCCGACAATTTCCTCAAGAATATCTTCGAGCGTTACCAAGCCTTCTACGTCGCCGTATTCATCCACCACGATGCCAATGCGGCGCTTCTGTTTTTGGAAGTTCAACAGTTGGGTATGCAACGGCGTGGATTCTGGAATGAAATACGGTTCCCGCGCTTCTTGGACAATTGCCGCTTTGGTGACTTCGCTGCGCGATAAAAAACGCGCTGCGTTGCGTAGGTGCAACATGCCAATAATATTGTTGATATCGCCTTTGTATACGGGTAATCGAGTGTGCTGACTGGTGCGGATCTGGGTCAGGATATCTTCCAGCGTGTCGTCGAGGTCGATGCCCAGCACTTCGTGCCTTGGCACCATGATGTCGTTAACCGTGACATTCTCAAGGTCAAGAATCGACAGCAGCATAGCACGGTGACGATAGGGAATAAGTGTGCCTGCTTCATGGACGACGGTGCGTAGTTCATCGCGGGTTAGGCTGTCACCACCGTTCTCAACGCTTTTAACGCCCATAAGGCGCAACAGGCCATTAGAGATAACGTTGACTAGCCACACCAAGGGATAAAGTAGTTTGAGCAGTGGCTCCAGGCCCAGCGAGGTGGGGTAAGCGATTCGCTCAGGTTTGATAGCCGCGTAGGTTTTAGGCGTGACTTCGGCAAAAATAAGAATCGTAATCGTCAGCAGTGCAGTAGAAATAGCGGGGCCTGAAACATCACCAAAGAAGTGAATAGCGATGATGGTAGCAATCGAGGCGGCTAAATTATTGACGAAGTTATTGCCAATTAGGATGACGCCAATCAATCGGTCGGGGCGTGTTAACAAGCGCATAACACGTTTGGCGCGGCGATCACCGCTGTTCGCTTGGTGGCTAAGTCGATAGCGGTTTATCGACATCATGCCTGTTTCAGAACTGGAGAAAAAGGCAGACAGCAGTATCAGTATGGCTAGCAGGCCGAACAGTAACCCCAGGGGGAAGTCGTCGCTCAAGTCGAAAGTTCCTTTGTGGCGTATTAGGCTCGATTTGTAGAAGTATGGAAGTGGCCTGTCAAGACCACTGTTATCAACGCCAAGCTAAGTCAGTGCTGATAATGCGATAAGCATGTGTTTAGCGATTGAGCAATATTTCCAGTACAAACTTACTGCCAAAGTAAGCAAGCAGTAACAGTACGCACCCACCTAGCGTCCAGCGCACAGCACGCATGCCGCGCCAGCCAAAACGATATCGACCCACTAAAAGCGTGGTAAAAATAATCCAGGCGCCCAGCGAAAGTACCGTTTTATGTACCAAATGCTGAGCAAACATATTGTCGAGGAAAATGAGCCCGCTGATGATCGAGAGTGTTAGCAACAGAATGCCCGACCATACCAGTTCAAACAGTACTCTTTCCATGGTCGTCAGCGGTGGTAACGATTGCACAATGCCGCGAATATGGTGATGGCGCAGTGCTTGGTTCTGCAAGCCGACTAATACCGCTTGAATCGCTGCAATCGCCAAAACGGCAAAGGCCAGAGCAGAGCTGACGGCGTGTAGTAAAATGCCGGGTGTTAAGCCGCTGTGACTGCCCTGGCTAGGAAGCCAAGTGGCAACAATAAGCGCGATACCCGCGAGAGGGAATAGCACAATGCCAGCGTTAAGCACAGGCTTAAACAAGCTGGCGACCAACACCACATTAACAGCCACAGCCATCAAAAGCGTAGCGCTGGTAGTGAAGCCGGGAAGTAGCCCCGGGGCTGCACTAACAAGTTCTACAACCACTGGGATATGCAGCAAAAGTCCCAGTGCACCGAGTAAGCGCACCATACCCTGGCGGGGTGGTACGCGGCGAAATAAAGTCATGCCCTGCCAAATAGCAGCGGCAACATAAAGAATAAAAGCGATCGTGGCGAAAGGGAGCGCCTGCATGATGCTATCCGTGCGCCTTGCAGCGCGTTGTTGAGATCAATGTTGTAAAGACAAGGCTATAAAAACCGGCATTGTGAAAATCAGCAATGCGAAACCGTTCAATCTAGAACAGTCTGCCTACTATAACCAATCATAGCGGCGTCGCACAGCCATCGATAACCAACGTTGACGACCATGGAGACTCGCGCGGCGAGCGCGTATAATCGCCTACACATTCGTCCGGTGAGACCGCCCGGCGACAACGACGGAGGCAGAGGCCCCATGTTTCAGAATCTGAGTGAGCGTCTTTCCCAGACGTTGAAGTCGATCAAAGGCCAAGCGCGGCTAACTGACGACAACATTAAAGACACCCTGCGCGAGGTGCGTAAAGCCCTGTTAGAGGCCGATGTTGCCTTGCCAGTGGTGAAAGCATTTATTGAGCGTGTACGCGAACGTGCTGTTGGTCAGGAAGTCTCGAAGAGCCTTTCGCCAGGCCAACAATTTGTCAAAATCGTCCAGCAAGAGCTGGAAGCGATTATGGGCGAAGCCAATGAAGGCTTATCCCTGAAAAGTTCGCCTGCGGTTGTGTTGATGGCCGGCCTGCAGGGGGCGGGTAAAACCACCTCTGTTGCCAAGCTGGCGCGTTACCTGCGCGAGCGCGAAAAGAAAAAAGTGCTGGTAGTCTCTGCCGATGTCTACCGCCCAGCGGCCATCGATCAGCTTGAGACGCTGGCAAAAGAAGTTCAGGTGGATTTCTTCCCCTCTCGTTCCGATCAAAAACCGGTGGATATTGCCACGGCGGCGATCAAGCACGCCAAAATTCAGTTTCATGATGTTGTCCTAGTCGATACCGCGGGGCGGCTAGCCATCGATGAAGCGATGATGGCCGAAATTCAGGCCCTGCATAAGGCCATTTCACCGGACGAAACGCTGTTTGTGGTTGATGCCATGACCGGCCAGGATGCGGTGAATACAGCGAAAGCATTTCACGATGCTCTGCCGCTGACCGGGGTGATTCTTACCAAGGCTGACGGTGACGCCCGTGGTGGTGCGGCGCTTTCGGTTCGCCATATTACTGGCAAGCCGATTAAGTTCATGGGGGTTGGTGAGAAGGTAGACGCCCTTGAGCCTTTCCACCCGGATCGCGTGGCATCACGGATTCTGGGTATGGGCGACATGCTGTCGCTGATCGAAGAAGCCGAACGCACGGTAGATAAAGATAAAGCCGCTAAACTGGCCAGTAAGGTCAAAAAGGGCGATGGCTTTGATCTGGAAGATTTTCGTGATCAGTTACAGCAGCTCAAGAAAATGGGTGGCATGGGCGGCCTGCTTGGTAAGTTACCCGGCATGGGGCAAATGGCAGAAATGGCCCAAGGCCCCGGCCCGGAAAAAGAGCTTGGCAAGCTAGAAGCGTTGATTAACTCTATGACGCCAAAAGAGCGCCGCAAACCAGATATTATCAATGGTTCGCGCAAACGTCGTATTGCTGCGGGTGCTGGCCTGCAAGTGCCGGATCTAAATCGTCTGCTAAAACAGCATAAGCAGATGCAGAAAATGATGAAAAAAGCGGGCAAAAAAGGCGGCATGCAGAAAATGATGCGCGGTATGTCCGGCATGATGGGCGGCGGCGGGCCGGGTGGACCAGGTGGTCCCGGTGGCATGGGCGGTATGGGTGGCCCTGGCGGCCTTCCTTGGCGTTAAGCCACTGTTGGCAATGTCGCAACGTGCTTGGCAAGGTTGACGGCTTATGAGTTTTCTGGCTGTCAGGCTTTCCAAGCCGAGCGCATTTGCGTAGAATGCGGCCTCTTCATGCGTGGGTGTTGGCAAAAATGCGCAAGCATCGGCTTACTATCTGCCAGTGAAGATCCTGATGGTACGCAGCAAATCACTGATTTTGATCTGCGGTACCGAGAAAATAGTATGACGAGTGTTCTGTTAGCGATCTGCGCTATTTCACACTCTCGTAACCTCAACCGAAGGATAGTTATCGTATGGTTACCATTCGTTTGGCACGTGGTGGCGCCAAAAAGCGTCCCTTTTATCACCTGACTGTTACTGATTCACGCAACGCCCGTGACGGTCGTTTCATCGAGCGTATCGGTTTCTTCAACCCGGTTGCCCGTGGTCAAGAAGAGCGTCTGCGCGTTGATCTTGAGCGTGTTACTCACTGGCAGAGCCAAGGCGCACAGCTGTCTGGTCGCGTTGCTGAGCTGGTTAAAGAAGCGCGTAAACAGGCTTAAGCCTTTTAGTGCGTGGCTGTCAGTAAGTGATAGTAGGTGATGTTGTCGTTGTAATTTGTTGGAGCGGTCGTCGATGACGCGTTTTGAAACTAGCCATACAGACGACGCACATGTGGTGCTTGGTAAGCTAACTAGCCCTCACGGGATTAAAGGTTGGCTTAAGGTCTACTCCTATACCAATCCCATAGACAGCATCATGGAATACCCCGAGTGGTGGGTGCGCCAAGGTGAAACCCTTACGCGCATGACCGTTATTCAGGGTCGTCGGCAAGGCAAAGGTCTTGTGGTGCAGCTAAAAGGTATTGATGACCGAACGGCAGCCGAAGCGCTGGCGCAAACGGACATCGTGATGCCGAAAGAAGCATTGCCTACGCTTTCCGATGATGAGTATTACTGGCATGAGCTTGAAGGCTTAACCGTCTTTACTCAGTCAGGCGATCGGCTAGGGCAGGTTAGTTACCTGTTTGAAACCGGCGCAAACGATGTCATGGTGGTGCGCGGTGATAACGACGCAATCGACAAGCGTGAGCGACTGTTACCTTTCTTACCCGACGATGTGATTGTTGAAATCAGCCTCGACGATGGCCGTATGGTCGTTAATTGGGACCCTGAGTTTTGAAAACAGGCCTGAGTAAGCAGTTGTTGAGCGAGCTCACAGTAACTGATTCAACCGTTACTGCAGCAGACGGCGAAGAAAGCAGCCAGACGGATGCTCCCGCGATGTGGATTGGCGTGGTGTCGCTGTTTCCAGAAATGTTCGATGCGATTACTCAGCAAGGTGTGGTCGGTCGAGCGGTAGAGAAACAGCGTATTGCCCTGGAGTTTTGGAATCCGCGCGACTACGCCACTGATCGCCACCGCAGCGTGGACGATCGCCCTTACGGCGGCGGCCCCGGTATGCTGATGAAGGTAGACACGCTACGTGCGGCTATCTTTGATGCTCGGCAACGAGCAGAGCAAGCGACGGGACAATCGCCCACCGTGATCTATCTCTCGCCCCAAGGGCGTAAGCTGGATCAGCAGGGTGTTCAAGCGCTCGCCTCAGCAGGCCCCTTAGTTGTGGTCGCTGGTCGTTATGAAGGCATTGATGAGCGCGTGGTAGAGAGTGACATTGATGAAGAATGGTCAATTGGTGACTATGTGCTGAGCGGCGGTGAGTTGCCTGCAATGGTGCTGATTGACGCGGCGGCACGGCTGGTACCCGGTGTATTGGGCCACCAGGATTCCGCTATCGAAGACTCGTTCAATGACGGTTTGTTAGACTGTCCGCACTATACCCGTCCTGAAACGATCGACGGGCGACAAGTGCCTGATGTGCTGTTAAGCGGTAATCATGCGGCTATCAAGCGCTGGCGGTTAAAACAGTCATTAGGCCGTACATGGCAACGCCGTCCTGATCTGTTAGCAGGACGCACGCTTGATGCCGAGCAGCAACGGCTTCTAGACGAGTTTATCGAGGAACACGCTTTGTCAGCGAAGTAGCTGTTTGTCAGCTAATCAAGACAGAGCGGCGGTGCAGGGCGAATAAGGCAGATCATCTACTAGATAGAGACAGTCAGCCTACGTACCTGCGTCACCCATAACGACTCCCGCGTGGCTCGCTTCGAGCGCCGGGATCACGGTTTGCCCCTCCCACAACTGCGTGGCAAGCCATTACGTTATTCAGGAGTATGAAAATGAGCAGCAAGAACAAGGTGATCCAGGCGATCGAATCCGAGCAAATGGGTAAAGAGATTCCGGCCTTTGCACCGGGCGACACCATTGTCGTTCAGGTTAAAGTAAAGGAAGGTACCCGTGAGCGTCTGCAGGCGTTTGAAGGTGTGGTCATCGGTAAGCGTAACCGTGGCCTGAACTCCGCGTTCACCGTACGTAAAATTTCACACGGTGTTGGTGTTGAGCGTACCTTCCAGACCTACAGCCCGCTGGTTGACTCTATTGAAGTCAAGCGTCGCGGCGACGTTCGTCAAGCCAAGCTGTACTACCTGCGCGAGCGCAGCGGCAAGTCGGCGCGTATCAAGGAAAAGCTGGCTTAACGGCCACTTTTTCACGGGCGCACGCTGTTTTTGACAGGCGTTGTGCTCGGATACTAAAACCCCGTCACCGCTTTGCGGGGCGGGGTTTCTGTTTGTGTGGTGCCACCGTCAAGAGGCCGTTAGCCTATGAGCGTGATTGATGCCTATCTGGATGCCTTATGGTTAGAACAGGGGGCAAGCGACCATACGTTAGCGGCTTATCGTCATGATTTAACCGCTTGGCAGCAACAGCTCGAAAGCGCTGGGGAAACACTGTTAACCCCTTCGCCTGAGCGTTTCAGTGAATGGTTGGAAGCGCGCCGAGAGCAAGGTTATCAACTACGCAGCAATGCACGGCTGCTTTCGTCGCTGCGCAGCTTTTATCGTTGGGCGCGGCTTTATGGGCATATTGCCAACGACCCATTAGCTAATGTAGCGCTACCGCCAGTGCGACCCAGCCTGCCGAATACCTTGGAAGAGGAGGAAGTGGAACGTCTCTTGCTTGCTCCTGATACCAATACTTTGCTTGGGATACGTGATCGCACCATGCTTGAACTGCTGTATGCCTGTGGGCTGCGTGTGTCGGAATTGGTGGGATTGACGGGCGATGCGATCAACCTTCGCCAAGGGGTTGTCCGCGTAAGAGGCAAGGGCGATAAAGACCGGCTGGTCCCGATGGGAGAAGAAGCAGCCGAGTGGATCGAGCGTTATTTGAAGACGGCGCGCCCTGCATTGATGCAAGATCCTACGCGGCCGGCGCTATTCCCTGGCCGAGCAGATAAAGCCATGACCCGGCAAACGTTTTGGCACCGTATTAAAGTTCATGCGATAACTGCAGGAATTACCCGTCCTCTGTCGCCGCATACGTTGCGCCATGCGTTTGCGACCCATTTATTGAATCATGGGGCTAATTTGCGGGTCGTACAGCTGTTGTTAGGTCATAGCGATCTATCGACAACGCAAATTTATACGCATGTTGCCCAGGCGCGCTTGGAGCAGCTGCATGCCGAACACCATCCGCGAGGTTGAAGATACAATGCATCAACGTAGGTCTTTAGTTGCTAAATCCTGTGTTCCCTGGCTGGCGTTGACGGGCTTGTTACTGCCCGTTGTGGCCAGTGCCGACGCCGTTGCAGAACGTTTGGCGGAAACTTTACAAGTTAATGGCCAATCAATGCCGGTGGAGCAAGTAAACGCAACGCCGATGGATGGGGTGTACCACGTTATTCTTGATAGTGGGGAGTCTTTCTACTCCAATGCCGATGGCAGCCACTTTTTGGTAGGGGACCTCTACCAAAATGCGGATAATGGGTTGATTAACTTAACCGAGCAGGCGCAAAACCAGGAAAGAGCGGAGGCGCTTGCTTCTATTCCAGCGAGCGAGCGAGTCGTTTTCCAAGGCGTAAATGAGCCTAAAGCCACGGTTATTGTATTTACTGATCCAACCTGTCCTTACTGCGTGCGTCTGCATGAGGCGATTCCAGAGCTTAACGAACGTGGTATCGCTGTACACTATATGGCGTTCCCGCGTGCAGGTATGGGCAGTGGTGCCGCGACGACGCTTGAGCAAGTATGGTGTTCAGAAAATCGCAGCGAGGCTATGACGCAAGCCAAACAAGACCAAACGTTAGCAGCTTCGGCTAACTGCGATAACCCCGTTGCCGAACAGTACGAATTAGGTAAAGTGCTGGGGGTGCAGGGTACGCCCGCCATTGTGTTGCCTAACGGGCAAATGGTACCTGGGTTTGTACCCCCCGACCGGCTCGTTAGCATGTTAGGCTTGAACGACGAATAACGTCACTTAAGTGACGAACGATAGCGCTGAGACACTGATTTAAGAGGCGGCACCTGGGGTGCCCATCACGAAAGGGGAAGTATTTTGAAACCGGTAAGAGTAGGCATTTGTGGGTTAGGTACGGTCGGTGGCGGTACATTCAACGTATTAACACGTAACGCTGATGACATTAGCCGTCGTGCAGGCCGCCCGATTGTGATTGAGCAGGTTGCCCACCGCAGTATTCATCCTGACTGCGATATTACCGGCATTAATGCGACCTCTGACGTGTTTGAGGTGGCTAACAACCCCAATGTGGATGTGCTGGTAGAGTTAATCGGCGGTTATGACATCGCCCGTGAATTGGTACTGACCGCTATTGAGAACGGCAAACACGTCGTGACTGCCAACAAGGCCTTGATTGCGGTTCACGGTAACGAAATTTTCCGCGCCGCTCATGAGAAAGGCGTTATTGTTGCCTTTGAAGCAGCCGTTGCGGGCGGTATTCCGGTCATCAAATCGTTACGCGAAGGCCTGGGTGCTAACCGCATCGAGTGGGTAGCGGGCATCATTAATGGCACCGGCAACTACATCCTCACGCACATGCGTGATGAAGGCCGCGCGTTTGAAGATGTGTTGGCTGAAGCGCAGGCGTTAGGTTATGCCGAATCTGATCCCACCTTTGATGTGGAGGGTATCGACGCTGCCCATAAGTTGACCATTCTGGCATCCATTGCCTATGGCGTGCCGCTGCAGTTTGAAAAAGCCTTTACCGAGGGGATTTCCCGCATTACCGCCGAAGACGTTGAGCAGGCCGATAACCTGGGCTACGTGATTAAACACCTGGGTATTTCTAAGCGAACTGATCAAGGGCTGGAACTGCGGGTTCACCCGACGCTGATTCCTAAAGAGCGCTTGCTGGCCAATGTGCACGGCGTTAAAAATGCGATTGCTGTGATGGGCGATGCAGTTGGCCCAACGCTTTATTATGGCGCTGGGGCTGGCGCTGAGCCAACGGCTTCTGCGGTGGTCGCTGACCTGCTAGACGTGGCGCGTGACATCACTACCGATCACCACTACCGGGTGCCATATCTGGCCTTTAGCGGCATTGATGAAGATGTGAGCCAACTGCCTATTATGCCGATGGAAGACATCACCACGGCGTATTATCTGCGTCTGCTGGCGGTGGATCGTCCCGGTGTATTGGCACGTGTCGCCACCATCCTGGCTGAGCAGGGCATCTCTATTGAGGCGCTGATCCAGAAAGAAGCGACCGAAGGTGAACTGGTGCCGATCATTCTGCTGACGCACCGCACCAAAGAAAAGCAGATGAACGAAGCGATTCGTGAGATCGAGTCCATGGCGGATATTGCTGGCCCGGTGACCCGTATCCGCGTTGAAAGTCTGGACGAAGGAGAGTAACCCATGCGTTATATCAGTACGCGCGGCCAAGCGCCCGCGCTCTCCTTTGAAGAAGTAGTATTGACGGGTATGGCCAGCGACGGCGGGCTTTACGTGCCGGAAACACTGCCCGAGTTTTCCAAGGAAGAGCTGGCCAGCATGGCCGGTCTTTCCTACGCCGAGATTGCGTTTCGGGTGATGAAGCCGTTTGTAAATGGCGAAATTGACGATGAGACGTTCCGTCGCTTAGTGACAGAAGCCTATGCCACGTTCAACCATGACGCCGTCGTGCCGCTTAAGCAGCTAGATGCTGGTCACTTTCTGCTAGAGCAGTTCCACGGCCCGACGCTTGCGTTTAAGGACGTTGCGTTGCAGCTGCTTGGGCGGCTGCTAGACCACTTTTTGAAAAAGCGTGACGAGCGTGCCGTAATTATGGGCGCGACCTCTGGAGACACGGGATCAGCGGCCATTGAAGGCTGTCGCCACTGCGATAACCTCGACATTTTTATTCTTCATCCACATAACCGTGTATCAGAAGTTCAGCGCCGCCAGATGACCTCGGTGCTGGCTGATAACGTGTTTAATATCGCCATTGAAGGTAACTTCGATGACGCCCAGGCAATGGTCAAGGCCAGCTTTGCCAACCAGGACTTCCTGAATGGCACGCGCTTAGTGGCTGTGAACTCGATCAACTGGGCGCGCATTATGGCGCAGATCGTTTACTACATTGCTGCTGGCGTTGCATTGGGTGCACCCCAGAGGGAAGTTAGCTTCTGCGTTCCGTCGGCTAATTTCGGTAACGTGTTTGCCGGTTATATGGCCTATAAAATGGGCTTGCCGGTTAAGCAGTTCATTATCGCCACTAACTCCAACGACATTCTGCATCGTACGCTGACGGCCAACGACTTTTCCAAAAAAGAGTTGGCAGCGACGCTTGCGCCTTCGATGGATATTGTTGTCTCGTCAAATTTTGAGCGTTTACTGTTCGATGCTTACGACCGTGACGGTGCCGCTGTGGCAGCGCTGCTAGAGCGTTTCCAGCAAGAGCCTACGGCGCTTGCCGATGCACCGCTGGCCAAGCTGCGTGAAAAGTTTGCCAGCCACAGTGTGGATGATGCGACCATTCTTGAAGTCATTCGTGAAGCTCACCACCGTACTGGGGAAATTCTTGACCCCCATACGGCGACTGGCTACCGCGCTGCAGAGCGCGCACGAGTGGATAACACGACGCCGGTGATTACACTGGCGACCGCGCATCCAGCGAAGTTTGCTGAAGCCGTGGTCAAAGCAGGCTTCCAGGGCGTGCCGTTGCCCACTCATATGGACGACCTGCTGGAGCGCGAAGAGCGTTACACAGTGTTGCCCGCTGAGCTAAGCGCCGTGCAGCAGTTTGTCGCTGATAATCGGCGCTGAGGCGTCATGGCCGACGAACCAGCACTCGCGCAGCAGAACGCCAATCAGCCACGCTTAGAGCCTCGTCCACTGGACGAGGCCGTGTATGTGCGTGCCCAGGCGGAAGGCTTAAGCGAGCTACAGGCACGGCTATTGGCCTCACGCCTACCGGGTTACACGGGAGAGCTTGCACCGTTGGTGGCGCCAAGCCTGCGTTACTTAGCGCACCCCGAAAAGTTAGCCGATGGCCGCCGCGCCGCTGAACGGATCGCCCAAGCAGTGGCAGAAGGGGAGTCCATCGGCATTCTCACCGATTACGACGTGGATGGTATTACCTCCCACGTGGTGATTCGGCGCACGCTAGTGGAGCTGTTTGGCGTACCCGAACACAAACTACATAGTTTGATTGGGCACCGTATCCACGATGGCTATGGCATTAGCTTGCCGCTGGTGGAACGCACGCTTGGTTTAAAGCCGCTGCCCACTCTGGTGATTACCGCCGACTGCGGTAGCTCAGATGAGCCGCGGATTGCACGACTCAAAGCCGCCGGTATTGATGTGGTGGTCAGCGACCATCACGCGCTGCCGTTGGAAGGCCCGCCGCCTTCCGCCTACGCCTGTGTTAACCCAACACGCAGTGATTGTGACTATCCCGATAAAACCATTGCGGGGTGCATGGTGGCGTGGCTTTTGATGTCGCTTGCCCGCGGGGTATTGATTGAATGGGGAGCGCTGCCTGACGCGACGCCCAAGCTATCGCCGTGGCTCTCTTATGTCGCACTAGGCACCGTAGCGGACTGTGTTTCACTGGGCGGTAGCCCCGCTAACCGTGCCGTGGTGAGTCATGGGTTAACGCTGATTAACCGCATGGATGCTGCCTGTTGGCGTGCCATGGCAGCGCGGCTTGGCGCCGATAGTGTGCCGTTTAATGCCGAAACGCTGGCGTTTCAAATGGGGCCCAGAATCAACGCCCGTTCGCGGCTAGATGACCCCTACGCGGCGCTGCACTTTATGCTGGCGGAAAGCGACAGTGTCGCCAATCGCCAGCTAGAGGTGCTCGACCAGGACAATCAGTCCCGTAAGGCGATCGAGGCGGACATGGCAGAAGAGGCACGTACGCTTGCTGCTCCTGCGCTGGAAGCCAATGAGCCTGCGGTGGTGGTGCTGCTAGAAGACGGCCACCCAGGCGTACAGGGAATTGTCGCTTCACGGCTGGTGCAGGCCTATGGCCGCCCTGCATTGGTGCTGACTCGCGCGGCGGCGCCCAATATGTTGACCGGCTCTGGCCGCTCGATTGATGGCCTGCATCTGCGCGATGCGTTGCAACGCACCTTTGAGCTAGCCCCCGAGGCGTTACCACGCTTTGGCGGCCACAGTGGGGCGGCCGGTGTCGGCGTGCCAAGAGAGCAGCTAGCGGCCTTTAAAGCCGCCTTTTTACAGGCAGTTGGCGAGCAGCTGGGCGATACGCCGCTTTACCCGCGGCTGTGGACAGATGGCGAGCTTTCTACCGCTCAGCTGTCTCTGGTAACGCTTACCGAGGTCGAAGCCCTTGGCCCTTACGGGCGTGAATTTGACCCGCCCCTGTTTGAAGGGCGATTTATTGTTGAGGCGCTACGCCCCGTCGGCGCTGAAGGTTCGCATCTGATGATGGAGCTTTCCATGGGCGCGGTGACCAGTAAAGCGATCTGGTTTCGCGCGTTAACGCCAGGAGAGCTGCCCTCGTTTGGCGTGGGCGATACGTTGCACTGCGCCTATAAGCTTAATCGCAATCGCTGGCGAGGGCGTGAAACTCTCCAATTGATGGTCGAGCACGCTAGCCCAGTTTAATCTTCTTTGCTATTCGCGGGTTTTAGTCAGTGGGCAACATCATTTGATGGTTGAATAAGACAGGAAACTTGGTATGTCAGGCTTACTTAGTGGTAGCAATGTGGCTGCCAAACCGTCACGTATCCTGTTTTTTCCCTTGGGTTGGGTGCTTGCGCATACTGTGCGTTGTATCGAGATAGCCAACGTGCTGCGTCAGCGCGGGCACGAGGTGTTTTTCGCCGGTGATGACCCTGACCATCCCAGTTCTCGCTTGGGCCTTGTTCAAGACGCGGGGTTCCCTCTTCTCTATGCTCGGGAGCCGAATCTTCCCGACATATGGTCACGCTTTCAGCGTCTTGGTTGGAAAGCCTCCTTTTGGGATATGGTGCACCTACGCTATTGGGCGCCTCTGAGCAAGATTGTTGAGTCCCAGCTGCAGGCTATCGAAAAGGTCAAACCTGATCTAGTGGTGGGTGATGCCACGGTAAGTGCCAGTACCGCTGCGTACATTGCCGGCGTACCGTGTGCTGGTGTCATGAATGGCTATGCCGCGAGACTGCTAACGCCGCCAACGCCGACCTACTATGCTGCTAAAGGCTTAGATCGCTATTTATTATCTGGTATCCGACGGCGACTTTATCAGAAGTATCAGCGGCCAGACCAAAATGCCTTTGACATGCTCTATAACATGCCAATGATTTCGCCTGATTTACCAGGGCTCTACAGCTTGCCTAAACGGTTTCGCGACTATCATATGGTGGGGCCGATCTCACCTGACCTAGCGGCGCCGTTACCTGACTGGTTTGATGAACTCCAAGATGGTACGCCCAATGTTTATATCACCATGGGTTCAACAGGATTGTTGGAGCACTTCCTGTGTAGCACTTACCCCACGTTGGGAGCGCTGCCCTATCGTTTTATGGTGACCACTGGTGGTCAGGTGAGCGAAGAGGTTATGAACGCTGCCCCGAATAATTTCCGTTTTACGCGCTATGCGCCTGGCTCGCAGCTTTTGGCTCATGCCCGAGCAATGCTATATCACGGTGGGAATGGCAGTATGTATCAGTCATTAGCGGCTGGTGTGCCAATGCTGGCGCTGCCCGCCCACTATGAGCAGCGTCTCAATGCTCAAATTGGCGTGCGCCAAAAATTCGGCTTGCAGATGTCAGTGCGTAGAATTAATCCCAATAAATTGGTGCGACAACTAGAGCGATTAATGCATGAACCAGTATTTCGTCAATCTGCTCAACGCTTTTCAAGCGCCGTACAGAACGCAAATGGGGCAGCCAATGCCGCCAATGTACTAGAGAGTGTTATGGGAGGTTGATGAGATAAGAGCCATTGAGCGTCGGAAATACGTTCTCCCTTACCGGTGATGCCTTTTAAGGCCACTGACGTTGCAGAGTCTCTTGGAATCAGTGCTCGAGCAATTCTACAAAAGGACACCCTCATGCGGGACGATCTTCCTAAAGATCCGCATAAATACTATGAAGATATGATGGCCATGCTACTTGGCACGCTGTTTGTTGCTTTAGGAGTGGCATTTTACACCCATTCAGTATTGATTACTGGCAGCACCGCGGGGCTGGCATTACTGCTGAATTACGTGACTGGTTGGGGATTTGGCTTCTGGTTTTTTACCATTAATTTGCCGTTTTACTATTTGGCGATTAAGCGTATGGGGTGGAGTTTTACGCTGCGCACGTTTGCGGCGATTGGCTTGGTGTCGCTGTTTTCTGAACTCACCCAAGGCTGGGTACAGTTTGCCAATGTTCCATCGCTGTACGCTGCGTTGATGGGGGGCGCTTTAATGGGCATAGGCATGTTGATGCTGTTCCGGCATCGAACCAGCCTAGGGGGAATTAATATTCTCGCGCTCTACCTGCAAGAAAAGCACGGCCTGCGAGCAGGCTATGTGCAGTTGGGCATCGACGGACTAATTCTGCTGGTGGCACTAACCCAACTTCCGTTAGACCGCGTGGGTTACTCTGTGTTGGGGGCTCTGACGCTGAATTTGATTATTGCCTTGAACCACAAACCAGGGCGGTACATCGGAGTTAGTTAAACAGAACCAATGATAGTAAGCCGCTGAAGAGTTTTTGCAAAACAGGGTAGATAGCCTCCGATGCCTCAAACCGCCTATTCCTGTTAAAGTAGGCGTCGTTAAATTTAGTTAAAAAGTATGTCCCGCGAATAAGAGTCGATTTCCAAACATATAAATAGTAGGGCAGGGGACAATGCACCACGATAGTGTTTTATCCAAAGCGATAACAACAAACAACTCGAATGGCCACCAGGGGCTTTCTGAGGCATTGAACAGTGCTAAGTGTTTGGAACCTCCGGTCAAGGTAACGCCTGTTTCAGCCAGCAAAGGCATCGTGCATCGGCTGCGTTTGGCGCAGCACAATTTACTTTCTGTCTGGCGGGAAGAAGATTACTCAATACGTACTTCGCGCATGTCGTTGATGAAGCAAGACTATGTCTTGTGTAATAGCCCCGATACGGTTCGTCGTGTTTTCCTTGAACAACATGACAACTATGATCGTAAAAGTCCGCAAATGCGTCGTGCTCTGGAACCGCTACTTGATGATGGGTTGTTTGTCAGCGATGGCGATTTGTGGCGCCAGCGTCGACGCCAGTGTGCGCCATCGCTAACGAATGGCCTGTTGCCCGGTTTCTGTACCACCATGACCGCCTCGGCGGAGGAGACTGCCAAGCGCTGGGCCCAACATCCATCGGACGCGCCCATTGATATGCTGACTGAGATGGCTCATTTGACCGCGCGTATCATTGGCCGAACGATTTTTGGGGATGACACCACAGACGAAGAAGCTGAGCAGGTGGTGGCTGGTTTTACCGAATACCAGCGTCATTCTGAGCACTTAGATATGGCCAATATGCTGGGATTGCCATTTTTAAGTTTGCTAGGTAATCCACTACGAAGAGCACGTACGCGTTATTCGGCAAAACAAGTGCATGAAATTATTGACCGCATCATTGATCGTCATACGTATAGATCAGGGCAAGGACAGCATAGCCTGATTGAGAGCTTTATGACGTCTATGAAGGATGGTGGAGATAATAGCTGCCCGATGGGCCGAAAAGCAGTGCGTAATGAAGCGATTGTCATGTTTATGGCAGGACATGAAACAACCGCCAATGCACTAGCATGGTGTTGGTATTTACTCGATTATGACCCTCATGCTATGGCGCGCCTGCAGCATGAACTTGATGAAGTGCTCGATGGTAGAACACCGTGCTACGAAGATGTCGCTAATCTGCCCTACACCATGGCGGTATTTGAAGAAGCCATGCGGCTATATCCGCCTGTACCTATGCTAAGCCGACAAGCGCGGGGAGACGATAAGGTGCGCAATCGAGATGTGCGTCAAGGCACCGTTTTGTTGGTGTCTCCTTGGTTGTTGCACCGGCATCGTAAATTATGGGAAGCACCCGATCATTTTGTGCCAGAGCGTTTTCTTCCAGAGTCTCCACGTCCAGACAAATTCGCCTATCTACCCTTTAGCGTAGGCCCACGGGTTTGTCTCGGAAAACGCTTCGGACTTTATGAGGGGGTTCTCTGCTTAGCGACATTGGCACAGCACTTCACGCCAAAACTAGTTTCAGGCCACCAAGTGAGCATTGAATGTCGGCTGACATTACGCCCACAAGGCGGCCTACCCATGATGCTACAACCACGGTGATATTGCTTATCAAGCGTTAAGCCAGAACCACCAGACGATGGCAGCGATCAGGCCAAAGCCAGCCAAGTTAACCAGAATACTCATACGCGTTGCTCCTGTGTTGCAGTGGTGTCTGAGTAGCTGGCAGCGCTTTTGCGCTGGGTTTTCCACAGCCGAAGGCGGTTGGCGTTGCTGACCACGGTAATCGAGGACAGCGACATGGCCGCCCCGGCAATCATCGGCGAGAGCAGCATGCCGGTCAGCGGGTAGAAAACCCCGGCGGCAATCGGGATGCACAGCACGTTGTAGCCAAAGGCGCCGACTAGGTTCTGCTTGATGTTGCGCAGAGTGGCCTGGCTGATCTCAATGGCATCTGCCACCCCATGCAGCGAACCGCGCATCAGCGTCATACCGGCACTTTCAATCGCCACATCGGTGCCTTGGCCGATGGCAAAACCAACGTTGGCACGTGCCAGGGCAGGGGCGTCGTTGATGCCGTCGCCGACCATGCCAACTATTTCTCCTTCTTTCTGCAGGCGCTCAATCTCTGAATGTTTGTCTTCAGGCAAAAGGCCGGCGCGGTAGTCGTCGATGCCCACCTCGCGGGCAATGGCAGCGGCAGTGTGCTGATTATCACCGGTCAGCATCACGACTTTGAGGCCATCGTTTTGCAGCCGTTTGATGGCCGCCTTGGTGTCGTCGCGCAGCGGGTCGCTGATGCCGAACAGCGCCGTTAGCTGGCCGTCAACCGCCAGATAGACCAGAGTGCGTGCCTTGTCTTCGAGTTCTCGAGCAGTGTCCTTTCCACCGGTCAGGTCGATGCCCGCATTCTCCAGCAGGCGTGCATTGCCTAGCAGTAAGGCCTTGCCGTCGGATGTTTCGGCCTTGACGCCACCGCCGGTGACGCTGTCGAAGTTGCGGATCTCCGCTGCTTTTGCGTTGGCGTCTTCGCCATGGGCGGTGAGCGCCGCTGCCAGCGGGTGCTCCGAGCCACGTTCAAGTGCCATCACATAGCCAAGCGCGGTCTCTTCATCGCCCTGAAGGGTATGCGCCTCGGTGACGCTGGGCTTGCCTTCAGTCAGCGTGCCGGTCTTGTCGACCACCAGCGTGGTCAGCTTGCTGGCGGTTTGCAGGGCTTCGCCATTGCGCACCAGCACGCCGTGCTCAGCGGCCTTGCCGACCCCTATCATGGTTGAGATAGGTGTGGCCAGACCCAGCGCACAGGGGCAGGCGATAATCAGTACTGTGGTGGCGGTGACCAGCATATGAATTACCCGTGGCTCGGCACCAAAGTTAAACCATACCAACGCCGTCAGCACGGCGATAATCATCACCGAAGGAACGAAAATACTCGATACCTTGTCGGCCAGTTCACCAATCGGCGGGCGTGAGTTCTGAGCGTTGGCCACCTGCTCGGTGATCTGCCCAAGCCGAGTGTCAGCACCCACTCGGGTAGCCTGATAAACAAGCCCGCCCTTGCCGTTGACAGTGCCTGCACTGACCTCATCTCCGGCTGCTTTTTTCACTGGTACCGGCTCGCCGGTCAACATGGATTCATCAATATGGCTGGTGCCTTCGAGCACCTCGCCATCCACCGGCAGGCGCTCGCCAGGGCGCACACGGATATGGTCACCGCTGCGTACGGCGTCAATCTCGATTTCCTGCTCCTCACCGTCGCGGATCACCCGGGCGGTACGGCTTTGTAGATCCAGAAGGCGCTTCAACGCATCGCTGGTGCGGCCACGGGCTTTCAGCTCCATGGCGTTGCCCAGCAGAATCAGGCCAATCACCATGGCTGAAGCTTCAAAGTAGATGCCGTGAGCGACCTCTGGCAGCCAGGGTGCAAAGGCAACCACGGCCATAGAATACAGCCAAGCGGTGCCGGTACCCATGGCGACCAAAGTGTCCATATTGGCCTGGTGATGCTTGAAATTTTTCCAGGCGTTAACAAAAAAGTGACGACCAGGAAAGGCCATGACCGCGAGGGTAAGAAGCCCGATCACCAGCCAGAAAAGCCGCCCACCACCGACAGGGTGAGGGTGGTAGACAAACATGCTGAGCATCAGGGGCAGGGCCAGTGCCAGGGCATAAGCGCTGCCTTTCAGGCGTTGCTTATACTGCTTGGCTTCCTGTTCGGCGCGGGTTTTTTCCGCTTCGCGCATATCGACAATCGGCTCAGCGCTATACCCGACAGAATCCACCGCATCAACCAACGCCTGTGAATCTGCATGGCCAAATACCTGGGCAGTATGAGTGCCGAAGTTGACGCTGGCGGTTTCAACCCCTGGGGTGTTTTCCAGTGCTTTCTGCACGCTTTTGACACAGCTGGCGCAGGACATGCCGCTGATGGCTAGACGAATCTGCTGGTTACCTGAGCCACTGCGTGATGTTTCTGTCGCTCCCTGGCGACTATCAGCATCAACGCGAGTGTCGCTGTCAACAGCGGTGTCAGCTTCGCTAGGTGAGACGCTGTTTTCATCTGCCGCTTTTTCCAATGACACGTCGCCAGGCGGGTAACCTGCATCGTGTAGCGCGCTGTTAAGCGTTTCATCCGTTAGCGTGCTGACGACTTCCAAGCGCTTGTCAGCGGGGATGCCGACTACCTCTGCATTAGGGTCCTTGGCCTGGATCGCTTCGCGCATGCGTTTTACACAACCCTGGCAGTTCATGCCTGGCACGGTACGAATCAGCGTTTGTGGTTGCAAGTCGTGTGACTGCATGGTGCCTCCTCGGGAAAGCTTTCGATTAATCGGCACAGGCTATGTCCGTCTGGGGTACCGTCTGGCATGTCCTGCCAACTTTCGAGTGCCTGTTCCATTCGCTGGGCTAGCGCCTCTAGCTCAGCAATGCGCTCACGAATTTGCGGTAGCCGGTGAGAGAGTAAATCGCGCACCAGTGGGCAAGGTGAGTCACCCTGATCAGCGTGAGCCAGAATGTCGCGAATCTCTGCCACGCTAAAGCCAAGCTTACGCGCCCGTTGGATAAAGTTCAGACGCTCTAAGTCAGTCGCTGAAAATAGCTGGTAGCCGTTATCAGGGTGCCGGGTTGGCGCCAGCAACCCCTCGCGGGTGTAATGACGAACCGTTTCAGCGGTAACGCTGCCGCGTTTGGCAAGCTCGCCGACCTTCATCGCTCCAGACTGCATAACGTCCTCTGCGTGGAAGTAGGAATGTTTTTTAGTGTAAAACCTATGGGTAACACATAGGTCAAGCAGTATTGGGACCATCAGTCGGAATGACTAAAACACTGATTTAAAACACTCGTTCGACTAATGTATAAGACAAAACCGAAATAAAACGCTCGTTTGCCCTTGATCCCAAGCGGTCATTGGGCGAAAACTGACGTGGTAAAACAAAGAAGGTGGATGGATGTATCCATCGGATCATTGGGAAGAGAGGCCCACTATGCATAATAAATTTAAAAAGCTTACCTTGGCGGCCGCAGTCGCATCCGTCGCTTTTGCCAGTCAGGCGCAGGCAGGTGGATATCAAATCAACGAGCAGAGCGTTAGTGGCCAAGGCTATGGCCATGCTGGGCGTAGCTCAAATGTGCATGATGCAACCATTGTGTACGGTAACCCGGCGGGTATGTCGTTTTTAGACCGGGCCCAAATCACTGCAGGTGGCACGTTCCTCAACGTAAATAGTGACATCTCTAATGTACGTGCTTCACAGAGTAGCCCTGCTTTCCTGCAAGCAACAGGAGGCGCAACAGATACGTTGCCAGTGGCAGGTTCTAACGACGGCGATATGGTGCCAGGTACGCTAATCCCCTTTGCCTTTTATGCCCATCCTGTTAACGAACAGCTAGCGTTTGGTTTTGGGGTATATGCACCCTTCGGCTCGAAAACTGACTATGAAGATGGTTTCCAAGGCCGTAACCAGGGTAATTACACCGAAGTGAAAGTGATGACGGCTCAGCCAACGGTGTCTTATCGCTTCAACGAGCAGTGGTCTGTGGGGGCTGGCCTTACCTATAACCGAGTAGAGGGTGAACTTCGCCGTCAGGTGCCCGTGGCAACACCGCTGGGCCTTTCTGAAGTGGATTCACGTGTGGAAGGCGATGATGAGGCCTGGGGTTATAACTTGGGTGTTATCTACCAACCTGCACCTGAAACAACATTTGGTTTAACGTACCGCTCTAAAGTAGATTTCAATCTTGAGGGCAGCTTTACGGCGAACTCACCCGTGCTGGATCAATTAGGCATAGGCACAGTGACGGATACCGCGGCGCTGGATTTAACAACGCCGGAAACTATCAACTTCTCGCTTACCCAGCAAATGAGCGACAACCTCAAACTGATGTTTGGGGCCTCTTGGGCACGTTGGAGCCGCTTTGACCAGATTCTGGTTACTGGCACTGAGCGTGGTGAGATTACTAACGAGCAGCAGAACTACTCCAATGCGTGGGCATTTTCCACCGGTGGTGAGTACCAGTTAACGCCGACGCTGGCACTACGCGCTGGGGTGGCGCTAGACTTTACGCCCACCCAGGATGAAACTCGCAGTGTGCGTATTCCCTCTGACGACCGTCGGATTTTCTCGATTGGTGCAGGCTGGAGCCCCACGCCTGATCTAACCTTGGACGTTGCCTACTCGTACCTTACCGAGCGCAGCACCCAGATTGATCAAAGCAAAACTGACAGCTTCACCGTGGCCGGTCAGCAAACGCCACCGATTACCTCCAACTACTCAGCAGACTATAAAAACGAAGCCCATGGTTTCGGTGCTCAGCTTACTTATCGCTTCTGATAGACGGTGCGTTAGCGCTATTTTGTAGATCGTTAAGAGTGACTAGCCCGGCGTAAGCCGGGTTTTTTGCGTGGCGAGCTTTTTCGGGATGGGTGCGGTAAGCGTTGGCTTTCGTTACAATGCGTCTCAGAATTCCGCCGCTGGGGCGGCTGGCGTTGGCATTTTTTAAGCCTGGGCGTCTAGCTGTCCCAGCGGCGCCTGTCTCTTTTGAACCGTGCGATACTGACCAAGGCTAGGCGATCCATGTTGGAAACAAATCCGATTCATAACCAGATCAAGGACCTGTCTGAGCGGACAGACGTTCTTAGGGGGTATCTTTGACTATGCCGAACGTAAAGATCGGTTAGAAGAAGTCTCCCGCGAGCTTGAAGATCCCAACGTTTGGAACGACCCAGACTACGCTCAAAAGCTGGGTAAAGAGCGTGCATCATTAGAAGCCATTGTGGCCACCATCGATGAGCTTGACCAGGGCTTGGCTGACAGCCGCGACCTGCTCGAACTTGCTGAGATGGAAGATGACGAAGGCACCGTTGATGAGGTGCGCAAAGAGCTTGATGGCCTGCAAGCAGCACTGGAAAAGCTCGAATTTCGCCGCATGTTTTCTGGTGAAATGGATGCTAACAACGCTTACCTCGATATTCAGTCCGGGTCGGGCGGCACCGAAGCTCAAGATTGGGCGAATATCCTATTGCGTATGTACTTACGCTGGGCTGAGAGCCACGGTTTCAAAGCAGAGATTGTCGAAATTTCCGCAGGTGAAGTGGCGGGTATCAAATCAGCGTCGCTGCATATACAAGGCGACTACGCCTTCGGCTGGCTGCGCACCGAAACTGGTGTTCACCGTTTAGTGCGTAAGAGTCCGTTTGATTCGGGCGGCCGTCGTCACACCTCATTTGCATCGGTATTTCTGTCGCCGGAAATCGACGATAGCTTTGAGGTTGATATTAATCCCTCTGACCTTCGGGTAGATACCTACCGCTCCAGTGGTGCGGGTGGTCAGCACGTTAACACCACCGACTCAGCGGTGAGGATTACCCACGAGCCTAGCGGCATTGTGGTGGCGTGTCAGAATCAGCGCAGCCAGCACGCCAACCGCGACTTCGCTATGAAGCAGTTAAAAGCGAAGCTGTGGGAACATGAAATGCAAAAGCGCAATGCGGCTAAGCAGGAAGCGGAAGACTCTAAAGCTGATATCGGTTGGGGTAGCCAAATTCGCTCATATGTACTGGACGATCAACGCATCAAAGACCTGCGCACCGGCGTTCAGTCCAGCAACTGCGACAAAGTGCTCGACGGCGATTTAGATCAGTTTATCGTCGCCAGCCTAAAGCAGGGTTTGTAAGAAGCCTCTGATTAATGTGATGAGCGCAGACCAGACAAGGCAAAAATCAACGAAAAAGCGCAGTTTACGGGTTGTAAATGAGCATTTTGAGGCGATTTTTAACGCAGTATGGTCAAGCGCAATAGTTAATCAGGGGGTTCGTCATCTTTTTAGCGTTTGAACATGAACAGGGTGCCCAATGGCTAACCAAGACGCGTCTTCTCTCGATAACGAAAACCACCTAATCGCTGAGCGCCGTGCCAAGCTCGCGGCTCGCCGTGAGCGCGCCGCTGAGCAGGGTAAGAGCGCTTTCCCGAACGATTTTCGCCGTGACAGTCTCACGGTTGAGCTACACAACCTGCTAGGCGAAAAGGATAAAGCGGAGCTTGAAGCGCTTGATCATCAAGCGTCGGTGGCTGGGCGCGTCATGCGTCAGCGTGGCCCATTTATCGTGATTCAAGACGTGGCCGGCCAGATCCAGCTGTATGTGGACAAAAAAGGGCTGCCTGCCGACCTGCTTGAGGACATCAAGGGATGGGATATCGGTGACATCGTCGCCGCACGTGGCCCTGTGCATAAGTCGGGTAAGGGCGATTTGTACGTGATGATGAGAGAGGCGCAGCTGCTGACCAAGAGCCTACGCCCGCTGCCGGATAAGTTTCACGGCCTGACTGACCAGGAAGCGCGCTATCGTCAGCGCTACGTTGACCTGATCATGAACCCGCAGTCACGTAAGGTGTTTGAGACCCGCGCGGCGGTGATTAGCTCCATGCGTCGTTTCTTTGAAGCCCGCGGCTTTATGGAGGTTGAAACGCCGATGCTGCAGCCAATCCCAGGCGGCGCGGCGGCACGGCCGTTTATTACCCACCATAATGCGCTGGATATTGATATGTATCTGCGCATTGCGCCTGAGCTTTACCTCAAGCGCCTAGTGGTGGGTGGTTTCGAGAAAGTGTTTGAAATAAACCGTAATTTCCGTAACGAAGGGCTATCTACGCGGCATAACCCTGAGTTCACCATGGTCGAATTCTATTGGGCCTACGCGGATTATCGCGATCTGCTCGATATGACTGAAGCCATGCTGCGCACTGCGGCCCAAGAAGTGCTGGGCACCACCACTATTGTGTATCAAGGCGCTAGCTACGACTTCGGCCAGCCTTTCCATCGCCTGACGCTACGCCAAGCGATTTTGGATCATGGCGACGGCATCACCGATGCAGATCTGGAGTCGCTGGAAGCCGCACAAGCCGTTGCAGCAACCCTGGGTATTAAAGTAAAGCCGAGCTGGGGGCTGGGTAAAATTCAGACCGAGATCTTCGAAGAGGTGGCTGAGCACAAGCTGGACCAGCCGACGTTCATCACCGAATACCCAGCAGAAGTAAGCCCGCTGGCGCGCCGTAATGACGCCAACCCATTTGTTACCGATCGGTTTGAGTTCTTTGTTGGTGGCCGAGAAATTGCTAATGGCTTCTCGGAGCTTAATGACGCCGAAGATCAGGCTGAGCGCTTCCGTGAGCAGGCAGCTGAGAAAGATGCCGGTGATCTGGAAGCAATGTATTTTGACGCTGACTACGTGCGCGCGTTGGAGTATGGCTTACCGCCAACGGCGGGAGAGGGAATTGGCATTGATCGCTTGGTGATGCTGTTTACCGATAGCCCCTCTATTCGGGACGTACTGCTGTTCCCAGCGATGCGTCCCGAAGTCAGCGAGTAACGGCTTCGCAGTCTACCGAAAGACGCCTTTAGACAATGGCGTGCGGCACAAAGCAGCTCGAGTCCTTGGTAATTCTGCCAACGTCTTCACGAATACCAATGCCGCACGCCCTGTCACCCACTACCCAACTGCCGATCAGGGCATGCC
The DNA here is from genome assembly GCF_000712975.1 of Vreelandella neptunia. GTDB lineage: Bacteria > Pseudomonadota > Gammaproteobacteria > Pseudomonadales > Halomonadaceae > Vreelandella > Vreelandella qaidamensis. The sequence goes on along the minus strand of NZ_JHQL01000006.1, from coordinate 82,164 downwards.
GTTCGCCAAAGCGCGGTAGTGGGTGGTAGGCCTGCAGGATACGCGGGTTGTCGGTATAGGGGCCATCAACGGCTTCGTACTGGCCACTCGTGGTTATCAGCTCAATATTGCTCCCTTCCCGAGAGAAAAATGGTTTGCGCACCCAGCCGGGGGCCAGCGACGTGCCATCACTGGTGTCAAAATACGCCGGTAGCAGATTAGGGTGGCCCTCATTCCATTGCCAGAGCAACGGCAGAATACCCTTATTGCTGAGGATCGCTTTCCACGGTGGTTCGAACCAGTGGGTTTTCATTTTGGGTAGCAGCTCACCAAAAGCGTCATCACTCATTTCTTCCCAAGGGTAGAGCTTAAACAGCGCACGGATGGGCCGATTTTCCAAGTCTACAAAACAGCGGTGATCTGTGTCGGGTTGATAGCCGATATCTTCGATATGAACAAAAGGAGCGTTAAGACCTGCCTGTAAAGCACAGTCTTGCAAATAGGCAACTGTAGCGCGATCTTCTTCATGGGCTTTGATAGAGGCGAAGTGTAGTGACGGAGGTGCCGATGTGTCCCGCTCAAGGCGCTGCCCAATGTGGGCGAAGGCTGCAATCAGACGCTCTTGAATCGAGTTGAATTGATCGGCATGAGCAGGCAGCAGGCGTTGTTCGATCACCTGCTCAAGCCACAGCCACTGAAAGAAGCCAGCCTCGTAAATGCTGGTGGGCGTATCGTAGTTAAGCTCTAGCAGTTTGGCAGGCCCATTACCGCTGTAGGCAAAGTCCATACGCCCATACAAGTGAGGTTGTCCACTGCGCCAGGAGTCACGAATAACACCCCACATCCTTTCAGGAATGTTCAGCTGATGGAGAAGAGCATCGGACTGACAAACCCTGTCCACGGCATCCATACACATCTCGTGTAGCGCTTCGGTGGGGTCTTCGATGTCTTGTTCAATCTGTTCCAGCGTGAACTGGTAATAGGCATCCTCGGTCCAGTAGGGCTCCCCTTCAATCGTATGGAAGTGAAACCCTAGCTGGTGCGCCAGCTCGCGCCATTGAGGGCGTTCAGGGATGGCAACGCGCAACATAAAGCGGCTCCTTGCTAGCACAGGTGAGGGCGACGGAAGAGGTTAAGCGAACTAAGGTTAGCTTAGGAGCCAAATCCACCCCGTGCGCTGGAGCGCGAACCGAACCCAGAGCGTTGAGTCGCTCGCTGATTGGACTGCATTGTCGATGATCGGAAAGCCTGATTACGTTGTTCCACCCGTGACGAAGCGGAAGACGATGCAGCGTTCCAGTCGCCGCGATTCTGGCGGGTGCGGTAGACCGGCTCTTGATACAGGCTTTGTACCCGTGCGCCATTGCGGTTAGCCATCATGTTGCCAACCATATAGCCCATCAGCGCGGGGCCAAACCAACTGCCACCTTGGCCCTGCTGAGCCGATTGAGGTGGTGGCTCACAGGCCCCTTCGCCATGTACCTGTTCGCAAGCTTCTAAGGAATCAAAGCGCGGAACCGCTTCAACGGCTGCGGTAAACGCCGCCTCACAAGCGGTACGCGTGTAAAGCTCGTCTGCTACGCACTCATCTACGTTCTGGTAGGCCTTGGGTTCGGAGAAGTTGACGTCCGACAGCGTGTCTTGCGGCGCGGATGACTGCCCGCAGCCGGCTAGCGCGGCTGTACCGGCTGCGCCCATTAAAGCCAGGGTCAGCCGAGAACTGCGTTTGCGGCGAGGTGGCTGGTTAGATGATTGCATTGAAACCTCCCGTTACCAGATCATGGACGCTGCGTTGAGCAGGCCAACCGCGATAGCGACGGTCGCCGCGAAAATGCCGTATGCCATATGGCCATCGGTAATATGTCCGGAAAGGCTCTGACCTTTGCTTTTCAGTACCAGCTTGATAGCAAAGAAGGTAACGATTTGTACGATAAAGGCGATGATGCCCCAGGCGATAAAATCAATGAAGCTCACGCTGTTCGCCATAGCGCTGTAGAGCGGTATGGTAAAGCCTAGTGTGGCGCCACCAAAGGCGGTTGCTGCAGCGGCGTTGCCTTCTTGAATCAACTTCCATTCGTGATGAGGGGTAATCTTGCTGTATGCGACCATGAACGCTACCAGCAGGATGGCCGCGGTGATCAGGTAGGCGAAAAACGCTGGTAGGCCTGCCAAGTACATACCGATATTGCCCATTATCGTTTCCTTTTTTAGTCGTCAATCGTAGGTGGTAAATCGTACGCCGTGGTTCGCAATCAGTGTGCTTCGATAATCAGCGCACTGATATCAATGCCCAGGCTAGTGACTAACTGATAACTGCCTTCCAACTCATCGGCTTCAGCGCTTAGTAGGATATATTCAAAGCGCTCTGAGGCTTGATCATGGCGCTCATAAAGCATGCAGTGGTGCATGACGTGGGATATACCGCTGCCATCGGCGCGGGTCACCGTTTCTTCAAGCACTACCGGTGCTGACCATTCGCTATTTTCAGCGCCCCAGACGCGTTGATAGCGTTTCAGGTCGTCTTGAGTCTCACTGTCGGTTTCCAGCGTAAAGCGCTGTTGGCCGAGTGGATGAGACGGCCTCTGGCTATCCGGTTGATTGATCAAACCATCAAACTCAAGGTTAGAAACGTGTTGCGACGACAAGAAGTCGAACAGTTTGTATTCAAACACCTTGCCATTGGCAATAGAGGCCTGAATCCAGGTGTCATTTTCCAGATAAAAGCGCGCGAGCTGTTCACCTTGGCCGAGTTCGACGACGCCGACCGCGGCTATTTCTTGGGTCTCACCGCTCCAGCTGGCATCAAAATTCAGGCTATCAAACGCTTTCAGCGACAGCATATTGAGCGACACCATGCCACCAAGCCGCAGGCCGTTAAAATCGTCTGGGGTCATGCCTGCTGGCAGGCCGCTAGAACGCTGGGCAGTTTCGCTGGTGTGTTTTTGTTGCACGCTTTTACTGTTGGCACGAAATAACGATTTAAGTGAACCAAGCATGGTAATAAATCTCCATAAAGCGGCTGGGTGTCATGACAGCAAAGATGAAAAGTGGGCCGACGTCAGACGCTCATAGGCCATGTAATACAGCACATCGCCGTCACTCAGCTCACGGGAAGACGGTGGGTTGAGCATATTCGCTTCGTCACTAATGGAGGTGACGCCAAGCAAGGTGGCATTATGCGCTTCCTTGGCTAAGGCGAATAATTGGCCAAACGTGCTGCCTTTGGGAATGTCTTGCAGCTGCGTTTGGTACTGAGTGGCCCCGTGGTTCACGGCGAGCAGCTCATTAACGACGCGGCTAATGCCAGCATCGGTGGCTGATCGCACCAGCATTTCTAGCGCCATGGCTTCAGTGCATTCGATGCCAGGTAGCGTGCGCCGCAACATCGCTGCGGTATTAGGGTTTTCGCAGTGGGCAACGATGTGGCAACCAGGAGATTTCAGGCTATAAGCGGAAAGCGCTACGGTGGCCACGCGTTCATCGCTGCCATCATAGATAATAATACGGCTAGCATTTTCAACACCGGCGCGTTTGAGCAGCGCCATATTGGCGAAGCTATCACCCTTGACGAATTTTAGATCGCCCGGGCGTGGGTTGTTGATGTCTTTGGTGACACACAGCACGATTTCATCGGGTAGCTGCCGATCAGCTTTGAGAATATCAATGATCTTTTCAGTGGTTTCTCCATGCCAGCCGAGCACTACCGTGTGACCAGTAAGATCGCTGTAATCGCCTTTTCCTTGCATTTGCTGCCTCCAAAAGTTGCCCACCGTAACGGTTGCCTTACCGATCAGGGCAGCAAATAGTGAAATGCCGCCCGGAATTAGGTAAAACACAGCGATCAGCTGCCCAGCAGTTGAGCTTGGTGAGAAATCCCCATAGCCCACGGTAGACGCTGTAACGACGTAAAAATACAGCCACAACGACAGTGAACCCGTGACCTCTTCGCCGGTGAGCCCCATGAGCAGCCACGAGGTTGTCATATGAGCCAGCGCCAACAGCAGCAGAAACGTCCAACTGACGTTAATAGTAGAGGCTTTTAAAACTTTCAGTAGCCGTTGTAGCACTGGCATGGCGTCACTCTTCCTTGTGTTCAGGCGGTAGTGTTAACGCTGGCACTCAGTTGCCAGCATTTTGCTTGGCTTTTAGGCGAGCAAGTACATCGCTTCCTGAGGTTTGCTGTTTGCCGATACCCGCTTGAGAAAGACGCGCTTCCAAGTCGGCCCCAGACTCCTGGGCTTGCAGTGATTCGCCAATTTTGAGCTTTTCAGCCTGCAGTGCCTGGCGCTCTTTAATGCGCTCCAGAGAGGCAACAGCGCTGCTCATGCTGGCATTTTGACCAGCGTGTTGAGATGCCACGGCAGCCTGCGCCTTTTGTGCAGCTTCAGTCGCCTTAACGTGAGACATCTGCTGCTCAACGCGGCGGATTTCACCCTTCGATTTAGCAATAGTCGACTTTAATGCTTCGATGGTGCCATCGTACTGGGTGACATTGGCCTGAGCGATTTCGCGCTCACTTTCCAAGCGGGCAATTTCGCCGGCAACTTCCTCAGCTAGGCTCTGTTCACCTTTCTCAAGTGCAGCCATAGCGCTTTTTTCATACTCAGCCATCTTATCGGACAGTGCATCGACTTCTTTTGCAGCAAGATTGCGTCTGGCCATGATGGTAGTAAGCTCTTCATTAGCTCGATTCATTGCCGTTTTAGCGTCACGTAGTTCTTGTTCCATGATACGAATCCCCTGACTATCGACAATCGCTTCGCCGGTTTCAGTGGCTTTGCCGCGTAGGGCGGTAAACATTTTGCGTAGTAACATTGGGTAACTCCTTAAGACGAACCAATCCGACGCTTGCACGCAGGACGAACAACCGGTTGATACTGAATCACATGAGCAATCAGTCGATTAAATCGGCAATTTCCAGTGCGGCCTGAGCACAGGCTTCAACTTCCGCACTGATCGCTTCGAGCTTGCAATCTGCAAATAGTTGGCCATAAACCACGTAGTAATCTTCGTCACCAAGGGTGTGAATGCCAACACTGACCAGAGGTAAGGCCATGCCCAAACGTAGCAAAGCATCATTGAAGGTGTTGATATCTTCAACAGCGCTGGTAGGGGCCACTTCGCTCATTACCAGCCACTCTTCGTCGGAATACGTTAGGGTAACAGGTAAGTCACCGTAGTCCTTGAGCGTAAACACCAGTGAGTCATTATCTTGGTCGAGTGCGATATCAGCGTTAGGCCAATTCAGCTCATTCTGTTCCACGCTGAGTTTAATCGCTTCGAGTCGTGTTTGAGTGTTCATTGAGCGTATCCTAATTTGCTTTCCAACACAGGCTTGTAACGGCCTGTGTTGCTAAGTAACAGTATGTCGTTAAACCTAAATACTGCCTCATTTTACGCATTGAAACGATATTGCGTCTGCACCGATGGCAAACTAATCCGTTAGCACCCATAATGATCAACGTTTCGACGGCGAGGAGAATCCCATGAAACTGCTAAATCGCTCTGCCCTGAGCGTCAGGCCGACCCAGACCTTCGTGGACTGGATCAATGCGCTCGAACCCACCATGGGAGACGACGACCTGACCCTGGACGACGTCGAACGTGAAAGCACGGTGTACCTTATCCCCGAGATGGATACCCCAGAAGCGCTTGAGACGTTCGTGCGTGAGCGCTACGCAGAAATCCTGGAGACCGAGCTGCGTGCTTGGGAAGAGGATGAGCGCCAATGGCCGGAAAAGCTAGACTGGTCACTGTTTCAAGCATTTGTTCGCATTGAGCATAGCTATCTTGCGATTGATCTTGACGATGAAACCGCACTTGAGATTTCTGACGTTGATGACGCACTGCTGCTCGATAACGAGCAAGACTAGCGTATTGGCGTCTTGATATATGCGCATTGTAGAACCGGCTCCGGCCGGTTTTGCTGTTTTTAATGGTGCTGTTTAGGAACTGTCCACCATGAGATTGTTTGAAACTCGTGCCGGTGACGATGGTTTGCCAGGGCCTGCGCGTGCGCTAGCCGTGCTGGCGCTAGTCACAGGCACGTTGATGGCGGTGGTTGATACCACCATGATCAACCTAGCTCTCCCGACGATAGCCGCTGATCTTAATGTGCCTGCCTCCAGAGCGGTATGGATCACTAATTTATTCCAAGTGGTCTGCGCGGCGTTCTTATTAGTGTTTGCAGGCATAAGTGAGCTGATTACCCGCAGGCGGCTCTATTTGTTCGGTTTGGCTACCTTTGTTTTCGCGGCGTTAGGGGCGGCGCTGTCGCGTAATTTAGAAACGCTACTGGTATTTCGAGCTTTACAGGGGTTAGGGGCGGCGGCCACCCTGTCCATTGGCCCGTCGCTGTATCGGGCAATTTTTCCGTCACGCTTGTTGGGCAGCGCGCTGGGGCTCAGTGCGTTAGTGGTGGCCGGTGGCTACGCGGCAGGGCCAACATTAAGCGGCGTTATCCTCTCGTTTGCCGACTGGCCTTGGTTGTTCGCACTTAATGTTCCCCTTGGCGTGTGTTCCTTATGGCTTGCCTATCGCGCATTGCCCCGCGATAAACCGCGCCAGGGCAGCTTTGATGTGCTGGGTGCGTTGCTCTCTATGCTGATGCTAGCGAGCTTCTTTCTCGCCATGGATGCGGTGGGCCACGCTGCACCGCTATGGCAAAGCGGTGGCTGGGCAGTGGTAGCTGTGCTGGCTTGTGCGCTGTTTATTCAACGCCAGCGCTACGCATCTTATCCGCTGCTGCCGCTGAGCATCTTTGCTGAAAGGCGCTTTACATTAGCCGTTTCAGCCTCGGGCTTAGCGTTTATCGGCCAAGGGTTAACGTTTGTTGCGCTGTCATTTTTTTACCAGGAGCAGATGGGGTTCTCGCCGCTGGAAACGGCGTGGTTGTTCACCCCTTGGCCGCTAGCGATTATGGTGGTCGGCCCCCTGGCAGGCCGCTTAGCTGACCGGGTCAATCCCAGTGTGCTTTCAAGCGCAGGCTTAATGCTGCTGATGATGGGATTAGTGGCGCTCGCGCTGGTGGATGAATCCACTGGAGTAGCAGGCAGTCTGTGGCGCACCGCTTTATGTGGTATTGGGTTTGGTCTATTTCAGCCACCGAATAACCGCGAAATGATGGGTAGCTTGCCACCCGAGCGTAGCGCTAATGTCTCTGGCGTGATGAGCACCACTCGTACCGTTGGCCAATCGTTTGGCGTGGCATTGGTGGGGGCAGCACTGGCGTTGGGTTCTCCAATGCAAGTTACCCTATGGTTAGGGGCGGGCACCACGCTGCTAGCGCTGGTAGCCAGCCTTTCTCGAGTGGCGTTAGCTCAGCGTGCTCTCAATGAGCGGCGGGCATCGTCTGTTAGCAAGTAACGGCGTACAATAAGGCAATGGCTGACTGAAGGAGAGAGTACTCATGGCGATGCAGACACAGATTGAGCAGAAGTTAGCGGCGTTAACGCCCGACGTGCTGCACGTAGAAAACGAAAGCCACATGCATAACGTGCCGGCTAATTCTGAGACGCACTTTAAAGTGACGCTAGTCAGCGACAACTTTGATGGCATGATGCCGGTAAAGCGGCATCAGCAAATTTATGCACTGCTCGCCGATGAGCTGTCTGGCCCAGTACATGCGTTGGCGCTACATCTGTACACCCCAAAAGAGTGGCAGGCACGTGGTGGCGAACGCCCTAACTCGCCTAACTGCCGTGGCGGTGGGCAGTGACACCAGAGGCTGTTCGCAGACAATATTTGGAGGCGATGGGCATCACTGTCTGGGCATCCAAATATCAGCTACCCCATGCGTGCCCCACAGAGGCGTGCGAGTGGGAGGATGCGCCGGTTGCCACTCCACCACGAGAGCGGCTTCACGCGCTATTGGACGATGCACCTGCACCGCGCCCGCGTAGCCAGTCATCAGTTATCAATAGCGCTTCCAGAGCGGCTAGTACTGGCTCCTCTTCGGCCCCTGCGGCAGTGCGCGCGCTGCTTGGTCAACCGCCTGTACCTGACAGCAAGCCAGCCGTAGCCACGGTTACTTCGACACAGGAAAATTTTACGGCTGAAAGGTCTGTGCAGGAAAGTTCTGGGCAGGAAGGTTCTACACAGGAAGGTTCTACACAGGAAAGTTCTGTACAGATAAATTCTGTGCAGGGGAGTTCTACGCAGCAAGAACAGGCTGTTAGCAAAGCTAAACCGCTAACATTCAGTCTTTCTTGTGTTTGTGTGGGCGGGCGCTGGTTAAGTCTCCATGAGGGTGAAATAACGCCTGTTGAGCAGCAGCTACTGGCCAATATGCTACGAGCGGCGGGTGTGTTGAGCGGCGAGATGCCTGTGGTGACATACTTTAAATGGCCACCGATGGCGAATGCCTTTACACCAGAAGAGCCATTGGAAGAAGCACAGGACGGGATGGCTGCCTTTATTGCAGGTGCTGCAGGCAGGCAAGGGTGGCAGTTGGAGCGCCTGCTATGGTGGGGCGCTGACGAATTACCCGACGATTCACCCCTGGTGCGGGTTATGGCGGTTAGCCAGCAGCATAGCCAAACGTTGTCGCTGCCCGTGTGGCAAGGTCCTGCTCTGAATACAATTGCCCAGCATGGGAGTACCAAACGTGAGCTTTGGCCTGAGCTTGCCTCGCTTGGCAAACAGTGGCGTAGTGAGGCCAACTGCTAGTGATACGCCAATTAAGTATTGCTGACAGCGCTGAGCTACAGGCATTAGAAGCACAAGCTAACAGTGGTATAGGCTTGCCGCATCTTCGCAATGCGTTAGCAGACGCGAATTCACAGGTAATTGGTTACTGGCAGCAAGAACCATTGATTGGCTATGCCATGGTGGCTCGTTTGCCGTTTGAAGCAGAGCTTCAAGCGATTGGCGTGCTTCCCCAGGAGCAAGGCCAGAGAGTCGGCTATAAACTGCTTAGTGAAGTGGTTGCCTGCGCAAGGCAGTGGCAAAGCGAGCGCTTATTGCTGGAAGTGCGGGTAAGTAATCAGCGCGCAATAAAGCTCTATCGACATTATGGGTTTCATGAAGATGGACGTCGCCGAAACTACTACCCGGCTGCACAGGGCGAGGCCGGGCGAGAAGATGCGTTATTGATGTCGCTGTTGCTTTAAGAAATGCTATCGCTGTCCATGCTTTCAAACTTGCTGAGCACGCCCTGTAGCCGACGCCCCCACTCCTCACGCTCCTGTTTAAGCTGGGCGTTTTCGCTACGCAGCTCTTCATTTTCAAGCTTCATCAATTCCAACGCCTCTACGGTGTCGGTGACTTTCTGTTCCAACTGGTTAAATAACTCAAGGCTCATGCCTACCTCCAGCAATGTCGACAGGCACATTGCCTGTCATAACGGGGATGAAATCGTAATTCAGTTGGGCGAGCGTAACGCCGCTGCAAGATGGCGGCAAGCGCAGTTTACACGGGTTTACGAACGTAGAGCCGGGCAGCGCTTTCCCCAGCTTGAGTTTCTCGGTACAGCTGCCAATTAGCAGGCACCTCCGGAGAGAGCGAATTTTCAGTTTCTAGGTAGATCATGGCTTCGTCGGTCAGCCAGTTATTTGCTTCTAACATAGCGCAGCAGGACGCTGCCAAGCCTTGATAGAAGGGCGGATCAAGAAAAATCACGTCACTAGGTTGACTAGGTTGATCAAGAAATATCAGAGCATCGGAATTGACCACCCGGCCATTGCTAGCTCCAAGAGTGATAATATTTTCACCAATTAGCGCGGCTACCCGAGCATCACGCTCGATAAACGTAACGTGATTAGCGCCTCGGGAGAGGGCTTCAAAGCCGAGTGCTCCCGTGCCTGCAAAGAGATCTAACACACGTTTGTTAAACAAGTGTTGGCCAAGCCAGTTAAACAGCGTTTCACGCACGCGATCAGGGGTTGGGCGTAGCCCCGGGTGGTCAAGCACTGGCAGTTGGCGACGACGAAAATCACCGCCGATAATGCGTAGCTTACCTGGCGGCTTGACAGGCCCACGCCGCGCTACTGAAGAGCGAGAAGTAGCGGAACGAGAAGAAGTAGAGGAGCGAGAAGAGCGTTGTCGTTTCATAACATGGATTGTAGCGGGCTACTTATCCAAAGTCTTGGTCTGCGATGGTAGGATAATCGCAATGTTCACCTATTAAGTCGGATGACACCTATGTTCGGTTTTTTCAAACGTAAGAAAAAGCACGACTCCCCGCAGGAGCAGCAAGATCAGCAAGCGCTTTCACAAGAGGCGCATGGTGACGCAGAGCCTACTAAAGAGTCTAAGCTAGAGCATAAAACAGAGCAGGGCACGCCAACGGAGGAAGCCGTTGCTTCAGCAACATCAGCCGCTGAGCTCGCGACGACTGTCGAAGAAGAGGCTGAAAAAGCATCTGCTAGAGAGCAGGTGCAAGAGCCTGAGCCTGCAGTAGAGGCTGTTTCAGAGCCAGAGCCAGAGCCAGAGCCAGAACCAGAACCAGAACCAGAACCAGAACCAGAACCAGAACCAGAACCAGAACCAGAACCCGCCGCAATGCCTGCACCTAAACCGGCTCTTCAAGAGAAGCCAGTGGCAGAAAAAGGGGAAAAGAAAGGCTGGTTCGCTCGTATTAAATCAGGGCTAGGCAAAACCCGCGCCAATCTAACGGATGGCATTGCAGATCTGTTTTTAGGCAAAAAGCAGATTGATGATGAGCTGTTGGAAGATCTTGAGACCCAACTGCTGATGGCGGATGTCGGCATTGAAGCCACTAGCGAGATTATTGAGCGCCTTGAGGCGCGCGTTTCGCGTAAAGAACTGAATAATCCTGAAGCGCTATATCGTGGTTTGCAGGAGGAGCTGGCAACAATGCTAGCGCCGGTAGCGGCACCGCTAAATTTTGAAAAACAGAGCGATGGGCCTTTTGTCATCCTCGTGGTAGGTGTTAACGGCGTAGGTAAAACGACGACAATCGGCAAGCTGACCCAACGTTTTCAACGTGAAGGTAAAAGCGTCATGCTCGCTGCCGGTGACACTTTCCGGGCAGCGGCGGTTGAGCAGCTTAAGGTGTGGGGTGAGCGTAACAACGCGCCGGTAATTGCGCAGCATACTGGTGCTGATAGCGCGTCAGTGATCTACGATGCGGTGGCAGCTGCCAAAGCACGTGGCGTAGATGTGCTGATTGCCGATACAGCAGGGCGGCTGCACAACAAGAGCCATCTGATGGAAGAACTAAAAAAAGTGCATCGGGTCATGCAGAAACTGGATAGCACCGCTCCCCATGAGGTGATGTTAGTGCTGGATGCGGGCACTGGGCAAAATGCCATTTCTCAGGCCAGTACATTTAACGACGCCGTGCCTATCAGTGGTATTACTCTGACCAAGCTGGACGGTACCGCTAAAGGTGGGATTATTTTTGCATTGGCGAAGCAGCTAAAAACACCGATTCGCTTTATTGGCGTGGGCGAAGGGCTTGATGATCTTCGCCCCTTTGAGGCAGATGACTTTGTTAACGCGCTGTTTGACCGGCAAGGGGATGATGGCCGCGCATGATCGCTTTTGAACATGTGGGTAAGCGCTATGGAGGGCGCTTTGAGGCGCTGGCACACCTAAACTTTCGCGTTGCAAGAGGCGAAATGGTGTTCCTGACGGGGCATTCTGGTGCTGGTAAAAGCTCGCTGTTGCGACTAATTATGCGTCTCGAAAAGCCTAGCCGTGGTCGTGTAGTGGTGGCTGGGCATGATATTGCCGAGCTTCATGCCAGCCAAGTGCCGTTTTACCGTCGGCAGATTGGTGTAGTGTTTCAAGATCATCAACTGCTGTTTGATCGCAGCGTATTTCGCAATGTATCTCTGCCGCTGGAAATCCAAGGAGTAGAGCCACGTGAAGCAGCGCGGCGCGTTCGTGCAGCCTTGGATAAAGTCGGGCTTTTACACCGTGAAAAAGCGTTACCGGTAGAGCTTTCCGGCGGTGAGCAGCAGCGAGTGGGAATTGCGCGCGCAGTGGTTAATAAGCCAGCTCTGCTTCTTGCTGATGAACCTACCGGTAACCTTGACCCACAGCTTTCTGCCGACATTATGGCGCTGTTTGAAGACTTCAATCGTATTGGAACTACTGTGATGATTGCCAGTCACGACCTGGCGTTAATCGCACGGCTGCGCCACCGTATTTTACGCCTGCGCGATGGACGTTTGGTGGCAGATGAGGGCGCCGTATGAAACGTGCTGCGACACCCCGTTCTACAGGTGTAGCTCCCAAGGGTAAGCGACAAGCGGCCAGAACCTCCAGTGAGCCATCCACCGAGCGGCGTGGGGCGCGTTCACATCAAACACGCTTTAGCAGCCGCTTACGCGCCTGGGGGCGCCATCATCGTGCCATGGCGATGGATAGCCTTTATCGCCTGATACGTTACCCTGTGGGCAATCTGCTCACCATGCTGGCCATTGCTATTGCGTTAGTCTTACCCGCGGCACTTTGGTTAACCTTAGATAGCGCCAAACTGCTAGACGCAGAGCTGGATGAGAGTGCAACCCTCACGGTTTATCTGGAAACGACCGTAGACGCTGCGCAATCTGCGCGTATTGACGAAGCCGTTAGGGCAGATGAGGGCGTCGCAACGACGCGCCTTATTAGTGCAGAACAAGGGATGGCTGAGTTTCAGCAGTCGCTAGGGATTGAAGATACCTTAGCGGGCCTTGACGATAATCCCTTGCCTGCCAGTATTGTCATCTACCCGCAGAGCGTTGAGCCTGCGGCTATGGCGCAATTGGCACAGCGGTTGGAAGCGTTCTCTGGGGTAGACGAGGTACGTGTAGACCTCGCATGGGTAGAGCGTTTACGTCATTTAGCAGACCTTGGGCGACGGGTAGCGCTCGCGCTTGGTGTGCTGTTTGGCTGTGGAGTGCTGCTAGTAGTGGGCAACACGATTCGCCTAGCAGTTGAGAGTCGGCGGCGGGAAATTGAAGTGGTGATGCTGATAGGCGCAACTCATGCGTTTGTGCGCAGACCCTTTCTTTACAGCGGGGCCTGGTACGGTGTGGGTGGCGGTCTTTTGGCGTTGGGTTTGTTGGGGCTTGGTAACCACTGGCTGTCGTTGCCTGTGGCGGCCTTGGCTGCAAGCTACGGCGCGAGCTTCGTATTGCCGCAGTTAGACGTGACAGGCTCTACAATTCTGCTATCTTGCAGTACACTACTGGGCTGGCTGGGAGCGTGGCTGGCAGTTACACGCCATCTCTCTAGCATACGCCCGCGTTAATTGTGTTTGTTATGCGGTCATTAACGGGAATTTCTACCCCGTTTTGTGTCTTATGCAGTGAATGCATCGGTCATATGAACCTTATGCTTAGGCTAAGGTCTTAGAGTTAACAGTACACCAACCACGATAGGTTTTAAGGGAGACCACCTGCACATGAGCACTAGTCTTCTACCGGTGGGTCAGCTCTCTCCAGGTCACGATCTGGGTGGCTACATCAAGGCGGTTAACGGAATTCCCGTACTAAGCATTGATGAAGAGCGTGAGCTTGCATTCCGCCTCCACGATGAAGGTGATCTGGAAGCTGCGCGTCGTCTGGTGCTTTCGCACCTGCGTTTTGTTGTGCATATTGCTCGTAGTTATTCAGGTTACGGTTTGCCACAGGCTGACTTGATTCAAGAAGGTAACGTTGGTCTGATGAAAGCCGTTAAGCGCTTCGACCCCAATCAAGGGGTTCGCTTGGTGTCTTTTGCCGTGCATTGGATCAAAGCGGAAATTCACGAGTTTGTGCTTCGCAACTGGCGAATCGTCAAAATTGCCACTACCAAAGCGCAGCGCAAGTTGTTTTTTAATCTGCGTAGCGCCAAAAAACGCTTAGCCTGGCTGAATAATGATGAGGTCAATGCGATTGCAAAAGATCTCGATGTGAAGCCAGAAATAGTGCGCGATATGGAAGGACGTTTGTCGGCTTACGATGCGGGCTTTGATGCCTCTCCTAGCGACGACGAAGAGAGCACCTATCAAGCACCGGCGTACTTTTTAGATGATGCTTCAGCCGATCCGGCAACGCTGTTAGAAGACAGCAACTTTGAAGAGGATTCAACGCGTCGCTTGCAGCTAGCTTTGAAGGGGCTTGATGAGCGTTCGCGGGATATTTTGCAGCGTCGCTGGCTGACCGATAATAAAGCGACACTGCACGACTTAGCTGATGTGTATGGCGTTAGCGCTGAACGCATTCGTCAGCTCGAAAAGAACGCTATGAAAAAGTTGCGTCAGAAAATGGGCGACGCTATCGCCGCTTAATTTAAGTATATATATTGGGTAAGTAGGCTAGATAAACGCCCCGAAGGCAGCGCTTTCGGGGCGTTTTTATTGGTTGGCTGCTGGCTTGATATGTCAGCGCTTGCTAAGCCGGTTGCACGGTTTCTCGTAACAGTTGGCTAGATAGAAGTGCCCACTGATCTTCCCAATACTCTGTTGGTAAGCGTTTGAAGTCACTACGCACATATTGAGAAATACGTCCTTCTGCCTGGGCGATCAGCAGGTTAGCTGCGGCGGATGCAGGAATGCTTGTGCGCAAGCCTTCACGCAGTTCAGCCTCCCGTAGCACCTGTTTTAGTTGAGTTTCCAGGCGCTCGAAAAGCTGGTGTACCCGCTGGCGTAGCCGCGCCGTTTCGCCGGTAAGAACATCGCCACCCAATACCCTGGCAAGCCCAGGGTTTTTCTCGGCAAAGCCCAGTAGTAAGGTCAAAATCGTGCTGCAGCGCGATGTAGCATCGGGGATATCTTCCAGGATGCGGGTAATGCGCGCAAAAATGCTTTCTTCAATAAAGTCGATTAGACCCTCAAACATACGCGCTTTACTGGGGAAGTGGCGATACAGCGCTGCTTCGGAGACGCCTACCTGGCGAGCAAGTGCAGCGGTTGTGATGCGTTTACCGCTATCCTCTTCCAACATAACGGCTAAGGCTTGCAGGATTTGCTCGCGGCGGCGAGGTTTTTGTTCGTCACTCATGACGTTATCCCTCCGTCGCGGTTAACCTGCGTCAGTAATCAGGGTGCCTACCCCAGCATTGGTAAAGATTTCCAGGAGTACGGCATGGGGAACGCGACCATCAATGATATGGGCGCTGTTGACGCCGCCTTTCACCGCGTCCAGCGCGCAGCGAATTTTCGGCAGCATGCCGCCGTAAATAGTGCCGTCAGCGATTAGGCTATCGACTTGAGTGGTTGAAAGACCAGTCAAGACTTCCCCCTCGCTATTCATTAAGCCTGCGACGTTGGTTAGCAGCATTAGCTTTTCAGCGTTCAGCGCTTCGGCCAGCTTGCCTGCTACTAAATCGGCGTTAATGTTGTAGCTATTACCTTCACCGTCGACGCCGATAGGCGCGATTACCGGAATAAAGTCTCGGGCAGCGAGCATCTCGATAAGGTCGGTGGAGATAGACTCCACTTCACCCACGTGACCAATATCGATGATTTCCGGTGCGGTCATCTCAGGGCTTTGGTGCTCTACTTTTAACTGGCGGGCGCGAATTTGTGCGCCATCTTTTCCGGTTAAGCCAATTGCTTTGCCGCCGCTTTGGTTGATCAGGTTAACAATGCTTTTATTGACCAAGCCTCCCAGCACCATCTCCACAACGTCCATGGTTTGGGAGTCGGTCACACGCATGCCGTTCACAAAGCGTGATTCAATATTCAATTTTTCCAGCAGGCTGCCAATTTGTGGCCCACCGCCATGTACCACGACTGGGTTAATGCCGACTTCTTTCATAAGCACGATGTTACGTGCGAATGAATCGATCAACGTGTCTTCGGTCATGGCGTTGCCGCCATATTTAACGACGACCGTTTTGCCCGAAAACTGTTGGATGTAGGGGAGGGCTTCTGACAAAACCTCCACAACGACCTGGGGGTCGCGGCTAGTTGAACTCATGACGTTGTCCCTTTTGCTTTTTTCCGTCGCTACGTTTATCGCGACCGTTATTACAGCGCGAGCATTGGCTTTTCCATGCGGCGTGTTGTTTTGCGTTTTATCTCGTTTTACTTATGTCGTGTTCATCTTGCTGTTTATCCACCCTGTTATGTGTACTTACCCTGCTGGGGTTTCAGGGATCGTCAGTGCTGGTGAAATCTCCGCCAGCGCATTGGCAAACCGCGCTTTTATTCGGCTAAGTGCCGCGGCATCGCTACCCTCAAAGCGCAGTACTAGTGCAGGTGTGGTGTTGGAGGCTCGACACAGTCCCCAGCCATCGGCATAGTCCACGCGAATGCCATCAATCGTGGTTTTGATACCTTCGCCGAAGTCGCCCTCTCTAGCAAGCTTCTTGATAAGCGCAAATTTTTCTTCATCAGCGACCGCGATATTAATTTCAGGTGTACTGATATCTTGTGGAAACTGCTCAAATAATTCATCAGCACTGCCGGGGTAGCGGGCGAGAATTTCAAGCAGGCGAGCCGCCGCGTAGAGGCCGTCGTCAAACCCGTACCAGCGCTCTTTGAAAAAAATATGCCCACTCATTTCACCGCCCAGCGCAGCACCGGTTTCGCGCATACGCGCTTTGATGAGTGAATGGCCAGTTCGCCACATCTCTGGTTCGCCGCCAGCGTGGCTAATGGCACGCGCTAAGTTACCGGTGCACTTAATGTCGAAGATCACCTTAGCGCCTGGGTTGCGTGACAACATATCTGCTGCGAACACCATCAGTAGGTGATCAGGGTAGATCATGCGGCCACTTGGTGTGACAACCCCTAAGCGGTCGCCGTCTCCGTCAAAAGCCAAGCCAATATCGGCACCTGTTTCATTAACGCTGTGGATCAAGTCGCGTAGGTTTTCAGGTTTGCCTGGGTCGGGGTGGTGGTTCGGGAAGTGGCCATCAATCTCGGCAAATAACGGGGTAGTTTTTACCCCCAGGCGCTCGATAAGCTGTGGGCCAAGCTCTCCGGCAACCCCGTTGCCACAATCCACCACGGCACTCAGTGGGCGCTCAATGTGAATATCGCTAATAATTCTTTCAAGATACGCTGCGCGTAGGTCGTGCTGGCGAACACTGCCTTGGCCGCTGGTTAGGTCGCTTGCTTGAATTCGCTCATAGAGGGCGGTGATAGCATCGCCGGAGAGCGTTTCACCCGCTAAGACGATTTTAAAGCCGTTGTAGTCAGGTGGGTTGTGACTGCCGGTTAGCATTACCCCGGAGGAGCTTTCAGGCAGTGTGTGGGTGGCGAAATAAAGCACAGGTGTTGGCACCATGCCGATATCAATAACATCCCGCCCAGAGGCTGTTAAGCCGCGAATCAGCGCTGCTTGCAAATGTGGCCCGGAGAGTCGTCCATCACGCGCAACAATGACCGTTTGCTCACCACGAGCTGCGGCTTCAGAGCCAATAGCCCGGCCAATGAGTTCAGTGGTGGTCTCACTCAGCGTATCGTCCACAATACCGCGAATGTCGTAAGCACGAAATATCGACGCAGGTACGTTCATTGTTGCTCCTAGATTGACGGTAAAACAGCCTTGGTTTACTGGCGACCTGTGCTACCAAAACCTCCGCTGCCGCGGGTGGAGTCGTCAAAGGCATCGACAATGGCAAGCTCCGCCTGCACGACCGGGACAAGCACATATTGAGCAAGGCGCTCAAAGGGCGATAGCGTAAAGCTGCTTTGCCCACGGTTCCAAACCGATACCATTAGTTCGCCCTGGTAATCAGAGTCGATCAGTCCAACAAGATTACCCAGCACGATGCCGTGCTTATGGCCTAGCCCGGAGCGAGGCAAGATCATGCCTGCTAAGCCAGGATCTTCTATGTAAATGGCAAGGCCTGTCCGCACGAGCTGACAGTCGCCGGGAGCAAGTACCAGTGGTTCATCTAGCAGTGCTCGCAAATCCATCCCCGCTGAGCCTGTTGTTGCATAAGAGGGGAGGTAGTCGTGCAGGCGTTCATCCAAAACTTTGCACTGCAAGCGTGGGCGAGAACCGCTCATGATAATTCTCCGGAGGATTGAGAAGGTGGTTGAGAAGATGGTTGAGAAGATGGTTGAGAAGATGGTTGAGATAGTCGTTGAGATTGAAGCTGGGATAGTCGTTGAGAAGGCAGCAGTGATAGGGCGTGACGAATAATTAGCGCGGCTAGTTGCGTTTTAGGCTGCGGTGGGGCGTCCAGTTGGTTGGTGCCCGTCGCTGTGCGCCACAGCAGTAACGCCGCATTGTTATCACTACCAAAGCCAAGACCCTGCCGGGAAACATCGTTGGCTACGATCATATCCAGCCCTTTGCGGGTTAGCTTATCTTCTGCATAGTGCGCGACCTCCTGGGTTTCAGCAGCAAACCCCACTACCAAGGGGCGTTGGTCAGTAGGCAGCGCGGCCACATCGGCAATAATGTCCGGGTTTTTGACCAGCGTCAGCGTTAGCGTATCGCTGTCGTCAGTTTTTTTGATTTTATGCTCGGCCGCGCTGGCGGCGCGGTAGTCGGCGACCGCAGCACAGCCAATAAATAGGGCTGCATGAGGCGCTAGTGTTAACGCTTCATGGTGCATTTGCACGGCGGTTTCCACATCAATCCGCTCAACGCCATTGGGGGTGGGTAGAGTAACCGGACCGCTTATCAGCGTCACCCGTGCCCCCTGGTTTGCTGCTTGCGCGGCTAGCGCATACCCCATCTTCCCCGAGCTGTGATTGGAGAGATAGCGCACAGGATCTAGCGCTTCGCGGGTAGGACCTGCGGTGATGACGACGTGTGGCGCAGAAGTTGGCGCTGGTGATTTTGCAGCAGAAGCAAAGTGCTGAGCTAAGAAATCAACAATAACGTCTGGTTCGCTCATTCGTCCGGGCCCTACGTCGCCACAGGCTTGGTCGCCTGCAGCGGGACCAATGAGTTGCCAGCCGTCGGTGGCTAACTGATTCACGTTGCGCTGGGTTGCAGGGTGACGCCACATGGCCTGATTCATGGCTGGGGCGATCAGCTTGGGGGCTTCCGAGGCCAGACACAGAGTGGTCAGCAGATCGTCTGCCATGCCATGCACCAAGCGTGCGATTAAGTCGGCTGTGGCTGGGGCGATCAGAATCGCATCTGCCCAGCGGGCTAGCTCGATATGGCCCATGCCTGCTTCCGCCTCAGGATCAAGTAGCGAGGTGCGTACGGGCTCCCCTGACAGTGCTTGAAGCGTTAACGGCGTGATAAACGCTTGGGCACCCTCGGTCATCACCACGCGAACCTCACAGCCCGCCTGCTTTAGTAACCGAACAATCAGCGCGCTTTTGTAGGCCGCAATACCGGCGCTAACACCGAGCAGCAGGCGTTTGCCAATCAGCGATGTTGATGGACTTGGCGATAATAAGGCCATGATGGGCAGTCCCATGTAGCGTTTGTTAAAGGTGTGTACCATACCATTTGGCCGGTTATTTTGGCATGCTCAGCCAGACGTTGGAAAAGCCAATAAGGGTGCGCAGTGGCAAGCGCGGGCAGTGCTGTCAGCATGGGCAGGGAGGCGGCGATGGGGATCAATCACTGGCCAGAGGGTGAGCGGCCACGAGAGAAGCTGTTGAACATGGGTGTGCAGGCGCTCTCAGACGCTGAGCTTCTGGCCATTTTTTTACGCGTCGGCGTTCAAGGGCGCTCGGCAGTCGATTTGGCCCGGGACCTGCTGGCCAGCTTTGGTGGGTTAAGGCAGCTTTTGGAAGCAGATCAGGATCAATTTTGTGCAGCCAGGGGGCTTGGAAGTGCCAAATTCGCTCAGCTTCAGGCGACCCTTGAGCTTTCCAGGCGGCACATGGCGAGCCAGCTTGCCCGCGGCAATGCGCTCACCTCTCCGGCGTTGGTGCGTCATTACCTAAGCTCTCAGCTGCGTCATTTGGGTCATGAAGAGTTTGCGGTGCTTTTTTTGGATACACAGCATCGAATTATTCGCTATGAATCCCTATTTCGCGGTACCCTAGACAGCGCATCCGTTTACCCCCGCGAAGTTGCCAAGCGTGCGCTCGAACTACACGCTGGTGCTGTCATCCTGGCACACAATCACCCGTCGGGTGTTGCTGAGCCAAGCGATGCTGATCGACGTATCACTGAACGCCTAAAAGATGCCCTCGCGCTTTTTGATGTGCGGGTACTTGATCATTTTGTGGTGGGGGACGGTGACGTGGTTTCGTTTGCCGAGCGCGGCTGGCTATAGCAATTAATGAAAATAGTGCGACGTCAAATTCTCGCTGTTTATCTAAGTAAATTGTCCGAAAAGTGCCTTTTTTGGCATTTTTAGGCGTTTTTGCTTGCTGGTAGCCGGGTGCTCTGGTATAAAGTGCCACCTTTAAACTTGGGTTGAATAACGGATTTGGGTACAGCTAGGCGGTTAACTGCGTCGACTCCCTCCCTGCTCCGGTTTGCCCGACAGTTTTGAACAACTCGCCAAGCGGTTGGAGGCTCTCATGTCCAAAGTATGTCAGGTTACCGGCAAGCGTCCGGTAACTGGTAATAACGTTTCTCACTCCCAGCGTAAGACACGTCGTCGTTTCTTGCCGAACCTGCACACCCATCGTTTTTGGGTTGAAGCTGAAAACCGCTTCGTCAAGCTGCGCGTTTCCTCTAAAGGAATGCGTATTATTGACAAGAAAGGTATCGAAACGGTTCTGGCTGATATCCGCAAGCGCGGCGACGCCATCTAAGCTAGCATTTTGGGAGAGTTAAACCATGCGCGATAAGATCAAGCTGGTGTCTAGTGCCGGTACAGGCCACTTCTACACCACTGATAAGAACAAGCGGAACACACCGGATAAGTTCGAATTCAAGAAATACGACCCGGTCGTCCGTAAGCACGTTATCTACAAGGAAGCCAAGATCAAGTAATCGCGATTACAATGATCGGCTTTCACCGCAGGCGAGTGCCTGTTGAAAAACCCGGCCCTCAGCCGGGTTTTTGCATGTCTGATAGTTAGCCACTTATTGTGTATGATTGGTTACACATGCCCCTATACCCCAGCACTGCACTGGCGACAGTGTGGTTGTCACTGTGCTGTCATCATAGGCTTTCATCATGCCCGAATTGCCTGAAGTTGAAACAACGCGGCGTGGCGTTGCCCCTTATATCGAAGGGCAAGAAATTACCGAGGTGTTGGTAAGGCACTCTCGTTTGCGCGTACCAGTGCCTGAGGATCTAGCCGATCGATTAATAGGCGCGCGGATTGGCGTATTAAAGCGCCGTGCTAAGTACCTGCAAATTCCCGTGATGCGGTCTGAGCGTGAGGCCACGTTGCTGTGGCACTTAGGCATGTCGGGTAGCCTGCGGATTGCCAAGGTTGGTGATTTGCCCAAAAAACATGACCATGTTGATGTGGTGACGGCCAATGGCCATGTGCTGAGGTATCACGACCCGCGGCGATTTGGTTTTGTTGACTGGCAGCAGGGCGATGGTAGTTTGGATACGCGCCTAGCGCACCTTGGTCCTGAGCCGTTAGATGATGCGTTTAACGGGCGTTGGCTCTATAACGCCTCCCGTAATAAACGCGTTGCGGTAAAGCCTTTTTTAATGGATAACCGCGTGGTGGTGGGTGCGGGTAATATTTACGCTGCTGAAGCGCTGTTTATGGCAGGTATCGACCCGCGTCGCGCCGCCGGGAAAATTTCCCTAGCCCGTTATCAGCAGCTGGCCATTGCGGTAAAAGAGGTGCTGTCGGCGGCGATTACTCAGGGCGGTACCACGCTGCGAGATTTTGTCAGTGGCCAGGGCGAGCCAGGCTACTTTGCCCAGCAACTGAACGTTTATGGACGCCATGGGCAACCCTGCCTGCGCTGTGGCGTTGAGCTGCGACGTATCACGCTTGGTCAGCGGGCCAGTGTATTTTGCCCTGGATGCCAGCGGTAGTAGCTACTCTGTGATGTTAACTGTTTTGCCTATGTTTTCAGAGTCTATGGGCTTTCAGAGTCTATGGGCTTTGTAAGATTGCTCTTTTGGAGATTGTTGTGACTCAACGCCTGCGCCTGAATAAAAATGCCGATCGCCGTCTGAAAGCGGGCCATCTGTGGATCTACTCCAATGAAGTAGATATTAAAGAAACGCCGTTGAAAAACTTTGTTGCGGGTGAGTCTGCGCTGGTCGAAGCCTCAAACGGCAAAGTCCTTGGGGTAGCCTACATTAACCCGCATTCACTGATTTGTGGTCGAGTAATGTCGCGTGACCCAGAAATGCGCCTGGATCGATCGCTGTTCGTGCACCGTTTCAATCAGGCGTTGGCGCTGCGTCAGCGTCTGTTTGATAAGCCGTTCTACCGTTTGATCCACGGTGAGGGCGACTTGCTACCAGGGCTGGTTATCGACCGTTTTGGCGATGTGCTGGTGGTGCAGCTGAATACCGCAGGTATGCAGGCGTTAGCGGAAGAGATTGTCGATGCGTTGGAGAAAGTTGTAAAGCCCAGCGCCATTGTATTCCGCAATGATACGGGCGGTCGTCGCCAAGAGGGCCTGGAAGCTCACGTTGAAGTAGTAAAGGGCATCCTTCCTGATGAGGTTCTGCTGGAAGAAAACGGGGTCACTTTTGCGGTACCTGTGTTGAATGGTCAGAAGACAGGTTGGTTCTTTGATCATCGCGTTAATCGCGCGTGGCTGAATAGCCAAGTGGCTGGTAAGCGTGTGCTAGATGTATTCAGCTACGTGGGCGGCTGGGGTGTGCAGGCGGCTGCTAGCGGTGCCTCGGAAGTACTATGTGTCGATGCTTCTGCCCCTGCACTGGATCAGGTAGCTCGCAATGCCGAGCTAAATGGTGTGCAAGAACAAGTTGCGGTAGCAGAAGGTGATGCTTTTGAAGCGCTAGCGGCACTGAAAGCCGATGGCGAACAGTTTGACGTTGTCATTCTTGATCCACCGGCGTTTATCAAAAAGCGCAAGGATATTCCCAATGGGGAACGCGCTTACTCACGCCTGAATCGTGAAGCGATGCGTCTGCTGGGCCGTGATGGCTTGCTGTTATCGGCCTCGTGCTCCATGCACCTTGCACCTGAGCGTTTGATTGATGTGGTTCGTGGCGCCGTTCGCCACCAAGACCGCCACGGCCAGGTGATTTTTCAGGGCCACCAGGGGCCCGATCATCCCGTCCATCCAGCGATCCCGGAAACATCGTATTTGAAGGCGTTGGGTGTGCGGGTATTCCGCGATTAAGTCGAAGATACTTCTTAGCGAGCGTGTGAAAAATAATCGATAACATCAAGGAGTAACCACAAGGAGCAGCACTATGGAGTGGGCATTGCCGAATCCCTTTGTGATTGAGCTTAAGGTGACGCCGGAGGCCATTGATGCCTACCAGCACGTCAACAACAGCGAGTATTTGCGCTGGGTAGAGCAGGTCAGTTGGGCTCACTCTGAAGCTCTGGGGCTATCCCTTGATGATTATCAGTTGCTAGATCGTGCCATGGTGGTTCATCGCCATGAGTTGGACTACCTGGCTCCCGCGTTTGTCGATGACAAACTGCAGTTGGCGACGTGGATTGTGGCTTGCGATGGGCGTTTTAGCCTCACTCGTCGGTTTCAGCTTAAACGTGTGGAGAGCGGTAAAACGCTGCTAAACGCACGCACCCGGTTTGCGTGTGTGGCTCTCTCAAATGGGCGGCCTACACGGTTACCCGATGAGTACCAGCGTATTTACGGGGCAGCGGTGGTGGCAGAGTAGGCTGTACCATCGCGCTTGTGACGCGGCATTCGTTGATTACCACTCTCTGGGCATTGTAGGTAGTAGCGACTACCCAAGGCTATCTGTGTCGTGCATGTGTCTAAATCCGACGTGGTGACTTCTTTTCGACGTGATTTATCGTGTTTAAGCCTAACTCCCTTCCCGAGCGCCATGGTTCGCATAAAGTTCAACCCACCCGACGGCGACAGCAGTCAGCGGCTCACCGGCATCGAGCTGATTCAACATCGCAGCGTCTAGAAAGACTAGCAATGGCAGCACACGCTCACCGCCACACCGAGTGCCAGACAGTTCGGCAAGCCACCGGCCCTTAACGGGTACACCTATGGCAGCGCATGGCCAAAGCATCCCAGCCTCAACCTGGAAATCGCCCTGGGTCGAATTATCTTCTAGCGACTAGGTAGCTAAGATCATTGCATATTGGCAAGCTACTCATGGCGAGAAAAATATCCGAATGCAGAACAATATTCTTAAAAAGCATATGCACTGCTGAATAAAGAATTTCCAGCGGTCTACCGCCAGCGTTAGGCTTAACACCATTATTCATGTTGGCCAAGCAAGCGCCTGTTTCTAACAGGCGCTTTTGGCGTTGCTAGAAGGTGAGCTATGTCCACGATTTCTGCAGGAGCACCGGCAAACTACCGCGTGCCATTGTTTTCAACAGCAGCCATCGTGCTGGGCGCGGTGATCATCGGTGTGGTATTTGGTGCCAATGTCGGCCTGTTGATGATTGTTGGAGGGTTGTTGGGGCTGGTGCTGTATCACGCGGCATTTGGCTTTACGGCTGCTTGGCGGGTGTTTATTACTGAGCGGCGAGGCCGTGGTTTGCGCGCCCAAATGGTGATGTTAGCGATCGCTGTCGTGCTGTTTTTTCCTGCATTAGGGGCGGGCACGCTGTTTGGTACTGAGGTGCGAGGCTTTGTATCACCGATTGGTATCTCGGTGCTTTTTGGGGCCTTTATATTCGGTGTTGGCATGCAGCTGGGTGGCGGTTGTGCATCGGGCACGCTGTTTACTGCGGGGGGCGGTAATGCACAGATGTTGATCACGCTACTGTTCTTTATTGTTGGGTCGGTGATTGGTTCGGCGCATTTTACATGGTGGCAGAGCTTGCCAGCGTTTCAGCCTGTTTCGTTGGTAAAGGTGGCAGGTGCTGGCGGTGGAATCGCGATTAGCTTGGTGCTATTTGCAGCGATTGCGGCGTTTACCGTGGTCATGGAAAAGCGTCGTCATGGTCACCTAGAGCAAGCGCCATTAGTCGATAAGCCTGGTAGTCAGCGCTGGTTAACTGGCCCATGGCCGTTGATCGCTGGTGCAGTGGCGCTAGCGCTACTCAATTTCGCGACATTAGCTTTGGCTGGTCGCCCCTGGGGCATTACCTCTGCGTTCGCGTTGTGGGGTGCGAAAGGGTTTGAGCTCGTTGGTGGTGATGTTAGCCAATGGGGCTACTGGCAAGCACCCGGTAATGCAGCAGCGTTAGAGGCCAGCGTGTGGAGCGATATTACGACGGTGATGAACGTTGGCATTATGTTAGGAGCACTGGCTGCTGCGAGTTTAGCGGGTCGTTTTGCGCCTAATTTCCGTATTCCGCTTAAATCTGTTCTGGCGGCGGTGATTGGTGGTCTGATGCTGGGCTACGGTGCGCGCTTGGCGTTTGGTTGCAACATTGGCGCTTACTTCAGTGGTATTGCCTCTGGCAGCTTGCATGGCTGGGTTTGGATGGTGGCGGCGTTTGCCGGCAACATGGTGGGCGTAAAACTGCGCCCGTTCTTTTTTGATGGTGTTGAAGGGCGGAGACCGGTTGCCAAAACCTGTTAGAGGTTGATCAGATACGATGCTTTTTGTAGGCGCCTTGGTAGTCACCAAGGCGCTTTTTTGTTGTCTTTAGTTATGTCCCTCCCACCTTTGTCGTACTAGCATGTTACATTACGCACAAACGCCGCCAACGCCCTGCGTTGCTGCATTGCAATAGCAATCGACATAAAAAGAGAGTGCCTATGTCCACGATGAGTAAACGCCCCTTATACATTCCTTATGCCGGTCCTTCTTTGCTTGAAATGCCGCTATTGAACAAAGGCAGCGCGTTTACTCAAGAGGAGCGGCTAGCCTTTAACTTGATCGGTTTATTGCCACAAAAAGTTGAGTCTATTGATGAACAGCTGTCGAGAGCATATCGCCAGTATCAGCAGTGTCATAGTGATCTTGAAAAGCATATCCATCTGCGTGCTATTCAAGACGATAATGAAACGCTTTACTTCCGTTTAGTTTCCCAGCATCTGGAAGAGATGCTACCGATTATTTACACCCCTACGGTCGGGCAGGCGTGTCAGGAGTTCTCTAATATTTATCGCAATCACCGGGGGCTGTTTATCAGCTATCCAGATCGCGAGCACATGGACGATATCCTGCGCAGTGCCACCAAAGATAACGTGAAAGTCATTGTTGTCACTGATGGGGAGCGGATTCTAGGCTTGGGTGACCAAGGCATCGGTGGAATGGGTATTCCTATTGGTAAATTAGCGCTTTACACCGCTTGTGGAGGTATTAGCCCCGCCTATACGCTGCCGATTATGATTGATGTGGGTACTAACAATCAGGCATTGCTGGACGACCCTATGTACATGGGTTGGCGTCATGAACGGGTTAGTCAAGAAGAGTATGATGCGTTTATGGCGGAATTTATTACTGCTGTAAAACGTCGTTGGCCGAACGTATTGCTTCAGTTTGAAGACTTTGCCCAAGCGAACGCAGTGCCGCTATTAGAACGCTACCGAGATGACTTGTGCTGCTTTAATGACGATGTGCAAGGTACTGCCTCGGTGGTGGTCGGCACCTTGATGGCGGCATGTCAGGCTCGTCAAGAAACCATCGCTCAGCAGCGTGTGGTGTTTGTAGGTGGCGGTTCGGCGGGTTGTGGCATTGCTGAGCAGGTAGTTGTGTCTATGCAGGCAGAGGGGCTGACTGAAAGCGAAGCTCGAGCGCGGATATTCGTTGTCGATCGAGATGGGTTGATGACTACTGATCAGCCCTGGCAACGAGACTTTCAACGCCGCTTGGCACACTCACCTGAGCTGGTCGCTAGCTGGAATAGCCAGGGGCTTGAAGACACGATTGCCCAGATCAAACCGACAATTCTCATTGGTGTATGCGGTAAGCGCGGTATTTTTACCGAACAAGTGGTGCGTACGATGCACGCTGGGTGCGAGCATCCAGTGATTATGCCTCTTTCCAACCCTACCTCTCAGGCAGAAGCGGTTCCTGAAGATGTGATTTGTTGGACCGATGGCCAAGCGCTGGTCGCCACAGGCAGTCCTTTCGCCCCTGTGGTATATAACGGACGCACTTACCCGATTGCTCAGTGCAATAACGCCTATATCTTCCCTGGTATTGGCCTGGGTGTGATTGCGGCGGGTGCTAATCGTGTCACTGATGAAATGCTGATGAGTGCTTCTCGGGCTTTAGCCCGCGAAGCGCCTTTGGTCAAAGAGGGCAAAGGTGCACTGTTACCGCCGCTGTCGCGAATTCGTGATATCAGCAAATCAATTGCCTTTGAAGTGGCTGCTCAGGCCCAGCAAAATGGTGTGGCGCTTAAAACTAGTGGCACTGAACTGCGTGAGCGTATCGAGAAAGCATGTTGGTCGCCAGAATACCGCACCTATCGTCGTAGAGCTTTCTAATTAAATAAAATCTAAAGTAGCATGCAAAAAAAGCCCCCACCGAAGTGGGGGCGATGCAAGCATTGGTAGGTGTTACTTTCTACGCTGCGCCGATCATCTTGCGCAGCACGTAGTGAAGGATACCACCGTGGCGGTAGTAAGCCAGCTCATTGACGGTATCAATTCGGCACTTGGCATCAACGGTGCGCTCCCCATCTTCATTTTTGATGACAATTTTCACAGTGCCACCTGGGCTTAAATCGCTCAAGCCAGCAATTGAGATTTCTTCATCACCTGTCAATCCAAGCGTTTCACGGCTTTCACCTTCAGGGAACTGCAGCGGTACCACGCCCATGCCAATTAGGTTTGAACGGTGAATACGTTCATAGGACTCGGCAATCACCGCGCGTACACCCAATAAGCGGGTGCCTTTGGCTGCCCAATCCCGTGAAGAGCCGGTGCCATACTCTTTACCAGCAATCACCACTAGAGGAGTTCCTTCCTCTTTATATTTCATGGCGGCATCGTAAATCGCCATTTGCTCGCCGCTGGGTACATGTCGGGTTTCACCACCGACAACCCCGTCCAGCATTTCGTTTTTAATGCGCACGTTAGCAAAGGTGCCGCGCATCATCACTTCATGATTGCCCCGACGAGAGCCATAGGAGTTGAAATCAACAGGCTTGACGCCGTGCTCCTGAAGATAGCGCCCAGCAGGGCTGTCAGGCTTGATAGAGCCCGCTGGGGAGATATGGTCGGTGGTCACCGAATCGCCCAGCATGGCTAACACGCGTGCGTTTTTAACATCTTCGATAGCGTCTGGCTCGCGCTCCATGCCTTCAAAAAATGGCGGATGCTGGATGTAAGTTGATTCAGGCCACTGGTATACCTTACTTTCAGGGACGTTGATTGCTTTCCAGGTATCGTCGCCCTCAAATACCGCGCCATACTCTTTACGGAACATCTCGGTGTTGACTTGCTCAACGGCATTGGCGATATCTGCCTGAGAAGGCCAGATATCTTTGAGGTAAACCGGGTTGCCTTCGCTATCCTGGCCGAGTGGCTCGGTGGTTAAGTCGCACTGCACATTACCGGCTAACGCATAGGCGACCACCAGGGGCGGTGAGGCGAGCCAGTTTGTTTTTACCAGCGGGTGTACACGGCCTTCAAAGTTGCGGTTGCCTGAAAGTACCGATGCTACGGCAAGGTCGCCGCTATTGATTGCTTCTTCGATTTCGTCGGGAAGTGGGCCGGAGTTGCCGATACAGGTCGTGCAGCCATAACCCACTAAGTTAAAGCCTAGCGCGTTCAAGTCATCGCTTAAGTTAGCAGCTGCCAAGTAATCGGTTACTACCTTCGAACCTGGGGCAAGGGAGGTTTTTACCCAGGGCTTCGTGGTGAGCCCCTTTTGGCGAGCATTACGGGCCAGCAGGCCGGCTGCCATCATGACGCTGGGATTAGACGTATTGGTACACGAGGTAATGGCTGCGATTACCACCGCGCCTGGGTCGAGGCTGAAGTCTTGGTCGTTGAGCTTAACGTCTTGGCTGGTGTCATGTTTAAAACTGCGCTCAACCCCGACTGCCGTTTGGCCGCCTTCTGAAGAGAGTTTCCCTTTTGCGGTTGAGTCGGCGGTGGTGTCCTCTTTCATAAATTTGTCGAACGCAGCGGCCATGTCTTTCAGCGCCACACGATCTTGAGGACGTTTTGGGCCAGCAAGGCTAGCTTCAACCTCGTCCATATCGAGACTGAGAGAGTCTGTAAAGATCGGTTCATCGCCTGGCTCGCGCCATAGGCCCTGGGCTTTACTATATGCTTCTACTAAAGCTAGTTGTTCATCTTCACGGCCGGTCAGGCGCATGTAGTTGATTGTTTCGTCGTCTACCGGGAAAAAGCCGCAGGTCGCGCCATATTCCGGTGCCATATTGGCGATAGTGGCACGGTCAGCTAAGGGTAAGTCGTTAAGGCCATCCCCATAGAATTCAACAAACTTACCCACCACGCCTTTTTTGCGCAGCATTTCAGTGACCGTGAGCACAAGATCGGTGGCGGTAATGCCTTCACGCAACTTGCCGTTTAGCTTGAAGCCAATAACCTCAGGAATCAGCATCGAAACCGGCTGACCAAGCATCGCCGCTTCCGCTTCGATACCGCCCACGCCCCAGCCAAGTACGCCCAGGCCGTTGATCATGGTGGTGTGGGAGTCGGTGCCAACTAAGGTGTCGGGATAGGCAAACGTCTGCCCATCTTCCTCTTTCGTCCATACAGTTCGGCCCAGGTACTCTAGGTTAACCTGGTGACAAATGCCGGTGCCGGGAGGTACAACGCTAAAGTTGTCGAACGCTTGCTGGCCCCAGCGTAGAAACTCATAGCGCTCGCCGTTACGCTGCATTTCGATATCGACGTTTTCTTGAAATGCCGCGGCGTTGCCGAATTTATCGACCATCACCGAGTGGTCGATCACAAGATCAACCGGAGAAAGCGGGTTAATACGCGCGGGATCTTCGCCCAACTTTTCAACCGCAGCGCGCATAGAGGCAAGATCAACCACCCCAGGCACGCCGGTGAAATCTTGCATGAGTACGCGAGCAGGGCGGTAGCCGATCTCACGGCTTGATTTGCCCTCTTTTTGCCAGTCCACTAACGCCTGAATATCTTCTTGGTCAACACTTTCGTCGTCACCAAAGCGCAGCTGGTTTTCGAGTAGAATTTTGAGCGTTTTGGGTAGCCGATCGATATTACCGAGCGCATCGGCGGCTTTTGGTAGGCTGTAGTAATGATACGTGTGGTTGCCCACGTCTAGGGTAGTGAGCGTATCGGGTATCTTGCCCATTGTTTTCTCCTCTAATTGCTTGGCCTTGAGCGAATTGCTGTTGACAGCGTGTTCATGGCGACTCACTTGGCGCGATGGTCACGGCTTTTTTTCAATGTGGCGTATCCTTAGTATGGCTGATCTTCTTAATAGCACATGGGTGTTTCACCCTTGGCTTTCAAGTCGTCTTCACCTAATAGCGAAGGTTAACCCTTGTAATTGCTTGTACTTGACGCCATTTCAGGCAGACTCTCTTGCAAACGATATCTGCTCAATTATGACAAAGGTGGTGTCATGGAAACGCGTCATGAACGTTTAATTATTCTTGGTTCCGGCCCTGCAGGATATACGGCAGCGGTGTATGCAGCCCGTGCTAATTTAAAGCCGCTGCTCATTACTGGCCTGCAGGCAGGTGGCCAACTGACCACCACAACCGATGTCGATAACTGGCCGGGCGACGCTCAAGGTGTTCAGGGGCCGGAGTTGATGGAGCGCATGAAGCAGCACGCTGAGCGCTTTAATACAGAAGTACTGTTTGACCATATCAATGAGGTCAGCTTAGGTGAAAAACCGTACACCTTGAAAGGGGATAGCGGAATTTACACCTGTGATGCGCTGATTATTGCCACCGGTGCCAGCGCACGCTACCTGGGCTTGCCAACCGAGCAGCAATTTATGGGGCAAGGGGTGTCTGCTTGTGCCACCTGCGATGGCTTCTTTTATCGCAATCAAGAAGTGATCGTGGTGGGGGGCGGTAATACGGCTGTTGAGGAGGCACTTTATCTCTCAAATATCGCCTCAAAGGTTACCTTAGTGCATCGTCGCGATACCTTACGCGCCGAGAAAATCCTGCAGGATAAGCTGCTCGAAAAAGTTGAAGCAGGAAAAATTGTTCTTGAGTGGTTCTATGAAGTGGACGAGGTGTTAGGCGATAACACCGGGGTCACTGGCGTACGCGTTAAGTCGACTAAAGACGGTTCCAGTAAAGAGATTCACGCGCCAGGGTTGTTCATCGCTATCGGCCACAGCCCTAATACGGGGATTTTTGAAGGCCAGCTGGAAATGAACGGTGGCTATATCAAGGTGAAATCAGGCCTTGAGGGCAATGCAACAGCTACTAGCGTGCCGGGTGTGTTTGCCTGCGGTGATGTGATGGATCATATCTATCGCCAAGCAATTACTTCTGCTGGCAGTGGCTGCATGGCAGCGCTAGATGCTGAGCGCTATTTAGATGGCATTGCCTGATTGACTGCCATTGTTAGTAGTTGGCATTAACAATTATCACTATTCACTACCGCCCATCGAGTTTTGTCTAACTAGATCACGCTATTAGTTCAACAATCGATGGGCGTTTCATCAATACGCAGCCGACCTAGTCTGCTCAGCACAAGCTTTCTCCCTCGGGTGTTTTCCGCGCAAAGATTAAAACTGCCGTTAAAACCGTTTGTGTGACCAAGGGTGCTGTAGCTTACTCGGCGTGTGCCGCGGCTATACGATATGGCTGTCGTTGCCTGTGCTGGAAATACCCTCACAATGTCATTGCTGCGGATGTGATTAATGGAATCTCCTTTAACGACCAATAGAGCATTGCTCCAATCGCGTGTGCAAGCGCTTTTAGCAGCGTTTGCTGGGCAAATGGTGGTGGTTATACGCTGCGTAATTGCTGTGTTGCGTGCGAGAGAAAAGGCTGTCTGCAATCTGTTAATATCAGCTGTTACCGCTGTATTGCGGCCAAGTGCCTGAAAATTTGGAATTCCCCAAGCGGCTAATGCTGAAATAAGCAGTAGTGTAATGACCAGTTCGAGAAGGGTGAAACCTTGGGTGCGCGTAAGAGGTACGCCATGAAGAGAAGGTGGCATGGTGGCTCCCAGTTTGTTTTTTTTACAGCCTACCTCGCATTGTTCTTTTTTTATGTAAGCCAAAGCGGACAAACGTTGTGAGCAATTTCTTAATTATTGGTGGTGGCGTGATCGGAATGATGACGGCACTGCAATTAGCAGATGCTGGACAGCACGTCACGATCGTAGAGCGCGGTATTTGTGGACAAGAGTCTTCCTGGGCTGGCGGAGGGATTGTCTCACCACTTTATCCATGGCGGTACGCGCCGCCGATCTCACAGCTGTCGCGCTGGTCTGAAGGCGTATACCCCACGTTGTCGCTGCGCTTGCTAGAAGAAACTGGCATTGATCCTGAATATCGACAAAAGGGACTGCTCTATCTCAATGTTGACGATGCGGAAACAGCACTTGGGTGGGCGCGTCAGCTTGGCAAGCCACTGGAGCGTGTCAGCGCTGACTTTGTTCATCAAAAGGAGCCTAAGGTGGTTTCGGCGCAGGATGGCGCACTGTGGATGCCAACGCTAGGCAGTGTGCGTAATCCTCGCCTAGGGCAAGCGCTGCGCGCTCGGCTTTTGGCTATGCCTAACGTGGTGCTTAATGAAGGCTGCGAGGTAAGTGGTTTTATAACACGTGACCGACAGGTGCTGGGCGCTAAGACGGCGCAAGGGGAGCAACGTGCAGAAAAAGTAATTGTGTGTGGTGGAGCCTGGACAGCCAAGCTGTTAGAAAACTTAACGATTCGCCTACCGGTACGCCCAGTAAAAGGCCAAATGATTGCTTATCAAGCGCCGCTAGGGTTGGTGCAGCGCGTAGTGTTAAAAGATGGCCGTTACATTATCCCACGTGGCGATGGTTTGCTGCTGGTAGGTTCAACCTTAGAAGAGGCGGGCTTTGATAAAGCGACCGACAGTGAAGCGCTAGCGTCACTTAAACAGACCGCAGAAAGCATAGTGCCTACGCTGTCAGATTACCCAGTCGCTTATCATTGGGCAGGATTGCGTCCAGGTTCGCCAGACGGTATTCCATTTATTGGTGCGCTACCGGAGTGGTTCAATATTTACGTGAACGCAGGCCACTACCGCAATGGGTTAGTGCTTGCACCAGCGTCTACCCACGTTTTGGTTGATCAGCTATTAGGGCGTGAGGCACTTATCGACCCAACACCCTTTCAGCCGACACCAGACCGGTTAATGACGTATTAGCATAGTGAATGATGGAGATCGTCTATGGTTAGCGTTGCTCATCACGTTTCTGCTTGTCTTGTTGCTCTTGCAAATACCGATCGCGATGAGCGCTTGAACAAAACCACTGTTCGCTTGCGCGCAGGGCTTCCTCTTCTGGAACATGTACGTCGCACCAACGGCAGCGCACCATCTGGCCGCCTTCATGGCGTTTTGGTTCGCTCTCTTGGTGGGTAAGTCTGCGCTCTCGGTAGAGGCCATAAAGCTTCAGGCCCACATAGAACAGCACGGCAAAAATAATCAGCCGAATGATCAAAAGGTTCATCCTCTATGACTCCCATGGTGGGATGTAATAATCGCTAGAATAGCATGAGTGCCGCCTAACCTTTGCCTGTTGGCAGTCCTTGCGGGACAATGTATTTAGGTAAACGGCAACGTATTCCAAAGATTCTCAAGAGATTTTAACGCCCATGCAAGACTTAACGCTGGTAATGGCCCAACTCGACCCTCTAGTGGGAGATATTCCCGGCAATGCTGCACGCGCCATTGAAGCGGTGCGCGAAGCGAGGATCGAACATGGGGCGGATATTGTTGTCTTCCCAGAGCTTTTCTTGTCAGGCTACCCGCCGGAGGATTTGCTGCTTCGCCCATCGATGGAAGCTCGCTTACGTGAAGCGCGGGCTAAAATGGCAGAAAAAATCTCCCGGGATGTGCTGGTGATTATTGGCTACCCCGGCGTACGTGAAGGGGAGCGCTACAACCTAGCAGGTGTACTGTACAACGGCCAATGGGAAGCAGAATACGCCAAGCAGGCGCTGCCTAATTATCAGGTGTTTGACGAGCAGCGCTACTTTACGCCGGGTACCCAGCCATTAGTGTATGAGCACAAAGGTGCCAAGCTAGGGCTGCTGATTTGTGAAGATCTCTGGGAAGGAGCGCCTGTCAATGCTGCCCGTGAAGCCGGTGCAGAAGTGCTGATCAGCTTAAACGCCTCTCCCTATCATCAGGATAAGCCCAACGAGCGTCTGCGCCTGTTAGCGCTGCGCGCCCAGGAGGTGAGTCGCCCGATTGTATACGTGAACACCATCGGTGGTCAGGATGAACTGGTTTTCGATGGCGGCTCTAGCTGTGTGGATGCCCAAGGCGAACTCAAAGTGCTGGCTCCTTACTGGCAGGCAGGCTTAATGCCGGTTCAGTTACTGCAAAAAAATGCTGATACCTGGGAGCCTCAGGCGGGTGAAATTGAGCCGGATACTTCGCCGGAAGAGAGCCTGTATTGCGCCCTAGTCACAGGACTACGGGATTACGTCAACAAAAGCGGTTTCAAAGGCGTTGTGCTGGGGCTTTCTGGAGGTATTGATTCGGCACTTTCTCTGGCTATTGCCGTTGATGCACTCGGCCCGCAGCGGGTTCAGGCGGTGATGATGCCCTACCACTATACGGCAGATATTTCGAAACAGGACGCTGCCGAACAGGCTGACATATTGGGCGTTCATTATGACGTAATGCCCATCGAGCCGATGGTCGACGCGTTTATGGGCACGTTAGCGGAAAGCTTTGCTGGCACTGAGCGGGACACCACCGAAGAGAATCTGCAGTCGCGCTGTCGCGGTGTTCTGTTAATGGCGATTTCCAACAAGAAAGGTCTCATGGTGTTGACCACCGGTAATAAAAGCGAAATGGCGGTGGGTTACGCCACGCTCTATGGCGATATGGTGGGTGGTTATAATGCTATTAAAGACGTTTATAAAACCTGGGTGTACCGTTTGGCTCGCTGGCGCAACACCCAGTCTCTGGCTATTCCTGAACGGGTGATTGAGCGCCCACCCAGTGCAGAGCTGGCTCCCGACCAGCAAGATAGTGACTCCTTGCCTGATTACGACGTGCTAGACGCCATTCTAGTGAGCTACATTGAAGGTGATATGAGTGCTGAAGCGATTATCGCCGCTGGGTTTGATGAGGAAGATGTTTACAAAGTGGTGAAGCTGGTTGACCGCTGTGAATATAAGCGCCGCCAAGCCCCTGTTGGAGTGCGGGTCACGCCCCGGGGGTTTGGGCGTGACCGACGTTACCCGATTGTGAATGGTTGGCAGCCAGGCGATTAAGGCGCCAGTTTCTGCTCAAATTGCTTAAAAACTGTCCCAAGAAGACTCGGCGGTCTGGCGCTTCAAAACGGGTATATTAGGAGCGTTATGCGCCGTTGGGTCTTGCGTTCTACCGCGGCTTACCACTGCTTGCATATAAGTGTGCTGTTGACCAGCGGGCAGTTTGAAAACGCTCATGGCGTCTAGCAGTTGATGAGCGTTCTGGCGCAGATGATTCGCAGCATTAGCGCTCTCCTCTACTAGTGCAGCGTTCTGCTGGGTTACTTGATCCATCTCAGTGATCGCTTGGCCAACCTCTTGAACACCGGTGCTTTGTTCGGCGCTGGCATGGCTAATTTCCTGCATAATTCTGGTAACTCGCCCAATAGCAGCTACGATATTTTCAGTTGATCGACTGGCTTCCTCTGCCCGCGCGTTACCGTTATTAACACGCTCTAAGTTATTAGAAATCAGGTCGTTTATTTCACGGGCGGCATCAGCGCTGCGTTGAGCAAGATTCCGTACTTCTTCTGCCACTACTGCGAACCCTCGGCCATGCTCGCCAGCACGGGCAGCTTCTACAGACGCGTTTAACGCAAGAATGTTGGTTTGAAAAGCGATAGCATCGATGGTGGATATAATGCCGGCAATTTCTTGTGAGCTTTTATTGAGCTCGTTCATGGTCGTCACTACCTGACGTACAGCTTCGCCGCCTTCAGTAGCTGTTTTCGAAGCGCTGGCCGCTTCCTGGCTTGCTTGTTGTGAATTGTCTGCGTTGAGCTTGACCGTACTATTGAGCTGCTCCATCGCTGATGCTGTTTCTGCTAATGCACTGGCTTGCTGCTCGGTACGTGAAGAGAGATCGTTATTCCCTTCGGCAATTTGTTCGCTATTAGAAGCTACGGCGTCTGCTGAAGAGCGAACTTGCGCCACAATGGATTGTAACTGTTTTGACATGGCAACCTGCGATGCCATGATGCTACGAGTGTCGCCTGCTTTAAGAGTTGGCTGATTGGTCAGCTCACCGCGACCAATAGCTTCTGCAAAGGCCTTCACTTCGTAAGGTTCTGCACCGAGTTCGCGCAGCAGTTGGCGTGATAAAAACAGCGCAATGGCTCCCCCAATCACGACAGCAAATAGTGTTAACCCAAGCATTTGCATTTGAAAACCAGAGGCAGTGCTGCGGGCCGCCGCCGTTGAAGCGTTATTAATTTGCTCTTGTAAATTAATAAATTGATTAATCCGATTAAGCCACTCAGCGTAAGCAGGGCCAGCCTGCTCAAGTGTTATGGCTTGGGCACGGGTAAGAGTATCAGAGGTTCTGGCATCAAGTACTTGCTGAGTAAGGGCTTCTACTATATCGGCCTGGGTGCTAATAGAAGACAAGATACTTTGCTCTTGTGGCGTTGTATCTGTATCACTGATCACTCGTTGCATACCTTCAATGGCTGTATCGTAATTAACAGCCAGTTGCCGCATCTCTTCATTAAGTGTTGTTAAGCGGCTAGCATCCGTCGTCATAACGATGTCACGTAGCGCAATGGCGCGGTCATGAACGCTGCCTCGCATATCAACTGCAAAACGCTGCTTAGCGCCATTTACATCATTAATAGAGGTGAGCCCGCGGTTAATTTGATTAACCTGATAAATACCTATTGCTGTTAAAATAACAAGTAATATCAATAAGGTAGAGAAGGCGAAGGCTAGGCGTGTGCTGATAGTCGTCTTTGATAATCGAGATTTGGAGGCGATCATTCCATTAGCTCCGAGCAGGCACTTTGTTATTAAGGTAGGAGTAATGTACATTTTGCATAATTTTTGTACAACATTTATTAAGCTTTTGACGATGCGCCAGAGTGTGAATAACGTCTAAATAAAAGCATTTCCTAACAAGAAAAAACCACGCCGAAACGTGGTTTTAAAGTAAAAGTCAAATAGCTTTATACGCATCAGCGCTGTATGAGATGTCTATTAATTATCAGCGTTGTCATGTTTAGGTACAAAACGATTGCCTCGTAGCTGCTCATGGTCTGGTGCATTTTCTCGCAGAACGACAAGCACTTCATCTGCGCGATCCTTCATACCAAGCCCTTGATAACCTTCTACCATGGTTGCCAACGCATCACGCGTTGCGTTGGACTCCGGATAGTTTTCAATCACCCAGCGGCCGCGTTCAATGGCGGCTAAGAAGGCGCCACGGCGCAGGTAGTAGTCTGCGACATGTAGTTCATGGCGGGCCAGCAATTCACGTAAATAGACAATACGCTGTTGGGCATCAGGGGCGTATTCGCTTTGTGGAAAGCGTTGGATTAATTCGCGGAAGTCGTTGTAAGCGTCCCGTGAGGCGCCCAAGTCGCGCTTGGAGATATCAATCAGGCGCAGTCGCTCAAGGCTAAATCGTCCCGCTTGCCAAGCAGAAAGGCCGCGTAAATAGTAGGCGTAATCCACCTGCGGGTGATCAGGGTGCAGGCGAATGAAGCGACTAGCAGCAGCGCGAGCCTCTTCCCAGTTGCTGTTTTCGTAGTAGGCGTAAATCAGCTCAAGCTGGGCTTGTTCGGCGTGGGGGCCAAACGGATAGCGGGTATCGAGCGCTTCAAGCCGCTCAATGGCAATAGGAAAACGGTTGCTATCCAGCGCTGTGCGCGCAAGTTCATAGAGTTCACGTTCTTGCACACCCTCGAATTCATCGTCTTCTTCAGGGGTGGCGTTATTACTGGCACAGCCTGCCAGAAGAGCAAGGCTTAAGGCTAGGGCGCCAAAGCGGTTGGCAGCGGAAAAAGCGCGCATCATCATCCTCGTTGCAAACAAGCCTCAATCACCGAAAAGCGACGATGGCCATAAGTAGAAATGGTAGAATAGGTCGCAGTTCACCCACTATAAATCACCTAGACGCAAAACGCAGGCTTAGCGACACGTCAGTGCCGTTTGAAAAGTTAAGCAGTGTCAAATAGCGACAACGCTGTTGGTGTCCTAAAAAGCCGTTTGTGTCTTAAAGAGGTTATTCATGTCTCGTATTGTTGAAGCCACGCAGCGGGTACCCGCGACATTAGCAGGCGCGCGTTTAGACCAAGCCGCAGCTGAGTTGTTCAGCGATTATTCCCGCGAACGGTTGAAAGCGTGGATCAACGCCGGTGAGCTCACTGTTGACGGCGCTAAAGTAAAGCCGAAGGCCAAGCTGCACGGCCATGAAACATTAGCACTAAAAGCGACCATCGAAGACGATACGCGTTTCGAAGCTCAGGATATTCCGCTTGATATCGTGTATGAAGATGACGCGGTGATGGTTATCAATAAGGCCGCTGGAATGGTGGTACATCCTGCTGCGGGCAACCCTGATGGCACGCTGTTAAATGCACTGCTTCATCATCATGCTGCGCTGGCGGAAGTGCCGCGCGCTGGGATCGTACATCGTCTGGATAAAGACACCACTGGCCTGATGATGGTGGCAAAAACGTTGCCCGCACAAACGGCGTTGGTTGAACAGTTGCAGGCACGTAGTGTCTCCCG
Source organism: Vreelandella neptunia (assembly GCF_000712975.1). GTDB lineage: Bacteria > Pseudomonadota > Gammaproteobacteria > Pseudomonadales > Halomonadaceae > Vreelandella > Vreelandella qaidamensis. Next base: position 43,527 of record NZ_JHQL01000006.1, on the reverse strand, counting down.
CCAGTACGATGCGGTAGTGATTGGTAAACCAGTGTCGGGTAGCACCATTGATGCGCCGATTGGTCGACACCCAAAAGACCGTAAGCGCCAAGCAGTTACGGCATCTGGAAAACCGGCGGTAACGCACTTTCGCGTGGTAGAGCGTTTTCGTGCACATACCCATGTGCGTTGCACGCTTGAAACCGGGCGTACCCATCAAATTCGTGTTCATATGGCCCATGCCCGCTACCCGCTGATTGGTGATCCGCTTTATAGTGGTCGTGCAAAGTTGCCGCCGGGCGCTGCTGCGCCGTTAAAAGAGATTCTACGTGAATTTCCGCGTCAGGCGCTGCATGCTCGGAAGCTCAGTTTTGTGCATCCGGTGAGTGGAGAAACGCTTACTTTTCATGCTGATTTGCCCGATGATCTACTGATGTTGTTGGACTACCTGCGCGAAGATAGCGAGACCATGAGATGAGCGATGCGATTGATCTAAAGCCCACGTTATTGTTGCCTGACTGGCCGGCCCCCGCGAATGTGCGGGCGTTTGTGACTACTCGGGAAACAGGGCCGAGCCAGGATGATTTTGCAGCCTTCAATCCAGCGACCCATGTAGGCGATAATGCAGATCACGTCGCGCTATGTCGGCGTTTGCTGCACAAAGAAATCGGCGATGATCGACCGCTACTGTGGCTTAACCAAACCCATGGCGCACGGGTCCAGCAGGCGTATCAAAGCGATATACCGGAAGCAGACGCAGCGATTGCTAACAGCAACGACTATGCCTGTGTGGTGTTAACCGCAGACTGCCTACCGGTGCTGTTTTGTAATCGCCAGGGCACCCAAGTCGCGGTTGCGCACGCAGGCTGGCGAGGGCTGGCGGGTGGTGTATTGGAAGCGACCGTTGCTGCTATGAATTGCGACCCTGATGACGTGTTGGTATGGCTGGGCCCGGCTATTTCGAATGCTCAGTTTGAGGTTGGGCCAGAGGTGTATGGTGCCTTTGTTGCGGTACACCCTGAGACGGCTGATGCGTTTGACCACAGCCCCTATCGTCTTGGCCACTATATGGCGGATCTTTACCGCTTGGCGCGCTTTCGTTTAGAAGCATTAGGGCTCCATCACATCAGCGGTGGCCATTTCTGCACTGCCTGCGAGTCGCGTTTTTACTCCTACCGCCGAGACAATGGCAATACGGGACGCATGGCAAGTGTGATCTGGATCAATTAAGCAGCGCGATTCCTTCAAGCTTGTGTTGCGCGCCTCTTGAAATGCGTGGAACTGACGCCATTTAACTTGTCAAGCTAAACGTTTTTAGCATATTAAAGACAAGTTATTGGGAAACACCGTGGGTCCAAACGCACGGCACCCCCAGGAGGAATTCCATGCGATTCGATAAATTTACTGCCAAATTACAGGCCGCTATTTCTGAGGCGCAATCCCTTGCCGTTGGGCACGGCCATAATCAGCTTGATCCCGCGCACTTACTGCTTGCGTTACTCGATACCAAAGACACTGGCATCAAAGCCCTGGTTGAAAAAGCCGAGGGCAGTAGTTCACGTCTGCGCGACGGTTTGCAGCAGCAGCTTGATGACTTGCCGAAAGTCAGCCAGTTCGACGGAGATGTACAGCCATCCCGCGACTTTATCAAGCTATTCAACTTAACTGACCGAGAAGCGCAGAAGCGTGGCGACCAGTTTATCGCCAGCGAATTAGTGCTATTAGCAGCTCTGGAAATGAACAGTGCTGTCACCAAGTTAATGAAAGAGGCGGGGCTGAACCGGAAAGGCTTGGAAGCTGCAATCAACAGCTTGCGCGGTGGTGCAACGGTCGATGACCCCAATGCCGAAGACCAGCGCGAAGCGCTTAACAAATACACCATGGATCTTACCCAGCGTGCGTTAGATGGCAAGCTGGATCCGGTGATTGGCCGCGACGATGAAATTCGCCGCACCATTCAGGTGCTGCAGCGTCGTACCAAAAATAACCCGGTGCTGATCGGTGAGCCAGGGGTGGGGAAAACCGCCATTGTCGAAGGCTTAGCGCAGCGCATTGTGAATGGCGAAGTGCCCGAAGGCCTGAAAGACAAACGCGTACTTTCGTTGGATATGGGCTCGCTGCTGGCAGGCGCTAAATTCCGTGGTGAGTTTGAAGAGCGCCTAAAAGCGGTGCTTAAAGAGCTCTCCCAGGAAGAGGGGCGGGTCATCCTGTTTATTGATGAGCTGCACACCATGGTGGGCGCAGGTAAAGCCGAAGGTGCGATGGATGCAGGTAATATGCTTAAACCTGCGTTGGCGCGTGGTGAGTTGCACTGTGTGGGCGCAACAACGCTGGATGAGTATCGCAAATATATTGAAAAAGATGCCGCGCTGGAGCGCCGCTTCCAGAAGGTGCTGGTCGATGAGCCGTCTGAAGAGGATACGGTGGCTATTCTGCGCGGTTTAAAAGAGCGTTACGAAGTCCACCACGGCGTGGATATTACCGATTCAGCGATTATTGCGGCGGCGAAGCTCTCTACCCGCTATATCACTGATCGGCAGTTGCCCGACAAAGCCATCGACCTGATTGACGAGGCGGCGTCTCGTATCCGCATGGAGCTGGACTCTAAGCCTGAAGAGATGGATCGTTTGGATCGTCGTCTAATCCAGCTGAAAATGGAGCGCGAAGCGCTTAAGAAAGAGACCGATGAGGCCACTAAGAAACGCCTCGAAGCGCTGAATAACCAGATTCACGAGCTAGAGCGTGAGTACGCTGACTTGGATGAAATCTGGAAAGCTGAAAAAGCCAGTATTCAGGGTGCAGCCCAATTCAAAGCAGAGCTTGAGCAGGCGCGTATTGACCTTGAACAAGCGCGTCGCCAGGGCGATTTAGGGCGTATGTCGGAAATTCAGTACGGCAAAATTCCGGCGCTGGAGAAGAAAATTAGCGAAGCGGGTGAAGGCGAGGCTGATACAGCCAGCCACCAGCTGCTGCGCTCAAACGTGACCGAAGAAGAGATTGCCGAGGTGGTTTCCCGCTGGACCGGTATTCCGGTCTCCAAGATGTTGGAAGGCGAACGGGACAAGCTGCTGCGCATGGAAGAAGCACTGCACGAGCGGGTGATTGGCCAGCATGAAGCGGTAGAAGCCGTGGCGAATGCGGTGCGTCGCTCACGTGCCGGGCTGTCTGATCCGAATCGGCCTAACGGCTCGTTCCTGTTCCTCGGCCCCACTGGGGTAGGTAAAACAGAGCTATGTAAGTCGCTAGCTAACTTCTTGTTTGATACAGAAGAAGCGATGGTGCGTATCGATATGTCAGAGTTTATGGAGAAGCACTCCGTGGCTCGGTTGATTGGTGCGCCCCCAGGCTATGTGGGTTATGAAGAGGGTGGTTACTTAACTGAAGCGGTACGTCGTAAGCCTTACTCGGTGCTGTTACTGGACGAAGTGGAAAAAGCGCATCCGGACGTGTTCAATATCCTGCTGCAAGTGCTGGAAGATGGTCGCTTAACTGATGGTCAAGGCCGTACGGTCGATTTCCGCAACACAGTGATCGTAATGACTTCTAACATGGGCTCGGACATTATTCAGCGCATGGGCGGAGATGATAACGACTACGAAGCAATGAAAAGTGCAGTGATGGAGGTGGTGGGTAACCATTTCCGGCCTGAATTGATTAACCGCATTGATGAAGTGGTGGTGTTCCACGCCCTTGGTCAAGAGCAAATTCAGGCGATTGCCGGTATTCAGTTAGCGCGTTTGAAAGTGCGCTTAGCTGAGCATGATTTGAGCTTGGATATCAGCGATGATGCGATGGCACAACTGGCAGTCGTCGGTTTCGACCCGGTGTATGGTGCAAGGCCACTGAAGCGGGCAATCCAGAGCCGTATCGAGAATCCGTTGGCACAAGACTTATTGGCGGGCAAGTATGCGCCAGGCGATACCATTCATATCAGCGCCAATGAAGGCAAGCTAGTGTTTGGGTAATTAACAAGCAAGTATCAATAAGCTTGTATCGTCCGTACGGCTGCGCAAACAACAAGCTTGCGCAATGAAATAGGGCAAAAGCCCCGTTAGCTCTGCTAGCGGGGCTTTTTTAATGGCTTCTTGCGACGTTTGTTGCGTTTGTCTTGATCGGAGGTTGACAGGTTGAGGGCGCTAATGGAATCTTGTGGGTTCCTGATTTGCGGGCGCGGAACCAACGGGCAACCCCTAATCCCCGCGCGAAGGGTAGGCGACAGCCTTTACCCGCCGAAGGACTTCCGGGCTTGGGCTAACCGCCCGACCTGGCCAACGCCCCGACACGGCAAACCGTCGTGTAAGGGAGTCGCTGGTGTATTGCATAATATGTCAGTGCTTCCGATGAGAGTGCAGGCCCTAACCGGGCCATATGCCAGGGTTTGGCATCAGGTGCCGGCATGGGCCGGCAGCGGCATACCGCCGCACTCGACACCGCAGGATGTCCTGCGGATCGCACTCGAGACCTCCAGGGGAGAAACACAGTGGAACTGCTTTCCGGCGCAGATATGATCGCCCGCTTCTTGCAAGATGAGGGCGTTGAATACATTTATGGTTATCCCGGTGGTGCAGCACTGCATATTTATGATGCGCTGTTCCGTCAGGACAAAGTGAAGCACATTCTAGTGCGTCATGAACAGGCGGCGACTCACGCTGCAGATGGCTATGCCCGTGCTTCAGGTAAACCAGGGTGTGTGCTTGTTACATCAGGTCCCGGTGCTACCAACGCGGTTACCGGCATTGCAACGGCCTATATGGATTCCATTCCTATGGTTGTGCTGTGTGGGCAGGTAATGAGCCACCTGATCGGTGACGACGCCTTCCAGGAAACCGATATTATCGGTGTGACTCGCCCTATCGTGAAGCACAGCTTCTCAATTCGGCATCCGTCTGAGATTCCAGAAGTGCTGAAAAAAGCCTTCTATCTTGCGGCAACTGGTCGCCCAGGCCCGGTTGTGGTCGATATCCCTAAAGATATGACCGCGCCGACCGAGCGTTATGAGTACATCTATCCGAAAAAGGTCAAGATGCGCTCTTATAACCCGGTAACTCGGGGGCATACCGGTCAAATTAAAAAAGCCGTTGAGATGATGCTGAAAGCCAAGCGCCCGGTGTTCTATACCGGCGGTGGCGTGGTAACTGGCAAGGCAAGCGAAGGTTTGACCGATTTGGTCAAACAGCTCGGCTTCCCCATTACCACAACGTTGATGGGCATTGGTTCTTATCCGCAAAGTGACCGGCAGTGTCTGGGCTGGTTGGGTATGCACGGCTCGTACGAGTCCAATATGGCCATGCATCATGCGGATTTGATCATCGCGATTGGCGCGCGTTTTGATGACCGAGTGACTAATAACACGTCGAAGTTTTGCCCTACGGCAAAAATTATTCACGTGGATGTGGATCCAAGCTCGGTGTCTAAAACCGTGCGTGCCGATGTGCCTATTGTGGGGCCTGCGGCTAGCGTCATTAATGAAATGATCAGCTTGGTTCAAGGCCAGACAATTTCGCAGCCTGAAGCGCTGACCGAATGGTGGCAGAAAATTGACGGCTGGCGTGCCGAGCGTGAAGGCAAGCTATACGAGCCCTCTAAACCAGGCGAAGTGCTGAAGCCTCAGGAAGTTGTTGAGGCGCTGTGTCGTGTTACGCGTGGTGAAGCCTATGTAACAACGGATGTTGGCCAGCACCAGATGTTTGCTGCTCAGTATTACAAGTTCGACAAGCCTAATCGACTGATCACCTCGGGTGGTCTAGGCACAATGGGCTTTGGCTTCCCGGCCGCGATGGGCATCAAGCAAAACTTCCCGGACGACGACGTGGTATGCGTTACCGGAGAGGGCAGCTTCCAGATGATGATGCAGGAGCTTTCTACCTGTAAGCAGTACGGGGTGGGCGTCAAAATTGTAAACCTCAACAATGCATCGCTTGGCATGGTGCGCCAATGGCAGGATTTGAACTACAAATCCCGTCATGCTCACTCTTATATGGAGTCGCTGCCGGACTTCCATATGCTCATTGAGGCTTACGGATTTACCGCGATCACCGTGAACACCCTTGATGAATTGGAGCCGGCGCTAGAGCGCGCCTTTGCTAACAAGCATGAACTGGTGTTCCTGGATGTGAAGGTCGATCCTTTTGAGCACGTCTATCCGATGCAGGTGCCATTAGGTTCCATGCGTGACATGCTGCTGTCTAAAACGGAGCGTACCTGATGCGTCATATCATCTCGATTCTGATGGAAAACGAACCGGGTGCGCTGTCACGTGTAGTCGGGCTGTTCTCCCAGCGTAACTTCAACATTGAAACGCTGAACGTTGCGCCGACTGAGGATCCGTCGCTTTCACGTCTGACGGTGACTACCGTGGGTGATGACCGGGTCATTGAGCAAATCACCAAGCATCTTAATAAACTGATTGATGTGGTGAAGCTAGTCGATCTGACGGAAGGTAACCACATTGAGCGTGAATTGATGCTGGTGAAAGTAAAAGCGCTAGGCGCAGCCCGCGATGAAGTGAAGCGTACGGTAGATATTTTCCGGGCGCAGATTGTCGACGTAACGCCAAGCCTTTATACCGTTCAGATTACCGGTGACGCCTCTAAGCTGGATGCCTTTCTGCAGGCCATGGCGCCGGTAGGCATTCTCGAAGTGGCGCGTACCGGGGTATCTGGTATTGCTCGCGGCGATAAAGTGCTATCACTGTAAACGAAGCATGCTAGCTGAGTAAGTCGTTGAAAAAGCAACTGAGAAAGCCGTCCGTACCTAGGGCGGCTTTTTTTATGGTGTTATTTAACGCTTGTTAGCGTGGCGTCACGGTCGCCCAGAAGGCATCAATCATCGGGTTTTTGAGTCGTCGATTAAGCACGCAAACTCCAACATCGTAGTGGGGTAGCTCCGGTTTCACGTTGAGCACCTGCACGCGTTCGGCCAGCGGGCTGTTATCTAGCACGATTTTTGGTACCACGCCCACGCCAAACCCCAGCCCTACCATGCTAACAATGGCTTCGTGTCCGGCCACTTGGGCATAAATACGCGGCGTTATACCCATCGCTTTAAACCACGTATTGGCATATTCCCTTGAAAGCCCTGCCTCTGAAAGAATCATCGGTACGTCACGCCATTGCTCAGCTGTTGAGCTCTCTGGCTGGTTTGGCAGCCAGTCGTGGGCTTCTCTAGGTGCAATAAACAGTAGCGGCGAGCGAGTAAGTGATTTGAAGGCCAAGGCGCTGGGTGGAATCCGCGGGCGGGGGGTAATGGCCATGTCGTCGGCGCCTTCCAGTACCCGCGACATGGCGTCAGCGGGGTCACCGGTATGCAGCTTTAGCTCGATGCCTGGGTGGCGGGTGCGTACATCGCTTAATAGCTCATAGAGAAAGCTATAGCTCGCAGTTACTGAGCAGTAAATGCTTATTTCTCCGCGTAGTTGTGCCGCCGTGGCGGCCAGTGTCCGCTTCTGCATTTCCCACTGTTCTAAGGTCTCTTTTGCATAGTGCTGAAACGCTAGGCCTTGGGGGGTGAGTGTGACATGGCGATTATCGCGCTCAAACAGGCGTGTGCCTAGCTCGGCTTCAACCTGTTGAATTGAGCGGCTCAAGGTGGATGGGCTGATATGACAAAGCTCGCTAGCACGGCCAAAGTGCAGTGTCTCGGCTAGTGTTATCACATGCTTTAGTAAGCGAAAATCCATAGTAAGCCCACTGTTAAGATTTATGTTTCATAATTAGAAATAGTATGTTGCAAATATAGCGTTTTACGCAATGGTGTCAGTGGCGTACAGTGACTTCAACGCCAAAGCCCAGTGCTGCAAAAGACGGCACGGGTGGCCATCAACGCTGATACGACATCTATAAATTATCCCTATATAACGATCATGTTTTAATCAAATTCGATTTTGGAGTCTCGCTATGCACGTTTATTACGATAAAGATTGTGATCTGTCCCTCATTCAAGCCAAGAAAGTCACGATTGTTGGTTATGGCTCGCAAGGTCATGCCCATGCCAATAACTTGAAAGAGTCGGGCGTCGACGTCACTGTTGCGCTGCGCAAGGGTTCCTCTTCTGCAGCTAAAGCAGAAGCCGCAGGTCTGAAAGTGGCAAGCGTACCGGAAGCGTGTAAAACCGCAGACGTTGTCATGATTCTAGCGCCGGATGAAAACCAAAAAGCGATCTACGAGCAGGAAGTAGAGCCGAACTTGAAAGAAGGTGCGACCTTAGCCTTCGCCCACGGCTTTAATATCCACTACAACCAAATCGAGCCGCGTAAAGATCTTGATGTCATCATGATTGCGCCGAAAGCACCGGGCCACACGGTACGCTCCGAGTTCGTTAAAGGTGGCGGTATTCCTGATCTGATCGCTATCCACCAAGATGCGTCTGGTAATGCCAAAGAATTAGCGCTTTCCTACGCGGCAGGCGTCGGTGGTGGCCGTAGTGGCATTATCGAAACTACCTTTAAAGATGAGACCGAAACGGACCTGTTTGGCGAGCAAGCAGTTTTGTGTGGTGGCGCGGTTGAGCTGGTTAAAGCTGGCTTTGAAACGCTGACTGAAGCAGGCTACGCGCCGGAGATGGCTTACTTCGAGTGTCTGCATGAACTTAAGCTGATTGTTGACCTGATGTACGAAGGCGGCATCGCCAACATGAACTACTCTATCTCCAACAATGCGGAGTACGGTGAGTATGTGACTGGCCCTGAAGTGATTAACGATGAGTCTCGTGCAGCAATGCGCAACGCACTCAAGCGCATCCAAACGGGTGAGTATGCCAAAATGTTCATTCAGGAAGGCAATACTAACTACCCGTCTATGACAGCTCGTCGTCGCTTGAATGCTGAGCACGAAATTGAGCAAGTTGGCGCTAAGCTACGCGGCATGATGCCGTGGATCGCTGCCAACCAGTTGGTTGATAAGTCGAAAAACTAAGCAGTTAGCGTGTTAATACTCTAGTTAGAGCCTCGGGGCGCGCACTGTCGCGCCCCGAGGCGTTTAGCGTTGCATACTGTAATTGACTGGCTGAGTGAGCCTCACCGTGTAGAATGAAAAGAGATCACTGTTCTTGTGACTTCACTTCAAACGGATGATATTTATGACCCAGGATGCTCGCGATCAAGAGCGTAAACAGTCCCCGCAGTCAGTGCCTCAAGAAGGCCAGAAAACGGAAGGCAGTAGTGCTGGAGGTCAAGACGACGCTAGTCACGAAAAGGTAAATAATGGCTACACCAGTCATGACGACGTAAGTAATGAAGATCTAGCTAGCGTTTTTCTGCGTGAAACTGAAGTCGTTGAAGAAGCGGTCGAGGACGGTAAGAAAATTCGCCGAAAAGGCATTTACTTATTACCTAACTTGTTTACTACATCTGCGTTGTTTTCAGGGTTCTTTGCGGTAGTGGCTGGCATTAACGGAGAATTCACTTCGGCGGCAGTGGCAATTTTTATCGCCATGGTGCTTGACGGGCTTGATGGCCGTGTTGCCCGTATGACCAATACCCAAAGCGAGTTTGGCGCAGAGTACGATAGCCTTGCCGATATGATCTCGTTCGGTATGGCACCTGCATTGGTGGCCTTCACCTGGATTTTACAAGACATCGGTAAAACTGGTTGGGTCGTGGCGTTTCTTTACGTGGCTTGTGCCGCACTGCGATTGGCACGCTTTAATGTACAGATTGGTAGTGTTGATAAAAAGTGGTTTATCGGTTTGCCAAGTCCATCCGCTGCAGCTTTAGTGGCCGCTAGTGTGTGGACCTTCCATAGCTTTGATGCAGATGCGGTAGGTTTTAAACTGCTTATGTTGTTTGTAGTAGGGGCAGCGGGTGTGCTGATGGTTAGCAATATTCGTTATTACAGCTTCAAAGACCTCGATTTCAAAAAGCCTGTCCCGTTTGTTGTGCTTCTAGCGGTGGTACTAGGGTTCGTAATGATCTCTGTTGAGCCTTCTGTGATGCTGTTGCTGCTTTTTGGTGCTTACGTGTGCTCAGGTCCCGTATTGGCTGTTATGCGCAAAGCTAAACCTAAAAGTTAAAGTTTATTCACGTTTTCTCAAAAAACCACTTGCCAAGACGGCAGCGAATGCGTACATTACGGATTCGCTGCCGTCTTGGCAAGGGCTTTTATAAAAAAACTCAGCAACGTCACCCTTCTATATTCCCCTTTCTCTACATTACCCTTTCTATTTAAGTACAGGAATCGCGTCAGGCACTAATGACTCGGTGTTGAGATCAGCAATCGTTCGCGCGCCGGTGAGCGTCATTGCCACCCTCATCTCTTTTTCGAAAAGCTCAAGCAGGTTAGCAACCCCCGCCTCACCTGCTGCTGCCAGCGCATAGATAAAGGCGCGACCGATCAATACTGTATCTGCGCCCATGGCAACCATCCTTACTACATCCAACCCATTACGCACACCAGAATCTGCCAGGATGGCTAAGTCACCCTTAACTGCATCTGCAATAGCAGGCAGAGCACGCGCGGTAGAAGGCACGCCATCTAACTGACGGCCACCGTGATTTGAAACCACAATACCATCAGCCCCAAAGCGGACTGCATCACGGGCATCTTCAGCATCCAATATGCCCTTAATAACCATTGGGCCATCCCATTGCTCACGAATCCAATCCAGATCTTTCCAGGAAATAGAGGGATCAAAGTTATCGCCAAGCCAAGCAATATAATCCTCAAGCTCTGTCGGCTGACCACGATAATCAGACACGTTGCCTAGATCATGCGGGCGACCACGAACACCTACATCCCAAGCCCAAAGAGGATGCAATGCAGCCTGAAGCATACGTTTCATAGGCCCGCTTTTGCCGCTCATACCTGAGTGGGCATCGCGATAACGCGCCCCAGGTACAGGCATATCAACGGTGAAGATTAATGTTTTAACCCCTGCCGCCTTAGCACGCTCAAGCACGTGCTTCATAAAGCCCCGATCCTTCAGTACATAAAGCTGAAACCAAATGGGCCGCTCAACTGCCGACGCCACTTCAGCAATAGGGCATACGGATACCGTCGATAACGTAAATGGTATGCCTTTCTTGGTCGCTGCCCGCGCTGCCTGGACTTCACCACGCCTAGCGTACATGCCGGTTAGCCCCACCGGCGCCAAGGCAAGAGGCATTGCCATCTTTTCGCCAAACAGCTCGGTTTCCAGCGATAGCGACGACATATCCTTTAACACCCGCTGCCGCAACGCGACACCCGCCAGGTCTTCAACATTGCTCCGCAACGTATGCTCTGCGTATGACCCGCCGTCAGCATAGTGAAACAGAAACGAGGGAATACGACGCTTGGCAGCTTGGCGGTAGTCCGTAGGTGATGAAATGATCATGGCAGGCCCTATGCAATAAATAGATGCACTATTTATAAGTACTATCTATACACGGTCATCGAAGCGTTAATGTTAAACGCCGCAAGTAAAATTGGTATTACCAATTTACAGATTGATTAGATGCCACACTAAACAGCCCCTTTCATCATGTCAATTGACAACCCCAACAAAGGCTTTTACCACGCTTATACTTTAGTTACATAAGCAAGAAGTTACTTTCTACCTAATCTCTATGGATAAGCTGAGGTTTATAATTGATGCTTGAGCAAAACATATGAAACTTTTAGAATTGGTATTACCAATTATAGGAGCATGAATTTCATGTCGTATCCGCCCCTTCGCCAACAACGTTTGGCTGATGTAATTACTGAGCGCCTTGAGGCAATGATTCTTGAAGGTAGCCTCAAGCCTGGCCAGCGCCTGCCCCCAGAAAGAGAGCTTGCCGAACGTTTTGGCGTTTCTCGCCCTTCTCTACGCGAAGCTATCCAAAAGCTTGCCGCACGAGGCCTGCTGAATAGCCGCCAAGGGGGCGGTACATTTGTTAATGAAACGCTAAACAGCGGCTACACCGACCCGCTGTTAGAAATGCTTTCACGACACAATGAGTTTCACCTGGATTTACTTGAGTTTCGCGATGCAATGGAGGGAATTTCGGCTTATTACGCAGCATTACGCTCAACACCAGCCGATAAAGCCGTTCTTATCCAACGTTTTGAAGAACTCGACGGCGGGTTTGTAGGCGCCAACCCAGCCCAAGAAGCAAAGCTAGACGCCGCCTTCCACCTCGCTATTGCAGAAGCAGCTCACAACGTATTGCTACTTCACACTATTCGAGGCATTTTTCATTTATTAGAGCAAAGCATCGTTGATAACCTCGCTCATCTTTTTGCAAAGCCAAACTCACGCGCGCAGTTAATGAAGCAGCACCGCGCACTACTGGATGCAATTTTAGAGGGTCGTGCTGAAGACGCCCGCTCCCGAGCACACGAACACCTAGTATATGTTGAGGAAGGTCTTCTCGAAATGGCCAGAGCCGAAACCCGCGCTCAGCGTGCACTGCGTCGTGCGCAGGGCACCAGCAGCACACCTGCATGAAACACTTACTTCGCCTTTCAGACCTACGCTGGCGACTGCTCTGGCTGATAGTGATTTCGCTTGGGCTTATATTTTGCATGTGGCAAGCCGCTCAATTGGCCCGCGAGCAGGCATTATCAAACTTACAAGACGATGCTGAAAACGAGCTGCGGCTTTCTGCCGCCAACCTCAACGGTTACCTACTGCGCTATGATTATTTGCCGCAAATGCTGGCGACCAGGGAAGGCGTACAACGTTTTTTAGATTCCCCAGACAGCCAAGACTCTATGCCACTCAACTTGCTGCTTGATCGTTTTCGTTTTACCTCTGGGGTATCCGATGTTTATTTACTAAACCGTGACGCCGATACCATCGCCGCCAGCAACTGGCACCGCCCCAATACATTTATTGGTCAAAACTACGCGTTCCGCAGCTATTACACCGATGCCATTACTGGGGGGCAAGGGCGTTTCTATGGTTTAGGCGTACAGTCGCTTGAGCGTGGTTACTACTTTTCTGCGCCGGTGTGGCTTGATGATACCTCCCCCGATGCAAAACCCGACGGAGTTATCGTCGTCAAAGTGCTGCTCGACGATGTTGAAGAGAGCTGGGCGGAACAGGATGCTGAGCTGTTTGTTACCGATAGCGATAATATTATTTTCATGGCCAGCCACCCTGAGCTGCGCATGAACGCTCTTTACCCTCTTACTGACAGCCAGCGCGACACTCTACGAGCAACCCGACGCTATGCAATGGAGCCTTTAACGCCTTCAGGTATTCAACTTGAAGCTCCTTACGGGGCTGATAGCTACCTTGTTAGCTTTGCTAGCGGGCCATTAGATGGCGGGCGCTATTTAAGCTTGACGCGCCCCATCCCAGAGTTTGGCTGGCAAATGCATATTTTAAAACCACTAACCCCGGTAGTGAACGCCCAATGGCTTGCAGCACTCATGGCGGGAGGCTTATATGGTGTGGTGACCTTGGGCGGTGGTATTGGTTGGCAACGCTTGCGTTTACGTCGAGAGCGCGAAGCATTTGCAGAGCGCGAACGGCAAACGTTAGCAAGAGTGCGAGATGAGCTAGAGGTTAGCGTAGAACGAAGAACACGTGACTTAGTTGCCAGTAATCAGCGGCTTTCCGATGAAATTGAAGAACGGCGAAGAGCAGAAGCTAATTTGCGCCAAACCCAAGATGAACTGATCCAAGCAGCAAAATTAGCGGTCTTAGGCCAATTGGCTGCGGGTATCAATCACGAGTTAAATCAACCGTTAGCCGCTATTCGCGCTTACGCTGAAAATGGTCGACGGTTTATTGAACTAGCGCGGGTAGATAAAGCGGATGCCAACCTAGCGCAGATTGTTGAGCTTACACAGCGCATGGCCGACATTAGCGCCCAGCTGCGCCAGTTTTCTCGTAAGAGCAGCGAGCGCCAGGAAACAATCTCTGTCCAAGCCTGTATTGAGTACGCACTGCGTTTATTTCAAAGCCGCTTACGAGATGATGGCATCACCGTGGTTCAGCAGTGGCCTGAAGACACACTTTGGGTGGAAGGTGACTTAGTACGCCTGGAGCAAGTGCTGGTAAACCTGATTAGCAACGCGCTACAGGCAATGAAAGAGGTAGCGTCACCCGTACTGACGCTACGGGTAGAAATCGCGCAACAGCAAGTGCTGATCAGCGTTGCCGATAATGGCCCGGGGGTCCCGGAACATCACTTGGGCCAAATTTTCGAACCCTTCTTCACCACGAAAGCACCCGGTAGCGGATTAGGACTAGGACTTTCGATTTCCTCACGTATTATGGAAGATCTGGGCGGCAAGTTGCAGGCAGCAAATCAGCCCACCGGCGGGGCAAGATTCACCGTTACGCTGCCCTGCTCAGCAACACCTAACGTACTGCCGCCGCCTTCAGTCAAGGAGCATAACAACCATGCATGAGCCGTCGACACTGCCGGTCATGGTGATCGACGATGAACCGCACCTGCGTATCACCGCTAGCCAAACACTTGAACTTGCCGGCTACACACCTCACTGCTTTGAATCTGCTGAGCAAGCGCTGGAAGCTCTGCCAGCGAATTTCCCCGGTGTCATTGTTAGCGATATCAGGATGCCAGGAATGGACGGCATGACGCTGTTGAATGAGTTACATAGTCGCGATGCCACACTGCCAATTATTTTAATCACTGGTCACGGTGATATATCGACGGCGGTAGAAGCAATGCGTGCAGGCGCTTGGGATTTTCTGGAAAAACCTTTCGCGGGCGACCAGCTACTTGATGTTGTGAGGCGAGGCATCGAAAAGCGCCAGCTAAGCTTGGAAAATCTGCGTTTAAAAGCTGAACTTGAGGTACAACAAGCCGCTCTTGGGCCTCGTTTAGTTGGCCGTACGGCGGTGATTTCTCGCCTAGCGGCAATGATTCAACGCATCAGCCAAGTAGAAGCTGATGTACTCCTGTTTGGCGAAACCGGCACCGGAAAAGACCTTGTTGCCCGCGCCATTCATGAACGCAGCGCCCGGCGTAATAGCCCGTTCATGGCGATCAACTGCGGCGCGGTGCCAGAAAACACCATAGAGTCAGAGCTGTTTGGCCATGAAAAAGGTGCCTTTACCGGCGCAGTAGAACGGCGAATTGGTAAATTCGAGCATGCCAATGGCGGC
This sequence comes from Vreelandella neptunia, assembly GCF_000712975.1. Taxonomy (GTDB): domain Bacteria; phylum Pseudomonadota; class Gammaproteobacteria; order Pseudomonadales; family Halomonadaceae; genus Vreelandella; species Vreelandella qaidamensis. The sequence continues at coordinate 28,506 of NZ_JHQL01000006.1, read as the reverse complement.
ACCGTATTCCTGGATGAAATCGAGTCAATGCCATTGGCGCTCCAGGTTAAACTGTTACGCGTCTTGCAAGAGCGTAGTGTCGAGCGCCTTGGGGCCAACGAGACGGTGCCACTCAATATTCGTGTAATTGCTGCCACCAAAGTGGACCTTAAAGCGGCTGCCGAAGAGGGATACTTTCGCGAAGATCTCTACTATCGACTCAACGTGGTCACCCTACCGCTGCCCGCACTGCGCGAACGACGCGAAGACATCCCGCTGTTATTCCAACATTTCGCGGTGATCGCTGCCAACCGTAGTGGCTTAGAAGCCCCCACCCTGGATAGCCCTTCGATTGCTGCCCTGCTGGCTCACGACTGGCCTGGTAATGTTCGTGAACTGCGTAACCTTGCCGAGCGATATGTGCTATTGGGAGCCGCCTTTGACTACCGCTTAGATGCGCTACTAGAAGGGGTCAGTGCCGACACAGAGGAACCCACGCTACCTCGGCAGGTTGAGCTATTTGAAAAGAGCCTAATTAGCCAATCCCTGGCCCGCCACCATGGTAGAGTCACTGACGTGTGCCGCCATCTGGGAATTCCCCGCAAAACCTTCTACGACAAACTCAAAAAACACAGCTTAAGCGCTGACGATTATCGCCATAGCAGCGACCCTTGATGAAGCAATTCAACCAGTACATCCCAGGGCGGTACCCATGGCACTAGCGTTAATAGCGCAATCAGCATAAAGACATTTGATAGCGGACGTCGGCCATCACCCAGCTTCAGCGCGGTTCCAAATGAACGCTTTAGCCGCGCGCCTTCTAGATCCACACTAAAGAGTTCATCAAGACTTAAATGGATAATAAACCCTAACAGTACTGCTGCCCCGTGACACCAGGCCAGCCAAGCCGGCTGTGCCAGTAAATGAAAACTAAGCGCAGCCGTCGCTAACGCACACAACATAGCAGCCATTAGTGAATGCCAAATACCTCGATGAACCGTTAGCCGTGAGAACACCACCGCCGCAAGGTAACGTACGCTAAAGTAGATGCTTCCACAGGCCACTAGCAATAATCCAGGCGTTAACCACGGTTGCAGCAACAGTACACCCAGCACTAGTGAAGGTACTGATAGAAGGTTAAAAATCAAACGAATAGAGCGAGAACGATCTGCATCTATGTCAGGCAAAATACCGCCAAAGGCTACCAAGGCAATAATTAATAGCGCCTGAGTCGCTGGCCACCACTGTGCCTGCCAGCCGACATAAGCCATTAGCACGCCGCCTGCTGCTGCTACCGTAATGTGCGTGCGAAAATTCGCCATAGCGCGGCATCCTGGAAAACTGGATAAATTACCAGATTTTTGGCTGCCGCAACATGACTATTTAAGAAAAAAGAGTGTTAGGCCAACTGCTTAGCGCCTACATTAGAAAATTTACTGAGTGAGGAACTGATCTTTTAACTTAACGTAGTTGCCTGCCGTGTAAGGAAAGAAAGCGCGCTCTTTATCTTTGAGTGGACGCAACGCTTTCGCCGGGTTTCCAGCATAGACATAACCGCTTTCCAAACGTTTGCCTGGTGTAACAACTGCGCCAGCCGCAATAATCACCTCATCCTCGACAACTGCTCCATCCATCACAATCGCCCCCATACCCACCAAAATACGGCTACCCAGCGTACAGCCATGTAAAATCGCTTTATGGCCAATGGTGACATCATCACCAATCGTCAGTGGGAAACCATCAGGATTGAAATCGCTGGCATGGGTAATATGCAGCACGCTGCCATCCTGCACGCTAGTGCGAGCGCCAATGCGAATCCGATGCATATCCCCCCTAATCACGGTCGTCGGCCACACCGAACAGTCATCGCCCAGCTCTACATCACCAATCACCACACTGGCGGGGTCGATATAAACCCGTTCACCCAGGCGAGGCGACATACCTTGAAATGGTCGTAGGGCATTGCTCATTGCACACTCCTGTTTAACGCTACTGGATTCAAATATTCAAGGACTATAGCAACCCGCCGAGCAATACAATAAACGTCAGCGGAATCGACACCCAGCGTACAATATTACGCCAGAGTACATAGCCTCTCTCGCCAACACCCAATGCCTGTACAACCTGCGTACGGGGCATCACCCATGCCGCAAAGATAGCAATTAATAGCCCCCCCATAGGCAGAAAAATATCAGGCGGAATACTACTAACTAACTCAAACACATTACGACCAAACAACGGTCTAAAATCGGCGAGGGTAGAAAACGAAAATGCCGAAAGCAGTCCTAACAGCCATACGCTAAGCGCCACGACGGCCGTTGATACACTGCGACGCCAGCCAAGCCCTTGCAACGTTGCCACCATGGGTTCAGCGAGGTTAATCGCTGACGTCCAGGTAGCCAATAAGAGCAGCAAAAAGAACACACTTAACCAAAACGCTCCCCAAGGCAGCTCAGAAAAAGCAATAGGCAGCGTCACAAACATCAACCCAGGACCATCAGCGGGGTCCATACCTTGGGCAAATACCACCGAAAAGATCGCAATCCCTGCTAACAAGGCGACGCTGATATCGAGCATTGCAACTGCAAAAGCGGCTTTCGGTAAGCTCTGCTCATCAGGCATATAAGCCCCATAAGCCATTAGCGCGCAGGCCCCTACGGCAAGGGTAAAAAACGCATGCCCCATAGCATGCAACACCACTGAAGTCGTTACATCGCCAAAAGACGGTAAAAACAACCATGAAAGGGCTGTACCAAATCCGTCGGTGGTCGTGGCATAACCAGCCAGTAGCAACAATAAACCGTACAGCAGCGGCATTAATAGGTTGTTCAACCGCTCTAGGCCTTTGGCAACGCCAGCGGCCACGACTGTCATGGTCATAAATAGGAACAACGAGTGATTAAAAATCAACAGGCCTGGGTTTGCCAGAAACGCCTCGAAACCCGCACCTATTTCTGCGGCACTTGCGCCATCGAAATTTCCGTTTATTGAAGCGACTAAAAACTCAATCGACCAACCTGACACCACCGAGTAAAACGATAAAATACAGAAGACGGTGAATGCTCCAAACAACCCTAACCAACGCCAGTGTCGAGAAGCGCCTGCTTCAACAGCTAGCCTACTCAGTGCTTGCATAGGCCCCCGGCGCCCCGCCCGCCCAATTAAAATCTCGGCCATCATTACAGGGATACCTAACAGAAGTACGAACGCCACATAGATCAATAAAAATGCCGCACCACCGTTCTCGCCTGCAACGTACGGGAAGCGCCAAATATTACCCAACCCAACTGCAGCTCCCGTTACCGCTAAGATGAAGGCTCGCTTTGACCCCCAGCGCTCCAGCGTTTCACTCATCACTTGCTCCTGCCATTGGTGGCACTAGTTGGCGACACTAAAAGTCGGCAAGACTAGCAGGCACTTACGCTTAGGCCAAACCTTGCTATAAGACACACTATTAAGCTTAGACATTGAAACGCAGCCCCACCGCCCGCACTGTGTCATTATTATTGCGTTTTTATGCGCCACTAACGTATTTAAAAACGTTACGAGTTAAAAATTAATGCCTACGAGGTGCCTATGTCCCGCAATCCGTTGCTAGAGCCGCATGAGCTTCCCCCTTTCACTGACATTCGCGCCGAACACGTCGTGCCTGCGGTGGAAGCGCTGCTAAATGAAAGCCGGGAAGTCATCGACCGACTCGCTCAACAGGCCGCTACAGCGCCACCACGTTGGGATAACTTTGCTGCGCCGCTAGAGGCTGTTAATGATCGTCTTTCTCAGGCGTGGTCGCCTATCTCACATCTTAACGGCACGATGAACACCCCCGAACTGCGGGAAGCCTATCAGGCATGTTTAGAAAAGCTCTCAGCGTTTAGCACTTGGATGGGACAGCACGAAGGTCTTTTTAATGGTTGGCAGGCACTTAAGCAGAAAGATAGATGGACGCAGCTAACCCCTGCTCAGCAGCGCACAGTAGATAACGCTTTGCGCGATTTTCGTCTGGCCGGCGTCGATTTGCCCGCTGACAAAAAGACCCGCTACGGTGAGATCCAAGCACGCCTATCAACCTTATCCAACCAGTTTTCTAACAACGTGCTCGATGCTACACAAGCATGGCATAAGGATATTGGTCATCTTGATGAACTTGCCGGTGTGCCGGAAAGTGCGCTCGATACGCTGAAAGCAAACGCCCAAGCTAAAGGTGTCGATGGCTACCGCATTACTCTCGATTTCCCAAGTTTTTTCCCGATTATTAGTTACGCTGATAACCGAGAATTGCGGCGTGAGGTATATACCGCGTTTGTCACCCGTGCTTCCGATCAAGGCCCAGATACGGGGAAGTTCGACAATGCTCCCGTTCTTGAAGAGATACTGGCACTTCGCCAAGAGCTTGCTCATTTACTCGGCTTTCCTACCTACGCTGATTATTCGCTCACGACGAAGATGGCCGACTCTCCCGAACAGGTGCTTGAGTTTCTGAATGACCTCGCTCGCCGCGCCGTCCCGCAGGCCAAGGAAGAAGTCGCAGAGCTCAGCGGCTATGCCCGCGAAGAATTAGGGATTGAAACGCTTGAGCCGTGGGATGTGGCCTATGCCAGCGAAAAACTGCGCGAGGCGCGTCACTCCATCTCACAAGAGCAGCTTCGCCCTTACTTCTCTGCGCCACGGGTGGTGGATGGACTGTTTCAAGTCGTAGAGCGCCTGTATGGCGTTCGAATCGAGGCAGACCTTAAGGCGCCTAGCTATCACAACGATGTTCAGTACTTCCGTATTACTGAACAGGGAAAGCCGATCGCTGGTTTCTACTTGGACCTTTACGCTCGCGAAAGCAAACGTGGTGGTGCGTGGATGGCTGATTGCCGCGTACGCCGCCAAACTGAGAATGGCCTTCAGCTGCCAGTAGCATTTCTAACCTGTAATTTCACCGCCCCAGTTGGCGATAAACCCGCCCTACTGACACATGATGAAGTCACCACGCTGTTTCATGAGTTCGGTCACGGTTTGCATCACATGCTAACCAAACAGGATATCGCCGATATCTCTGGTATTAACGGCGTTGCTTGGGACGCCGTTGAACTGCCCAGCCAATTCATGGAGAACTACTGCTGGGAACGCGAAGGACTAGACCTGCTCGCCAAGCATGTCGATACTGACGAGCCTCTGCCCGCTGATCTGCTAGAGCGTTTACAGGCTGCCAAAAACTTCCAATCAGCCATGGGAATGGTGCGCCAAATAGAGTTTTCATTATTCGATTTGCGCCTGCACCATGAGCTGGAAGCGCCCAGCGCCAGTGATGTTCAAACGCTACTAGATGATGTACGTAGCCATACCTCTGTCGTGCCGACGGTTGACTTTAACCGCTTCCAGAATAGCTTTAGCCATATTTTTGCGGGTGGCTATGCGGCGGGCTATTACAGCTACAAATGGGCGGAAGTGCTCTCTGCTGATGCATGGAGCGCGTTTGAAGAAGCTGGTATTTTTGACCCCATCACTGGTCAACGCTTCCGCGAAGAGATCCTGGAGCCAGGTGGCGTGAGGGATGCAGCGGAGCTATTTCGCGCTTTCCGAGGCCGTGAACCAAGCGTAGAGCCATTGCTGCGCCATAGCGGTATCCGCGCAGCCTGACGTTTATTTTCACCATCACTAAGTGCGGTATCTTTATCGGCTGCCGCACCGTTGGAGCCTCTCATGTCGAGTGTGAAACGCTTTATTGCTGGAGTAACCTGCCCACGCTGCGCAGCCATGGATCGAATTCGCGCCTGGGAGCAAAACAGCATTCGTTACCGGGAATGCGTTAACTGCGACTTTTTCGAGCAGTTGCCGATTGAAGATGAGTCGGCATCAGAGTTGACTACCCGCGTTAATCAAGTACGCGAAGAGCAAAAAACGCAAGATGTGCAACCAGTACGCATTCTCGACCCCGGCAAACCTAAACGTTAACCCCCTATCCCAAGCATTATGCCATCGCTTTTAATTTAAGCCTCCACCACGTTGGAGGCCTTCAACTCCTCACTCCTCACTCCTCACTCCTCACTCCTCACTCCTCACTCCTCAAAGTGTGCGAAAAACCACACATCAAATAGCAAGCAGTGTGCGAAACCCCAGACACTTCGTGCTATTCCTATTTCAACCAAAGTTGAATAAGAAAATTTTAAGCTACTGATTTTAAAAACCAGGCTTTCAACTGGCATGACTATCGCTCTATATAAGCTGCTTAACGATAAAGCCACTGGCAGAACTGATACATGCCAGACGATAATCCCAATAACAGCTTAGGAAATCTCGCCATGCGCAATACGATGCCTAAAACTATCGCACTTCTTGTTGCCGGTAGTGCTTTGCTTGCCGCAGGAACTGCCCATGCAGACCGCTCCGACTGGCCTAATAATTTCACGGTAGGTACCGCAAGCCAAGGCGGCACCTACTTCGTTTATGGCTCAGGCTGGGCTAACTTTATTGCTGATGAGCTGGATGTGTCAGGCGGTGGCGAAGTCACCGGTGGCCCGACTCAAAACTTAGCGCTCGTACACAGTGGTGATATGGCCTTTGGCCTAACGACGATGGGTCCCGCTTCCGACGCTGTTAAAGGGGAAAGCCCGCTGGCACCTGGCCTGAAAATGGACAATGTTTGTGCACTGTTCCCCATGTATGAAACACCGTTCTCCATTGCGGCACTGTCAAGCTCCGGTATTGAATCCATTTCTGATATTCCTGCAGGTGCACGTATCGGTTTCGGCCCAGCAGCTTCCACATCAGACACCTATTTCCCCGCTATTCTCGAAACATTGGGCGTAGAATTTGATCGCCGTAACGGCGGTTGGTCTGACCTAGGTGGCCAGCTACAGGACGGTCTTCTGGATGTTATCGCCTTCGCAGCGGGCATCCCGATCCCAGCCGTTAGCCAACTCGAAGTACAGACCGATGTGAATATCATCGAGTTTACCGAAGAAGAAATGGCCACTGTGCTAGAAAGCTTCCCGGTTGCAGAGTTCACCATCCCGGCTAGCACCTACACAACGCTTGAAGAAGATGCACGCGCTGTGTCTATGTGGAACTTCGCCATTGCAGGCTGTGATCTGCCGGAAGACTTTATCTACGAAGTCACCAAAGCCACAATGGAAAACAATGAGCGTATGCGCTCTGTTCACCGTAGTGCTGAAACTACCATTCCGGAAAATATCGTCCACAACAACGTGCTGCCCTTCCATCCGGGCGCTGCACGCTGGTACGAAGAGAATGGCTACGACATCGCTGATGACATGATCAACTAAGCCAAGCACCTTCTTACGCTGCCCCGTTTTCCGCTGGCCGGACGGGGCAGCGTTCGCTACCGCCTCTTTTCTGCTTTTGCTGTGAGGGTGACCTCTAATGAGTCACAATACCGATCAAGACCCCAACGGCCTCAAGGATGATGCCCAAACTGCTTCATCGATACCTGAGTCAATCGCCGAGGGTGTCGATGAAGAAGTTTTCGAATCCAATCGCCGCTTGTTTGTTGGTTGGCAGTTCTTTTTATTTGCCGCACTGGCGATTGGTTATTCAGGCTTCCACCTGATTTCGCTCAATGTGTACCCGATGGAAACCTGGTCTTTTCGTATCGTGCATATTGCGGGTGCGCTAATTTTAGGTTACGGATTGTTTGCCGGTGCCCGCTTTGCTGAAGATGATCAGCAAGCTTCCCCTGCCTGGCTAAAATGGGTCAGCTATGCACTTCTCGCTCCTGCCCTTTACTCACTTGTTCACGTATTTTTAATGCAGCAGACCCTCAATGGCGGTGCCATGCGCATCGATCCAAGTATTGAGACACTGCATTACGGCTATCCCCTCATTGCCACCACGGCAATTGCCATTGTCCTTTCTTGGTTCTATCGACAGGCGCGCCACCGCTTTAATCCTGCGGACCTCGTGCTAATGGTCTGCGCTATCGCCAGCGCTGCTTACTTATTAATGGCCTTTAATACGAATATGCGTATGTCGACAGGCACTTCGTTTGCTCCTCCCGGCATTTCCTGGGCGGCCATTGCGGGGTCACTGCTGATTCTAGAGCTTACTCGTCGCGTAGCGGGTTTAGCATTGGTGGTTATTTCAGCGGTTTTCTTGGTTTATGTCTTTGCTGGTCAGTATTTACCTGGATTTTTAGGCTACCCAGGCCTGTCTGTTCAACGCTTCTTTAGTCAGGTCTATACCGATGCGGGCATTCTTGGCCCAACAACAGCGGTGTCATCCACCTATATCATTTTGTTTATTATTTTTGCGGCGTTTTTACAGGCTTCTAAAGTAGGTGATTACTTCGTCAACTTTGCGTTTGCAGCCGCTGGCCGTGCCCGTGGCGGCCCGGCGAAAGTATCTATTTTTGCTTCTGGCTTGATGGGAATGATCAACGGCACCTCAGCGGGTAACGTGGTATCGACTGGCTCGCTAACCATCCCCCTAATGAAGAAAGTAGGCTACCCCGCGCGTAGCGCTGGCGCTATTGAAGCAGCAGCATCTACCGGTGGGCAGATTATGCCGCCGATTATGGGTGCGGGCGCCTTTATTATGGCGGAAGTGACGGGCATTCCTTATACAGAAATTGCGATTGCAGCCGTCATTCCGGCTATACTTTACTTTGCTTCTATCTACTTTATGGTGGATTTTGAAGCGGCACGTAAAGGCATGCGCGGCATGCGTAAAGATGAAATTCCGCTATTCTCTAAATTGGTTAAACAAGTCTACCTATTTGCGCCTATTATCATTCTTATTGTCGCTCTCTTTATGGGCTACTCCGTCATTCGTGCCGGTACACTAGCGACAGCCTCAGCGGCAGTTGTCAGCTGGATCTCGCCCAATAAAATGGGCATCCGGGCTATTTTGCGCGCACTCCAACTAGCGGGCACTATGTCGATTCAGATCATCGCCGTATGTGCTTGTGCGGGCCTCATTGTTGGTGTCATTTCACTGACTGGTGTTGGCGCGCGTTTCTCTTCACTGCTGTTAGGCCTTGCCGGAGTTAGCCAATTATTGGCATTGGTCTTTGCGATGTTGATCAGTATTCTGCTTGGCATGGGTATGCCTACGACGGCAGCGTACGCGGTAGCCGCATCAGTAGTGGCTCCCGGCCTTATCAATATTGGCATCGAGCCTCTCGTAGCACACTTCTTCGTGTTCTATTTTGCGGTTGTATCCGCTATTACGCCGCCAGTGGCGTTAGCCTCTTACGCCGCCGCCGGTATTTCTGGGGATAACCCCATGGGTACATCGGTCGCTTCGTTCAAAATTGGTCTTGCTGCGTTTATCGTGCCGTTTATGTTCTTCTACAGCCCAGCCATGCTGATGGAAGGTTCTGCAATGCAGATACTTCGTGTCGGTGTGACCGCAACACTAGGGATCATCTTGCTTTCAGGCATGGTGCAAGCATGGTTCTTTGGGCCGGTAAACACCTTGCAGCGTGTGGTTATGCTGGTTGGCGCTATGTTCATGATTTACGGCGGCATCTACAGTGATATTGCTGGCCTGGCCATTGGCGGAGCGCTGTTCATTATGCAGCGTAAGCAGTATGGCAATAAGGCGACACCCAGTGCCACGTAACGGCGCCCGCTTTTCACTTAACCATTAGCAGTTAAGCCCAACAAAAACGCCCGCTCGAGTGCTATCGAGTGGGCGTTCTTCTTGTTCACCAGGCCAATTTCTTTAAGAGAACACTAGCCTCTCAGGTTATCAACAATTTTTAGCACCGGTGCTGCCTGGTTGAGTGTGTAAAAGTGTAAGCCCGGCGCACCACCATCAAGTAACCGCTCACACAAACGACTAACAACCTCCGTACCAAAGGCGGCAATAGCTTCGCTGTCATCACCATAGGCTTCTAGCTGCTTACGAATCCAACGGGGAATTTCTGCGCCGCAAGCGTCTGAAAAACGCGCCAATTTGGTGTAGTTAGTAATCGGCATAATGCCTGGAATAATCGGCTGCTCCACACCGAGCGCCCGTGCTTTTTCAACAAAGTGAAAGTAAGCATCTGCAGTGAAGAAGTACTGAGTAATTGCCATATTGGCGCCAGCCTTCATCTTACGAGCAAAGTTTTCCATATCCTTATCAAGGCTCGGTGCCTGTGGATGAGACTCTGGGTAGGCAGCTACCGCGATTTCAAAATGGTCGCCTGTCTCTGTACGGATAAACTCAACGAGCTCATTGGCGTAACGCAGTTCGCCGATGCTTGCCATGCCTGATGGCATGTCCCCACGTAGCGCCACTAAGCTGTCTACGCCCTCTTCACGGTACTGCGCCAGCAGGTCGCGCAGCTGGGCTTTTTCACTGCCAATGCAGGAAAGGTGTGGCGCGGTAGTGATTCCGCTCTGGCTAACGGTGCGCACGATATCGCGTGTACGCGCTTGGGTAGAACCACCGGCACCATAAGTGACCGAGAAAAAGCGCGGCTTTCGAGCGGCCAGTTCATCGCGTACGTGTATTAACTTCTCTTTTCCTGCATCGGTATTGGGCGGGAAAAATTCAAAGCTAATACCTAACGGGTGCTCTTGACTGCTCATGGGACTTCCTCGCAAAGCGTTAACATCGTGATAATTTAAGTTATTCTCCTCTTTCTACCGTGTTGGAGCTAATGAAAGATTTCACGATCGGCCTTTAATTCGGCTCATGTTAGCTATTTACAAAACTACTGGGTTACTTAGGCAACTACTGGGCTATTTAAATAACAGCGCCATCATCTAACGATTAGGATTCAGAAATGGATTTAGCACCAAGCGCCTTAATGGGGCCACTAGTAATGTTATTAGGGTTTGTAGGGTTGGGGTGGATCGCTGCACGACGTTTAACGATCGACCCGCGTCCCATCGCCACGCTACTAGTGTACTTGATTGCACCGCTAACCATTTTCCGCGCATTGATGAACGGTGGCCCCACGGCGGGTTATCTGCTGTTAACGCTGGCGCTGTTCATCCTAGTGAGTGCTATGGCGCTGGCTGTCCGCTGGTTTACCCAACACCGCTTTGGGCCTCAGGAAGGGGCGCTGTTAGCGTTCTCCTCTGGAACAGGCAACACCGGTTACTTTGGTCTGCCCGTGGCGCTGATTTTACTGCCACCAGAGGGTGTCACGCTGTATCTGTTCTGCATGCTGGGAATTAATCTCTACGAGTTTACGGTGGGATTTTACTTGAGTGCCCGCGGCCACTTTTCCGTGCGCCAAAGTCTAATCAAAATTTCTCGACTGCCACTGATTTATGCGTTTTTGTCTGCACTGCTACTGAGCGCACTCGACGTGACCCTTCCCAGCGCCCTGATGAACTCGCTTGAGGTTTTCCCCGCCACTTACACCCTGCTAGGCATGATGATTATTGGCATGACGCTTAGCCAAGTAACGCTAGCTGCCTGGGACTCCCGCTTTGTTGCCACCTGCGTGGGCTTACGGTATCTACTTTGGCCGTTAGTGATGCTAATCGCCGTTCTATTACTTCAATCCCTAGGGACGCTTACGCCAGAACTCGGTATGGCATTGCTACTGCTAGGCGTGGTGCCTATGGCCTCTAACGTGGTGGTCGTGGCGATGGAGCTGGGCATTCAGCCCCAGAAAGGAGCACTGGCGGTGCTTACCACCACGCTACTAGCGCCTCTGCTAATTCCTTTCTATCTGCACGTCATGCTGCGCCTTACCGGGCTTGGAAGCTTCTAATTAAGTTAAAAGCCCTCGACACCCGCCTGTTTAAGCTGAGCAGCCAACCGCTGCACGTCTGGATGGCTGAAAAATGCCACCAGCGCGTCAGCACGTAGAGGACCAACGCCGGGTTCAGCCTGCCAATCGGTGTGTGTATAGCCTGCCAAAGTATCCCACTCCCCTAGCTGAGCGCTGCCACCAGGCGGCACTCCCAGCGCCGTTAACCATTGAGCATAGGAGGCCGTCTTTGCAGCCTCAAACTGGGCAGCAAGCGCTACTGCACGAACGTCGCCCACGCCGTGTGCCCGCTGAAGCTGTTCCGGCGTGGCTGCCAGCCAGCCCAGAAGTTCAGTCACAACACCTGCCTCCATAAGCGCTTGCCAGGTACCTTCCCCAACGCCCTGCATAGTTAACTGGTCACTTAAAAAACTAAGCCGCGCCAGCAGCTGCGCGTCGCAGTCTGTGGTGAGCGTAAAGCAACTTAATAGGTGATAGCGCTCTGGGGAGGGCACACCAAGCGGCGCCCGCTCACGGGTTTGCCACACCACTTCTGTTACTTGGGGGATAGTAAGTCCTGCCAATGTTATGGCGACGTGATCTCCCGGGCGCACGTCCCACGCTTCCCAACGTTCCAAAGACCCAAGCGACACACGGCTGATGCGTCGCCCTTCTATTGTCACTGGGTAAAGCCACAGTAATGGGGTCACCCGCCCTGTTCGGCCAACGCGAAACTCGACGCCGCGCACCTGAACTAACGCCTGCTGAGCAGGGTACTTCCACGCCACGGCCCACTCCGGTGGCGATGAAGTCCAGCGCTGCACGCCAGGGCGTCTGGCCTGTTTCAATACCACCCCGTCGGTGGCGAATGGCAGAGGCCCGTTAAACCATCTATCGCGCCAGTCGGCAGCATCATGCCGGTCATTAATCGGATGGGTGTAATCAGCGGTATCAAAGCCTAATGCGGTCAAGTGACTCAGTCTTTCACTCATCTCAGCGGGGCCATCAGGCCAATCCCACACAAACAGCCCAACTTGCACAAGGGTTTGGCGCGTAGGCGACGCCTGCGCCATAGCACCAGCAACAGCGCCCCGCGCGCCAGAGGAAGGAGTCTGTGACTGAATATGGCTATCCAATGTCCAGTAAAGCTCACCTTGGAATACGGCTGAGAGCGGCGTTGGTAGCCTATTCGGCACAGCAGGAAGCTGCTGTACACGAGCCGTCCAGTTCTGCCCGCGCTCGCCATCACCGCGGCTAACCGCTTCGACCAACACGCCTTCTTCGTAGCGCAGCGTTATCGCGACACCATCAACCTTGGGCTGAATCCAAAGATCGTCTCGGCGGCTGATAAAGCGTCGCACGCCGTCATCATCGGCTTTATTTAAGCCCGTTTGCGCGACAGGGTGATCTAAGGTGCCATCGCTACGGGTTACTCTGGTTAGTGGTCGCTGCCGGGCCATTTCACCCAGGCAGACTTGCCAGTTGGCTAACCGAGCGACTGCTTGATCGTATAACTCATCGTCAATTAGCGATTCGCCCTGATCGTGATAGGCACTGTCCCAACGTGCAATGCGCTCGCTTAACGCTTGGCTCTCTTGCACCAGCTGTGCACGGGGCCAATCAGGACACGCACTGGCCTGTGCGGATAAGGTGACACTCAGTAAGCCCGCACTTAATAACACTACGCTTAATAACGTTGCTCTTCCCAATACGAGTCTCAATAAAGCAGTGATCAATAACCATCGTCTGCATGCTTTTCTGTTGGTATCCATACGCCCTCTCAGCACCTTGTGATAGCGCTTTCCTTTTAACTAGCGGCGACTAAACAAGACGCCAGATGAGAAGAGTGACCTTAGCGCATGACTGAAAATAAACATTCAACGTAAAAAAAAGCCCCTTGGCATTGGCCAAGGGGCACGGTCTTAACTGCATATAAGGCAGTCAGATATCTTTTTATAGGCCAGCAGCCTGGCGCAGGGCGTCGGCTTTGTCGGTTTTTTCCCATGGGAAGGCGGTAAAGGTTTCGGTATGCACTTGACCTTTGTCGTCTGTCCAGTGGTAGCTGTGCTCAAATGGCGCACGACCGAAGTGACCATAGGCAGCCGTAAGGCGGTACATAGGATGTAACAAGTCGAGCATTTTGGTAATCGCGTAAGGACGCAGATCAAAATGCTGGCGCACTAAATCAACGATTTTCGTATCGTCGATTTTACCGGTGCCAAAGGTATCGATGGATACCGACGTCGGCTCGGCAACACCGATGGCGTAAGAAACCTGAATTTCACACTTGTCGGCAAGCCCTGAAGCCACCACGTTTTTAGCCACGTACCGGCCAGCGTAAGCGGCGCTGCGGTCAACCTTAGAGGGGTCTTTGCCCGAGAAAGCACCGCCACCATGACGCGCCATACCGCCGTAGGTATCGACGATAATTTTACGCCCTGTTAGGCCACAATCGCCCACCGGGCCACCAATAACAAATTTACCGGTTGGGTTAATGTGGTACTGGGTATTTTCATCAAGCCATTCAGCGGGAATCACCTGCTCGACGATCTCCCGCTTGACCATTTTACGCAGATCATCTTGAGCGATTTCTGGGTCATGCTGGGTAGACAGCACGACGGCATCTACGCCACATGGCTGACCTTCGGCATTATACCGGAAGGTAACCTGGCTCTTGGCGTCCGGGCGCAGCCACGGCAACAGACTGTTTTTGCGCAGCTCGGCCTGACGCTCAACCAAACGGTGCGAGTAGTGAATCGGCGCGGGCATGAACGAGTCGGTTTCGTTGGTTGCGTAGCCAAACATCAACCCCTGGTCGCCAGCGCCCTGGTCTTCGGGCTTGGTACGGTCAACGCCCTGAGCGATATCAACGCTCTGCTTGCCGATCAGGTTGATTACCCCACAGGTTGCGCCATCAAAGCCGACGTGAGACGAGGTGTAACCAATATCGGTGATCACATCACGCACCAGCGCTTCCAGGTCAACCCACGCAGAGGTGGTGATCTCACCGGCAATAATGGCAACGCCCGTTTTCACCATGGTTTCACAGGCAACGCGGGCCTGTTTATCTCGGGCGATAATGGCATCTAGAACCGCGTCGGAAATCTGGTCGGCAATCTTATCGGGATGGCCTTCCGAGACAGACTCGGAGGTAAACAGGGAATATTCGCTCATCGCGCACTCGACCCTCTGTATGACGGCTGCATAGTGACCGCAGCATCAGCAGGAAATCACGGCAGGAGGTTCCCTGCCCATATAAAGAAGCGGTGCTACTTGTTTTGGCGACCACTTCGGGAGGCAGAGTCTACACGCTGTTGGGGATTCTTCCCAGAACGTGACCCCAGAATTTGCCGCCGCCGGGGAAGTCAGCGACAATAGCATCTTTATTATTTCCGTTTTCAGGCGAGGAGCACCCCCATGCCGTCCCGTTTTGAGCTGGCCAATGCCATTCGCGCCCTTTCCATGGATGCTGTTCAGAAGGCCAAATCTGGCCACCCTGGCGCGCCCATGGGCATGGCTGATATTGCCGAGGTGCTGTGGAATGACTACCTCAAGCACAACCCCGAAGACCCTAAGTGGGCCGATCGCGACCGGTTCGTGTTGTCTAATGGCCACGGTTCAATGCTGCTTTATTCTCTGCTGCACCTAAGCGGCTATGAATTAAGCCTGGAACAGCTGCAAAACTTCCGTCAGCTGCACTCGCCCACCGCTGGTCATCCGGAATTTGGCTACGCCCCTGGCATTGAAACGACTACCGGTCCACTGGGCCAAGGTTTTGCTAACGCCGTTGGTTTTGCGATTGCTGAAAAAACGCTAGCTGCGCAGTTTAACCGCCCTGGCCACACCATTGTTGATCATCACACTTGGTGCTTCCTGGGTGACGGCTGCTTGATGGAAGGCATTTCCCATGAAGCCGCGTCGCTGGCGGGTACACAGCAGCTTGGCAAGCTGATTGCCCTGTATGACGACAACGGCATCTCTATTGATGGTGAGGTTGAAGGCTGGTTCACCGACGACACCGCCAAGCGCTTTGAAGCGTACGGCTGGCACGTGGTGCCGAACGTCGACGGCCATAAACCGGAAGAGATCAAAGCGGCCATTGAATTAGCTAAGAGCCACAGCGATAAACCTAGCCTAATTATCTGCAAAACTATCATTGGCTTTGGCGCACCAAATAAACAAGGTAAAGAAGAGGCTCACGGCGCACCATTAGGTGACGACGAAGTTGCCCTCGCCCGTAAGCAACTCGGCTGGGAACACGCACCGTTCCATATCCCTGAGCCCATTTATTCTGCTTGGGATGCCCGTAACGCTGGCAAAACCCGCCAGCAAGAGTGGGATACCCGCTTCGCCCGTTATGCCGAAGCATACCCAGGCGAAGCTAAAGAGTTTGAACGCCGCATGAAGGCGCAGCTACCGGCAGAACTTTCTACCGCCGCTCTTATTGAGCAGGCTCAAGAGAAAGGTGAAAGCATTGCCTCGCGCAAGGCCTCTTTTGAAGCGTTAAATGTTATCGGCCCGCAAATGCCCGAGCTGCTCGGCGGTAGCGCTGATCTTGCGCCGTCTAACTTGACCTTCTGGAAGGGCGCCAAAGCAATTACTCCGGAAGACGCTAGCGGCAACTACCTGCACTACGGGGTACGTGAGTTTGGCATGGGCGCGGTGATGAATGGTATCGCCCTTCACGGTGGTTTCGTTCCTTATGGCGCGACTTTCCTGATTTTCATGGAATACATGCGTAACGCCGTGCGTATGGCAGCACTGATGGGCCAGCAAGCCATTTACGTATTTACCCATGACTCTATTGGCCTGGGCGAAGATGGTCCCACCCACCAGCCGATTGAGCAGCTGACCAGCCTGCGGACAACGCCTAACCTGAACACATGGCGCCCCTGTGACGCCGTTGAAACTGCGGCTTCCTGGGATGCCGCAGTGAAACGCCACTCTGGCCCCACCGCGTTGGTGCTCTCGCGCCAGAACCTGCCTCACCAGCAACGCACCAAGGCGCAGTTAGCTGCTATTCAGTGCGGCGGTTACGTTTTGAAAGACAGCGACGGCACGCCCGAGCTGATCTTGATTGCCACTGGCTCTGAAGTATCACTTGCCATGGACGCAGCAGCAGAACTGGAACAGCAGGGTAAAGCGGTGCGCGTGGTTTCCATGCCGTCAACCTACCGCTTTAACGGCCAGGATGCGGAATACCGTGAAAGTGTACTGCCTAAGGCAGTCACCAAACGGATTGCAATCGAAGCGGGTCACGCCGACTACTGGTATAAGTACGTTGGTTTAGATGGTCGTGTTATCGGCATGACCACCTATGGCGAATCGGCACCGGCTGGCGAGCTGTTTAAACATTTCGGCTTTACGGTTGAAAATATTGTTAAACAGGCTAATGAGCTGTTGGGCTAACGCCACGCAGACTGATCTAGTGCGGGCTTTGCCATGCCCGCGCTAAATGGTCTGCTATGGCTAATTAGCTACTGGTTAATCGGAGAAGTGGTGGTCCACTTCTCCGGCCTACCTTTTTCTTCAGGGGTGGTTGGTATGCTGTTGCTATGCGCCACCCTTACCGTTCTTGGACGTGTGCCTTCAAGTTTAGCCGCTGCTGCCCAACCGCTTATTGCGCTTCTCGCCATGCTGATTATGCCCGGCGTTGTCGGTGTGTTTTTTATTCTGGATGAGTTGGCAGGCCAGTGGTTCGCTATTTTGTTTGCCTTACTATTGGGCACACTGCTAAGTGTTATCACCACGCTGTGGGTGTTAAAGCGGTTAATTGGACGCTCCCATGCTCACTAATTTGCTGTCTACTTTAACCATAACGCCGCTCTTTGCCGTTGCCTTAACACTGGCGGCATACTTGCTCGGCAGCGCGCTGTTTAAACGTCTGCGCAATCCCTCCTGGTTACCGGCAATATTAATTGCCGCACTGCTGCTGGCAGGCGCGCTAGCCGCGCTGGGTTTACCCTACGACACTTACCAACAGGGCGCTGCTTGGCTAACCATCTTATTGGGACCGGCCACGGTTGCCTTAGGTATGCCACTTTACCAACAGTTGCCGCGCATCCGCGAACTATGGCGACCGCTGACGCTTTGCCTACCGATAGCGGCGTCGCTTGCCGCTTGCTATGCCTTGGCGATAGCGTGGTTGCTCGGTGCCAGCCCTTCCATTTTGGCGTCACTTGCCGCTAAGTCAGTCACCGCGCCCATCGCTATCGGCATTACCGAACAGCTAGGTGGCAGCGTGGCGCTGCTAATGGGCGCCTTGCTGGTGACTGGCGTGATCACCATCCCCTTCGTTAGCATTTCGGCTCGGCTATTAAAAATAGACGATGAGCGCATTATCGGTTTCGCACTGGGGCTTAATGGCCATGCTATTGGCACTGTGCGTGCCTTTGAACTAAGCCCGACGGCGGGCGCTTTTGCCTCGCTGGGCATGAGCTTAACGGGCATTTTTACCGCGCTACTACTGCCACTCGCCTGGCAGCTGATAAGCATCGCCAGCTGAAATACGCTATCATCGCGCATATTTTCTTAAGAGCCGCTTCGCGACATGGCTAACGCAACCTCAAAGTATCGTATTGCCATTAATGGTTACGGGCGCATTGGTCAGTGCGTGCTAAGAGCCCTGGTTGAACGCAACCTCCCTGAGCTTGAAGTGGTCGCTATCAACGAGCTTTCTGACCTTGCGACCATCACCTATCTTACCCGCTACGACACTACCCATGGTCGTTTTCCGGGCGAGGTGGATCATGATGGCGAAGTGCTGCTGATTAATGGCCAGCGGATCCAGGTGCTTTGTGAGCGCGACCCGCAAGCGCTGCCCTGGGCAGCGTTGGGCGTTGACCTAGTGTTGGAGTGCTCTGGCAGTTTTAAAGACCGAGCAACGGCTGAGCAGCACTTAACAGCAGGGGCTAAGCGGATGCTGTTTTCCCAACCTGCAGAAAGCGATGTGGATGCAACCATTGTCTGGGGCATCAACGAGCATGAATTAGCGCTCTCCCAGCGTATTCTTTCCGCAGCCTCCTGCACCACTAACTGCCTGGTGCCGTTACTGACAGTACTAGACGAAGCCTTAGGGCTTGAGCATGGTGTTACCACCACCATCCACTCAGCGATGAACGATCAGCCGGTCATTGATGCCTACCATCAAACAGACCTGCGTCTAACACGCTCGGCGATGCAATCAATTGTCCCTGTAGATACAGGATTGGCTGTTGGTATAAGCCGTTTGATGCCTAGCTTAGCAGGGCGCTTTGAATGCCTACACGTGCGCGTACCTACCATTAATGTATCAGCGATGGATGTAGCATTGACGGTTCGCACCGATACCCACGCCGAGCACGTTAACGAATTACTACGCAGTGCCAGCCAGCAACGCTTAGCTGGCGTATTGGGCTATACCGAAGCCCCCATGGCATCGATAGATTTTAATCATGACCCCCGCTCTGGCATCCTAGACGCCACGCAAACACGGGTCGCAGGAGCACGCTTAATTAAGCTGCTGTGCTGGTTTGACAATGAATGGGGCTTTGCCAATCGTATGCTGGATATCACCCAACGGCTGGCATCGCTTTCCACAAACGATGCTCGCTAGGCCTGGGCCTGTACCACGACTTTTTATCTGCTTGAACACGAGGAAACCGCTCACATGAACGTGCAAAAAATGACCGACCTGCCCCTGGAAGGGCAGCGTGTACTGATTCGTGAAGACCTTAACGTGCCAATCAAACATGGCCGTGTTTCCAGTGACGCCCGTCTTCGCGCGGCGCTGCCCACCATTCAGGCAGCAGCTCAAGCAGGTGCGAAAGTGATGCTCATGAGCCACTTAGGCCGCCCCACTGAAGGTGAGCCTGCTGACGAATTTTCACTAGCTCCTGTCGCAGAGCGCTTAACCGAATTACTAGGCCACCCCGTTGCCTTAATCAAAGATTATCTCGATACAGCACCAACGTTAGCTAACGGCGATGTTGTGCTGTTAGAAAACGTGCGTTTTAACATTGGTGAGAAAAAAGACGACGAGCAGCTTTCCAAGCAGTATGCAGCACTATGCGACGTTTTTGTAATGGATGCCTTTGGCACCGCTCACCGTGCACAGGCCTCTACACATGGCGTTGCACGCTTTGCCCCGCAGGCGTGTGCAGGCCCGCTGCTTGCCCAAGAGCTCGAGGCGCTTAAAAAAGCATTGGCGACCCCTGCTCGTCCTATGACAGCAATTGTCGGCGGCTCTAAAGTATCTACCAAGCTAGATGTACTCACAGCCCTTTCTGACAAATGCGATCAGCTCATTGTCGGTGGCGGTATCGCCAATACGTTTATCGCGGCAGCAGGCTATAATGTCGGCAAATCGCTCTACGAAGCAGATTTAATCGGCCAGGCAAAAGCATTGATGGACAAAGTGGCCATTCCGTTGCCCACTGACGTCGTCGTCGCCACCGAATTTTCTGAATCGGCTGACGCCATCGTCAAGCCAGTTGACCAAGTCGCTGATGATGAAATGATCCTGGATATCGGTCCCGAAACCGCTAACCATCTCGCTAGCCTGCTGAAAAACGCAGGAACTATTTTGTGGAATGGCCCCGTTGGCGTCTTTGAGATTGATCAATTTGGCAAAGGAACGGAAGTACTTTCCCTCGCCATTGCCGACAGCAACGCTTTCTCAATCGCTGGGGGCGGTGATACGTTAGCGGCGATTGATAAATACGCTATTGCTGACCGCGTTTCCTATATCTCGACCGGCGGTGGCGCATTTCTTGAATACGTTGAAGGCAAACAGCTGCCTGCGGTTGCTGCTTTAGAAGCGGCCGCGCAGCGCGGTTAATACCCAGCGAGGTGAACCAGTACGCTCACTGCACTCGTTCACACAGACAACCCAATTTTGACAATATAGATAAGGTGACCTCATGGCTTTGATTAGCATGCGCCAAATGCTCGACCACGCTGCCGAATATGGCTACGGCATTCCAGCATTTAACGTTAATAACCTTGAGCAGATGCGCGCCATTATGGAAGCAGCGGACGCCACCGACTCGCCAGTTATCGTGCAAGCCTCTGCTGGCGCGCGCAAATATGCCGGTGCACCCTTTCTGCGCCATCTCATCTTGGCAGCCGTAGAGGAATTCCCGCATATCCCTGTCGTGATGCATCAAGACCACGGTACTAGTCCTGCCGTTTGTCAGCGCTCTATTCAGCTTGGCTTCTCCTCAGTGATGATGGATGGTTCACTGGGTGAAGATGGCAAAACACCAATGGACTACGACTACAACGTTGATGTCACCCGCCGTGCCGTGGAAATGGCACATGCTTGTGGTGTTTCTGTAGAAGGTGAGCTGGGCTGCCTGGGCAGCTTAGAAACGGGCATGGCCGGTGAGGAAGACGGCATCGGTGCCGAAGGCAAACTGGATATGGAGCAGATGCTCACCGATCCTGAAGAAGCCGCAGAATTTGTCAAAGCGACCCACGTCGATGCGCTAGCGATCGCCATTGGCACCAGCCACGGTGCCTATAAATTCACTAAGCCACCCACCGGTGATACGCTTTCAATTCAGCGCATTAAAGAAATTCATGCGCGTATTCCCGATACCCACCTGGTAATGCATGGCTCTTCATCTGTGCCCCAGGAATGGCTGGAAGTGATTAACCAGTATGGCGGTCAAATTCCAGAAACTTACGGCGTACCGGTCGAAGAGATCATTGAGGGCATTAAGCACGGCGTTCGCAAGGTCAATATCGACACCGATTTACGCCTTGCTTCTACGGGTGCAGTACGCCGCTTTATGGCTCAGAACCCTTCAGAGTTCGACCCACGTAAATTCCTTAAAGAAACCGTGACGGCCATGCGTGACCTATGCATTGCACGCTATGAAGCCTTCGGTACCGCCGGTAATGCGAGTAAAATCAAACCTATTAACCTGGAAGTTATGTTCCAGCGTTACGAGCGTGGTGAGCTAGACCCCAAAGTGAAGTAACTTTCGTTTTTGTAGCACCCATAAGGCGGCCTAATCGGCCGCCTTATTTTGTTGCAACGCAGCATATATGTGCTATTACTAGAGGAGCGTAGCTAACTATTTCCTAACAGGTACCCCACTATGAAGCACTCTTCTATAACGACATCGGCGGCTCCACTGGCCATGTTTGATATATGGAAAGCGGGGTTAATGGCATTTGAGCTATGGAGTTCCTCGCTCACTACGATCGCTATGCGCCAACAAATGTGGCAAACACAGCCATTTTTTAGCCCCTCCATGATGCGTGAAAACCAACGTATGGTGAGCGAAAAAATGGAGGCCAGCGCAGAAGCAGGCCTTGTTATGCAAAAAACATTAATAAATGCAATGAGCGGTCAGTATGCACCTTGGTGGGTGACTAGCCAAAAAGCCATGAAGCCCTACCACCGCCGTAGCAGCGCTAATTCACGACGCTTATCACGCTAATCGTATTAGCCGTTATCGTTGTTACTCTTCTGCTCACTCTCACCGTTTTCGATGGCATCTTCAGCACTACCGGTGCCTCCAGTGCCTCCCTCAGTGTCTTCTTCATCACTATCGTTACTTTCAGCGTCGCGGTTGTTCGCGGCGTCGTTGGTAGCGGGTTCATCGCGCTGAAGTGCGCCTGCCTCAATACCGTACTTTTCCTCTAATGCCGCGTCATCTAACGCCTCATGCTGCGTATCATCTGAATCTGACGTTTCGGCTTGTGCTTGCACTGACATCAGTAGGGATGTGCAAAAAGCAATTGAAAACACCCAAGGTGTAAATCGCATCAAGGCTCTCCTTTTTTTGTGGTTATCTCAGCTTAGTCTAAACACGTCCTGCTACCAGTGTTGTCGCTTTAAAAAGCCATTCTTATCCTAAGCAATAGATGCATTAGTCAGTCATTAACCAAAGCAATTTGGCATAAACCTATAAAAAATTATCAAACAGTGTTCACAAAGAGCGAGGAATCTCGTTCAATAGCAGATGTCGGCTTAAACTAACACGGGTAGCGCGTAAGACGCTGCAAGGAATGACAATGCCGCTTCCACTTTTGCTGTTTGACTGTGATGGCACCCTCGTCAATAGTGAACCACTTTTAGCTGAAGAAATGGCTATTGGGCTCAATTCGGTAGGCTTACCTTTCAAATCCACCGATTATCTGGGGGAATTTCGAGGTGCTCGCTTTCGACGAATTGTGGCAGAGTTACAGCAACGCTATGGTAATGTCGATGAAGATCAATTAGCTAGCATGGAACAGACGATGCGCACTAGCCTAGCTAATCGGCTAACAAGTGAACTAGAGGCAATTCCTGGCGCACGTGAATCCCTTGAGGTATTGCGTCATTATCCAAGTGCCGTGGTATCCAATGGTCCAGAAAGTAAAATTCATACGGCTTTAAAGGCCACCGGCCTAGCCGACTACTTTGGTAAACGCTTGTTTAGCGGCTATACCGCTAACTGTTGGAAACCCGAACCCTGTCTTCACCTCCATGCAGCTAGTATCATGGGTTTTGCAGCAAAAGACTGCATTGCCATTGATGATGCCCTTGTGGGTATTAGAGCAGCCCTTCAAGCTGGCATGACGGTTATTCACTTAAACCGCTATCCAGATGCTGAAACTACGCCTGAAGGCGCTATTATGATCAGCAACATGTACCAATTGCCTGCAGTTGTTGAGCGCCTTACTCATGAAAAGTGGCAAATGCCAATGCCTCAACATTCAATAGAGAAATAAGTATGGCTTCATTACGTGACCAGCTCGGCGGCCTTGTGTACTCAACAGAACAAGGCAAAACTTGCCCTAGCTGCCGTGAGTCTATCGATCACTGCCGCTGTGAAGATACCAGTGAGCAAGCACGCATTGCTGATTTAGACGGCATTGTGCGGATCCGGCGTGAAACCAGTGGTCGCAAGGGAAAAGGCGTGACTACTATTAGCGGTATACCGCTCCCCACCACGGAGTTGAAGGCGCTTGCTAAAACATTGAAGAAACGCTGCGGTACTGGGGGTGCAGTAAAAGATGGCATTATCGAGATTCAAGGCGATCACCGAGAAACACTGCAACATGCACTAACCTCATTAGGCTACCACGTTAAATTAGCAGGTGGCTGATACACCTCTGTGATAGCGCTCTGTCTTGAGACCGCGCGCTAAGGGCAAGGCACTGCAATGAATTGGCTAGAATACCTGCTTCCACTCATTTTTCTATTTCCCATGGCGGCTATGGGTGGCATTGTTTTAGCATTGCGTAGCCTCCACGATGCGCGCGTTCAGTCTCCCTTTAACGCTCCTTTACGTGAACCAGGCCAGGCCCTGCGTCATCGCCTCGACCAAGCTTTTTCTAGCCTTTTTTTAAACGGCGCGCTCGGCCCCATCATTAGCCTGGCCCCTCTCGTGTACGGCATGGGGCGTATGCTATTTGTAGAAAAACAGGACTGGGTAGAGTGGGCATTATATGGCTTACTTAGCACGCTATTAGTGCTAGCGTTTTCACTGCTACTTGTCCGCGATTATCAGCGTATCCGCCGTCTTAAACTTGGCTTAGCTTGCGAGCTAGCTGTCGGTCAGGAATTAGAGCGCATGGTGAGGCCGGAAGCCCACCCCTACTATGTCTTCCACGATGTTCCCACTGATAGCTTTACTATTGACCACGTCGTTGTCACACCACACGGCGTCTTCGTGGTAGAAACGCGAGCCCGAGCATTAGCGATTGGTAGCGATGGGAAAGAGCTTAATAGCGTAGCCGTTGAACGTGAGCGGCTGCGTTTTCCTCATTGGCAAGAACGCCGTCCACTTCATAAAACGCGCCAGGGCGTCAATTGGTTGACTCAGTGGTTAGAGTGTCGCTGTGGTATACCCGTGCCTGTACGAGGCGTATTGGTGTTACCAGGCTGGGAGGTGGACACTAGCGAAGCCGCCCCCGACATATTAGTCGTAAGCGGTGAGCAGCTAGCCCGTCAGCTAACCGAACTCACCCCTGGCCAGATGAGCGATGCCATTCACGATAAGGTGATTCATTTATTAATTGAGCGTGCACGTATTATGGAACTCAAACACTTACGCCAACCCTCTGTCTGAAAGACTAATCACCGCGTAAGCGACCGCCCATTTCTTGTGCAAGATCGACAGCATAGTGATCGGTCATACCGCCAATAAAATCTAGCATACGCCGATAGCTATCATAGAGCGTCCAGGATTGCAGTGGCGTATTTTCACCAATCAATGCCAAAACACGTTGATGTTTAAATGAGCTATGGCCTGTGTGATGTAATTCATTAGCAGCACCTATAAATGCTTCTAGTAAAATTCCTAGCGTTGTGTAGGCGCCAATTTCCAACTTGGCTTTGCGCTCATTTTGAAAAATGCGTTCACGAGCCAACTGCTTTGCAGCTTGAACCCCCCATCCCAAATCAGGATGACACAGCTCTAACAAATCCTGGCCTAACGTGCCGCTGAGTAATGCTTGCTCATGCTGCACAAAGACAGCTCCCACATCATTTACTGCACGCTCCATGGCAGCACCGCGCAGTAACGCAATTCGACGCCGCTGAGATACTTTCCGCCTCTCCATCTCAGCGTATTCTGGAGGAAATTCACCGGCTATCTGGCGCAATATTTCAACCACTTCCTCATAGCGAAGAATCCCCATCTCTAAGCCATCTTCTAAATCAAGCAGGGCGTAGCAGATATCATCTGCCGCTTCGACAAGCCAGGCAAGCGGATGACGACACCAGCGTTGATCTCCCTGGGGAAGAAGCCCGACAGCCTCAGCCACTTCTTTTAACAGCGCCTGTTCAGACTGGTAGCAACCAAACTTACCCGCACGCCCGCTGTAGCGTACCGTCCAGGGATATTTAAGTAGAGTACCTAACGTAGCGGCAGATAACCGCATACCACCATTAAACTGGTTGTATTCAATTTGTGTAATAACACGGAAGCCTTGGGCATTACCTTCATACGTCAGTAAGTCTTCACGCTCTGCGTCAGACAGACCATCTAGCAAGCCACTTTTTTGAGCACGCTGAAACCAATCACGAATCGCATATTCACCAGCATGGCCAAAAGGGGGATTACCAATATCATGTCCTAAACACGCCGTTTGGACGATCACCCCTAAATCAGCGGGTGTAATCCAACTAGGCAGTCGATCCTTTAATAACTCGCCGACAATCATACCTAGCGAACGACCAACACAGCCAACTTCAAGTGAGTGAGTTAAGCGTGTGTGAATATGATCATTTTCTGTCAGCGGATGAACCTGCGTTTTTCGCCCCAAACGCCTAAAAGAACCCGAGAAAACAATACGATCATGATCTTTATGAAAAGGGCTTCGACCGATTTCATGAGTCGCTTCACGCACACTACCAGGGCGTTTATCGTGAAGACGTTGAGGGGATAATAACTGGTCCCATTGCATCTGTGTCATAGCGTTCCTCCGTGAGAGCAACATTTTGACATAAAACTAAGCAAGATAACCGCCTTCAACCTCAAGACATGTGTGCAGCGACAACCACCGCTACACACATGTCATATGATAGTGACACGCGCCATTGATCAGATAATTTTTAACGCTCGATAGATGGGTAACCGCTCATCTAGAAAATCTCTGGCCTGACGCTCAAGCTCGACCAAATTTTCATTCTCATCCGAAATTGGCTTACCCTCTTTAAGCAGACATTTGTTTTGAGACGCTAAAATACGCCACGTAAAAGCAGCTAACGTTTTAGCATCATCGCCGCCCTCTAACGAGGCAAGCAGGAAAAACTGATGAAAAAGCGGGACAGCAATACCACCTCCTGTCACAGGACTTGCTAGATAACTCAACTCTGTTGTGCTTCTTGACCGACTCATTAAAAAACGATTGAGTTGACCAGTCTTGGACGCTACTTTAGCAATATCATCGTCAGATTGGGCAGGCAAAATAATACCTTTTGATGCAAGTATGGCGATTGCACTGTTAAATGCAGAGCGCCCCACCCCGTGCTCTGCTGCAACCTGCCAAAGCTCTGATACAAATACAGGTTGATAGGATGAAAGCATCTCTAGTAGTGGCGTATAAATATTGCTAGGCAAGTCAAAGTTACCCAGTCGCCCAGCGATTTTTAGCTGTACGTCCTTACGTGGCACTCCCATAATCACACGAAGACCACCTAACATTTCATCTTTATCAAGCTCACTTAAACGGCGTGCCCCTTTTACCCAGTAATCGGTACGAAATTGACGATTCTCACAAAAATCACGCACCGACTGGCGAAATAGCGGGTTAGGAATGTTATTAATTAAGGCCTGTTGCTCATTGGTTAACTGAATACTCTCAATGGCATCTGCATATCTCGCACTACAAGCCCAGTCCATTTTAGCTGGCTCTAACCAACGCGCCATTTTGGCAAATGCCATTGGCTCCCAATCACGGTTAAAGTATTCGTGGGCCACATAGTTTTTATTATCTTGCTTAATTTTAGCCAGACGATTTTTTATCTGGGGGTTAGCATTGCAATACTCAGGGTTCACAGCGACCAGCTTATCAGCAAACGCAATGGCATCATCAATACGTGAAATGGTGCCTGCTCCCTGGGCGCTCATAGTATCAGCATACTCCGCTAGCAAGTCACGCATTGGTACCATTGCCGCCCAACCTGGCTGAGTGTTATAGCTGATATATAGCACGCCTCCTACTCTTAGTTTTCGTCGGATAAAATCAACGATCACCGCACGGTTTTCATCCGAAATCCAACTCCATATACCGTGAAGACCGATGTAGTCGAACTCAGGCAAATTGTCACGCTGACAAAAATCACTAAAGGCATCATCGTACAGCTTAGCGTCTGCACCGCTAATAGAAGACAACTCCTGAGCAAACGCCGCTTGATGGGGATTAAAATCGGTCCCGTACCAATTTATTTGTGAGGCGGCCGCATGAATATTGGTGCTAATACCCTGGCCAAATCCAAGTTCACAGGCATTAATAGTTTTAGGCGGCCGAATGCCAGCATTGATAAACCCTAAAGCAATGCGCAAAGGATTAAGCTCAGCGTAATATCCATAGGTATAATTAATATCTGCTACGTATCCCGATGTCCAATCCGACATAACACCTGCTCCCAAGCGATGGCGTATAGTTCAAATTTTTAAACTGAGTCTTTAAACGAAGTCGTTTACCATCAGGATTTTAGAAACAGTCAGGAAACATTATTATGGCGCCCTTACCACTGCCACAAACTCTGACAATGACCCACACCCTGATACAAACGCTATTGCTAGATACTTGATAGTGAAGTATTTAATTCCATGGGTCTACTGAAGAGATAGCGTGAAGTTTTAAGGATTGTTAAGCGATTATGTGTGTAAATAACTTCGCAAGTATTTTTTGCTATTTATTCTCCTACGTCCCCTATTGAATGACTTACTTTCAAGTATGAAAAACCCCAGCCCTAGGGGATTTTTTCGAATCAGTAACTAACGATGACTCCTCCCAGCCCTCCGAGCCGCTCTTGTCATTCCCGCAGGCCCTCAGCGGGAATCCATGTTGACCTGGGGTTTTGGGCTTCAGCAAGCCAAAGTCAAGGTGGATTCCCGATACCCCCACTCGGGAGTAATGGTGTGGTGACTCGGGAATGACGGTGCGGTAGGCACCAACAAAAAACCCCAGCTTCAACTGAAGCTGGGGTTTTTCTTAATAAGTGCCTGACGATAACTTGCCCCAGCCCTTCGAGCCGCTCTTGTCATTCCCGCAGGCCCTTAGCGGGAATCCATGTTGACCTGGGGTTTTGGGCTGCTGCAGGTCAATGTCAAGGTGGATTCCCGATACCCCCACTCGGGAATGACGGCGTGGTGACTCGGGAACGACGTGCGGTGGCCACGTTGTTAGAGAGGGCTAGGGGTGTTTTTTCTTTCTGAACGCAAAAAACCCAGCCG
>NZ_JHQL01000005.1 GCF_000712975.1 Vreelandella neptunia | reverse complement strand
CGGCTGGGTTTTTTGCGTTCAGAAAGAAAAAACACCCCTAGCCCTCTCTAACAACGTGGCCCCCTCCCGACGCGTGCACCGTACGTCATTGCCGAGTCACTGCACCGTCATTCCCGAGTGAGGTTATCGGGAATCCACCTTGACCTTGGCTTGCAGCAGCCCAAAACCCCAACTCAACATGGATTCCCGCTAAGGGCCTGCGGGAATGACAAGAGCGGCTCGGAGGGCTGGGGCGAGTTATCGTCAGGCGCTTGTACGAAAATCCCCGTAAGGCTTGCGCCTTTGGGGAATTTTTTGCCTGAGATTTACCATTCGATGGGTTCGCCAGCCCAATCCCAAAAACTGCCAGTATCCTCTGGTGTGCGTTTGGAAATAACGGACAGAAGCTGCTGGGCAACGAAGTCTGGCGTAAATAACTTCTCGCTGGGTACCCGAGCTTGGAAAGGCTTCGAGAGCGATGTGTCCGTGGTGCCTGGGTGCAGACATAACACAATAGATTGCTTATTTGATCGTGTCAGCTCGATTGAGATGGTCTTCATTAACATGTTATGCGCTGCTTTACTGGCACGGTAACTGTACCAGCCGCCGTGACCGTTATCGCCAATGGATCCAACGCGTGCCGACAAGCTGGCAATGATAGATGGGTGTTTGCCTTGTAGTGATGATTTAAGTGCAGCAATTAGTAGGGCGGGAGTGGCTGCATTAACATGCATAACGTGAGCAAATGATGACTCATCTAGCTGCTCTAAACGCTTTTCAGGTTGCACATTACGCGTATCATCATGCAGTGTGCCAATAGCATTGAAGAGCAAGTGTACGGGGCGTTTGTTTAACTGTTCGCAAAGCGCTTTGCGTCCTGTTTCTGTAGTGATATCGGCATGAACTGTTTCTATGGAGTGTGGAATCGGCGAATCCTGAAAAGAAAGAGGCGAACGGCTTACCGCTACGACCTTTCCCACATGTGTATCAGTAAGTAATGTCCGAATAACAGCGTTGCCTATACCGCCATTAGCACCGATAACAACCGCAGTGAAGTTTTCTGGAAGGTGGGCTAGCATCAGTTCGGCTCCAAATGTGAATACTAATGTCCACATTGAAGCTTTTTGTATAAGTTTTGTCTATGAATGTTTGTAAATACTAAGAATAGATCTAACTATTAAGCGGATGCGTTGATGCGGCCTGGTTGGGCATTATTGCGCCCGTTTGGCTTATAAAGGGTTTTTTCAGCGATTTGTCGAATGTAGTTCAGCATCTCTTGGTTGTGCTTCATTCTTAGCGATAGCATTTGACCCGTAAGCGCATTCATTCGTGAGACACGTTCGCTTTTTTCGAGCAGGCTTTCCCATGTGCTTAAACAGCCTGCATCGTTAGCCGCTTGTCTGGCACCCTGGGTACCATCTGCATAGCCAAGCTTCGTTTGCACGCTGCGGCGCAGTGTTTCGATGCGCTCTAGCTCAACTAGCAGCGCCTGTTTTTTCAGAGCAATAGTATTGAGAGCATCACCGTCAATGCTGCCTTTAGTAAGCTCTGCTTGTTCATCAGAGAGCAATAGTACTAAGTCATCAAGACGTTGTAGCTGGTCTGAAAGCAGTCGTGTAAGGCCCATAATAGTCCGCTTATAACTCTTTTAAATTGGCAATTAAGCCATCAGCGATCCGGTCCGCACGAATGTCGAGTTTTCCTTCACGAATAGCTTCGCGAATTTCTTCGACCTTCGCTGTATCAATATCCTGCGAACTATCAATATGCGCTTGGCTAAGATGCGTTGCTGAACGTGTAGCACTGTCCGCTTCAGTTGGCTTGCTGCCACTTATCTTTGGGGCTTCCTCACGTTGCTGCGCCTGATTAGAACGTAGCAACGGATTAATATTATCAATTTTCACGTTGTTTGCCTCATCGTCAACGTTGGTGCGGCATGCGCTATATAACTTATTATCGGCCCGAGTAGTAAGGACTTTAGTGTTTGAATCAAAAATCTATCACCAATGTACCTTGGCCAATGACGCGCGCAGTGACTAATTCCCGCGTATCAAAGCGCACGCGTATACGTTCGCCTTGTGCACCATCAGACAAGGCCTCTCCTTCGCGTGACACTCGAAAACCTGCGCCTTCTGCTATGACAGTGACACGCTGCCCTCGTTTCACCACTTGAGGCGCTTGAAGGTAATGGGACTGGAAAGTACTGCCGCTACGAATAGGACGCTGCGCGACCATGCCAACAATGTCGTTTTGGTCAGTAAGTGCTTGGGAAGCAAGATCTCCAAGATTGCCTTCTCGTAATGTCAGCATATCACCCGTAATAAGTGTGCCTCTATCAATATCCTGCCCAGCCACGGCGTAGCTACCGATAATATCAATCTGTGCCTGTATATACCGCACTTGACGCCGATTTTCGCCGCAGCGTACGCCAACTGACACGCGCCCGAGAGGGGGGTGATTGGCATTTGGAAAGAAGGGTTCGGGCGAAACACAAGTAGGTAAATGAGGAGAAGGAGGCGTGATGTCGATCATCACCTCTTGCCCAAGTGCTTGGGATTCTTGGTAAAGAAATTGTTGAACGGTATCCATTAGCAGGTCATTGCTGGCATGTGCCTGCAATGAAAGGCAAAGACTGAACAACAATAATAAAAGTAGTTGCTTAAGTATCGCCAAGCAGTATTGCAGCGGATGGGGCATGGGTGAGTCGCTCAATCGAAAGGAGGCGGATGATAAGCATCAGCCGTGAAGTGTAGTGCAAAAGTAGTCTGTGCATCATATGAAATGCTGGTGTAAACGGCAGCTGTTCCATGCTTTAGGCTGACGAGTCGAAGCCTATTATTCATCATCAATAATATCCACTGTATGTTGCCTCTCAGCGAACGAGGACCGGCATGATTGATCAACTTGAATCTGCCTTTAATTATCACCAGCAGGCGCTGGGGCTGCGTCAAGCTCGTCACGATGTGCTGGCAGCCAATATTGCTAACGCTGATACGCCTAACTATAAAGCGCGCGATCTTGATTTTGCCAGTGAGCTAAAGAAGGCCGTAGCGGGTAGCCAGCCACAGCAGCAACAAAATGGCGCGCTAACGCTCGCACGAACCTCAGATCGTCATCTGCAAGGGGAAGGGCCTGCTTGGCGTGGTGCAGGCAGTGCAGAGCTGCTTTATCGTGTCCCTGATCAACCTAGCCTTGATGGTAATACGGTTGATATGGATCGTGAGCGGACACAGTTTGCAGACAATGCCGTTCGTTACCAAGCTGCGCTAACTATTATGAATCGCCGAATTCAGGGCCTGAAAAACGCGATGCAGCCGGAATAATTTAGCGGTAGGAGAAAAGTAATTTATGTCGATGTTTTCAGCCTTTGATATTGCTAGTTCGGCGATGAGCGCTCAAGCGCAGCGTATGAATGTTACTGCTAGCAATATGGCCAATGCCGACAGCGTTGCGGGACCTGATGGCGAGACCTATCGGGCCAAACACGTGATGTTTGAAACCCAGGCACATAATAATCGATATGGCGTCGGTGGCGTACGTGTCAATGAAGTGGTTGAAGATGACTCTCCGCTACGTTTGGAATATATGCCTAACCACCCTGCTGCCGACGAAGAAGGGTACGTCGCCAAGCCCAATGTTGAACCCGTGCATGAAATGGTCAATATGATCTCGGCATCACGCTCCTATCAAGCCAACGTAGAAGTGTTCAACACAACGAAGCAGATGATGGTGCAGACGCTATCGCTGGGAGAGGGATAGTCATGAGTACAATCGACCCGACAACACTTTCGACAATTAATGGCGGCGGCGGTGCCCAGTTAAAGCAAAGTGCATCAGATGAGCTGCGTAGTAGTTTTCTGACGTTACTGATTACCCAGCTGCAGAACCAAGATCCGCTGAACCCTATGGAAAATGCGGAGATGACCTCTCAGATTGCGCAAATTAACACGGTGAGTGGGATTGAGCAGTTAAATACCACTTTGCAAAGCATCACAAGCCAAATGGATGCCAACCAAGCACTGCAGGCAAGTGGTTTGATTGGCCAAGGCGTGATGGTACCTGGTAACAAGGTCATGTTAGAGCAAGACAGTGAAGGAAAACCCTACACAACGCCCTTTGGTATTGAGCTTGCTAAGCCTGCGAACGCACTTAACGCTGTGATTGTGGGGCAGGGCGGCGAGGTCATCAGGCGCTATAACTTGGGTGCGGTAGAGGCCGGCGTGCAGTCTTTCCAGTGGGACGGTAAAAACGAGCAGGGTGAAGCAGCTGCCAATGGTCGTTATACAGTTCAACTTGAAGCTCTAGATGCTGAAGGTGAAGCGCTAAGCTCAACGGCATTGAACTATGCCGTTGTTAATAGTGTGACGCCTAACGATGGTAACGGAAATGTTCGGCTGGATTTAGGGGCTATTTACGGACAGGTTCAGCTTGATCAGGTCAAACAGATTCTTTGAGCAACCTTCAAGTAGAACGACGTTTTTACAGTAAGAACGTCTTAATGAAAAAGACGTTTTGATGAGGAAAGTATTATGTCATTTACAACGGCTATCGCTGGTCTAAACGCGCAATCAGAGAAGCTAAACTCGGCGGGTAACAACATCGCCAACTCGCAAACGGTGGGCTACAAGCGTTCTGACGTTTTGTTTGCTGATGTGTTTGCGGCCTCACGCGGCATTGGTGTGCAAGTATCCGATGTGCGCCAGAACTTTACCCAAGGCAGTATCGAAAGTACTGGCCGTAATCTGGACTTAGCGATTTCCGGAGAAGGCTTTTACCGTCTTGAGCGCTCAACTGGCGAAGTAGGTTATTCACGTAACGGCGAGTTCGGCATCACTGCTGCTGGCGATATCGTTAACGCCCAGGGCGATCGTTTGATGGGTTACGGTATGGATCGCGGCATTACTGTAGATACCGATGACCAGCA
Organism: Vreelandella neptunia; assembly: GCF_000712975.1. Taxonomy (GTDB): domain Bacteria; phylum Pseudomonadota; class Gammaproteobacteria; order Pseudomonadales; family Halomonadaceae; genus Vreelandella; species Vreelandella qaidamensis. The sequence continues at coordinate 254,789 of NZ_JHQL01000005.1, read as the reverse complement.
GGCGTTCCCTTTCTCAAACGTATTGGTAGGCGGCGCCCCGCAGGCATTAAATGTGCCCGTTGATGATATTCCAGCCAAAGCCACCACCGAAGTGAATGCGCTATTAAACCTGGATGCCAGGGTAGTCAGTGGCCAAGATTTAAATACTGTTGAAATTTCAGAAAGTGATGCTGACGCAGAGGCTAACCCTCCTGTCGTCACACCATTGAACTATCATTTTTCCAATAACTTCACTTCTTATGACTCTTTGGGGAATGCGGTTAATGTTGCTACCTATTTCGAAAGGGTGGGTGACAATAGTAATCAATGGAATGTGACTGCCGTCACTAACGGGGTAACCAGAGGCAGCTTTACATTGGACTTTACCGAAAGCGGTAGATTGCGAACTAATGCGGATGGCGTTGTTACGGGTATTGGGGAGAATGCCAACCTAGGGGGAGGTGCAGTTGTAATTGAAGATCCAGAAACAGATGAAACTCGCGTCACTATTGGTGGCATCCCCGGTGGCGTCGATGCAGCCGCTCTGGATATCCAGTTTAAGTTTAATGGCTCTACTCAGTTTGCCGCCGACTCACTGCAAAAAGAGCTGAACCAGGATGGCTTTACCTCTGGTGCACTGGCCGGTATTACCGTCACTGAAACAGGCGTTATTCAGCGTAATTTCACCAACGGTGAAACCCGTGCCGCGGGCCAGATTGCGCTAGCCAGTTTCCGTAATGAAGAAGGCCTTCAGCCACTAGGTAACAACTTGTGGGCGGCGACGAACACCTCTGGTTTGGAAAATTTAGGGGCACCGGGCACCGGTCGTCTGGGGCAGATCCAAGCAGAAGCGGTAGAAGCATCTAACGTCGACTTAGCCAGTGAGCTGGTAGATACCATTGTGGCGCAGCGCTCTTATCAGGCTAACTCCAATACCATCAGCACCCAGGACGAGCTCCTGCAGACCATTATTAACCTGTAGTCATTCGTGATAATGGCGTAATGCTGCGCTAAGGAGTCAGTTGTGGATCGTATGCTATATACCGCCATGAGCGGTGCTAAACACACGATGGATCAGCAGGCAGTGATAAGTAACAATCTGTCGAACGTATCCACTGCGGGTTTTCGCGCTCAGCTACAAGCGGCACGCTCGGTGCCAGTGGAAGGCGCAGGGCTGCTTGATACGCGGGTATCGGCAGTGACCACTACCCCAGGCACTGACTTCTCGCAGGGCCCTATTGAACGCACAGGACGAATGCTTGATATCGCTATGCAGGATGATGCCTGGATGGCGGTACTCGCAGACGATGGCACCGAAACATACACGCGGCGCGGCGACCTACAGCTGGACAGTGACGGCGTACTGCTCAGTGTTGGGCGCCCTGTGATGGGCGAAGGTGGGCCTATTGCATTACCACAAGGCGCAGAAGTATTCATTGGCGCGGATGGCACCATTAGCGCTATTCCACAGGGAGAGGGACCAGAGGCATTAGTAGATGTCGGCCGGATCAAGCTGGTAACACCTGAAGCGCAGGCATTAACGCGAGGTGAAGATGGCCTATTTCGTGGGCCACTGAATGAAGAAGGTTTTGCTGCGGTGCTGCCAGGTGATGAAGGCGCCCGAATTGTCAGTGGCGCACTAGAGGGCAGTAACGTCAGTGCCGTTGATGCCATGGTGTCTATGATTGACGCTTCACGGCGTTATGACATGCAAATGAAAATGCTTAGCACAGCGGACGAAAACGCTCAGCGAGCTAACAGTATTCTATCTATTCAGGGCTGATGGCAGTCTGTCAGTTGAGGGAACACGATAATGATTAAATCCTTGTGGACCGCTAAGACGGGGCTAGAGGCTCAGCAAACAAAGTTAGATGTACTCTCGAATAACCTAGCAAACGTAAGCACGAACGGCTTTAAACGCTCACGTCCGGTGTTTGAAGATCTGCTCTATCAAAATATGCGCCAGCCTGGCGCGCAAAATAATATTCAGGATCGTTTGCCTTCTGGTATGCAAATAGGCACCGGTGTGCGTGCGGTGGCTACGGAGCGCCTGCATACCCAAGGCGGCCTTGAGGAAACCGGGAATTCTCGCGATCTGGCGATTAATGGCGACGGCTTTTTTCAAGTGCTGCTACCTGATGGCACCGTGGGCTACACGCGGGATGGTAGTTTTCAGCTGAATGAAAACGGCCAAATGGTCACTGCTAATGGTTACCCACTTGAGCCTGCCATTTTTGTTCCCGCAAACGCGCTGTCGGTCTCCATTGGTGAGGACGGCACTGTTAGTGTGCGCCAACCAGGTATTGCGCAAGATGCCGATATTGGTCAGATCAACGTGGCGTCGTTTATCAATCCAGCAGGCCTAGAGAGTGTTGGCGGTAACTTGTACTTAGAAACCGGTGCATCGGGCGCGCCTAACCAAAATGCCCCCGGCAATAACGGTGCTGGCAGGTTATTCCAAGGTTATGTTGAAACCTCCAACGTGAACGTAGTTGAGGAGATGGTCAATATGATCCAAACCCAACGCGCCTACGAAATTAATAGTAAAGCGGTATCAACCAGCGACGAGATGTTAGCGCGTTTGAGCCAGCTCTAATGTTATTGATGAGCTATTGATGAATAGGGCTTACTAACAGGTCCCAATATGTTGGATTTACACGCTGCTTTACGTCTTTTTACGTTAGTTAGTCTTACTCTTTTTATCTTAGTAGCGGCCGGTTGTGCACAAATTCCGCGTGCCTCGGTAGTGGGTGAGCAAGAGCAGATTAGTATTGTCGATCGGCCGCCGCCGATTGCTAATGGCTCCATTTATCAAGCACGCCGGGGTTACCAGCCGCTATTTGAAGATCGCCGCCCGCGATCTATTGGCGATATTTTGACTATCGTACTTGATGAAGAGGTAAGCGCTAGCAAAAATGCTCAGTCCAACGCTAATCGTGCAGGCAATGCCAGCTTAGAGCTTGCGCAGTTGCCTGATGTGCTGGATACGTTGGCCGAGTATGGTTTCGATGTGTCGGGGGCAAGTGACTTTGCTGGTGGCGGCGGTTCCCAGGCCAATAATACCTTTACGGGCACCATCACCGTATCGGTATTAGAAGTGATGAATAACGGTAACTTACGGGTACGCGGTGAAAAACAGATAGCGATTAACCAGGGAACAGAATTCATTCGTTTCTCTGGGGTGGTTAATCCACGCACAATTACCGCGCAAAACACCGTGCCTTCGACCCAAGTGGCAGATGCAAGAATTGAGTATGTCGGCGATGGCTATATAAACGAAGCGCAGCACATGGGCTGGTTGCAACGCTTTTTCTTAAATGTATCGCCGTTTTAAGTGAGTTATTCGGCCCGCGAAAAGAGACCTAGCATGGTAAACCGTTATCGTGATGTTAAACGCTGGCTACGCTATGTGGCTGTAGTGACAACGAGTTGTTTACTGGCCATGCCAGCAGCGGCGGAACGAGTACGAGAATTATCAAGCTTTGCCGGGGTGCGCGACAACCAGCTGGTTGGATACGGTTTGGTCGTGGGGCTAGATAGCACTGGTGACCAAACTACCCAGGCACCGTTTACTAGCCAAAGTTTAACGAACATGCTCTCGCAGTTAGGCGTTACGGTGCCGGCTGGCACTAACTTGCAGCTTCGCAACGTTGCTGCTGTCATGGTCACTGCTGACTTACCGCCGTTTTCACGCCCAGGCCAGCGCTTGGATATCGTTGTATCTTCGATTGCCAATGCCCGTAGCTTACGTGGTGGAACGCTGTTGATGACCCCTCTAAAAGGTGCTGATGGCGATACCTATGCCATTGCCCAAGGCAATATGCTGGTGGGCGGTGCGGGTGCTCAAGCAGGCGGCAGTAGTGTGCAGATCAATCAGCAAGCATCCGGCCGTATTCCTAACGGCGCGTTGGTTGAGCGGGAAGTGCCTTTAAATCTCGGCGGTAACGGTGGACGGTTAGAATTACAGCTTAACGAGTCAGATTTTGGCACGGTCCAGCGCATGGTCACGGCGATTAATAATGAATTTGGTCAATCGGTAGCCTATGCGCGCAATGGACGGGTGATCGCACTTGATGGTCCTATGGATGACAATGCCCGCGTTAACTTTATGGCGCGGGTAGAAAATGTCCAGGTAACGCCGATGGATGCTCCCGCGCGCGTGGTGCTCAATGCCCGTACCGGCTCCGTAGTGATGAATAGCGCGGTGACCCTTCGCCAAGCAGCGGTCGCCCACGGTAATTTATCTATTATGATTGACACCCAGTTCGGGGTTAGCCAGCCAGCTCCTTTTGGTGAAGGCGAAACAGTAGTGGTACCTGATACAGATATTGAAATTGAGCAGCAGGAAGCCTTTCTACAAATTGTAGAAGGCGCCCAGTTGAACGAAGTGGTTAATGCGCTCAATGCCTTAGGAGCCACCCCCCAAGATTTAATGTCGATTCTTGAAGCGTTGAAGGCCTCCGGATCGCTTCGCGCAGAGCTTGAGGTTATTTAATGAGCATTGGCGATATGACCAGCCAATTTGCGCTGGATATGAATGGCTTCCAGCGCTTGCAGCATAACGCTCGGATGAACCCTGATGCCGGTGTTCATGGTGCTGCGCAGCAGTTTGAAGCGCTCTTTGTGCAGATGATGATGAAAAGCATGCGCGATGCCACTCCCTCTTCTGGTTTGTTGAGTAGTTCAACCACCGATACCTATCAGCAGATGCTGGATCAACAGTGGTCGCAAGTCATCTCATCGAAAGGCATGGGGTTGGCGGATATGCTAGTAGAGCAGCTGCAGCGCCAGGGCGTCGTCAATAATAAGGTAGAGGGTGGCGATCAAGAACTACAGGCGTTAATTGCTGGGATACCCCGTGGTACTCCTAAAGTGCTGGATGATCCGCTGCAGCCGACTAATCATGGTTATGCCCCCGAGCCGGGTAATGGACGCTTCTTAGCTGAGCTAGACGCGATAAGCCAACGGTCAGCCGCTGAGGTGAGCAATACCAGCACGTCCTCTACAGCGCTCTCCTCTGCTACGCCTACGTCCGCCGCGACACCTGCTAGTTTCAGCCATGCGCCTGATCACGTTCAGCGCTTCTTAACGACATTAGCGGCTCCAGCTCAGGCGGCAAGTCATGCCACCGGCGTTCCGGCTGAGCTTATTTTGGCACAAGCAGCACTGGAAACAGGCTGGGGACGCCATGAAATTGCCACCCAACACGGTGGTAATAGCCACAATTTGTTTGGTATTAAAGCGGGCAGCCACTGGCAAGGCAAGACGACCGATATCGTGACTCATGAATACATTAACGGCCGTCGAACTCAAATTGTGGACTCTTTCCGCGTGTATGATTCGTTTGAACATGCGTTTACCGACTATGCCAATTTGATTGGCAATAACCCTCGTTACGCGGGCGTAGTCCAGGCCGCTGATGCGCATCAAGCCGCTCACGAGTTACAACGAGGCGGTTATGCGACGGACCCCCAATACGCTGACAAACTGGTCGCCGTTATGAATACCATGGGGCCGATTGCACCAGGACGCGATTTTCTTGCAGATTCCCGCTAACGCACGATTCAAGTTTTTCTGCGCACTGCCGATAGACTTGTTATCGGCCTAAGGAATTGACCATGAGCATGTTTTCAATCGGCTTAAGCGGCCTCAATGCGGCGCAGAATGCCCTCAGTACTACCAGCAACAATATCAGTAACGTTTATACGCCTGGGTATAACCGTGAGCTGGCTCAGCTTGGCCAAGGGCCGGTTGGGGGCGGCGTTAAAGTTGACAGTATCGAACGCCAATTCAATACCTATGTCTCGAACCAGCTTAACAACGCCAAAACGCAATCAAGTGCGTTGAACACTTACAATAACCAAGTGACCCAAATTGATAACTTGCTCGCGGATCGTGAAGCGGGTTTGTCGCCATTGATGCAGTCGTTTTTCTCATCGCTAGAAGATTTAGCCGGCGCACCATCGGACCCAGCGGCCCGCCAAGGGGTCGTAGGTAATGCCAATACACTTAGCGCTCAGTTCCGTTCCTTTGATGGTTACCTGCAAGACATGCAGAGCAACGTTAATAGTCAGATTAGGGACGAAATTACCCAGGTCAATAACACCGTAGAGCAAATTGCTGGACTAAATCGTGAGATTGCTCTGGCTCGTGCTCGCAGTGGAGAAGCCCCAAATAGCCTTTTAAACCAGCGCGATCATTTTATTTCTGAACTTAATGAGCGCATGGATATACGTTTAAATATCCAAGATGGAAAAAGCTACAATCTCAGCCTACCAAACGGTCAGCCGCTGGTAACAGGTACCAATGCGTTTAGGCTGGAAGCCATACCTTCTGAGGCTGATCCACAGCGAACGGTGGTGGGCTATCGCGATGGCCAAGGAAAAGTGACTCAGCTGGAAGAGTCAACGATTAAAGGCGGTGCGTTGGGTGGTTTAATGACGTTTCGCTCAGAAACTCTGGATAAAACGCAGAATCAAATTGGCCAACTGGCAGTGTCACTTTCTGTGGCGTTTAATGAGCAGCACAAGCAGGGGGTCGACCTGAATGGTGAGCAAGGGGGAGACTTCTTCACTGTACGATCACCTCAGACGATCAGCCATGATGATAACAGCGGTGTTGCCATCGTTGAGTCTGCTGAGTTTGATATCGACACGCTAGATCAGCTTCGCGCAACAGATTATACCGTTCGTTTTGAAGGCAATACGCCAACGGTAACGCGCAACGATAACGGCGAGACGGTAGACGATGTTGACTGGAATGCGGGAACCGGCGCGCTGACGTTTGGTGGAGTCGCTCTCACGTTTAGCAACACACCTGCCAATGGCGACCGGTTTGAAGTGCAACCAGTACGCCGTGGTGCTAGCGATATGAATGTGGCGGTCAATGACCTAGACCGTATCGCAGCGGGTAAGCCATCAAACCCTGAAGACAATCCTGAGGATTGGGTAACGGCGGGCGCTGGTGATAACCGCAATGCCTTGGCGTTACAGGACCTACAGCAAAAACCCATTGTGGGAGGTAGCGCATCGGTGAGTGGCGCGTATGGCGTGATTGTCAGCGATGTGGGTAACCGTACTAATATTACGCAGGTGAACTTAGATGCACGCCAAGGGTTAACCGATCAATTGAAAGCCGTTCAGCAATCTGAGTCGGGCGTTAACCTTGATGAAGAAGCAGCTAACCTGATTCGCTACCAACAGTATTACCAAGCGAATGCGCGTGTGATTGATACCGCAGGCGCGATGATGGACACCATTTTGAACCTGCGGAATTAATAAGGAGCTTAGGCGATGCGTATCAGCACGGTCACCATGTTTGAGCAGAGCACGGCTTCTATTAACCGTCAGCAAAGTGATTTCTTAAAAGTTAGTCAACAGATTGCCAGCGGTCGTCGCGTGGTTAATCCTTCTGATGACCCCCAAGCTGCGTCGCGTGCCGTGGGCGTTGATCAATCCAAAGCGATGACCCAACAGTTTGCCGATGCTCGGGTGACGGCACGCAATTCGCTATCGCAGACAGAGAGCATTCTGAACAGCGTCAGTGATGCGGTTACTAGTGCAAAAACACTATTAATCCAAGCCTCGAGCGATACGCTTAGTGATGTGGACCGTGAGTCCATTGCCAGTGAGCTAAAAGGTATCTACGAAACCATGTTGGGGCAGGCGAATGCCACCGATGGTAATGGTCGCTACCTGTTCGGTGGTTACAAAGATAATGCGCCGCCATTTGTAAAATCCGCGGAAGGCGGCGTGGAGTATAACGGTGACAGTAGTGTGCGCCAGCAGCGTGTTGATGCCTCCCGCTTGATGCCAGTTGCTGAAAATGGTGTCACCGTTTTTCAGGGCGTACCCAGTGGCGCCGGCTATATCGCTGAAGCCAATGCAGAGAATCAAGGAAGCGTTACTTTCAGCGGCCCCCAGCTGACGGACGTTAACGCTTCCGGCTATGGCGATAGCTACCGTGTCGTGTTCAAAGAAGATACGTCGCTGGACAGCGGCATCAGCTATCACGTACAGCGCTTTAGTGGAGGTGCGTGGCAAGAGGATGCGGCGAGCGCAGTGGCCAGTGGCGAATATGTCGGCGACGGTCAGCAGCTTAGCTTTGGTGGTATTAATGTCACGCTAACCGGCAGCGCTGAGCCTGATGATGAAATTCTGATCGCCCAAGCGGGCAGTGAACAGCGCGGTGCTGACCTGTTTCGCACCATGGAAGCGGCTATTAGCGTACTAGAAACGCCAGCTCAAAGTGCGACGGATAAAGCCGCGTTGCGTAATACACTAAACACGTCAATGCGCGACCTTGATAACGCCCTTGATAACGTACTGACCGTTCGTGCATCGGCGGGTGCCCGGCTGAATGAACTAGATGTGGTTGATGCGGTAGGCGGCAACCGAATGCTTAACTATGAGCAAACGCTGTCTGACTTAGTCGATTTGGATTATGCCGACGCGATTTCTGAATATAGCCTGCGGCAAGTAGGACTACAGGCCGCTCAGAAAGCGTTCGTCGATATTCGCGGCATGTCGCTATTCGATTATATGTAGTGGTTTATGACTTAGCCCAAGGGAGCCATCGTTTCGATCAAGCTCTGCATAAAGGCGAGCCCTTGGCTAAAAAGGTGCTGTAAAAAACGGCCAATATCGGTCATTAGCACCATCAACAGAATTAGTCCCACGGTTAATGAGGCAGGGAAGCCGATATTGAATACCGTCAATTGTGGTGCTGAACGGTTGAGGATGCCGAGCGCTAAGTTAATGATTAACAGTGAGCCGACCAGCGGTAGCGCGAGTAACATGCCGGAGGCAAAAATAGTTCCCGCATAGCGTGCCAGCAGCTCAAACGCATTCGGGTTTAAGGCACCAATGCCGATAGGCAGTGTTTCAAAGCTCATTATTAATGTTTCTAACACCATCAGGTGGCCATTCAAGGCAAGAAACATCAACAGCGTAATCATATAAAGAATACGTGATAGCACCATAATGTTGGTGCCGCTCGACATATCGAAAAAACTGGCAAACGCCAACCCCATCTGTAAGCCGATAAACTCGCCGGCAGCTTGAACCACGGCGAAAATAATATGCATGACTAAGCCAATAGCAACGCCTATCAACAGCTGCTCAATCATGATGCCCAGGCTCGCCCACGACATGATGGGAACGTCAGGCATGGCAGGCAATATCGGGGCAATTACAATGGCAATAATAGCCGCTAGTGCCACCTTAGCCTGATTCGGAACGCTGGAGTGGCCCCATAAGGGCGAGGCTGCCATAAAGGCAGTAATGCGAGTAAACGGCCAAAGAAACGCCACTAACCACGCCTGTAACTGGGCGAATGTCACCTCCACCATGGCGTTACATCACCATGCTGGGGATATTAGTGAAGAGGCGATGCGTGAAGTCGGTGATCAAACCAATTAGCCAGGGCCCAGCAAGTACCAGAACGGCAAAGACGGCTAATATTTTAGGAATAAAGGTTAGCGTCATTTCATTTATTTGGGTGGCCGCCTGGAACAAGCTAATGATTAGGCCAGTGAAAAGGGCGGCCAGCAGCATGGGGCCTGCAAGCAAAAGCGTTACCCGCATACCTTGGTAAGCAATGCTCATCACCATTTCCGGGGTCATAGATACTCCTGGCCGCTGAACGCGACGCTCAAATCATGTAAAAGCTTTCTGCAAGTGAGCCTATAATTAACTGCCAGCCATCTACCAACACAAACAGCATGAGCTTAAAAGGTAGTGAAATTGTGATTGGTGGCACCATCATCATACCGAGTGCCATTAGCGTACTCGCCACGACTAAATCAATAATCAGAAAAGGAATAAAAATCGTAAAACCAATCTGAAACGCAGTCTTAAGCTCACTGGTAACGAAGGCGGGTAGTAAGACCCGCATAGGTAACTCTTCGGGGCCTTGCATCGGGCCAACATCGGCAAGGCGAACAAATAGCGCTAAGTCAGGCTCGCGGGTTTGGGCGAGCATGAATTCTCGAAACGGTTGCTGAGCCCGCAGTAAGAACTCTTCAAAATTGATTGTTTCATTCGTGAGCGGCAGCCAAGCGGCGTCATACACTTGGTTTAAAACAGGCGACATAATAAAAAACGTCAAAAACAACGCGATACCCAATAAAACTTGGTTCGGTGGCGTTGCCTGGGTGCCCATGGCGGTCCGCAGCAAGCTAAGTACAATAATGATGCGCGTAAAACTGGTCATCATTAGTAGCATGGCTGGCAAAAAGGCCAAAGAGCTTAAGAACAGGAGCGTTTGTAACGACAGCGACCACTGTTGGCCGCCATTATCCAACGGTTGAGACACCAGCCCAGGCAGCTGTTGAGCGTGAGCAGGTAGAATAAATAAGCAGCAGGCGATAGCGGCAAGTATTAGCCACCAACGCCGCCCAACAGGCCAAGCGACATGCATCTTGTATCTCATGATGTGTGGTTTGAATCGGGGGCGGTAGAAGGCGGGCTATCCTGTTTGCCCCGGTGGCCGGCAAGTGCCTGGGCTAAACGCTGAGAAAAACGCGAAGGCGCCTCGGGGGGGGGCGAGTTAGGGCGGTCAGTCGGCGCAGGTCGTTCATGCAGTTTGGTTATCCGCCCACTGCTCACGCCGACCACCAGCCAGGTATCCTCTATTTCAACCACGACAATACGTTCGCGATTGCCTACCGCAGTGTTACCCACAATTTTTAAGTGGGCTCCGTGTTGATGACGCGCGGTTTGCCAGCGTTTCAGTACCGCTGTGCACAGCAAAATAATGGCAATGACCAGCGCGAGTGACGCTGCTGTTTTGCCGAGTGCTGCCATGCCTATTAAGGCATCACCACTGCCGCTTATGGCATCAAGTGAAGAGTTTGATGAAGAAGAGGGTACGGCGCTCATCGGTTGAGTTTATGAATGCGCTCAGAGGGAGTGATAATCTCGGTGATTCGGATGCCATATTTATCATCCACCACGACGACTTCCCCTTGGGCGATTAAATAGCCGTTGATCAAAATATCCATAGGCTCGCCAGCGAGACCTTCCAACTCAATCACCGAACCCTGGGCAAGTTCAAGGAGTTGCTTGATGGTCAGCTTTGTACGACCTAACTCCACCGTCAACTTGACCGGGATGTCCATGATCATTTCCAAGTCGCGAGACTCAGAATGGCCACTCTCAGCAGTTAATGGGCGAAATACTTCATCACTTGCCGGTTTAGCGACAGGCGCTTCTTGCTCTGGCTCGTTGCTTGAGGAATCGATCTCTTCCGCAGCTTCTTGCTCGGCCATCGCCGCTGCCCAAGGATCCTCCTCACCTGTGGCATCGGCACTTGTGGGTTCTTCTTGCTCAGACATGGCGTCCGCCCAATCGTCATCAGAGACTTTTTGATCGGGGTTGTTTGGATCAGTCATGCTTTGGGTTCCTTGGCTTTCTGTCGCGTTGAACCTTTAATAAAGTCCTTGGACGATAGGTTGTTCATAGCGGCATGGTCGATCATACGTAGCACGCGTAATGCGCGTTGCTGCTGTTGGCTCCCGTACTCGCACTCCATCACCGGAACACCGTCGACACGAGCGGTGATTGTGTTGGGGATATCCATGGGCAATACATCGCCCTTTTTTAGCCCCATTACATGGGCAATGCGGCTGGGTATTTGTGCAAACTCAGCGACTAGCTCAACTTCTGATTGACGAAGCTCGCTCGCCATACGCCGTGACCATGTGCCGTCATGATCATGGTTACTGTCGTTAATGGGGTTGGCGAGTAGATCCCTAAGCGGCTCAATCATGGCGTAGGGCATGCAAATCTGAAAGTTGCTCGATAGGTTGCCCACTTCGATATTAAATTTGGTATTCACCACAATCTCGTTGGGCGAGTTGGTGATGTTGGCAAACTTAGACTGAACTTCGGAGCGTAAAAAGAACGCTTCCAGGGGATAAACTACCTTCCAGGCTTCTTGGTAGGCATCAATAGCCAAGTTGAGCAGACGCTGGATAATACGCTGTTCGGTGTTGGTAAACTCGCGACCATCTGACTTTGTCACAAAACGACCGTCGCCACCAAACAGGTTATCTACCACCATAAATACCAAGTTTGGTGGAAAAACAACGAGTGCTGATCCGCGTAACGGCTTCATTGATACAAGGTTTAAGTTAGTGGGTACCGGAACGTTACGCGAAAAATCGCTAAAGCTTTGGTACCGCATCGACTCAACGGTGATGTCCGCACTACGACGAATCAAATTAAACAAGCCATTACGGAAGTAGCGAGCGAAACGTTCATTGATAAAATCTAATGCATGTAAGCGTTCACGGATGACCCTATGCTGTGTTGCTGGGTCGTAGGGACGAACGCGGTTTTCATCCTGCGCAGATGATGACGAAGTGGCAGGCTCATCATCTCCACTAACGCCCTTTAGCAAGGCATCAATTTCTTCCTGGGACAGTAGATCGTCCTGCGACATGAACGGCTCCAGTTCCCGGGGTTATTGCACAATAAATTCGGTAAACAGCACTTCCCGTAAATCTAAGGGAGGCTGATTTTCGGTAAGAGGAACGTTCAAGCGGCTGATAATAGCTTGAGCTAGCTCTTCTTTACCCTCAGTAGACGTTAATTCATCGGCTTGCTTGCCTGATAATAAGATAAGCAAGCGGCTACGTACCTGGGGCATGTGCTCTTCAATAATCGTCTTGCTTTGTTCGTTGCCAACCCGAAGCGTAATGCCGGTATAAAGTAAGCGGGAGCCATAACGGTCATCGGCTAGATTGACAGTAAACGGGTCAATGCGTGTGAAAACAGGCGGTACATGTTCAACGCTTTGCTGTGTTTCATCGTTTTCAGCACTTCCGCTACGTTGATCAAGCACTAAATAGATTGCTGCCGCGGCACCCGCCGACGATAGCAGTACTAGTACAATCATTATCCAAAGCAGTTTTTTAGACCCGCTGCTTGCTTCTGCCATTTGCTGTTCCCATCAATGTCACCCGTAACGCTCGCTAAGCATTATGCCTAACGCTGTTACAAATGATGAAATGAACAGGCTCATTGGATGAGCCTATCTTTTGGTTTAGTTACGTGATGCCGTAATAGTCAGTGTTGTCATACTGAATGCCAACACTTTATTTCGGGCATAGCGATTCTCAGACATAGCGCTTTTTAGGCATAGAGATCGACACGACCATCCTGCAACGAGAGAGTGCTTGTCTCTTTAAGTGGCACGCTTTCGCCGCCTGACTCAGTGAGGCGATCACCAGCGGTTTGGTTAGGCATTTGCTGAGCAAAGGCCTGCTCGTTGGGAGTTTGCTGCTCACCTACTGAGGTTTCACCTAGTGAAATACCCTGCTCAGCAAGTGCTTCACGCAATTGAGGAATAGCTTGCTCAATCGCCTGACGAACGGGGGCATGTGACGATAAAAAGTGCGCTTGGGTGCCCTGTTCAGTCACCTTAAGAGTGATCGACAAAGGCCCTAACTCGGTAGGGTGCAGCTGCATTTTAACCTGATGCTCTCCACCGCGCTGAGCAAATTGAATCAGCTGTTGCCCTAGCTGAGAAGGCCATGCGGGACTGGTAAACGGCGTGTTTAACGTGGCTGATGCTGGGCTGTTAGGCATTGGTTGAGGTTGAGAAGTTAGCGATGTAGGCAACGATTGCTCGCTGCCTTTGCTAGTGCTGTTGATTGTATTCGCTGATTCTGCATCAGCAGGCAAACCGACCATCGCGTCAGCGCTCATGGCAGGTGCTGATGCGAGTGCAGTATTGAGTGGAGAAAGCGCGTGCATGCCTGGTGGCATGGTAGTAAACGGCTGGGTTGGAATAGTTTCCAGCGATGCTATTAAGGTCGGGGCATTGGCTGGAGAGCTGACTGTTTCCGCAGACCGCGCGTTAGCAGTTGGTGTGGTTGGGCGTAGAGAGGTATTGCTAACCGTTTGCTGTGTTGCAGCTGCCAAGGCACTGGCCAGCGATGAGGAGCCTAAATGAGCCGTTGCCTGTGTTGTGGCCTGTGTTAGCGCTTGTGCCGCTTGCGGTGTGTTTGCCACGGCGCTTTCGCCAGTGAGTGCTATCTGCACCTCACGTGGGATAGCGCTGGTGGGAGTGTCTTGCAGCCTGCAGCGCGGTGGCCGTACTAGCGTTGGTCATCGTAACGGTAGGCATAGTAACGATAGGCATAGTAGCGCTAGTCGTGCCGCCATTAGCAGTCAACGGCGGCGCGGCTGGTGCGGCGTTGGCACTGGGCGCAGCTGCTGACAGTGCTTGAGGCGAGGCAAGATTCGTTGTGGAAGACGCCACCTGTGGCGAACCAGTATTAGCTGCTGCCTGTGTTGTGGCCTGTGTTAGCGCTTGTGCCGCTTGCGGTGCGTTTGCCACGGCGCTTTCGCCAGTGAGTGCTATCTGCACCTCACGTGGGATAGCGCTGGTAGGAGTGTCCTGCAACGCGGTGGCCGTACTAGCGTTGGTCATCGTAACGGTGGGCCTAGGAACGGTAGGCATAGTAGCGCTAGTCGTGCCGCCATTAGCAGTCAACGGCGGCGCGGCTGGTGCGGCGTTGGCACTGGGCGCAGCTGCTGACAGTGCCTGAGGCGAGGCAAGATTCGTCGTGGAAGACGCCACCGGTGGCGAACCAGTATTAGCTGCTGCCTGTGTTGTGGCCTGTGTTAGCGCTTGTGCCGCTTGCGGTGCGTTTGCCACGGCGCTTTCGCCAGTGAGTGCTATCTGCACCTCACGTGGGATAGCGCTGGTGGGAGTGTCCTGCAGCGCGGTGGCCGTACTAGCGTTGGTCATCGTAACGGTAGGCATAGTAACGATAGGCATAGTAGCGCTAGTCGTGCCGCCATTAGCAGTCAACGGCGGCGCGGCTGGTGCGGCGTTGGCACTGGGCGCAGCTGCTGACAGTGCCTCAGGCGTGGCAAGATTCGTCGTGGAAGACGCCACCGGTGGCGAGCTAGTATTAGCCGCTGCCTGTGCTGCTGGCTGTGGCGCTACAGAGGAAGCGCCACTATTTGCCGCCGTAAAAGATGTTGGCACAGACGGCAGCTGGTTAGGGCTCAGTGTTTGAGTCTGATTCTGACCTTGTGTCCGTGCCAGTGGAGTAGGCTCCGTGGCTAACGCGCGATCAGCTAACGCCGTGTGCATTGGTAGTGCTGTGTGCTCAAAAAAAGAAGCTGCGAAAGGTGAAGCGTTAGCAGGCTTCACGCTATCTGAATAGCTATCTGAATGGCTATCTGAAGGATTATCCGACGACGCTTGAGTAGTCGCCGTTTCTAGGCTTGAGGCTGCTTTTGGCGCTGCACTGTTAGTGCTGGCACTGGAAACCGCTTCGTTGCGCACCGGTGACGGCGCAGAATACGAAGCGATAAGGGCTAAGCGCGCAGCGACCTCTTCAATAGTTATCGGTGTCGAGGTCTCAGCGCTGTCGTTGGCCAGTAACGCGGAAGCGTGTTCAGATGTCAGCGCTTGCTCTGGCGCTGCTGGTGCTATGTCTAGCGATTGGCTAGATGCCTGGGTATCGATACTAGTGGCGCGGTTATCAGCAGGCTGTTTGTGTGCGTTTACATTCGCCACGACATTTGCTGCTACGTTTGCCACTACGTTCGCCAACGCTTCCCCATCCAGCTCACTATCGAGAGATGCTATCTGGTCAACGATATCGCTCAATGGAACGGTTGACGTGTTTTCTGCCTGAGCGTTAGTGGGCGTGCGTGCCTGATGTTGGCTTGTTGCAGCCTGGGTCAACGCCTGAAGGAACATGCCATGTGTCGCACGCGGGGAGCTAGAGGCGGCAGGGTGGCTTGATGACGCGCTCGCCCCCTGACCCTGCATGGTTAGCAATAGCTCAATAGTCATAGATACAGCTCCTCGGCGCGGCGCTAATGCGACTGATCATTCGGCTGGCGGGCTAAACGGTTAGTTACAAAGTCATCGTTAGTTTTCTGCTCGTAACGCTCTTGACGGCGATGCTCTTCTGATACGCGTCTCGAGGTCAGCGTGTCGTAGGAGGAGAGCTTACGCTGTTCCTGCTGCCAATGCTGTTGGCTTTGCTGCACACGTTTTTGCTGGGCCACAAGTGCTTGCCGTGCTCGGCTGAGAGCGGCATCTAATGACCCTAGGAATTGCTGGTAGTTGTACATGGTGGCGGGGTCGATGCCGTCGCTCATCGCCTTTTGTAAACGCTCGGCATATTCAGCGCGATAGCGGTTAAGTGATTGAAGCTGTGCTTCTGTTTGCTGCTGTGTTTGGCGTTCTTCAGCCAGTAATTTCCCGGCTTTATCTCGGGCATCACGGGCTAAGCCTGTCAGCATGTCGAGCTGTGAATGACTCATCGCTAACCTCCCACTACCGCGTGCAGTGCTTGGCGTGATGCTTCAAGCGTTGCACACTCATCAATGTTTTGCTGAAGAAATCGCTCCAATGATGGAAAGCGGTTTACCGCTTCGTCCAGTCTTGGATCATGTCCTGGGCTATAAGCCCCTACGCTGATCAAGTCACGATTGCGCTGATAGCGTGAAAAAAGCTGTTTAAAAGTGCGCGCCTCTTGTAGCTGTTCAGGCGAGCTAATAGCGGTCATCGCACGACTGATCGAGGCCTCAATATCAATTGCCGGGTAGTGCCCTGCCTCGGCTAGTGTTCGAGAAAGTACGATGTGGCCATCCAAAATCGCCCTGGCTGAATCGGCAATGGGGTCTTGCTGGTCATCGCCTTCGGTTAGCACGGTATAAAACGCGGTGATGGAACCGCCACCACGCTCAGCGTTTCCGGCACGCTCAACAAGGCCGGGTAACTTAGCGAATACCGAAGGTGGGTACCCCTTGGTAGCCGGTGGCTCCCCAATGGCGAGGGCAATTTCACGCTGGGCCATGGCGTAGCGTGTCAGCGAATCCATAATCAGCAGCACGTTTCGCCCTGCATCGCGGAACCCTTCAGCAAGCCGCGTCGCGTAAGCGGCCCCTTGTAAGCGTTGCAGTGGTGAGGTGTCAGCAGGTGCCGCCACTACCACCGCACGCCGGCGGCCTTCAGGCCCCAGAATGTTGTCGATGAAGTCTTGTACCTCACGGCCACGCTCGCCGATGAGTCCGACCACAATGACATCCGCTTGGGTGTAGCGAGCCATCATGCCTAGTAAAACTGATTTACCCACCCCAGAGCCGGCAAATAGCCCCATGCGCTGACCTCGGCCGACGCTTAGTAGTGCATTAATAGCCCGAATGCCTACATCGATTTGCTCCTCAATAGGCGCGCGGGAAAGCGGGTTAAGCAGCGTTGCTTTAAGGGTTGCTCGCGGCGTATCTTCAACGCTTTCACGGTCGTCCAACGGGTTGCCGTTGCCATCGAGCACTCGCCCTAGCAAGTCATCGCCAATTGGAAAACGGCGAGCGCTGTGACCACTGCCATCGCTAAGCGGAGAGACTCTGGCACCTGGCATAAGGCCAGAAATTTCTTCTAACGGCATCAGAAACAGCTTGTCGCCAGAAAACCCGACAACTTCTGCTTCTGCATGTTTGTCGCTATCGTTCAACCGCCCATCCGCGCCAGGTAATTCGATGCGACAAGCACTTCCTACTGCCACGCGTAACCCCACTACCTCAATGACCATGCCCGTAGCACGTATCACACGGCCACTGGTACGGTAGTGAGGCAACTGACTAACGCGCTGCGTTGTTCGGTGCAGGGCTTTGCGCCAGCGGTATAGATGAGGGCACGTCGCGTCGCTCATGGCATTACCTGTGACTAAGAGGATGGAGGTTCATGGCTATGATGGCGCTTGCGTAACTGTGCAACGATCGACTGCCAGCGGCTTTCAAACGTAGCATCTAGCTCCCCTTGGGCACTGGTGATTCGGCACCCGCCCCGCGCAAGTTGGTCATCGGGCTGTAAGGTCCAGCTGGCCGCCAGTAGCTCGCTGCCAAGATGCTCTTTGACTAGCGTGTGATCTTGCGGGTTAAGCCAAAGGCGTTGCTGGCCCACAAGCGGAGGCTCGGTGTGGAGCAGCTCACGGACAATCTCTAATACTTGCTCAGGGCGTTCTCGCAGTGCATCTGCGGCTAACTGTTTGCCGGTAGCCAGTGCGAGTTCAGCAAGATCGTGTGCCACTGTCTCATCAATACGCTCTAGTGCATCAGAAAATTGCTTGGCAAGTGAACGCAGCGGAGCCACGGTTTTACGCACCTGTTGCTCAAGCTCTTTCTCTGCTTGGGCGCGCCCTTCGCTAAGACCCTGTTCAAGCCCTTCTTGATGGCCGCGTGCTAAGCCAGCCTGATAGCCGGTTTCCTCTGCTTCCTGACGAATGCGTTCGTAGAACGCTTGACGCTCTTTTTCCTCACGCTGACGAGCCTGTTCAGCGGCTTTCTTCGCTGCTTCTACTTTGCGCTGCTGAGCGGAAGGTGTTGGCGCATCACTCGGTTGGGAGTTTTTCGGTTGCTGCGCCAATTCATCCATCTGCCAACGCCGCCAGCTGCCGTGCCGGTCAAACTCCGGCGTTTTGGCGTTAGACATACTCATCGTCTCCGCCCGCTAAGACGATCTCGCCGGAATCAGCCAGTCGACGGACTACCTGCAAAATAGCTTTCTGTTCGGTTTCTACCTGTGACACGCGAATAGGGCCGCGGGCTTCCATATCTTCGCGAACCAGGTCTGCTGCCCGCTGTGACATGTTGCGCAGGAACTTGTCGACCAACGCGTCCTGGGCACCCTTGAGGGCCACCACCAGGGAATTGGTTTCGACTTCTTGAAGCACCATCTGAATGGCACGGTTGTCCAGGTCGAGTAGGTTCTCGAAGAGGAACATTTCGTCGATAATTTTTTGAGCCAAGTCTTCGCTGTGAGAGCGAACGGTTTCGATGGCTACTTCTTCCTGAGACGAGTTCATCAAGTTGAGAATTTCGGCCGCCGTTCTTACGCCACCCATCTTGCTGCGTTTGAGGTTTTGACCATCTAGCATGCTGGTTAGTACTTCCGTCAGTTCTTGCAGCGCGGCGGGCTGAACGCCGCTGAACGTCGCAATCCGTAGTACCACATCGTTACGCAGTTTCTCTTCAAACAACTCAAGAATATCAGCGGCTTGGTGCCGATCCAGGTGAACCAAAATAGTGGCGATGATCTGCGGATGTTCATCACGAATCAGTTCAGACACCATGTTGGCTTCCATAAGGTTCAGCGCATCAATGCCTGAGTTGCCACCGGTGGTCTCGAGAATATCCTCAATAAGGCTCGTCGCACGTTCGCTACCCAGTGCTTTTGTAAGCACAGAGCGAATATGCTCACTGGAGTTGAGGTTAAGCGCCACAAACTCTTCTGTTTCGTTATGGAAGGCTTCTAGTACGGCTTTCATATCCTCGTGTGAGACTTGATGTAAGCGAGCCATTTCCATACTGATGTCTTGTACTTCGCTGGCGCTAAGGTACTTGAACACCTCAGCGGCGCTATCCTCATCCAACGCAAGCAAGAGAATGGCGCTTTTACGTGCGCCGGTCATCTCGGCAATCGGGCTACTCATGGGTGTTCATCCAGCTGCGGATAATCATTGCGACCATGCGGGGGTCTTCCTGGGCCATTTCGCGTAGGTCGTTGAGGTTGTGTTCGTACAACGAGGTTTTACGACGACGCTTAGGTTTATTGCTATAGGTGTCTTCAGCCTCTGCAGACTGTCCACTCTCTTGCTCATCTTCTTCACCCCCGACACTAGCGCTAAAGGTACTGCCAGGCATTGCGGCAGCCATCACCGGCGGCTGGGTGTAACGCTTGATCAGAGGCCGTAAAATCAGCAGGTAAAGCAACAAGGCCGCAAGGGCAACTAGCAAATAGCGACCCAAGGTAGCAGCAATGGCGAGTGTTTCTGGCTGCTGCCACCAAACAACGTCAGACGCACTGTCATCAGTAGTAGCGAACGGTGTATTGACGACCTCTACCTGATCACCACGCGCTTGCGAAAAGCCCATTGCCTGTTGGACTAAGCGTTCAAGCTGAGCAACTTCTTCAGGGCTTAGGGCAACTTGTTCTGCTTCGCCTTCTTCATTGATAACACGGCGAAAGTTTACGACGACCGCTGCCGATAGACGCTCTACCTGGCCTAGCCGATGCTGAATGTGTTCAATACTGCGGTCAACTTCATAGTTAACGACATCTTCTTGGCGCAGGTTCTGGAGGGCGTTTTCAGGGACATCCTCTTCCTCTTCATCAGCGTCGGGCTGATTGATCAGCGCGGGTGCTACGCCAGGAGGGGTGTTGGTTAAGGCTCCTGGGATACCGGTTGCCAGCGGGTCTTCACCATCGAAAGATAGGCTAAGCTGGCGGCTACGAACCGCAGATTCATTGGGCGCCTGGTTGGGTGCATAGCGCTCAGAGGTTTGTTCACGGCGCGAAAAGTCGATCTGTGCGGCCACCTGCGCGCGGACGTTATCACTACCCAGTATGGGTGAAAGGATGTTTTCGATACGCCGTTGATAGGAGCGTTCAACTTCCGCTATATACTCAAGTTGAGAGCCGTCTAGGTCATTACCTTGTGATGTGTTAGCGGAAAGCAGTCGTCCATTTTGATCGACAATGGTGACGTCTTCCGCCGCTAGTTCAGGAACACTGCTGGAGACCATATGAACGATGGCGCTGACTTGCCCTTCACCTAGTACGCGTCCAGGTAGCAGTGTCAGAACAACGGATGCTTTGGCAGGCTCTCGGTCACGAATAAAAACGGAAGGCTTGGCCATTGAAAGGTGTACGCGGACCTTATCAACGGGACCCAGTGATTCAATGGAGCGGGACAGCTCACCTTCAAGACCGCGCTGGAAGTTAACTTGCTCAGCAAATTGACTGATACCGAACGCTTGATTCTCCATCAGCTCAAAGCCCAAGTTACCGCCACGGGGGAGCCCTTGCTCAGCAAGTTGTAATCTTAGCGTATGCACTTGTTCGCTAGGGATTAGCAGCGCCTGACCACCTTCGCTAAATTGGTAGGGCACGCCGCGACTATCCAGCTCCGCAATAATACGGCCGCCATCGGCTTCATTCAGGTTGCTGTACAGAACCCGATACTCTGGGCTGTTAGCCCACATGAAAAGCGCAGCAATGATCGCAATAGAAGCCGCCGCAGCGACCAATAGCACAACCAATGGGTTACCGCGCAGTTGCTTTAACGTGCGCTCAACCGTTGAGGGACTTTTAGTGTCATTTTCTGGCGTTCCACTGCGGGGTGTCTGTTGTGTCGTGCTGTTCTGACGGCCTGCCGTAGCATCAGTTTCGCTCATGCGTGCCTCCATAAAGGCAGGCAAAACTGATGACGGCTCAGGCGCATCACCAAAGAAAGCATAGGCTGATATCCGTCAATCGCGGTTATCCGCTAAAAAATGAAGCGGAATTGTGATGAACGCCATTATCCTGGGGCAAGTCGAGCATAAATGAACGAACAGGTCGGCTTTTAATGCGTATTTGTACGTATGAGTGTTCTACTACCAATGGTAGGCTTTTGGTATTACTCCACCTTCCTTTGGATGAGGCGTGTTTATGAGTTCACCTGCCATACAGTCAGCGCTACAGCAAATGCAAGGCTTAGCTACCCAAGCAGCCCAACCTATTAAGGGAGAGCATGTTGCCACAGCGGTGGGGCAAGGCGGTTTTGGTAGTGAGCTACAAGCATCTATTCAGCGCATCAACCGTTTGCAGCAGGCTGCGAATACCAAGGCGATGGCGTTTCAGGCAGGTGAGCCGAATATTGAGCTGAGTGATGTGATGGTCGATATGCAAAAAGCGAGCGTCGCTTTTCAGATGGGGTTGCAAGTGCGTAATCGCCTGGTAACCGCCTACCGCGACGTAATGAATATGCAGGTATAAATAACACTTATTCGCTGGCGTTAATACGGAATTGATAAAAACGCTTACGAAAGAAACAAAGAAACGAAGTGGGGGAGTAAGAGAGGGTGCCAAGCCAGCGGTAGCGACGTCTCCTCTCCCATCACTCGATTAGGCTTCTAGAGAAATAAGTCGGCCTTGTAATTCCTCCAGTCGCTCTGCAACGAGCAGTACTTCTTCTGCTGGTATTTGGCGAATAACATCCCCCGTTTCACGGTCGATGACTTTCGTGATAATCCGCTCAGACTGCTCGCTTAGGGCAAATTCCAGCCCACGTGGCCGTAGTGTTTCATTGATGCGCTGTATAGGGGCTAAGAGCGCTTCTTTAGACAGCAGGCTAGGTTCATTTGGTTGGCTGCTCGGCGTACCTGGTAAGGTGCTTGTCAACGTGCTAAGTGGTGGCTGCAGAGACTGAGCTTTTAGGGTGTGCGCGGGTTGGACGGGCATTGGTTGGTAAGGTATTGATGCCGTAGAGGCAAGGTCGTCAATGAAGAGTGGGCCCATAATAGTTAATCCTTTAAAAAAAGCTGCGCAAGAGGCAGCAAAGAAAAGGTGACGAGGCCATTCATCATGCCGCTATGAGCCTCTTTCATTTTTATCGGCAAACGTATAATTAATGTCATTGTTTATAAAGCGCAGGGCTGCTTATCGGTGCAGGCTATCACACTAGCGGTCGCTTCCCGCCGTTGTTGCTCCTTTACTATAGATGAAATGGGAGGGGGAGTTAGTTTTTTCATGAGCGTACGGCAGCCAGAGGCCTTCTGGTATGCTTTGCCGCGTTGTGATGGGTATATAGACGTAGCGTAATAACTTGGCGTAATAACGTGCTGTAATAACAACGTGGTAGGGAAGCGAAACGAGAATGTCAGTCCGACCAGATGAATACGAAAGTGTTACCAGTCCTGCAGCAGTCAGCTCTCTTTTAACTACCTTGATTGAAGGGGGGGGCGTATCGCTTTGTTTAGCTACCGAGGACGCTCGCCCAGAGCCTATCGTGTTGATGGAGCAACACGCTGGGAAGACATTGGTGATGGACTTATCTTCAGTTGATCATCTGTTAAGCCGCTTACAGCAAGGTGAGTCGTTTTTTCTACGTGGCCAATCCCAGGGTAAGGTGGTGCGCACGCCGCTTTTATCGCTGACAGAGACTCGTCATGCGGGTGGACGCTTTTTATGCTGCAGCGATTACCCCGCCACTCTAGACGTGCTGCAACGCCGCGAATCGTTTCGCGCCGAGCTGCGGTTTGGTATGGCCGTACCAGCCTCGTTGAGCGGTGAAAGTGGCGAACATATTGTGGGGGAACTGCGAGACCTTTCCCAGGATGGCTGCCAAATAGAGCTACCGCTAACCGCCAGCGGTGTGCTTTCTGAAGCTGATAGGCCCCTTGCACTTGCTTTTACGTTTCCAGATGGCACCTATTTTGAAGTGCAAGGGGTGCCGCGCCATCAAAAAACCGATCCTGAGCGACACTTATTGCGGGTAGGTTTCCATTTCGCCAATTGCTCGTCCGAGCAAGAGCGACAAATTTGGTATTTTGTTTGTGAAATTGAGCGCGAAGCTGCCCGTTACAGCAAAGAAGCGCAAGAGGATCGTCAGCCATCGCCGCTGTTTGAACAACCAAGCAAGCGCGCGCCAGGAAACGAGCACGTGGGGCGGCGAGATATCCGTCGCTATGCCACGCCTATGGCACGGCGGTTGGTGAAAATAGCGGCTTATTTAGATGCTCAGTTGCTGCTTTTACAGCAAGGGAGTGACATTGACTCTCGCCAGCTGTCACGCAACGCAGATCGTCTTTTGCAGCTGCATGAAGAGGATCGCGAGGCATTGCTGTTTGCGACACGATGTCTATCGCCAGAGCCGCTATTAGTTCGCCATGGAATCGCGGTAGCGGTGCATTTGCTTGATTTGGTTGGTGCAAATATGCCTCGTGACGTACGTAAGGCGATCGTCGCGAGTGGTTTGGTGCATGACCTTGGTAAGGCACTTATTCCGCAAATACTGTTTAAGGCCCCGCATTTTGAAGCTACTCATCGCCAAGCTATGAGTGAGCATGTGTCGTTGTTACTAGGCCGCTTACAGCATTGCCAGTGGCTTTCCGCTGCCGTTGCCCAAGCGGTCATAGGCGGCATTAATGAACGCCTGGACGGCAGTGGCTATCCTGATGGCTTAACCGGTAGTGACATTAACGAACTTGCCAAAGCGAGCGCAGTGGTAGATGTGGTAGAGGCAATGCGGCGCGATCGGGCAGATCGTCCTGCCAAAACAGCGCAACAAATCTATCGGCATTTACTGAGCCATCCGCATCAATTTGACCCCCGTTGGACCAAGCGCTATATCGAGCACTTCAAACCACTACCGGTGGGGTCGCTTGCGCACTTTTCCAGTGAGCAGATGGCGTGGATTATCCGCCTTGATGCGCAGGGTGCTCCTGCTGAAGTGACGCTGACAAATCAGGCAGAGTCGCCCATGCGCGAGACATTGGGCAACACTCTGCGAGGCGATGTACTTGAACGATTAGGTAAGCCAAAACGTGAAGTGGCGGTGTCCACATAGTCGGCTAGCCTGCTCAGAAAAGACGTAAAATTTTCTGAGTGAAATATAGGTTAAATATTAAAGTCTATTAGCGAGACGCCGATATATGTTGTAACTGAGCTAATAAGCTTGTTTCTGAATGATAATAGAACAGCGCGTGTCGGCGGTTGTGGTCGCTGTTATTCGCATCAATGCTGTTATTCGCATCAATATAGGAGAGACCCGCTTATGACATACTCTCGCGGCGGCACTGTTTATGGCCGAGGTGCCAACGCCTACGCTCGCGTTGGCGTGGAAAGCGGCGTTATGTCAGCTGATCCTCATCAGCTCATCGTTATGTTGTTTGATGGTGCCCAGGCAGCCATCCGCGCGGCGCGTATTCATATGCAAGCGGGCAATACGGCTGAAAAAGGAAAGTCGATTTCCAAGGCGCTGGATATCATCAATAACGGCCTGGCAGCTGCATTAGATCAAGAAAAAGGGGGGGATATCGCAGAGCGTCTAGCGTCGCTCTATGACTATATTGCCCGCTTACTATTAGCGGCTAACCTTCGAAACGATGAAGACAGTCTCAATCAGGCAGAGCGCTTGCTTGAAGATATCGCCTCTGCATGGCGTGAAATCGGTCAACAGCAAAGTGCGTGAGGCAAAGCATGTCGGCTTCTGAAACTGCTCGTGAAAATGCCCAGCAAACGCTCATCGATGCGTACGCCAAGCTACTCACGTGTGTTAGACAAATGCACGAACTCGCCAATGCGGAGCAGTGGGCAGAGCTGATTGAGCAACGCACCCACTATGTGATGTCCGTTGAGGCGTTGCGCTCGCGTGATGCCGAAACGGTGCTTGATGAGGCGGCAAGGAAGCGCAAGGCAGAGCTGTTAGAGGGTATTCTTGAGCATGATGTGGAAATTCGCCGTCGTTTGGTGGCCAGGCGGGATGAGCTGGGAAAATTAATCAGCGTCTCTCAGCGCCAACGTAATTTACATCGTGCTTATGCGCCTCAACAAGGCGAAGTGGCGGGCTTCGACGTGCCTAGCGATCAGGAGAAGGGGTTAACGTGAGTGGCATTACGCCGCTTATTGATACGCTCATGCATCAAGTGCTTGGGCGTCAGGGCGAGCTATCCCAGCGACCGCTTAATGCTCCCGTGCAACCGGTTCCGTCAGGTGACGGCCCGCGTGCACTGCAAGGAGACTCAAGCCTTGATGGGCGACCTTTATCATCGCCCTTAGGCGATCTTAGGCGGCTACCACCATCGCTTGATGGCCAGCAGCGGCAGCCTCTTTCGGGAGATGCCTCCAATGCGCCTCCAGGTTCTACCCAAACCCATTTTAGCCCAGCTGCCCGGACCATTGCGGATGTCTTGTTACGTTTTCCCGCGCCTCCCGCCGTGATACGCCCACAAACGCCATTGATGGGGCAGCAAGAAGCGCCTTCTGCACCAGCGTTGGCAAATCGCTTAGAAGGCAGCATTCGTGATAGCGGTCTTTTTTACGAAGCTCATCTAAAACGTTGGTTTCAAGGCGACGCTTCTCGTCAGCAACTGCTGCGAGAGCCGCAAATGCAGCCAGGGCCACGCCCTATGATGTTGCCAGCCAGTGTTGCAACGTTTGCAATGCCACCTTTCGCGTCTAATGCCGCGCTGAATGCCAGCAATGCAAACGTTGCCATACTGCCGAATTCGCTGTTGCTACCTGTGGCCAGTCATCAAAATGGCGTAACGGGATCTGGCACCCCAATGCTTGCGAATACCACTCTGCCGGTAGGGGCTGCGCGTGACCTAGCGTCGGCCAGCGTTGATATGACCAGTGCACGAGCACTGGACGAGAGTGCGGTTCTGCGCGGTGGCCGCGATATTGTCCATGAAAGCTTACAGGGGCTAGTGCGCCAGCAGCTTGAGCTACTGGTGATGCCTACCATTCGTTGGGAGGGCGACGTTTGGGCGGGGATTTTTATGGCGTTAGTGGTTAACCTGCCCTCACGCGAAGGTGAACAAGAAAATGCTCAAAAGGATGCTGATGCGGAAGAGGGCTGGCGTTCGGATATGCAGCTTGATGTGCCTAATTTAGGCGCCTTCAGCGCGTCGCTAAGGCTTTATCAGTCAACACTGAGTATTGACTTAACTACGGATGATGCTTCAACCCATGCCCGCCTAGAACAAGGAATTGGGCGTTTAGAAAGCCGTCTGGCGGCGTTAGATTTTCGTAGTGTTCAGGTAAACGCCCGTCATATCACCGTGGAGAGTCATCATGGCGACGTCGGCTGATCACCGTCGCCAAGCTGTCGCGCTTGCCTACCAGAATAAGGAGCAAGCACCGCGTGTCGTGGCAAAAGGTTACGGAGAATTGGCGGAAAGAATCATGGCTGAGGCTCAACGCCAAGGAATTTATGTACACGATGCCCCTGAACTTGTGGCACTGCTGATGCAGTTAGATCTCGATGCCGAGATCCCTACCAGTTTATATCAGGTGGTGGCAGAACTGCTGGTATGGGTATTTGAGTTATCCGAAGAGGGGTTAACTCCTCGACAGGGGCGTCGGTAGCCAATACCAACGTTGTATGCAACCATGTGCTGAGAAATGTAAACAACTTTTAAGGCGTCAGTATAAAGTCATAATGAAACGCCCATGTCGTTCGATGGAACACTATGAGTCAAACAAGCTTTCTCGATGAAATTCAGGAAATTAATTTAGCGTATTTACTTCTTGCGCAGCGATTATTGGTCGAAGACCGTGAGGCGGCAATGTTTCGCCTAAAAGTAGATAGCGAGCTTGCAGATTTGCTCGTGTCTCTTAACGCTCGACAGCTGACAAAGTTGGCACGTAACAATCAGCTAATATGTCGTCTGAGCCAAACCAGTGCCCATCAGCTGCGAAAAATCACCGAAAACCCTCGGGATCAAGGGCTTTCAGGCTTACATGCGTCATTGTTGTCAGCTGGTGAGGCGTTTGAAACACTGCCTGTAGGAGAGTCAGTGTGAGCCAGAAAAGCTTGGTTGATGAAATGCACCAAGTACAGCTGGCCATAGAGCTGATTGAATTAGGTGCACGGTTACAAGTATTGGAGACAGAAACAGAGCTAAGTCGCACGCGCCTGATCAAGCTGTACAAGGAAGTACGCGGTATGTCGCCACCCAAAGGGATGCTGCCCTTCTCTGCTGACTGGTTCGTGACATGGTTGCCTAACGTACATTCGTCGCTGTTTTATAACATTTATCACAGCGTACAAAACAACACCCGTTGTGAACGTATTGATGCCTTTGTCAAAGCCTATCGCTTGTATGAAGAGCAGATAAATTTAGAAGGCGTTGAGCCGGTGTTGGGCCTAACCCGCGCATGGACGCTAGTACGATTTTTTGAAAGCGATTTACTGCAGCTTAATACGTGTACCCGCTGTGGTGGGCACTTTGTTGCCCATGCTCATAGTCCAACCCACGAGTATGTCTGTGGCATTTGTCAGCCGCCTTCGCGGGCTGGGAAGACGCGTAAAGCGCGGTGTTGAACTACAAAAATTATCTTGCCCGGTGCGGTCAGGTATATAGCCAATAAAATGCGTCTTTAACGTATAGATAGCACCAAAAGGGGTTGGTACTTTTTCATTAACACCGCCAGCGCCTGAGTAAGCTATGGCTAAGAAACGCGTGGAACCAACGCTCTGTGTTCTCTTTTTGAAACACAGGAATAGCGCTCCACTGATACAAAAACTGATATCGCAAGGATACTGCTTGTGCTGATTCCTCTGGGTTATTTGGTCGTACTGCTATCTGTCTTCGGCGGTTATGTGTTGGCAGGCGGTAGCTTAGGCCCTCTCTATCAGCCAACAGAGCTGCTTATGATTGGGGGCGCTGGCATAGGCGCATTTATTGCCGCGAACAATGGCAAAGCCATTAAGGCAACATTCAAAATCTTTCCCAGACTCAAACGCGCCAAAAAGTATAACAAAGCGTTGTATATGGAGCTGATGGCACTGCAGTACAAGCTGCTCTCTAAAATTCGCCGCGAAGGAATGTTGGGGATAGAGCGCGATATTGATAACCCCCAAGAAAGCCCGCTTTTTCAAGAGCACCCGACCGTACTTGCTGATCCGCATATTATGGACTTTTTAACTGACTATCTGCGTTTGATGGTGAGTGGCGGTATGGAGCCGATGGAAATTGACGAGCTGATGCTCCATGAAATTGAAGCCTTCGAGCAAGAGGCACATATCCCTATCGATGCCATTGCCAAAGTGGGCGATGCAATGCCTGCCTTTGGCATCGTTGCTGCCGTCATGGGGGTTATTAAAGCACTGACTTACGCTGATGCTAGTCCTGCCCAAATGGGGGAGATGATTGCCCTCGCGTTGGTCGGTACCTTCCTTGGTATTTTAATGGGATATGGTTTTATTAGCCCCGTGGCTAGCTACGCCGAGCGGCAAGCTAAAGAAGCAGAGAAGATGCTGCAGTGCATACGTGTCACCTTACTGGCTAGCTTACACGGCTATGCGCCGCAACTAGCGGTTGAATTTGGTCGCAAAGCGCTACATACCGCTGAACGGCCAAGTTTTGCAGAGTTAGAAGAGTACGTTCGTGATGCCAAAAAGAGCGGTAATGCATGAGTAAGGGGGGCGATAAACGTCCGATTATTATTCGGCGCAAAAAAGTGGTGCATGCTCACCATGGCGGTGCGTGGAAAATTGCCCTTGCTGATTTTATGACCGCTTTAATGGCACTGTTTCTAGTGATGTGGATTTTAAGTGTTTCCGACGATGAAACACGTCGTGGAGTTGCTGAGTACTTCAGCACGCCGCTCATAACGGCAATGACCAGTGGCGATCGGTCGGGCAGCACTCAAGTGATTCCGGGGGGCGGCCCAGACCCCACCCACAGCGATGGCGAACGCGCCCGCGTGGATGTGCTGCAGTATAGTCGCCCCAGCGCTCAGGAACGGCGCTTCTTTAACGATGTGCAGGCGCGCATTGAGCGTGCCATTGAGCTAGACCCAGAGCTGCGCCAGTTACGTAATCAAATGCGCTTTGATTTAACCCGCGAAGGGTTGCGTATCCAGCTATTAGATACAGAGCAGCGGCCAATGTTCGAACTTGGTAGCGATCAAGTCGCACCTTACATGCGTAATTTATTACGCACCATGGCACCGTTATTGAATGAGTTACCCAACGATCTAAGTATCAGCGGCCATACCGACAGCGTGCCTTATGCTGGTGGCTACCGCGGCTATAGCAACTGGGAACTTTCCAACGATCGGGCTAATGCTTCTCGGCGTGAATTAGTTACCGGCGGGCTTGACCCAGATCAACTGCTACGCGTATCGGGCTTTGCTGATCGTGCTAAGTTGCCTGACACTTCGCCGACTGATCCTATCAATCGGCGTATTGAGCTTGTTGTCTTGCTGCCAGAAATTGCCGAGACGATACGCAACCCAGGCATTATGAATCTTGAGAACCCATTGCCCGATGACGATGCGCCTCTAGAGGCGTTGCCACTAAGCACGCCACAGAGCGGTGAAGACGAATGAGCAGGGCTTATCACAACACTAAGACGTTTATGTGGAGCGGTGCATGGATATAGCGGACTTTTTTGACACCTTTTTTGAAGAGGCTGACGAACTGTTGGCCGATATGGAACAGCACCTGTTGGAGCTGGATGTCGATGATCCGGATAGCGAGCAACTCAATGCTATTTTCCGCGCTGCTCATTCTATTAAGGGCGGCGCGGGAACCTTTGGCTTTAGTGTGCTGCAAAAAACCACGCATATCTTTGAAAACCTGCTAGATCATGCTCGCAAAGGTGAGTTGACGTTGCGAGCTGACCTCGTTGATACCTTTTTAGAGGCAAAAGACATCATGCACGAGCAACTCGATGCCTATCGCAACGAGGAAGAACCCAACCAAGAAGCCTATGAGCGTATTTGTCATACTCTGCAGCAAATTGCGCTAGAAGAAATTGGCCAGACCTTGGATGCACCTCCCGCACCGTCACCTGTGGTTGAAAAACAAGCGCCATCTGACGCTGCCACGACGGCGCCTTCCTCTGATAGTGAGCGCCACCTTAATGTTGCGCTGTTAAATGTCAGCGAAAAAGACCGGCTTTTACTGGTTGAAGAGCTTGGACAGCTGGGCGATGTACAGTCCCACTCGGGTGATGAGAAGCGCTACGATGTCATGCTGGCCGGAGAGGTCAGTGCTGATGATATCGAAGCAGTGATGTGCTTCATTATTGAGCCTGAACAAATCGAGATTAGTGTGGTGGATGCTGTTAATGACGAAAGCGCTAGTCTCAAGGCAGAGGCACCAGCGCCGTCGGCAGACACATCCAATGGCGTCGCGGAGACCCCAGCGGCGCCCGTTAAGCCTGCCAATAGCACCCCAGCCACCGCCAAGCCGGCTAAACCCGCTGCTAAAAAAGCCGTTGCAGAATCCTCCTCTATTCGCGTATCAGTCGATAAAGTTGACCAGATTATTAACTTAGTCGGTGAGCTCATTATTACTCAGTCGATGCTCGACCAAACCGTTAGCGATCTTGACGACTCGTCTGTGGGTAACAGCTCGCTACAAAATGGTATGAGCCTGCTACAGCGTAACGCACGGGATCTTCAAGAAGCGGTGATGTCAATCCGCATGATCCCCATGGAGTTTGTCTTCAGCCGTTTTCCCCGAGTTGTGCGTGACACCGCCAGTAAACTGAATAAAGAAATTGAGCTGATTACTGAAGGTAAATCTACCGAGCTGGATAAAAGCTTGGTTGAGCGCATTACTGACCCCCTCACGCACTTGGTGCGTAACAGCTTGGATCATGGCATTGAGATGCCCGACGAGCGTGAGGCGTTAGGCAAGCCACGGGTTGGCAAACTGGTGCTCTCGGCGCGTCACCAGGGTGGCAATATTCTGATAGAAGTCCGTGATGACGGCGCTGGTATGGACCGTGACAGGCTATTGGCGAAAGCGCGTGAAAACGGTCTGAATGTGCCTGACACCGTCTCTGACGAAGAAGTTTTCCAGCTGATTTTTGCGCCTGGTTTTTCTACCGCAAAAGAAGTCACCGATGTCTCTGGCCGTGGCGTTGGCATGGATGTCGTGAAGCGTAATATCCAAGGCATGGGTGGCCGGGTTGAAATTCAGTCTAAGAAAGGTGAGGGCACTAATACACGTATTGTGTTGCCGCTGACGCTAGCCATTCTTGACGGCATGTCCATCAAAGTGGGGGGTGAGACCTTTATTTTGCCACTTTCCACCGTGCTTGAGTCGTTACAGCCTGCCGAGGGCGATATGTATGCCATGGCAGGAGACGATGTGGTGCTCAAGGTGCGCGATGAGTATCTACCGGTAATCGCTATTCATGAAGTGTTTGACGTCAAAAATGCGATCACTGATCCAACTAAAAGCATTGCCGTGATTGTTCAGGGCGAGGGGCGTCGTTACGCCATGCTGGTTGATGAGCTTGTCGGTCAGCAGCAAGTCGTCGTAAAAAACTTGGAAGACAACTATCGCAAAGTGCCTGGCGTTTCGGCGGCTACTATTTTAGGCGATGGAAGCGTGGCACTCATTTTAGACATCACAGGCTTACACCGGTTAAGCCGTGCTAAGAAAGAAGCGGGAAAAAAGGTGAATCATCCACATCTCTCTTATTACCAGGAGGCTGAGCCGTCATGAGTCAAGCAAACAATGGAGCGGTTTTAGCCGCCGCAGAGGCGGATAATCGCGAATTTTTGGTGTTCTCTTTAGGAGAAGAAGAGTACGCCATTGATATTTTAAAGGTTCAGGAAATACGTGGTTACGAAAATGTCACTCGGATTGCCAATGCGCCTGACTTTATTAAAGGAGTGACCAATCTGCGCGGTGTTATTGTGCCGATTGTTGATTTGCGTATTAAATTTAATTTGGAAAACGTTGAGTACGGTGGTCAAACGGTTGTTATTGTTGTCAATGTGGCTGACCGTGTCGTCGGTATCGTTGTCGATGGTGTTTCTGATGTGATGACGTTAACGCCCGATCAGATCAAACCCGCGCCTGAGTTTGGCGTTACGCTCTCTTCTGACTTCCTGAGCGGACTAGGTAGCCTTGAAGACCGCATGTTAGTGCTAGTGGATATTGATAAATTGCTGACCAGCGAAGAGATGGCATTAGTCGACAGCACCAGTAACCGCTAACCGTTTGTCTACCCGGCACAGGGAGTGTGCCTTTTCAGCCAAAACAACAG
The DNA here is from genome assembly GCF_000712975.1 of Vreelandella neptunia. Lineage (GTDB taxonomy): Bacteria > Pseudomonadota > Gammaproteobacteria > Pseudomonadales > Halomonadaceae > Vreelandella > Vreelandella qaidamensis. Next base: position 222,270 of record NZ_JHQL01000005.1, on the reverse strand, counting down.
CCATCTCTGGTGTCATGGACAACACCGGCCAACACAGCTGTATTTGGAGTAACGCGTGTGACATCGCTAATGCGTCAAATAATGAGCAATATGACCGTGCGCCTGAGCTGGGGGCTAGTATTGGCTACCTTCTCACTATTGGTGGTCGTCGCCTGTGGAATCGGGCTATATGCACTTAATCAAGGCGTTGCCATCGTACAGGCATCCAACGATCTGCAGGCGCAGCAAGTGGTATTTAGCGAGTTCGCCACCCGTGTTCGCTGGGTGTTAATTGGCGTTGTCATCATGACGGGGTTGACGGTTGCCGTGGTGATTTGGGGGGTGACGGTTAATGTTTTGCGTCCGCTGGATCGCTTAGTCGGTTATTTTGAAAAGATGGCCAAAGGCGACTTAAGTCAACACATTGTATCGCCAGGTAACAATGAAATTGGCCGGCTGTACAGCGCAATGGCACACATGCAGTCCTCATTGTCTGAGACTGTTGGAGTGGTGCGCCAAAGCGGAGCGTCAATTTTTGAGCGCTCCCAGCATATTGCCAGTGGCAATAACGATCTCTCTTCACGCACCGAACAGCAAGCTTCTTCCCTGGAAGAAACAGCGTCTAGCATGGAGCAGCTTGCCTCGACCGTAGGCCATAATGCTGATAATGCGTTGCAAGCCAGTCAGCTCGCAAATGAAGTAACGCTCACCGCAAGACGCAGTGGCGAAGAGGTGGCCAACATCATTGAAACCATGCAAGACATCAGCGCTAGCTCCCATCAGGTCGCTGACATTATTACGGTGATTGATAACATCGCTTTTCAAACTAATATTTTGGCACTTAACGCCTCAGTAGAAGCAGCCCGCGCCGGTGAGCATGGTAAAGGATTTGCCGTCGTCGCCCAGGAAGTCCGCAGTCTTGCTAGCCGAAGCGCCAATGCGGCTAAAGAGATTCGCACGCTGATTGATGCGTCGTTAGGTAAAGTAGATGCAGGTACGCAGCGGGTGAACCATGCGGGCCAAACCATGCAGGATCTTGTCGCTGCAGTGCAGCGAGTCAATGACATTATGGATGAAATCGCAGCTGCTTCTGAAGAACAAAGTAACGGTATCGGCCAAGTTAACCAAGCAGTTGCTCAGATGGACCAAGTGGTGCAGCAAAACGCTCAGCTGGTTCAGCAGGCGGCACGCAGTGCCAATGAATTAGAAAGTGAGGCAGCGCGTCTGAGAGAGGCGGTAGAGCGCTTCCAGATTGCGTCCAGCACATCACAAGACTCTAATCCACCACGAGACTTTAATGTGCCACGAGACTCTCATCCCCCTCGTGCTCTTCAACAAGCAGCGGTTGTCCCAGCCATGACAACAAAGAAAATACCCGCTCGCCATGCAGCAGCAGATGAGTGGGAAGCGTTCTAAGCCTTGCGGTTTGAGCATCACCATTTCCTTGGCTTTACTACTAACAATAAGGCATGCGAATGCGTAATAACCAGCCAGTCACTCAACGCGAAGTTGAGCTTCGCAGTGACGACTTCCTTGTTTCTCGGACGGATCTTAAGGGGCGTATTACGTATGCGAACCCCGCCTTTATCCAGATCAGTGGTTTTGATTATGAAGAGCTGATGGGGGCGCCGCATAATCTGATTCGTCACCCGGATATGCCACCAGCAGCGTTCGAGAACTTATGGCAAACCGTAGAGAGCGGTGAAACATGGCGAGGGCTGGTTAAAAACCGCTGCAAAAATGGTGATCACTACTGGGTGAATGCCAGTGTGACGCCGATCATCGAAGAGGATGACGTGGTTGGCTACGCCTCCGTCAGAGTGCAGGCTTCGCGGGAGGCTATTGCACAGGCAGAACAGGTCTACGCTGACATACGTGAGGGCCGTAACAAGCTGTATTACTTAGAGAAGGGCCAGCTGCGCAAAAAAGGCCTAGTACAGCGCTTAAAACGGATACGGTTTGATACCCTGCGAGCTAAGTTAACGGGCATGATTGTCGTGGCTGGTGCGCTACTGTTGCTGAGCGGTGGCCTGGGATTATATAGCCTCAATCTGGCCGGAGAGCGTCTCGCCGTGCTTAATAATGATGGCCTGCAAGACGTTATCCGCCTGCAGCAAATTGACCAAACCATCGCTCAAACCCGCCAAGCCATGATTGAGCCAGAGCGAATGGAGCTGATCAAACAGCGCTTTGAAATGGGCGAAATGGTTGCCGATAACGCAGCAGCGGTTGAACAAGCCTGGCAGCAGTATTACTCCCGTGATGTTAACACTGACGCGCTGGCGACGTCGTTCAACGAGCGGCTGCAGTCGTTTTTAGACAATGGCATGCTGCAGGCGGCCAATGTATTACAAGCGGAAGAAACGTATCTAGCGTTTACTGGCTTAGACGCTGTGATTAACGTGATGAATAACGAAGGGCGTGAACTCTCTTCCCTGGTGAACCAGCTCATCGCCCAAAAGCAGGCCGCCGCTGAAGCGATGGCCGCCGATGCCGAGCAAGGTCAAGCCAGAATGCTCAATGCTCAAGCCACTGTTCTGGGCGTTGGTTTGTTAGCACTTATCTTCCTCGGGGTGATGATGCTACGTTCCATTGTCCGGCCGCTAAAAAGTGCGTCTCGCTTCACGTTGCAGATAGCAGGAGGGAACTTAGCGGCGAAAGTTCCACCGCATCAACGTGATGAGGTGGGGCTACTCATGGAATCGCTGAATACGATGCGCAAAAGCTTGAGCAGTCTCATCAGCGAAGTTAAAGACGGTATCAATGTGGTCACTCCTGCGGCTAAAGAGATTGCCAGCGGCAATGAGGCTCTATCGTCGCGCACTGAACAGCAGGCCGCATCATTACAGCAAACGGCCTCCAGCATGGAAGAAATGACCACCACGGTGCGTCAAAATAGCGATAACGCTCAAGAAGCACGTCGTCTTGCCGATAACAATACTACGCAAGTGGCGCAGACTGGGGAGCTCATGGCGCAGTTAGTTGAGAATATGCAACGGATTACGCAAAGCTCACAACAAATGACGGATATCATTAACGTCATTGACTCGATTGCTTTCCAAACCAATATTCTGGCACTTAATGCCTCAGTAGAAGCTGCCAGAGCGGGCGAGCATGGCCGTGGCTTCGCAGTAGTGGCTGATGAAGTGCGTAAGTTGGCGGGCCGCAGTGCTAATGCGTCGCAAGAGATTCGAGGGCTGATTGATGGCTCTAACAAAGAAGTCAATGCCGGTGCTGGACTAGTTAAAAAAGCCGAAAAAGCCATTGGTGAAGTTGCCGAAGCGGCGCGCAGCGTTACACAGATTATGCACGATATTTCGTCAGCATCTGAGGAGCAGAGTCATGGTATTGCGGAAGTAAACCAAGCCGTTACCGAAATGGATCAAGCAACACAACAAAACGCCTTACGTGTTCAGGAAACGGCACGCGCCGCCGTGGCATTAGAACAACAGGCCGGTTTACTGGCTCTCTCTGTCGAAGCCTTCCGCTTAAATAACCGGTGTGAGCAGGGCGAGTTGAAACCAATATCTGCTGCTGTTCGCAGTATTAATGCGGTTCAACCTATTGAACGCCCGAACAAAGCATCTTCGTTGTCAACCACGCGGCAGCTGGCCTCAGCAGAGGAGTGGGAAGAATTTTGACAGACCATCGCGAGCGAGGAGTTGACGCCGGTCAGTGGACATCGGGAGGTATTGAGCGCGACCTAGTGCTAACGGATGCCGACTTTGCGCGGATAAGAGAGCTTATTTATCTGCGCGCTGGCATCGTGCTGGCTGAGCATAAGCGTGAAATGGTCTATAGCCGTTTAGCAAAGCGGTTGCGCCATTACGGCATCACTCGGTTTACCGACTATTTGACGCGCTTAGAGCGTCAGCCTGACGCTAAAGAGTGGGAAGCATTTACTAACGCGCTAACCACTAACCTCACCGCTTTTTTTCGTGAGGCGCACCACTTCCCCCTATTAGCTGAGCATATTAAGCAGCAGCAAACACCTGTCACCATATGGTGTTCGGCAGCATCTACCGGGGAGGAGCCGTACTCAATTGCGATGACGCTCTTAGAGACGCTAGGGCCAAAAGCTGCACAGGCGAAGGTGATTGCCACCGATATTGATACCGACGCGCTTAGCAAAGCGCGCGCGGGCATTTATCCGCTTGAGCAAGTGCGCAAGTTAGACGAAGTGCGGGTAAAACGATTTTTTCAGAAAGGCACCGGCGGCCATGCGGGCTTGGCGCGCATCCGGCCGGAAGTGTCGTCGTTGGTAGAGTTTCTACCGCTTAACCTGCTGGCGCCGCAGTGGCCGGTAAAAGGTCCCTTTGATGCCGTTTTTTGCCGCAACATCATGATCTATTTCGATAAAGATACCCAGGCAAAGATCTTAAAACGGTTTGCTCCGTTGATGAAGCCGGACGCGTTACTGTTTGCCGGCCATTCGGAAAACTTTTCGTATATCAGTGATGCATTCAAGCTGCGTGGGCAGACGGTTTACACCCTCGCTAAAAGATAAATCGGTTACGTGCGTTTACTCCTTTTTGGCAATCGCCTTATCGGAGTGGGTTGGCACACAGGTGGCTACCGTATAAAGGAGGCGTGCTTTGAACGCAGCCAAAATCAAAGTGTTGTGCGTCGATGACTCGGCGCTGATTCGAGACTTGTTGACTGAGATAATCAACTCACAGCCAGACATGGAAGTCGTCGCCGTGGCGCCTGACCCCATTGCAGCTAGAGATTTAATCAAGCAGCACAATCCTGATGTACTGACACTTGACGTGGAAATGCCGCGGATGGATGGGCTTGATTTCCTTGAGCGACTAATGCGACTCCGCCCTATGCCAGTGCTCATGGTGTCATCGCTAACCCAAAGTGGCTCAGAAATTACGCTGCGTGCCTTAGAGCTAGGAGCGTTGGATTTTGTCGCCAAGCCAAGCTTGGGTATTCGTAATGGCATGATGGAATATGCGGCTGAAATTACCGATAAACTGCGTGCGGCTGCTCGCTCGCGTCCACGCCAAGCCCGTCACAAAAATGCGCCACCGCCCACGCAGCTGAAAGCTCCTATGGTCTCCAGTGAGAAGCTCATTATTATCGGCGCTTCTACCGGCGGTACCGAGGCGATTCGTTCGGTTCTTGAGCCGCTTCCTGCGAATGCGCCTGCCATTTTGATTACTCAGCACATGCCCGGAGGCTTTACGCGCTCCTTTGCTGAGCGGCTGGATAGGCTGTGCCGTATTAGCGTAAAAGAAGCCACCGATGGCGAGCGGGTCTTACCAGGCCATGCCTATATTGCACCGGGTGACCAACATCTTGAGCTTGTACGTAGCGGTGCTAACTACGTGGCGCGCCTTAATGATGGCCCACCGGTGAATCGTCATCGCCCCTCTGTGGATGTGTTATTCCGTTCTGCCGCAAAACATGCAGGGAAAAATGCCATTGGGGTGATTTTGACCGGGATGGGGAAAGACGGCGCCACAGGACTGTTAGAAATGCGTCAAGCGGGAGCTGCCACCATTGCCCAAAACGAAGAAAGCTGTGTGGTATTTGGCATGCCAAGAGAAGCCATCGCAGTAGGGGGAGCGGTAGATGTGGTTGCTTTAGAGGATATTCCATCACGCTTGATGGCCTTAATTGCCGCTTCAGGGCGTGCTCAGCGGGTATAACCACCCCATTACGATTATTATAAGGGGCACAAAAAATGACACGCTCACTGCGTCAGATCAATATTCATTCCGCGGTTATCGTCGCGCTTGCTTGCTTTGCCATCCTAATCCTGGTGTTAGCCAGTATTAGCTTCCTGTCAGATCGCAATGCTCAGGCTAATTTGTCAACCTATAGCCTCATCAGTAATGGTCAGCTCAACGAGATTAATCGCGCAGACTCGTTGCTCAACCAGGCGATGCTGGCCATGGAAACAGCATCTAACTTTTTAATGGTCGGTCAAACACGTCAATCCAATGCCCAGGTCGATATTGCTCTGGATCGAATTGAGCGCGCCGAAGAGCGTTTTGAGAGCTTTGTTGCAACTCCTCGGACTGACCAGGGTGAAGCCCTAGGCAATACCTTAGAGACAGACTTCCGTGAGGTTATTGGCTTAGTTAAACAGCAGCATGCAACGTTCGAAACAATGGACATTAATACTTTTAACCGGCTTAGAGGAGAGCTGGTTGAACCACTCAGCAAGTTGTCCAATAGTGTTACCGCCTTCGTGCAGTATGGGTTTCAACGTGTAGAAAGCATTCGTAGCGAAGCCGAGATCCAAGGCAATAGGTTTATGCTAATCAACGTGTTTGCCGTCACCATCGCGCTTTTGGTGACGCTGATAATTTACGTTGCTTTACGCCGCACGGTCATCGCACCACTAAACGACGCGGTAAGACGTCTAGACAAAATTTCCCAGGCCGATTTAACGGAGCCTGTCCCCGCCTCAGGCAATAATGAAGTCGGTCGGTTGTTTGCAGCAATGGGCACGATGCAGCAAAACCTGACGGCGATTGTGACCCGGGTGCGTGAAGGTAGCAGTGAAATTCATCACGGTACTCAGGAGATCGCGAGAGGCAACGCAGACTTGTCTGCGCGCACAGAACAGCAGGCCGCGTCGATTGAAGAAACGGCTGCCAGCATGGAGCAGATGACGGCAACGGTTAAGCAGAATGCCGATAATGCCCGCCAGGCAAGCACCTTGGCAGCAGATGCTTCCACCACTGCTGAGCAAGGCGGGCAAGTGGTAGAGCAAGTAGTGAACACCATGCACGGTATTTCTACCAGTTCCCAGAAGGTCGCCGATATTACCAGTGTCATTGACTCTATTGCTTTTCAAACCAATATCTTGGCACTTAATGCCTCTGTAGAAGCGGCGCGTGCCGGAGAGCAAGGGCGTGGTTTTGCCGTCGTAGCCGGCGAGGTACGCAACCTTGCTAGCCGCAGTGCGGATGCTGCTAAAGAGATTAAAACGCTGATTGAGGCCTCTGTTTCCCAAATCAAGCAAGGCTCTACGCTGGTAGAACAAGCGGGTTCCACGATGGTTGATGTGGTGACTGCCGTTCGTCGAGTGACCGATATTATGGATGAAATTTCCGCTGCATCTCAGGAACAAAGCGACGGTATCACGCAGGTAAGCCAAGCCGTGGGGCAGATGGATGAAACAACTCAGCAGAATGCCTCATTAGTGCAAGAAGCCACTGCCGCAGCGATGTCGCTTGAGGAGCAGGCAAACAAGCTAGAAGAGGCGGTGGCTGTCTTTGCTTTGTTGACTGACCATGGTGAACCACAGCGCCAAGCGCTGCCACCCAGCCCTCAACAATCACGTGAGCCGACAGCTAAGCACGTGGCTACGCCGCGCCGCACGCCTGAACCTGCCGATCACGACGCTTGGGAAGCATTTTAATGGGACAACACCAATAGTAGCTTAAATCGATAGTTTAATTAGTTACTTAGCAGGCGGTTTTTGGTTTGGTTTTAAAGCTGTTTTATGAATGTTGTGGATGTTGTTTATAAACGTTGCTTTGACGACTGGCTTAAAACAGCCTGTTTTAAGAATGATTGTGACGACATACTTTGAACGAGAGGATGACCGATGGCCGACAAGAATATGAGTTTTTTAGTAGTTGACGACTTTCCCACCATGCGTCGGATTGTTCGTAGCTTGCTAAAAGAGCTAGGTTTTACCAATGTCGATGAAGCGGAAGATGGCCAAGATGCCTTAAATAAGCTGCGCGCTGGAAACTTCGAGTTCGTCGTATCTGATTGGAATATGCCCAATCTAGACGGCTTAGAAATGCTTAAAGAAATTCGTCAAGATGAGGCGTTAAAAGGCTTGCCAGTATTAATGGTGACCGCAGAAGCCAAGAAAGAGAACATCATCGCGGCTGCCCAAGCGGGTGCTAATGGCTACGTCGTAAAACCATTTACTGCTGCCACACTCGAAGAGAAGCTAAACAAAATTTTCGAGAAAATGGGTAAATGACGCGGCAGCGCCTGAGTACTCGGTTAACGAGGAGATAACACGATGAGTCAGCATGAGCAGGCTAGCGATACCCAGCTGTCCGAAGATGCTGCGGAAGATTTGATCTTTCGCATCGGTAAGCTTACTCGCATGTTGCGCGATAATATGCGCGAGTTGGGCCTAGATAAAGAGATCGAAAAAGCAGCGGAAGCTATTCCTGACGCGCGTGATCGATTGCATTATGTGGCGACCATGACCGAGCAGGCGGCTGATCGTGCGTTAAATGCTATTGACCGAGCGCAGCCCTTGCAAGACCAGCTTTCAGATCGTGCTGAAGCGTTGGATAAGCGCTGGTCTGAGTGGTTTGAAGCGCCAAAAGAGCTTGATGATGCCAAGGCGTTGGTAAAAGAGACACGAACGTATCTGAGTGACGTACCCACTATCGCTGCCGCCACGAACAAAGAGCTGCTCGATATTATGATGGCGCAGGATTTCCAGGATCTTACCGGCCAAGTTATCAAGAAGATGATGGATGTCATTCGTGAGATTGAGCATCAGCTTGTGCAGGTATTAATCGATAATGTGCCTGGTGCTCAGGCAAGAGAGTCGATGCAGCGCAAAGCAGAAGATCAGTGGAAAAATGATAATGCGCGTCGCAATGAAGAGCTGTTGAACGGTCCTCAGGTGAAGGAAAATTCTCCTGATATTGTTACCGGTCAGGACCAAGTAGACGACTTATTGGACGAATTGGGCTTTTAATGGGTGGTTATTAAGACATTGTAACGCCCTACCTATGGCAGTATAGGCTTCCATTCAGCCGTCCTTCGGGGCGGCTGAATTTATGATAAGCCACGCAAGATACCGCCGGATGGCCGCATGGCAGATGACGATAGCGATCAGGAAAAAACAGAAGAGGCCACGCCCCGACGCTTAGACAAAGCGCGTGAGGAAGGTCAAGTCCCCCGGTCTCGGGAACTGGCGACCTTTTTGCTGCTATTAGGCGGCGTCATTGGACTATGGAGCATGGGACAAATGCTCTATGACCAGTTAGGCATGGTGATGGAGCAGGCTTTCTTATTCGAGCGTCGTCACGCCATGGAGAGCATGCCGATGCTGGTTAATGCGTTGGATCTAGGCCAGCGCACACTGATTGCAATGCTGCCGCTGTTCTTACTGTTGACAGTGATTGCGCTGGTCGCCCCCGCCCTATTGGGAGGATGGTTAGTTTCCGCAAAGTCGATGCAGCCTAAACTGTCAAAGTTAAATCCAATTAAAGGGTTAAAGCGTATTTTTTCGACGCAGGCATTGATTGAGTTAGCCAAGGCGATTGCCAAATCAATTCTGGTCGGCGGCATTGCGTCAGCATTTCTGTATGCCAACCTCGGCAAATTTATGGGGCTAATGAATCAGCCCATCCAACAAGCGTTGGCCACGGCATTGAATATGTCGGCCCTTGCTGCGGGTCTGATCGTTTTGTCGTTAATTGTGGTTATTCTGATTGACGTGCCATTTCAGCTTTGGAGCAATGCGAAAAAGCTGCGTATGAGCAAGGAAGAGGTTAAGCGAGAGCACAAAGAGTCGGAAGGCGATCCCCACGTTAAAGGCCGTATTCGCCAGCAGCAGCAAGCCATGGCGAGGGGACGAATGATGAGCAAAGTGCCTGACGCCGACGTTATCATCACCAACCCTACCCACTATGCGGTGGCCCTGAAGTATCAGGAAGGTAGCATGGGTGCGCCGCGGATGGTGGCCAAAGGGGCCGATGCAGTGGCCGCGCGTATCCGTGAAATAGGGCGAGAGGCTGGTGTGCCGCTATTGGAAGCAGCGCCCTTAGCGCGTGCCCTGTATCATCACGTGGACTTAGACGCTGAAGTGCCTGCAGAGCTATATACTGCGGTTGCTGAAGTGATGGCCTGGGCCTACCGCCTGAAACAGGTTGCACAACAAGGAGGCGAGGTGCCCCCAACCCCAGACAACTTACCGGTTCCCCCCGACATGGAACGTTACAAGCGGGACACCGGTGGCAGTGAGGCGCAATCATGAAAGGCTTAACCCAATTGATCAATCAGCGCGATTGGATGGGCGATGTGCGCATGAAGTTGCTCGCAGGGCCGCTGCTGATTTTGATGATTTTGGGCATGATGATTCTGCCCTTGCCGCCCTTTGCGCTCGATTTGCTGTTCACGTTTAATATCGCGCTGGCCATTATGGTGTTACTGGTCAGTATGTTTGCGCAAAAACCGCTCGATTTTGCGGCATTTCCTGCTGTTCTCTTGTTCACAACACTCTTACGTCTATCGCTTAATGTAGCGTCGACTCGTGTCGTACTTATGGAAGGCCACGAAGGGGGCGATGCGGCCGGTAAGGTGATTGAGGCGTTTGGTACTTTCCTGGTCGGCGGGAATTTCGCCGTTGGCCTGGTGGTCTTTTTGATCCTTGTGATCATCAACTTCATGGTTATTACCAAGGGCGCTGGGCGTATTGCCGAAGTAGGGGCGCGCTTTATGCTGGATGCGATGCCCGGTAAGCAGATGGCCATTGATGCGGACCTCAACGCCGGTTTAATCGGCGAAGAAGATGCTAAAAAGCGCCGCGCTGAGGTCGCTCAAGAGGCCGATTTCTACGGCTCTATGGACGGTGCCAGTAAGTTTGTGCGTGGTGATGCCATGGCCGGTTTGGTCATTATGGTGGTCAATATTATCGGCGGGTTATTGATCGGCATGATGCAGCACGATATGGGCTTTGCGGATGCAGCGCGTACCTATACGTTATTAACTATTGGTGATGGCCTGGTGGCCCAGATACCTGCGCTAGTTATCTCTACCGCCGCGGGTGTCACTGTCTCGCGCGTCAATACTGATCAAGATGTTGGCCAGCAAATGATCAGCCAGTTGTTCGTAAACCCACAGGTCATGATCTTGTCTGCTATGGTGATGGGGCTGTTAGGTTTGGTACCCGGTATGCCGAACCTAGTATTTCTTATTTTCACAGCGCTGCTGGGGGGATTAGCGTGGTTCCTCATTCGCCAAAAAGAGCAGGCACTAGTAAAAGAAGAAATAACGGCCACACCGCTTCCCCAACAGGAAACCCCAGAAGCCAGCTGGGAGGATGTGCAACTGGTTGACACGCTAGGCCTTGAAGTAGGGCACCGTCTTATTCCCTTGGTGGATTCCCGCCAGAAAGGAGAGCTACTCGGGCGTATAAAAAGTGTGCGTAAGAAATTTGCTCAAGAAGTTGGTTTCTTGCCGCCAGTAGTGCATATACGCGATAACTTGGAGCTACCGCCTAATACCTACGTCCTTTCTATGAAGGGGGCCGAAATCGGGCGAGCAGAAGCGCAGCCAGGCAAGTGGTTAGCAATCGATCCAGGCCAGGTTTCTGGGAAACTGCAGGGCACGCCTACTCAAGATCCAGCCTTTGGTTTGCCTGCTGTTTGGATTGATGCCAATCAGCGTGAACATGCCCAGGTGTACGGCTACACCGTCGTAGATGCTAGCACGGTGATTGCCACTCACTTAAACCACCTGCTCCATCGTCATTCGCCTGAAATGCTGGGGCGTCAAGAAGTACAAAAACTGCTCGACAAGCTGGGGGAAGATCAAAAATCGCTCGTCGAAGAGGTCGTACCCAAAGCTATTTCGCTCACCGTGCTGCAACGCATTTTGCAAAACTTGCTGGATGAAGATGTCTCGATTCGTGATATGCGTTCCGTGCTAGATACCCTGGCAGAGCATGCAGGACAGCAGAAAGACGCCAATGAGCTGACCGCCTTAGTGCGCATTGCCTTGGGTCGAGCAATTACCCAACAGTGGTTTGCTGGCCAGGAAATGCTCAACGTGATGGGACTAGATGCTCAGTTAGAGCAAGTGCTGATGCAGGCAATGAACGGTAATGGTGCGATGGAGCCAGGACTTGCTGATACGCTAATGACCCAGGCGCAGCAAGCACTAGAGCGTCATGAAGGTAGCGGTGAAGCGCCGGTGCTGGTGGTGCAGCACTCGCTGCGTGCTGTTTTATCGCGTTTCTTACGTCGTCGTATGCGTCATTTGGTAGTAATGTCCCAGGCGGAAGTGCCAGATGACCGCACGTTGCGAGTCACCACGGTAGTCGGAGGGCGGACATGAGAGTGATACATAGCATTGGTTTTAAGCCATCAAATAGAGGCACAGATAAAGCATGAGCGTAAGACGGTTTGTTGGAGCAAACAGTCGTGATGTGATGCGCCAAGTGCGTGAAGCATTGGGCGAGGACGCTTTAATTGTGGCCAATCGTCGTACCGAGGGCGGTGTTGAAATTTTGGCGATGGCAGATGAAGCCGTCGATCATTTCGAGCCTTCCCCCTCAGCGCTCCCACCGTCTACTTCTGTTTCTCAGGTGGCATTCCCACCACGCGATTCTGATCCGCTTCAAGTGATGAGTGAGCGCTTACTGCGTGAGATGCAGGAGATGCGTGAGCTGCTTTCTCAGCGGCAGCCAGCTGCCGAGCTGCCTGCTACAGAGGGTTACATCGCCCCTCAAGCTCGATTACGCCAGCAGCTGTTGAACATTGGTTTTAGCGAAGAGCTAAGTGACGAAGTGCTCGCTGAACTGCCAGCGGCACTGGCTCAGCCAGAGGCTGATAGCACGCTTGTTATGGCATGGCTTCGTGACCAGCTAATGGCGCGATTGCCTGTATTAAAAGAGGAGAACGGCTTTTTTGATCAGGCGGGTATTGTGGCGCTGGTGGGGCCAACGGGGGTGGGTAAAACGACTACCACGGCTAAGTTAGCAGCACGTTTTGTGATGCGCCATGGGACGCGTCCCGTGGCGCTTGTCACCACCGACAGCTTCCGCATTGGTGCCCACGAGCAGCTGCGAATCTATGCCCGGTTGCTTGATACCCCCATGTACGCCTTAGATACCGAACAACCGATAGATGAGCTAGTAGGTCGTTTGCAAGGTAAGCAATGGGTGATTATCGACACCGTTGGTATGAGCCAGCGGGACCAGCGTGTGATTGAGCAAATTGCTCAGTTGCAAGGCGGGAAAGCCTCCGTGCGATTAGTGCTGTTGCTGAATGCCGCCAGCCAGCCTGAAACGCTGGAAGAGGTCGTATTGCGCTATCGCCAAGCGGCGCGGGCAGCAGGCGCTGAGTTAGATGATTGTATTATTACCAAGCAGGACGAAGCCGGACGTTTAGCGCCCGTGCTTGATATCGTCATGCGCCATGGCATGCGCGTGCTATTCGGTTCTTACGGACAGCAGGTTCCTGAGGATATGGCGGTTGCTGACCCTGCTGCATTAATTGACCAAGCGCTTACCGCTCATCCAAACCAAGGGAAAGAGTCACGCAGCTTCCCTGCTGCAGGGAATTCAATGGGTGCTCAGTCGGTAACTTTGCCACGCTGGTCCCGCGACGTGCTTGGCCAAGGCCGACGCCTTAGCTCTGTACTGACGCGGCTACGTGACAGGGTGGTCGGCTTCTCAGCGTTAGAGTCTGTCTGGGATATCGCCTCTTTGCCTGGCGTGCTGCAAGATAAACGTCTCGATGCGCTATTAGTAAGCGTGCCTTGTGCGGGAAAGGGGCTAGGCATGGCATGGTTTCCCCGCCGAAACGAACGCGGCTGTGACTGGACGATGCCTGATGTCGGAATAGATGCAGACGGTGGTTGGCTTGCGTTAACCAGCTTGCAGCATCGTCAACCAGCGGGTTGGCACACACGGCTGTTACACCAGGGTGAAGCGATGGGAGCGGCAGTACATTTGCTACCTGTATTCCCTGACCCTACCACGTTAGCGTGGCTAGAAGACCAACACCTGACTTGGATCACACTAGTAACGGCTGCCCAGCGGGTATACTGTCAGGGCGAACGTTATACCCAGCGCCAGCTATTCACAGATAGCCCGCTTTCACATCACACTGATCTGCGCTTTCGTGGCCAAACGATGCAGCTATGGGGTACTTATATCAAGGTGGAAGATGCCGCTGGCACTCCGCTATTGGCATGGGTTGGTGATGTTCGTGATCCGGAAAATGGCAAACGTATCGCGCGTCGTTACTGGCTAACGCCTGCCCGATTAGGCGCAGACGTACTTTCGCTGCTGGTTATCCAGCTTCAAAGCGAAGGGTTATCGAGCCTAACCAAACGTGCTTGGCAGCAGTTGAAAGAGGCGGATAACGGTGAGGTAAGTACCGAAGTGCGCTTGTTGATGGCCAGTGGTATCGCTGCAACAGTGGGGCACCTAGATGCTGCTAGCGATGAGGCGTCGGTAGCGCTGCGTTCCGATCTATTAAGACTACTGGGCACCGCGCGCAAACGGCGCGATACAGCGATGTTAGATGCGCTTGTCCACGCGTTTATGGCGCGTGATGCTATTCGCCAACTTAGCAGCGTTAGCCGAGAGGGGCTGGTATGAGCGCCGACGATCAGGCGGCGGGCCTTCGCAAGTGGGCAGATTTACAGCGCCAGCAGCGCCAAGTGCCATCAGTAGAGGGCGAACCTGCTGGGGGCGAGCCTGTGGAAGAGAAGTTGGCGGTTGAGCCACGGGAGAATACGACAGATCATATAATGTCGCCGTTAATCGCTGCGCCAACGCCAACGCCAACGCCAACGCCAACGCCAACGCCAACGCCAACGCCAACGCCAGTTCCGCAAAAGCCGCTTATTGTGGTTGGTCTGCTTAACGGTGGAGAGCAGCAGGTGGCAAAAGTAAAAGGTCGCTTGGCGCAGTGGTCGGTATTAGGCCGTCGCTGGGCTGGTGATCCGGATGATTGGGACATTCGCATCGTTAATGCTGAAGCCGACGACCTTAGCCAACTGAAAGCTCGCTACTCGCGCTGGGCCTTGTGGATTAATAGCGATGCTGATGCCTTCGCACAGATGTATCGTGTTCTTCGACACGTGCATGAAAACGGTGGTCCAAGGCAGTTGTTAGCATTGCATGAGCCTCATTTGTCGCGCAGAGGCCTGCTCGATAACTTACGAGAAGCAGCCCGTTACTATCTGGATATAGAGCTTTTACTGCTTGCGCGATAACGCTAGCCTGACGCAATGTGGCCGCGTCTTAACTGCGGTATCCAGTGCTTTTATAAGGAATAACAATGCACCTGCCTACCAGTTTCAAGAAGCACCGCCGCAACACACATGTGACGCAAGAAGTTTTCACCTAATGATTTGTTTCAAAAATGCTAGCCCAAAAAATGTTAGCTTTAAAATCGGCTGGTTAGCCGTTGGCCCAACGCCCGCTCGACTGCTCAAAAGCATAGCGATGGTGGCACTAAGCGTTGTCAGCGGAAGTGTCTATGCCGCGACTGGAAGTTGGAGTACAGAGGTACCCAGCGTGTTTGTCACGATGAGTGACCGCGCAATCAGTAGCCAGCCTATTGAACCACCAACGGAGGCACAGGTAGAAGGTGCTGTGATAGGGCGTATTCATTGGCGCTTTCAAATGCCAGCCAATACGCCAGTGAATGCGTGGCTATGTCATCCTGAACAGTGCGTTCCCTTAACGGCAATGCGGGGGATGACTTCAGCATTAGCCGGTAAACAGGTGGATGGGCCGCTGCACTTTCGTTTCTCATTAGCACCGGGCCAGCGACCAGTGCGAGTGCAGAAATTGCAAGTGATCGTGAACTACCAGTGAACAGTGTTTAGCCGTGAGGCATCAGGATGTATACAGCACAAGGCAGGATTAAACAGAGCGAGCTGTTAACTCAATACATGCCACTGGTAAGGCGTCAGGCCTTAACGCTGCAGGTAAGATTACCCGCGAGTATTGAGTTAGATGATCTTATTCAGGCGGGCATGGTGGGTTTATTAGAAGCGTTGGGGCGTTTTGATGCTTCCCAGGGGGCAACATTTGCCACGTTTGCAAGCCAGCGTATTCGCGGCGCTATGATGGATGAGTTGCGCACGCGTGACTGGTTGCCTCGTAGCGTCCGTCGCTCTGCTAGGGCCGTCGATAATACAGTGAGACGCCTTGAACAGCAGTTAGGACGCCCGCCAGAAGAGAGCGAAATTGCGCGGGATTTAGCAATGCCTCTGAATGAGTATCAACAATTACTCAATGATACTAATAGTGGTCAATTACTGCCCTTTGAAGAGCTAGTGGCCGAAGGGAGTGAGCCAGCAAAAGAAGATGCAAACAATTTGCCCTTCGATCAGCTGTTAGACCACCAGCAGCGCCAGTCGTTAATTGATGCTATTGAGGCGTTGCCCGAGCGCGAAAAGCTGTTAATGGCGCTGTATTACCAAGAAGAACTGAACCTTAAAGAAGTGGGAGCAGTACTGGGCGTGACTGAGTCTCGCGTCTCCCAGCTCCACAGCCAAGCAATTAGCAGGCTTCGTGCTCGTTTGTATGATGCCGCCTAAGACCTATTTAAATCGCTAATAACCGGCGAGGAGCCGTTGATGAATCCATCTACGTTGATCGGCATTTTTGCCAGCATGGTATTGCTAGTAAGCGTGCTGTTTTTTACCGCAGAGTCACCTGAGAGTTTTCTTAATTTACCGGGGTTAGCCATTGTAGTGACGGGTACCTTGGCAGCGACCTTTATCAGTTATCCACTGAAGGAAGTGCTCCGTGTAGTGCGCTTAGTAGGCCTAGTCTTTCGGCGTGAAAATACCTATGTGCGCGATGACATTAACGAGCTGGTTTCCATGGCGCGGCTATGGTTTAAAGGAGATGTCAGGGCGGTTGAAAAGGAGCTAGAGCATACTCGAAACCCCTTTTTGCGCACCGGCATTCAATTAGTAATTGCGAATACAAAAGAAGACGAAATTTTCGATATGTTGCGCTGGCGCATCGCACGATTAAAAGCGCGAGAGCATGCTGAGGCGCAGATATTTCGTACCATGGCCACCTACGCGCCCGCCTTCGGTATGATTGGCACATTGGTGGGGTTGGTCAATATGCTGGAAGTAATGGATGCGGGAGATCTTGATGTTATTGGCCCGCGTATGGCAGTAGCCCTGCTGACAACGTTCTATGGTATTTTGCTGGCTAACCTAGTGTTCAAGCCTATTGCCGTCAAGCTAGAGCGGCGAACGGAAGAGCGACTCATCACCATGAACATGGTGTTGGAAGGCATTTCCCTGATTACCAAACGACGCCTACCCTCATTTATTGAAGAAACGCTTAACTCCTTTATCGTCAATTATCATGACGAAATTCGCGATGCCACGGTAAAGCCGCGACCAACGGCTAGCCCTGCGGCAAAAGGATAGCGCGATGCTTGATCGGGATTCACGGCATGCATTAGAGCTACCCCCTGTTTCCGGTGAAGGAGATGAAAGCTGGCTTACCAGCTACCTAGACGTGTTGACGCTGTTAATCACGCTGTTTGTGTTGCTGCTTGCCTTAACGCCACCGGGCGGTGGCGAAGCCTCTGATAATGACCGGATGCGCTCAGCCACTGCTATTACCTCGCTTCCATTGGCCAGCTTGGCAACGGGTATCCATCCTCGCTACAGCGGACTAAAGCCACAGATGGCAGATGTTAATATCCCAGGGGTAAGTGTCTCTCAGGGACAAGAAGGTGTTACGCTGCGCATTGACGATAGTTTGCTTTTTCCTAGTGGAGACGCTGTATTAACGCCACAAGGGCAAGATGTGTTAGAAAGCCTTCTGACTGTATTAGATTCCTTTGATGGTCAAATTTCGGTAGAAGGCCATACGGATAACATTCCTATTGCCACATCGCGTTTCCCCTCAAACTGGGAACTGTCGGTAGGGCGTGCGATTGCCGTTGTCCGTCACCTTGAGCGTCAGGGAGTGGCTGTTTCACGCATGCGGGCAGTCGGCTATGCCGATACCCAACCCATGGAAAGTAACGCAACGCTGGAAGGCAGGTCTGCCAACCGGCGCGTTGAGTTGTTGCTACGGCAGCAGGCTGAGGGGTAAATAGATTTCTTGAGGCTATTTTTGTGTCGAAGCATCATCCGCTACTGCAGGCGTTCGGCGCCTTACTGGTTCTCGACGCTGATAGTCGACGCATCCAGGCCGTTAGTAGCAATTTGTCATCGCTGTTAAATATACCTATCCCTGACGTGCGTACCCAAACGTTAACGAGCGTGCTGGGTAAGCGTTTAAGCCAGCGCGTACGCTATGAACTACAGGGAAAGCAGCGCTTGTCCGGGCCGCTGACGTTTAAATGCCCCACCCGCTCTCAGCGTTTTCAACTCCATGCTTACCGTTCAGGGATGCATGTGGTGATTGAGATAGAACCTCTTCACACGTTAGGCAAACAGCGTTTACTCGGCACGGTGAATGAACGCTTGATGCGCCTAGCGGAAGCCACCCATCAAGAAGAGTTGCTCGACTATCTAGTGATGGCTGTGCAGGAGCTAACGGGGCATGACCGGGTGTCAGTGTGCCATTTCGATAGTGATTGGCATGGCTTAATTGTCGCGGAATCGTTGGCGACAGGCAGTGTTAAACCGGGTAGCGTTAGTCCAGGTAGAGAAGTGCCACTAGGCCGCTTACCTGCCTTGCTGGGTCAGCGTTTTCCCGCCAAGGACTTTCCGGTTGCGCTGCGGCGTGCCTACGAGCGACATCCGGTACGGCTTATTCAAGACGTTGCAGCACCCTGTGAGCACTTGCTGCCAAGGGGAGCCGTCGTAGACCTGAGTGATTGCTTCTTACGTGCTCCTGCTCCTGAACGGCAGCAGTATTTGCAGCGCCTAGGGGTACGCGGTGCGCTAAGCGTTGCTATGCAGGGCGATACTGGCCTGTGGGGCCTGCTATTCTGCCATTCGGCATCTGCCTATCCGGTAACACCCCCGGTACGCGATGCAGTGCGCACCTTAGTACAAATGGCTACACAACGGTTGTTGTTACTGAGAGCCCGCCAGGAAGCACGCTATTTGCAGCGGGTACAAGATAGCTTGGTGCTTTCATCTAATAATCGGTTAAAGCCACAGAGTCCTTATCAGCTATTTACGGAACACGCGGAGACATGGCAATCGCTCTTTCGTGCCCATGGCGTTGCACTGTGGGTAAAAGGCAGTGTCTATCAAGCAGGCAATACGCCTAAGCCTGAGGCCATTAGCCAGCTAGTGACGCGGATTGAAAAAGCACATGTCCATAGTGGTCCGTGGTGCACCCAAGAGACCGCTAAAGAGCCATTAACGTCCTCATTAGGCATGTCAGAGCAAAGTGGTGTGTTGGCAGTGCCGTTGCCTACTGACCCTTCTCAGCGTGGCTGGCTGATATTTTTTCGTCCTGAGCAAGTAGAAACCCTTTACTGGGCAATGCAGCCCCCTTCAGCGCCACTGACACCAATGATGATGCTGCCTTCTGCTGCATGGTGCGAAGAAGTCACGGGTAAAAGCGAAGCGTGGCAGCGGGTGGAACGTTTGGCTGCAATGGATCTAGGCGAAGATTTAACGCTGGCTATTTCCGCTTACGAAATTAGTACGCTTAACATGCACTTAGAGCGTGAGCGTAAGGCGCTGGCAGACGCAAATCAACGCTTAGAACAGCTGGCGCACTTTGACCCACTCACTCAAGTGTGGAACCGCTACCGCATTGAGCAAGCCATTGATGCGGAGCTGGTGGCGGCAAAGCGTTATGGAGCGGCGTTCGCCCTGCTATTATTCGATGTTGATCATTTTAAGCAGATTAATGACACTCTTGGCCACAGTGTGGGTGATGATGTGTTGATATCGTTGGCGCGCATGGTGGAAAGCTCCCTACGCGGCTGTGACCACTTAGGGCGCTGGGGCGGTGAAGAGTTTGTGGTGTTGGCAACCCACTCCAGTATGGACGCTGCTGAGGGGCTTGCAGAACGTTTACGTAGCCTAGTAGCCACACTTCAGGTAACAGGTTTGAACCAACCGATGACGGTCAGCATTGGTGTTGCCGTATGGCAACCCGATGATAGTTGTAAAACAATCATCGCCCGGGCCGATGCTGCGATGTACCGTGCTAAACGTAATGGTCGTAATCGTGTTGAAATTGCTGAAAAAAATGTGCAATAACAAGCAGCTTTGTTGATTGTCTGCACATGTGTTAATTATCAGCAGAGCTGCATAAGTGCTGCATTCTGTCGATGGCCTCATCTGCACCATCAAGGTTAAAGGTCATATACCACGGATCTCTATCTTGTTGGTCAAAGCCGAGAAACAGCTGCTCGCCTTGGCTCATTTGCGCCATCAGTGTGGGTAAGTCGTTCAGGTAGAAGTGTGCATAAAACCCATCATCCCCACGCTCGGTAATAAATTCCGCCATGGTGTCTATGATCGGCGTGTCATCTACCCGGATTCTGGTGGGCACTAAGTTTACCGCGCGGCTTTCGCCCTGCTGCTTATCCAAGGTAACGCGCATTTCCAACCACGGTAAGTCGCATACCCCCTGGGTTGCGTTAAGGCTTAGCGTGGCATCCGAATAACTATGGGTTTCCACGGCGCGAAAATGCCGTTCATCTCCTAATGAGAGCATCATTGATTGCCAGTGACCATGGGGCTGTATCGCGTCACTATTAAACGTGGCCGCAACACCAGACACGGCGGTACTGAGCAAGGTGGCGCTAAAGGCCGCTAACGCAAAAGGCTTTAAAGTAGGCATAAGGGTGGCATCGCACAAGAAAAATATTAGCCTATCGTTTGTTGAAGATAAGCAAAAGGTAACGCGCTGATTTTCCTATATGTAGTAGTCGTTAACAATAAGAGTGCCGCATATAGTGTGAAGTCATGTCTATACTTCATAGCCACAGGCCGTATAATCGCAGCGTTTTGAGCGCTATATTCACCCCGTCGTGAAGGAGTTTCGCAAGATGAGCACCGCAACAAAGGCTATGAAAACCTCGAATGACGTCCCGCTACAGGTTCCCTCAAAAGATATCTGGGACGCTAAATATCGATTAAAAGATCGCCATAGCCAGCCTGTTGACCAGGATGTGGATGCCACCTTTGAACGGGTCGCGCGAGCGCTTGCGGCGGTTGAAGGAGACAAGGCCAATGAATGGCTGCCAAAATTTCGTTGGGCATTAGAAAATGGTGCCATTCCCGCTGGGCGTATTCTTTCCAACGCCGGTGCTGAAGCCTACAAACCTGCCGTTAGTCTAATTAACTGTACAGTCTCACGCACTATTCGTGATTCTATGCGCGATATCCTCGACTCGGTCGTTGATGCAGGCATGACGCTAAAGTCGGGTGCTGGTATTGGCTACGACTTTTCGACCCTGCGCCATAAAGGGGCGTTTGTGTTTGGCGCGGGTGCCGGTACTAACGGGCCGCTAGCGTTTATGGATATCTACGACAAGATGTGCTTCACCGTGGCATCGGCCGGAGGCCGGCGGGGTGCTCAGATGGGCACTTTTGACGTTGGTCATCCTGATGTTCGTGAGTTTATTCAAGCGAAGCGGGAAGCTGGTCGTTTGCGTCAGTTCAACCTAAGTCTATTGATTACCGACGAATTTATGGAAGCGGTGAAGCATAATGCCGACTGGCCGCTAGCGTTTCCATTACACCCGGGCGAAAAAGACGATGTAAAAGCTGGTGATCTGATTTACCGCGATTGGCCCGTTATAGAAGAAGGCTATACGGTAGATGATGAAGGTCGCGTGGCTTGCCGTGTGGTTGAGGTCATTAAGGCCCGTGAGCTGTGGGACACCATTATGTCCTCGACATATGACTACGCCGAACCTGGGTTTATTTTGATTGATCAGGTCAATCGCATGAACAATAACTGGTTCTGCGAAGATATTCGCGCGACCAACCCGTGTGGCGAGCAACCGCTGCCGCCAGAAGGGGCTTGTCTGCTGGGTTCGGTTAACCTGACCAAATTTGTGATTGAGCCGTTTAGCGACAAGCCGCGCTTTGACTGGGAACGCTACCGTGAAGTGGTCGCTATTTTTACCCGCATGCTCGATAACGTGGTAGAAATCGCTGGCCTGCCACTGCCGCAGCAGCAGCGCGAAATTGAAGCCAAACGCCGCCACGGTATGGGCTTTTTGGGACTGGGTTCGACGATGACCATGCTCAAAATTCCCTATGGCTCTCAAGCATCACTGGCCTTTACCGAAGAAGTAAGCCGTCATCTTGCGCTGGAAGGCTGGAAGCAAGCGTTTGAACTCTCTAAAGAAAAAGGCATGGCTCCGGTGCTTGAGCAAGAGCACACGATTACACCGAAGATGATGCGTGAGCGCCCTCAGCTAGCGGCTGATGGCTATGAAGTGGGCGATAAAGTCCCAGGACGTATCCTGCATGCTCGCTATAGCCAGTACATGGCTAAAGTTGCCGAGCTAGCGCCTGAGTTAGTTGCGCAGCTGGCGGAACATGGCGCGCGCTTTACTCACCACAGCTCTATTGCGCCCACTGGTACCATTTCGCTGTCGATGGGGAATAATGCCTCTAACGGCATTGAACCCTCGTTCTCACACCGTTATTTCCGCAATATCATTCAATCGGGAAAGAAAACCAAAGAGCAGGTCGAGGTTGTTTCGTTCGAACTAGCTGCTTATCGCCACTTTATTGCCGCCGATGCAGTGGAAAGCGACTTGCCCGACTACTTTATTACCGCTGATTCAGTGACCCCTGAGCAGCACGTGGCTGTCCAGGCGGCGGCACAGCAGTGGATTGATTCTGCCATCTCCAAAACAGTCAACGTGCCGACGGAGTTCCCGTTCGAGAAATTCCAGGATCTCTACCTACAGGCTTATGAGAGTCGCCTGAAAGGCTGCACCACCTTCCGCTTTAATCCAGAAGCGTTCCAGGGCGTGCTGGTGCGTGAAGATGACTTGAAAAACACTACCTATGTGTTTGAGCTGGAAAATGGCGAAACTATAGAGCTAGCCGGCGATGAAACAGTGGTCTACGACGGTGAAGAGCATAACGCCGCGAACCTGTTTGATGCCTTAAAAGAGGGCACCTACGGCAAATGGTAACGATGGGATGCGCTTTGTTAAGAACATTGCCCAATACCTTTTGCTAAGTGGAGAACATCATGGCTGTAGAAATTACTTCAAAAATAGTTGGTTACCGTATTAAGCAGCAGGAGCAGGCAGCCCCTGCCCCTGAACTTCCGGAAGAAGATCCGCTGACGGTAAGGATACCCTCGCGCCCAGAAGGAACGCTCGAAGCAGTATCTGAAAAGATCTCTTATGTAGGTGCAGAAGGGCGTAAAAAAGTTTATCTGCTAGTCTCGTTTATGCCGGTAGAAGGCGTGGTGGGTGGCCGACGGGTGGTGATTGAGCGTCCGGTTGAGTTCTTTTTCCCATCAGGGCAGCTTTCCAGTGAGCACCAGTGGATTACGGCGACCATGCGTAGTCTTTCCCTGGCGGCGCGTGGGGGGTACGTCACCCAGGCGGTGGCTGATCTGCGCAAAGTTGCGTGGGATAAAGGGTTGGTGCGCTGTGGAATGAACCGCTGGAACAAGCCCATGTTCCACGATTCAGAAGTAGCGGCAATTGCCTGGTCGATCCAGCAAATTCTCTATCGGCGCGGTTTCTTGGACCAAGATGGCAATCAAGTGCCGGTAGAGACACTGGTAGCGCGCTATGCGCACCGTTTGCAGCATGGCCATGCTTGGCAACCGCCGGTAGATGAACCAGAAAGCCACGTTGGTGCGGTTGAACCGATTGGCGGTGCCACTGAGACAGAGAACACCGCAAAAAAGCCTGAAGGCAGTGGCCCAGCTACCGTGGGTACCTGCCCTGAGTGTCGTGGTGACCTCATTATGATGGATGGCTGTCCAACCTGTTATGCCGGTTGTGGCTGGTCTAAATGCGGCTAAGCTAGGCTCACTAAGTCGAACATTAACAAAACCGCCGCGTGGCTTTTCAGGTCATGCGGCGGAGTTCGTTTAGATGAGGGAGCACGGCGTTTGATTTAGGCACTAAGTAGCGGTCTGACATTATCCGTCAGGTAGCAGTCATCGAATTCACCTTCGGCAGCTAACGCTTTTAAGTCGGGAATTGTGACGTGATGGCGGTCACGGTATACCAAGCCATCTTCACTTAATGCACTGAACGTTCGGCTCACATGAACAGGGCTTAAACCTAGAATATCGGCTAACTGTTCTTGGGAGAGTGGTAGGCGGAACTGACCGCCAATGTCCTTATTGGTTTGGCGTAAGCGTAGGTACATTTCATGAAGGAAGTGGGCCATTTTCTGTCTAGCGCTACGTCTTGCTAAGTTAACCAATCGCTCGGTTAGCAGGGCCTGCTGGCGACTGCCAATGGCAAACATCACCGACGTGAGTGTCAGTGACTGCCTAAACAGGTCTAGCATGCGCTTATGGGGAAAGTGGCAGACTACGCCATCGGTAATCATGCGGACGTTTTCCAGTCGCTTAGAAAACGCAAACTCTCGCAATCCGATGATATCGCCAGGTAGAAATACTTCCAGAATTTGACGGTCGCCGTTTTCCAGGTGGCGATAAGAATAAGCCCAGCCACTGCGCAGGGTGCAGAACTCATTCGCGGGTGAGTCCACTTCCCATAGCAGCGCCCCCGCTTTTATATCGGTAGGGCTCTCTTCCAATTCGTTCAACAGCGCTTTTTCTTCTTCGGTTAGCGAGCAATAGTGACTGAAGTGCTTAATAATGCAGCTTTTATCCTGATCCACAGCTTCCTTCTCCTAAAAGGTTAGCAACGAAGGCTGCTTTGCTAGTAAATATAAACAGAGACAGCCAATGTTGCTTGCTCTTTTCGTAACGCTGGTTTTCTCTGTTGTTAGGGTTCGCTAGTTTTTATGTTCCCAGGTAAGGCGTGCTTGCCCTGGGAGCGGTGTTAGGATGTCTTTTTGGCACGATTGCCGCGTTTGAGCAGTGGGGCAAGGAAGCGACCTGTGTGCGATACGTCCTGTTTGGCAATCTGTTCTGGCGTTCCTTCGGCAATAATTTGCCCACCGCCAGAGCCACCTTCTGGGCCTAGATCAATAATCCAGTCCGCTGTTTTGATCACATCCAGGTTGTGCTCAATGACCACAATGGTGTTGCCGTGGTCACGCAGGCGGTGGAGTACCGTGAGAAGCTGGCGGATATCCTCAAAATGCAGCCCGGTGGTGGGCTCATCTAGAATATAAAGCGTTTTACCCGTATCACGTTTGGCTAACTCACGGGCCAGTTTGACACGCTGCGCTTCACCACCAGAAAGGGTGGTGGCACTTTGCCCTAGGCGGATATAGGAGAGGCCCACATCCAACAACGTCTGCAACCGACGAGCAATAGCAGGCACTGGGCTGAAGAATTCCAGGGCGTCCTCTACCGTCATGGCCAGCACTTCGTGAATCGTTTTGCCTTTGTAGTGGATATCCAGCGTTTCGCGGTTATAGCGCTTGCCTTTACACACATCGCAGGGCACATAAATATCCGGTAGGAAGTGCATCTCTACCTTGATCATGCCTTCGCCCTGGCATGCTTCGCAGCGGCCGCCTTTAACGTTAAAGCTGAACCGGCCTGGCTTATAGCCCCGGGAACGCGCTTCCTGGGTGCCAGCAAATAATTCTCGAATCGGCGTGAAGATACCAGTGTAAGTGGCTGGGTTTGAACGCGGCGTGCGGCCGATAGGGCTTTGATCGATATCGATCACTTTATCAAGCTGGTCCAGCCCTTCGATTTTTTGATAAGGCGCGGGGGTGAGCGTGGTCGCACGGTTTAGCTCACGGGCGGCGATGGGCATTAGGGTGCCGTTAATTAACGTTGATTTACCCGAGCCTGACACGCCGGTGATGGCGATAAATAGTCCGAGCGGAAGGCTAAGGGTGACGTCTTGCAAGTTATTGCCGGTCGCGCCGCGTACCACTAACTGTTTTTCAGGATTACCAGGAATGCGATAGGGGGGAATGGCAATTTCCCGTGTTCCCGATAAGTACTGGCCCGTCAGTGAGTTGGGATTGTCCATCACATCTTGAGGCGTACCCTGGGCAACGATTTCACCACCATGGACACCGGCTCCTGGGCCAATATCCAGGACATGGTCAGCCGCGCGGATCGCATCTTCATCATGCTCGACGACAATCACCGTATTGCCTAAATCCCGCAGGCGCTCCAAGGTTTTCAATAAGCGATCGTTATCCCGCTGGTGAAGACCAATAGAGGGCTCGTCAAGAATGTACATGACGCCTACTAGCCCCGCGCCAATTTGACTGGCGAGACGGATACGCTGGGCTTCGCCCCCCGAAAGCGTGTCAGCACTGCGCTCCAGGTTCAGGTAGTCGAGCCCTACATTAACCAAAAACTCTAGACGGGCATGGATTTCGTTAACGATTTTATCGGCAATTTCGCCTTTGCGGCCCGGTAGGGAAAGCTCGGCAAAGTAGCGCCACGCTTCGCCAATCGGTAAATGCACTATATCGGCAATGTTATGATCATCGACAAATACATGGCGTGACTCTTTGCGCAGCCGCGAGCCACCACAGGTGGCGCAGGGCTGCACGGCGATGTACTTAGCCAGATCGTCACGCACCATGTTGGATTCGGTTTCCCGGTAGCGACGTTGCATGTTGGGAAGCACACCCTCAAAAGCGTGCTCGCGCGTCACTTTTCGACCCCGGTCACCCACATACACAAAGGGAATCTGTTCGCTGCCACTGCCGTTTAAAATAATTTCACGCTCATGACTGGCAAGCTCGAGCCACGGCGTTTCAAGCTCAAACTGGTAATGTTTGGCGAGCGCTTGCAGTTGGGTAAAGTAATAAATGTTGCGCCGATCCCAGCCTTTAATCACACCTTCTGCTAGCGATAGTTCGGGATGGCTGATCAACTTATCAGGATCAAAATATTGCTGAACACCTAAGCCGTCACAGGTAGGGCAGGCTCCAGCGGGGTTGTTGAACGAAAACATCCGCGGTTCAAGCTCAGAAAGCGAATAGCCGCACACTGGGCAGGCAAAACGTGCTGAGAAGGCGAGGTCTTCCTGCTCGCCATCCATAAAGTGGATCATTGCCGTGCCGTCAGCGAGGTTGATGGCAGTTTCAAACGATTCTGCTAGGCGCTGGGCAATATCATCGCGCACTTTAAAGCGGTCAACCACGACGCTGATATCATGTTTTTTGCGCTTATCGAGCGGGGCAATATCGTCAAGTTCTAGCACCTGTCCATCAATCTGAACCCTGACGAAGCCTTGAGCCCGCAGTTCTGCCAGTAGCTGTAGATGCTCACCTTTACGACCTCTCACCACCGGCGCCAAAAGCATTAATTTGGTGCCTTCGGCCAGGTTCATGACCTGGTCGACCATCTGGGAAATGGTTTGCGCTTCCAGTTCTTCGCCGTGCTCTGGGCAACGAGGTGTTCCTGCTCTGGCAAACAGTAGGCGCAGGTAGTCGTAAATCTCGGTAATTGTGCCGACGGTAGAGCGGGGGTTGTGGGAAGTGGATTTCTGCTCAATAGAGATCGCAGGCGAAAGCCCTTCGATGTGATCCACATCGGGCTTCTCCATCATCGAAAGGAACTGACGCGCATAGGTGGAAAGCGACTCCACATAGCGTCGTTGCCCCTCAGCGTAGAGCGTATCGAACGCCAACGACGACTTACCCGAGCCGGAAAGGCCAGTTATCACGATAAGTTTGTCGCGGGGCAGCTCCACATCGATCTGCTTGAGGTTGTGGGTGCGTGCACCCCTGACCAGAATGCTGTCCATCAACACCTCGAATCGCGTGGCAAAAGTACAATTATACGTTTGCAGTACCCTTCCCGGCAAAACTCCATATCGATAGGCGGCTGCGCTTAGCGTTTCCAGCGTTGATACAAAGCGTTAGAATGGACGGTTATCTCGGGCTGTTCGGCCTCTTTATTGAGCACAAGGGTATTATGCGCAAGGTTTCCGCACTGCTGCTGGCCACTGAACGCCGTGCAATCAGCGGCTTAGCCGGGCTCTATGCGTCTCGTATGCTGGGGTTGTTTATGGTGTTGCCGGTGTTGGCGCTTTATGCCGACACCTTAAGTGGCACGACCCCTCTGTTAATAGGGGTCGCACTGGGTATCTATGGGTTAACCCAGGCAATGTTACAGATACCCTTTGGTCTGCTTTCAGATCGTATTGGTCGTAAGCGCGTCATTGCCATGGGCTTACTGATTTTCGCCGCAGGCAGCGTGGTCGCTGCCATGGCAGACTCCATAGGCGGGGTTATTGTGGGTCGTGCGCTACAGGGCTGTGGCGCCGTTGCCGCAGCAATTATGGCACTACTGGCAGACCAAACTCGCGAGCAGGTGCGTACGGCGGCGATGGCCACGATTGGGCTCTCCATTGGCGTGTCATTTGCTGTTGCTATGGTTCTTGGGCCGTGGCTGGCGGCGTGGGCGGGCCTGGCGGGGGTTTTTTGGTTTACGGCTCTGTTAACGCTCGTCGGCTTAGTGGTGCTGTGGCGGTGGGTGCCTCCCGCACCTCGCCGTTTGCGCCACCGCGATGTGGGGATGGATCGCCAGCAGTTTAAAAGCGTTATTACACGCCCAGATTTATGGCGGCTAGATCTGTCGATTTTTTCGCTGCATCTGGTGTTAATGGCGATTTTTGTGGCGGTGCCGTTTCGGCTGTTAAATGCAGGGGTCGCCATCGAGTATCACGGACTGGCTTACCTGGCGATTATGGCGCTGTCGTTTATTGCTATGGTGCCGCTGGTGATCGTGGCAGAGAAACGCCGACGCATGAAAGTAATGTGCTTGCTGGCCATCAGCGCTATCGTGATTAGTTTGGGCAGCCTTGGCCTGCCATTCTCCCAAGAGAGCTGGCTGTTTGCATGGCTATTTGTTTTTTTTACAGGATTTAACTTGCTCGAAGCCACGCTGCCATCAATGCTCAGTAAGCTGGCACCCGCGGGAGCCAAAGGCACGGCGATGGGGGTTTACTCTACCAGCCAGTTTTTAGGCGCCTTTTTAGGAGGCACGCTGGGGGGCTTGTTGTCGAATCTTTGGGGACTCGATGCAGTGTTTTTCGGCTGTGCAGGGCTAGCGCTGCTGTGGTGGCTGGCAATGTTACGTATGCCGTCGCCACCGCCTCTCTCTAGCGAAGTCGTTGCATTGCATGATACTCAGCCTGATGCATTAAATCTGTTGATGGAACATCTGGCGGATGTCGTTGGTGTAGAAGACGTGATGGTGGTGCCGGAAGAGCGCTTGATGTACCTAAAAGTGAATCGCCAAGAGCTTGATCAGGCAGCGCTGACGAGGTTGTTATCACCACCTAAAACGTAACCCGTGTAGGGTGTTTTTATTCTTCGCTACCGCAAACGTTTAAGCACCTAGGCTTTGGGTAGCTACCGACGCTTTTATACACATTTGCTGTATGGCATCGAGGCCTAGCAGCCGTATCAGTGATACCCTTGACAGCACTGATAGTGATAGATGACCGATTATTGAAAGGAGCGAGCTATGGCGCGCGGTATTAACAAAGTGATTTTGATTGGTAACTTGGGCCAAGACCCTGAGGTACGGTTTACACCTTCGGGAACGGCGGTGGCAAACTTGAATTTGGCAACCTCTGATACTTGGATGGATCGCCAGAGTGGCCAGCGTCAAGAGCGTACCGAATGGCACCGCATTGTGTTGTTCAATAAAACTGCTGAGATTGCCCAGCAGTACTTGAAAAAGGGTTCTAAGGTGTACATTGAAGGTCGCCTGCAAACCCGAAAATGGCAAGACCAAAATGGCCAGGATCGCTACAGTACGGAAATCGTAGCTAACGATATGCAAATGCTCGATAGCCGTGGCGGTGATTTCCAGGGTGGCGGCGCTCCTCAGGGGGGGTACGCGCAAAATAACCCTGGGCAAGGTGCTCCTGCTCAGCAGCACCCGGCTCCTCAGAACCAGCAAGGTGGCGGTATGCCTCAGCAGGGTGGTTATCCTCCCCAAGGCGGTGCACCCCAAGGTAACTATGGTGGAGCTGCTCAGCAGCCTGCACGCGGGCCGCAGCAAAATCAGCCAGCCCCTGCTAACCAAAACAGCAATTATGGTGCCCCTGATCCTGGCAACTTTGATGATTTTGACGATGAAATTCCCTTCTGATCGCCTAGTCTGACTAGTTTTTCATAACCCTGGGTACGCCTCGTCCTAGGGTTCGATGAGGGGGGAGGGCTGTCTTGAAGCTGCTGATACTAGATGCAGGGCACTGTTTGAGTTTGGCATTAGCCCGAGAAGCCAGTCGTCGAACAGACACTGAGCTTGTTATTGAGCAAGGCAACACAATTACATCCACTCAACTCCAGGCGATAGCACCTGACGCGGTCGTTATTCCGCCGTTGGCACATCCGCTTAGTATGGCACCTGCCGATGTGACAGCTCACGCTGATGCTGTAGATGCCTGTATGGATGCTTGTCAGGCTCAAGGAATTGCCTTGGTATGGTGTGTTTCCGACCAGCTTTATGAAGACGGGTTTGAAATACCTATCGATGAGCATGTCGTGCCTGCTCCTCGAGATGAAAGTCTGCGCCGCTTAGTGCAAGCAGGCGACCGGATACGTGCTGAGTATCATCGACATTTAATTGTTCGTTTAGGCCCCTTGTTTGCACTGGAAGGCAGCCATGCGTGGCTAAATGAAATAATCGATAGCTTGATGATAGGACAACCCGCTCGTGCAGCGGAGGACGTCATTTTTTGCCCAACGTCCGCTGACGCCGTTGCCATGGCATTAATCGGTATGTTGCAGCAGCAAGTTTGCGGAGCAGATGCCTGGGGGGCTTACCACTTGGCGGGCACCGAGCCGGTGAGTGCATTTACGTTTACCTCAATGGTGCGTACTCAACTAGCAACCCATTTGGAAGGGCGTGGCGAGAGTGTGACGCTTGGCGATGTACAGGCACTCAACCATCACCATGATGCCAAGCTGCGCCGGGTATTAAATTGTCGACGTGTACTTGATGTGTTTGGCGTACATCAAAAACCGTGGCGGCTTGAGGTAGGACGCATGCTAGACGCTTGGTGCTTAACGCGTGATCAACAGCAAGGTGACGAAACAGGAGAGCTGGCTTGATCAATTTGGTACGCAGCTTGGTTTTTTACGCGGGATATTTTTCTGCCATGCTGTTGATTGGCATCCTTTTTTTGCCAATTGCGCCGTTTTTGCCGTTGGCTGCCCGTTATCGCTTATTGAACCTCTATAACCATTTTTTGATGATGTGGTTTAAAGTGGCTTGCGGTGTTCGTTATGACATTCAGGGGCGCGAGAATATTCCTTCTGGCCCTTGTGTGATTCAAGCGAATCATCAGTGTGAGTGGGAAACGGTGTTTCTGCAGGTTATGAAACCACCCGTTTGTACGGTGTTAAAGCAAGAGCTCCTGCGTCTACCCATTTTTGGCTGGGGGTTACGCCTATTGCGGCCAATTAGTCTAGATCGCTCGAAACCTGCCCGCGCGATGAAACAGGTACTAACGCAAGGTGTCGCGCGACTGGGGACAGGGCTATCGGTGCTTATTTTTCCAGAGGGAACGCGGGTCGATCCAGGGGTCCGAAAGCGCTACAACAAGAGTGGTAGCGTAGTGGCCTGCCGAGCAGGCGTGCCGGTGCTGCCAGTGGCACATAATGCTGGTGAGCGCTGGCCTGGCCGTCATTGGGTAAAGCGTCCTGGCGTTCTGAGAGTGCGTATCGGAGCACCTATAGAGACCGCAGGCCGTACGCCAGACGAAGTGTTAGTCGATGTTGAAGCCTGGATTGAAGGCCAGCTGCAAGAGATTTCAGAAGTGCCTCGGCCGATCTCTCGTTAAGCCATTTTTGCGCTAAATAACCTCATGCTTAACATAAAAACGGCGCCGAAAAGGCGCCGTTTTTATGTTTGCATCGCAAGGGCATCGCATTACTGGCAATCAGGCGTTAAAGCGCTGAAAGACCAAGCAAGCATTCGTACCGCCGAAGCCAAAGCTGTTAGAGAGTACGCGATCGATAGTAACGCCATCACGTCGCTCCTTAACAATATCGAAGCCATCCGCCTGTTCATCAAGGTGCTCGATGTTAGCTGAGGCAGCGACGAAGTCATTTTGCATCATTAGCAGCGAATAAATCGCTTCTTGAACACCGGTTGCGCCTAATGAGTGGCCAGTGAGCGACTTGGTTGAACTCATAGCGGGTGTGGTATTGCCAAACACCTCACGGATTGCCTTTAGCTCTGCAACATCGCCCACTGGTGTGGATGTACCGTGGGTGTTGATGTAATCAATATCGCCCTGAACCGTTGCCATCGCCTGACGCATGCAGCGTGTTGCACCTTCACCAGAAGGAGCAACCATGTCGTGGCCATCGGAAGTAGCGCCGTAACCAACCAGTTCGCCATATATTTTGGCACCACGGGCTTTTGCATGTTCGAGCTCTTCAAGTACTAACATGCCGCCACCACCAGCGATGACAAATCCATCACGCGCTTGATCATAAGGGCGAGAGGCTTTTTCCGGCGTATCGTTGTAATGGGTCGATAGGGCGCCCATGGCATCGAACAAGCACGAAAGGGTCCAATGCTCTTCTTCACCACCACCAGCAAACACGACATCCTGTTTGCCCAGCTGAATCTGCTCCATAGCGCTGCCAATACAGTGGGCTGATGTCGCACAGGCCGAGGAGATAGAGTAATTGACGCCTTTGATTTTGAAAGGCGTAGCCAAGCATGCCGATACGGTGCTGCCCATGGTGCGGGTAACCCGGTAAGGCCCCACACGGCGCAGGCCTTTCTCGCGCATGACATCCGCTGCTTCTACCTGATTGGCGCTAGATGCCCCGCCAGAGCCGGCAATAAGCCCAGTACGTTCGTTGGATACCTGCTCCTCAGAAAGCCCTGCGTCTTCAATTGCTTGTGCCATCGACACATACGCATAGGCAGCTGCGTCACCCATAAAGCGGCGCAGCTTACGGTCAATGAGTGTATCAAGGTCGATATCGACGCTACCCGCGACATGGCTACGAAAGCCGCGTTCAGCATACTCTTCCTTAAAACGAATACCGCTGCGCCCGTTTTTAAGCGCGTCCAAGACCTGTTGCTGGTCGTTGCCTAAGCACGACACGATGCCAAGGCCGGTGACTACCACTCGTCGCATGGAAGCCTCCTGTTAGAAATTCGCAGTGGAGGTGAATAGGCCAACGCGCAGGTCATTAGCCTGGTATATATCGCGTCCGTCGACGGACACGGTGCCGTCGGCGATGCCTAGGATAAGCCGACGGGTAATAATGCGTTTCACATTAATGTGATACGTCACTTTTTTCGCGTCGGGCAAAATTTGGCCGCTGAATTTAACGTCACCACAGCCAAGTGCACGCCCACGGCCTGGATGGCCAAGCCAGCCAAGGTAGAAGCCTACCAGCTGCCACATGGCATCTAGCCCTAAACAGCCGGGCATGACTGGGTCACCTGGGAAGTGGCAATCAAAAAACCACAGGTCCGGGGTGATGTCCAGTTCAGCGATTAACTCGCCTTTACCATGCTCACCACCTTCTTCGTGAATGTGCATGATGCGGTCAAGCATCAGCATGTTGGGAGCTGGAAGCTGGGCGTTGCCAGGGCCAAATAGCTCGCCGCGCGAGCAGGCCAGCAGTTCTTCGCGATCAAAGGAATGTTGCTTGGTCACTGAATCGTTCCGAGTATCAAAATGGTTGTTGGCCGCGTGCGGCACCAAGAGCCGAGGCATAGCATCGGAGCATAGCACAGGAGTCGAGCGCCGAGGCACGGTCCACAAGGCCAACCCTAGTCTACTTCCCGAAACCACTGAATGCACGTTGTCGGTTATTTATCGTGTTATCTACAGCTTTTTTATGATGTGCCGATAACCTTCTATGGCCGCTGTTATTCCATAAGTTACGAATTCGTACAACAAACGCCTTATAAACGTAATATTATGTGTCCAAGTTTTTTGCTAAGCGGCATGATGGCATGCCAGTAACGTTTCATGCCTCGTTAAACTTATTTACAGGACATCGTTAATCGCCATGTGGCTGTCTGTTTCTCTTAACCGTCCATTGGTTTGGATGGCATTAATGGCATTACCCGCCTGTGTGTGGATACCTGATACGGCACTCCGTATGGTGTCAGCCAGTATGGTTGCCTGTGGTTTGTGGGATGTTTGGAGGCAGCTGCGACAGCAGCAGTTGCGACTGCGTCTTTCGCAAGATGCGATAGGCTTGGCAGGTGATGCCATTGTGATCAGCGATGTACATAACCGTGTATTAACGGTCAATCCTGCTTTTACCCAAATTACCGGTTATGAAAGCCAGGAAATGATTGGCCGTAAGCTCGAAACGTTGGCCGCTGCGCGTCATGATAAAGCGTTTTATCAAACATTTTGGAGCACGTTAAAGGCGACAGGCCGTTGGGAAGGCGAGATGTGGAATCGTCGCAAACATGGCGATGAATACCCTGAGTGGCTAAAAGTCCGTGCTGTTACCGACAAGCGTGGCAACATCACTCATTTTATTAGTTTATTTACCGATATCTCTGCCCAGAAAACCCGTGAGCGTGATTTGCGCCGTATCGGTTATGAAGACCCTTTAACGGGTCTGCCAAACCGTCGGCGGTTGCACGACCTGATGGCTTCTCGGCTGCGCCATTTGCGTGCAGGTGAAAGTTTAGATACGGCGCTGATTGATATTGATGGACTCAAGTCTGTTAACGATAGCTTAGGTGTAGAGCAGGGGGATCGTCTGCTCGCGCGCTTTGCTCAGCGGTTAACCAGCTAT
The DNA here is from genome assembly GCF_000712975.1 of Vreelandella neptunia. Taxonomy (GTDB): domain Bacteria; phylum Pseudomonadota; class Gammaproteobacteria; order Pseudomonadales; family Halomonadaceae; genus Vreelandella; species Vreelandella qaidamensis. Next base: position 187,785 of record NZ_JHQL01000005.1, on the reverse strand, counting down.
ATGGCAGGCAGCGTCGTAGGTAGGCTCGGTGGCGATGAGTTTATGGTGATTCGTACGACTACCTTCGATGATCACGATAAGTGGGTAGCCATGCTTCGCGAGCATATGAGTCGCCCGTTTGAAATCAATGAACAATCTTTGCGCTTAGGATTAACTATTGGCAGCTGCCGTGCTCCAGAAGATGGGCGGGACTCAGGCGTGCTGTTTCAGCGGCTAGAGTCTGCCTTATATAGTGCTAAGCGCCTGGGGCGTAACCATAGCCAGCGGTTTCGCCCCGCGTTAGATAAACAAGATAATCCCCAGCTCGCGCTGGTGAGCGATTTGCGGGCAGCGCTGATATCAGGCGATCAACTAGAGCTGCACTATCAGACACAGCATCATCCAGGAACTGGCGATTTAGTAGGCATGGAAGCATTACTGCGCTGGCGCCACCCTCAGGATGGGATGATTTCACCAGGAGATTTTATTCCACTAGCAGAGCGGCATGGGCTTATGCCTGAGCTGGGTAGCTGGGTGATTGAAAAAGCGTGTGCTCAGCAAGCGCATTGGCAGCACAGCGGAATGCCAAACGTGACGGTGTGGATTAATATTTCCGCGCTGCAACTTTTTCAGGGAGATCTCGAAACCCAGCTATCTAGCTGTTTAGAGCGATACCAGTTAAAGCCATCCCAAATTGGCTTAGAGTTAACTGAATCTGTTTTATTAGATGAGCGTGCAGGCGATATGGGGCCTCGTTTGCAGGCGCTACGTGATCAAGGCTATGCCATTGCTATTGATGATTTTGGAACAGGTTACTCATCGCTTGGTTACTTGAAGCGACTGCCGGTGGATAAGATTAAGCTGGATCGCGCCTTTATCCGTGAGTTGCCTAACGATCAAGCCGACGCTGCTATTGTCACGGCTGTCTTGGCGATGGCAGAGGGCATGGGGCTAGAGGTGGTAGCAGAAGGTGTCGAAACCCAAGCGCAGTGTCAGTTTCTTATTAACGCTGGTTGCACTTTGGTACAAGGTTTCTATTTTGCGAGGCCGCTACCTGCTGCCGAGCTTGAACAGCGTTGGGTGCCGCAGACGTTGACTGAAGAAGCCTCTTAGCGAGTGTTAAAAACAGTGGTTTTTTGATTGGCATAACGGCTAATGCCAAAACAGAGCACTGCCCAAATAAGGGCTTGTGCTGGCAATAGCCAGGGGGCCAAGCTAACGCCGGTGAGTGCAGCGCCACCAACATACGATAATGGCCCGCTGACCGCCCCACAAAGCGCCGCAATGCGTGGGTATTGCCACAGCCAGGCAAGTGAGTGAAATACCAGCGTTGCAAACAGAGGCCACAGCATCCAAAGCCATAGTGGCAACAATCCTGCCACCAGGGGTTGTTCACCGAAGTCGAATCCTCCCGCGACATGTAGGCCGCCGTCTAGCGCCAACCCAAGTAGTGCAAATACACCAATGAAGCGCCATTCGCCGGGTTTGGCACAGCGCCAAAAATGCCAGCCGAGCAGTATGCTCCCGGTAATGGCCGCTATCCATGACCCTCCTAATACGCACAGTAGCCAGCCCGCTTCAAAGCGCAGTGCGTTGAACAGCAAACCTTGCCAGCGTGGGCTAGCCATTTATAGCGCGCCTGTTAGCGGTTCAGGTTTGGCGGCTGGTTTCGCCAGCAACAAGTGGCACGTGCCAATAGAGCGCTCAATAAAACCTCCCTCGCAATAACACAGGTAGTAGCGCCACATGCGGATGAAACGCTCGTCGTAGCCTTGCTGGCGGACTTGCTCCAAGCTTGCTTCAAAGCGGTGCCGCCATTCACGTAATGTACGGGCATAGTGCTGGCCGATTTCATCGAGCGCTACCACGTTCAGTGAGGTTTTGCGCATCACGCTGGTTAGCATAGCGTGATGGGAGGGCAAAAAACCGCCGGGAAAAATATAGCGCTTAATAAAGTCCATATCCCGTTTAGCTTCTTCAAACCGCTGGTCTCGGATAGTGATGGCTTGCAGCATAGCTTGACCATCATCCGTCAGTAGGCTGTCGACTTTTGCAAGGTAGGTGTTTAAATACTGATGGCCGACGGCTTCAATCATCTCAACAGAAATCAGTCGATCGTAGCGTCCCGTCAACTCACGATAATCTTGCTTTAGCAGGGTGATTTTATCGTCGAGTCCCTCTTCTTGGATACGGCGGGCGGTATGGGCGTACTGCTCTTCAGAAATGGTGGTGGTAGTAACATGGCAGCCACGGGTTTTAGCGGCGTGTATTGCAAGACCACCCCAGCCTGTACCAATTTCTAGCAAACGGTGTTCTGGGCGTACATCTAGCTTTTCGAGCATGATGTCGAGTTTGTAGGTCGACGCTTCTTCTAGGCTGGCTTCTGGGTAGGGGAAAACAGCGCTTGAGTACATCCAGTGACGTTGATCAAGAAACGTGGCAAATAAGTCATTTCCAATATCGTAATGTGCAGAGATATTACGCTTTGACCCGGAAAGACTATTACGTTGGAAACGATAGGCAGCGCCAAGCAGCCAGCGGGTAAAGCGAGCACTCCCATTTTCCATGTTACCGTTTACATGATCCAGGTTGGCCGCAAACAAACGCACCAAGGCCACTAAGTCATCAGCATCCCAGTCGCCATCCATATAGGATTCAGCTGCACCAACCGTGCCGCCAAACGCGAGCCTTTTCCATGCGCGGGAGTGGCGTATCACGACGGTCACTTGAAGCGGCCCTTCTTGACCAAGATGATGACACTGATTGCCTTCAATTAAGGTGATACGACCACCCTGGAAGGCATCTAACTGAGCCAGCAGGCGGGGTTTTAACCAGCGGGTGAAACGATCCTGGTTAACCGGTTGTATTTCGGGGGGCGTAGAACGCAGGGTCGTCATTTTGAAGTCTCCTTGCGCTTAGGGTGGTTATAAACGGGGACGCGCTTAAGCCAAAGGCGAAACGCTTCAAAATGAATTCCCGCGACTGTTTTAAGGCTCATCCAGGGTTGCCGTGCGAGTGTTGCTAATAAAACGCGACGTGTGGCGGGCGCTGCTTCAAGGGTAAGCGTGGCATCGAAATGACGTTGCCCGCTTTGCCAGTTTTCCATGTGAAGATAGAGCTGGTCGCTGGGTGAGTTGAACTTCCAGCGATAGGTCATTTCCATGGGATTAAACGGCGAAACATGCATGGCTTTATCAAAGCTTGCATGGTGGCTATGCCGAGCCGTGTCGACCTGGCAGGCATAGCAAATACGTTCCTTCCAGGGCATATTGGTAACTTCACCAACGACAGCCGCTAGTCTGCCTACATGGTCGTAGGCGTAGTACATCGAAACGGGATTGAAGACAGTGCCAAAAGTACGTAACTGGGTGAGTACGTAAATCTTGCCATCAGGTGCACTACCTAGCTGACGAATCAGCTCCTCACGAACTGCGGTACGTAATGGCTTGTCGGTAGGGCCGAGATAATCCTCGCGCCTAAAACGCGCTAGGGCGGGCCTTCGAGCGCTAAAGCAAGGCACATTATCAAACAGTGTTGGCAACTCATCGAGGTCAAGCCATACCATCCACATGCGGTAGCTAAACGCGTGCGCTTTCGGTGTAAAGCGACGATGACGTAGCGTGCCGCGATAAATACGCGAGCGAGGTGCAGCAATCATCCTAGCCCCTCCCCTACGCCGTTGGCAGGCATAAGGTCATGGGCCGGTAGCGACGTGGGCGTTGAGGGTGGCGCGGCTGCTTCATCACACCCTAATGCTTGAGCAACCCGCAGTGCGCTCCATACCCCATCTTCGTGAAAGCCATTGCGCCAGTAAGCGCCGCAGAAGTGAGTACGACGCGCGGCCGACGAAATCTCGCTATGACGCGCTTGTGCCGCTTGACCTGCTAGGGTGAACTGGGGATGGGCATAAGTATAGCGGCCTAACACCTTGGCAGGATCAATGCTGTCGGAATCATTGAGGGTGACGCAAAATGTGGTATCGGATGTCAAACGCTGCAGGATGTTCATGTCGTAAGTGACAGAGACACGCTCTTCTGAGCCGCGCCCATCGAGCCGGTAGTTCCAGCTTGCCCAGGCGCGCTTGCGCCGTGGCAGCAGCGTTGTGTCGGTATGCAGTACGACCTCGTTATCCTGATAAGGCATGGCGGCGAGGATGTCTTGCTCGGCGGGTGTCGGGTCGCCGAGCATCGCCAGTGCTTGGTCGGCATGGCATGCTAGTACCACCTGATCAAAGCGTTGAGTGCCTTGCGCTGTGGTAATCATCACGCCCGTGTCGCTGCGTGTAATCTGAGTGACAGGCGTGTTGAGATGAATACGCGCTGCATAAGGCGCCGTCATACTAGGAATGTAGCGTTTCGAACCGCCAATTAGGGTGTACCACTGTGGGCGGTGATTCACCGATAGCAGCCCATGGTTACGGAAAAAACGCACAAAAAACGTCAGTGGGAAGGCGCGTAAATCACCGATACTAGCTGACCAAATCGCCGCCCCCATGGGCAATAGATAGCGCCGTTGAAAGGCATCACCGTAACCATTTTGGTCAAGATACTCGCCTAGCGTCATATCATTTGCTAACCGCTGGCTCTCTAAATCAGCGGTTGCCTGTTTATTGAAACGTAAAATATCCCGCAATAGACGATAAAATGCGGGACTAAGTAAATTACGCCGCTGAGCAAATAGTGACCCTAATGTATGACCGTTGTATTCAAAGTCGACATCGGTTTCGTGCACTGAAAAACTCATTTCAGTGGCCTGACTCGGCACACCAAGGGTTTCTAGTAAGCGCTGGAAGTGGGGGTAGGTCCAATCATTGAAAACAATAAAACCGGTATCGATGGCGTAAGTGTTGCCGCCAACCTCAACATCCATGGTGGCTGTGTGGCCGCCAAGACGCTCGTCTGCTTCAAACAGAGTGACTTCATGCTGTGACGATAGGTACCACCCGGCAGCCATACCGCTAATGCCACTACCAATAATTGCGATGCGTTGTGACGCCATGCCGCTCATTGTTGCTCCTCTTGACGCCTTGTCATGCGTAGACCTATGTGACGACGCAGCGCAGGCGGTAAAATTCCTAAACATTTCACGAGATAGGTAAAACGGCGTGGAAAGTGTATATCTAGTCGCCCTTTAACGAGGCCCGCAATGATCGCATCAGCGGCCTGATCGGCGGTGACCTGCATGGGCATAGGGAAATCATTACGATCAGTTAAGGGTGTCTTCACAAAGCCGGGGTGAATCAAGCTAACGTCAATGCCTTCTTGATCAAGGTCAAGGCGTAATGATTCCAAAAAGTAGCTGATAGCTGCTTTTGAAGCGCCATAAGCCTCTGCACGAGGCAGTGGCAAATAGGCAGAGGCACTGGAGGTGGCGGCAAGGCGAGCTGGTTTACCTTCTTTACGGGCAGCTCTCAATAGCGGCAGTGCCGCTTCGACGCCATAGAGGGTGCCAAACAAATTAGGCGTAAAGACTCGCTCAATCAGTTCCATGTCAAAATGCTGAGCATCGAGGTATTCGCAGGTGCCTGCATTGAACAGCGCAACATCCAGTGCGCCGAGCCAAGTGTTGATCTGCTCACCCGCTGCAATCACTGCTTGGCGATCGCTTACGTCAAGGGGTAGCGAATAAGCATTGGAGTGGCCTGCACACAAGCTGTCTAACGCTGCTTGGTTACGAGCGCTAAGCACGACGTGGTGACCTTGGGCGATGAGCTTTTTGGCAAGCGCTTCGCCAATGCCTGACGTAGCCCCTGTTAGCCAAATGCGTTGGGGCGTTTTCCATGTGCTCATCGTGTTCTCCTGTGGCGGCCTGTTAGCACGCAACCTGCGTGCTGATGACGGGTCAAGGGTTAGCCAAGGCGCCGTTTCAGCCAGCGTATGGCGCGTCCCATCAATGGTAAGTGTTCGTATAACATCGCCCCTGCATCAAAGTAGTCACGATGCCGCGATACTCTTCCATCGTCTGCAAATGTTAGCGCGCTGCACCCGGCAACACGGATAGGGTTACCGTGGGCCAGGCGTGGATGAACAAACTCCATTGTCCACGTTACAAACGCTTGGTTAGCCTGTTGCTGCTGCATGTGATAGGTGAATTGGCAGCGTTCGACGTTTTCATACATCGTTGCGAAATAGCGCTCGAGTGCCGCTCGCCCTTCAATGTGGTGCAGTGGATCGTTGAAAACAATTTCTTCAGTATATACCTCGTATAGTTTTTCTGTACAGGTGTTGTCTAGTTTATTGAAGAAGGCGCAAAAATTCGCCAAAGCTTGGTCGTTAGGCATTACGCGATCCTTTGGTGGTTAAGCAACTTGAAAAATAAAGAGGAGGTAAAAAGAACGTTTAAAGAGTGAGAGGGATGACAGTCAATTTGCATCGCTGCTGCGCAGACGATGCAAAAAGTAGAGTAGCTATTTAGTTAGCGCTTTAAAGGCATCCAAAGCACGCTGGCGCGCAGCTTTATGATCAACGATAGGCGGTGGGTAGTCCGTTGGATTTAGCATATCCTGAGGCGGCGCATGGCGCGCTTTAGCAGGCAATGCGCTAAGAGTTGGCAACCAGTGGGCAATAAATTCGCCATCCGGATCAAAGCGCGTTGACTGGGTAGTAGGGTTAAAAATCCGGAAGTAAGGCGCTGCATCCGTGCCCGTTGATGCCGCCCACTGCCAGCCACCGTTATTCGCGCAAAACTCACCATCGACCAAGTGGCGCATAAAAAATGCTTCACCATGTCGCCAGTCGATCAGTAGGTGCTTACTTAAAAACATTGCGGTGATCATGCGCAGGCGGTTGTGCATCCAGCCTGTGGTCACTAGTTGGCGCATGGCCGCATCCACAATTGGATAGCCGGTGCGGCCTTCACACCATGCATTAAAGCCTTTGTCGTCGTCACGCCAACGAAGCTGCTTGGTGTGCTCCTGAAATGGCTGATAGCGGCAAACTTGGGGGAAACCTACTGCAACATGTTGATAAAACTCACGCCAAATAAGTTCATTGACCCATGTTGTCAGTCCGGCATCACCGTCAGCTAAATGTCCCCCATTTTCGCTCATCACTGCCTGGAGACATTGGCGGTGAGAGATCATGCCTAGTGCCAGATAGGGTGAAAGTTCACTGGTGCCGCGTACCTTAGGGAAGTCCCGCTGCTGCTGATAGTGCCGACCGCGAAAGCGTAAAAAGCGTTCAAGATTGTCGCTAGCCGCATTTTCGCCAGCCGGCCATAAGCGGCCATCCACGGCAGTATCGTCAAGATTAGGCAGTGCGGGAAGTGAGTCGCTGTCAATCTCTAGTGGCGATTGCACCTTCGGCGTGTCGCGAAGCGCTAGTTGTTCCGCAGTCACCTGCTTATGCCACGCTTTTGAGAACGGAGTAAATACGCCGTAATAGTCGCCTTTTCCCGTTAGCAAGCTGCCAGGTGCAAAAGCAACGGCATCGTGGTGGCCTTGGGCGGTTATCCCTTCTTTTTCAAACGCCTCAAGCACAGCATGATCGCGGCGCTGCTCATTCAATGCATATTCGTAATTAAAATGAAGCTGGGTTATCTGATACGTGCGGGCGATATCCACTAGTATGCTAGCCGCTTCATCGTAATGGTCGATGTCGCGGTGTAGGAGTGGAATGTTCAGCCCATTCAGCGATGCTTTAACCGCAGCTACGCCGCGAGACCAGAAGTCGAGTTTGTTAGCACCATGTCCATGTTCTTGCCACTGAGCTACGCTGCGCAGGAATACGGCTACCACGGGGCCTTTGGCAGCAGCAGCGGCAAGCGCGGAGTTATCGTGAATGCGTAAGTCACTACGCAGCCAAACAAGCTGCAAATTCATGCTATATCCTTACCCGCGGTGATATTCAATAGCGCTCAATCTTCGGTGTTCAAAAGGGCAATGCCTCAAAGGATCCCCGACTCGCGAAGCAGGGGGCGAAGCCGTGCGATGGCTTGCGGTAAATCATCGCCCAGCATATGTACAGGGCCGTCACGTAAGTCGTTCTCTCTGAGCTTTGCTACTTCACCGCAAACGCCAATCGGCACATTTAACGTTTCTGCTGCCTTGGGAAGTGTTTGGCGAATGTAGTCATCGCTTTCACGCTGGCCGCTGGAAAGTAATACCATTGATGAGTGCAGTCGAGACACCGCGTTAGGTAGTTCCTTCAGCGCCAACGAACGATCAAACATTTGTACGCGATAGCCTTGTTCGCTAGCCATTAATGCACACATCAACACCCACAATAGGCCGGGGTCTTCGGGCATGGCGCTTAACAAAATGAGCGGCCCGCGCGTTGCCTGATTAGCATAATGCAAGCGGATGCCTACCTGGCTCCGCAAAAAAGCCTCAAAGGTGCGGCGCACAAGCTCATCAGGCTGGTCTGCCCATTTGGCCTCCAGCGATAGAATCACCGGCTGCCAAAGTTCGTTAATAGCAACACTTAATGGATATAACGCTAAGCTTTGATGATAAAGCGTCTCCAATTTTGGGAGATCAACCGCTTCAATGGTTAGTTGAAGCTGTTGACGTTGGCTGGCCCAGTCGCCTGCATCCTGGGTGGGCGTTTCCACGGTTTCTGGTTGATCAAGTAAATCGGCTACCTGGCTAACCGGTACACCGCGGTTCAGCCATTGTAAAATTCGCTCAATACGGGTGATATCATCTTGCGCATATAACCGATGTCCCTTTGGGGTGCGCTGTGGGCGGATTAAACCGTAGCGACGCTCCCAGGCACGTAGTGTGACCGAGTTAACACCCGTTAAACGGGAAACTTCCCTGATAGGATAAAGTGGGGTGTCGGGTGGGTGGGTCGCCTTATTACTCATGGGCGCCATTGCCTCTTGGTTGCCTGCAGCAATTGCTGCAGGGGTCTGTCAATAATTACCGTGGCGTTGTATCAGCGCCTAACCGGCGATCTGCCACATAGTTGGGAAGCTACTAAGCATGTAGTATTAATCATGTAGATAGCGTCACGCTATTATAGCCACCTTTGTACAACTTGTGGCTTCTGGGTACAACCTTTCCCACGTGCTCATAAACGTTAAGCTTTCTTTCTAATTTTAGACCGACTGGCCTAATAGGGCTCTTCCTAATTCGTCGCCAGATAACCAAGCATCTTCTACACGACTGCCCCTGAAGCTATCCCCGCAAAGTGCTAATCCACGTGTGCTGTACAAGTATGATTGTTGGCCTGCCTGGGCTGGTTGGGCATAACGCCAGCGATGCGCGCCTATCTCAACGATCTTAGGCAGTGCGGTTTGTTCTGGCAGCAGCGACATGAAAGCTTCCAGCAGCTGTTGGGCAACGGTGTCGTTGTCACTCTCGATATGGTTATCGCTCCAGTCTAACTGGGCAAGTAGGCTGATACTTTCTGGCTGTTGCTCACGACCTGGCTTAGTGTGATTGCGCGACACTAGCCGCAGTGCAGGGTGATGAGTGTGAACGGTATGCCAAGCCGAGGCCACTTTTTCTATTGTCGGTAGTGGTTCTTCAAAAATAGCCCAACCTGCCCAGCATCCTCGTTGTGGCTTTGCTTCGCAGGCAGCGGCTAATGTTGGTTCCCACGCGGCTAATAATGTGTTGGCTTGTGGCGGCGGAGCGCTAATAACCACCAGGTCAAAAGGCCCATGTATTGCCCCGTGGCTATCGTGTAACTTCCAGCCAGCAGCCGTTTTATCTAACCCAGTAATGTGGGTTTCAAGCGTAATAGCTGCATTAGGAAGAGCACTAAGCGTATCGGCTAGGTAACGGGTTAAGGCACTCATGCGTGGTGCGCCGGTGTAACGCAGCTGATCGTCATTGTGTGTTTGCCAGCCGGATGCGCTAGCCTGATAACGTAACGTTGGCCAAATAGCAACGCAGCCGACGGCTTGCCACTCGGCGACTTTTTCGGCAAACCGTTTATCGCGAGTGGTAAAAGCTTGTGCGCCCAGGTCTAGTGTCGCTCCAGGACGTTGTTTACTTGACATACGGCCGCCTGGTCCGCGTGCTTTATCAAATAGCGTCACATTGATTCCCTGACTGGCAAGCTGGTGACCACAGGCCAGGCCAGATAAACCTGCACCAATAATCGCTACTGTATGGGCATCAGAGAGCATTGAAGGCACAGGTAATCGTTCAGACATAGGAACTCGCAGCGGCTAATTAAATGTGTAATGATCAAGGTGTAGTGCTTGTGTATAGATATCGTACAATAAAACGCTATGCAATGATCATTTAAACTGCGGTTATCCCCAAGAGGGCAGTTTAACGTCGGCACAGGCACGCGCTACCCCTCTCAGTCAGGCCATAGGAGTGACACCATGCGGGTATTAATCACCGGAGGTAGCGGCTTTGTTGGCCAGCGACTCTGCCAACAACTTCTCGCTCAAGGGCACGAGGTACAAGTCGTTTCCCGAACGCCCCACCAAGTGCGTGATCGGTTGCCTAAGGCCTGCGATATACGTGATAGTGCCCAGGCATTTATGGACACGCCACCGGAGGCGTTGATTAACCTTGCCGGTGAGTCAATTGCGGCAAAGCGCTGGAGTGATAGCCAAAAAGAGACACTGATCCGTTCTCGGGTCGACAGCACTCAGCAGCTAATTACGCTCTGTGAGCAGCTGGAAGCTAACGGACAAGCGTTACCCAGCGTGATGATTAGCGGCTCTGCGATGGGGTATTACGGAGATCAAGGCGACAAGGTGGTGGATGAAACAACGTCGCCAAACGATGAGTTCGCTCATCGTCTTTGTGCGCAGTGGGAAGCGGCGGCAAAACCGATCGAGGCGATGGGCGTTCGCTTAGCGATACTGCGTATTGGGTTAGTGCTTGAAGCAGGGGGCGGTACGCTGCAGAAAATGCTGCCACCATTCAAGCTCGGACTCGGTGGGCGTTTTGGAAGCGGCAAACAGTTTATGCCCTGGATTCATCGTGACGATCTGGTGGCAGCGATTATGTTTTTGATGAACGAATCAACGCTTTCAGGCGCGTTTAATGGCAGTGCGCCGCATCCGGTAACAAATGCTGAGTTCACGAAAACGTTGGCTAAGCAGCTTCACCGGCCGGCAGTTTTCCCCGTACCCGCTTTCGTACTAAAAGCGGGCTTTGGAGAGATGTCACAGCTGTTGCTGACTGGGGCTGATATGCGACCTGCACGTCTGATCGAGGCCGGGTTTACCTTTCAATACCCGACACTCGATAAGGCGTTAGAGGCCATTCTTTAGTTTTTCAGGGTCAGGCATTGGGGTCGACAGTGATAATCACCCGCACGGAATCGAGCCGCAGGCGGGTGTTTTCTATTGCGTCGCTAAGTGCTTTACGTTCTTGCTTCAATGCCTCCAGTTCTTCACTACGAACCGCTGGATTGTGCTCTGCCAGGGCGGTTAAGCGAGCAAGTTCTGCATCAAGTTGGGCACGCATGCGTGTTTCAGCGCTTTCTAGGATGCTGGGTAACTCACGTTCAGCTTCACCTTCACCCTGAATAAGCAAGCCGCGCAGTTGGTCATGGCGGCTTTTGATCAAGTCCCTTGCCAGCGACTTGTTCACTTTCTGCAGGTTTTTGCCAAGTCCGGTGAAGGAGATCTTGCTAGTTAGGTTTGCGCCTGATTCATCAAGCAGGACACGCACAGCAGTAGGCGGCAAGAAGCGGTTGAGGTGGAGTGATTTGGGGGCAGGGCAGTGGGTGCGGAAGACCAATTCAGCCATTAAGCGGCCACTGGGAATCGCTGGATGGCGCAGTAGCGCAAGCGCCGTATTACCCATAGTGCCATCTAATATACGCTCCATCATTTCGCGCAGCAGCGGGTGCTCCCAAGAGAGCCGCTGAATATCGTCTCGTGCCAGTGCCAGTGCGCGGCTATAAGTGGCTGAAAAGCCCTCTTCCCCCTTCACCAGCCCTGGTAAGCCGTCCAGCATGTGTTGACTAGGCTGCAAATAAAGTAGGCCATTGCCAATGTCTTGGCTATCTACCCCAAAAATATCCAGGGCGCGCTCTACAAAACGTGGCAACGCTGGATCTTCGTCTAACTCACGCACCGCCTCAATGACCTGCTGAGCACGGGCAGGGCGACAGGCGTTTAGCTCTAACAGCCGGTTACGGCCAGCATCCCGCTCAGCCAGTTTCGCGGTGAACATTTGGCGGGTTTCGTCGATGATTTCATCAAGCATTTCATCGTCGAGTAGGGCATCAGCCAAAGCATCACCAAAGGCATCATACAGATCGCTGCCAATGCCGTGAGGAGCACTGAACGCGTCCATGCCCTCATGATACCAGCGCAGTAGCCGTTCGCCTGGGCTGCCAGTGAAGGTGGGGACATGAAGTTCAATGGCGTGGCGCTGCCCTATCCGGTCGAGGCGGCCAATGCGCTGCTCCAGCTGGTCGGGGTGCTGGGGCATATCAAACATCACCAAGTGGCGGCAGAACTGAAAGTTGCGGCCTTCTGAGCCGATTTCAGAGCATACCAGCACTTGGCAGCCGTCTTCTTCATCAGCAAATGCCGCTGCGGCACGGTCACGCTCCACCAGCGATAATCCTTCGTGGAACACCGGTGCGTGATAGCCGCCTAGGACGCGCAATCCTTCGGCAAGTCCTTCAGCGGTTTCTCTATGGTGAGCAATAATCAGTACTTTATCGTTGGCGAAGCCACTTTCGCTATCGTCACTCAGCTTTTCCAGTAGCCAGTTTACCCGTGGGTCGATATGCCACCAGGATTCGGTGTTAAGCGGATCATTGCTGAGCTCGCGATACATACTGTCTGGATAAATCAACACGTCGGGATGATCCATGCCCGTTTCAATCAGCAGTTCATCCAGGTAATCATCATCGCGTTCTAAGCGGCGCAGCACGCGCCGGTAGGCTGATGGCAGTTCCAGCTGGGCAAGGTGCAAACGACGTTCCGGGAACCCTCCCACATGCCGACGGCTGTTGCGGAACATGACTCGTCCAGTACCGTGACGATCAAGCAGCGCATCGCGCAACTGAGCGCGGGCAGCATCTTGCTGTTCAGCACTTGCCTCAGGGTTGCACAACGTTGCTAGCAACGCCTGGCTGTCACGGTCGTCCGCTACATTATCTACCCGTTTACGCGCCTCGCCGTTATCGGGTAGCTCATCCAAGGCATCAATGGCTTGAGCGACAGCGATGTAATGATGTTCTTCGTCTTTAAAGCGTTCGATATCGTGGTAACGCTCGGCATCTAGCAAGCGCAAGCGAGCGAAATGACTCTCAACACCCATCTGCTCTGGCGTAGCCGTCAGCAGCAATAAGCCAGGAATATCAGCAGCAAGCTGCTCAACACACTGATAGCCTGGGCCGCTGCCATCAGGGCTCCAGTCAAGATGATGGGCTTCATCGACGATCAATAAATCAAACTGGCTCGCCTGGGCCTGCTCTTGGCGGTGAATATTGGCGAACAGCCAACCTTGGCTGGCCAATACAATTTGGGCGCTTTCAAATGGATTGGCACTGCCGTGGGCGAGACTTTGGTGCTCATCCAGCAGGCTAACATTGAGTGAGAAACGGCGTAACAGCTCGACCAGCCATTGGTGGGTAAGGCTGTCTGGCACCAATATCAACGCGCGTTCTACTCGGCCAGCCAGAAGCAGACGGTGCAGAATCAGGCCCGCCTCAATCGTTTTACCCAGCCCAACTTCGTCTGCAAGCAGTACGCGCGGGGCATGGCGACCTGCCACTTCGTCAGCGATATACAGCTGGTGAGGAATCAGGTCGATGCGCGGCCCCGCAAAGCCCAGAGCGCTGTGCTGCTCGATGCGCTGATAGTGGTGCAGCGTGCGAAAGCGCAGGTCAAACCAGTCATTGCGGTCAACTTGGCCGGTCAACAGTCGATCGCGCGCCTGATCAAACTGCATGGTGTCGGCAAGCTTTGCTTCAGAGAGCTCACGAGGAAGGCCGCTGCTATCTTCACCAATGTAGGTGATTAAGCCATTGGTCTCTTTGCTATCGTCTACGATCATCTGCCAGCCATCAGCAGAAATTACGCGGTCGCCGCTGCCAAACATGACGCGGGTCAAGGGCGCTTGGCGGGTGTTGTAGGTACGGGTTTCCTGGCTGGCACTGAACAAAATGGTAACGCTACGGGCGTCGCAGTTAAGCACGGTGCCGAGTCCAAGCTCAGCCTCGCCGTCGCTAATCCAGCGCTGGCCGGGAGAAAAATCGCTCATGATGCCTCGAGGAAGTCTACAGAAACAGGTTGTACGCCACCGGGGCAGGTCGCCGGTGGCAACAGGGCGAGGGATTCTAACGCAAAGGAGCGGGGGGATTAAGGTCTATCGTGGTCAATCTTCCAACCATTGTTCCAGCTGTGCGCGGGTTAATTCTCCTACGTGTACATCCAACGTGTTGCCTTGTCGGTCAAAAAGCACTGTAGTGGGCAGGCCTGGAGCTTGAAATTGTGCCATTAGCGTTTGGCTCGGATCACGCAGTGCGTAGCGAAAATCCAGCCTCTGCTCGTCTAGATAGCGCACTATCGGCAGTAAGTCTTCGCCTTGGTTAGCGACTACCACGCTCACGCCCTCACGCTTTGCTGCTTCTTCGAGCAACGGCATTTCGCGCAGGCAAGGAGGACACCAGGTAGCCCATAAGTTAACGATAATCAGGTCGCCGCTTTCAGTCAGCGAAGAGAGATTCACCGCACTGCCGTCCATATCTTCCAGGGTGATCTCTGGTAGTGCGTCAATGGCGAAGTCATTGCCTAAGGGGGCAAGCGTTACCAAGACCAGCCACAGACTTGTCGTGCCGACCAACATGGCAAGACCGCCGATGAGCGCCAATAGTCGCTTACGTAGCGCCCAGGCTGTCCAAATTAACCCTGCAATTAAGCCACCCAGCGCATTGTAGCCGGGTTGCCATACTTTCAGTGCTTCCAGCGGTGCTGCGCTGTAGCTTTCCCAATTGAGCGCTACAAAAACAATCCGCGCTGCCAGCAGCCATATCACCATTAGCCCGTTGAACCAGCGCCCATGCTGTGAAGGCGTTAACCCCAGCAGGTAGCGGCTAACCAGTAATAACAGTAGCGCGCAGCCTAAGGCATATAGCCGAGGGGTGGAGATCAGCAGTGGGCCAATGGCAATCGCATTCATGATTTTTCCGTTAAACAGGTACACTGGTAAACCATACCACGCACGTTAAAAATTACGGAGATGTCTATGCCTCAACCCGCTTTCGACATGCTGCGGGCGCTGGCCATTGGGTCGCAGGCGCTGGGTTTAATGCTGATTATTACTTTGGAAACTGTAATGGGCGATGCAGCTCGCCTCTGGCAAGGGGGTGTGCTGGCTGTCATGGTTGCTGCCGCACTGACGATCGCGTTAATAAGGCTGTACCGCAATAAGCGTTACCAAAAACAGCTGGCTGAGCGTCGCCAAAATGCTGATGAGACGGAAGAACGTTAGAAAGCGTTGCTTGTGTTTTTAGCGTTCCGGTTCCAGATTAAGAGAAGTCCCGCGCTGGACCGTCGGGGCACTCAACATACTGGGAGCGACAAATAATATGATTAATAAGCGCGCATTAGCCACCGCCGTTGCGGCCTCATCTCTTGCTTTAGCGGGCATGGCCCAGGCGGAGGTCAAAGTTGGCTTCTTGGGCGGTTTTACCGGGGGAATTGAAAGCCTGACACCACCTATTTTTGCGGGTGCTCAGCTTGCCGTCGAGCAGATCAATGAGCAGGGCGGTATCTTAGGCGGGCAAACATTGGAGATGCCTTCTGGGGATACCACCTGTTCGGATGCATCAGCTGCCTCTAACGCTGCAGATCGTATGGTGAACTCTGAGCAAGTCACCGCGATTGTCGGCGCTTTATGTACTGGGGCAACGATTGCTGCTGCTAATAACGCAGCAATTCCAGGCGGTGTGTTGATGGTCTCACCTGCGTCAACGGCGCCCGCCGTTTCTGAGCTTGATGACAACGACTTAGTTTTCCGTACCGTGCCATCGGATGCTTTCCAGGGCGAAATGCTTGCTAAGCTACTGCTTGATAAAGGTATCGACTTTGTCGCGGTGACCTATGTTAATAACGACTATGGTCGTGGCTTGTCGGATGCCTTCAGTGACGCCTTTGAAGCGGGCGGTGGCGAAATAGCAGAAAACCTCGCACATGAAGATAACCGTGCTGACTACCGTTCTGAGCTTGGCTCGCTCTCTTCGAGTGGCGCAGACACGCTGGTCGTGCTGGCCTATGCCGATACCTCCGGTCAGACGGTACTTCGCCAAGCCTACGAAAGCGGCATGTTCACCCAGTATGTGGGTGCCGATGGCATGGTTGGTGATAGCTTAGTAGAAGCGATTGGCGCAGATGTGCTGGATGGAATGATCGCCACACGTCCTGGCAGCCCTGATCTCCCCGGGACAAACATTTTCAATGAAGCGGCTGAAGCGGCGGGCATTGATCCTAGCGCCGTATTCGCTGCCCAGGCTTATGATGCGGCCTTCCTAGTGGCGCTGGCTATTGAGCAAAATGGCAGTGCCGAGCGTGAGGGGCTTTCTGAAGCGCTACGCAGTGTTTCTAGCGCGCCAGGTGAAGTAATACTGCCGGGCGAGTGGGAAAAAGCGGTTGAGTTGATCGCAGCAGGTACTGAGATAAATTACGAAGGTGCCTCTGGCTCTCATGAATTTGATGAAAACGGCGACGTGCCCGGCGTTGTTGTGGAAATGGTGGTAGAAGAGGGCTCTTTCACTAGCAAAGGTTTGGTTGAACTCTAGTCAACATAGCGGTAATTGAGAAGTAACCAAAACGCCCCAGGCAACGAGCTTGGGGCGTTTTTTTAGCACTGTGTTTTTAGCACTGTGTTTTTAGCGCTGTGAGGGCGTTAACCGTGGGTTTTTATTTTCTCTGGCAGCAAACCTTTCGGAGCAAAGCGTAGTACCAGGGTAATCAACATGCCGATTACCAGAACCCGTGCTTGCAGTGCCCGGCTATCCATATTGCTAGGTGCTTCCCAGCCGAAGGCGTTCTCCCCCAGCGTGACCGCTAGTTGCATTAAAAATAGAGCCAGTGGTTCTGACATAATCCAAATAATATAAACCGCGACTGCCCCAAAAATGGTGCCAAGGTTATTACCTGGGCCACCTAAAATAACCATGACCAGCACCAGGAAGGTGTGATTGAGAGGCAAGTAGCCTTGAGGATCAAACAGGCTGTTAAAGGTGCCCAGCATGCCGCCGCCAAGGCCCATCAAAATACAGCCTAATACGAAAATTTCCAGGCGCCGCTTGTTGATATCTTTACCCATGGCCGCTGACGAGACTTCGTTATCGCGAATCGCACGAATCATTCTTCCCCAGGGGGCGTGGTACGCCCGATGGAGTAAAAAGAAAATCACTGCGATCACGACAGCCGTCACAGAAAGATAAATCGCTCGGGAAAGCGTAAAGCCGAGTTCCGCCGGGCCAGGGGTAGGCCAAGGAAGAGGCGATACTGTGGCAGTGCCGCGTGTCAGCCAGTCGGAATTTTTCAAAAAAGCTTTGATGATTTCCGCGATACCCAGTGTGGCAATGGCGAGGTAGTCACTGCGTAGGCCAAGACAAACGTGGCCAATAAAGTAACCAACGCCGCCAGCAAGGGCGCCACCGACAATCCAGCCTACCCAGGCAGGTAAGCCAAAACCGCCAATAAAGCCCGCCTGAGACTGTATTTGACTGGTCACCTCGCGAAGCAGGCTGATGACAATCAAATAGAGTACGATCCCGATCACGACGGCGAGTACGGTACGCAGCTTTTTCGGCACGCCGAACCGATCAAGCTTTGTAACTCCGACGACGATCAAGGTTGCCGCAATGCCATACAATAGAACTTGGCCGAGCTCTCCCGGTAGTTCAGTACCCCAGAATGCGTCATTCACTGGGACGCTAAACAGCATGGCGCAGAAACCGCCGAGTGCGACGAAGCCCATGACACCAGCATTAAACTGTCCGGCGTAGCCCCATTGAATCGTTAGGCCCAGAGCAAGAATGGCGTAACAAGCAGCTTCTACCAGCATGCGCGTACTGTAGGCTGCGCCCATTGCCGCGTAGACTGCTAGCACGGCAGCTAATAGAGCGCCAAATAGCACCAGCTCGCGCAACGGAAAGCGCCGCTCAGGAGTGGCATCTTTGGGCGTGTAGGCAGGATTGTGGTTTTTTGTGGAATGGCTCATTAGATCACCTTGCCTTTAAACAGGCCGGTAGGACGCCACACTAAGATGGCCACCAAAATAAAGAACGGCACCACGATTTTGTACTCAGTGCCTACAAAGGCGAGGTTAGAGGGGAGCTCCAGCCAAGTAGGTAGGCTGTCGCGGAAGGGACGTAGGAGAACATTCCAGTTAAATACCGCCAGGGTTTCTGCAAAGCCGACGACAAATCCCCCTGCAATGGCCCCGTACGGGTGGCCTACGCCTCCGACAATGGCCGCCGCGAAAATAGGCAGTAGCAGGAAGAAACTTAGGTCGGGTTTAAACGTGACATCTAGTGACAACAGGGTGCCCGCAATTGCCGCCAGCCCGCCTGCAATCACCCATGTGACGGCCACAATGGTGTTGGTATTAATACCAGATGCCTGAGCAAGTTCAGGGTTGTCTGACATGGCGCGCATGGCTTTGCCAAGTCGCGAGCGATTGAGGAATAGGTGTAGGGCGACCACTGCCACTAACGTAATCACAAACAAATAAATCTGAGGCTCGGTAATCACGATGGGGGCTCGAACTCCCTCGAAAGGTAGCGCGATGCGGAAAATTTCCTTGCGGTCATCGACGTACAAGCTTTGACCACCGGTGCCGGAAAATAACCGGATAAGCCCTTGAAGCATGAGCGTTACGCCCAGCGAGCCAATCACCATCACGATAGGTTTGACGCCATGGGCGCGTAGCGGTTTATAGAATGCTTTATCAATGCCCACCGCCAGCGCTGCCGTCAGTAACATGGCTAACGGCAGCATGATAAGCGCCGTTGGTACGCCGATACTGGCACCTGCCGCTGGGAAGGCAGTTGTCAGTAGTAGCACCATAAAGGCACCAAAGGTCATTATGTCGGCATGGGCAAAGTGGGCAAAGCGCATAATGCTAAAGATTAGCGTGACGCCAATGGCACCAATGGCATAAATAGAGCCAGTGACGCTACCTGCAATCACTACGTTATTGATAAAAAAGACCAGTTCGTTCACGCGTTTCTCCCCCGGGCTAGCCGCCCAAAAAGCTTTTGGCGACGTCAGGGTCAGCCAGTAACGCAGCCCCCGTGTCTGTAAAGCGGTTCTGTCCCGCCGCCAGCACAAAGCCTTTATCGGCAATGGCTAAGGCCTGTTTAGCATTCTGTTCCACCATCAAAATGCCCACGCCAGCGGCGTTAATTTTTTTAACCCGATCAAAAATTTCATTCATGTAAAGGGGCGACAAGCCAGCTGTTGGCTCATCCAGTAGCAGCAGACTAGGTTCAGCCATTAACGCACGGCCCATGGCGACCATTTGGCGCTGACCACCGGAAAGCTCTCCCGCGGGCTGGTGACGCTTCTCAACGAGAGGGGGGAAGAAGTCGTAAACTTGCTCCAGCATGCGCTTTACGTTTTGAGGTTTAAGATAGGCACCCATTTCCAGGTTCTCTTTAACCGTCAGGCTGGGGAAAACGTTTTTCTCCTGGGGGACAAAGCCCATGCCACGCTCAACCAATTGATTCGGCGGCAGGTTATGGATCGGCTGTCCGTTAAGCAAAATCTCGCCCTGATTAACGTTCAACAGCCCAAAAACTGCTTTTAGCATCGTGGATTTGCCTGCGCCGTTAGGGCCAACAATGACACCAACTTCATCGGCATACAGGGTCATATTGACCCCATTAAGGATATTCATACTGCCATAACCGCCGTGCACATCGCGTGCCTCAAGCAGTGGCTGTGGGGATGACGGTGTGGATGACATAGGCGCGTCTCAGCTGGGCCGCACTGTGGTGAACAATGGCGACCATGTTGTTGTGGCTGTTATCTAGGTGACAAACTCAGCGTTATCAAGCGGCATCAGTGCCGAAATATGCTTCTATAACGGCCGGATTGTTTTGTATTTCTTCAATTGAACCCTCAACCATGACGCTGCCTTGGGCCAGTACAATCACTGGATCGCAGAGCCGCGAAATCATATCCATATCGTGCTCAATCACCAGAAAGGTATAGCCCATTTCGCGATTTAAACGTTCGATATTGCCCATTAAATCGCCAAGTAGCGTGCGGTTTACACCAGCGGCGATTTCGTCTAACAGCACGACTTTGGCATCGGTCATCATCGTGCGGCCTAGCTCTAGCAGTTTTTTCTGACCACCCGACAAGTTGCCCGCAAGCTCGTTACGTACATGATGCAAGCCAACAAACTCAATGACTTCCAGTGCGCGGCGGCGCACCTCTGCCTCCTGGCTGCGTACCAGGGCAGGCTTGAACCAGGTATTAAATAGATGTTCCCCTGCTTGATTGGGTGGCACCATCATCAAGTTTTCCAGTGCGCTCATTTGGCTAAACTCATGGGCGATTTGGAAGGTGCGTAGTAAGCCTTTGTGGAAGCGTTGATCAGCGCTTAGCGAGGTAATGTCTTCACCATCCAACAGAATGCGGCCACTATCTGGCGTAAGTGCGCCCGCAATTAAATTGAAGAGCGTGGACTTACCTGCTCCGTTGGGGCCGATCATGCCGGTAATTGAACCTTTTTCAACACGGATTGAGCAGTCGTTGATAACGTGCAGCCCGCCGAAGGCTTTGTTGACGTGTTGTACCTCGATAAGGGGAGTCATCATGTCCTCGCGCCGCAGGCGACCTTTGGCCGCCTGGGTTATTAGCATTATATTAAGCAGGCTTACGCAGCCGCTGACTCAAGGCAAACGCACCGACAATGAGCAGTGCGCCGAGGGTTGGGATAACGTAGCCTTCCACTTGTGGAAGAGTACGTAAAAATACAAATGATACTGCAGCAGGACCCACAAAGCGCACCAAGAAACGCCAGGTTTTAAACCATGTAAGGTTGGTACCAAGCTCTTTCATCACTTCGCTTTGGGTCAGTGCCCAGCCTGCAAATAGAGCGATCATTAGCCCGCCCAGCGGCATAAAGATATTGGTCAACAGCTCAATAAATTCAAAAGCGCTGCGGCCAAAGAGAGCGTGGAAAATCGTCCCTTCGGCCCATATGTTGAAGCTCACTACGGTGAGTAAGCCCATTGCCCAAGCCGCGACGACCATAATGGTGACCGCCTGGGGACGGGTCATATCAAAACGCTCGACCAGAAAGGCCGCAACAGGTTCTATTAACGAAATAGACGAGCTAACCGCAGCCCCCAGCACCAAAATAAAGAAGACCCCGCCCACCAGAGCACCAAATGGCATGTCAGCAAATGCTAGCGGCAAAGTGACAAACATCAGGCCAGGACCCTGACCGGTTTCTAGGCCTGCCCCAAATACCAGCGAGAAAATTGCTAGCCCTGCCACCATGGCAACCGCAGTATCTACAAACGCCACGGCGATAGCTGTTCGAGTCAAGGAGGCTTCGCTGGACATATAAGCGCCGTAGGCCATGATGGCACCCATCCCAAGGCTCAGGGTGAAGAAAGATTGCCCCATTGCCTGTAACCAACCCTCTAAGCTGAGATCGGCAATATTGAACGTAAATAAGAAGCTTGCTGCCGCTCTCACGTCGCCATTAATGACGCCGTAGATAAGTACCACGATGAGAATCACAAACAGCGCTGGCATCATGATGCGCAGCCCTGACTCGATCCCTTTATGAATCCCCATGCCGACAATTAACGCCGAGAAGGCGATAAACAGCGTGTGATAAAGCGTCATCAGGCCCGGAGACGCTAGCAACGCATCAAAGCCAGCGCTAATCGTTGCAGCATCGGCACCGACTAATGAGCCAGTTAGCATCAGCCACGTGTAGTGCAGTGCCCAGCCAGCAATGACAGAATAAAAACTCAAAATTAAAAAGGCGGAAGCAGCGCCCAGCCAGCCAATGGATTCCCAGGCACGGGAGGTCTTATGTGTTTTGGTTAAATGGCGCATCCCCATAATGGGGCTTTGGCGACTGGTTCGCCCAAGCATTGTTTCCGCAATCAAAATGGGGATGCCAACCGCAAAAATGGTCAGTGCGTAAATTAAAATAAATGCACCACCACCATTTTCCCCTGTGAGATAGGGAAAGCGCCAGAGGTTGCCTAGGCCGACGGCAGAGCCAACCGCTGCTAGCAAAAACGTGCCTTTGTGAGTCCAGACGTTATGACCGCTCATGTGGAGGAGTGTCCATGTCGTGGTGAAAGGATGGGGGTAAATATCCAAACACCTGTATGAATTATAGGTTGCCAGTGCTCCAGGGCCGCACTGAGATAAGTACTACTTTGCGATAGAACGCCTACGCTTACCAGCCTGCTAGCGTTAAGGCTGCGTTTATGACGCCGCTTGGCGTAGGGCACGGGGCATGGGGGGAGGCGAAAGCGAGAAAAGTGTGAGGGAAGAGCGTTATCAACCCCATAAAAAAAGAAGCCCGCACATGGCGGGCTTCAGGGACTTGCTGTCGATCATTTACTATCGAGCGTTGACTGGCAAAGAGTTATTTCTTGCTAGCACGCTTACGCTCGTTTTCGGTTAAGTGCTTTTTACGCAGACGAATATGGCTGGGAGTAACTTCTACCAATTCATCAGAATCCAAGAATTCGATGGCCTGCTCAAGAGTGAACTTGATCGGCGGCGTCAACACGATGTTTTCATCATTACCCGTTGAGCGCATGTTATCGAGTTTTTTGCCTTTGGTTGGGTTAACTACCATGTCGTTGGCACGGTTGTTAATACCAATCAGCATACCTTCGTATACTTCGGTCGCATGATCAATAATCAGCTTGCCGCGTTCTTGCAAGGCGTAGAGCGCGTATGCAAGGGCTTTACCGCCGACCATAGAAACTAGTACGCCATTGCGACGCTCGATAGACGCATCGGGCTTAAGTGGTCCGTAGTGGTCAAAGCGGCTAGTCAGGATGCCGGTACCTGAGGTCAAGGTTAAGAACTGACCACGGAAACCGATCAAACCGCGCGCCGGAATAATAAAGTCCAAACGAACACGACCTTTGCCATCAGGGTTCATGTTAGTTAGCTCGCCCTTACGGTAGCCAAGCTCTTCCATGATAGAGCCTTGGTGCTGCTCTTCACAGTCGATGATGACCTCTTCGTAAGGCTCTTGCTTAACGCCATCGATCTCTTTAATGATAACTTCTGGGCGGCCAACCGCCAGCTCGAAGCCTTCACGGCGCATGGTTTCGATCAATACCGACAAGTGCAATTCACCACGGCCAGATACCTTGAACTTCTCAGGCGTTTCGCCCTGCTCAACGCGTAGTGCTACGTTGTGAATCAGCTCTTGTTCCAGGCGATCTTTAATATTACGGCTGGTGACGAACTTGCCTTCTTTGCCAGCAAACGGGGAGTCATTGACCTGGAACGTCATTGAAACGGTCGGTTCGTCAACAGACAGTGGCGGCAATGCTTCAATGGCACTTGGATCGCACAGCGTGTCAGAGATCGATAGATCTTCAATGCCAGTAACGCAAACGATATCGCCTGCGGTAGCTTCTGTCGTTTGGACGCGCTCAAGACCCATATGGGTCATAACCTGGCCGATCTTACCCTTGCGGGTAGAGCCATCAACGCTGATAACCGAGATTTGCTGGTTAGGCTTCACCGAGCCACGCTTGATACGGCCAAGGCCGATAACGCCCACGTAACTATTGTAATCCAGCGCCGAGATTTGCATCTGGAACGGACCATCAATCTCAACGGCGGGTGGCTCGACGATATCGACAATCGCCTGGAACATGGGGTCCATGTTGTCAGCCAACTCTTCCGGATCCATGCCAGCAATGCCGTTCAGCGCCGAGCAGTAGATGATTGGGAAATCAAGCTGGTCGTCGGAAGCACCGAGGTTGTCAAACAGATCAAAAATCTGATCAATAACCCAGTCAGGGCGAGCGCCGGGACGGTCAATTTTATTGACGACGACGATCGGCTTTAGGCCCTGGGCAAATGCTTTCTGAGTAACGAAGCGCGTTTGCGGCATAGGGCCGTCAACGGCATCTACCAGAAGCAGTACCGAGTCCACCATGGACATGACCCGCTCAACCTCGCCACCAAAATCGGCGTGTCCAGGGGTGTCCACGATGTTGATGTGGTAATCCTTACCATTGCCATCTTGCC
The DNA here is from genome assembly GCF_000712975.1 of Vreelandella neptunia. Classification (GTDB taxonomy): domain Bacteria; phylum Pseudomonadota; class Gammaproteobacteria; order Pseudomonadales; family Halomonadaceae; genus Vreelandella; species Vreelandella qaidamensis. The sequence continues at coordinate 163,653 of NZ_JHQL01000005.1, read as the reverse complement.
ACTGAATAGCAGTATTTTTGGCCAGGATGGTGATGCCACGCTCTTTTTCCTGGTCATTGGAGTCCATGATGCGCTCTTGGCCTTCGGCCTTGCGGTCGAGCGTTCCGGACTGGCTTAACAGCTTGTCTACCAAGGTAGTTTTACCATGGTCAACGTGGGCGATGATGGCAATGTTGCGAAGATTCTCGATCACGACGCGATCCTGCTAGAAAAATAGGGCGGCATTATAGGGTCTGGGTGCGGTTCACTACCAGTGCTGTCTTAAATAAAGGTGCAAGTCAATAACCTAAACATGGCAGTTTTCGCTCTAGCGGTGCTTCCGTTAAGATAGGCGTTTTCCCAGTTGGGGCAAGCACATGACCATCGGTAACCTGATGCGTTTGTTAAGCGATGGCGAGGTTCATTCCGGTGAACAATTAGGTGAAGCGCTGGGCGTTTCCCGAGCCGCCGTATGGAAACAGCTAAAAAAATTAGACGCATTGGGCGTTGAGCTGGTGGCTGTGAAAGGTCGCGGTTATCGACTTGCCTATCCGTTAGAGCCGCTGGATGGGGCAAAAATTGTAGAGCGTTTGCCCGCGAATGCTCGCCATCTCTTATCCAGGCTATTCATTGAAGACCAGCTGCCATCGAGTAATGAATATATACGCCAGCGATTTGCGCAGGGAGCAGGGCACGGTGAAGTATGCTTTGCTGAGCTACAAACCGCCGGTCGTGGCCGTCGCGGGCGCGTATGGTCTACGCCTTGGGGGCAGAGCTTAATGCTTTCGCTTGGCTGGCGTTTTGAGTCAGGGGTTAACGCCCTGGAGGGGTTGAGTCTTGCGGTTGGCGTGGTGGTTGCTCAAGTGCTGGAGCAGTATGGGGTTTCACCCAAATTAAAATGGCCTAACGACATATTGCTGGCAGAGAAAGGTAGTGAGCTTGGCAAGCTGGCCGGTATTTTGATTGAAGTCACTGGGGATGCAGCAGGTCCGTGTGAAGTAGTCATTGGGATTGGCATGAATCTGTCGCTACCCGATAGTCTGCGTGCCACTATTGATCAGCCTGTGGCGGCGCTGTTTGATGCAAAGGCGGGTATTTCGCGCAATCAGTTAGCTGCGGATATGGTATCTGAATTATTGGATATGCTGGCAGGCTTCGAAAGCGAAGGGTTTACCCCTTGGCGAGACGAATGGAATAGTCGCCATGCCTATGCAGGGTTGCCGATCCGTATTATTCAGGGTGAGCGCTCAAGTGATGCAGTGGCTAGAGAGGTAGATGAGAGTGGTAATCTTTGGGTTACCGAAAATGATCACTCGCGACGCCTGTCGGGCGGTGAGATCAGTGTACGCAGGCGCCTATGATTTTGGATTTGGATATCGGCAATACGCTATCAAAGTGGCGGTTAAAAGATGCCGAAAGTAGTGAGATACGTTCACGAGGTGCGGTGTGGACGCGAGAAGAGTGGCGGCCAGGGGCAGATATTCCGAATCTTGACGTAGTAGAGGCAGTACGTATTTCCAGTGTTGCCAGAGCTACCGTGCTGGAAGAGACCGTTGCCTTGCTGCGTCGCCAAGTACGCCAGGTCTATGTGGCGCGCTCTACGCCTGAAGCGTTGGGTGTTATTAATGGCTACGAAGAGCCTGGGCGCTTAGGGGTGGATCGTTGGATGGGCGCATTGGCTGGCTATCAATTGGCTGGTGGCTGCTGTGCTGTCGACTGCGGTAGTGCAATAACGATTGATTTTGTACTGCCTGGCGGTGTTCATCTTGGTGGGTTTATTGTGCCTGGTTTGCGGCTGATGAAAGAGAGCCTTAAGTTAGGCACCCGTAACGTGGCGATTGATCCAGAAAGTGAAGCAGACGCGCTACTCGAGCCGGGGCGGCGCACGGTCGATGCGGTGAATCACGGCATCTACATGGCGGCAGTTAGCGCGATTAATCGAATTTATAGCGAGGTGTGTGATCAGCAAGGTGTCGCGTTGCCCATGATGCTAACGGGTGGAGACGCCAGAGTGGTTTCTCGTGGTGTGCAAGTACCCCACGCTGTATGGCCAGATATGGTATATGGCGGATTAGAGGCTAGTTTTCCGCTTACCTTTGCAGAGCGTGCTGGCAAAATGTCAGGCGCGCCAAGCGTGCCTGAGCCTGTTTCGTTAGAAAAAATTCGCGCGGGTCTTGCATTCTCAATGCTGCTTTGACAGAATGCAGCGCGTTCCAAGGCATAAGCCACGCTAAGTATTAGTGTGCAAGTGTTGATAAGTTCACAAGCTTTGAAAAAATAAAGAGTTTGTAAGCTTGACACCGTTTTGGAGGCTGGCATAATGTGCCGCCACAGCTGGAGAGGTTCCCGAGTGGCCAAAGGGAGCAGACTGTAAATCTGCCGCGAAAGCTTCGAAGGTTCGAATCCTTCCCTCTCCACCAGTTTTATCAAGCAGTGACTAAGTCATTGCTTGGGAATGAAAGGCCGGTAAGCGGGCTTAGCTACTGTATATCGTGCAACGGATTGTCATTCCATAGGCAAGTTCGGCGGGCGTAGTTCAATGGTAGAACCTCAGCCTTCCAAGCTGATGGTGCGGGTTCGATTCCCGCCGCCCGCTCCAGTTTGATGTGTTTGGCTCATGTAGCTCAGGGGTAGAGCACACCCTTGGTAAGGGTGAGGTCGACGGTTCAATTCCGTCCATGAGCTCCATATTGCATAAAAGCGAGCTAAGCTCGCTTTTTTTGTTTTCACTCGTCAGTTTTGATGGGTGTTGAATGGGGTTGTCAAGTGGAGAGTTATCCGCTATTATGACGCCCGCTGTTGCGCAGGCATTTGTTTGTGCACATGACGATACAGGCCAGTAGCTCAATTGGCAGAGCAGCGGTCTCCAAAACCGCAGGTTGGGGGTTCGATTCCCTCCTGGCCTGCCAACCTTCCCCAGGTTGGTATGTCTTTTTCTAGAATTCCTTTGTCGCTCGCTGCACCCTTGGGAGTCTCGTTTTTATGAAGCCTAGTTCCGTAAAACATGGCGAAGAGGTGCAACAGTCGCGCCATGACGGGCTCAAGTGGGCAGCGGTTGTGGCGCTGCTTGTTGTTGCAGTTGTTGGTAATACCTATTTCGCTGATATTGGCCTGCTCTACCGCGTATTGGGTGTGGTGGTGTTGTGTGCGATTGCGGGTTTGATCGCGCTGACCACTGCTAAAGGTCGCGATTTAGTAGAGCTTGCCGTAAGCGCCAAGAAAGAGATACAGCGCGTTGTATGGCCGACTCGCCCCGAAACCATTCAGACGACAGCTATTGTGTTGGCGGCTGTTGTGGTGGTGGGTTTGATGCTGTGGTTGATTGATACTCTTCTTGGCTGGGCGATGTCCGGCGTCATTGGTTAGGAGCTTTCATGTCCAAACGTTGGTATGTCGTCCACGCTTATTCCGGCTTTGAAAAGCATGTCATGCGTTCGCTTATCGAGCGTGTGAAAATGTATGGCATGGAAGATCGCTTTGGCGAAATTCTAGTGCCAACGGAAGAAGTCGTCGAAGTGCGTGACGGAAAGCGCCGTAAGAGTGAGCGCAAATTCTATCCAGGTTACGTGCTGGTCGAGATGGAAATGGCCGACGAAACCTGGCACCTCGTCAATGAAACTCCTCGTGTAATGGGGTTTATTGGTGGCACGAAAGAGAAGCCTGCTCCAATTACTTCGCGTGAAGCAGACGCTATTCTGCGTCGGGTGAAAGACGGTACTGATAAGCCACGGCCTAAAACGATGTTTGAGCCGGGTCAATCGGTTCGCGTTGTTGATGGCCCGTTCGCCGATTTCAATGGCGTGGTTGAAGAAGTTAATTACGATAAGAGCCGTTTGCAGGTCAGTGTGTTGATCTTCGGGCGTGCAACACCTGTGGAGCTTGAATTCTCTCAGGTAGAAAAAGAGTAAGTTTAATTAAGTGGCGGGATGGCGTGCATTGCATGTCATCCCTGCATTATGTGAAGCAGCTAAGCGCTGCTTTATGTGTACCGGGGAGCCGTAAGGCGCTATCACCCAACTGGAGTATTTAACATGGCCAAGAAAGTACAGGCTTATATCAAACTGCAGGTTGCTGCAGGTAAAGCCAATCCAAGTCCGCCCGTCGGCCCTGCGCTGGGTCAGCACGGCGTGAACATCATGGAATTCTGTAAGGCGTTCAACGCGGCTACTCAAGAAATTGAGCCTGGCCTGCCGACGCCTGTCGTGATCACCGTCTACTCTGACCGTAGCTTCACGTTCGTCACTAAGACGCCGCCTGCTGCCGTGCTGCTGAAAAAAGCGGCGGGCATCAAGTCCGGTTCTGGTGAGCCGAACAAGAAGAAGGTTGGTACCGTGACGCGTGAGCAGCTTGAAGAGATCGCTAAAACGAAAGAGCCAGATATGACGGCTTCTGATCTCGATGCCGCGGTGCGCACCATCGCTGGCAGCGCTCGTAGCATGGGCCTAAATGTGGAGGGTCTCTGATCATGGCTAAACTAACTAAGCGCGCGAAAGTTATTCGCGAGAAAGTAGACCCGAACAAAGCTTACTCTCTTGAAGAAGCGGTTGCGCTGCTCGCTGAGCTGTCTACCGTTAAATTCAAAGAGTCCTTGGATGTAGCGATCAATCTTGGTGTTGATCCGCGTAAATCTGACCAGGTTGTACGTGGTGCTACTGTCATGCCTAACGGTACTGGCAAAGACGTGCGTGTAGCGGTCTTTACTCAGGGTGCTAACGCCGATGCTGCTAAAGAAGCAGGCGCTGACATCGTAGGTATGGAAGATTTGGCTGAGCAAGTCAAAAAAGGCGTAATGGATTTTGACGTCGTGATTGCTTCTCCAGATGCTATGCGTGTTGTTGGTCAGTTGGGTCAAATTCTTGGTCCGCGCGGCCTGATGCCTAACCCTAAAGTTGGCACCGTTACACCTGACGTTGCTACTGCGGTTAAAAATGCTAAGGCGGGTCAGGTGCGTTTCCGTACCGACAAAAACGGCATTATCCACACAACGTTGGGTAAGGCTGATTTTGAAGCATCCGCTGTTCTGGGTAACCTGGAAGCGCTGGTTGCTGACCTTAAGAGACTCAAGCCGAGCTCTTCTAAAGGTATCTACTTTAAGAAAGTCACCCTGTCCACTACCATGGGCCCAGGTCTGACTATCGACCACTCTGCGTTGGTTTAAGCAAGTAGTCGTACGTTTCGTAAGAGCTGATTAAGTAAGAACCGAGCAAGAACTTTGCGGTCCCCTGTGAATGCGTAAGCCAAGCAGGGCATCGTCAAAGACCGCAGGTGCCGCATCTTTTAAGGGTGCGGCTTAATCGCCCTAAAAGCGCCTGCGCAGATGGTGTGGCCGCCAGTTGGTTGAGGTTTTTAGCCAAACCGCTTTCTGGTGAGCACCATCCCCCAAGGCTTCCAGCGTTGTTTTTCGTCTGGAAGAGATGGTAACCACCGGAGCCTGTTGTGGGTTCCGGCACGAAGGAGTGATCACTGTGCCACTAGCACTTGAAGGCAAGAAAGCGATTGTTGCCGAGGTCAGTGAAGCGGCCAAGGGCGCACTCTCCGTCGTAGTTGCCGATTCTCGCGGCGTTACAGTCGGTAAAATGACCGACCTGCGTAAGCAAGCGCGTGAGAATGGCGTCCAGCTGCGTGTTGTTCGCAACACTCTGGCACGCCGCGCCCTCGAAGGTACTCAGTGGGAGTGCCTGAACGAGAGCTTTGTTGGTCCTACTCTGCTGGCTTTCTCTACTGACCACCCGGGCGCTGCTGCTCGTTTGTTCAAAGAGTTTGCAAAGCAAGATCAGAACTTCGAAGTGAAGGCGCTGGCCTACGAAGGTGAGCTGATTCCGGCTGCTGACATCGATCGTCTGGCAACCCTACCGACTTACGACGAAGCAATTGCCAAGTTGATGTCGGTAATGAAAGAAGCCTCCGCTGGCAAGCTGGTTCGTACTCTGGCCGCCCTGCGCGATCAGAAGCAAGAAGAAGCTGCATAAGCAGGCCTTTTTGCAAGCAGTCTGTGCTGCATAAGCAGGGCGCTGCTTGAACCATGCAATGAATCCTGAGCACTCGGCAAACCGAGGCTCCCGCAAAGTTAGGAACGAGACAATGGCACTGACCAAAGACGATATCATCAATGCTGTAGCCGACATGTCCGTAATGGAAGTTGTCGAGCTAATCGAAGCAATGGAAGAGAAATTCGGTGTTTCTGCAGCAGCAGCCGTAATGGCTGGCCCGGCTGCAGGCGGCGAAGCAGCTGCTGAAGAGCAGACTGAATTTGATCTGGTACTGACCTCTGCTGGTGACAAGAAAGTTAACGTCATCAAAGCAGTTCGTGAAATCACTGGTCTTGGCCTGAAAGAAGCCAAGGGCGCAGTTGATGGCGCGCCAGCTACTATCAAAGAAGCAATGTCTAAAGAAGACGCTGAAGCAGCTAAAACCAAGCTGGAAGAAGCGGGCGCAAGCGTCGAGCTCAAGTAATTCTTGTGCTGACGGCTTTACGCGCTGCGTAAGCTTCCACGGCTGGCGGCGGGCTTATCCCGCTGCCGGCCTTTTTCTGTTGTATCATGTTGCTTGGCAGCATTGCAGCAGAAAAGCTGCCGTATAAAGCAGCAAAACAGTAAGACCGTTGTTGTGAAGCGTAAGTTGTGAAGCGTAAGTTGTGAGCGCGAGTGATAGCAAAGCGCTAACAGCACTACTGTAACACTGTTATCTATCAAGATTTTTGACGGCGAGCTACCGATTTAGGAGCTTGCTGTCTGCGTCTGAAACGCCCGCGGGGCAGATGACCACGCATCGGTCACCCATGGTGAACAAGCTGGGGAATACAGATGGCTTACTCATATACTGAGAAAAAACGCATCCGCAAGGATTTCGGCAAACTGCCCCAAGTGATGGATGTGCCTTACTTGCTGGCCATCCAGCTTGATTCCTACTACGACTTTCTCCAGCAGGATCGTTCGCCCGACGAGCGCCACGAGATTGGTCTGCACGCGGCGTTTAAGTCCGTGTTTCCGATCGAGAGTTTCTCTGGGAATGCGGCGCTGGAGTATGTCAGCTACCGTTTCGGCACGCCGGCGTTCGATGTAAAAGAGTGTCAGCTGCGTGGCGTGACCTATTCCGCCCCGCTGCGTGTCAAGGTTCGCTTGATCATCTATGATCGCGACTCCTCGAACAAGGCAATCAAGGATATTAAAGAGCAGGAAGTCTACATGGGGGAAATCCCCCTGATGACCGAGAACGGTACCTTTGTTATCAATGGTACTGAGCGGGTTATCGTTTCTCAGCTCCACCGTTCGCCCGGTGTGTTCTTCGATCACGACAAAGGTAAGAGCCACTCCTCAGGCAAGCTGCTCTACTCTGCCCGAGTGATTCCTTATCGTGGTTCCTGGTTGGACTTCGAATTTGACCCTAAAGATAACGTCTTTGTGCGTATTGACCGTCGCCGGAAACTTCCTGCGTCAGTGTTAATGCGTGCCTTGGGTATGAATACCGAAGAGATCCTTGCGGAGTTTTTCGAAACTAGCAAGTTTAGCATTGAGAAAACCGGCTTCTTTGTAGAGCTGGTGCCGTCACGTCTGCGCGGTGAAACCGCTACCTTTGACATTAAAGATGGTGAAGGTAATGTCATTGTTGAAGAAGGGCGTCGTATTACCCAGAAGCACATCCGTCAGCTGGAAAAAGCTGGCCTGGATCGTCTGGAAATACCGATGGAGTATCTGTTTGGTAAAACGTTGGCCAAAGATCAGATCGATACTAAAACTGGCGAGCTGATTTGTCCGTGTAATACCGAAATTACGCCTGAAGTACTCGAGCGTATGGCGCAGGGTGGCATCACCCACATCGAAACGCTCTACACCAACGACCTCGACTGTGGTTCGTTTATTTCCGATACGCTGAAGCTAGATTCTACAGGCTCTGCGCTTGAAGCGTTGGTTGAAATTTACCGCATGATGCGCCCTGGTGAGCCGCCTACTAAAGAGGCTGCTGAGACGCTGTTTAACAACCTGTTCTTCAGCGAAGATCGCTACGACCTGTCAGGCGTAGGTCGTATGAAGTTCAACCGCCGACTGCGTCGCGATACCGACACAGGCTCTGGCGTACTGGATCGTAAAGACATCCTTGATGTTCTACGCGAGCTGATCAATATCCGTAACGGCTTCGGTGACGTTGACGATATCGATCACTTGGGCAACCGCCGTATTCGCTGCGTTGGCGAAATGGCAGAAAACCAGTTCCGCGTTGGCTTGGTTCGTGTAGAGCGTGCGGTGAAAGAACGTCTTTCCATGGCGGAAAGCGAAGGCCTGATGCCGCAAGATCTGATCAACGCTAAGCCGGTCGCGGCAGCGGTGAAAGAGTTCTTCGGTTCTAGCCAGCTTTCCCAGTTTATGGATCAGAACAACCCGCTTTCTGAGGTTACCCACAAGCGCCGTGTGTCTGCACTCGGCCCAGGTGGTTTGACCCGTGAGCGTGCTGGCTTCGAAGTGCGCGACGTACACGCCACGCACTATGGTCGCCTTTGCCCGATTGAAACGCCGGAAGGCCCGAACATCGGTTTGATTAACTCGTTGGCGACGTACAGTCACACCAACAGCTATGGCTTCCTCGAAACGCCATACCGTAAGGTCAATGCTGGGCAAGTGACAGACGATATCGTTCACCTGTCGGCGATTGAAGAGGGCGACTTTGTTATTGCCCAGGCATCTGCTGGTGTGGATGAGTCCAACAGGCTGAGTGATGACTTGGTTCAGGTGCGTCACCGTGGTGAAACCACCTTTATGCGTCCTGAGCAAGTCACGCTAATGGATGTGTCGCCGCGTCAGGTAGTTTCGGTAGCAGCTGCATTGATTCCGTTCCTGGAACACGATGATGCTAACCGTGCCTTGATGGGTGCGAACATGCAGCGTCAGGCGGTACCGACCCTGCGCGCTGACAAGCCGTTAGTGGGCACCGGTATGGAGCGCTTTGTTGCGCGTGACTCTGGCGTTTGCGCCGTGGCACGTCGTGGTGGTGTGATCGACTCGGTTGACGCGCGTCGTGTGGTGGTGCGGGTGCATGAAGATGAAATCATCGGCGGCGAAGCTGGTGTTGATATCTACAACCTGACCAAGTACACCCGTTCTAACCAGAACACCTGTATGAACCAGCGCCCCATTGTGCGCCCTGGTGACAGCGTAGCCCGTGGCGATATTCTTGCTGACGGCCCGTCTGTTGACATGGGTGATTTGGCGCTAGGTCAGAACATGCGCATCGCGTTCATGCCCTGGAACGGTTACAACTTCGAGGACTCCATCCTGCTATCTGAGCGGGTGGTTCAAGAAGACCGCTTTACCACGATTCATATTCAGGAACTGACCTGCGTATCACGCGATACCAAGTTAGGGCCGGAAGAGATCACCGCCGATATTCCCAATGTTGGGGAGTCTGCGCTGGGTAAGTTGGACGAAGCTGGTGTTGTTTATATCGGTGCTGAAGTTGGCCCCGGCGATATTCTGGTCGGTAAGGTAACACCGAAAGGTGAGACCCAGCTGACGCCGGAAGAAAAGCTTCTGCGTGCCATCTTCGGTGAGAAAGCATCTGACGTTAAAGACACGTCGCTGCGCGCGCCGACTGGTATGAAAGGTACCGTCATCGACGTTCAGGTATTTACCCGCGACGGCGTTGAAAAAGACTCTCGTGCGCTTGCTATCGAACAGATGCAGCTGGATGAAGTTCGTAAAGATCTTCAGGAAACCTATCGTATTGCTGAAGACGCTACCTTTGAGCGCCTGAAGCGTACATTGGAAGGTCAGGCTGTTAATGGCGGCCCGAACCTGAAGAAAGGCGATGTACTTGACGAGGCTTACCTCGACGAACTACCGCGCCAGCAGTGGTTCAAACTGCGTATGCAGGATGAGGCTTATAACGAGCTGTTGGCTCAAGCCGATGAGCAACTCGAAAACCGCCGTAAAGAGATGGACGAGCGCTTTGAAGATAAGAAGCGCAAGCTGACCCAGGGCGATGATCTCGCACCGGGCGTGCTGAAAATCGTCAAGGTTTACATGGCGGTTAAGCGTCGCATTCAGCCAGGCGACAAGATGGCAGGCCGTCACGGTAACAAAGGTGTTATCTCAGCGATTATGCCCATCGAAGATATGCCGTTCGATGAGAAGGGCGAGCCGGTTGATGTGGTATTGAACCCGCTGGGTGTTCCGTCGCGGATGAACGTTGGTCAGATTCTTGAAACTCACCTGGGCATGGCTGCCCGCGGTTTGGGTGTCAAGATCGACGCGATGCTACGCGATGCACGTGGTCAGCAAGTTGCTGAAATTCGTGACTTCCTAGGCCAGATATATAACACGCCAGGAACCCGTGTTGAGGATATTGATTCGTTAAGTGATGAAGAGATCATTGCGCTAGCGAAAAACCTCAAAGGCGGTGTACCTATGGCAACGCCGGTATTTGACGGTGCTAAAGAGCACGAGATCAAACACCTGCTGAAGCTTGCTGACATTCCTGAGTCTGGACAGATGACGCTGTACGATGGCCGTACTGGCGATGCGTTTGACCGCTCGGTGACCGTTGGCTACATGTACATGCTCAAGCTGAACCACTTGGTAGACGACAAGATGCACGCGCGCTCTACCGGTTCTTACTCGCTAGTGACTCAGCAGCCGCTGGGTGGTAAGGCGCAGTTCGGTGGTCAGCGCTTTGGTGAGATGGAAGTGTGGGCGCTGGAAGCTTACGGTGCCGCGTATACGCTGCAAGAGATGCTCACCGTCAAGTCGGACGACGTCGAAGGCCGCACCAAGATGTATAAAAACATCGTGGATGGCGACCACACCATGCAGGCAGGCATGCCGGAATCCTTCAACGTACTCGTGAAGGAAATCCGCTCGCTGGGCATCGATATCGAGTTAGAGAGCTAGGAGCCGTCCCATGAAAGATTTGGTGAAAGTACTCAAATCGCAATCTCAGTCCGAAGAGTTTGACGCGATCAAGATTACCCTGGCGTCGCCGGACATGATTCGCTCCTGGTCGTTTGGCGAGGTGAAGAAGCCTGAGACCATCAACTACCGTACCTTTAAGCCGGAGCGGGATGGTCTGTTCTGCGCCAAAATTTTCGGCCCAGTAAAAGACTATGAGTGTTTGTGCGGTAAGTATAAGCGCATGAAGCACCGCGGCATCATTTGTGAGAAGTGTGGCGTTGAAGTCACCAAGGCTGCCGTGCGCCGTGAGCGCATGGGCCACATTGAGCTGGCATCGCCGGTTGCTCACATTTGGTTTTTGAAGTCACTGCCGTCTCGTATCGGCATGTTCCTCGATATGACTCTGCGTGATATCGAGCGCGTGCTGTACTTTGAAAGCTTTGTCGTCATCGATCCTGGTATGACCACGCTGGAGCGTGGTCAGTTACTCAACGATGAGCAGTACTTTGAAGCGCTAGAAGAGTTCGGTGATGACTTTGACGCCCGTATGGGTGCCGAAGCTGTCCAAGAGCTGCTGAAAGATATCGATCTGGAAGAAGAGATTAATCACCTGCGTGAAGAGATTCCGCAGACTAATTCTGAAACCAAGATTAAGAAGCTTTCAAAGCGTTTGAAGCTGCTTGAAGCGTTCTACCACTCCGGCAACGCGCCAGCGTGGATGGTCATGGAAGTGCTGCCTGTGCTGCCGCCGGATCTTCGTCCGTTGGTACCGCTGGACGGCGGCCGCTTTGCGACCTCAGATCTGAACGACCTTTATCGTCGCGTTATCAACCGTAACAACCGCCTGAAGCGTCTGCTTGATCTTAATGCGCCGGATATTATCGTGCGCAACGAGAAGCGCATGCTGCAAGAAGCGGTTGATGCGTTGTTGGATAACGGCCGTCGTGGCCGCGCCATTACAGGTTCTAACAAGCGTCCGCTGAAATCCCTTGCCGACATGATCAAAGGTAAGCAGGGTCGTTTCCGCCAGAACTTGCTAGGCAAGCGTGTCGACTACTCCGGCCGTTCGGTTATCACTGTGGGGCCGACCTTGCGTCTGCACCAGTGTGGTCTGCCCAAGAAAATGGCGCTTGAGCTGTTCAAGCCGTTTATCTACTCCAAGCTGCAGTCGTTGGGCTACGCCTCAACGATTAAAGCTGCCAAGAAGATGGTTGAGCGCGAATTGCCTGAGGTGTGGGACATCCTTGCCGATGTTATCCGTGAGCACCCGGTGCTGCTTAACCGCGCACCGACGCTCCACCGTCTTGGTATCCAGGCGTTTGAGCCGCTGTTGATCGAAGGTAAAGCGATCCAGCTGCACCCGCTGGTATGTGCCGCCTACAACGCCGACTTTGACGGTGACCAGATGGCGGTACACGTACCGCTGACCCTGGAAGCCCAGCTTGAAGCGCGTGCGCTGATGATGGCTACCAACAACGTGCTGTCACCCGCCAACGGCGAGCCGATCATCGTTCCATCGCAAGACGTTGTTCTGGGTCTGTATTACATGACCCGCGAAAAGATCAACGCTAAAGGCGAGGGCATGGTGTTCTCTGACCTCAATGAGGTAGAGCGCGCCTTTGGTACTCAGTCGGTATCGCTGCATGCTCGCGTGAAAGTGCGTCTGGACGAAGTCGATGTCGAAGAAGAGACCGGCGAGCGTAGTTTCCATCGTCGCATCTATGACACGACGGTTGGCCGCGCACTACTGTTCCGTATTTTGCCGGAAGGCGTGCCGTTCTCGCTAATCGATCAGCCGATGAAGAAGAAGGCGATCTCTAGCTTGATCAATGAGGTCTACCGTCGTGCTGGCTTGAAGCCTACGGTTATCTTCGCTGACCAACTGATGTACACCGGTTTCCGTTTGGCAACGTGGTCGGGCGCCTCTATCGGTGTTAACGACTTCGTTATTCCTGATGCGAAAACCGAGATTGTTGATGCTGCAGAAGCAGAAGTTAAAGAGATCGAAGACCAGTTCTCTTCTGGCCTAGTAACTGCTGGTGAGAAGTACAACAAGGTTATCGATATCTGGTCGAAGGCCAACGATAAAGTTGCCAAAGCGATGATGGTGGGTATCTCAAAAGAGACCGTCATTGATCGTGAAGGCAATGAAGTCGAGCAGGATTCGTTCAACAGCGTCTTCATCATGGCTGACTCCGGTGCGCGTGGTTCTGCTGCCCAGATCCGTCAGTTGGCGGGTATGCGTGGTTTGATGGCTAAGCCGGATGGCTCAATCATCGAAACGCCGATCGTCGCTAACTTCCGTGAAGGTCTAAACGTACTGCAGTACTTCATCTCGACCCACGGTGCACGTAAAGGTCTTGCGGATACGGCCCTGAAAACGGCCAACTCTGGTTACCTGACTCGTCGTCTGGTGGATGTTGCTCAGGACTTGGTTATTACTGAGACCGACTGTGGCACTGAAAACGGCTTGACCTTGCACCCGATCATCGAGGGCGGCGACATTATTGTACCGCTGTCTCAGCGCGTACTTGGTCGTGTTGTTGCGATTGATGTGATCGATCCGAGCAATGATGAAGTGCTTATTCCGCGCGGCACGTTGCTGGACGAAAAGTGGTGTGCGTCGCTAGACACCATGGGTGTCGACGAAATTATCGTTCGTTCTACCATTACCTGTGACACTGCCCACGGTGTCTGTGCTTCCTGTTACGGACGTGACTTGGCACGTGGCCATCAGGTCAATATTGGTGAGTCTGTCGGTGTTATCGCTGCACAGTCCATCGGTGAGCCGGGTACACAGCTGACCATGCGTACGTTCCACATTGGTGGTGCGGCATCGCGTTCATCAGCAGTGGACAGCGTTCAGGTCAAGCATGGCGGTAAAGTACGCCTGCACAACATCAAGCATGTAGAGCGCGCTGACGGTAAGCTGGTGGTTGTTTCTCGCTCAAGTGCACTGGCAGTTGCTGATGACCATGGTCGTGAGCGTGAGTACTATAAACTGCCCTACGGTGCCGAGCTGTCTGTTCGTGACGGTGACGTGGTTGATGGTGGTGCGATTGTCGCGAAGTGGGATCCGCACACCCATCCGATTATTGCTGAAGTAGAAGGTAAGGCGCAGTTTATCGACCTTGATGAAGGTGTCACCATGCACCGCAGCGTCGATGAAATGACTGGCCTTTCATCTATCGAGGTGATTGAGTCAGCAGCCCGCCCGATGGCCGGCCGCGATAAGCGCCCGATGGTCATGCTGCAAGACGCGGCGGGTGAGTACGTGTCGGTATCTGGCTCGAATACGCCAGTGCAGTACTTGCTGCCAGGCAACTCGATTATCTCTGTCGACGATGGATCTACCATTGGCGTGGGCGAGGTGGTCGCACGTATCCCGGTAGAAGCATCAGGTAACAAAGATATTACTGGTGGTCTGCCACGCGTTGCTGATCTCTTTGAGGCGCGTAAGCCGAAAGAGTCGGCGATTCTGGCTGAAATCAGCGGTGTTATCAGCTTCGGTAAAGAGACAAAGGGTAAGCGTCGTTTGACGATTACACCGGAATCTGGCGATCCGTTTGAAGCACTGATCCCGAAGTGGCGTCAAATTGCTGTTTTCGAAGGTGAAGCCGTCGAGAAGGGTGAAGTGATTTCGGATGGACCGAGCAATCCCCACGACATTCTGCGATTACTGGGTGTGGCGGAACTGGCCAAATACATCACTGCTGAAGTACAAGATGTTTACCGTCTGCAGGGTGTTGGCATCAACGATAAGCATATCGAAGTCATTGTTCGTCAGATGCTGCGTAAGGTAGAGATCTCTGATTCAGGTGACTCTGACTTTATTACTGGCGATCAAGCCGAACTTGTACGCGTACTAGAGCAGAATGCGCGTCTTGAGAAAGAAGGTAAATTCCCAGCCAAGTATCAGCGCTTGCTGCTGGGTATCACTAAGGCCAGCTTGGCCACTGAGTCGTTCATTTCAGCGGCATCGTTCCAGGAAACGACCCGTGTATTGACCGAAGCAGCGGTGACAGGCAAACGCGACTATCTGCGCGGCCTGAAAGAAAACGTGGTGGTTGGGCGTCTGATTCCGGCAGGTACCGGCCTGACTCACCACGCAGAGCGTCGTCGCAAACGTGAAGACGTTGAGCGCTTGTTCAACCCCTCGGCTACCGAAGTTGAGCAGGAGCTTGGTGCTCAGTTAACCGCCCTTGATTCAGACGACGAGCTGTAATTAGCGGTAAGGCAAACGAGTAACAACGAGTCGCTGGTCCTTATGGCGCAGTCTTGCTGGTTAAACCGCCAGCAAGACTTGACGCCACCTAGGGTCAGCCTTTAGAATGCGCAGCCTTTAACAGTGGGGCGGGTGCGCCCGCATCCGCTGCTCGTATTTGTTGAAAGGCCAGGCAACCATTGGAGTCAGCTAAACACCATGGCAACGATTAATCAGCTAGTGCGCAAGCCGCGCAAGCGCCCCGTCACTAAGAGTGACGTACCTGCGCTTCAGGCATGCCCGCAAAAGCGCGGCGTATGTACGCGCGTTTATACTACTACCCCTAAGAAGCCGAACTCGGCCTTGCGTAAGGTTTGCCGTGTGCGCCTTACCAACGGTTTCGAAGTGTCTTCTTACATTGGTGGTGAAGGTCACAACCTGCAAGAGCACTCTGTTGTTCTGATCCGTGGCGGTCGTGTAAAGGATTTGCCAGGTGTGCGTTATCACACCGTTCGTGGCGCACTCGACACTTCCGGCGTACAGAACCGTAAGCAGGGTCGTTCTAAGTACGGTACCAAGCGTCCGAAGTCCTAAGGCGTCTTGTTGCAGCGTTTTACGATGCTGTGTTGTTACCTTAATACGAATATGACGGTCTGATAAGAGTAAGGTCGGGCGGTGCAATTAGCACACATTAGTTCCGGGTTTACCTGAAGGATCCTTAATTGAGGGCTTATCATGCCTAGAAGAAGAGTTGTAGCTAAACGCGAAATCCTGCCGGATCCTAAGTTCGGAAGTGAGCGTCTGGCGAAGTTCATGAACCATCTGATGGTCAGCGGCAAGAAGTCCATAGCTGAGCGCATCGTCTACGGTGCGTTGGACAAGGTTGCCGAGCGTAGTAATGAAGAGCCGCTGGAAATCTTCGACAAAGCGCTGGAAACCATCCAGCCGATGGTCGAAGTTAAGTCGCGCCGCGTTGGTGGTGCGACCTATCAGGTGCCGGTCGAAGTTCGTCCTTCGCGTCGCCAAGCCCTAGCAATGCGCTGGTTGGTGGACGCTGCGCGTCGCCGCGGTGAAAAAACGATGGTTCAGCGCCTGGCAGGTGAAATGCTGGATGCCGCTGAAGGCAAAGGCTCGGCTGTTAAGAAGCGTGAAGATGTGCATCGTATGGCAGAAGCCAACAAGGCCTTCTCTCACTATCGTTTCTAAACTCGGCGTTTCTAAGTATGTATTCATTTTTGCTGGTTGCGCTGCGTTAAAGAATTTTTTCGCCATGTTGCAACACGTCGCCGCTATCGTTGTCGATGGCGGCAGTAGCATACGCAAAATGAATACTGCTGAATTAACGAGCATCGCCAACTAACGGGAGCTTCACCGTGGCACGCAAGACTCCACTTAATCGTTATCGCAATATCGGTATCGTCGCTCACGTTGACGCGGGTAAAACCACGACAACGGAACGCGTACTGTTTTATACCGGTCTTTCCCACAAAGTGGGTGAAGTACACGACGGTGCTGCGACGACAGACTGGATGGAGCAGGAGCAAGAGCGTGGTATTACAATCACCTCTGCTGCTGTTACCACCTTCTGGCAAGGTATGAGCAAGCAGTTTGACGAGCATCGCATCAATATCATTGATACGCCTGGACACGTTGACTTCACAATCGAAGTTGAGCGTTCTTTGCGTGTTCTTGATGGTGCTGTCGTTGTACTGTGTGGCTCTTCCGGCGTTCAGCCGCAGACCGAAACTGTTTGGCGTCAGGCCAATAAGTATGAAGTTCCGCGCATGGTATTCGTCAACAAGATGGACCGTACCGGCGCTGATTTCTTTATGGTCGTTGACCAGCTTAAAGAGCGCTTGGGGGCTAACGCTGTGCCAATCCAGATCAACTGGGGCACAGAAGAAGACTTCAAAGGCGTCATCGACTTGATCCAGATGAAGGCCATCCTGTGGGATGAGGCGAGTCTGGGTATGAACTTTGATCTCGTTGATATTCCGGCTGAGCTACAAGAAACAGCCGAAACATATCGCGAGCAAATGATTGAAGCCGCTGCCGAAGGCTCTGAAGAGCTGATGGACAAGTATTTAGAAGGCGGTGAGCTGACAGTTGAAGAGATCAAGGCTGGTCTTCGTGCGCGTACGTTAGCAAACGACATTGTTCTGGTTACCTGTGGTTCTGCATTTAAGAACAAAGGTGTTCAGGCAGTGCTCGACGGTATTATCGAATACATGCCTTCGCCGACAGAAGTTAAAGCGATCGAAGGTGAGCTTGACGATAAAGACGGTACCATCGCTACTCGTGTAGCCGATGATAGCGCACCGTTCGCAGCGTTGGCGTTTAAGATCGCTACCGACCCCTTCGTTGGTACCTTGACCTTTATCCGCGTCTACTCGGGCGTTCTTAAATCTGGTGACGGCGTTTACAACTCCGTTAAGCAGAAGAAAGAGCGTGTTGGCCGTATTGTTCAGATGCACGCCAACTCGCGTGAAGAGATTAAAGAGATTCTGGCGGGTGATATCGCAGCGTGTATCGGTCTGAAAGACGTGACCACGGGCGACACTCTATGTGATATCGATAACAAAATTGTTCTCGAGCGCATGGAATTCCCGGATCCGGTTATCTCGGTAGCGGTTGAGCCGAAGTCGAAAGCTGACCAGGAAAAAATGGGTATCGCTCTGGGTAAACTGGCCCAGGAAGACCCTTCCTTCCAGGTTAAGACTGACGAAGAAACCGGCCAGACCATTATTTCTGGTATGGGCGAGCTACACCTGGACATTATCGTTGACCGTATGCGTCGCGAGTTCAAGGTTGAAGCCAATATCGGCAAGCCTCAGGTTGCCTATCGTGAAACCATTCGCGGTAGTGTTGAGCAGGAAGGTAAGTTTGTACGTCAGTCAGGTGGCCGCGGTCAGTACGGTCATGTCTGGTTGCGTATCGAGCCGCTGGTAGCAGCAGAAAAGGGTGAAGGCGAAGGCGAAATTTTCTTCAAATTCAACTCTGAAATCGTAGGTGGTGCGGTTCCCAAAGAATACGTGCCTGCGGTTGAGAAGGGTGCCTACGAACAGCTCAAAAACGGTGTCATCGCGGGCTACCCGATGATCGACGTCAAGGTAACGCTGTTTGATGGTTCCTTCCACGACGTGGACTCTAATGAGACTGCGTTCAAGATTGCTTCTTCTATGGCAGTGAAAGAAGGTGCCAGGAAGGCCAAGGCCGTGCTGCTGGAGCCGGTGATGAAGGTCGAAATCGTGACCCCCGAAGAATTTATGGGTGACGTCATGGGCGACCTGAGCCGTCGTCGCGGTCTGGTGCAGGGCATGGATGACTCCTCTTCTGGTAAAGTCATTCGTGCAACGGTGCCACTGG
Source organism: Vreelandella neptunia (assembly GCF_000712975.1). Classification (GTDB taxonomy): domain Bacteria; phylum Pseudomonadota; class Gammaproteobacteria; order Pseudomonadales; family Halomonadaceae; genus Vreelandella; species Vreelandella qaidamensis. The sequence continues at coordinate 145,224 of NZ_JHQL01000005.1, read as the reverse complement.
GTGAGATGTTCGGTTATGCAACCGACCTACGCTCGCAAACCCAGGGCCGCGCGAGCTACTCTATGGAGTTCGCGAAGTACGAGGAGGCGCCCTCCAGCGTCGTTGAAGCCGTCATCAATCAAAACGGTTAACCGTTAGCTAACGTAAAGAGGTTATAGCAGTGGCTAAGGAAAAATTTGAACGTTCCAAACCGCACGTCAACGTCGGCACCATCGGTCACGTCGACCACGGTAAAACGACCCTGACAGCGGCCCTAACCCGCGTGTCTGCTGAGGTTTTCGGCGGTGACTGGCGTGAGTTTGATACCATCGATAACGCTCCTGAAGAGCGCGAGCGCGGTATCACCATCGCTACGTCTCACGTTGAATACCAGTCTGAAGAGCGTCACTACGCACACGTTGACTGCCCGGGGCACGCTGACTACGTCAAGAACATGATCACCGGTGCTGCGCAGATGGACGGCGCAATCCTGGTATGTTCTGCTGCTGACGGCCCGATGCCGCAGACGCGTGAGCACATCCTACTGTCTCGTCAGGTTGGCGTTCCGTACATCGTTGTGTTCCTGAATAAAGCGGACATGGTCGATGACGAAGAGCTGCTTGAACTGGTTGAGATGGAAGTTCGCGAACTCCTCGACGAGTACGACTTCCCGGGTGACGACACGCCGATCATCACTGGTTCTGCGCTGATGGCGCTGAACGGTGAAGACGAAAACGGCATGGGTACTACTGCTGTTGCGAATCTGATCAAAGCTCTGGATGAGTACATTCCTGAGCCGGAGCGTGCTATCGACCAGCCGTTCCTGATGCCGATCGAAGACGTGTTCTCTATCTCTGGCCGCGGTACTGTTGTTACCGGTCGTGTAGAGCGCGGTATCGTTAAAGCGGGCGAAGAAGTAGAAATCGTCGGTATTCGCGACACCACTAAAACCATCGTTACCGGTGTTGAAATGTTCCGTAAGCTGCTCGACGAAGGTCGTGCAGGTGAGAACGTTGGCGCTCTGCTGCGTGGTACTAAGCGTGATGACGTCGAGCGTGGCCAGGTTCTGGCTAAGCCAGGCACCATCAACCCGCACACTACCTTCGAAGCAGAAGTGTACGTGCTGTCCAAAGAAGAGGGTGGTCGTCACACGCCTTTCTTCAAGGGCTACCGTCCTCAGTTCTATTTCCGTACCACTGACGTAACGGGAACTTGTGAACTGCCGGAAGGTGTTGAAATGGTAATGCCGGGCGACAACGTTAAGATGGTTGTTACCCTGATCGCTCCGATCGCTATGGACGACGGTCTGCGCTTCGCAATTCGCGAAGGTGGTCGTACCGTTGGTGCTGGCGTTGTTGCAAAAATCATCAAGTAAGCTTGCTTGATTGATTGATCAAGGGGGCTCGTTAGAGCCCCCTTTTCTGCGCACCAATAGCAAATGTTTGACATGGGCTTTTGGCGTGCCTATAATGCGCATCCTTTGAATGCGTGGGTAGACGGCTCGCGCCGTCGACATCCATTGGAGTTTAGGGCAAATGCAGAACCAAAAGATTCGCATTCGGTTGAAAGCGTTCGACCATCGCCTGATTGATCAGTCCACAGCGGAAATCGTTGAAACCGCTAAGCGTACTGGTGCTCAGGTTCGTGGTCCGATCCCGCTGCCGACCAACCGCGAGCGTTACACCATTCTGATTTCACCGCACGTCAACAAAGATGCGCGTGACCAGTATGAGATTCGTACGCACAAGCGTGTGCTCGATATTGTTGAGCCAACCGAGAAAACTGTTGATGCATTGATGAAGCTCGATCTCGCCGCTGGCGTAGACGTGCAAATCAAGCTCGACTAATTACACTAGACACTCGCGGCCCAGCGCTCATTAATTTTTAGAATGAGCAGCAGCCGCCGCGCCGTGAGGCGCCACACAATGTGCTAGTGGAATGCTCTGGAAAGGGCAGCCATAGCGGGTGATAGCCCCGTACACTATAGGAGACTGAGTATGACTATCGGTTTAGTCGGTAAAAAGGCCGGGATGACCCGTGTCTTTACCGAAGATGGCGCTTCTGTGCCCGTGACCGTTATTGAAGTTGATCCTAACCGTGTAACGCGCGTTAAGACCCTTGAGTCTGACGGTTATGCAGCGGTTCAGGTCACCACAGGTTCTCGCAAAGCCAAGCACCTCACCAAAGCGCAAGCGGGTCAGTTTGCCAAGGCGGGTGTTGAGGCTGGTCGTTCACTGATGGAATTTCGTCTTGCAGAAGGCGAAGAATCTCCAGAAGTGGGTGGCGAACTCACCGTATCCCTCTTCGAAGCTGGTCAAATGATTGATGTGACCGGCACCTCTAAGGGTAAAGGCTTCCAGGGTGCTGTTAAGCGCTGGAATTTCCGTACCCAAGACAACACGCATGGTAACTCCCTGTCGCACCGCGCGCCGGGTTCTATCGGCATGTGTCAGACCCCGGGTCGCGTATTTAAAGGCAAAAAAATGGCCGGTCAAATGGGTAATGCCCGTTGCACCGTACAGAGCCTTGAGATCGTCCGTGTCGACGCCGAGCGTAACCTGCTGCTGATCAAAGGTGCTGTTCCGGGCGCGACCGGTAGCGATGTTATCGTTCGCAGCGCCGTGAAAGCTCGCTGAAGGGGATAATTACCAATGAATCTGAATCTTGCTGCAGGCACGGGTACCGTTGAAGTAGCCGACGCCACTTTTGGCAAAGAATTCAACGAAGCGCTGGTTCACCAGGTGGTAACTGCCTATTTGGCTGGTGGCCGTCAAGGTACTCGCGCTCAAAAGAACCGTTCCGACGTACGTGGTGGTGGTAAAAAGCCGTGGCGTCAGAAGGGTACCGGTCGTGCACGTGCCGGTACTATCCGCTCTCCGCTATGGCGCAGCGGCGGCGTAACTTTCGCGGCGCGTCCTCAGGACCATAGCCAGAAAGTAAACCGCAAAATGTACCGTGCGGCGATGCGTTCCATCCTGTCTGAACTCGTACGTCAAGAGCGTCTGATCGCTATTGAAGAGTTTAGCGTTGAAGCGCCGAAGACCAAGCAGGTAGCTGCCAAGCTGAAAGAGCTCAACCTTGAGAAAGTGTTGATCGTTACTGAAGAAATTGACGAGAAGCTCTATCTGGCCGCACGCAACCTTCCCCACGTTGACGTGGTGGATGTCGCTGCAGCTGATCCGGTGAGCCTAGTTGCCTTTGATAAGGTTCTGGTCACCGTCTCCGCCCTGCGTAAATTCGAGGAGAAGCTGGCATGAACCAGGAGCGCGTATTTAAGGTTCTGCTTGGACCGCACGTGACCGAAAAGGCCGCGATGGCAGCCGAGCGCAACCAGTACGTTTTCAAAGTGGCATCTGATGCTACCAAGCCCGAGATCAAGAAAGCCGTTGAAGCACTATTCGGCAAGAAGGTCGGCAGCGTTCAAGTATTGAACGTGAAGGGTAAAACTAAGCGTACTGCTCACGGCGTTGGCCTGCGTAAGGGTTACCGCAAAGCGTATGTGACCCTGGCTGCGGGTGAAACGCTCGAAGACTTCTCTGGCGCCGAATAAGGGCAGGAGTACGGATAATGGCAATCGTCAAGACCAAACCCACATCCGCCGGTCGTCGCCACGTCGTTAAGATCGTTGGTGAAGAACTGTACAAAGGCCGTGCTTATGCACCGCTTTTGGAAAAACAGTCCAAGTCCGGTGGCCGTAACAACTACGGTCGCATCACCACTCGCCACGTGGGCGGTGGTCATCGTCACCACTATCGGTTGATCGACTTCAAGCGCACAAAAGATGGCATTCCTGCCACTGTTGAGCGTCTGGAGCACGACCCGAACCGCAGTGCGCACATTGCACTGCTAAAGTACGCTGATGGCGAGCGTCGTTACATCATTGCACCGAAAGGTGTCAGCGCGGGTGACGTGCTGGAATCTGGTGTAAACGCGCCCATCAAGAAAGGTAATGCTTTGCCGCTGCGCAACATCCCGCTTGGTTCTACCGTTCACGGTATCGAACTGAAGCCGGGCAAAGGCGCGCAGATTGCTCGCAGTGCCGGTACTAGCGCCCAGTTGGTCGCTCGTGAAGGTAATTATGCCACCTTGCGTCTTCGCTCTGGCGAAATGCGTAAAGTACTGGCTGAATGCCGCGCGACCTTGGGTGAAGTGAGCAACTCTGAGCACAGCCTGCGTCAACTTGGCAAGGCCGGTGCGAAGCGCTGGAGAGGCGTGCGTCCGACTGTTCGCGGTGTCGCGATGAACCCAGTCGATCACCCGCACGGTGGTGGCGAAGGCCGCACCAGTGGTGGTCGTCACCCGGTATCCCCATGGGGCGTGCCGACTAAGGGTCACAAGACGCGTAAGAACAAGCGCACCGACAAGCTGATCATTCGTCGTCGTAATAAGACGCGTTGATCTAAATTGCCAAGACATTAAGAGGTAACGGCTGTGCCACGTTCACTAAAGAAAGGTCCCTTCATTGACCTTCATCTTTTGAAGAAGGTAGAGGCTGCAGTGGAGAAGAACGATCGCAAACCGATCAAGACTTGGTCGCGTCGTTCGATGATCCTGCCAAACATGGTAGGCCTCACAATCGCTGTCCATAACGGTCGCCAACACGTCCCGGTGCATGTCTCCGAGGAAATGGTTGGTCACAAGCTGGGCGAATTCGCTGCTACTCGCACTTATCGCGGGCATGCGGCGGACAAGAAAGCCAAACGGTAAGCCAGAGAGGATTGAGAGATGGAAGTCACAGCTAAGCTGCGTGGCGCTCGTTTATCCGCCCAGAAGGCCCGTTTGGTGGCTGACCAGGTGCGCGGTAAACCGGTCGCCGAAGCACTCGACCTGCTGACCTTCTCACCGAAGAAGGCTGCCAAGCTGGTTAAGAAAGTGCTGCAGTCCGCCATTGCAAACGCGGAAGAAAATAACGGCATGGATATAGACGAGCTGCGTGTCTCGACCATCTGCGTCGATGAGGGCATGACGCTCAAGCGTATCAAGCCGCGTGCCAAAGGGCGTGCGGATCGTATCTTGAAGCGCACCTGTCACATCACCGTCAAGGTAGCCGAGAAGTAGGAGTCGACCAGATGGGTCAGAAAGTCAATCCAACAGGCATTCGACTGGGCATCGTCAAAGACCATGCTTCTGTCTGGTATGCCGAGCGCGGCGCCTATGCCGATAAGCTCAATAATGATCTCGAAGTGCGCAGCTTCCTGGAACAGCGTTTGAAAAACGCTTCCGTAAGCCGCATTCACATCGAGCGTCCGGCTAATAATGCCCGCATCACCATTCACACTGCCCGTCCGGGTATCGTGATTGGCAAAAAAGGTGAAGATGTCGACCGTTTGCGTCGTGATCTCACCGAGATGATGGGCGTTCCGGTTCATGTGAACATTGAAGAAGTTCGCAAGCCGGAGCTGGATGCCAAGCTAGTCGCTGCTAACGTAGCGGGTCAGCTTGAGCGTCGCGTCATGTTCCGTCGTGCTATGAAGCGCGCGGTACAGAACGCAATGCGTCTTGGCGCTGGCGGCATTAAGATTCAGCTGTCAGGTCGTCTGGGTGGTGCCGAAATCGCACGTACCGAATGGTACCGCGAAGGTCGCGTTCCGTTGCACACGTTGCGTGCGGATATCGACTACGCCACTTACGAAGCTCACACCACCTACGGCGTCATCGGCGTCAAAGTGTGGATCTTCAAGGGCGAAATCCTCGGTGGTATCGAGGAAGTACGTGCCAAGGCTAAGCAACAGCCTGCCGGCAACGCGCCCAAGAAGAAAGGTTCCAGGTAAGGGGAGAGCGAGTCGATGTTACAGCCCAAGCGTATGAAATTCCGTAAGATGATGAAAGGCCGCAACCGTGGCCTGGCGCATCGCGGAAGCAAGATCAGCTTCGGGGAGTACGGTCTCAAAGCAACCGGTCGTGGCCGCATTACTGCGCGCCAGATCGAAGCCGGCCGTCGTGCGATCACACGTCACGTTAAGCGTGGCGGTAAAATTTGGATCCGCGTCTTCCCTGATAAGCCGATCTCCAAGAAGCCGCTCGAAGTTCGTATGGGTAAAGGTAAAGGTTCCGTTGAGTACTGGGTAGCCCAGATCCAACCGGGTCGGGTCCTGTACGAAATTGAAGGTGTATCTGAAGAGCTGGCCCGTGAAGCATTTGAGTTGGCCGCACAGAAGATGCCCTTGTCCACCACCTTTGCTAAACGGACGGTGATGTGATGAAAGCCCAGGAAATTCGTGAAAAGTCCGTAGGAGAGCTTCAAGAGCAACTCCTCGAGCTACTCCGCGAGCAGTTTAACCTGCGCATGCAGAAGGCCACTGGCCAACTGAGCCAGACTCATCTGCTCAAGCAGGTCCGCCGGGATATCGCCCGCGTGAAGACTATGCTCAACGAGAAGGCAGGTGAATAAGATGGCCGAAGAGAAAAAAACACGTACGCTCACCGGCAAGGTGGTGAGCGATAAGATGGATAAATCCATCGTCGTAATGATCGAGCGTCGTGAGCGTCACCCGATCTACGGAAAATACGTCAAGCGCTCCACCAAGCTGCACGCCCATGATGAGGCGAACCAGGCTAAGGCAGGCGATACGGTTTCCATTCAGGAGTGCCGTCCGCTTTCCAAGAAGAAAGCTTGGACGCTGGTCGAGGTGGTCGAACAAGCCAAGGGTTAATCCCCTTGTCTGTTCAACCAGTGCAGTCAGATTAGGTTTGGAGAAAACCGATGATTCAGACTCAGACAATGCTGGATGTCGCCGACAACAGCGGAGCGCGCCGGGTGCAATGCATCAAGGTGTTAGGCGGTTCACACCGTCGCTACGCTCGCGTTGGTGACGTCATTAAGGTAACGGTGAAGGAAGCGATTCCGCGCGGTAAGGTCAAAAAAGGCCAAGTGCTGAAAGCGGTAGTCGTTCGCACCCGTAGTGGCGTCCGTCGTAGTGACGGTTCGCTGATCCGTTTCGATGGAAATGCGGCAGTTTTGTTGAATAACACCAACGAACAGCCGATCGGCACGCGTATCTTCGGGCCGGTAACTCGTGAACTTCGTAATGAGAAGTTCATGAAGATCATTTCCCTAGCGCCTGAAGTGCTGTAAGGAGCGAGGCGGATATGCAAAAGATCAAACGTGACGATGAAGTCATCGTCATCGCCGGGAAGGATAAAGGCAAGCGTGGCACTGTTAAGCGGGTATTAGAAAACCGTTTCGTGGTGTCCGGTGTGAATATGATTAAACGTCACACCAAGCCTAATCCCATGGCGGGAAATCAGGGCGGTATCGTCGAGCGTGAGGCTCCGATTCACGCGTCCAACGTAGCCATCTTCAATTCGGAGACCGGTAAGGCGGATCGCGTCGGCTTCCAAGTTAAGGAAGACGGTACCAAGGTACGTATCTACAAGTCGACGCAGACGCAGATCGACGCCTAACGCGAGTCGGGTAGCAAAATGGCGAACTTGAAAGAACGTTATCAAAACGAGGTCGTGGCTCAGCTCAAAGAGCAGTTCAGCTACGCCAACGTAATGCAGGTACCCCGGATCACGAAAGTGACTCTGAACATGGGTATCGGCGAAGCGGTCAGCGATAAAAAGCTGATCGATAATGCCATCGGCGACCTGGAGAAACTCTCCGGTCAAAAACCGTTGGTGACCAAGGCACGCAAGTCCATCGCGGGCTTCAAGGTGCGCGAAGGTTGGCCGATTGGTGTCAAAGTTACACTACGCTCAGCGCGTATGTGGGACTTCTTGGACCGTTTGGTGAACATTGCGATTCCCCGCGTGCGTGACTTCCGTGGTCTCAATCCGAAGTCTTTTGACGGTCGCGGCAATTACTCAATGGGTGTGCGTGAGCAGATCATCTTCCCAGAGATCGAGTATGATAAGATCGATCGTATCCGGGGGCTGGACGTCACTATCACTACTACCGCCAACACCGACGAGGAAGGTCGTGCGCTATTAGCGGCACTGAACTTCCCGTTTAAGAAATAAGGGTTGGATCATGGCTAAGAAAAGTATGATAGAGCGCGAGCTCAAGCGTACTCAGCTAGTCGAGAAGTATGCGGCTAAGCGCGCAGAGCTCAAGAAAATCATCTCGGACGTGAACGCTTCTGAAGAAGAACGTTTCGAGGCGACGCTGAAGCTGCAGCAACTGCCGCGTGACTCAAGCCCGGTGCGTCAGCGTAACCGCTGCCGCGTCACTGGCCGTCCGCACGGTTTTTACAACAAGTTCGGCCTTGGCCGTAACAAGCTGCGTGAAGCCGCCATGCGTGGCGACGTCCCTGGTCTGAAAAAGTCCAGTTGGTAACGTCACGTCGAATCATCAGGAGCGCACATTAAATGAGCATGCAAGACACTCTAGCGGATATGTTTACCCGTATCCGCAATGCGCAGATGGCCACCAAGGAGACGGCTACCATGCCGTCCTCCAAGCTGAAAGTTGAAGTGGCCCGCGTGTTAAAGGAAGAAGGCTACATTACCGACTTTACGGTGGCTGAAGGCGTTAAACCCGAGCTGACCGTTACTCTCAAGTACTTCGAGGGTAAGCCGGTTATTGAGCACATTCAGCGGGTTTCCAAGCCGTCTTTGCGCCAATACAAGGGCAAGGACAACCTGCCTAAGGTCGCCGATGGTCTGGGTATCGCGATTGTCACCACCTCTAATGGTGTCATGACCGATCGTGCCGCGCGCCAAGCAGGCGTCGGTGGCGAAGTCATCTGCACCGTATTCTAGGAGGCTGGAATGTCCCGCATAGCGAAATATCCGGTTAAAGTGCCTGCTGGTGTCGAGATTAAAATCGATGCTGGCCAGCTGACCGCCAAAGGCGGCCAGGGCACACTATCTATGACCATTCACCAAGATGTGGTGATTGGTCAAGAAGATGGTCAGCTGACCTTCGCCCCGAGTGAGTCTGCCAAGAGCTGGGCAATGGCCGGTACTACCCGCGCCTTGGTTCAGAACCTGGTAACGGGCGTATCCGAGGGTTTCACAAAAACTCTCGAAATTGTAGGCGTCGGTTATCGTGCCCAAGCTAAGGGCCAGACGCTCAATCTTTCACTGGGCTTCTCGCACCCGGTCGACTATGAACTGCCTAAGGGTGTCTCAGCGGAAACGCCGAAGAACACCGTGATCGTGCTGAAAAGCGCGGACAAGCAGATGCTCGGCCAGTGCGCCGCGGAAATCCGCGCCTTCCGTCCCCCTGAGCCGTATAAAGGCAAGGGTGTTCGGTACGCCGACGAGCAGGTGCGTCGCAAAGAAGCCAAGAAGAAGTAAGGCAGGGTTATGAACGCGAAGAAAGAATCTCGTCTCCGTCGTGCCCGCCGCGCTCGCGCAAAGATCCGCGAGCTGGGCGTGTATCGCCTGTGCGTCAACCGTACTCCGCGTCACATCTATGCGCAGATTATCTCGCCGGATGGTGGCAAAGTGCTAGCCAGTGCTTCTACGCTGGACAAAGCACTGCGCGAGGGTGCGACTGGCAACGCAGAAGCCGCCTCTAAGGTTGGCGCTCTGATTGCTGAACGCGCTAAAGAAGCAGGCATCACCCAGGTGGCCTTCGATCGTGCTGGCTTTAAGTATCACGGTCGCGTTAAGGCTCTGGCCGACGCCGCTCGTGAAGGCGGCCTGGAATTCTAAAGGGTTTTACGATGGCGAAGAACGAACAGCAAAGCGGTGATCTGCAAGAGAAGTTAGTGCAGGTTAACCGCGTCGCCAAGGTGGTCAAAGGTGGTCGTATTTTCGGCTTCACCGCGCTGACCGTCGTTGGTGATGGTAAAGGTCGTGTCGGTTTTGGTCGTGGCAAGGCGCGTGAAGTGCCGGTCGCGATTCAGAAAGCGATGGATCAAGCTCGTCGCAACATGGTCAAGGTCAACCTTGCAGGCCATACGCTTCAGTACCCGGTAAAAGCCCGTCATGGTGCTTCCAAGGTGTACATGCAGCCGGCTTCTGAAGGTACCGGTATCATCGCTGGCGGCGCTATGCGCTCTGTACTAGAGCTTGCTGGCGTCCATGATGTACTGGCCAAGTGCTACGGTTCCACCAACCCGGTTAACGTGGTACGGGCGACTGTTAAAGGTCTCTCCTCCATGCAAGCACCGGAAGACGTGGCCGCTAAGCGCGGTCTGTCTGTCGAAGCGATCACGGGGTAAGGCACCATGGCAGCAACGATCAAGGTTACCCAGATCCGCAGCACCATCGGCGTTTTGCCCAAGCACAAGGCTACTATGAAAGGCCTGGGTCTGCGTCGCATCGGTCACACGGTTGAGCTGGAAGACACCCCTGCCGTACGCGGCATGATCCACAAGGTTAACTACCTTGTGCGCGTTGAGGGAGAGTAATCCATGAAACTCAATACCCTGAGCCCTGCACCGGGCTCCAAACACGCTGAAAAGCGCGTTGGTCGTGGTATCGGTTCCGGTCTTGGTAAGACCGGCGGCCGTGGCCACAAAGGTCAGAAATCTCGCAGTGGCGGCAGCGTCAAGCCTGGTTTCGAAGGCGGTCAGATGCCACTACAGCGTCGTTTGCCGAAGTTTGGCTTTACGTCTGCTAAGTCGCTGGTATCTGAAGAAGTACGTCTGGCTGAACTTGCTAAGGTTGCTGGTGACGAAGTCACTATGGAAACTCTGAAGCAAGCCAACGTGCTGAAGGATGCGACGCTTCACGCGAAGATCATCCTTTCTGGCGAACTGAACAAGGCGGTTACCGTTCGTGGTATCAAGGTCACCAAAGGTGCCCGTGAAGCGATCGAAGCCGCCGGCGGCAAGGTAGAGGACTAAATGGCCAAGTCAGGAAATATGCCGGCGATGGGCAGCGGTCTGAGTGAACTGTGGGCGCGTTTGCGCTTCGTACTCCTCGCCATCGTGGTGTACCGTATTGGTGCCCACATTCCCGTTCCCGGTATCAATCCTGACCAGCTTGCTGCCTTGTTTAGGGAGCAACAGGGCACCATCCTAGGCATGTTCAACATGTTCTCAGGTGGCGCCCTGGAGCGTATGAGCGTCCTCGCCTTGGGCATAATGCCCTACATTTCGGCGTCGATTATCATGCAGCTCATGACTGCAGTCTCTCCTCATCTTGAGCAGCTCAAGAAAGAGGGTGAGGCTGGCCGCCGCAAGATTAGCCAGTACACCCGCTACGGCACGGTGATACTGGCTCTTGTCCAGGCGACCGGCATGTCGGTCGGTCTGGCTAGCCAAGGCATCGCATACAGCGCTGACTTTAGCTTCTATTTCACCGCCGTGATTACGTTTGTGTCAGGTGCGGTGTTTATGATGTGGCTAGGTGAGCAGATCACCGAGAAGGGTATTGGCAACGGTATTTCGCTGCTAATCTTCGCGGGGATCGTTGCTGGGCTGCCCAGTGCCGTCGGGCAAGCATTCGAGCTTGCTCGTAATGAAGGGGCCTGGAATGTTCTTCCGCTGTTAGCGCTGTCAGTGCTAGGTATTGCTACCGTTGCATTTGTGGTATTCATCGAACGCGGTCAACGCCGTTTGAAAGTGAATTACCCTAGGCGACAGGTTGGCAATAAGATGTATGCAGGTCAAAGCAGCTATTTGCCTTTGAAAGTGAATATGGCTGGTGTTATTCCAGCAATTTTCGCCTCCAGTATTTTGCTCTTCCCGGCCTCAATTGGTCAGTGGGTTGGTGCTGGCGAAGGAATGGAGTGGTTGCAGCGTGCATCACAAGCGTTAGGCCCTGGCCAACCGCTTTACATCTTGCTTTTCGCGGCGGCAGTGGTATTCTTCTGCTTCTTTTACACAGCGCTGGTCTTCAACCCCAAGGATGTAGCTGACAATCTCAAAAAGTCAGGTGCTTTCCTGCCGGGCATTCGCCCCGGCGAGCAGACCGCTCGCTATATCGATAAAGTAATGACTCGTCTTACTTTGTTCGGTGCCTTGTATATCACTGCGGTTTCCTTGATGCCCCAGTTCCTGATAGTCGCTTGGAACGTGCCGTTTTTCTTCGGTGGTACCTCGCTTCTAATCGTGGTTGTGGTCATCATGGACTTCATGGCCCAGGTGCAGTCGCATCTCATGTCGCATCAATATGACTCGGTGATGAAGAAGTCCAACCTGAAAGGCTACGGTAGCGGCGGCATCACGCGCTGAGGCGCGCCGTTGCGATTTGGAGAGAACGATGAAAGTTCGAGCTTCCGTAAAGAAGATGTGCCGTAACTGCAAGATCATTCGTCGCAATGGCGCTGTCCGCGTCATTTGCATCGAACCGCGGCACAAGCAGCGCCAGGGTTAATTCCTGGGTTGTTTTTAAGCGGGTGCCGGCATACCCCTTGCCATAAGGCTTATAAAGGGGTATGCTGTTGCGCCTTTTGTAGATGAATAAACGAGCAAGCCGCTCAAATTTCGGAGTAAGCTGATGGCCCGTATTGCAGGCGTCAATATCCCGGACAACAAGCATGCGGCGATCTCGCTGACCTATATCTTCGGGATTGGCCGTACCCGCGCACAGCACGTTTGTGCTGCTGCCGGTATCGCGCCTACTGCCAAGATCCAGGATCTATCTAGCGATGAGCTTGATACCCTGCGTTCTGAAGTTGGCAAGTACACCGTAGAAGGCGACCTTCGTCGTGATGTTACGCTTAATATTAAGCGTCTCATGGACTTAGGCTGCTACCGTGGTCTGCGTCATCGTCGTAGTCTTCCGCTGCGTGGTCAGCGGACTAAGACTAACGCGCGTACCCGTAAGGGCCCGCGTAAGCCGATCCGCAAATAATACGCAGGCTCTTTAATAGAGAGTTGACGTAAAGACAGGAATAGACATCAACATGGCTAACCCGCGTAGTAACCGTAAAAAGGTTAAAAAGCAGGTAGTGGACGCCGTAGCGCACATCCACGCTTCTTTTAACAACACGATCGTGACGATCACAGACCGCCAGGGCAATGCTCTTTCATGGGCAACTGCCGGTGGTTCGGGTTTTCGTGGTTCTCGTAAGAGCACCCCGTTCGCTGCTCAAGTGGCAAGTGAACGTGCAGCAACTGCTGCAGCCGAGTATGGTGTGAAAAACGTAGACGTGCTGGTCAAAGGCCCCGGTCCTGGCCGTGAATCCGCTGTGCGCGCTCTCAATGCCGCCGGCTTCCGCGTGCAAAGCATCATTGACGCGACGCCCATTCCCCACAATGGCTGCCGTCCGCCTAAGAAACGCCGCGTTTAAGGAGACAGATTCATGGCTCGTTATATTGGACCGAAGTGCAAACTGTCTCGTCGTGAAGGCACCGATCTCTTTTTAAAGAGTGGCGTGACTCCCTTCGAGAAAAAGTGTAAATCCGAGCAAATCCCGGGTGTACACGGCCAGCGTCGTCAGCGTCTTTCCGACTACGGCTTGCAGCTTCGCGAGAAGCAAAAAGTACGCCGTATGTATGGCGTACTCGAAAAGCAGTTCCGCAACTATTACAAAGAAGCCGCTCGCCTGAAAGGTGCGACTGGTGAAGTATTGTTGCAGTTGCTTGAATCCCGACTGGATAACGTCGTCTACCGCATGGGCTTTGGCTCGACTCGCTCTGAAGCGCGTCAGCTGGTCAGCCACAAGGCGATTTCTGTGAACGGCCGTACTGTTAACGTTGCTTCTTATCAAGTGAAGCCCGGTGACGTCGTAGCTGTTCGCGAAAAGGCGAAGAACCAAGCACGTATTCAACACTCGTTGACCATTGCGGCCAACCGTGGCGACATCGCTTGGATCGAAATCGACGCCAAGAAGATGGAAGGCACTTTCAAGGCTCTGCCTGAACGCGGTGACCTGACTGCCGACATCAACGAAAACCTGATCGTCGAGCTGTACTCCAAGTAAGCAGTTTGATTTACATTTCTGCTTCTTGAGACCTGGGCGGGGTAGCAAAGCTAACCGCCCAGATGCTCTTGAGTAGTGTGCTCTAGAGTACTCAGTATCCGTTTGGCAGCCTGAAAGGTGTTCATATGCAGCGTTCAGTGACAGAGTTTCTTCGCCCTCGCGACATCAAGGTCGAAGAAATCAGCGCACATCATGCCAAAATCGTTCTCGAACCGTTCGAGCGCGGCTTTGGTCACACCCTGGGGAATGCACTTCGTCGCATTCTGCTTTCGTCTATGCCCGGCGCTGCCGTGGTAGAGGCTGAAATTGCCGGTGTAGAGCACGAATACAGTGCACTCGAAGGGGTGCAGGAAGATGTCATCGAAATCCTCCTGAACTTGAAAGATGTTGCGATCAAGATGCACAGCCGCGACGAGGCGGTGCTCTCGCTGAACAAGCAGGGCCCAGCTGTCGTCACCGCTGGCGACATTGCGCTTGATCATAGCGTCGAAATCGTCAACCCGGATCACGTCATTGCTCATGTCAATGAAGGTGCCGAGCTGAAAATTCAGCTTAAGGTAGCGCTGGGTCGTGGTTACGAACCGGCTGACGCTCGTGGCTCTGATGAGGAGACACGTGCAATTGGCCGCCTGCAGCTGGATGCCACCTTCAGCCCTGTTCGGCGTGTTTCCTATTCGGTTGAAGCCGCTCGTGTTGAGCAGCGTACCGACCTCGATAAGCTAATTATCGATCTGGAAACCGACGGTACACTGGATCCGGAAGAGGCTATCCGTCGCAGTGCGACCATTCTGCAAGAGCAGCTGGCCGCCTTCGTCGACCTGGAAGCTGACAAAGAACAGGAAGTCGAAGAGGAAGAGGATCTTGTTGATCCTATCCTATTGCGCCCCGTAGACGATCTTGAGTTGACAGTTCGCAGCGCTAACTGCCTAAAAGCCGAGAATATTTATTATATTGGTGATCTGATCCAGCGCACTGAAGTTGAGCTGCTGAAGACACCTAATCTTGGTAAAAAGTCTTTGAATGAAATCAAAGATGTACTGGCAGCGCGTGGCTTGTCCCTCGGTATGCGGCTGGAAAATTGGCCACCCGCTAGCCTGAAGGACGACAAGGCCTCCGCGTGAGTGTCGACTCGAGTCCCAGTTTGGTAAGGAATTACAACCATGCGTCATCGTAAGAGTGGTCGTCATCTGAATCGTACCAGCTCGCATCGTCAGGCCATGTTTAAGAACATGTCTGTCTCGCTGGTCGAACATGAAGTCATTAAGACAACCCTGCCTAAGGCCAAGGAACTGCGTCGCGTTATCGAGCCGCTGATTACCTTAGCTAAGCAGGATAGCGTTGCAAACCGTCGTTTGGCATTTTCCCGTACGCGCTCTAAAGAAGCCGTCGGCAAATTGTTCAACGAGTTAGGTCCGCGTTATGCCGAGCGTCCGGGTGGCTACATCCGTATTCTCAAGTGCGGTTTCCGCACAGGCGACAACGCACCTATGGCGTTCGTTGAGCTAGTAGATCGCCCGGTTGTTGAAGAAGCAGCGGCAGAAGAGTAAGTTTCTCTGCGCTGTCACTCAGCAAGAATGAAAACCGACCCCCTTAGGGTCGGTTTTTTTTGGTCTATTCATTGTGTTTCCAAGCGATATACTGCTTAGTTAATTCACTTGCCGAGTTACCGTGCTAGTCTTAGATCGTTAAAGTGTGCTAATCAGGACATTCGCAGGCAAGGCGACATCACGCCAAATAAGAAAGGGGCATGTATGGCAACAAGGGGAATGTACTCAACAAAAGTCGCGTGTTGGTGGCTTCCATTGTCTCTGATGGTATTGCTGTTGGGGATTGCGACAGCTGCCCAGGCAAATCCGCGCTATGCGGGTATCGTGGTAGATCTGGAAAACGGGGAAGTTTTGTACGCCGAGAATGCCGATGAGCGTCGCTATCCTGCATCGTTAACCAAGATGATGACGCTGTACCTTACGTTTGAAGCATTGGAAAGCGGCGAACTTCGTTTAGATCAGCCGCTGCCGGTTTCTGCTCAAGCCGCAGCAATGCCAGCCACTAAATTGTGGTTATCGGCAGGTAGTACTATTCCTGTAGATACTGCTATACGTGCGTTAGCAGTGCGGTCAGCGAATGATGTCGCTGTCGTAGTAGCCGAAGCGTTAGGAGGAAGCGAACAACGCTTTGGGGCAATAATGACAGATAAAGCTCGTGAACTGGGTATGAATGCCACTACCTTTCGTAATGCCTCTGGTCTGCCTGATGATCAACAGGTAACGACTGCTCGAGATATGCTGACCCTCTCCGTTCGAGTGATGAAAGACTTTCCTCAGTACTATCACTATTTTGGGCTGCAAGAATTTACTTATCGCGGTACCCGCCATACCAGCCATAACCGTTTAGTGAAAAACTACCCAGGGGCAGATGGCCTTAAAACCGGCTTTATCCGTGCATCGGGTTTTAACGTGGCGACAACGGCTGTTCACGACGGTCGTCGTTTGGTGGGAATTGTAATGGGGGGCTTTAGTGGGGCGTCTCGAGATGCTCATATGGCTAACCTATTAGACCGTAGCTTTGCACGTGCAGCCCTACGAGACCAGCAGACATGGCTGGCGAATACCAATTTTTCTAGCGAATATATGGCTTTTTCTGGTCCTGTTGCTCGCCCCCTTTCTCGGCCTGTAACAACGCCACCTGCAGCTAGTCGTCCCGTACTGGCGAGTGACGGCACTACTAGGAATGATTTAACCGCGACCAGGTTGTCCCCTTTACCAGCTTCTTCTACGCCGTCTGTCGAAGTTGAAGAGCGCCTTTCACGCTCAATGGAAGAAGCGGCGGAAGCATCTACAACCAATGCCCCAGACCCACTTGCTGTTTTTCTTGAACGTGAGCGAGAGCTTGCCGGAGTGCCCCAGGGAGCAATCTCCTCAGATAGCTGGGGCATTCAGGTAGGGGCTTTTAGCCAAGCGGCACGCGCTGAGCAACTGGCACGTCAAGCAGCTCAACGACTACCCCATGAAGTGGGTGGACGTGTTGCTATCGATGCGCTAGAGGGCCAAACAACAGTATTCCGCGCTAGGGTCGTGGCACTGGATGAACCGCGTGCAAGGCGTGCCTGTAGGTCGTTAAAGGCACAGGGTATGGAGTGCATGGTGGTCAACGCAAGCTTATAAAGCCACACGACAATCGCGACCCCGCCAGTGTCCCATTGGCGGGGTTTTTATTAGTGTTGAATTCCGCTAGATAGTGTCCGGAAAGTAAGGAGAGCATCGTGACTACGTCGTTAAAAGGCATTCTCTGTATGTGCTTGGGGGTGCTGTTCTTAGCGTTGGGTGATGCGGTGTCGAAATGGCTAGGTGAAGTGCATTCGCCGTTACAGATTATTTTCTTTCGTACCTTAGTGTCATTACCGTTAATTGCACTCTTGGCTTATTTCTCAGGTGGATTACGCAAGCTGCGTACCGCGCGGCCTCGTGTGCATTTGTTAAGAGGGCTAATTTACACTGCCACCATGGTCTGCTTTGTTTGGGGGCTAACGCTGATGCCGCTTGCCGAAGCCACAGCGATTGCATTTGTAGCGCCGCTGTTTGTCACGCTGCTGTCGGTGCCGCTGCTTGGTGAGCGTATTGATCCACCGGTACTGATAGCATCGTTAGTTGGTTTTGTTGGTGTATTAATCGTGGTTCGCCCAGGTGGTGGCGCGTTTCAGGTGGGCGCGCTGACCCTTCTGGGGGCGGCAGTTTTCTATGCATTGCTGATGATTACTGCGCGTCGCTATGGCGCTCGGGAGCACCTATGGGCAATGGTATTTTATATGACGTTAGTACCTTTTTTACTGACAACTATTAGCTTGCCCTGGGTATGGCAGACCCCGCAGCCCTGGCACTGGTTGGGTTTTTTAGCCGCCGGTGTATTAGGTATCGGAGCCACCGTATTTATTACCCTAGCCTTTCGCTTTGCCCCAGCGGCTATTGCAGCACCGTTTGATTACACGGCCATGCTGTGGGCGGTACTGTTGGGTTGGTGGTTCTGGGGAGAACTGCCTGACCTATGGGTATGGGTGGGCAGTGCGCTGATTATGGGCAGCGGGCTAGCGATTGCCTACCATGACCGCCGTACGACGCTGAAGCGTCGCCCAACTGCGTAAACGTGTTGGCCGCTGGGTGAGCAACAGCGTTGTTACCCCTAAGGGTTATCAAACAACTGATTACGGTTACTTTTTGATCTGGATCATCAAAGTTGGTAGCTGGGCAAGACAGAGGGCTTGAGCTAGTTATAATCCGCCACTCTCATCATAAGCGCTCCTGCGCCATCGTCCTGACAACGGTGACTATCTATGCAAGCTCCTGAATTACTCTCGCCTGCCGGTACTTTTAAAAATATGCGTTACGCGTTTGCCTATGGGGCTGATGCGGTGTACGCAGGTCAACCTCGCTATTCACTTCGGGTGCGCAACAACGATTTTAAAGTCGATAATTTGCATCGTGGTATTGACTACGCCCACGCGCGAGGCAAGAAGTTCTACGTTGCTTCTAACATTGCCCCACATAACAGCAAATTGAAAACGTACCTGCGGGATATGGAGCCAGTCATTGAGGCGGGGCCGGATGCGCTGATCATGTCAGACCCGGGTCTGATTATGATGATTCGCGATCGCTGGCCGGATCAAGAGATCCATCTTTCGGTGCAATCTAACGTGGTGAACTGGGCCGCTGCGCAATTCTGGCAGCGCCAAGGTATCAGCCGCATTATTTTATCTCGGGAGTTATCCCTTGAAGAAATAGGTGAAATTCGTGCCGAGTGCCCTGGCCTAGAGATCGAAACCTTTGTTCACGGTGCGCTATGTATCGCTTATTCTGGGCGCTGCCTGCTATCGGGCTATTTTAACCACCGCGACCCCAATCAAGGTACCTGCACCAATGCATGCCGTTGGAAATACAACACGATAGCGGCTACCCAAGATGAGACAGGCGACCTGATACCTGCCGGTGTTAGCACGACTGCCGCCGACCAAGACGAGCTCTCGGCGCTAATTGAAGACGTTACCCGCCCCGGTAAATTAATGCCGGTGTACGAAGATGAACACGGCACCTACATTATGAACTCGAAGGATCTGCGTGCGGTACAGCACGTAGCGCGCCTGACAGAAATGGGTGTGGCATCGCTAAAGATCGAAGGGCGGACAAAGTCCCACTACTACGTTGCGCGTACCGCGCAGGTTTATCGCCGCGCAATCGACGATGCCGTGGCTGGCCGTCCCTTTAATATGGGGCTAATGGATGAGCTTGAAAACCTAGCCAACAGGGGGTACACCGAAGGCTTCTATCGGCGCCATGTACACGATGAATTTCAGAGCTATGAGCAGGGCAGTTCTATCGGTGTCCACCAACAGTTTGTCGGTGAAGTATTGGGCTACGATCCCGTGCGTGGCTGGCTAGACATTGAGGTGAAAAACCGCTTTGAAATAGGCGATGGCATGGAGCTGATGCTGCCAAGTGGAAACCACCGTTTTGTGCTTGACCATATTGAGAATACCCGCGGCGAAGCCCAAAAGGCCGCTCCTGGCTCTGGGCACCGGGTACGTATCCCAGTGCCAGGCGTCAGCATCCCTCCTGAACAGCTAGAGTTTGCGCTTTTGATGCGCGACCTCAAGCCAGCAGGATCTATTGCCGCGGTTCAACTCGGCGTACCTGCTGCTTAAATTATCCTTAAAATCACGCACAGTTGTTGCGTGGTCTTAAGAGACCCGTTAAGAGCGTCGTTAGGAAGATGGTTACAAGCGGTCGTGGAAAAAGGCCTGCGCGGCTAAGCGTGGGTCTGGCTGACCACAAATAGCAGAAATAACCGCAATACCGTTTGCCCCAGCGGCTTTCACTTGAGCCATGTGTTCAGCTTTTAGTCCACCAATCGCGACACTGGGGAGTTGGCAAGCATTAGCAAGCCATGCCAGCCCATCAAAGCCAATTGGTTGGGCATGATCTTGTTTGCTGCCAGTTGCAAAGACGGGCCCTAAACCGACGTAATTGAGCAGTTCGACGGGAGCTTCCTGAAGTTGGGCAGGGGTGTTAATCGAAAGCCCAATAATGGCGTGCTGGCCGAGAGTGTTTCGCGCTTCTTGAACAGCCGTGTCGCTTTGCCCGACATGTAAGCCATCAGCTTGGCTGGCTAACGCCACGTTCAGACGATCGTTAATAATCAGTGGAACGCCACTACCTGATAACATCGCTTTGAGGCGTTTGGCCTGGGCGATCATTTGCTCGTCACTCGCGTATTTATCGCGAAGCTGCACCATGGTAATGCCGCCTTGTATAGCCGCTTCGACCGTCTTTTCAAGGCCAAATTCGGCGCATAGCTCAGCATCAGTAATGAGATAGAGCGAAAGATCAAACGGCATGCACTGCCTCCAATTGAGCAAAAGTTGAGAGATCGTCGGGCGTTAACTGATAGAGCGTATCCAACAGCGCCACCTGGAAACTACCAGGGCCTTGAGCCTGCTTACCTGCGCGACTGCCCGCTATGCTAAAACATGCTAAGGCGGCCAAGCTGGCCTCCAACGGCTGCTCGTGATTGGCGGCCACAAAGCTTGCCACCAGCGCACTCAGTCCACAGCCTAAGGTAGTCACGCGGGGCATTAACGGGTGACCACCTTTAAGCCGATAATGATGGGTGCCGTCAGTGATGACATCTGTCTCACCGGTAACCGCGACGACGCAACGATGTTGTTGTGCTAGCGCAATGGCTGCGGTCGTGGCTTCTTGAGAACTGGTGGTGGCATCAACGCCTCGCCCCAGGCTAGCCAAACCGTTAAGCGCTTGGATTTCCGAGGCGTTGCCGCGAATAACGCTGGGTTGATAAGTCAGCAGCGTCTTGCACAAACGCTGGCGAAAGGTGGTGGCACCAACCGCAACAGGATCGAGCACCCATGGAATATTGTTTTGCTGGGCGGTGCGCGCAGCGATAACCATGGCGTCAGCCCAAGGGGAAGAGAGGGTGCCAATATTGATCGATAGCGCGCCAGAAATAGCGGTGAATTCAGCCACCTCTTCTTGCGCATGTAGCATGGCAGGGGATGCGCCTGTCGCTAATAGCAAATTAGCGGTGCTGTTCATCGCCACGTAGTTGGTAATGCAATGTACCAGTGGTGTCGCAGCGCGCAGATCGATGAGGTAATCGCCGAGTGGGCGTGAAAGCATAATATCCTCCCGGCAGGGGGAGGTGGTGCAGCCGCACCACGACTCCCTACGCCGGCGTTATCCGGTTCAGGTTCAAAGGGTGCTTCTCAGCCCATTAGTCATGGGCGCCCCTGTCGTGGTAGTACTATCCTTGGCTTAGATCAATCTGTAAAGCCTGAGGGCTTTCGCGCTACTAACTGTCTTAGCTATTAACAGACTACCAGTTAGCTATTAGCGAACAGTTAGCTATTAGCGAAGCGCGATTAGCGAAATGCGATACGTGTACCGTAAGTTAACATTTCATCGGGAGTTATCGCTTTTCCTTCGACACCAATCATTTCATCGCCACACTGGTCTGCAAAGGTAAGCACGCCATGAGTAAGGCCTAATTGGCCTAGAGTATCGCGAATTTCACCAGTGCCCAAAAAGGTACTGACATGGCCTTGGGCATTGGTTAAATCAGAGACACCGTTAGCGTGATGGAAGCGAACTTTATAGATGCCATCCATGGATTCGACTTCCACAATAGGCGAAAAGCCATTCTGTATAGCGCGGGCCAACTGCTTGAGTGTTAGATGGTCGCCGAGGGTCATATCAATCGCAGTCATGACAAACTCCAAGTGGATACCGTTAGTAAGGCATCACAGTGTTCTCTAGAGGAATGCTACAAGCGAAGTTAGTAAAGGTAATTAAGTTTTGTAAAAATACACACTAGAGTGTAGAAGGTTTGCATAGAAATTCCAGGATTCGAAGCGAAAGCACTTAATGAACAGCATCCAGTGCATGCTGCTGCAGCTTGATGAATGGAATAATCTCTAATGTTTTCTCATGAGTGCCAGACAATAACACTGGTGGAGCCAAGCCAACTTGTGCAGCTTCCTGCCAACGGTTAGCACAGACACACCAGCGGTCGCCGGGCTGCAGGCCTGGAAACCCATATTCTGGGCGTGGAGTCACTAGGTCGTTGCCTTGAGCTCTTGAAAACGTTAAAAATTCTTCGGTTACCATCGCGCATACTGAGTGCGTACCGACATCATCGGGCCCTGTGCGACAAAAGCCATCACGGTAAAAACCAGTTTTAGGGTCATGGCAGCAGGGAGTTAATGGTTCACCTAGCACATTGCGATCACGAGACATAGTGGCTCCTCTGGCATAGGGCGGGCTAAGCTAAGGGCTAGCTAAACGATGCCCACCTTTTAAATAGTGAAACAGCATGATGAGGTAAGGTAGTGCATCAGGTGCTGATAGACTACGTACGTAAAAGCTTACGTACTTAAAAACGTTTGTACTTAAAAGCTTACAAAATATTGAAAGTGGTCAAAGTTTTGTACAAGTTGTAGGGTTCGTCAACGTATTTTATGAATATGAAATAGGAGAGGTTATGTCGTTTCAAGGCGAACAACATCC
Organism: Vreelandella neptunia; assembly: GCF_000712975.1. GTDB lineage: Bacteria > Pseudomonadota > Gammaproteobacteria > Pseudomonadales > Halomonadaceae > Vreelandella > Vreelandella qaidamensis. The sequence goes on along the minus strand of NZ_JHQL01000005.1, from coordinate 122,907 downwards.
CGGTGTCGCATCCGCGGCGCCGCAAACCCAAGGGTTTCGCTTAAATCATACGATGCTGCGGGTAAAAGATCCCGAACGCGCGCTAGCGTTTTACTCCACGGTCTTTGGCATGCAGGTGCTACGTCGATTGGATTTTGAAGAGATGCAGTTTTCGCTCTACTTTCTAGCCAATATGGATGACAGCGATAATGTACCGGAAGACCTTCAAGCCCGTACTGCCTGGACCTTCAGTCAGAAAGGCTTGTTAGAGTTAACGCATAACTGGAGCACCGAGGATCAGCAAGATTTTGCCTATCACGACGGTAACGCAGAGCCCCAAGGGTTTGGTCATATTTGTTTTAGCGTGCCTGACCTAGAAGCCGCTCAAGCATGGTTCGACGAGCATCAGGTGACGTTCGTTAAGCGCGCGGATCAGGGCAAGATGAAAGACGTTATTTTTGTCAAAGATGCAGACGGCTACTGGATCGAGGTGATTCAGGCAGACCGTATGGCTGATAAGGGCGACTAACATGGCCCACTTGCTGTTTCGGTTGCGCCACGTGACAGATGAAGAGGCGATGGAAGTACGCCAGCTGCTAGATGAGCAGGGCTTTGATGTGTATGAAACCCAGGCGGGGTTTTTTCGCCTGGGTGTCGATGCCATTTGGCTGCGTAACACCGCACAACGCGAGGCTGCCGAAGCAGCGTTGGCAGCGTATCAGGAAAACCGCCAAGCCAACGCACGGCGCGCCCATGAAGAAGCCGTTGCTAGTGGCAATGCCCCTACGTTATGGCGGCGCTTTCTCGCCCACCCCGTGCAAGTCTTATTGGTGATGGTTGCCGTGATACTGATTGCGTTATTGACGCTGCTACCGTTTATTGGCTTAGTAAATTAGCGGCGGCTAAATGGCCGCGCTTTAAATAAAGCTGCACGCCTTCGCTACCTGCTTGCAACTGAGGTGCCGCACCCACCGGGAAGCGACACCAACTGCCAGTTGCGTACTCCTGCCCATCACTAAGAACAGCACCTTCCAACACAAATAGCTCTAAACCGCCGCTAAGCGTTGGATAAGACACCGTTGTATCGGCCTCCCAGCGTTCTAGGCTGACTCGTTCAGGACCGTACTGTTCTGAGCTATAGGTGTGTAGCATTTTATAAGTAATGCCAGGCCGCCGGTCGGGTTGCCAGGGAAGGCGATGGGCAGGCACGGCCAGCTGAAGAAGGTCATCTTCATCAAACTGGTGTAGCTTAACCAGAATAAGTGCGCCTTCTTCGCCTATTTGCGGGGTATGACCAGTGCCAATCGGGTTGCGTAAGTAGCTGCCTGCCGGATAGCGGCCATGCTCATCGGCAAAGACACCTTCCAGCACCAAAATTTCTTCACCACCGCCGTGAGTATGACGGCTGAACTGGCTGTTCGGCGCGTAGCGCACCAGGCTAGTAGCTCTGGCGACTTCGTCGCCAATGCGGTCCAGCATCATGCGCTCTACACCAGCACTGGGGGAGTCCACCCAACGATACTGATCCGGTGTGACACAGGCAAAGTGGCTAAAATCGGCGTTCAGTCGCATGGTGTTGGCTCTTTACAGGGGTGAAAATTTGCAGAGGTGAAAATTCGCAGCAGTAGTGCAAGTCTCCCCATCCCCAGGGCAAAATGCAACGCAAAAAAATACCGTCTGCTTGACGGTATTCAAATGTTTACATTTTATCTTAATGAGCATGACCATGATGGTCGTGGTCGTGGTCGTGGTCGTGGTCGTGGTCGTGGTCGTGGTCGTGGTCGTGGTCGTGGTCGTGGTCGTCATTAGCTTGACCCGCCTCGGCCAGAGCCGCGTGCAACACCTTGGCGTTATGACGCATCATGCCCAGGTAAGTGCTGGCGTCGCCTTCACTGGCCAGCGCATCAGCATATAGCGTGCCAACAATCGGCAGGCCAGTTTCTTCGGCAAGCTGATTAATGATCGCTTGGTTGGTCATGTTCTCATGAAATAGTGCCTGCACGTTTTCCTGTTCGATGACATCCACCAGCGCAGCCATGCTAGCGCCGCTGGGGTCAGCTTCAGTAGACAGGCCGACAGGAGAAAGAAAGCTCACCCCATAAGCATTTGAAAAATAGCCAAACGAATCGTGGCCGGTAATCACGCTGGCAGATGCCGGAATGCCGCTTAACAAATCGCGAATCTCGCTATCCGCCTGCTCTATCTCTGCTAAATAACGCTCAGCATTCGCTTGATAACTATCGGCATTAGCGCTGTCAGCTTCGATCAAGCCATCGCGAATATTGGTAACGTAGACCTTTGCTTGACGTAGGTCCTGCCATGCATGTGGATCATCATCGCCGTGGTTATGTTCACTGTGATCGTGCTCGTCGTGCCCGTGGTCGTCATGCCCGTGATCGTCGTGCCCGTGATCGTCGTGCCCGTGCCCATGGTCATCATGACCCTCTTCTTCATGACCATGCTCGGCAAAAGCTCGGGGTTCAAGGCCTGTCGTTGCCATAACCAGTGCGCCCGAATAGTCGCTCGATTCAATCAAGCGCTCCATCCAGCCTTCAAATAACAGCCCGTTAAACACCACCATATCAGCGCCAGCCAGCGCGCGGGCATCGCCTGGGCTGGGCGAATAAACATGAGCATCGCCGTCAGGGCCGACAAGCGATGTAACTTCGACATGTTCGCCGCCCACGTTTTCGACCATATCGGCCAAAATAGAGAAGCTGGTCACCACCTGAACACGATCGTTAGCCATTGCCGCAGGCAGTGCCAGCATGGCTGAAACGCCTACCAACCAGCGCGATGAAGAGAAAAGCGACATACAACGCTCCTTCAAAAAGATAAAAAGTTATGACGACTGTTCAAGCGCTAGCGGCGTTGTCTTACGCCGCAGCTTCGCGGCTAAGCTGTGATAGCGGCCGAACAGTGCCGACAGTAGATAGCCCAACCCCGCCAGCAAAATAATGCTTGGCCCAGAGGGGGTATCAAGGTGGAACGAAATCAACAAGCCACCGGTACTAGCGATCATGGCTAAGACCACGGCAATGCCGATTAAGCCTTCCAGTCGTTTACTCCAAAACCGTGCTGCTGTAGCAGGCAGCATCATTAAGCCCACCGCCATTAACGTGCCCAATGTTTGGAACCCCGCAGTTAAATTCAGCACCAATAGCCCTAAAAAAACACTATGTACCCAGCCACTGCGGCGGCTTTGCCCGCGTAAAAACAGGGGGTCTAAACACTCCACGACCAACGCCCGGAAAATAATCGCCAGAATAATCACAATCAACGTGCTGATAGAGGCAATGAGCAGTAGCGCTGTGGAGTTAATCGCCAAAATTGAGCCGAACAGCACATGGGTTAAATCCACACTGCTGCCACCCATAGAAATAAGTAATACTCCGGCCGCTAGCGAAATAATAAAAAAGCTCGCCATCGCCGCATCTTCCCGCTGGCCGCCCATTTTCGACACAGCTCCAGCAAGTAAGGCCACCATCACGCCGAACAGAACACCGCCGACGCTCATCACCGGCAGAGAGAACCCTGCGAGCAAAAAACCCAGTGCCACACCAGGCAAAATAGCGTGCGCCATGGCATCGCCAATCAAGCTCATGCCCCGTAGCACCAAAAATACGCCCAACGGAGGGGCAGCAAGCGAAAGGGCTAAGCCACCAACGACAGCACGGCGCATAAAGCCATACTCGAAAGGTGCCACAAACCATGCATCAAGCAGTGCCAGCATGACGACCTCCCAAAGCAAACGGCACCACCTGTGCTGGTGCATGTTGGTGGTTAAGCGCGCTAGGCGCGACCCAGCGCCCATGCCCACCACTTAACATCAACACTTCATCGGCTAGGCGGCTTAGGTGATCCATATCGTGCAGGACAACAATGATGGTTACGCCTTCATCGGCCATTTGACGCAAGCTGCGAATTAAAATATCCACCGTATCGCTATCCACATTGGCAAACGGCTCATCCAGTAACAAAAGCTCCGCTTCCTGCATCAACGTACGGCCAATCAGTGCCCGCTGGCGCTGACCACCAGAAAGCTCACCCAAAGGGCGGTGAGCCAAATGCGAAATACCCAAGCGCGCCATGATGTCGCGGCCCTTGCGATAATGCGCTGCGCAGTAGCCTTTTAACGCCCCATGGCTTGGCCAGCTGCCGGTCATTACCAACTCTTCAACGCTCATCGGAAAAGTCAGGTCTAACGCCAACTGCTGGGGCAACCACGCACGGCGTGCTTTATCGATCGTGCAGACTACTTCACCACTAATAGGACGTAGCTCACCCATAATCGCCTGGATCAACGTACTTTTACCCGCCCCATTCGCGCCAATCAGCGCCGTAATAGCACCGGGCTTTATATCGCCATCAACATGCTCAAGAACCGTGCGTCCGCCCTGGGCAAGGTGCAAATCATGCAACTGCAAGCGTGAAAGTGAACGTTCACTCATAGTGGCCACCCGCTGGCCCACACCACTAAACCCCACAACCCCAGCAGCGGGAGTGCCACTAAACCCAACCGCTTCGCGGCAGATAACGACATCAACGAAAAATGACAAGGACCTTCCTTGTTATGGCGATGCATATGCTCACTCATTGAGTGTCCTCGCTAACCAATAAATAAGTTATAACATAACAATTGGTGAAACCAAAAAAGAGGCCAATATTTTACGCGCTCCTGGTGTGCTGACAATCCTGCTGCACTGACAATGTTAAATCGACTGGCAGTACCCCGTGCGTGAATCAACGTGTCTCTTACTATCACCATGGCATACGGCGATCACGTCGCGGCTAATAGCGCCACGTAGCACCAATTTGCTGTGGGGAGATCAATAATGCGTATTCGCCATCCAGCGTGACAGGGCCAACCGAGAGGCGAGCAGGCTGAAAGCGGTTAATTGCACTGGAGGCCTGGTTGGGCTGCGTCCAAATCTGCAGCTCATTGATCAGCATACCGGTGGCAAAGTTCACCGCGCCATCGCGTTCACGGCCATCGGCGGCAATGACCGCGCCCGCCACGCTATTCACCAACAGCGAACTAAGGCGCGCCTCAAACCCACGGCGTTCACGCTCCGCCTGGGCAAGCTGTAACCCCAGCGCCTGCACGCCGCTCAGCTCGCCACGCGCTTTCAAACGCTCGTACTCAATCAATGCCGCCTGATGTGGCTGCCGATCCGTGAGCATTCCACCCAAGGCTAAAGCCGACTTCACCACCCCCACCCGCGCATCAAAGCGGTCATTGCGGCTACTCGCCTCGCTCGACTGGTAAGCATCAAAGGCAAGGCTCGTCGCATAAATCCCCGTCCACCCCGCATCCCACCACGCCGCATGGTGTGCCCCGTTTTCAAACACATCGTCATACATTGTCCAGTCAGTAGACGACTGCGCCTGAGCTTGCGTAGACAGCGTAAATAGCACCAGCGCAGAAGCCGCCCACACACGAAACATCGGCATAGCAAATTACCTAAATAAGAAAAAGTAACGTAAAGCGTAGCACGTCACGTGCAACGAGATGGCGTGGTGTTCAGGAGCGCTAAGTATGACTAAGGTCAATAGCGAGGGTGAGTAAAGAATGGTTAGATGGAGGGATAGACAAAGGCGCAAGGAGGCAGCAGTGACTTACTACCGCTACTGGGGTAAAGCGCAGGCCAAAGGGCAGGCTGTTGAGTGCCACCTATTGCCTTATCACAACCTCGATGTTGCTGCTGTGGGTTGGCTATTGCTTTCGCCTGATAGGCCGCTGACGCAACGCTTGGCAGCACAACTAAGTCTTAAACCTGAAGCGCTGCGCCAGCTATTGGTTTTTTGGCTTGGCCTGCACGATATCGGTAAGTTCTCACGAGCTTTTCAAGGGCTTTTTACATCTTCAGCAAATCAAGATTTGGTACCGCCAATAGCACAATGTGCCTATACGCAGCGCCATGACCGCTTAGGCGCAGTGATTTGGGAGGCTAAATGGCATGAATGGTTTGAAGACGGCACGCTACGATGGCCTGCTGGATTTAGCCGTATGGAGCGCAAGGCGCTACGCGCAGCTTTGCCTGTCCTCACACCGCCTTTTTTCGGCCATCACGGCCAGCCTGTTGAGGCAGGAAAAGTTGATGTAGAGGCATTCTTTTGCCGTGATCAACACGCAGATGACGTGGAGGCAACGCGTCAGTTTATTGCTGATTGGGCCGACATTGTCCCGCCAGATTGGCCCACCGAGCAGCTGTTTTCTGAAGAGTGGGTTTATGCGCTGCAAACCTTAAGCTGGTCAATTGCAGGCTGGGCAACATTAAGTGATTGGTTAGGTTCTAATCAGGATCACTTTGCTTACCACCAAATGAAGATGCCACTTACTGATTACTGGCAAATGGCGTTGGCTAACGCAGAGCGGGCACTGCAAGAAACAGGATTTAAACGCCTCCCTGAGCCACTTCCTTACGCGGGTATGGCAAGCTGGTTTGGCCAGCAAACTGTCACGCCTACCCCTTTGCAGCACGCAGCGGAAACGGTGGCAATTACCGATGGGCCACAGCTGTTTATATTGGAAGATGAGACAGGTTCAGGGAAAACAGAAGCTGCCTGCATTCTTACCCAGCGCCTGTTGGCAGCAGGTCATGGCGATGGGCTTTATTTTGCACTGCCTACAATGGCCACTTCTAACGCCATGTATGCACGGCTAGGCAATTTACATCGTCGATTTTACACCGCTGAATCAATGCCTTCTTTTGTTCTTGCCCATGGGGCGCGGGATTTAAACGATGATTTTATGGCAGCGGTTGCGGCGCCTCATCCTGGCGATCTTGATTACACCAGCAGTGAGCTCTCAGCGACCAGCCGCTGTAATCAATGGCTAGCGGACTCGCGTAAAAAAGCACTGTTGGCTGAAGTCGGTGTCGGCACTATCGATCAGGCGCTGATGGCTATTTTGCCATTTCGTCATCAGTCACTGCGATTGTATGGGCTGGCGCGCAAGGTGTTAGTGATTGATGAAGTGCATGCCTACGACAATTACATGCAGACGCTGCTAAGCCAGCTACTAAGCTACCACGCTCGGCAGGGCGGTAGCGCTATTCTGTTAACCGCGACGCTTCCCCGCGCTATGCGCAGTGACTTGATGGCTGCTTGGCAAGCAGGACTTGGCCAGTCAGAAACAACGCCACAAAAAGATGATTTTCCGCTTCTGACTCATGTGAGTGAAGGGCAGCCGCTAGAATTGCCGCTTGGCTCACGCAAGGAAGTTGCTAGAAGCGTAGAGGTTGATTGGCTAACCGAAGAAGAGCAGGCCATTGATGCTGTGCTGGCGGCAATAGAGGCCGGTGAGTGTATTGCCTGGGTGCGCAATACCGTTGATGACGCTATTCGCGCGTTTGAAGCGATTGCTGCCCGCCATCCTGACCCAGAGCACTGCCTGCTATTCCACAGTCGTTTTGCCATGGTGGATAGGCAGCGCATTGAATCTCAGGTCATTGAGCGTTTAGGCAAGGATTCGACACCCGACATGCGCAAGGGCCAGGTGTTAATCAGCACGCAGGTATTCCAGGAGTCCTTGGACTGTGATGTGGATGTGATGGTCAGCGATATCGCACCCATTGATTTACTTATCCAGCGGGCTGGGCGTTTGCAGCGCCATCAGCGTGGGTTGCGCTGCCCACCACGGCTTTTAGTTCTGGCACCGCCATGGTCAGATGACCCCGATGAAAAATGGCTGCAGCGAACACTGCCAGGTACTCAGGCCGTTTACCGCGACACCTCGCTGAGCTGGCTAACCCAGCGAGTATTGCGCCACCTGGAAGCGATACGTCTACCCGAAGAGGCGAGAGAGCTTATTGAAGGCGTTTACGGCCGCGTCGCTGACGTTATTCCTGATGGTCTTCAGACTGCTCGCTATGAGCAAAAAGGCATGCAGAGAACGGCTGGTTCGATGGCGACATTCAATGCACTTGATCTTGAAGAGGGCTACGTCAAAAGCGATCAATGGCAGGAAGAACAAGAGATAGGCACACGCTTGATGGATGAGCCAACCATTAATGTCGTGCTGTTGTCATTCTCTGACGGTGACGAGCTGGCGCTATGGGCGGGAGAGGGCCGCCATGCTGATATGCTCAGCCAGGTGAAGCTACGCCAAAGCCAGGCTACCAAGTTGGCAGCGTTGCCAAGCCGCTATGAAAGCCAGTGGCTTACCCTTCAAGAGCGCTATAAAGTGCTGAAATATACTCAGCCCTGGCTGCCTAATGATGACCCGGATTGTGGCTATGATACCCAATGGGGCGTTCGGCTTGGCGCTAAAGAGCAAACGTCATGAGTCGCTCAGTGTTCGCTGGGCTGAAAGTTGATGGCTTCTTCAAAACTGTACAGGCACGGTTCGGGAAAGTCTTGCGGCTCGCGGTCTGTTTCGATGGCCGCCGCTCGACGTGCATCTTCATAGGCTTCATTCATCAGATCAGGCAGCGATGCTTTCAAGCTAGGGTTGTCTTTCAACAAACGGTTTACCTTGCTTTGCGCATCCTGAATTGTCAGCCGCCAGCTGCGCGAGCGCCTGTCCGGCTGGTGATCCCATTTCAGCAGGTGCATCAGCAAGCGGGCCAGCTGACTGATCAAGGCGCGTCGCTCGCTTTTTCCCATGCTTTCAATCTCCTCAGCGAGATGCTCAAGATCCAGCTTATCCACTTTTCCAGCCCGCAGCAGCCCCGCCTGTTCAAGCGCCCAGGCGTAGGCATCCTGTTCATAATGAATCGCCATTGTCCTGATCCTCCCCGTCTGCTGACTGATTCCCACATGTTTCAGTGTAAACCAAGCAATAACACCAGACGACACTATCGAGGTGTACATGAACCTACTTAACGATCCCTGGCTACCTTTTCTGCTGAAAAGCGGTGAGGTGGACTATCGCGCGCCCTCAGCGCTGGCTGATCCTGACGTCATCAATCTTGCTCTACCGCGTGCGGATTTTCAGGGGGCTGCTTACCAGTTTCTGATTGGTCTGCTGCAAACGGCACTGTCGCCGAAAACTCATGACGATTGGCTTGATAGATTGCTTGAACCACCCAGTGTTGCAGCTTTGGACACAGCGTTCGAGCCTTTCAATAGTGCTTTTGAGCTGGATGGCGACGGCCCTCGCTTTATGCAGGATCTTGACCCGCTGGAAGATGTTAAGAATGCCACTGTCAGCGGCCTCTTGATTGATGCACCCGGTGCGAACGGCATTAAGAACAATACCGACTTCTTTGTTAAACGCGGCCGCGTTGACGCGATGTGCGATTCTTGCGCAGCCATAGCGCTTTACACTATGCAGATTAACGCCCCCGCAGGCGGCGCCGGTATTCGCGTGGGCCTACGGGGCGGAGGCCCGCTGACAACATTGGTCATGCCTGAGTTGTCCACAGCCCGCTTGTGGGAGCGGCTGTGGCTAAACGTCATTACGCAGAAAGAAGCCATTCAGAAAGGACAGCAGTGGTCGACACCGCATCCAGAAGAGCCTTCGCTATTTTTCTGGATGGCCAATACGCGGGTAAGCGATAAAAAAGGCACTGAAGTGCTACCTGAAGACACCCACCCACTACACGCTTACTGGTCAATGCCGCGCCGTTTTCGGCTCCTGTTTGATGAAGCTGATGAATGTACATGCGATATCTGCGGGCGTAAAACGCAGCGGTTGGTACGTGAATTACGCGCCAAAAAACAGGGGGCCAATTACGATGGCCCCTGGCTACATCCGCTGACGCCTTACCGACGCGACCCTAAGAAACCAAATGAGTTGCCGCTATCCAGCAAAGGCCAACCCGGCGGGCTGGGTTATCGGCATTGGTCCGGCTTCGTGCTCCATGATGAAGATAACAGTGGCGCGATAGCGGCAGCGGTGCTGAAAAGCTATATCGATGGCAAGCAACCGCTAGTAACGCAAGAGCGTCGTTTCGACGATAACATCCAGGCGCTGCTGAGAGAGACCCGCCTATGGGTGTTTGGCTACGACATGGACAACATGAAGCCGCGCGGTTGGTACAGCATCGAAATGCCGCTGGTGGAAATTCCACAAGGCCAGCAGGAAAAATTGCGTGTATGGATACAGCAACTGACCGAGCTTGCCCGCAATATCGCCTGGATGGTACGCACTCAGGTGAAAAACGCTTGGTTTTCGCGCCCGTCAGATGCCAAGGGCGATATGAGCGCCATTGATAGCCAGTTTTACGATGCGACTCAAGCGGTGTTTTTCAAAGCCCTGCTAGGGCTTCGACAGTCATTGCAAGATAACCCTTCTGCGCCGCATATCCCTTCCAGTGTTGCTGAGAACTGGTACTTCGCCTTGAAGTATGAGGCCATGCGTGTATTTGAAGATCTGGCGCTCAGCGGTGCCCATGAAAGCATGGATCTTGAACGTGCCACCGCCGCTCACCGGCAGTTGCAACACTTTCTGAGTGGCAAGAGTAAAGGCAGCAAAGTGGTCAGTGATTTTATCAAGCAGGGAAGTTTTGACCCATCCGCGAAGGCCAAGCGTAACGAGGCCTCTGCTGTAACAACGACTGGAGACGCCTGATGAGTGATTTAGTAACGCCGGAAACATCCGAAAAAGATGAGTTATTGACCGAGGCGGAGAAAAAATCGCTAGTGGCTTTGACGTATGCCGAAGCTACCGCTTTACGCCGTTGGTGGCAACGATTAACGCTACCCCCGCACGAGCTGGCAAAACTCACCAATCAGCGGTCGTTGCCACGTGGAGTCGGCGCGGTGCTGCGCCGATGTGATAGCGCCGATGCGGCAATGCTAACCCAAGGTTTTCGTGAACTATGGGTAGCGCTGCCGGAGGCTACGAAGCAAACGGATTACCGCGCTGAAAAGCTACAAGTATGGTCTTGCATCGCGTTGATCGTCGCAGAACTCCGCGGCGAAAAGGACGGTATCTCATTAGCCACACGCCTTGGCCAGCAAAAAGAGTCGTCTGGTAAAGCCTTGATGAGCGAGCTGCGCTTTCAGCAACTGCTTTCCTGCCAAACCCCTGAAGAGTTTATTCAGCGCTTACGCCGTGCGCTGGCGTTGGCTGATAAGAAAGACATCAGCGTTGTCCTGCTAGCAAGCGTTATCTCACTCTGGTGGCGCGAGCATCGTGGGCGTTTGTCTGCCAAGCCGACGCAACGGCTCGGCTTTGTATTAGCGAACGACTATTTTGCCGCAACGTCTCGCTACAGCCATTGCGGCGACTGATTTAAAGCCTGATTTTTATCATCTTTAGCGCATTTTTAACTGACTGTCGGAGCTATCCATGAGCCACTTTATTCAACTGCACCTGCTAACCTCTTATCCGCCCGCTAACCTGAACCGCGATGATTTGGGACGCCCTAAAACAGCCTTGATGGGTGGTGCAAAACGCCTGCGTGTTTCTTCTCAAAGCCTGAAACGTACCTGGCGTACCTCTGCGCTATTTGAAGAAGCCCTGGCCGGGCATGTCGGTACCCGCACCAAGCGTTTAGGAAAAGAAGCTTATGATCAATTAATCGAGAAGGGCGTTGATCAGAAAACGGCAGGTGCTTGCGCAGAAAAGATTGCCGGTGTGTTTGGCAAGCTTCGCAAAGTAGAAAAAGGTGAAGCCAAAGAGTTTGAGATTGAGCAGTTAGTCCACGTTGGCCTGGAAGAGCGCCTAGCGATCAGCGAGCTGGTAGAAACACTGGCGGAAGAAAAACGCGAGCCCAACGATGATGAGCTAAAGCTCTTACGCCACAAACCTGCCGCTGCTGATGTGGCACTGTTTGGCCGCATGCTGGCCGCTGTTCCCGAGTATAACGTCGATGCCGCCTGCCAGGTCGCTCACGCCATCACTGTGCATGCTGCCGAAGTGGAAGATGATTACTTCACGGCAGTCGATGACTTGAACACGGGTGATAAAGACCGTGGTGCTGCCCATATCGGAGAATCCGGCTTTGGTGCGGGGCTGTTCTATCTGTATATCTGCATCGACCGCCAACAACTGGTAGAAAACCTGCAAGGCAACAGCGAGCTAGCCGATCAGGCGATTGCGGCCCTAGTGGAAGCGGCTGTCAAAACTTCACCCAAAGGTAAGCAAAACAGCTTCGGCTCCCGCGCCCATGCGAGCTATGTGCTAGCCGAAAAAGGCAATCAACAGCCACGTTCGCTTTCCACTGCCTACCTGCGGCCTGTGGTGGGTCAAAATCAGGCGCTTGACGCTATTAAGCGCATAGAAGCGCAAGCCAATGCGTTTGATAACGCCTACGAAGCAGGCGCTGACAGTCGATTTGTCATCAGTGCCGAACCTGACTATGAACAACCTCAACTAAAAGGTGATGTTAAGAAAGGCACTCTGACGGAGCTACTTGGCTTCCTGAAAACTGACCAATAAGGGGGCGGCATGACCGACTATCTTATTTTTCGGCTTTATGCGCCGCTGGCCAGTTGGGGCGAAGCGGCCGTTGGTGAAACGCGCCCAACGGCTACTTATCCTGGTAAAGGCGCCGTACTTGGGTTGCTCGGGGCAGCGTTGGGCGTACGTCGCGATGACGACCAGGGCCAGGCACAGTTACGCGAAAGCATTGCCATGGGCGTAAAACAGTACACCCCCGGCCTGCTGATGCGTGATTACCATACGGTGCAGGTACCCGCTTCACAATCAAAGGTGAGTTACGCCACCCGCAAAGAAGAGCTTAGCGGGCCGCGTGATGCGCTGAAAACGATACTATCCAGCCGTGACTATCGCTGCGATGGTCTATGGACAATAGCTATATGGCTAACGCCAGCGGCCAGCCTGACGCTGGCTGAGCTTGAGCAAGCGCTGAAAACGCCACATTACCCGCTTTATCTAGGGCGTAAATCCTGCCCGCCCGCTGCGCCGTTGGCACCTCAGCGGCAGCAGTGCAGCACGCTCAAAGAAGCACTTGATGCGGCATTTCCTGCACTGGCGTTCAACGGTCGAGAAGACAGAACGGTGCTTCGCTTTCCTGAGGAAGCTTTATATGCCTGGGAGGGTGAAGCCAGTAGGTTAGATGGCGATGGTCAAGCGGCAGAATACAATGATGTGTGGGATTTACCACTGAATCGCCGCCGCTGGCAGTTTGGCCCACGGTTGGAGTTTCGCCGTACCCAGTCGAACGAGGAGGCGAGTTAATGTATCTCTCACGCGTGCGTATCGACCTGAATGGGCTGCCTCGAGAAAAGCTGTTTGATGTGATGAACGCTGAAGCTTACACGGCACACCAGCTCTTATGGCAGCTCTTCCCAGATTATGAAGGGGCTCGACCATTTATTTTCCGACAAGAAATGGAAGATGCCGAGGAGGGTAGAAGTACCAAAGGGTTACCGCTGTTTTACGTTCTTTCAGACCGTGAGCCTACCTCGGTGACGGGTCTGCTTAACGCCGAGAGCAAACCCTTCACGCCAGAGCTCAACGTTGGTGATACGCTAGCATTTCGCCTGCGTGCGAACCCCACGGTAGCAGTTCCCATTCCTGGAAAACGTGGCCAGCGCGCCGATGTGCTGATGGCAGCCAAAAAGCCATTTCCACCGGGGCAGCGCACCAGCCAAGCCTGTGTCGATGCGATGAATGGTAAAGCCCGTGAATGGCTCGAAAGCCGCGCTGAAACATGGGGCTTTCGATTGCCAGTTACGCCAGAGCTCGGTGCTTATCGCCAACATGTGCTGAATAAAGGTAGCGGAAAGCCGGTTCAGTTCTCTACGGTGGATTACGAAGGTCTGCTGGAAGTGACAAATCCAGGAAAGCTGATCGAAACAATGGTCCACGGAATTGGGCGGGCCAAAGCGTTTGGCGGTGGTTTGTTACTACTGCGCCGTCCTTAGGAGACCAATATGGGCTTTATTCCGCTAAAGCCCATCCCCGAAAAAGACCGTATGTCGATGATCTTTATCGGGATGGGGCAGATAGATGTTCGTGACGGCGCCTTTGTTGTGGTCGACGACGTGAACGGCGAGCGCATGCATATCCCGGTCGGGTCAGTGGCGTGCCTGCTACTGGAGCCGGGCACACGGGTTTCACATGCCGCCATAAAGCTAGCCGCTGCGGTGGGCACGCTACTGATTTGGGTGGGTGATGCTGGCGTAAGGCTCTATAGCGCAGGTCAGCCGGGCGGTGCGCGATCAGACAAATTGTTGTACCAAGCGCAGCTGGCGCTGGATGAAAAGTTGCGTCTGAAAGTGGTACGTAAAATGTTTGAACTGCGTTTTGGCGAAGAGCCACCTTCTCGTCGCAGCATCGAGCAACTACGCGGTATGGAAGGCGCCAGAGTTCGGAAAACCTATCAACTATTAGCCAAACAATATGGCGTTAAATGGAACGGGCGCCGCTACGATCCTAAACAGTGGGACGCCTCCGATGTCGCTAACCAATGCCTATCAGCAGCAACTGCCTGCTTATACGGGATTACCGAAGCGGCTATTTTGGCAGCAGGCTACGCTCCAGCGATTGGGTATCTTCATACCGGCAAGCCGTTGAGTTTTGTTTACGATATTGCCGATATCGTCAAGTTTGAAACGGTGGTGCCCGCGGCTTTTCGGGTTGCGGCACGTAATCCGCCTATGCCAGAAAGGGAAGTTCGTATCGCTTGCCGAGATGCATTCAAGCAATCCCGCATACTCCAGCGCTTAATCCCCATGATCGAAGATGTGCTTGCCGCTGGCGATATTCAGCCACCTCCGCCAGCACCTGATTCAGTGCCACCTGCTATTCCAGAGCCACCTTCAGTTGGTGATGCTGGGCATAGGAGCGGATAAATGGCGATGCTCGTAGTGATTACAGAAGCTGTGCCGCCACGTCTACGTGGCAGGTTAGCGGTATGGCTCTTGGAGATTAGAGCCGGTGTTTACGTTGGGGACGTTAGCAGGCGAATTCGTGAAATGATCTGGGAGCAGATTGAAGCCTTGGCAGAAGATGGCAATGTTGCCATGGCCTGGGCCAGCAACCATGAGTCAGGCTTTGAGTTTCAGACTTATGGCGAAAACCGCCGAGAACCAGTCGACCATGACGGGTTACGTCTGGTGCGCTTTTTACCGCCACAAGTTAACTAACTGATTTTATTTGATCTTTAATAATTTGATCTGGTTAAAAAGTAAGCAAAATAGCCGGTAAATTTTTTATCTGCTATTTTCTTTTTGTAGATCAATTATCTACAACTAGTCCGATCCCCGCACCCGCGGGGATGAACCGCGATGAAGAGAAGGATGCCTTGGTTCGCAAGACCGATCCCCGCACCCGCGGGGATGAACCGCCACTAGGCGCCTTTGCTGATCAGGTGCGAGACCGATCCCCGCACCCGCGGGGATGAACCGAGATGTCTTGAGAATTTGTGGAGCGCTTTTGGCCGATCCCCGCACCCGCGGGGATGAACCGCACGACGCCAGCAAGCACACCGTGACGTTCAGCCGATCCCCGCACCCGCGGGGATGAACCGTACCAGTCGCGCTCTGATTTGCTCAAGCAGAACCGATCCCCGCACCCGCGGGGATGAACCGTTGGATTCGCGTCACGATTAACCACGGGGATACCGATCCCCGCACCCGCGGGGATGAACCGATGCAAACGCGCAAATGGCAGGATCAAAACGGCCGATCCCCGCACCCGCGGGGATGAACCGCTTGCGGCTTTGCTGCTCGCGTTGCTGGTGAGCCGATCCCCGCACCCGCGGGGATGAACCGGTATGAGCCAGGCCTAATCATCTACGTCGATCCCGATCCCCGCACCCGCGGGGATGAACCGGCAATGTTGTAGCTCGCGAGAGTGCCGGGTACCCGATCCCCGCACCCGCGGGGATGAACCGCGGCGCGACATTGACCAGCGCCTGCAAGACATCCGATCCCCGCACCCGCGGGGATGAACCGGGTTGAATCTAGACGGTGTGCCTGCTTGCCCACCGATCCCCGCACCCGCGGGGATGAACCGACCTAGCAGGGCAGTTCGAAATAACTGAGATTCCGATCCCCGCACCCGCGGGGATGAACCGTAAATGTGGTGCTGGATGTGTTGCGCCCATCACCGATCCCCGCACCCGCGGGGATGAACCGCAAGTTTGAGCAAGCGCAGTTAAAAAAGCCGCCCGATCCCCGCACCCGCGGGGATGAACCCCTATGAAACCAACGACTAAACAATGCCAGCGCCCGATCCCCGCACCCGCGGGGATGAACCGCGGGGAAGAATAATTATGAAAAAACTAATAGTCCGATCCCCGCACCCGCGGGGATGAACCGCCAGCACTTCGCACAGGCATGGAATGCCGGAAACCGATCCCCGCACCCGCGGGGATGAACCGCTCATAAGAGGGCAAACAATGAACATCACAACCCGATCCCCGCACCCGCGGGGATGAACCGCAGGCGTAAAGCGTAAAAACGGTACTGCCATGCCGATCCCCGCACCCGCGGGGATGAACCGTTAGACGCTGTTACACTTCGTAAGATCAAAATCCGATCCCCGCACCCGCGGGGATGAACCGTACCGCAAGCGCTGGAACTCAAAGCACGTTGACCGATCCCCGCACCCGCGGGGATGAACCGCGCTGCAAGGCCAGGAGATTCGCGTCGAGTACCCGATCCCCGCACCCGCGGGGATGAACCGCAGAGGGGAGTGAGTGATGAGAATATATACAACCGATCCCCGCACCCGCGGGGATGAACCGCAAAGAGCCTTCGCCAGAAACCGAGCTGAGGACCGATCCCCGCACCCGCGGGGATGAACCGTTGCTTATTCATGTTCTTATCAGAGAAAGTTACCGATCCCCGCACCCGCGGGGATGAACCGCGGGGATTCTTCAGATCGTATAAAGCGATCATCCGATCCCCGCACCCGCGGGGATGAACCGTTAAAGCAAAAGCCCCTAAACCAGCATCAAACCCGATCCCCGCACCCGCGGGGATGAACCGTTGCTTAGCGGCATCGGAACGTGGTTTTAGTTCCGATCCCCGCACCCGCGGGGATGAACCGCGGCCTTATCCGTGTCTGACATATCGTTTAATTCCGATCCCCGCACCCGCGGGGATGAACCGATTGATAATATTTTTAATGCCACTAGGGCCACCCGATCCCCGCACCCGCGGGGATGAACCGCGCATGCTGGATTGATAAAGGAGCCTTCATGTCCGATCCCCGCACCCGCGGGGATGAACCGCGTGGTGTTTCCGGCCTTCCGCGCCCTTGGTCCCGATCCCCGCACCCGCGGGGATGAACCGCACACCCTGGACTTCCATATCGGCGTCAAGAACCGATCCCCGCACCCGCGGGGATGAACCGGTACATTGCGAGCAAGCGGTGACGATGATTACCCGATCCCCGCACCCGCGGGGATGAACCGACCAGCCACCCGGCACCATTCCCTGAAAAACTCCGATCCCCGCACCCGCGGGGATGAACCGTTGAGGAGCTGGATAGCACTGAACGTGGCGATCCGATCCCCGCACCCGCGGGGATGAACCGCTAAGCGGAAACATGGCGCAGGCAGTTGGCCACCGATCCCCGCACCCGCGGGGATGAACCGTCGCTAAAGGCGGCACTGTCGTGCTTGCCATCCCGATCCCCGCACCCGCGGGGATGAACCGTACGACTGCACCGTGGCGCATCTATGCACGACCCGATCCCCGCACCCGCGGGGATGAACCGCCAATTAGCGATAAGAAGGGGCGCTCCAGCCCCCGATCCCCGCACCCGCGGGGATGAACCGCCATACTGCACAATATCGAACAGCGCTGTGACCCGATCCCCGCACCCGCGGGGATGAACCGCCGTTAAATACGCCTGATAAGCTACAAGAACTCCGATCCCCGCACCCGCGGGGATGAACCGTATGTAATAGCGTTAAGCGCCCTTCTCCCAGGCCGATCCCCGCACCCGCGGGGATGAACCGCCAAAAAAAGGAGCGCAAGAAACAAAAGGCTACCGATCCCCGCACCCGCGGGGATGAACCGGCGTTCCTTATGTCGATGAAAGCGGCCGGGAGCCGATCCCCGCACCCGCGGGGATGAACCGGCCAGCGACTTAGGCCGAGAGTTCAGTAAAGGCCGATCCCCGCACCCGCGGGGATGAACCGGCATGATCCGCGTCTTGTGCGGCGCATGGGGCCCGATCCCCGCACCCGCGGGGATGAACCGCCCCGCTATTAACGCCACGGGGCAGGCGTGTTCCGATCCCCGCACCCGCGGGGATGAACCGCTGGTCATAGTGACTCCTCAACAACCCCATCCCCGATCCCCGCACCCGCGGGGATGAACCGAATAATGGTAATTCTCAAGTCCAAGCCCAAGCCCCGATCCCCGCACCCGCGGGGATGAACCGCAAGCCCCCTCGCGCCGAGCGAGTACACAGCTCCGATCCCCGCACCCGCGGGGATGAACCGGGAGGCGTGTTAATCGTTTAGTTCTGACTCAACCGATCCCCGCACCCGCGGGGATGAACCGCATGGGACGCAGAGCGCACCGAAGCCGAGGATCCGATCCCCGCACCCGCGGGGATGAACCGGTTCAGACCCAGCAAAAACTGGTTGCCGAGCTCCGATCCCCGCACCCGCGGGGATGAACCGCCGCTGGCATCGCCGTTGACGAGATAGGACGCCCGATCCCCGCACCCGCGGGGATGAACCGCACTCTTTTACGCCTAAATGCTTGCCTTGTGTCCGATCCCCGCACCCGCGGGGATGAACCGGATCGTTACCCGAAGGGACGAGACGCGCGGGGCCGATCCCCGCACCCGCGGGGATGAACCGTTTGAAATATCTCTTCCCTCTTGGGTATTCATCCGATCCCCGCACCCGCGGGGATGAACCGATTGTGTTAGTAAATTAAATGAGATTAATAGCCCGATCCCCGCACCCGCGGGGATGAACCGCTACTAGCGCTTCAGCTTCGTCTAATGGTAGCCCGATCCCCGCACCCGCGGGGATGAACCGCTGTATTTGTTGATTGCCCGTGCCTATATCGCCCGATCCCCGCACCCGCGGGGATGAACCAGCTGTTCAATCTCAAAGACCGACCAAGAACCACCGATCCCCGCACCCGCGGGGATGAACCGCTACTATTTGCTGTGCCATTTCTTCTTTTTCGCCGATCCCCGCACCCGCGGGGATGAACCGGGGACTCATCAGGGAGCTTAGGATACCTAATACCGATCCCCGCACCCGCGGGGATGAACCGTCTCGCTCCGATTGGTTTACAGAATGGAGCTACCGATCCCCGCACCCGCGGGGATGAACCGGTATTGCAGGTGCCCGCCAGGCATTCGTACAGCCGATCCCCGCACCCGCGGGGATGAACCACAGGCTATCCAGCCCGTGCTCAACGGTATGCACCGATCCCCGCACCCGCGGGGATGAACCGTTGTCAGAAACAGAGTTTGATCTTATACGCTCCCGATCCCCGCACCCGCGGGGATGAACCGTAGGGGACAATCCTGATGTTTGGCTACCTATTCCGATCCCCGCACCCGCGGGGATGAACCGTTCATGACAGCTACTTTCATTTTTTAGGACTCCCGATCCCCGCACCCGCGGGGATGAACCGCCATTCGGGGCCACGTTTGTGCCTGCATAGCGCCGATCCCCGCACCCGCGGGGATGAACCGTCAGTGAAACGATCCTCGCGGGTGTGCCAGGCCCGATCCCCGCACCCGCGGGGATGAACCGAAAGCCTCGGTTGTCTTTACGCTCGGCCAATACCCGATCCCCGCACCCGCGGGGATGAACCGCCATCCAGCTACAACGCCTTTCCCATATTCTTCCGATCCCCGCACCCGCGGGGATGAACCGAGCTAGATACTTTTAAACGTTCTATTCTATCTCCGATCCCCGCACCCGCGGGGATGAACCGGGCGGACGCATCCCTAGCGGACAAGTGGGCGTCCGATCCCCGCACCCGCGGGGATGAACCGGGGAGGGCGAACGTCACCTGACGAACCTTCAACCGATCCCCGCACCCGCGGGGATGAACCGAGTTCGAGGACGACAACGGCGAGAAGTACATACCGATCCCCGCACCCGCGGGGATGAACCGCGCCTGGATCTGCTTGCGGAAGGTGGTATAGGCCGATCCCCGCACCCGCGGGGATGAACCGGTTCGGATGGCACCCTGGAACCGCCTGTGTGGCCGATCCCCGCACCCGCGGGGATGAACCGATCCCCGCGCCGAGTTTGCCGAGGCATTAAAACCGATCCCCGCACCCGCGGGGATGAACCGATAAACCGAGTGTTCCAGCGGTATTGCACTGGCCGATCCCCGCACCCGCGGGGATGAACCGCCTACTACTCCTATATCTATGACCTTAAAAACCCGATCCCCGCACCCGCGGGGATGAACCGCCTCTCTCTGCAAAGCTGACAATATCGCCCGCCCGATCCCCGCACCCGCGGGGATGAACCGCCATATTGTGTCTCCATGCGCTCGGGGAAGTCCCCGATCCCCGCACCCGCGGGGATGAACCGCGCGCCAAGCTGATTGCGTCGGTGCCGTGGGTCCGATCCCCGCACCCGCGGGGATGAACCGCTGCCGAACCCGGATGATCCTATTTTCGGTATCCGATCCCCGCACCCGCGGGGATGAACCGCCATTTGCTTTCCTCTAGGCATGAAAAAGCCCCCGATCCCCGCACCCGCGGGGATGAACCGCATATAGCGTAGAGGGCTGCACACCTCCTGCTCCGATCCCCGCACCCGCGGGGATGAACCGGACGTTAACGACCGAATTGGCGACTTTGTTGCCCGATCCCCGCACCCGCGGGGATGAACCGCATAGAGCGTAGAGGGCTGCACACCTCCTGCTCCGATCCCCGCACCCGCGGGGATGAACCGTATGCTTCAATCAACTGCTCTGGGTAGGTGTCCCGATCCCCGCACCCGCGGGGATGAACCGCATTGCGTCTGGTGACACGCTGGTGTATCGATCCGATCCCCGCACCCGCGGGGATGAACCGCGCAGACCCGCGTGACCTTTACGACAACGCCGCCGATCCCCGCACCCGCGGGGATGAACCGCGTGGAGTCTAGGCGATGCGCCTGTTCGCCCACCGATCCCCGCACCCGCGGGGATGAACCGTATTGGCAGGCGTGGTGCCTGGAACAAAAAGACCGATCCCCGCACCCGCGGGGATGAACCGACGTCCTACCGCCGTCTGTGCATCCTGAAACACCGATCCCCGCACCCGCGGGGATGAACCGTGAGAATCACGAACATTGGTGACACTGATCTTCCGATCCCCGCACCCGCGGGGATGAACCGCTTTGGCTCATTCATCTTCACCCCCTAAACACCCGATCCCCGCACCCGCGGGGATGAACCGCCAGCGAGCGCATCTCGAAAGAGATTCAGCGGCCGATCCCCGCACCCGCGGGGATGAACCGTGAAAAACAAAGATGACTTGACGCGGCGTTTTCCGATCCCCGCACCCGCGGGGATGAACCGTTCGCCAGCCAGTGGGGCGCGTTTGATGAAACCCGATCCCCGCACCCGCGGGGATGAACCGGTAGAGCGAATGCAACGATTAACCGCGAGCTTCCGATCCCCGCACCCGCGGGGATGAACCGGCTTGATCTGTCTCTGTTGTGTCGCTAATCTGCCGATCCCCGCACCCGCGGGGATGAACCGTTACGCCACTGCATTTGCTTTCTCCTTTTGAACCGATCCCCGCACCCGCGGGGATGAACCGCACTACCGCGATGAGCTAGACCTAGCCAAGGCCCGATCCCCGCACCCGCGGGGATGAACCGCCGCCGTCTTTGGTTTCCCAGGAGCCACCGAACCGATCCCCGCACCCGCGGGGATGAACCGCGATGCCCGGAAACGGCGCGCTGTCTTGAGCACCGATCCCCGCACCCGCGGGGATGAACCGAAAATTGGCTTTTCTAAAGATGCGCCGCTAGCCCGATCCCCGCACCCGCGGGGATGAACCGGCTACAAAGTGCTTTTCGTTGACTTCGACCCCCCGATCCCCGCACCCGCGGGGATGAACCGCGAGAAAAAACCTGAAGGTGGGCTTTCTTTCGCCGATCCCCGCACCCGCGGGGATGAACCGATTCTATTAATATCCCGCCAACGGGTTACGTTCCGATCCCCGCACCCGCGGGGATGAACCCAGCGCGATAAAGCTATTGAGAAGGCCGACCGCCCGATCCCCGCACCCGCGGGGATGAACCGGATTTGGAGCAGGGCACAGAATCTTGGCACCTCCGATCCCCGCACCCGCGGGGATGAACCGAATTAACTTTTGGATGCGTGCGTTCTCGCTATCCGATCCCCGCACCCGCGGGGATGAACCGGCAGCAACCCGCCGCCCACGGCCCCGGCTAACCCGATCCCCGCACCCGCGGGGATGAACCGCCGGTTGCGTGAGGTGGCGAAAGAGTCGAGTGCCGATCCCCGCACCCGCGGGGATGAACCGTTGCTATTAATCGCCCTGGTGAAATTTGGGCACCGATCCCCGCACCCGCGGGGATGAACCGTAGCAATCTCGATGATGAGACTGGCCTATTAGCCGATCCCCGCACCCGCGGGGATGAACCGGTTTGAAACGTCAATGTTAGGCATGGCCTGCTCCGATCCCCGCACCCGCGGGGATGAACCGCCTTTGCAGTGCATGATTTAGAAATTAGACAGCCGATCCCCGCACCCGCGGGGATGAACCGGGCATTAACGACCGCCGTAAATCTGAGTACCACCGATCCCCGCACCCGCGGGGATGAACCGACAGTATTTACGCGGCGCTGCATCGTTCGGCGCCGATCCCCGCACCCGCGGGGATGAACCGCTGGCCTGTTTTTTGGCACTGCGCAATGACCTCCGATCCCCGCACCCGCGGGGATGAACCGGGGTGGCCGACAAGCCTATCACCCGTAGTTTACCGATCCCCGCACCCGCGGGGATGAACCGCGCGTGGCCGATGTCGAACGTGCGTTGTGTCTCCG
This sequence comes from Vreelandella neptunia, assembly GCF_000712975.1. Taxonomy (GTDB): domain Bacteria; phylum Pseudomonadota; class Gammaproteobacteria; order Pseudomonadales; family Halomonadaceae; genus Vreelandella; species Vreelandella qaidamensis. The sequence goes on along the minus strand of NZ_JHQL01000005.1, from coordinate 100,054 downwards.
ATCCCCGCACCCGCGGGGATGAACCGCAAGACCCAAAAGTAAAAGCTAGGCATCTTAGCCGATCCCCGCACCCGCGGGGATGAACCGTCTCCTTATGTCGCTGCCCGTAACGACTATGTCCGATCCCCGCACCCGCGGGGATGAACCGACCCGTCTGGGTGACGAAGCGCTGGAACTGATCCGATCCCCGCACCCGCGGGGATGAACCGCCGCCACAGGGCTGACAGTAGGCATTAAGTGCCCGATCCCCGCACCCGCGGGGATGAACCGTGGCTAAGGGTGGCACGGTCGTTCTTGCCATCGCCGATCCCCGCACCCGCGGGGATGAACCGACTACAAAAAGGCATGGAATGCGTTTCGTGATCCGATCCCCGCACCCGCGGGGATGAACCGGGCTTGCTAAAGGACTGGGAGAACGTCAACGACCGATCCCCGCACCCGCGGGGATGAACCGTGGGAACTGCTGCATATCACGCTTCCTCAGTACCGATCCCCGCACCCGCGGGGATGAACCGCTGTTCCAAGGCAGTCCGGTATTGATGGCAAACCGATCCCCGCACCCGCGGGGATGAACCGCAGATTAGGGATAAGCGCATCGAGATCATTGACCGATCCCCGCACCCGCGGGGATGAACCGCGTCATGGTTGACGGGATGATTATTCACGAATCCGATCCCCGCACCCGCGGGGATGAACCGGTGCCCGAAGGCGGTTACCTGCAGCTCTACCGCCGATCCCCGCACCCGCGGGGATGAACCGCCGAAGCGCTGGGCGTGACCGTTAACAGCGTGCCGATCCCCGCACCCGCGGGGATGAACCGTATATCGTCGATGAAGAGTCGGGCTGCTGGATCCGATCCCCGCACCCGCGGGGATGAACCGCTGTAGTTACCTCTGTCAATGAAGCTATGCAGCCGATCCCCGCACCCGCGGGGATGAACCGTTAAGTCGTTCCATGCTGGCTGACAGCAGGCTCCGATCCCCGCACCCGCGGGGATGAACCGATGTTAATGACCGTGTTGGCGAGTTCATGCAGCCGATCCCCGCACCCGCGGGGATGAACCGTAGAAAGCCACCAAACGGTCACGCTGGGCAATCCGATCCCCGCACCCGCGGGGATGAACCGGCATGATGGGGATGGGTGGTACGGGTGGCGCTCCGATCCCCGCACCCGCGGGGATGAACCGATGTTTTGAAAGCCGTTCGATCGCGAGATCTGCCGATCCCCGCACCCGCGGGGATGAACCGCTCTGATACGTCACATGATCAGCGCCGTCGATCCGATCCCCGCACCCGCGGGGATGAAGCGCACACACTCGCTTTGGTAGTGCTGCATGTTCTCCGATCCCCGCACCCGCGGGGATGAACCGCATCGGCCAGAGTTTTCGATTTTGGCTCAGCGCCGATCCCCGCACTGCTGAGATGTTTCTGGTGCTGGTGATGCTGTCGGGGGCTTGTGTGTTCCTTCACTACGCGTGTAGGAGGAGTGACCTTTCCTGCAGTAGCAAGAATACCAAGGTCAAAATGGATTCCCGCTAAAAGCATGCGGGAATGACGGGATCGGGTGGCATGCGGGAATGACGGGGTCGGGTGGCATGCGGGATTGACGGGTTAGGGTGGCACGCAGGAAATGTTAGCCGCACAGGCAGTTCAGAAAATCACGCATTGCGGGCAGCCCGCCCATTGGCCGTGCGCTGTCGCCCTGGCAGCGTTGAAGTGTATGCCCATCGCACCGCTGCGCCGTGCTTTCGCGTCGGGCTTTTGTTGCGGGTGCGTTGGGGCTTACCACGCGCGACTCGAAATCTGCGTTACTCTCATTAAAAGCATGTGCGCGGCGGCGGGGCCGCGCACGGTAGGCATTTTCTTGGGGTGGCTTGTTACGCTTTGTCGTCCTCGTCGTCTTCCCAGCGTTCCATGGCACGTTTGTCATCAGGCAGGCGGACAATATCACCTACTTTAAGCTTGTGGTGGGTGTCATGGTGATGCCCTTGGCGGTCGAGTATGGCGGCAACGTGGCCGATGCTGACGGCATCTTCTTCACGGTAAACCTCTACTTTTACGCGCACAATGCGGCCTTGATAGCGGGCAGAGAGCATGGCTCCTGGGTAAGGTGGTTTGTGGTCGGGGTCATCTTTAAAAAATTCTGCGACGCTTGCGCTGCCTGGTTCATCCCATTCGATATGCTGATGCATTGTCAGAGTCCTTTTGCTGAGCGTTATCACGTAGCGTGAGGTTTAAGTGTAGTGTGCGTTGATGCAATAGGGCCACTGTGCATAGACAGAGATGTTGTGGACACTTAACGTGGCCTTTTAAGGGGTTGTGGAGGGGCTTTGATGACGAATCATCATGCGCTATTTGAACAGTCGGTGACGCCGTTGTTTGTCGTTGAGCGTTCAATGCATTGCTCGTCCAATGTGCAGGGCAATGCGGCCTTTCGGCGTGTTGCTGGTTGGGTTTCAGAAGAGAGTGAGTCGGCGCTGTGGCGCTGCTTTCCATTTGAGTATGAGAAGGTCATGGCTGCCATTAATGCGTGCGATACGCAGCAAGTGCCACAGTATGTCAACGTTAGTTGGGGGGAGTCGTCTTGTGGTTGGCAGCTGCAGCTGTCACCGGTCATGTCGGGCGATTACCGTGCGGTGCACGGGGCGTTGCTTCAGGCGTCGTTGCCGTTTGGTGAGTCGTTGGATGCGTTTCTTAAGCAACTTCCTGGGTTTGTCTATCAGCTTCATTATTCGTTGGAAGGAGCCTGGCACTATAGCTATGTCAGTGAAAGTGTAGAGGAGTTTTTTGGGGTAAGCGTGATGGAGGTGCTGGCGGATGCACAAACGTTGCTGGACAGTATTCATCCAAATGATAAAGAGTCGGTGATAGCGAGTTCGTTAGAGAGCGCGCGTACGTTAAGGCCATGGCAGCACGAATTCAGAATGTTTCACCGTAACGGCCAGATCATTTGGGTCGAGGCGAATGATAGGCCGCACCGTCAACAAGACGGCAGTGTGGTATGGACGGGCTACGCTAATGATATTACCCAACGAAAATCCCTAGAAACAGCACTGACCTCTAGCGAACAGCGTTTTCGTCAGTTGGTGGAGCAGGCTAACGATATTATTTATACCTTAAATGCAGCGGGAGAGCTGACGTACGTCTCGCCTAACTGGCCGCGTATTTTGGGGCATCGCGTGAAAGAGGTGCTAGGGCGCAATATTAACTTTGTGCTGCATCCTGAGGATTTGGAGGCGTGCCGTCACTATATCTCGAAGGTTTTTCAGACAGCTAAGCCGCAAGGCATCATTGAGTATCGAGTACAGCATATCAGTGGTGAGTGGCGCTGGCATTTCACTAACGGCGCGCCAGTGCTGGACGAGCAGGGGCATGTCACTAGTTTCTTAGGTATTTCGCACGATATTACCCCGCGTCGTGAAATGGAGGAGCAGGTGCGGCGTTTGGCGCAGCAGGATTCTTTAACGCAATTACCTAATCGGGCGCAGTTTTTTGCACACTTGGCCGAGTCGCTTCAGATGTGTGAACAGGAAGGTCGCCAGTTGGCACTGCTGTTTATTGATTTGGATAACTTTAAGCCGGTAAATGATCGGCTGGGGCATGCGATTGGCGATCAGTTATTAGTGCAGGTTGCCCAGCGTATGAAGCATCGCCTGCGTGAAGGTGATGTGGTTGGGCGGATTGGGGGTGATGAGTTTGTTGCGATGCTAAGTGGGCCGCTAATGGCTAGCGAAGCGATGGGCGTTGCTAACCAGCTATGCAATTCACTTGCCGAACCATTTTTATTAGCAGGCCATCGGGTGAGTATTTCCGCAAGCATTGGGGTGGCCATGTACCCTCTGCACGCAAGAGAAGAAGCCGCCTTGGTTCATCGTGCTGATGAGGCTATGTACATGGCCAAAGCCAAGGGGCGTAATCAAGCAGTACTTTATTCAGCGGCGTTAGCGCTTGGTTGATCAATATGTTGAAACATAAAGTTTAAAGCGGCAGGTAAACTAGCTCGCCATACGCGCCATGTGTGGCCACCCGGGTAAAGATCAAGTCGCACGTCATCCGGCTGAATGCGTTCCATCGTTTGGCGTAATAGGCGGGCGTGGAACTCTGCATCGTAAACATCGCTGCGCCCTGCACTGATATAAAGAGGCACTGGCGATATGTCGCGCTCTCCTGTGGTTCGCGGTGTGACCTGAAGACGATAATTTTCTAAGTGAGCCGTGTAATTCAGCGCTTCCCAGCGTTCGTGGTCAAATTGTCCTTGTTCATCTAGAAACGCGGGATGGCGACGTGCCGACGAATTAGCCGGCGGCGCTGGTGCATAGCTGGCGGGGCTTAATGCGGCAACGGCTGCGAATAGTTCGGGCCGCTCTAGGGCAAAATTAAGCGCGCCGTAACCACCAGCAGATAACCCTGCAACGCCCCGTAAGTGGCGTTCACCACCAACATGATAAGTGCTTTCAATATGTGGCAGTAAGTCGTTGAAGAAAGCGCTGCGCGCTGCCTCGTTGTATCCATCCACCCACCAACTACGGCTTCCGGGCATGACAAACACGGTCGGTGGCAAGTGTCCTGCTGCGATTAATCGGTCTGCTGTTTGGGGTAAGTTGCCTCGTGTTACCCAGTCGCGTTCGTTTCCAAATGAGCCATGAAGCAAATACACGACTGGGTAAGGCGTAGTCGCATCCGTGTCATAGTCATCAGGTAAATACACGGTATAGGGATAGTTATGGTCTAACGTGGGCGAGAAAAAGTGCTGATGGGAAACATCGCCTGCTAGGGCATGGCTGCTGAGTATAAGCCAGCTGAGTAAGCCCATAATAGGTGTTGTTAACGAGGAAAGGTATCTTACTAGTAATGTCCCGAACACAAAGCCTCCAGGAATTTTATAACGTTACCGCAGTCCGACAGCGCAGAGTGTGTCGCTGTTCAATTCATTTAAAGGTAGCAGCCAATAGGGTGGTGCTGAATGTCTAGTGCTGAGAACCCTGGGTGATGGGCTGGTGTTGAGGAATTAGCGAGGAAGCTAATGCAAAAAATCGAGGAGATTTATTGGCTGCGTGCTTACGGGTGTGTTGCTGTATTTCTATTTCATTGGTTGGATCACTTGAACCAGCGAGTCGATAATATAGTCACCGACTTGATGCGACTTCCCCTTGTGCTGGGCACGCCCATCTTTTTGTTTATTTCGGTATTTGTGTTTGCTGTTCGTTACGATAAGCAAGTCCCACCTGGTTTTCTTCTTCAGCGCGTTAAATATGTCATGTTGCCTTATTTGGTATACGGCTTTATTTATTCGACAGCGGAGTGGATACGATTAGCGGATAGCAATAACGCTGTTGGTTTTTTGAACAATGCCAAAGAGTATTTTATTTATGCGGGATGGCATGGCTATTTTTTGATTATTGCCATGCAGTTTTACGCGGCGTATTGGTGCTATACCCGGTTTCGGTTATGGCGCTTTAATCCTGTGCCGTGGCTGTGGGGCGGGTGCTTAGTCAGCATGGGATATTGGGGGCTAGCGTATTGGCTGGATATTGAGCCGCCTGGGTATCTCCTATGGATCGCACCGCTGGGTTGGGTCTATCTATTTTTTCTGGCATTGGTGTTAGTCCGCTATTATCCGTTGGCTCCTCAAGCAGATCAGTGTGTGCGCCCTAAATGGATGAAATCGTTATCAAAGCCCTATTGGTTACTTGGATTTGTAGCGTTGATCGTGGCCCTCACGTTTAATGGAGGATTAGCCTTTTCTTCAAAAGAGGTGTGGGTAATCCCTTTCTTTGTACTGTTTACCCTTTGGTTAATGGGGTTCTTAAAAGGTCGTAAAGCACCAGCTTGGGTGCGTTATATCAATGTATATTCGTTTGGTATTTACCTGGCCCACCCGATGTTTTTTGCATTAACCGATGCCGTCGTGGGGCCTTTCACCTTACCGCTTATGGCCTATGCCGCACTGTTGATATTAGTCGGTGTGCTTGGCTCTATTGTGTTGAACACTATTGCTAATACCACCACTACAGGCGCTATGTTATTTGGCAAACGTTTGAATGTTTAATGCAACCGCTTATGCATTAAGGTGGTTATGTGTCTGTTGGCGAAGTGGGTGGTAATCGGTAAGGATTAGCGGCCATTAACGATGAGTCGTGATCGAGTCGTGAAGCCTCTAAGCTGAACGTTTGTAAACGTGTGGGGCAGGCGTAAAGGCGTTGCAGTAAATCGGCCAGCGCCGGTTCTTCTAATTCAGGGTCTAGTCCTCCTAGACGTTCCAACCAAGCACGCCTGATGGCTAGGTAAGGCGGAGTAGCGATACCTGCTCCTAAGAAGCGCTGTAGTAACCGCTCGGAGATACTCGGTGGTTGGTAATCGATCAAAACAGCATCCAGCAGGCAGGTATCCAGTTGCGGATAAAGTAAGCACCACAGATTGGCCTCTAGTGCTTGTTGGTGCATGGCAATTAGCAACCAGTCAGCTTGGCTGAGAGAGGCAGCTTGATTGATTCTGGCGCCTAATGACTGGGATGGCGAAATAAGGAAGTGAACGCGGTAGCGCTGTTCAATACAGGGTATGCGTGGATCATTGGTGGAACTTGTTACGATGATGGGTAGCAGGTGGTCTGCTAAGCCTGTTTGGCGAATAGCTCGCAAGTGACGCGGTAGAAGGGCACTTGTGACTAACGCATCTAGAATAAAACAGACCGTGCTCATGTCGATGGTTTCCTGCTTTACGCCGCTTTTTGTAACCCAATGGTTATTTTTGTAATTTATTGTAGGTGTTGGTTTGTTTTATTAGCAAGCCTAAGTTTTCTATACCCAGTTAGGAATTAATTAGTTGGTTGGCGCTCCATTTTGGTGCTTCTGGTTTTTTATTGGGCTTTATTGGTGCGTTTTTACAAGCTATGGCGTTATTTTGAGCTGGTGAGGATAAAAAGAAAGAAGGTATGCTACATTAAGAAGCATTAAATTTAATATTTTAGTACTTATTAAACAATGATTTGCCATTTTTTTATGCCATATTGGTGCAAGGTTGGCATGCTCTGTGCTTTATATTTGTTAGCGGCTAGCGGGTCGTAGGCAGATGCCTCGCGGCGTGCTACAACGATAGCCGGATTGTTGAATAACTCTTTTATCGGTAGCTTACTGTCACAAGCTTTAAGCCACGTTCATACCGGAGGACACTATGTCAGCCAAGACTCTCGCGCTAATCGAAGAACATGATGTTAAATGGGTAGACCTGCGTTTCACCGACACGCGCGGTAAAGAGCAGCACGTCACCGTTCCGGCACGGGACGTGAACGAAGAGTTTTTTGAAAACGGTCAAATGTTTGACGGTTCTTCTATTGAAGGCTGGAAAGGCATTAACGAATCCGACATGATTCTGCGTCCAGAAGATGGTACCGCTTTCCTTGACCCCTTCACTGAAGACGCTACCCTAATTTTGCGTTGCGATATTATCGAGCCTGCCACTATGCAGGGTTATGATCGCGACCCGCGTTCTATTGCCAAGCGCGCAGAAGCCTACCTGCAGTCCACCGGTCTGGGCGATACCGCCTTCTTTGGCCCAGAGCCTGAGTTCTTCATTTTTGACGAAGTACATTGGAAGTCTGACATTCAGGGTTCTATGTACAAAATTACGTCCGACGAAGGTGCCTGGGCGACCAGTAACCAAGTGGAAGGCGGCAACTTGGGTCACCGTCCGCGGGTTAAAGGCGGCTACTTCCCGGTTCCCCCGGTCGACAGTTTCCACGATATTCGTGGTGCGATGTGTAACACCCTGGAAGCGATTGGCCAGACCGTAGAAGTTCACCACCACGAAGTTGCTAACGCAGGTCAGAACGAAATCGGCGTTAAATTCAACACGTTGGTGAAGAAGGCTGACGAAGTTCAGGAAATGAAGTACGTGATCCACAACGTGGCCCACGCTTACGGTAAGACCGCTACGTTTATGCCGAAGCCACTCGTTGGCGATAACGGCTCTGGTATGCACGTACACCAGTCGTTCTGGAAAGATGGCCAAAACCAGTTCGCGGGTGACGAATACGCGGGTCTTTCTGAAATGGCGCTTTACTACATTGGTGGTGTTATCAAGCACGCCCGTGCACTAAACGCTTTCACCAACGCATCGACTAACTCGTACAAGCGTTTGGTACCCGGTTTCGAAGCACCGGTTATGCTGGCTTACAGTGCTCGTAACCGTTCCGCCTCTATTCGTATTCCTTACACTGCTAGCCCGAAAGGTAAGCGTGTAGAGACTCGTTTCCCTGATCCGACGGCTAACCCTTACCTGGCGTTCTCTGCCTTGTTGATGGCAGGTATCGACGGTATTAAAAACAAGATTCATCCTGGCGATGCCATGGATAAAAACTTGTATGACCTGCCGCCGGAAGAAGGCAAGTCTGTACCAACCGTTGCCAACAGCCTGGACCAAGCGTTGGAAGCACTCGATGCAGACCGCGCGTTCTTGACCGAAGGTGGCGTGTTCACCGACGAGATGATTGATGCTTACATTGAACTCAAAATGGAAGAAGTGGAGCGCATTCGCATGACCACTCACCCCATCGAGTTTGATATGTACTACAGCTGCTAATAACGGCTGCTAACATCACCTTTGCGGTGTGATTAGCCTGAAAACCCCGCCTCGGCGGGGTTTTTTTATGGTAGCAAACTGAGAAGGTGTGCCAGTAATGACAAGGAGTTTACGTTTGCAACATAAAATGTGCTTATCCACAGGGGCTACGCTACTGCTGTGCTTGTGGGTAAGCGCTGCGCAGTCACAAACGGTGTACCGCGTGGTGGATGAACAAGGCAAAGTGACCTTTACCGATAACCCGGAACGCGGTGGCGAAGTGCTAACGCTGGCGCCTTTGCCTGGTGTTTCCACGTCCCTGCCTCCCGTTGCGGCTTCATCCCGTCGACAGGGATATCCTGGTCAGCCGTTTATGCCCTATGACCGTTTTGCGATTGAGCTACCCCAGGCAGAGGCGTCGCTTCAGAACGACCATACCGCGGTAGTTGTGGATGTTGTTCCACCGCTTCGCGAAGATCATCGAATTCAACTGCTGGTGAACGGTGAGATAAGTCAGTCGGCACTGCACAGTGATGCTTTCTGGCTTGCTGGTTTAGCCGCTGGCCAACATCAGCTACAGGCAGAGTTGCTAGACAGTGATGGGCGCGTTCAGCACCGCACTGATCCGGTGAGTATTTTTATTGTTGATTAACTATGCGCACTATAATGGTGCGTTGAGTGGTGCGATTATCGTAGGGTTTGCGCTATAACGACTCGCTACGCCACTGCCCCTTGCTCATTAGCCGTGCAAATGGCCATTTGTGCTTAATTGGCGCGCTTTTTGCAGTTTCTCTTTCATACGCTCGATAACACTATTTTTTACAGCGACGCTTCAGGATACGCCATGTACCAGCGCTTACTTGAACATCTCACCACCGCAGTCTTGCTGCTAGACGGTGAACTCCGCGTTCGCTGGATGAACCCAGCTGCAGAAGCGTTGTTAGCGGTGAGTTTTAGCCGTGTCCAGGGCATTAGTTTAGATACGCTGCTAGGGGGCGATGAGAGTATTGACGATGTCCTCGCCAAGGCGCGGGATGCCTTTCATCCCTATACCCAGCGAGAAGCACGCATTACGCCGCTGAACAGCGAGCCTTTAACGGTGGACTACACGGTGACCCCGCTTTCAGCCGATGAGCTGCTGTTAGAGGTAGAACCACGGGACCGGCTGATGCAGATCTCCCGCGAAGAAGCGCTGACCACTCGGCAAGAGACTATCAAAGTGCTGGCTCGAGGTTTGGCCCATGAAGTTAAAAATCCGCTAGGCGGGATTCGCGGTGCTGCTCAGTTGTTAGAACGTGACCTGGACGACCCGGCGCTGCGCGAATTTACCCATATTATTGTTGAAGAGGTCGACCGCCTGAGAGATTTGGTCGATTCCATGTTGGGTCCCAATCGCATCGTCAAACATGAGCCGGTCAATATTCATAAGGTGTTAGAGCGGGTGCGGGCACTGCTGATTGCCGAGCATCCGCATGTTGAGATTCGACGTGATTATGACCCGAGTTTGCCGGACCTTTCCGGCGATGAATCTCAAATGATCCAAGCCTTATTAAATGTGGCGCGCAATGCCGTGCAGGCCATGAGCGATGCAGGGACTCCCTCGCCGGAACTTACGCTTCGCACCCGCGCGCGCCGCCAATTTACGTTGGGTGCCGAACGTCATCGTTTAGTCAGTGAAGTAGGGGTGATTGATAACGGCCCTGGCATACCTGAAACGTTACGTGAAACGCTTTTCTATCCCATGGTTTCTGGGCGCGCTGAAGGTAGCGGCCTTGGGCTATCGATTGCTCAGTCGATTTTGCACCAACATCAAGGATTGATCGAATGCGACTCACGCCCTGGACATACCGAATTTCGTTTACTGATTCCATTGGTTATTAATTGCACCGGAGAAGCGTCATGACTGAGGCGACACAAACCGATGTTGCACGAGTGGTTATTGTCGATGATGACCGCGCCATCCGTTGGGTATTAGAGCGGGCTTTAGCGCAGCCAGACCTGGACGTTGAATGTATTGAACGTGCCGATACCGCGCTGGAGCGGTTGTTAGAAAATCCCCCCGATGTGCTTGTCACGGACATTCGCATGCCTGGCATTGATGGGCTTGATTTGATGTCTCGGGTACGTGATGCCCATCCAGATCTGCCTGTTATTGTGATGACTGCGCATTCAGATCTCGACAGCGCCGTGGCGTCTTATCAAGGGGGAGCATTTGAATACTTGCCTAAACCCTTTGATGTGGACGAAGCGCTGGCCCTGGTACGCCGTGCGGTAGCTCATGCCAGAGAGCGTCAGCGCCCAGTCAGCGTGCCGGAAGGGTTGAGTGCTGAGATCATTGGTGAAGCGCCGGCCATGCAGGAAGTGTTTCGCGCGATCGGAAGGCTTTCTCATTCCCACATCACGGTATTAATTAACGGCGAGTCTGGCACCGGTAAAGAGCGGGTGGCGCAGGCGTTGCACCAGCATAGCCCCCGGGCAGGTAAGCCGTTTATCGCGCTAAATATGGCAGCGATCCCCCGTGATCTGATTGAGTCCGAACTGTTTGGCCATGAGAAGGGGGCGTTTACCGGGGCGGCGCAGCAGCGCCAAGGTCGCTTTGAACAGGCTAACGGTGGGACGCTGTTTCTGGATGAAATTGGTGACATGCCCGCTGAGACCCAAACGCGTTTGCTGCGCGTGTTAGCCGACGGTGAATTTTATCGCGTGGGCGGACACACCCCCGTTAAGGTCGATGTGCGTATTATTGCCGCGACTCACCAGAACCTGGAGTCGTTAGTTGACGACGGCCGGTTTCGGGAAGACTTGTTCCACCGTTTAAACGTGATTCGTGTGCACTTGCCACGCCTTGCCGAGCGCCGCGAAGATATCCCACGCTTAACACGTCATTTTTTGGCAGAAGCAGCCAAAGAGTTATCGACAGACATTAAGGTGCTCACCCCCGATGCTGAAACGCACCTTACCCGCCTTCCTTGGCCTGGCAATGTACGCCAGTTAGAAAATATTTGCCGCTGGTTGACGGTAATGGCGTCTGGTCGTGAGATTCTGGTGGAGGACCTGCCTCCCGAGTTGCGCTCTGTCACTGCCTCTGACAGCAGCGCGCATGGCGATTGGCGTTCCGCGTTTAGGGATTGGGCGGATCATGCGCTTGCGGAAGGTCACACCCACTTATTAGAAGAAGCCGTGCCGGATTTTGAACGTATTCTAATTGAAACGGCGCTGAAGCATACCGGTGGCCGCAAAGGGGAAGCCGCTGAATTGCTTGGTTGGGGGCGTAATACCCTTACCCGTAAGCTAAAAACGCTACTGCCTGCGCTGGCAGATGATGCCTAACCGACCATTTTTCTAGCAAACACCCTGTTAGCAACCAATCTGCCAGCGGTTACTCCGCCGTTGGCAGTACAAAAACCGCATCTGCTAATTCAGGGTTGGGGGGGGCACAGGCTTCTGTTGACCAGGGCAGTAAACTGAAGGTGTGATCCACCCCCAGCCCACCTAGTTGATGTGGTACACCATCGTGGTAAATGACATGGCCTAGGCCCATTAAGCCAACGGCAAGTGCGCCTTCTGTGGCGGCATTCGCTAGCCCTTCGGCCATGGCGACATCCCAGCTAAGCTGAGCCTGTACAAATCGATTTAGCATGGCGGGGTCGTCGCCCATGGCATGCTGATCAAATACCTCCTTTAAACGCTTTTCATAGCGATCGCTGGGGGGCAACGGTGCAGGAATATGGTGGCGCTGTTCGGCAGGCACATTAGTGAACCCCTCACTAGACAAGCGCTGGCGGAGCTCAGGGGTAATGTTTAGCGCAATCAGAGGGATGTTGTGAAGGCGGGCAAAATGAAATATAGGGAGATAAAGATTGGCATCAAACCCCCAGGTTTCTTCCCAGTGGGACTGTGCTAGCAGTTCTTCTTCGGTCAATAAACCGGCCACCCAATCATCAAGAACATCTTGCACTCCTCTGGGCAACATTTCTAACCCAATGACCATATCATCACGCAATGCATGAAGCCCCGCCAGGGTGTGCAGCTGCCAACGGTGGTGGTCAGCTGCGTCATGCTGCTCGCCTAGAAGCACCACCTGATGCTGTGATGCCTGGGTTAAAATAGCACTGTTGGCAACGCTGTTTTGCGATTGCCACCATTGGCCAGGCGATGGGCAGCTGGCGTGTGCAGACAAAGGCAACCAGCTAAAAGCGACGGCAGCAATGACACGATGGCGCATGGGCGATTTATCCTAGCGTTCTTCTGCTTTTAGGCGATTAATCTCAGCTAAAATTGCTTCTGCTTCTTCCGTTAGTGTGGCGTTGGCTCGCATGTCACCATTGCGTGAAGCTTCCATGGCTGCTTGTAGCTTGCGTTCGTAATCTTGCTGTAGCTTTTTCTTGGGGTCGCGCTTAAATAAACCAAACATGAGCACTCTCCTTATGTGTGTACACCATTTGTATAGTTTTATTTGGCTCATGTCGACTATTTGTTGTAACGCGTTGTTAGTGAGAGGGCAGAGGTGAAGCACACTGGGCTAGGAAATGCTCGAAATCGGTAAGTATCGTTTCCAGGCTGTTATGAAGGCGATGGTCATCATCAAGCAGGCGTAACGACAGGCGTTGACTTTGGGCATGTTCAATAACAGGGCCAGATGGCACGACGTCATCTCTCCATCCATGAATAATATGCGTGTGGGCTGCCTGCAATGTGAGTGAGGTTTGTGGGTAGTTTGGCAGGCCAAGTGCCGGGGCTAGTAAAAAGCAGCCCAGCACGGGTTCGTGAGCACTTACTGCTGCACTTAACCATCCGCCAAGACTGGAGCCTGCCATCACGCAGTTAGCTAACGAATCGTTTCGATCGGCGATCACATTGAGCAAATATTGTAAGCGCTCCTGAGGCGCTGCTATGCCGCGGTAGTCTATGACCACGGCTTCACAGTCATGGCGCTGTTCAGCGACTCTTTTTAAAGCTTGTACTTTCAGGGCGTTAGGCCCGCTTTCCAAACCATGTGATAGATAGACGGTCATCATTGTCATCAGTTGCAACCCTTAACTACTTGCAGAGCGCTGAATAGCCTCGCCGCCGCGCTCAATGTCTTCGCCTGCACCGCGAATGGTATTACAGCCACTGATGCTCACTAGAGTCACTATTATTAATAAAAGGGTAGCCATTGTACGTTTCATCAAATGATTCCTCAGTAGGTGGGGCGTGCAATAAGCAGTGCTGTACGCTGCTATTTAAAATAATCGCTGAGTGCTATTGGTGCCACAGGTTTCCCTATGGATTGTGTCAACTGACAATGCGATTTTGTCGCATGTGTCAGTTTTAGCCATAAAATTGCGACATATCGAACCGTGACTGGCATGGTTTGTTTCCATATAAATAATTGTTAATAAAGTAATTTTTTCATATTTATGATTTTTGGCCTATTATCTGCAAAGTTATGAGTAGACAACTTATAAGTAACCTTAAATTTAAAAAATAAGCTATCGTTATTGCTATTTGTTATTACTACTTAAGCTCAAGTCTAGTCGCAATCAGTAAACAGCGTGAGCAGGCTGATAGGTAACTAAGGAAGGCATGGAGCCATATCAGCGAAAGGACATGAAAGGACAGTCAGCCTGCTCACCCTTATCAGTGTAAGGAAACGCTGATCATCACCGCCAGGGAGTGGTAATGATGCAAAACGACCATCTCGTGAAAGCGAGGTGGTTTTTTTGCGTTAATTAAAGGTTTTTAACATTTTGATTTTATTGAATATTAGGTGTTGTCTATTTTTTTGAGTAGCTTTTGTACCCAATAGGCAGGACATTTTGGTCTATCCTCATGTTTAAACCAAAATTCAGCGGTTAGAAAACGTCAACGCAGCAGCCGCAAACTTCCAGGGACAAGCGCTATGGCGATGGTATTGATGTTATGCATGTTTGTGCTGTTTCTAGGGTTTTCGGGGGTCGGCCTTTATATGATGTTTAAAACATCCTTTATGACCACATTAGAGGATCGTGACGATTTGCCTCCCGATATGTAAGTGAAGAAGAAACAACGATAATTAGACAATAATGTCAAAAACCACCTTCGCTCGCGTTGGTGGTTTTTTTATCCCATCCAATAAAGGCTGAGCAGCGCGAAGCCGTAGCCCATGGCAGCGCCAGCAATGACATCGCTGACATAGTGCAACCCAAGCCCTACCCGTGAAACAGCGATCAGTAAACTAAGCGGAATCACAATGGGAAGCAGCCAGGGGGTATGGGCGGCCACTAGCACGCTAAACATGACCGCATGCATAGTGTGGCCGCTGGGGAAACTGTATTTATCCCGAGCAGGCTCGCCACAGTGGACGCCGCCTAAGTAGGTGATGAACGGACGTTCACGACACATCCGCGTTTTTACCAATTTATAAATAGCGACTGCGAATAGTGCGATGGCGCTGTACTGCATGATGCGCCAAGCGCCGTTAGGTTGTAACCAGGGCTGTGCGGCGATTAATAGCACCCAGACAGGCCAGTCTCCTAGTTTACTGGCCGTTTGCAGCGTTAGCCGCCAGGGGCGATAAAGCGTTAAGTGTGTTACTCGCTGGCAAAGCTGCCATTCCAGTACATCAAGACGATCGAATACGACAAGCGGACGCGGACGCATGGTGGGTCTCCTGGGCGTTTTGTAAGTAGCGTAAAAACTGCTCTGCGATTCCCGACCAGCTTTGTTCTAACGCGCGTAGGCGGGCGATTCTTCCAAGGCGAGCGTAGTCTGCAGGGTGCTGGCATAACGCGACGGCAGCCTGCTGAAAGGCAAGCGGCTCGTCAGTTGGAACGGTGATGCCGTTATGCCCACTTTGAATTAGCTCAGCGCTGGCAGCATGGTGATAAGCCACGACTGCCAATCCGCTGGCCATGGCTTCGGTTACCACATTCCCCCAGGTTTCCGATTGAGAAGGGAAAATAAACATATCGGCACTGGCATAGTGACGTGCTAGTGCTTGTTTATTGATAAAGCCGGTGAAGTGGGCATCTGGCAACGCGTTTTGTAACTGAGCGCGGCCGGGGCCATCACCAACAATTACCTGAGCCATATCGGGGCGCACGTCGCTCATGGCCTGCAGCGTTTCTTGTAGCAATGCCAGGTTCTTTTCTGGTGCTAAGCGACCCACGTATAGGGCAACCGGTTGATGTTCGCTAACACCCCACTGCTTGCGTAGAGCATCGTCACGGTGGACGGGTGAAAATTTATCGCCATCGATACCTCGTGAGAGCACCTGTACATCGTGAATACCCTGACCGCGCAGTGCTTCGACCTGCTGTTGAGTAGGCACTAGGGTAAGGTCGCAACCGTTATGAAAGTAGCGTAAATAGCGCCGTGTGGCGGCAGCTAGCCAGGGGACTCCATAATTATGGCAGTAGTGGTCAAAGTTAGTATGCCAACCAGCCACCAGTGGAATATTTAATTGGTGTGCCGCCTGGCGAGCGACCCAGCCTAACGGGCCTTGGGTCGCCAAGTAAATTGAATCAGGCCGTTGCTGCTGCCAAAAGCGGCGTAATTTGGCGGGACTGGCAAGCCCAATCTGCACGTCGTTATAACCGGGTAACGCGAAGCGCCGTACCTGAAGTTCTTGAGACGGCTCTTGAGCTAACCCTTGAGTAACCTTGCTGGCGATACCAGGCACCTTAGGGATGGGACGAATAACATCCACGGTTACCCCCAACCGGGTGAGCTCACGACATAGCCTATTCAGGGTATGCGCGACACCGTTGATTTCTGGTGACCAGGTTTCGCTAACGATACAGAGCCGCATGAGCGATTCATCCCTTTATCTATCACGTTGTAGCCACTATGCGCAGCGACAGTGACACTGCCAAGACAGCCTAGTGAACAAGGGATGACAAGGGGGATGCCAAGTGTTTTAGCAGGTCAGTATGTTGGTCTGGCTACTTATTCTTAGCTTTCAGAAAAATAACTAAAAAATAAAACTTTAAGAAGAATGACACATAGAGCCTTTAAAGTGATCGATGACAAGGTAAGCATATCCTAAACAGTGCCTTCGCAATGCGCAGTTAAAGGTTAAATAAAAATACATTGATAATAAAATTCTTGTTTTTCTGAAGGAGTTATGATCAGAAAAAACGAATACATCTTGTCATTTAAAATCTATTGAAACTAGATCTACTGAAAATATAAGTGCTTATAAAAAGCGCTAACGACTTTATGGGATCAATCATGTTTAAAAAAACGACACTTGCTCTGGCGGTCAGTGGTTTATTAGGTGCTTCTGCAGCCCAAGCGGCAGTAGTGTATGACCAAGATGGTACAAAGCTAGATATCTATGGCCGCATCGCCATGGGGTTTGAAGGCGGCGGTGAAAAAGATGGCGTTGATAACGGTGAAGAGTTCCGTAATTTCGGTTCTCGTTTGCGCTTTACGGCAGGCCATCAAATCAACGCGGATCTGCGTGCGTTTGCTCGAGTAGAATGGCGCTTTACTGGGGATGAGCGCAGTCGTCCAGGCTTTGATGAAGTACGTAATAGCTACCTTGGCCTCGAAAGTAAGCAGTACGGTACGTTTATGGCCGGTAACTATAATAGTTACTACGATAACTACGTCATGACACCGTTCGATGTTTACATCGAGCGCGGTTATGAATTCGCCGGTGGTGGCCTACAGGCACGTGGTGACTCGATTGGCTATAAAACACCTGAAATCAATGGTTTTCAGGCGGTTTTCTCAGCGAAACACTTTTCTGAGCGTGGGCTTACTGAAGCACAGCAGTCTAGCGAAGGCAGTGTGATCGCTACACAGGGTGGCATCGTTTACGCGACTGGCCCTGTTCGCTTAGCGCTTGGTTACGTAGAAGACACCGCTCGTGGCGGTGGCAACGGTGAAACGCGTTTTGGCACTACAGCCACGTACGATATAAATGACGCTTTTTCTGCGCGCTTAGGGTATGAAACCCGTGGTGATAGCGATACGCGAGGAGGTGGTTTTGACACCGTGGGTCTGGGCGGTACTTTTGCCACTGGCGCTTGGACCTTCTATCTCGATTATTACAATATTGACCCAGATAATACTGATGATGATCGTGACGCTTGGGCCGCTGCGGCGCATTATGATATTTCTAACAATCTTGATGTGTTTGTCGAATTGAATGACGCGAATAAAGATGCTGTTAATGACTTCGAAGACGACCTGTATTACGCAATCGGTGCACGTTATCATTTTTAAATGATTCGATAGATTCCTTAGCATGTAATTAATTTATAAAGATCGTTTTGCCGATGCACTAAAAGTGCATCGGCTTTTTGCGTTACAATATTTATTATATTTGAAAATAACCTTAGGATACTCCTATGACATCGACTGTAGTAATCACTGGCGCTAACCGAGGCGTAGGGCTTGCACTAGCCGAGCAGTATCATCAGGCTGGCTGGCGGGTAATCGGTGTTTGCCGTGAATCGTCAGATGCGCTGCAGGCGGCGGCAGAGCGTGTTATTGAAGGCATTGATGTCACGCAGCCAGAAAGCGTCGCTGCGTTGGCCAACGCCTTGCAGGATGAAACGCTGGATGTGCTGATCAATAATGCGGGGCTTTTGCAGGATGAGTCCTTGGGCAGTCTTGATTTTGACAGCATTCGAACGCAGATGGAAATCAACGCCTATGCACCGCTAAGGGTCTGTGAAGCGCTGTTGCCGCGGCTGAAAAAGGGCAGCAAAATTGCCAATATCACCAGCCGCATGGGGTCCATTGCCGATAACGATTCTGGCGGGCGTTACGGCTACCGTGCGTCTAAAGCGGCGCTAAATGCGTTTGGAAAATCGTTGGCAATGGATCTTAAGCCGCAAGGTATTGCCGTGGCGCAGCTGCATCCAGGCTATGTCCAAACCCGTATGGTTAATTTTGGCGGCCATATTTCACCCCAAGAAGCCGCCGCTGGCATCATTGCACGCATCGAGGCGTTAACCCTCGAAAATAGCGGCAGCTTCTGGCACTCCAACGGTGAATTATTGCCCTGGTAACGCGTGGTTACTCTACGGGTTTTTTCGCCGCTGTCGCTTGGCGTTTTTTCTCACGGCGACGCTGCTTGGCTAATGCGTTGCCATTCGCCAGCTCGACTAGGTAGGTGATTTCTTCATCGCTCAGCGGCTTGCGCGTTTGATTCGCCATTATGGTCACCGTTTTGTTGGGCCTTTATGGCACGCTAACGATGAACCATGACACCTGTATGAACGTTGTCATGCATAGCAGAAGGGTAGCGTTAAGGCACGCCTACGGCCAGGTGGGCGGCAAGCGCTACCCACTTGGCCGCCCGCTATTTTTTGCCAGGGCTTATGTTTTCCAAGGCTGATGTTTTCAGGACTGATGTTTTTCAGGACTGATGTTTCAGCGCAATGTCTGTCAGACACCGGTGCGCTTTCGAGTGGTGCTATTAAAAGGATGAAGCGCATCGCGGGTTACATAGAAGCGCAATGTTTCCCCTTCACGAACGGCTGGCTGGCCCGTGGTGCGAATCACCGTGGGTTGCTCGCTGTCGGCGAGATTAACGTATAGATGGCTTTCCGCGCCTGCCGCTTCAAAAAGCATGAGTGTCGCGTCGATAGCTAGATGGGGAGCCTCGGGCGGGGTGAGGTGCATGTCGTCAGGGCGTATGCCAAGGGTGTCGGTGCCTTCAGGAAGGTGTTCCAGCACGCTGCTGCTTTGAGTACGCAGATAATCCAGCGGCAACATGTTCATGGCCGGGGAGCCAATAAATTCCGCAACGAACATCGTGGCCGGACGGGCGTAGATCTCCATCGGTGTGCCTACCTGCTCAATTTGCCCGGCATTTAGTACGACCAAGCGGTCGCCCAGGGTCATTGCTTCCAGTTGATCGTGGGTGACGTACAGGCTGGTGGTTTTTAGGCGACGTTGTAGCTGTTTAATTTCTACCCGCATTTGTACGCGTAGCTTGGCGTCTAGGTTGGAAAGCGGTTCATCGAACAAGAAGGCTGAAGGCTCGCGCACCAGTGCTCGGCCCATCGCTACCCGTTGGCGCTGGCCGCCGGAAAGCTTGCGGGGTTTGCGCTCCAGGAAGTCTTCAATTTCCAGCATCTTGGCCGCTAAACGCACGCGTTTATCAATGTCATCTTTTTTGAAACCTCGGTTCTTTAAGCCATAAGCGAGGTTGTTGTAGACGGTCATGTGTGGATAAAGCGCGTAGTTTTGGAACACCATGGCGATGTCGCGCTCAGCGGGCTCTAGCTTATTCACTACCCGATCGCCAATTTTGAGCGTGCCTTCGGTAATGGTTTCAAGCCCAGCGACCATCCGTAGCAGAGTCGATTTTCCACAACCGGATGGCCCGACGAGTACCACAAATTCACCGTCTTCAATCTGTAAGTCGATCCCTTTGACCGCAGCCACGTTGCCCGCATAGGTTTTTTTTAGCCCTTCCAGGGTAATGCTGGCCATCTTTATTTCTCCGTCTCGGTCAGGCCTTTTACAAACAGGCGTTGCATAAACAGAATCACCAGTACGGGCGGCAGGGCGGCCATTACCACGGCGGCCATAATCAAGTGCCACTGGGGATTCTCTTCTGAGGTCATGCGCTGAATGCCCATCACAATGGTGTAGTAGTCAGGGTCGGTGGTGATCAGCAGTGGCCATAGGTATTGGTTCCAGCCATAAATGAACATGATCACAAACAGCGCCGCGATATTGGTAACTGATAGCGGCATAAGGATGTCTTTAAAGAACTTGAGTGGTCCTGCACCATCGACTCGGGCCGCTTCCAGCATCTCTTCCGGAATCGTCATAAAGAACTGGCGAAACAGAAACGTCGCGGTGGCCGATGCAATCAGTGGAATTGAAAGCCCCGCGAAGCTGTTTAGCATATTGAGATCTGCAACGACCTGAAATGTCGGAATAATGCGTACTTCGACGGGCAGCATCAGCGTGATGAAAATTAGCCAGAAGAAGAACATCCGAAAACGAAAGCGAAAGTAAACAATCGCAAACGCCGACAGTAACGAGATCGACAGTTTTCCTATGGTAATCGCCATGGCCATAACAAAGCTGTTCCATAGCATCATTCCTGCTGGTGGGGCACCTGCGTTGGAAACGCCGGACTGCCACATGCGGGTAAAGTTCTCGATACCATGAGCGCCGGGCAGCATCGGCAGCGTGCCGCGTAGCAAGTCGCCCGGTGCCTGGGTAGACGCCACGAGTGCAACGTAAACAGGGAACACCACCACCGCGACGCCAATCATCAACGTCAGATGAGCAAAAAAATTCGCCCAGGGTCGGTTTTCAACCATTGAAAGTCTCCCAAACAATTAACCAGCGGTGTTAGTAGTTCACGCGGCGCTCAATAAAGCGGAACTGCACCACCGTAAGTGCGACCACAATGGCCATCAAAATCACCGACTGAGCGGCCGAAGAGCCTAAGTTCAAGCCTACGAAGCCATCGGCGTAGACCTTATAGACCAGCGTGTTGGTCGCTTGGGCAGGGCCGCCTTGGGTAGTCGCGTGAATAATGCCGAAGGTATCGAACATGGCGTACACCACGTTAACCACCATCAAGAAGAAGGTCGTTGGCGTCAGCAGTGGGAAAATAATGGTCCAGAAGCGCTTCATGGGGCTTGCGCCGTCAATGGCCGCTGCTTCAATCAGTGATTGAGGAATCGACTGTAAGCCAGCGAGAAAAAACAGGAAGTTATAAGAAATCTGCTTCCAGGCGGCGGCAAAAATCACCAGCATCATGGCGTCTGCGCCTGAGGTACGGTGGTTCCACTGGTAGCCAACCATGTCCAGTATGTAAGGCACAATGCCAATCGAAGGGTTGAAGATAAACCACCACAGCACACCGGCAACCGCCGGGGCAATCGCGTAGGGCCATACCAGCAGCGTGGTATAGGTACTGCGTGAGCGGATCATGCGGTTAACCGTACTTGCTAACAGCAGCGCAACGGACATGGAAAGTAGTGTGGTACCTACCGCAAACACCACTGTCACTGAGAGCGAATTAAGATAGGCACCATCGCGAAAGAGACGCGCAAAGTTTTCCAAGCCCACAAAGGTGGTGCGTAGACCAAAGGCGTCTTCCCGCAGCAGTGATTGGTAAAGCGCTTGACCGGCAGGCCAAATAAAGAAAATCAGCGTGACAATGACCTGAGGAGCCAGCAGGGCGTAGGGCAAAAAACGCCCTGGAAAAGTCATGCGTTTGGTTTGCATAGGCGACGTATCCTGCGTCTATAAACGGCACCAATAAGCGGGGCACTTAAAAATAGGCTCGCCGCCTGCCAAAGGCAGGCGGCGGAGCGGGTGCTTACTTACTGGTTGGCTGATTGGAAGTCGCGCAGCAATCGATTACCACGTTCAACCGCTGAATCGGCAGCTTCTTGGCCCGTTTTAGCGCCGGTCATCACGGCCTCCATCTCTTCGGAGATGATGTCGCGGATCTGTACAAAGTTACCAAACCGCAGGCCTTTCGAGTTTTCAGTTGGTTCGTTTAGCGTCATCTGCTTCAGCGAAATATCAGCGCCTGGATTCTCATCGTAGTAGCCCTGCTCTTTGCTTAAGTCCCATGCCGCTTGAGTGATTGGCAGGTAGCCGGTCTGCTGGTGCCACTCAGCTTGCACTTCAGGCTGTGAGAGGTACTCAAAGAAGGCAGCAACGGCTTCATACTCGTCATCGGTGTGGCCTTGAAGTGCCCACAGGGTGGCACCGCCAATGATGGAGTTCTGTGGCGCGCCATCTACGTCGTCATAGTAGGGCTGCATACCGAAACCAACTTCAAAGTCGGAATTAGCAGCGACATCCGCACGAGAGGCAGAAGAGCCAAAGAAAATCGCACACTCTTGTGAGTAAAACAGCGGTTCAGAGTCTGGGCCGGAACCAGGGCCGCCCCACTTAAAGGCATCCGCATCCTGCCACGTCTTCAAATTATCCCAGTGGCGGGCCACTAGTTCATTGTTGAAGTTGAACTCTGTTTCTATTCCGCCAAAGCCGTTTTCTAACGTGCCTAGCGGAGAGTTGTGCATGGCAGAGAAGTTTTCCAGCATCACCCAGCTTGGCCATGAGGTGGTGAAACCACAGTTTGCAGCACCTGACTCGGTAATTTGAGTTGCATACTCCGCGACTTCATCCCAAGTTTGTGGTGGCTGCTCAGGGTCTAAACCTGCTTCCTCAAACACGTCACGGTTGTAATACATAATCGGCGTTGAGGAGTTGAACGGGAACGACAGCATGTTGCCGTTCGTGTCGGTGTAGTAACCGACTACCGCAGGTAGGAAAGCGTCACGATCAAATGCGCGGCCATGATCCTCCATGAGCTGATACACCGGATAAATGGCGCCATCAGCATTCATCATGGTACCTGTGCCGACTTCGAAGACCTGCAAAATATGGGGCTGCTCGCCTGCACGGAACGCCGCAATGGCACCGGTCATCGTTTCGGTATAATTGCCACGATAGCTTGGGGTTACGCGGTAATCATCCTGGGAGGCGTTAAACTCCTCCGTCATTTCTTCAAGGATTTCACCAAGCTGGCCTCCCATGGCGTGCCACCAAGTCACTTCAGTCGCTGAATGGGCAGAAAGGCTAAACGTGGCGGTCGCCACCCCTAGGGTAAGCGCGTGCAATGTGAAACGAGACATAACGGCTCCTTGTGGGTCGTTCGCAGTACATTTATTAAGTTTTTGGGTGCACTGAACATTAGAAAGTGTAGATGACGTTTTCATGAATGCACGATGAACTCGACGTGACAGTCAACGTTTAGTTGGCAGCAAGCCTGCTGAGTAGGAAAAGGCGAATGGCGGTGATAGGGTAATATCAAGAGATTAACTAGCGAGAGCAGAATGATTGACGTGACTACCTTACTGGCGAAGCTAGTATCATTCGATACCACCTCAAGTGGATCAAATTTAGCCTTAATTGAATTTGTTGAGCACTATCTAGCTGATTATGGTGTTGCTTCAGAGCGAGTGATGAGCCCGTGTGGAACCAAAGCCAATCTGATTGCCCGCGTAGGCCCTGATGCCCCTGGCGGCGTGGTGCTTTCTGGCCATACCGACGTAGTGCCTGTGGCCGGTCAGCCATGGTCGAGTGACCCGTTTACCCTGCGTGATGGCGGCGATGGCCGTCTTTACGGGCGTGGCACCTGTGACATGAAAGGCTTTATTGCCTGTGCGTTAGCCATGGTGCCTGTCTGGGTCAATGCGTCGCTGAAGCAGCCTATCTATTTCGGGTTTTCTTACGACGAAGAAATTGGCTGTGTGGGCGCACCTAGCCTTATTAAACGCTTTTACGAGCATTACTCCACCACCGCCCACGTCATTGTTGGTGAACCTACTAGCATGCAGCCTGTGGTCGCTCAAAAAGGCGCAACTAATCTGCGCACCACCGTGATTGGTCGGGAGGCCCACAGTAGCCAAGTGAATCAAGGCACGTCAGCTATTCATGTGGCGGCAAGGCTGGTCACGTTTATTGAAGACACGATGGCGGCATTGGTGGAAGAGGGCCGCGTCGACGAGGCCTTTAACGTGCCCCACACCAGCCTGCATGTAGGCAAAATAAAAGGTGGCACGGCAATCAATATTATGGCGCGGGAGTGTCAGTTCGAGTGGGAAATTCGTCACCTGCCAACGGACACCTTCGACGAAATATACGCGCGCTTTAAGGCCTATTGCGACCAGCAAAGCGCTGAGTTGCAGGCCAAAGGCAAGCACGTTGAAATTACCACTAAGCCGCTAAACGTGACCGTACCGGGCTTGGCCGACCGCGAAAACGATCGGGTGCTTCGCTTAGCCAAAGACCATTTGCCAGCAGGGTGCTGCGACCATGCGGTGGCTTACGCCACGGAAGCGGGACAGTTCCAAGGCCAGGGCTTGCAGACAATCATTCTTGGCCCTGGCAGCATCGCTCAAGCGCATCAGCCCGATGAGTATATTGAGACGGCCCAGCTGCATGAATGCACGGCGTTTATGCAGCGATTAGGTCAGGCGTTAGAAACACCCTATTCGGGATGATGGCTGCTAATGAGCCTTGAATATAAATAGCACACAATAAAAAACACCCGCCAATGTTTAGACAGGCGGGTGTTTTTCTAAAACGTTGCTGCGTTGCTCATTACGACTAATGCTGATGTTGCTCTTCGTAAAGCTCTGCTTTCGCATGGCGCATCACATCTTCGCAGGCCTGTTGGCGGGCAAGTTGGGTCAGCAGCCGCTGAGTCACCTCAAACCCTTTCCCCAAACAGGTATCAACTTCGTCTCGGCTAACGTGCGGAGAGACGTTGTAGTCGATTTTTACCGTACGGCCACCGCCTTCTAGTCGATCGGCGATTTGTCTAAGCCGCCACGCGATTCGCTCTTTCCAGGTTGCTGATTCTACCGCGCCTTCGTTTACGCTAAACGTGCACTGCCATTCGGGTTTGTAAACCTTCATAGGAGAACCTCCACTGCGTTTGGAAAGAATGATCGATCGTGTGTCGTACTCCGTCTGTCTGATGATGTAGCTCTGGTACTATACCTAACTATTTGCCAATACCGAAACAAAACGTATACCAAGTCTATAAACCAAAGAATACAGAGTCTTCAATATGACGCTTTCAACGCCAGTCTCAACGTCAGCCAACTGCCCGTGCGGCAGTGGTGCTGCACTCTCGGCGTGTTGCCAACCTTATCATCAAGGTGTAACGGCACCGACGCCTGAAGCGCTAATGCGTTCACGTTACACGGCATTTGCGTTGAATAGCCACGATTACTTACTCGCCACTTGGCACCCATCAACGCGGCCAGCGCAGCTGCAGCTCGACCCAGATACCCAGTGGAAAGCGCTTACGATTGTGGCGGCACCGCCAGTAAAAGAGGAACAGGGCACGGTACATTTTTTAGCCTATTTTCGTGAACAAAACCGCTGGCAGGTGCTGGAAGAAAACTCCCGGTTTGTGTTTGAAGACGGGCGCTGGTGGTATGTTGATGGCGTGCCGACCATTGAGCGCCTTAAACCACGGCGAAATGAGCGCTGCCTATGTGGCAGCGGTCGAAAAATAAAGAGTTGTTGCGGTGAGTAGTATCAATACCGATACCCAATGGTACCTCTACTTACTTGAGTGCAAGCGCGGCACCTATGTGGGAATTACCAATAACCTAGCGAAACGTTACCAAGCGCACTGCAATGGTAAAGGCGCACGCTATACCCGTGCCAACCCGCCGCTGGCACTGCTTGGCGCGCAGCCATTCGCAGATCGCGCCGAGGCCAGCCGCGCTGAATATGCGCTGAAGCGCCAAACGCCACGTCGAAAACGTGAATGGGCCACTCAGTGGCCTTACACGTTACAAGTTAGTAACCATAATGCTGACGCTTTTCTCAGGAGGTAACCGCCTGCGGCAGGCGGGTAGTGGTAATATCACTGCCAAGCATCAAGAAAACTCCATCCGCGTGCGCCAACCAGTGTCGGAGCATTCGGGAATAAGAACCAATAGTTAAGTTTAAGGCGTGATGTGTGTATAAATTAATATCAGCAAGCGCTGTTTGCTTTTTTGTTTTTATATTATGGATCCTCTATTTAGCTAACACTGGCGGAAATAGCCTATTTTTCGATTTTATTCGGAGCATCCCTTATGGCGATAAGCTGGGGCATATGGGGTTGTTTGGCTTTCTTACACTAGCAGCCGTGATTGGTTCGAAGTTTCGAGCGTTTCAGTGTGGAAAGTTGAACGTTTATTATGGTGCGGTACTTGTCGCATTGTTCACCATTGGTGAAGAATTCAGCCAACTATTTATTTCGTCTCGCACATTTGACCTTCTTGACTTGGCCGCAAATTTTGTCGGTATAGCACTGGCGGTGAGTATTGCCTATCTGACAAATAGATATTTAATTAAGAGGCTGTGAGGTTAGGCTTTTTTTCACAGCCTTTGGGCTTCAGGCTGAGCAAGATCGTTATATCATCACAACTCTGTATCAGCACTGGTCACGGAAGTGAAAGTGTTCTCTCGTCTCAGACTTACCATGACCGAGAGTCCCCTTCTATTAACTCATTATTTTAATTTAATCTTAAAAATTGAAATAGGTAATGATAATTTATTTTTATAATCAATGCTATGTATAGCAATATGCCAAGTGCCTTGGCGGTAGGAGCTTATAAACAGTCCATAGTGATCAGGGTAAAATATTATCCCGACAAACATTGCCAGAGCCGAGTAAATGCTACGCTTTCCATTCCCCCATAACCAATATTGCATAGCTATCTCTTGGGCTGTATTGGTAGAGTAACCCGTCAAAATATGAAAAATATCATGATTTTCGCAATGCGGTTGAGGTTCAAATTCGTGCTGTGATAAAAAACACCCCAAACTAAATCCCAAGCTATCAGTAGGGTATGAAAGTAGTTGCTCTACGCGAATATTCCACGCTGGTCCAGTTTTAAGTAATATGTATAAGCGGCTAGATAGCTTAAATCCAAAGCCTATTAATGCCTCTCGTATTGTATGAATAAAGTTTGTTTTTGGAGCTTTATGATAAATGTTAGTCATACTTCCCGCGGCAAAAATGCCAATGCTCTTGCTCTAAAGGCTCACAATAAAAATAGCCACTATTAGCCCTCCATTCTTTTAGTGCTCCCGATATAGAGGGGACGAACTCCTCAGTCCAGCCGTATGGATTATGTTGCTGAAACTCTGTCAGCCTATTTTGCATTTCATCTGGGTGTAGTATGCGTCTGAGATGGCCATCAGGGTTGTATTGAATGTAGCGATAAGGCCCGGGAACAAACTCTTCTTGTAGGTCAAAATAAAAATAGGCAATAAAATAAAATTTAGGTTGGCATCGGTAAGAAAATGATACACGCTCTATCTTGCTATTTACGTCCGTTATAGCGGCTAAAAGCCTATCGATAAAAGTTTCGTCTTGTAGTGATTCTGGCCACACTATGCCATTTTTTATTCCCATGGCCCTTAGGTTGTTTTGTTGCATAAAGGCGTGAACTTGATCAGCAAGAGTAGTTAGAGCCTGTGTTTGTTTTATTCCAGGCCGATAGCGCTCAACTGCCAGTAAATAGCTTAGCCAGGTAAGAAAGATGCTGCTGATCACCATCGGGATAATGATGGCTTTACGGCGATAGAAATGCATTTTTAAATTATTATACTCTGTATTGGTTGATGATTTTTAATAAGGTTGAGCACAGCATAGCCAATTGCTAGAGATGCTTACCTGTGCAGAGATACCAATGTGCCAACTCTGTAGTCTCGCAGAATAAATAACCATTTTTTAAGGGGCTGGCTTCTTCGGTGTTTTCGAGGGCATCTACTAACGATGGAATTACGCCCTCCTCAAAATATGCCCCACTAGGAGAGTATCTTAAATACCACCAAGGTGCGTATAATGGAAAGCCGCTTACTTCAAAAGGTCTTTTAATTCTAAAAAAAGCCTCGAAGTAGCAGTCTTGAAAATGACCGCAAACTTTCGTAAAGCTTGCGTTTTTGATATTAAGGGTTGAGTCTTCTATACTCTTTATTGCAGAACTGGGGATTTGATTTTCTAGTATTGTCGGTTTAGCACGAAATCTACCATCACGTATATACGCCTCGGCATTTCCATTCTCTATGATGATTTTTAATATATCGTTTTTATCTATAAAGTCGAAGATGTTTTCGGCGCTCTTAGTAAGTTTGGGATCAGGCTGGTAGGTCATAACACCATAGATATAAAGCTGCCAGGCAAAAAAAACAACGCCAACAATTAGGGGTATTATAAAAATCTTACGTCTATAGAATGACATTATTGTGCTGCTCCCTGGCTGTTTTTCAATTTAACTTCTTCCAGCCGCCGTCTGACCCCTTGGCAAGTATGGGGTATTTTGGAGCCCTTTTCCTCTGGATACTCTACTTGAGTGATTTCATTCATTAGTAGAGAGCCCGTTAACTGCTGAGGGGTAAAACGCTCATACAACGATATGCCTAAGTGGACTGAAAGGTAGTCGGTTACATCATCAAAGCGACGAACCCCCTCACCGTTAATATCACTGCGGTCAGTTGGCGATCTACCAAATTTTCTAAAATCATCGAGATACTGCGCCAGACCGGCGCCGTCTAATAGGCTGTCTTCAGAAAAGCCGATGTAGCGGCCAACATAACCGTAGTGAATGTTGGACCAGATATCGTAATAATATTCGTAGCCTTGGTATTTATGGTGATACGGTTCAGTCGTGATACCTAAGGTTGCAAACTGCCTTCCCCTCTCAGGATTCACCCTTGGGTCAAAGTATTGTTTGTGATCCCATACGCCGCCTGGCCTCACCAGTAAAGCCCAGCGGCCAAGTGCCGCTGCTTTTAGTTGCATTTCGATCTGCATAAAATTAGGCCTTGTGACTTCACGAGCAAGGCGCTGAACGATATTGAGTGACTCGCCTTCTCGCTGCCAGCGCTCTATGGCTTCAAGCCAGCTATAGGCGTTCTGCTGCTTTATACGCTGGGCGTCGTCGGATTCAACGTTGGTCTGAATTTCCTCAACGATCCAGGCAGCAACTTCCAGCGCCTGATCTCTATGTGGACAGGGAACCGTGACGATAAAAGGGTCATCCAGCGTGGCGGGGGTGGTGGTGGTTTGTGCTATATGCTGCCACTGGGCCATTTCAACTGCTCCTGATCAAAACGTCGACGACCTTGGCGGAAAGCTCTGAATCCATCAGGTCTGCTTCCCCTTCGGCGTTGGTTTTCCCCTCTTTTGTTTCTCCACTTTCCAGAACTAACCGATAGGGTTGATTAGCAAGCGGGGAACCGTATTCATCACGCAAAACAACGCGTCGGTTGTAGCGAGGTGGTTGAATGCCGGGGAGTGACGAGGCGCTTGCCCCGCCTGAAGGTTGGCCAGTGACAGCACTGGAGGCTGCGATTACCGTTCCGCCACATGAAGTTTGGCTGCCGTGAATGGCCGCCGCGGCACCTTCAATGGTGTACCAATCCAGGCCGGTGACGATACTGGCGCCGCAGGAACTGCGGTCGCCAACGCGGGCGGCGGGAACGCCGTCAACAAAGGTGGTCGAGGCCGCACTGACAATGCGGTGAGGGCCTCCCTTGCAGGGGCAGGCAACTTGGTCGCCAAGCTTCGCTTGTTCCATGGCAGTATTATCTTCCTGATAAAGCCACTAAAGAATGCTTAAAGTGACTGCTCGTCTGAAGTTTTTAAATGGTTAGAGTGATTTGAGCTGGCTAAATTATCAAGCTAGCACTGGCTGGTAAATACTAAAAAATGTGTAATATTGATACTTTTAGCGTTTGATTAATTATCCATAATAAATAGTAGTTAAGTTTCAAAAGCATAAAAAAACAGGCAATTAATTGCCTGGCTTAAATATTCTTTATGTTTGGTAATAAAGCGCGATGCAACGCACCGCGTTTTTGGCTTTACTTTAGGGGATGTTTACCGAACTACCGTTACAGTACACGTTGCCTGGCGCACAACATTTAAGGCGGTGGAACCCATAAAGTGGTCAGGAAAGCCGGGACGGTTCGATGAAATAATGATGCAGTCGACGCCATTGCGCTTGGCAAACTTGACCACTTGATGGGCGGCATTGCCTTCCACCACATGAATCTCGTAGTGCTCGTCGCCAATTTTCTTTTGAATACCGTCTTTAATGCGTTGCGCGGTGGTTTCGCGGTAATCACTGGGCAGTGATGGTGCAATATAAGGCGGAATACGCTCCATGACAGAAATGATCTGTATGGTGCTATCTTCGTCGGCCAACTTACGTGCTACGTCGATTTTCTGCACAACATTCGAGTTATTGTCTGCCGCCGTGGTAATCAGAATATTTTTATACATGACATGTATCCTCAGGCTGATAGGCGGTGGCATGAGGCGATAGCTTGGTCGCCTCTTGCCACGTGCCTGTTCTCGATCTACTTCGCTAGATCGGCTGACGGTTGGTGTTCAACGTTTGACTGGCTATAGGTGTTAACGTCGTTACGCTCGCCTTCCCGCCAGATGAAGATGTTGAACAGGCCATAGAGAATAGCGATGATCGGCGTGATGATGGCTAAAAACGTCCAGCCCATATAATCCCACGCGGAAACATCCAGCACCCCCATGTAGTAAGCGCCACCCAGCCCCCAGGGCACCAGAGGTGACGTGACGGTTGCCGAGTCTTCACAGGTGCGAGAGCATACCGAGGGCAGAATTTTCAGCTTACGGTAGGCGGGTACAAACATGCGCCCCGGAATGATGATGGCAATATACTGGCTGGCCGAGAACAGGTTAGTGGCCAGCGACGAGAAAACGTGTGTGACGATCAACCCGCGTGAATTGCTGACCAGTTTGCCCAACTTTTCCAGGATAACTTCTAGCATACGGGTTTTTTCCAGCAAACCGCCCAGGCTCAGGCCGATAAAGCCCAGTGAGATGGTCCACATCATGCTTTGCAGACCCCCGCGGCTGAGCAGGTCATCAACCGCTTCTACGCCGGTCTCCGAAACATAGCCGTAGTTCATGTAGTTCATCATGTTGCCTAGCGCAACGCCCTGAGTAGCCACGGCAAGGCCCGCACCCAGCAGGCTGCCAATCACCATCACCGCCAGCGCATTAACACGCCGGTAGGCAAGTACCACAACTACCAGTGGAGGGATAAAGGGCAGCAGACCGACCGAAAAGTTCTCGCGAATGCCGGCCAAAAGCTCAGCGGTGCGCGAAATATCAGCCCCTTCGCCGTCAAAGCGCATACCAATAAAAAAGAACAGAATAATGGTAATGATTAGTGCAGGGCCGGTGGTGTAGAACATCGAACGGATGTGGTCGAACAGGTTGGCCTCGGCAACCCCAGCGGCGAGGTTGGTGGAGTCTGATACTGGTGAAATCTTGTCACCAAAGATTGCTCCGGAAATCACTGCCCCGGCAGTCATCGCCGGAGAAATACCCAGCCCACTGCCAATGCCGATAAAAGCCACGCCAAAGGTGGCGGCGGTTGTCCATGAACTGCCGGTGACCAGTGAGGCAACAGCGCAGACAATCACCGCGGTGAACAGGAAATACGAAGGGTTGATCAGCTGCAAGCCGTAATAGACCAGCGATGGAATCGTTCCTGAGGCGATCCAACTGGCCACCAGTATCCCGACCATCATCAAGATCAGCATCGGCAGCATGGCGATTTCACAGCCATACAGGATGCCTTTCTGGATATCCTGCCAGCTGAAGCCGGAATACAGTGCCACCAGGGCGCAGACCACGATGGCGAAAATCAGTGAAATATGCGTCACCCAGTCTTCACCGAGGATAAAAATCTGTGCAAACATCATGAAGCACAGAAATCCGATAACGGTGATAGCGCCCAGAAATGAAGGACGCTTATGGGTGTCTTGCGTGGTTGTTGACATTGTTATTCTCCCTGCTTAGGGGTCAAGCGTTGTTATCGTAACGTTGTTCTCGTAAATCCAGTGGCAGTCAGCAGCGTTCCAGAATGATGGCGATGCCCTGACCGCCACCGATGCAGGCCGCCGCACAGCCGTAACGCTGTTGGCGATGCTGCAGCAGGCGGCCAAGGGTGCCAGCGAGGCGAATACCGGTTGCGCCTAACGGATGCCCGAGTGACATGGCACCGCCCCAGATATTGACGTTTTCGGGGTCAAGCGAAAGCTCACCCATGGCATGCAGTGGCACAGCCGCAAAGGCCTCGTTGATTTCCCATACGCTGATATCGTCAGGCGTTAGCTGCGCCTGCTTCAGGGCGCGTTGGATAGCGGCGGCGGCTCCGGCCCCCATTTCTTCCGGCTTGACGCCGCAGTCGGCAATTGCCACAACCCGCGCCAAGGGGCTAATGCCGTGCTGGTGCAGGGCAGGTTCTGACATCAAAAGCGTGGCGGCGGCGCCAGAGGTCAGCGGTGAGCTGTTGCCTGCGGTGACCATGCCGCCTTGCATGAAGACCGGGTCCAGCCCCGCTAAACGCTCGGCGCTGGTATCGGCGCGAATGTTACCATCCACACTGATTGGCTCACCGGCTGCGTTGTTCAGGGTCAAACGTTCGCCAGCGAAGTGGCCGGCTGCATCGGCGCTCGCCGCCCGCTGGTGGGAACTGAGGGCAAGGGCGTCCATGGCAGCACGGGAAATACCCGCTGACGTGGCGAGTCGCTCAGCGGTCAGGCCCATATTGAGCACCACGTCCAGCGCGAGCCAGTCAGCCTGTTGCAGCGCGTCAGGGCTGGTCAACACACCTTCCTTGAACAAGGCTGGGCCCATGGGCACACGGGTCATGTTTTCCACGCCACCGGCCATACCCACTTCAACGGCACCGGCCTGAATCTCCCGCGCGGTGTTGCGCAGGGCAGCAAGGCCGGAGCCACACTGCTGATCAATCTGCCGGGTGGCGCACGCCTGGCCTTTGGGGCCCAGGCGTTCGGCCAGCCACAGCGGGTAGCGGCCACCAAAGCTCCATTGTTCTTTTACTGGTAGGGCGCAGCCAATACTCAGGTCTTCCACCGCTGCGCCATCAACATCGCTGCGCGCCAGTAAGCCATCCAGAACGCTGGCCAGCAGGGCATCGCTGCGGGTGTCGGCCCAGGCATCCACCTCGGGCTTGCGGGGGTGAGCGCGGCTGAAGGCACTGCGTGCATAGTCAGCCAGGTAGACGTTTCTCATTGGTTGCTCTCCTGCTGTTCAGCCATCTTTGCCCAGCGATGGATAAACAAGGCATAGGTGGTCAGTACATGGCGGATTGAGTCGATCTCCACACACTCATCTACACCGTGAATGCGCTGGGCAACGGGACCGTAGCAGGTACCGTTGATATTGCCGGATACGTGGAAGGCGCGCAGGTCGGTGGTGCAGGTGGAGATATAATGGCCGGGAGGCGCGCCGATCAGCGCTTCGTGACATTCCGAGAGTAGCCGGATGCCCGGGGTGTCGAGATCAACCACATGCCCTTCAGAGCGAAAACCGTGAAAGCTCACCTGGGGCGCCGGGGTGGCGTCATCAAGCTCGGCGTGGCGGGCCTGCAGGGTATCGCGAACCCGCTGCATGGCCTCTTCCGGCGACATGCCGGGGGGGAAACCAACGCGGCCTTCCAGAATGGCGTGGGCCGGCACGCTGGAGGCCCAGTTGCCCGCATCCACCCGGCCAATGCTCAGGTTGAAGGGGTGAGGGTGGTCGGCATAAAGTTCAGGCCGCGCAAGGCTGTTCATTTCCGCTTCCAGGGTCTTCAGCGCGGGCAGATAGTCCTGCAGGGCTTCAATGGCATTGCGCCCGGCGGAAGGGTCAAGCACGTGGGCGGGTACGCCATCCAGGCGCATCCGGAACCACAGCACACCTACCTGGCCTGCATAGATCTGAGCGCCGAACGGCTCTGGTATCAGCACGAAATCACCGCTGTAGCCTTGGTGCAGGCAAGCCAGAGCGCCGTTGCCGGTACACTCTTCCTCAATCACGGTTTGCAGGGTGAGCGGGAAGTTGATCTCGACGCCTGCCTGGCGCACTGCTTCAACCGCCATCACCATGGCGGCAATACCGGCTTTCATGTCGCCGGCGCCGCGGCCATACAGCCAGCCATCTTTTTGCCAGGGCTCCCAGGGCGGGCGGGTCCACATATCGGTAGGTTCGGCGGGCACTACATCGAGATGGCCGTTGAACACCAGGTGCGGCCCTGGCGCACCGGGGTTGAGGTCTGAAATCACATTGTAACGCCCAGTGCTGGGCCACTCGGCGGGCGCCCGATGAGGGTGCTCCTCAAAACCTGGGGCATCCAGCGGCACACGGGTGACCGGCAGGCCCAGGCGTTCAAGATGGCGCTCCATGGTATCCAGCGCGCCCTGTTCCTGGCCAATCACGCTGTAGCTTTTCACCAGGTCGCTGGTCAGTTCCAGAGTGTCGTCCATCAAGGCGTTGCAGCAGGCGATAATGCGCTGTTCGGTAGCATCAAGCATCAGAACCTCCCCAGGCGTGATTCATCAATCAGCAGAGTAGCGTCGGTGGCTTCGCGCAGCGCCGCAACGCTCAGCCCTTCAGCGATTTCCACTACTTCAAGCCCTTTTGGGGTCACGTCCATCACGGCTTTTTCGGTGATAATGCGCGACACACAGCGGCTGGCCGTCAGGGGTAGTTGGCAGCGGGTCAGAATCTTGGGGTTGCCATGCTTATCATTATGCGAACACAGCACCACCAGCCGGGCGACTTTCTGGGCCAGCTCCATGGCGCCGCCAATCCCTGGTGAGAACTTGCCGGGAATTTTCCAGTTGGCCAGGTTGCCTTCCTGATCAACCTCGAAGGCGCCCATAAAGGTAACGTCCACGCGGCTGCGGCGGATCATCGCAAAGGAGGTGGCGCTATCGAACACGCTGGCCCCCGGGCGAGTGGTGATATACGCGCCGCCGGAGTCAATCATGTCGATATCCGGGGTTTCGCCCTCGTGGCGCGGGCGGCAGCCGAGTACGCCATTTTCAGAGTGCACCAGGACATTCATGCCATCGGGTAGATAGTGGAACAGGCGAGTTGGCAGCCCAATGCCCAGGTTGACGATCTGGCCATCGATGACTTCACGGGCAGCACGGGTCAACATGCGTTGCTGGTCAGAGGGCATGGGGGCGAACTCCTTGCTGGCTGGACGCGCGGTCGACCTGCACGACTTGGCTAATAAAGGCACAGGGCGTATGAATGGTGTCGATAGGCAGGTCGCCGGGTTCGTCGATGCGGTAGGTTTGGGCAATTACCCGATCAGCCGCCATGGCCATCAGGGGGTTGAAGTTGCTGGCGGTGGCGCGATAGATGAGGTTACCGTAGCGGTCGGCCCGCTCGGCATGTACCAGGGCGAAATCTGCCTGAAGCGCCGGTTCGATGGCCCAGGTTGCGCCTTCGATAGTGATCTCATGGCGCCCTTCGGCAATTTCCGTTCCCATCCCGATATCGGTGAGAAAGCCGCCGTGGCCAACGCCTGCACAGCGGATTTTTTCCGCCAATAGCCCCTGGGGGTGAAAGGTGACTTCCATCTGGCCACTATTCATCGCTTCGATGGCCGTCCGGTTCAAGCCGAGATGCGAGGTGATCAGGCGCTTGACCCGGCCCGCTTCAATAAGCTTGCCAATCCCGATGCCGGGCTCGTTAGCATCATTTTTGATCAGCGTCAGGTTGCCTTGGCCGGATGCCAGCAGGGCATCAAGCAGCGCAAAGGGCGTGCCCGGCGAGCCAAAGCCACCGACCATGATGGTGGCGCCATCAGGAATCTGGGCAATGGCCGCGTCAATTTCACAGACCTTGTGGTTAAGCAGCGTCATGGTGTTCAGCTCTCCCTGGTGGGTTGTGCGTTCAGGTCAGGCGACGGCGTAAGCGCTTGGTCAAAACGCGCCATGGCACGTGCCAGACGTTCCAGCAGGGTGTCCACTTCCTCGGCTTGAATGGTCAGCGGCGGGCAGACCAGGAAATGGTCACCGGCCAGGCCATCCAGGCTGCGGCGCGGGTAGATCAGCAGGCCTTCCTGCTTGGCCAAGGCGGTGATCTGGGCGAAGCGGTTCTGCTCAGCGGGGAAGGGCTTGCGTGATGCGCCATCGGCGACCAGTTCGACGCCCCATAACAGGCCAGCGCCGCGTACATGGCCGACCCAGTCGTAACGCTCTGCGAGCTGGCGCAGCCCGGCTTCCAACTGCGTGCCGCGCGCCTGGGTGTTTTCCAGTAAATTTTCGCGCTTGATGGCATCGATGACAGCCAGGCCAGTGGCACAAGACAGCGGGTTGCCCGCATAGGTATGGCCATGTTGGAAGCCACCGCTGGCCATCACCGTTTCGACGATGTCAGTGCGGGCCAGCATGGCACCAATTGGGTAGTAGCCCGCGCCCAGGCCTTTGGCGGTGACCAGAATATCCGGCACCACATCGTAATGTTGGCAGGCAAACCAGGCGCCGGTACGGCCCACCCCGGTGAGCACTTCATCGGCAATCAGCAGGCAACCAAACTCATCGCACAGGGCGCGAATGCCTTGCAGGTAGCGCTTGCCCAACAGCCGCGCGCCGGTGCTGGCACCGCCAATCGGTTCGAG
Organism: Vreelandella neptunia; assembly: GCF_000712975.1. Taxonomy (GTDB): domain Bacteria; phylum Pseudomonadota; class Gammaproteobacteria; order Pseudomonadales; family Halomonadaceae; genus Vreelandella; species Vreelandella qaidamensis. Next base: position 63,540 of record NZ_JHQL01000005.1, on the reverse strand, counting down.
GATAAAGCCAATCAGTGACTCCGGCCCGGCGGCTTGCATGGCGGCGCGTGCTTCTGCCAGCAGGCGATCCACGTGGGTGTCGTCATCGCTATCCTGATGGCGGAAGAAATCCGGCCCTGGCACCTTGATGGAGGCATGGGTCATGCTGGTAAAAGGGGCTTCCAGCGGTTGATAGCCGGTCATGCCCAGCGCCCCCATGGTGCTGCCATGATAGGAGGGGCGCAGCGAGACAAAGCGCTGACGCTGGGGCTGGCCGAGTGCGAAGAAGTATTGGCGCGCTAGCTTGAGGGCAGACTCCACCGCCTCGGAGCCACTGGAAACAAAGAACACCTTGCCCAGCTCGCCGTTAAACAGCTCAACCAGCTGTTGGCCTAGGGCTTCGGCGGGCGCGCTTTCAAACTGGGTGCGGTAAGTGAAGGCAACCTTGTCCATTTGGGCGAGCATAGCGTCACGAATATCCTGACGGCCATGACCAAGGTTGCAGGAAATGGCCCCGGAACAGCCATCCAGATAATCCTTGCCCTGGGTGTCCCAGAGCATGACGCCATCAGCGTGGCTGACTTCCGGCAGGGCAGGGCCTGCCTGGTAGAACAGCGGAGAGTCGGTCATCACGTTTTCCGTTTTTATAGTCGGTTGAAAAATCTCCCTTGCAGTCTAGGTAGGCTTGTTACTATATTTCAATATATGATCGTTTTTCGAATATCAATGAGTAAAAGTCATGCCTGAAGTTACCATTAACTCGTTGAAAGCATTAGCAACGTTCAAAACACTATTTGAGGTGGGCAGCGCTTCAGGAACGGCACGCCTTCTTGGCATGACGCAGTCTGGCGTCAGTCGCTCGCTAGCACAGCTGGAAGAGAACCTGGGAATACAGCTTTTTTTACGTGAAAAAAACCGCTTATTAGCAACGCCTGAAGCACGAGAGCTGTACGATGAAATTCTCAGGCTGATGGGCAATATTGAAGAGCTTCGTCATAGCGTGCTGGCGCTAAAGGAGTTTGGTACATCACGCTTGAGAATCGCCGCGATTCCTGGACTATGTTTTGGGTTTGTACCTCAGGTAGTGGCAGCGTTGCTGGCTGAAAACAGTCGGATAAGTATTAGTCTGGATATGATGTCGAGCCATGATGTACAAACGGCGGTGGAATCAAGCCATGCAGATATTGGCTTTATCACGCTACCGGCGACTTCCCCCCAGCTCTTGACCGAAGCGCTGCTGACCACAGAAGCTGTGGCACTGGTGCCTGAAAAGCTTGCGCTAGCTAAGCAGAACGTCGTTGAAGTCAGCGACTTGCGTGGTCAACATTTAGTAATCAGCAATCAGCCAAGTGTGAGCACAAACCCGCTGTTGGAACTGGTAGCTGAACACGGCGTTAAGATTGCCGGTAAAACGGAAGCTAACATCGGTACGATTAGCGCGTTGGTAGCCAACGAGGTCGGGGTCACGGTGATTAACCCAATTACCGCAAAAGATCAGCTGTCTTATTATGATCGCGTCAAGGTGCTGCCTTTTATACCTGCGTTGACGTTTGGTTTTGGAATTGTTTATCGCCCTGAGTGGCATGCGTCCAAAGTGCTGGCGTCGCTTAAGCGAAAATCGAAAGAGACGCTAATGAACTACTAACGTTTAAAAATCATTTTAATCGTTTAACAGGTATAATGTTTGACTGAGAGTTCAATGCGTTGAGTCTGCCAGCAAGAAGATGACAGTGACTTCAAAATCGGGCAATCTAACGCTTTTGCTTTTTAGTAAATGCTAATGGGCATAGCTCATTAAACTTTAATCACCGTTCAGCATGGAGTGCAGAGTGGCAGTTTATGGCGGTATTCAGGCGCACGAATTGGAGCGTTGGTTGAATGCACTAACCAATGCGGCCTACGATCGACGCTGTCCACTTTCCAAAGTGCACGGCGGTAATGCTCGTGCCCGCACTGCCCGCCAAGATTTACTGCATCTCGCCCATGGTTTTCGTAGCGGTGAACGCATTCGTGACGACGTGGCCGATGGCCTAAGCCGCTGGTGTCAGCACTATCTGACAGAAGCGGAATGGTATGTATTGGTAGGCGGTCGCCAGCCTGCCGAAGTCCACGCAGGCGCGTCAACCCCTACTGTCGAGGCACCAGCCATTGACGAGCCGGTAGACAATGACGATGTATTACACGTGCTCTATCAGCATCGGGTGGGTTAACCTGCTCTAGAAAGCACTGTTATAATGGATAGATGAACAGTGCCCCTGTCGCACCAGCGACCGCCTCCCTAGATGACCCTTTCTATTACCTGACGAATTTCCGTTATGTAGTGTCATGGGTAAACGCCCGCCACCATGATCTGTTAAGTGCCACCGAGCGCGATGCTATCGGTCATTTTGAGACGCTACCTCAAGCCTCTCAGGCGCTATTGGTGCGCATGGTGATGCGCAAAGGTGAGCTGTTTCGGCTGGATAAGCTCTCTTATGCGGAAATCGGTGACACCGAGCAGGCGCTAGTACCGCTGGTTGCGCTGGGCTGGGTAGACCGCGCACCGCAGTTAACCAGCCGTGAGCTATTTCGCCTGCTGCGGCTGAGCGAATTGCGCCAAGCATTGGCAGATGAAATTGCTAACGCAGGTCTAGCGCGCAACAGCACGAAAGCTGCGCTTCAAGCAGCAGTTGAAGAAAAACCACTGCAAGCGCCAGCGCCTCTTCAACAGTGGTGGCCAGCAGCCACAACGCAGGTTGTGCGGCTAACGGTGATGGCGTTTTGCGACCGCTTACGGCTGATGTTTTTTGGCAACTTGCGCCAGGACTGGGCAGAGTTCGTGTTAACGGAGCTGGGCCTGCAGCGCTTTGAGCAGGTACCGCTTACTGCGGAATCCCGCGCGTTTCAAAGCCGTGAAGAAGTCACTACTTATTTAACGCTTCACCGCCTGCGCGAACGCTTGGATGACGGCGAGTTGCCCCAGACGCTTTCCACGCAGGTGCTACCAGCCTCCAGCAACCGCTGGCTAGCCTCGCGACGGGCACGGCTGCTGCTGACTATGGGTCGCGAAGCCGAACGCGGCGGCGACAGCGAACTCGCCTTAACGCTTTATGCCGATTCCAATAACAGCGATGCGCGTATTCGCAGGCTGCGCGTGTTAGAGCGGTTAGGCCGTTATTCAGACGCTTATAAGCTTACAATTAGCGCGCTTGACGCACAGCCACATGAAGGCGAGATCCAAGCCCTTATGCGCTTGTTACCGCGCTTGGCTCGCAAGTTAGGCCAAAAAGTTGAGCGTTCTGATAGGGCTGAGCAACAGGCTGCCCAGGCGCTTACCTATGTGCTTCATCTGCCCGGCCCTCAGCCAGTAGAGCGCGCTGTTGCTGAAGCGTTAGCAACGCCTACTGCACCGGTATATTACGTTGAAAATAGTTTGTTAACGGGTCTATTTGGCTTGCTGTTTTGGCCGGTTATTTTTAAACCGCTCCCTGGGGCGTTTTTTCACCCGTTTCACAGTGGGCCAGCGGATTTATATCGCGAGGATTTTGTCCCTCAGCGTCAAGCTGATATTAACGCCTGCCTGGCCCAGTTGGATGACGGTCGGTATAAGGAGACGATCCTTCGCACGTGGCACGCTAAACAAGGCATCGCATCGCCATTCGTTCACTGGGGAATCGTTAGTGAAGAACTTTTAGCGCTCGCGCTTAAATGTTTGCCGCCTGCCCACTTGCGTGCCTGTTTTATGCGGCTATTAGATGACCTTAAGCATAACCGTGCGGGACTGCCTGACCTGATTCAGTTGATGCCGGATGCGCCTCCCAGAGAGCCGCGCTACAAAATGATAGAAGTGAAAGGGCCGGGAGACCGCCTGCAAGATAACCAACGCCGTTGGATTGATTTCTTTTGCCGCCACAGCATGCCCGTTGAGGTATGCCATGTGCGTTGGCAGCCAGCACCCGAGCCAGAAGAAATTAAACAAGAAAAATCTAAAAAAATAGAATCTAAACAAAGAGAGTCTAAACAAGAAGACGCCGAATGAGCCGTTATCGGGTAGCGGTGCGTACGCTGTGCGATTTCACCGCGCGGGAGGGCGACCTTGATCATCGATTCACGCCAGCACCCAGCGCCCAAGAAGGCATCGAAGGGCATAGGCTAGTGGCTAGCCGCCGGGGCGAAGATTACCTGTCTGAACTGCCGCTTTCTGGTGAGTATCAGGGGCTTCGCGTGGCGGGCCGCGCTGACGGCTTTGATCCCAACGCGAACCGTTTGGAAGAGGTCAAAACCTATCGTGGCAATTTAGACCGTATGGCCGCCAACCAGCGCGCGTTGCACTGGGCACAGGTGAAGGTATACGGCGCGCTGCTGTGCGCTGAGCAACGCCTTGAACGGGTCACGCTGGCGTTAGTTTATCTGGAGATTACCAGCGGTCAGGAAACGCTGCTTACCCAAGAGGCTAGCTCAACTGAGTTGCAGGCGTTTTTTACCGATCAATGCCAGCGCTTTTTGGTTTGGGCGGAGCAGGAGTATACCCATCGCCTGCGCCGCGATGAGTGGCTGGCGACGCTGACGTTTCCCTATCCTGATTTTCGCCCTGGGCAGCGTCCGCTAGCGGAAGATGTCTATAAAGCAGCCAGTACTGGTCGGTGCCTATTGGCTCAAGCGCCAACCGGTATTGGCAAAACTCTTGGCACGCTATTTCCGATGCTCTCAGCAATGCCTCGTCAGCAGTTGGATAGGGTGGCCTTTCTAACCATGAAAACCCCAGGCCGCCGCTTAGCGTTGGATGCGCTGGCGCGTCTCTCTGCCCCCAGTTCATCACCGCCTACTTCATTACCCTCTACTTCAACACCCCCTATTGCATCTTCCCTCTCATCGTCTGCACTCGCATCGCCACTGCGCGTGTTGGAGCTGGTAGCGAGACAAAAAGCCTGCGAATACCCTGGCGCTGCTTGCCAAGGCGATGCTTGTCCGTTAGCGGCGGGTTTTTATGACCGCTTGCCTGCCGCTCGCCAAGCCGCGGTGGCACGTTGCTGGCTAGATCGTGACGGACTGCGTGAGGTGGCGCTTGCCCACAGTGTGTGCCCATATTATCTAGGCCAAGAGCTAGCTCGTTGGGCCGACGTAGTAGTTGGCGATGTGAATCACTGGTTTGATAGCCATGCGCTGCTGCATGGCTTGGCCCAAGCTAACGACTGGCGAGTTGGTTTGTTAGTAGATGAAGCACACAACATGGTTGAAAGAGCACGGGGGATGTACAGTGCCGAGCTTTCCCAGCAACGCTTGAGCCGCTTGCGTCGACGTTCACCTCCTGCACTGGCTAAACCGTTAGCAAGGGTCGGCAGGCAGTGGCAGGCGCTCACGAAGGAAGTGACCAGCTATGCAGCCGCGTCACAGCGCTACCATCTCCTTGATACGTTGCCCAGCAAGCTGGTGGGCTCGCTTCAAACATTGGCTGGCGCGATCACTGATTATTTGGTTGAGCACCCTGACGCCGCAAGTGTTGAGCTTCAAGAGCTACTGTTTGAAGCGTTAGGCTTCTGCCGGTTGGCGGAGCGGTTCGATGATCACTCACTGTGCGACCTTGCTATTTATGGCCGTGGCGATGCGGTGCTTGGGCTGCGCAATGTTATTCCGGCGGATTTTCTCGCGGCGCGCTTTAAGGCTGCCCACAGCGCTGTGCTGTTTTCAGCCACGCTTAGCCCGTTTCATTACTACCGCGATTTACTAGGGTTGCCACAAAGCAGCGTGTGGCGTGAAGTAGCCTCACCTTTTTCCGCCTGCCAGTTGGAAGTGCGTATTCGAGCCGATATTTCCACTCGCTATCATCACCGAGAGGTCTCTGTAACGCCTATTGTCGAAGCTTTGTCCGATCAATACCAGCGTCAACCCGGCCACTACCTGGCGTTTTTTAGTAGCTTTGCTTACCTAGAAAAGGTGATGGCGCAGTTTCAGCTCGCGCATCCCACCGTGTCGGTATTCGCTCAAACCCGTGGAATGCAGGAAGCCGAGCGTGATGCCTTTCTGGCGCGTTTTACTCCTGAAGGTAAGGGAATCGGCTTTGCTGTGCTAGGTGGGGCTTTTGCTGAAGGCATTGATCTTCCAGGCGAGCGCTTGATTGGGGCGTTTATTGCCACCTTAGGCCTACCGCCGTTTAACGACTTCAACGAAGCGCTGAAAGCGCGTCTGAATGCCCGCTTTGGCCAGGGTGATGATTACACCTACCGCATACCCGGTATGATCAAAGTGGTGCAAGCCGCCGGAAGGGTGATTCGCGGCCCTGAGGATGAAGGGACTGTGATATTAATGGACGACCGCTTCGCCCAGGCCAGGGTGCGCGCATTGCTGCCGCGCTGGTGGGGGCGTGTCAAGGTATTGGGTGAAAACTCCTGACAACAAAAAAGCGCCCGGAAGCGCTTTTTTGCTGGGTTGTTTTGAAAGATGCCCCCAATTATGCCCCCTTTTCTAGGGTGTTAGCTTACTAGCCCATGCTTTGAACCCAGGCACAGCACTGAGGAAAACGTTTCTCTATGCTTGGATGCTCTTTATCCCGCTATTGGCTCATGGCTATGGTGCGTCAGGTCGTGAAAGTGAATACCTGTCGCTTTAATAACGGCGGTCATCGTTCGTAACGTTGGGTTGCCTTTTGGGGATAGTGCCCGGTACAAGCTTTCGCGTGACACCTTGGCACGTTCTGCAATAGCAGCCACACCACCTTGTGCTTCAACTACATGGCGTAGCGCCATGAGAAAGGCAGACTCGCCGCCTTCTTCGTCCAGTTCATCGAAGGCGTTGCGCAAATAGTCCAGCGCCATATGGGGGCATCGCGCAGCATCTCGACAACAGCAGCATCGTGGCTTTTCATGTCTGTGCTCTCCTTCGGTGGTCATTTAAAAACGCTTTGGCTTGATCTATATCGGCTTGCTGGCGTTTCTTGGTACCACCGACTAATAACATCACCATACGGCGGCCTACCTTAGCGTAATAGACGCGGTAGCCCGGCCCGTAATCAATTCGCAGCTCCATTACGCCGTCACCCACTGTCTTGGCGTCGCCTGCATTACCTGTGGCTAGCCTGTTAAGGCGTGTCAGCACCCGCATGGCAGCCATTCGGTCTTTAGCCTTCACGCCGTTCAACCAAGCCTGGAATCCTATTTATGCAGACCCGATGGAAGCGGTAGACGCTGCCCAAGCGGCTGACCCTTAACAGGAACAGTTAGACGCGCTGCTGTGCTCGCTGGCTGATGTGTTTGGTAGCGACTCGTCCAAAGCTAAGGAGGTGAAGAAGATCCACGACAACTACCACGACCCCCAGCTAAAAGACTTCGCCTTGCCGGTTGCTGAGCAAGCATTGGCGGAAACTATAAGCGAGTTCAAGACAGTAAGTCAGCTAACTCCCCGTGCCGTGGGTAACGTGCTCAAGTTCCGGGCTGACCGCGTGGCCAACGGTAAGCGCTTGCGCCGCCGTAATGGTCGGGGAGGCATTGCCGCGTGGGTAATTGAAAACGTCTAACATCTACTGCCTAAAATGGTTGCTTTGGTTGGTATTTTGGAGGGGGAAACAAAAAAAGCACCCGTAGGTGCTTGATTTGTAGGGGTGTCTGGTGGAGGCGGCGGGAATTGAACCCGCGTCCGCCAGCACTCGCCTATTGGCTCTACATGCTTAGATTTCGTCATTTGCTTTAACGCGACTGACTCCGACGATCAGGATTCAGCCACGCGAGCCTTCTAAAGTTTAACGATTGATGAGAAGACACCATCAACCGCGGTCCTATCAGCTTTAGCTCATATCCCATCGGTGATGAATAGGCACATCACCTTTGGGCCAGACAAGAAGCTAACAGTGTTTAAGCTGCTAGCGCGCCTTGAGCGTAGTTTTCGTCATTTGCGACTATTTTTCGTGATGTGGGATTTACGAGATACATCACGCTCTCGGCATGCACCGCAAGGGTTGTCACCGGCGTCGAAACCATGTCGCCCCCTAATTACAGGTGAGCATTCTAACGTGCTCACAGCTAATTGACCAGTTATGCCTTGTTATGTTCCCGCATTATTCGACCTTTTTGACGGCTCCAGTCGCGATCTTTTTCGGTGGCGCGCTTGTCATGCAGCTGTTTGCCGGTCACCAACGCCAGCTCACATTTCACTTTATTGCGTTTCCAATAGAGCTTGAGCGGCACGCAGGTGTGTCCTTTGTCTTGAGTCACCGAGAAAATTTTGGCGATTTCCTTGCGGTGCAAAAGCAACTTACGTGTGCGTGTCGGGTCAGCAATCTCATGGGTGCTTGCTGTGTTTAGCGGCATGATATGGCTGCCTAGTAAAAAAGCCTCGCCGTTGCGTACCAAAATATAAGTGTCGGTAAGCTGTGCTTTACCAGCACGAAGGCTTTTAACTTCCCAGCCTGCGAGTACCAAACCTGCTTCTAAGGTTTCGTTGATATGGTACTCAAACCGAGCCTTCTTGTTTTGGGCAATAACGCTGCTGCTAGGGCCCTTACTGTTACCTTTCTTAGTGGCCATGGAACCTCATCGTTGATCTGTCAGTAGCACCCCCTTCGTTATGCGGGGAGGCGTGATACCATTTAAGGTCTACAAAAATGTTTCCCATGATACGCTTTGGGCACTGTGAAGTCAGCGGAGAGGTCAATGCCAACCGTTAATCGTACCGCCTTGGTGCGGCACACCCCCCAACAAATGTTCGATCTGGTTAATGACTTCGAACGCTATCCCGAGTTCCTGCCGGGGTGCCGCCGTGCGCGCCTGCTAGAGCATGACGAGACGCACCTAATCGGTGAAATGACCCTTGGTCGTGCGGGTGTGGAACAAACTATCACGACTCGAAATGATTTATATGCCCCTGAACGGATTGAGCTGTCATTAGTAAAAGGGCCGTTCAAGCAGCTTAAAGGGCGTTGGCTGTTTATCCCGATGGGAGAGGATGCCTGTAAAGTCAGCTTGGAAATGGAATTTGTGTTTGCCAACCGTTTGCTTAGCATGGCGTTTGGCAAGTTATTCCAACAAATAGCGGGGCAGCTTGTAGATGCCTTCACTAAGCGGGCTGACGAGCGCTATGGCCGTTGATACGTTCGCGGTAGAGGTAGCCTTTGCCTTGCCGCACAAACAGCGCCTGGTGGCCTTACAGGTGCGTCGAGGAACGACTGCGCGCCAAGCGGTAGTAATGGCAGACCTACCAAGCTTGTTCCCCGATATTCCCAGCGACACCTTTGAACAAGCACCGCTAGGAATTTTTGGCAAGGCGCTGCGTCAGCCTGAAAAACAGACGCTGCGTCCAGGCGACCGGGTTGAAGTATATCGCTCGTTAGAAATAGACCCCAAAGCTGCCCGCCTGGAGCGGGCAAAGCGTCAAGCCGGAGGCAAGTGATTTAGTCTGAAGACATCACCGGCTGAGGCTCTGGGGCACTTTCTGGCGTCGGTGCTCGCTGGCTAGGCGTGTTGATGCCTGAGATTGGGTCAGCTGTTTCTGTTGCGGGGCCTACACTGGTATCCGTGCTGATCGGTAGATCACCCGAGAAATCACCCTGTTGTTCAACGTTTACTAAACGCCCCATATCATCGAACGTGAGAGTCACACGTCTCTGCTCGACGCCTGCGTACGCTTTATCAAGGCGGTAAACGTAATCCCATTCGCGGGTATCAAACGGCGCTTCCAGCAGCGGACGCCCCATCACATAAGTGACTTGTTCTTGCGTCATCCCTGGTTGTAACTGGCCGACCATCTCTTGGGTCACCAAGTTGCCTTGGGGGATGTCACGCTTGTATACGCCAACGTAACTGCAGCCACTAACAACGGTTAGGGCAACGGAAAGAGTAATGATACGAGTCAATTTTTGCATTTGAGCCTGTTCTTCACTATCGTGGTTTCGGTCGATCATACCCGACCTAACCTGTTACTGCGAAGAGCAACCATGGCCGATCAGAACCATGAACTGCGCAAAGCCGGGCTGAAAGTGACCCTGCCGCGCGTCAAGATCCTGCAGATTCTCGAAAATGCTTCGGGTCAACACCACCTTAGCGCAGAAGAAGTGTATAAAACACTGATTGATGCGGGCGAGGATGTTGGCTTGGCTACCGTGTACCGCGTGCTGACTCAGTTTGAATCAGCGGGCTTGGTGATCCGTCATAATTTTGATGGTGGCCATGCGGTGTTCGAGATGACTCAAGAAGACCACCACGACCATATGGTGTGTTTAGAGAGCGGTGAAATCATTGAGTTTGTCGATGAAATCATCGAGCGTCGTCAGCAAGAGATTGCTGAAGAGCACGGCTACGAACTTGTGGACCATGCACTGGTGCTTTATGTACGCCCCCGTGGGTCGGACGTAACGCGACAGGACAGTGGCCCTACAAATAGGAAATAGTCGTGTTAAATAAAGCGCCCTCAGGGTGCGAGTGATATTTCATTCGCGCCCTGGGGGCGTTTTTATGCTTGGTCGCTTTATTTTTACGCCTAGCGTTTAAAACCTAGCGTTTAAAAAAAGCTTAATGCGGTGGTCGCTGGCTAGCGTGTAGCATTTCTCTAGCGTGAGCGAGTGTTTGGTCCGAGAGAGTTACGCCACCCAACATGCGGGCGAGTTCACTAACCCGTCCACGCTCGTCCAGTAGGGCCATCTGGGTCAGCGTACTATCCCGCTTGGCGCGTTTTTCGATATGTAGGTGTTGATGCGCCTGTGCGGCTACCTGAGGCAGGTGTGTGACTGTCATTACTTGACCGTTTTCGCCGAGCTTGCGTAGCAGTTGCCCCACAATTTCGGCCGTTGCTCCTGAGATACCCACGTCTACTTCATCGAATACTAGACTGGGAATGGTGGAGTGCGAGGCGGCAACAACTTGTATGGCAAGGCTGATACGCGATAGCTCACCGCCCGAAGCAACTTTAGTGAGCGGTCTAGCAGGCTGGCCGGGGTTAGCGCTGATCAGGAACTGAACGTGATCGAGGCCTTCTGGCGTTGGTGTTTCACGCGGAGTGACTGCTACCTCAAAACGTGCTTTACCCATGGCCAGGAAAGCCAGCTGCTGCTGCACTTCTTTGCTTAAGCACGCAGCGGCTTTTTGACGCACTTCGCTCATCTGCTTAGCATCTTTACGGTAGCGCTCGCGGCACTCGGCGACGTGGTTACTTAGTGATTCTAAGTCGTCGTCACTGGCTTCCAACTGAGCAACTTCTTGGCTGAGCCTGGTGTGCAGTGCGCAAATCTCTTCTGGGGCCACGTGGTGCTTGCGCGCAATGCGATGAACGTCGCCCAGTCGCTCTTCTACCCAAGCTAAGCGCTCTGGGTCTAGCTCGGTAGTGCTGGCAAGACGATTAAGTTCGCTGGAAGCTTCTTCTACTTGAATGCGCGCATCGCTAAGCATCGCCAAGGTGTTGGCCAGCGTGCCTTTATCACTGCCGGGTAGCGCGCTTAAATGGGCATAAGCTTGGTTTAACAGCGACAGAGCACCGCCTTCGTCGCTCGCGCAGCAGTCGGCGGCAAACTGGGTTTCACGTAGTGTCTCTTCCGCATGGGCAAGGGTATGCTGTTCTTCTTCGAGTGTTTGTAGCTCACCTTCTGCCAATCCAAGTTGATCGAGCTCTTCTACTTGGTAGCGTAACAACTGGCGTTTTGCTTCAACTTCGCTGCCTTCTTCGCTGAGTTTTTTTAATCGACGACGGGCGCTGCGCCATTCGCGGAACGTTTCAGCCAGCAGCTGGCTTTGCTCACGCAGCCCTGCATAATCATCTAGCAGAGCAAGGTGGGTTTCTTCACGCATAAGTGCCTGATGGGCATGCTGCCCGTGGATTTGGATCAGCTGCTCGCCCAGCGATTTTAGATCAGCGATGGTGGCGGGGTGGCCATTGATCCACGCTTTGGAGCGACCACTGGCCGTCACTACGCGGCGCAATAAGCACTCGTCAGCAGGCAGCTCACGAGCAGTCAACCACTCGGTGGCAGCGGGCAGGTGCTGAATATCAAAACGAGCGGAAAGGTCGGTGCGTTCACGTCCGTGGCGCACGCTGCCGGCGTCGGCACGCTCACCTAAACATAGGCCAAGGGCGCCGAGTAAAATTGATTTGCCTGCCCCGGTTTCCCCGGTGATCGCCGTCATGCCGCGGGTTAGGTCGAGTTCAAGGCGGTCGACAATAGCGTAATCTTGGATTGCTAGCTGCGTAAGCATAAGGCCTCCTGAGGCGTGCGGCACAGAAGCTGGATACTTATCCAATAATTGTTGTTTTATACAGTAGTCTATAACTCACTTCAATGCCCCTCTTGAGATGGCTTTTATGGCCCCCATATAGCGTTCATACGTGGTTAATACTCGTTACTTAACCGAGGTGGCCGTTAATGCCACCGCTGCATATTTTTCAGGAGCTAGGCATGGCAAAAGAACCGCAAACCCCATTAGAAGATGAGCTGGCCCGCCAAGAGCAAGAGGCAGAAGTCACCGAGCAAGCGGCTGAAGAGCGCCTGATTGAAGGTGAGCTGGAAGGGTTAATCGATGAAGACGCGGCGCTAGAGGGCGACGTAGGAAACCCAGAAGCCGATATGCTAGCCGCTCAGGTGGAAGAGCTTGAGCAGAGCTTGGCGGAAGCTAAAGACCAAGCGCTACGTGCCGCTGCTGAAGCTCAAAACGTGCGTCGCCGGGCTGAGCAAGAAGCTGAAAAAGCGCGCAAATTTGCTTTAGAAAAATTTGTTAAAGAGCTATTGCCCGTTGTTGATAGTCTGGAAAAAGCCCTAGAAAGCATGGAAGACGGAGCCTCTGACGTTCATCGTGAGGGCGTTTCCATGACCCTTAAAATGCAGTTAGGCGTATTGAATAAATTTGGCGTGGAAAGCGTTGAGCCTCAGGGTGAGCCCTTTGACCCGCAGGTTCACGAAGCGATGGCGATGGTGCCGAATCCCGAGCTTGAACCCAATACCGTCATGGAAGTGATGCAGAAGGGTTATTTGCTTAACGGTCGCCTAGTTCGCCCAGCGATGGTGGTAGTCAGCCAAAAAGCCAATTAATCATTGGTTGACACAAAGCAAAAAAAAGCCCCTTGAAATGCTGCAAGCGGCCCCCAAATAAAGGGCAACCCGCGGGAAAACCCGCAGACGCTTTAAGTTTCAAAAAGCAGATTTTTTGACATCAGCTTTCAAACATCAGTTTTGTAACAACCGAATTCGAGGTTTTTGCTATGGGACGCATTATTGGTATCGATCTGGGCACCACCAACTCTTGTGTGGCAGTGCTCGATGGTGACAGCGCTAAAGTAATTGAAAATGCCGAAGGTGGCCGCACTACGCCTTCCATTATTGCCTACACCGACGATGGTGAGACGCTGGTAGGCCAGGCAGCAAAACGTCAGGCCGTCACCAATCCTGAAAACACTCTTTACGCGATTAAGCGCCTGATTGGCCGTCGCTTTAAAGATGATGTCGTACAAAAAGACATCAAAATGGTGCCTTACAAAATCACCGAAGCTGATAACGGTGATGCTTGGGTTGAAGTAAAAGGTAAAAAAATGGCACCGCCGCAGGTAAGCGCGGAAGTGCTGAAGAAAATGAAGAAAACCGCCGAAGACTATCTCGGTGAAGCAGTAACTGAAGCGGTTATTACCGTACCTGCGTACTTTAACGACAGCCAGCGTCAGGCAACTAAAGATGCGGGCCGTATTGCCGGTCTTGATGTTAAGCGCATCATTAACGAGCCGACTGCTGCCGCATTAGCCTACGGTATGGACAAATCCCGTGGTGATAAAACCATCGCGGTATACGACCTGGGTGGCGGTACTTTCGATATTTCTATTATCGAAGTGGCAGACGTTGACGGCGAAACCCAGTTTGAAGTGTTGGCCACCAACGGCGACACCTTCCTGGGCGGTGAAGATTTCGACTTGGCGCTGATCAACTATTTAGTTGACCAGTTCAAAGCGGATAGCGGTATGGACCTGTCTGGCGACAACTTGGCTATGCAGCGTCTGAAAGAAGCGGCCGAGAAAGCCAAAATTGAGCTTTCTAGTGCACAGCAGACAGATGTTAATCTGCCGTATATCACCGCTGACAATACTGGTCCGAAACACCTTAACGTGAAGGTGACACGTGCCAAGTTGGAGTCATTGGTTGAAGATCTGGTACAGCGCTCGCTCGACCCGTGCAAAATGGCGCTGAAAGATGCTGGTTTGTCTGCATCTGAAATCGACGAAGTGATTCTGGTCGGTGGCCAGACGCGCATGCCGATGGTGCAGAAGAAAGCCGCTGATTTCTTCGGCAAAGAAGCGCGTAAAGACGTTAACCCTGATGAAGCGGTTGCTGTTGGTGCGGCGATTCAGGGCGGTGTACTTGGCGGCGACGTAAAAGACGTACTGCTGCTAGATGTGACGCCGCTAACCCTAGGTATTGAAACCCTAGGCGGCGTAATGACACCGTTGATCGACAAAAACACCACCATCCCCACGAAGAAGACACAAACCTTCTCTACGGCGGATGATAACCAAACGGCAGTAACGATTCACGTCGTGCAGGGTGAGCGTAAGCAAGTTGCGCAGAATAAGTCGCTGGGTCGTTTTGACCTTGCAGACATTCCGCCAGCACCGCGTGGTGTGCCGCAGATTGAAGTGGCTTTTGATCTGGATGCCAACGGCATTCTGAACGTATCAGCCAAAGACAAGGCGACTAATAAAGAGCAGTCGATTGTCATTAAAGCGTCCAGCGGTCTCACGGATGAAGAGATCGAGCAAATGGTACGCGATGCGGAAGCACACGCGGACGAAGATAAGAAGTTCGAAGCGCTAGTGCAGCTGCGTAACCAAGCAGATGGCATGATTCACGCCACTCGCAAAACCGTGCAAGAAGCGGGCGATAAAGCGACTGATGACGAGAAACAAGCCATCGAGAGCGCAATTAGCGAGCTGGAAGAAGCAGTGAAGACTGACGATCAGGACAACATCCAGCAGAAACTGGATGCACTGACCGAAGTGTCTGGTAAGTTAGCGCAGAAAATGTACGCCGAGCAGGCTGAAGCTGCTCAACAGGCGGACGGCGAAAGTGCTGAAAATACTAGCACTAAGCCAGAGGATGACGTGGTTGACGCTGAGTATGAAGAAGTCAACGACGACAAGAAGAAGCAGTAAATCACCTCTATCTGCTAAGGAATGCGGTGACGCGGGAGACAACTCCCGCGTTGCTGTTTCCGCAGCAGACGCCTAATTAAGTGCGTAGCTAACCAGGAGGCGTAGGACCCATGTCCAAACGCGATTATTACGAAGTCCTGGGTGTCGAAAAAGGGGCCGATCAGAAAGAGATCAAAAAGGCCTACCGCCGCTTGGCGCAAAAATTCCACCCTGATCGAAACCCGGACGATAACACGTCAGCGGAAAAATTCCGCGAAGTGTCAGAAGCATACGAAGTCTTAAGCGATGGCGAAAAGCGCGCGGCATATGACCAGTTTGGTCACGCCGGTGTAGACGGCCAAGGCGGTGGCTTTGGCGGTGGCGGGTTCGGTGGTGGTGGCGCTGGCGATTTCAGCGACATCTTTGGCGATGTGTTTGGCGATATCTTTGGTGGCGGTGGTGGCCGTCGTCGTGGCCCTAACGCCCCCGCTCGTGGTAGCGACCTTCGCTACAACCTAGAGCTTGATCTGGAAAACGCAGTTTCTGGCACAACTGTTGATATCCGTGTGCCACGTCATATTGAGTGTGATCGCTGCGATGGTGAAGGTGCCGAGCCAGGTTCTAGCAAAGAAACTTGCCCCACGTGCCATGGCCATGGCCAAGTGCGTATGCAGCAAGGCTTTTTTGCGGTTCAGCAAACCTGCCCGACCTGTCACGGTAGTGGCCAGCACATTAAAGTGCCATGCCACAAATGTAACGGCGAAGGCCGTGTACGGGAAACGCGCACGCTATCGGTGAAGATTCCGCCGGGTGTCGATACCGGTGATCGCATTCGCCTGAACGGCGAAGGTGAGAGTGGCATTAACGGTGGCCCGCCTGGTGATCTGTACGTTCAGGTCGCTATTAAGCCGCACCACATCTTCCAGCGCGATGGCAAACACTTACAGTGTGACGTGCCGATCAACTTTGTTGATGCTGCATTAGGTGGTGAGCTTGAAGTACCTACGCTAGATGGCCGTGTGAAGCTGAAGATTCCGCCGGAAACCCAAACCGGTAAACTCTTCAGGTTACGTGGTAAAGGCGTGAAGCCGGTACGCGGCGGCGCAGCGGGTGACTTGCTGTGCAAGGTGGTATTGGAAACGCCGGTTAATCTCAACGACGAGCAGAAAGATTTGCTTCGTCAGCTGCAAGAGAGCTTTGATGGTAGCAATAGTCACAGCCATTCGCCGAAGAAGACCGGCTTCTTCGACAGCGTGAAGAAGTTTTTTGAAGATATGAAGCCGTAACGGCAATTCACTTCACGGCAGCTCAACGCCCCATCACCTTCGTGTGCTGGGGCGTTTTTATTGCCGGTTGGTTGGGGAAGGGTAGCGCAAATAATTCTTTTTCTGTGCTTTGCGGTTTCTATTGAGAGGATTACGCTAGTGAGAACTTATTCGTAAACTTTATGGAGAGCATACGATGCCGTTATCCCGTGCCGAAATCATCACCTCTTCTGGCGAGCGCTTGATTAACCGTTTGTGCAAACATTGGGCGCATAAGCTTGAGGTTGAGCATGGAGAACAGGAAGCCAAAATCACCTTTGCCAATGGTACTTGCTTAATGCATGCCGAGCCGGATCGCCTGATTGTTTCTCTTGAGACGCTGGAAGAGAACCACTTAGACCAGTTAGAGGGCGTGGTGGAGAGTCATCTTGTTCGTATGGCCAATGATGAACCGCTGGAAATCGTTTGGGAGAACTAATTCGTTCAAAGTAGCGGTGCGTTCCCTTAAGCGCCGCATCATTAAGAGGGGTCTGTTATAATCTTGACCCCTTTTAACCCGTGGCTTTCTTATATCAAGCTGGGTGCTGAACGACGCACGCGCAGGAGTTTCCATGACCCGAATTGCCATTGTAGGCGTAGCAGGCCGTATGGGCCGTACCTTAGTAAATGCGGTAGAACAGCAGGCGGATACCTCGCTAGCAGGTGGCATCGTTGAGCCAGGTAGTTCCTTGGCAGGTGCGGACATCGGTGAGCTGGCGGGCGTTGGCAAACGCGGCGTAGTGGCGGTAGATTCTCTCGCCGCAATCGTAGATGACTTCGACGTGCTGATCGATTTCACTGCGCCGCAGGTCACCTTGGCAAATTTGGCGTTCTGCGCTGAACACGGCAAGCGCATTGTGATTGGCACTACCGGGATGAGCGATGACGAGCTAGCCGAGCTGGATAGCTACCGTGATAAAGTTGCCATGGTATTTGCACCCAACATGAGCGTAGGCGTTAATCTAACCCTTAAGCTGCTCGAAACAGCGGCTAAAGCTCTTGGTGATGAAGGCTACGATATTGAAGTGATCGAAGCTCACCACCGTCATAAAGTGGATGCGCCTTCCGGCACCGCGATTAAGATGGGTGAAGTGGTCGCAGAGAGCATTGGCCGCACGCTAAAAGAGCATGGTGTTTTTGAACGGGTAGGGCAGTGTGGCCCGCGCACCGACAAAGAGATTGGCTTTGCCACTGTACGTGCTGGCGACATCGTTGGTGAGCATACGGTGATGTTTGCGACAGAAGGTGAGCGTATCGAGATTACCCATAAAGCCTCTAGTCGTATGACCTTTGCCAAAGGCGCGGTACGTGCCGCCCGTTGGGTCGCCGACAAAGCGCATGGCCGTTACGATATGCAGGATGTATTGGAGCTAAGCTAAGGTATTGTCAGAGCGACCCCAGGTGCTAGCGTGACAATAAAGGGCTAGCCTAAAGTCGGTAAATCCTGTAACATTCCAAAAATTTTGGCCCAGTGGCTGCAAAAAGCAGCAACAAATCTGCATTGAACACACGCCAATAGGCGTTGAAGATGTACATGTAGAGAAAGCACCGCGCTTGTTGCACTGGCCTTCGGTTAGAAAAAATAGTCAGCTAAATGCTGCGCCATGGCTAAACGCCACGGAAGAGAACAACAAGCGGGATGAAACCGATTTTTTACTATCGGCTTCGTCCCGCTTTTTTACGACCCGACGTTTGCACGCAAACGCCGACAAACCGGATCGCCGAGCCTGCGCCCACAGGCTCCCACCAGCATGGGAGAACTTGTCTTGAATAACCCCGCATTGAGCAAACCCGCGATATTGGCCCTGGAAGATGGCAGTGTGTTTCATGGCATAGCCATTGGCGCGGAGGGCGTCACAAGCGGTGAGGTGGTGTTCAATACAGCCATGACCGGCTACCAGGAAATCCTCACTGACCCCTCTTATACCCGCCAAATCGTCACGTTGACCTATCCCCATATCGGCAATACCGGCATTAATTCTGAAGATGTGGAATCGGCATCGATTGCCGCAGCGGGCCTGGTGATTCGTGATTTACCTCTGCTAGCCAGCAGCTTCCGTTCAGAGCAAAGCCTTTCCGATTATCTGAAAAGCCAAAATGTGCTGGGCATTGCGGATATCGATACCCGCCGCTTAACGCGTATTCTGCGCGATAAAGGCGCGCAAAACGGCGCGATTCTGGCGGGTGCAGAAGCAGAGGGCGATGATGCGGTAGAGCGGGCGCTAGCGGCAGCGAAGGCATTTCCTGGGTTGAAGGGCATGGATCTGGCCAAAGAAGTCTCGTGCAAAGAGGCTTACGAATGGACACAAGGCGAGTGGACCCTGGGCGAGGGTTACGCAGATACGACGCAAGGCGAGCGCCCTTATCACGTGGTGGCGTTTGATTACGGCGTGAAATTTAACATTCTACGCATGCTGGCCGCGCGTGGCTGCCGGTTGACGGTTGTGCCAGCACAAACGCCTGCTGCTGACGTATTGGCAATGAATCCGGATGGTGTCTTTCTGGCTAACGGCCCGGGTGACCCCGAGCCTTGTGACTACGCTATCAAAGCGATTCAGGAAGTATTGGAAACCAACACGCCGGTATTTGGTATCTGCCTTGGTCACCAGTTGCTGGCGCTGGCCTCGGGTGCCAAAACCGTGAAGATGGGCCACGGCCACCACGGCGCCAACCATCCGGTGCAAGACCTAGACACCGGCACGGTTATGATTACCAGCCAAAACCACGGCTTTGCCGCCGATGAAGCGACTCTGCCAGCCAACGTGCGCGCTACGCACCGTTCGCTGTTTGATGGCACGCTGCAAGGGATTGAGCGCACTGACCGCCCGGCGTTTAGCTTCCAGGGTCACCCGGAAGCCAGCCCCGGCCCGCGCGATGTGGCGCCGCTATTTGATCGCTTTATTGCCATGATGCAGGCGCGCCGCTAACGCTGCCTTTGATAGCAGCCATGTAACGCCGTTTTTTTGTCGCTCATCGTCACCTATTTTGCGGGAACCGTTATGCCTAAGCGTACCGATATCAACAGCATTCTTATCATTGGCGCTGGCCCGATTGTCATCGGCCAGGCCTGCGAGTTTGACTACTCCGGCGCCCAAGCGTGTAAAGCGCTGCGTGAAGAGGGGTTCCGAGTTATTTTGGTTAACTCCAACCCAGCCACCATCATGACCGACCCGGCTATGGCCGATGCAACCTACATCGAGCCAATTACCTGGCAAGCGGTGGAAAAGATCATTGAGGTCGAGCGCCCTGATGCGATTTTACCCACCATGGGTGGCCAGACAGCGCTCAACTGTGCGCTTGACCTGGAAAAGCATGGCGTACTGGAAAAGTACAGCGTCGAGATGATCGGTGCCAACGCCGATGCGATTAACATGGCTGAAGACCGCGATCTGTTCGATCAAGCCATGAAGCGTATTGGTTTGGAGTGTCCGAAAGCGAAAGTGGCGCACACCATGGACGAGGCCTGGGAAATTCAGGCGGAGCTCGGCTTCCCAACCATTATTCGTCCTTCTTACACCATGGGCGGCTCCGGCGGCGGTGTGGCGTATAACAAAGAAGAGTTCGAAGAGATCTGTACTCGCGGTTTCGAGCTTTCCAACAACCACGAGCTATTGATTGATGAGTCGCTGCTGGGTTGGAAAGAGTACGAGATGGAAGTGGTGCGGGATAAGAATGACAACTGCATCATTGTCTGTGCGATTGAAAACTTCGACCCGATGGGCGTTCACACCGGTGACTCGATTACCGTCGCGCCAGCGCAAACGCTGACTGACAAAGAGTACCAAATCATGCGTGACGCCAGCCTTGCGGTACTGCGCGAGATTGGTGTGGAAACCGGTGGCTCCAACGTACAGTTTGGTATGGATCCGAAAACCGGCCGTCTGGTGGTTATCGAGATGAACCCGCGGGTATCGCGCTCGTCGGCGCTGGCCTCTAAGGCCACGGGTTTCCCGATTGCCAAAATTGCCGCGAAACTGGCGGTGGGTTACACCTTGGACGAGCTGCAAAACGATATTACCGGTGGTCGCACGCCTGCATCGTTTGAACCATCAATCGATTATGTCGTCACTAAGATTCCGCGCTTTACTTTCGAGAAATTCCCCCAGGCAAACGACCGTCTGACCACCCAGATGAAGTCAGTGGGTGAAGTGATGGCAATTGGTCGTACCTTCCAAGAGTCGCTGCAGAAAGCGCTGCGCGGGCTTGAGACCGGTAACGATGGCCTTGATCCGATCATCACAGATTTCACGCCAGACAACATGGCGATCATTCAGGGCGAGTTGCAGGCCGCCGGTGCTGAGCGTATTTTCTACATCGCTGACGCTATGCGCTCGGGAATGAGTGTCGATGAGGTATTTGCGCTAACCAATATCGACCCTTGGTTCCTGGTGCAGTTGGAAGACCTGGTGTTGACTGAAAATGCCGTCGCCAAGCGCGCCCTGGCCGATTTCTCTACCCGCGAGCTGTACCAACTAAAGCGTAAAGGCTTTGGTGATGCGCGTTTGGCCAAGCTGCTTGGTGTAGCTGAAAAGGAGTTCCGCAAAACGCGTCAGGCAGCGGGCATTCGTCCAGTTTATAAACGTGTCGACACTTGTGCGGCGGAATTTGCCTCCGACACTGCTTACATGTACTCCACCTATGAAGAGGAGTGCGAAGCGGATGTGTCGGATCGCCAGAAAATTATGGTCCTGGGTGGTGGTCCGAACCGTATCGGTCAAGGCATCGAGTTTGATTACTGCTGTGTGCATGCCGCTTTCGCCATGCGCGATGATGGCTATGAAACCATCATGGTCAATTGCAACCCGGAAACCGTTTCTACCGACTACGACACCTCTGATCGTCTCTACTTTGAGCCGGTGACGCTGGAAGATGTGTTGGAAATTGCCGACAAGGAGAAGCCGGTAGGTGTGATTGTGCAGTTCGGCGGTCAAACCCCGCTGAAGCTGGCCCGCGAGCTTGAGGCGGCGGGCGTGCCGATTATCGGTACCACACCGGATGCCATCGACCGCGCCGAAGATCGCGAGCGCTTCCAGGTGATGATCGACAAGCTAGGTTTGAAACAACCGCCCAATGCGACCGCCCGTAGCTTTGAAGAGGCGTTTTCCAAGGCAGAGGCGATTGGCTATCCGTTGGTGGTTCGTCCTAGCTACGTGCTGGGTGGACGGGCGATGGAGATCGTTTATGATGCCTCTGAACTTGAAAACTACATGACCAATGCGGTGAAGGTGTCTAACGACTCCCCCGTCCTGCTTGATCACTTCTTGAGTGCAGCGATTGAGATTGATATCGACGCTGTATCTGACGGTCAGCAGGTGGTGATTGGCGGCATTATGCAACACGTTGAGCAAGCGGGTGTTCACTCTGGTGACTCCGCCTGTGCGCTGCCGCCTTACTCGCTGCCTGCCGAAGTGCAGGATGAAATGCGCGAGCAGGTCAAGAAAATGGCCGTTGAGCTGGGCGTGAAAGGCCTGATGAACGTCCAGCTGGCGTGGCAGGATGGCGAGATTTATGTCATTGAGGTCAACCCCCGAGCTTCGCGTACCGTGCCGTTTGTGTCTAAGTGCATTGGCACGTCGCTTGCGCAAATTGCGGCGCGCTGCATGGCGGGTAAAACACTTGCCGAGCAGGGCTTTGAGCGCGAAATCATCCCACATTTCTACAGCGTGAAAGAGGCAGTCTTCCCGTTTAATAAGTTCCAAGGTGTTGATCCGATTCTGTCGCCCGAGATGAAGTCGACGGGTGAAGTAATGGGCTCTGGCGATACCTTTGCAGAAGCCTTCTTCAAGGCGCAATTGGGTGCTGGCGAAGCTATTCCGGCTTTGGATGGTGACCGCAAAGCGTTCCTTTCGGTACGCGAGCCCGACAAGCAAGGGATTATCGAAGTGGCGCGTTCTCTGCTAACATTGGGCTTCACACTATGTGCAACGCGCGGTACAGCGGCAGCACTTGAAGCTGCTGGACTGGAAGTGGAGCACGTCAATAAAGTCTACGAAGGCCGTCCCCATATCGTCGATCTGCTTAAGAACGACGAAATCGCCTACATCGTGAACACGACTGAAGGTCGTCAGGCTATTAACGACTCTTCAATTATTCGCCGTACTGCTCTCGCGCGCAAGGTGCCCTATGCGACCACCTTGGCGGGCGCTAATGCTGTTTGCATGGCGCTTGAGTACGGTAGGGAGATTACGGTGCGGCGCCTTCAGGATCTGCATGCAGGAGCAAGTCAATGAACAAGGTCCCGATGACGGTAGCGGGAGAAAAAAGTCTTCGCGAAGAGCTTAATCACTTGAAGAGCGAAGCACGCCCCCAAGTGATAGCTGCTATTGCTGAAGCGCGTGAACACGGTGATCTCAAAGAGAATGCCGAATACCACGCCGCTCGTGAGCAGCAAGGGTTTATTGAAGGCCGTATCCAGGAAATTGAGAGCAAGCTTTCAGGTGCCCAGGTAATTGACGTTACCAAGCTGCCGAAAACCGGCAAGGTGATCTTTGGCGTTACCGTCTCTTTGCTGAACCTGGATAGCGACGCTAGTGTTACCTACCGCATTGTTGGTGAAGATGAGGCCAATATAAAAGAGGGGCGCATTTCTGTGACCTCGCCTATCGCCCGAGCGATGATTGGCAAAGAAGAAGGCGATGTGGTGGTGGTGAAAACCCCAGGTGGCGATGTTGAGTACGAAATTGAGAGTGTTGAACACCTCTGATTTACCGCTGTGACGCAGGGGCAGGCGTCTTTATGGCGCCTGCGATCCAGACACACTAAAAGGCCCGTGACGATGATGTCACGGGCCTTTTAGTGTCATGCATTCTTTAACGAGTCACGTGCAGGTTAATGCCGTCCGTGGTGGTTTTCAAAACGCGTGATGTTGGAAAGCTTGGGGTTTACCTTTGGGTTACGGCGATAAAGCAGCGCCATTTTGCCAATGGTTTGTACTAGCTCAGCGTGACTGTCGGCGACGAGCTCGTTGAGCATTGCGACGCGGTCATCCCGCTCTGCAATAGCGAGCTTCACTTTAATGAGCTCGTGATCATTGAGTGCGCGGCTGAGTTCTGCGAGCAGATTTTCGGAGACGCCGTTTTCAGAAACGGTGACCACCGGATTAAGGTGGTGGCCAATGCTACGAAATGCTTTCTTTTGTGCCTGTGACAAGCTCATGGTATCTTGCGGTATCCCGGTTAGCGCTTAACGCTCCATCTTACGGTGAAAAGCCGTTAAGTGAAAGCAATCGCTTTAATGTGCCCATCTCTTATTCCAGTGTTAGATTCCCACATGCAGCAAAAGCCCCCAAGCCGTAAACATTCAGTGAGCAAAACCAGCAATAACTGGAAGAAAGAACACTTTGACGACCAGTACGTTAAGCAACGCTGGCAAGATGGCTATCGCTCTCGGGCAAGCTATAAGCTGCTTGAACTTGATGAAAAAGATAAGTTGTTTCGCCCAGGTATGACCGTCATTGACCTAGGCGCTGCCCCTGGTGGGTGGAGTCAAATTGCCGCAGAAAAGGTGGGGCCTGATGGTATCGTGATAGCGTCAGATATCCTGGAGATGGATGCGCTGGCCGGTGTTGACTTTGTTCAGGGTGATTTTACTGAGGAAAGCGTGCTTAATGCGATTCTAGAGCGTTTAGGAAATCGCCAAGTAGACCTTGTGATGTCTGACATGGCCCCCAATATGAGTGGTATGGCAGCAATTGATCAGCCTCAGGCGATGTATCTTGTTGAACTGGCTTTAGAGCTTGCGCGAGAAACGTTGCCAACGGGTGGGCGCTTCTTGGCAAAAGTTTTTCAAGGTGAAGGGTTTGATACCTATTTGAAAGAGCTTCGAAATAGCTTTGATCGAGTGGTTACTCGCAAGCCGGATGCCTCAAGGGCGCGTTCGCGGGAGGTTTATTTCTTAGCGGAAGGATTTCGCGGTTAACGTAACGTAAATATGCGCTGGCGGTCAGGCAAGCTGGCGAGTAATAGCAAAGATTTATCAGTGCGATTGCCAGACAGGCAGGCGCAAATTGTGTCACATTATGCAGGTTGGACGTGCGTGACACAGATGGCCCAAAGCAAAATGTGCTTTGGCAATGGTTGAACGTTAAGCTCTAGTGTAAGGTCTGAGTATTGACGGTTAACTGACGGATTCTTGTAATGAGGGTAGCCCCTTGAACGATATGGCGAAGAACCTGATTCTGTGGTTGGTCATTGCGGCCGTTCTACTGACAGTGTTCAACAATTTCAGTACAGAAAGTGCACCGCAAACCACTAACTATTCTCAGTTTGTGCAGCAGGTGCAAAATCAGCAGGTGCGTAGTGTCACGATTGATGGCTATACCATCATTGGTGAGCGAACGGACGGCTCCCAGTTCCAGACCATTCGTCCAGCGGCGGAAGACCCCAAGCTGATGGATGATTTGTTAAGTAATAACGTGACAGTGGTTGGTAAAGAGCCTGAGCAGCAAAGCATCTGGACACGTTTGCTGATTGCTAGCTTCCCGATCCTGCTCATCTTGGCCATCTTTATGTTCTTTATGCGCCAAATGCAGGGTGGTGCTGGTGGCGGTAAAGGCGGCCCGATGAGCTTCGGCAAATCTAAAGCTAAACTGCTGTCGCAGGATCAGATTAAAACGACGTTTGCTGATGTTGCAGGTTGTGACGAAGCAAAAGAAGAAGTTGAAGAGCTGGTAGATTTCTTGCGCGATCCGACCAAGTTTCAGCGCCTGGGTGGAACAATCCCTCGTGGTGTATTGATGGTAGGTCCCCCAGGAACGGGTAAAACGCTGCTGGCCAAGTCGATTGCCGGTGAAGCCAAGGTGCCGTTTTTCTCGATCTCCGGTTCAGATTTTGTTGAGATGTTTGTGGGCGTCGGTGCTTCACGCGTTCGTGATATGTTCGAGCAGGCCAAGAAACAAGCACCTTGTATTATCTTTATTGACGAAATTGATGCGGTTGGTCGTTCGCGCGGTGCAGGTATGGGCGGCGGTAATGATGAGCGTGAGCAAACGCTTAACCAGCTGCTAGTTGAGATGGACGGTTTTGAGGCTAACGAAGGCGTTATTGTGATTGCCGCGACTAACCGTCCTGACGTGCTTGACCCTGCGCTGTTGCGCCCAGGTCGTTTTGACCGTCAGGTGACCGTTGGTTTGCCGGATATTCGTGGTCGTGAGCACATTTTGGGTGTTCATCTACGCAAAGTGCCGCTGGCTGATGATGTTAAGCCGCAGCTGATTGCACGCGGTACTCCGGGCTTCTCTGGCGCGGACCTTGCAAACTTGGTGAATGAGGCAGCACTGTTTGCGGCCCGTCGTAATAAGCGCTTGGTTGCCATGGAAGAGCTGGAGCTTGCTAAAGATAAGATCATGATGGGCGCTGAGCGCAAATCGATGGTCATGACCGATAAAGAGAAGCTCAACACCGCGTATCACGAATCAGGTCATGCCATTATTGGCTTGGTTGCCCCTGATCATGATCCTGTTTACAAAGTGACGATCATCCCACGTGGCCGGGCGTTGGGTGTCACGATGTTCTTGCCGGAAGAGGATCGCTATAGTCTGTCGCGTCAGCAAATTCTTAGCCAAATTTGCTCGCTGTTCGGTGGTCGTATTGCTGAAGAGATGACGTTGGGCGCTAACGGTGTGACTACCGGTGCCTCTAATGACATCAAGCGCGCTACAGAGCTTGCTCATAACATGGTTGCTAAGTGGGGCCTGTCGAGTGAAATGGGTCCGATCATGTACGACGAAGATGAATCTCATCAATTCCTTGGTGGCCCTGGTCAAGGTGGCGGTAAGCTGAAGTCTGGCGAAACGACTTCTCGTCTCGATAAAGAAGTGCGCAAAATTATCGACGAGTGTTACGAGCAGGCACGTCAGATTTTGGAAGATAATCGCGACAAGCTGGACGCGATGGCCGAAGCGTTAATGAAATACGAGACTATCGACGCCGATCAGCTGAAAGATATTATGGAAGGCCGTGATCCGCGTCCGCCTGAAGGTTGGAACGACGGTGATTCATCTGGCGGTGGCACACGTGTTAGCGATGATAAGCCAGAAGTGAAGGCTGGAGAATCGGTGGATGACACCCCGCCAGGCGCTTCTGGTGAGGATGGCGAAGAAGATGATGACGAGCCTCGTCGTCGGCCCTCGGATCCGTTAGGTGGCTCTGCTGGATCGTAATTAACGAGGGCTGTAGTAATGTTAGACAAGGCGTCCCATAGCGGGGCGCCTTTTTGTTATGCTGTGAAATAGTTACCGTAACGTTTTTCTCTTATCAGGCCGCAGCATGAAACCGATAGTTGACTCTTCATCGCCTTTACAGGCAGCGGATAGCGCATATCATTTGCGTTGTGGACGCCACTTGCTAGATCTCTCATTTCCAAGAGTAATGGGTATTTTGAATGTTACCCCCGACTCTTTCTCGGATGGAGGGCAGCATGTTGGCTTAGATAGCGCCCTGCGTCATGCTGAGCAAATGCTGGCGGAAGGCGCGGCGATAATCGATGTGGGAGGGGAGTCAACCCGCCCTGGAGCCAGCTTCGTTTCAGAACAAGAGGAGTTAGATCGTGTACTCCCTGTGGTTGAAGCGTTGGTGCGCGAGCTAGATGCACTAGTTTCCGTTGATACGAGCAGCCCCGCTGTTATGCGTGAAGTAAGTGCGCTTGGCGCAGGTATGATTAACGATGTGCGTGCATTAGAGCGAGAAGGTGCGTTAAGTGCTGCGGCAAGCAGTAGCCTGCCAATTTGTGTAATGCATCGCCAAGGTGAGCCTCAGGACATGCAGCAATCGCCGCATTACGATCAGCCTATTGAGCGAGTGGTGGTTGACTATCTGGCTGAGCGCATAGCGTTGTGCGAGCAGGCCGGAATTCGCCGTAGCCGTTTGCTGGTGGATCCTGGCTTTGGTTTTGGCAAAACCATTGAGCATAACTTGCGGCTCTTGAAATACATGAATGAGCTTCAGGCGCTCGGGTTGCCAATGTTAGTAGGTATGTCGCGGAAAAGCATGATTGGTAAAGTGTTAGGTCGCCCGGTGGAAGAGCGTCTGGCCGGAGGCCTCGCGCTAGCCGCCATGGCAGTTGAACGTGGTGCTAACATTTTGCGTGTGCATGACGTTGGCCCGACAGTAGATGCTGTGAATATGGCCTGGGCGGTGCTTCAAGAAGGCTGTGAGCTGCTCCTAAATAGAGAGGTTACGTCATGACGCGACGTTATTTTGGTACCGATGGTATTCGCGGTACGGTGGGGCAAGCGCCCATTACTGCCGATTTTATGCTAAAGCTAGGCTGGGCAGCGGGTCAGGTGCTGCGTCGTGAAAAAGGCCGTACCCGCGTATTGATTGGTAAAGATACACGCATTTCCGGCTATATGTTTGAGTCGGCGCTCGAAGCTGGGCTATCCGCTGCGGGTGTAGATGTTTCACTGTTAGGGCCAATGCCTACGCCAGGTATCGCTTATTTAACACGCACCTTTCGTGCCGATGCTGGAATTGTGATTTCCGCTTCCCATAATGCGTTTGACGATAACGGCATTAAGTTCTTCTCAGCGGAAGGTAAAAAGCTACCCGATGCAATCGAGGATCGCATCGAGGAAATGCTTGAAGCGCCACTAACAACCGCTGGGGCAGCTCAACTGGGTAAAGCAACGCGTATTGATGATGCTGCTGGGCGCTATATCGAGTTCTGCAAATCGACGTTACCTGATCGCCTTAGCCTGCATGGTCTAAAAGTTGTATTGGATTGTGCGCATGGTGCTACCTATCACATTGCGCCAAACGTATTTCGTGAGCTAGGTGCCGATGTTAGCGTGATTGGCGCTGCCCCTGATGGGTTGAATATTAATCATCAGGTGGGCTCTACCCATCCTGCTGCACTGCGAGCAGCAGTCATACAGCAAGGCGCTGATTTAGGCGTTGCCTTTGATGGGGATGGTGATCGGGTGCTACTGGTAGATGCTGATGGCCGTGAGGTAGACGGTGACGATATTCTTTATCTGATTGCCCGAGACCGTCACGAGCGGGGGCTGCTTGAAGGTGGCGTAGTGGGTACCCTGATGAGTAATTTCGGGCTTGCTATGGCGCTGGAGCGGCTGGGAATTCCTTTTCAACGCGCGAAAGTAGGCGATCGTTTTGTCATGGAAATGATGGCGGCTAATGGCTGGGAGCTAGGCGGCGAATCATCGGGCCATATCGTATGTGGACATGTTCAAACGACCGGTGATGGGGTTGTGTCGGCGTTGCAGGTGTTGGCGTTGATGATGCGAGAGCAAAAGCCACTGCTATCACTGCTTAAGGGGTTAGAAAAGGTTCCGCAGTCCTTGGTCAACGTTAGGCTGCCTGCGGGCACCAATGCAAAAGATGTCATGACAGCACAGCCGTTACTGGAAGCAGTTACTGCGCTTGAAAGTGAACTAGGCGACCAGGGCCGTGTTTTACTTCGACCATCGGGCACTGAACCGCTTATTCGTGTCATGGTAGAAGGCCGGGCTCACCTAGATGTTGACCGTTTGGCACATAAACTTGCTGATCAGGTTCAGGCGTTGCTTAGTTAGCTTGCTAAGCTAGCTTAATAGGCAGTCATGCTCAATTAGCGTTCTCAACTAATTAAGCTGTATAACAGCGGTTGTCTTGACAAGGCCGCTCCTATACCATTTCGCTCCACCTTGAGTGAGGATAATCGATGCGTACGCCATTAATTGCCGGTAACTGGAAAATGAACGGTTCTACGGCGTTGATTCAAGCGTTTGGAGACGCTTTCACCGCGGCTAAGCTGCCTAATAGCATTGATGTTGTGGTTATTCCGCCGTTTCCCTATTTGGAAGCAGCCCGCATTGCGTTCCAAAATACGCCGCTGCAGTTAGGGGCCCAAACGCTTAATCCTCAGCACTCAGGCGCGCATACGGGTGAAATCAGTGGGCGTATGCTTAAAGAGTTTGACGTAGCTTATGTGCTGGTCGGCCACTCTGAACGTCGGCAGCTTTATAAAGAAGGCGACGAGCAAGTGTTTGACCGCTTAGTAGCCGCACTCGATGTTGGCCTAACGCCAATTCTTTGTGTTGGTGAAACCCTGGAAGAGCGCGATGCAGGAAGCACAATGGATGTTGTGTTGCGGCAAGTTGGCTATGCAATGGCGCGTTTAGAGCCAGCACAGCGGCTTAAGATTGTCATTGCCTATGAACCGGTATGGGCAATTGGCACAGGGCGTACAGCAACGCCTGAACAGGCCCAAGAAGTAATGGCGGGTATTCGTGCCTACCAAGCAGGGTTTGATAAAACGCTCGCCGAGCAGCTTAAGTTGCTTTACGGCGGCAGTATGAATGCAAGTAATGCGGCTGAGTTACTTGCTCAGCCGGATATCGACGGCGGTTTAGTGGGCGGCGCTTCGCTCAAAACCGATGATTTCTACGCTATTTGTCAGTCAGCAGGATAATCCCATGCAAGTTGCAATTCTTATGGTTCATGTGGTGATTGCGATCGCCTTGGTTGTGCTCATCCTGCTTCAGCAGGGAAAAGGTGCCGACGCAGGTGCCTCTTTTGGTGGAGGTGCATCGCAAACGGTCTTTGGTTCGCGGGGGAGTGGTAACTTTCTGTCTCGTGCAACAGGCCTTTTAGCCGCTGGCTTTTTTGTTACCTCCATGGCGCTGGCTTATTTTGCAACGCAGGCCGGACAGGCTCCTGAAGCGGGTATTCCCGACTCTCGCCTGATTGAACAACAGCGCAATATTCCAACGCTTGACGATGGCCCTGCAAGTATGGATAATACCGCGCCAGTGCTAGAGGAAAGCAGTGAGTAACATATTGATACTGCTTCTTTAGCCTCCCCTGTTGCCGAAGTGGTGGAATTGGTAGACACGCTATCTTGAGGGGGTAGTGACCGTATGGTCGTGCGGGTTCAAGTCCCGCCTTCGGCACCATCTGTTTTGCTGGCTAGCCAGCTTCCCAGAGTTTTTCAGAAAAAAGCGTTCTGCCATATAGAGTAAATCAGGGTTGGCACCTGAGGCGAAAAAGAGTTCTTGACGAAAGCGGATCAAGTGTCTATTATCGCTCTTCTAGATTGATGCGGGGTGGAGCAGTCTGGTAGCTCGTCGGGCTCATAACCCGAAGGTCATCGGTTCAAATCCGGTCCCCGCTACCATCTTCTAGTAACATGAAAGATTTATGAATAAAGCGTCTATTTAAGCACCTGGTGCATGAAAGCCGCTGATCATGTTGCTAAAGTGGTACTACAGGTTTCTTTCGAAAAGCCCCTTCCTGTGAAGGGGCTTTTTGTTAGTAGCTTTTTTGTTAGTAGCTTTTCGAGAGCCAAGAGTGTCTCCAGAGCGGATGTCTTCCGAATTGCCAGAGACACATTTCCGGGTAACGCCAATCAGCCACCTAGCTTTTCATTCAACTCCTGGCCAGGTGCCTGATGCAACGGCTATAGGAGCTTTGTCTGTGGCCACAAAACACGCTGCGCTTCATGCGCTGATCGAACCTGTCGTAGCCGCTATGGGTTTTGAGCTATGGGGTATCGACCATCTTTCCCAGGGCAAGCATTCGCGGCTGGTAATTTATATCGAACGCGAAAGCGGCGTCAGCGTGGAAGACTGCGCTGATATTAGTCGCCAAGTTAGTGCCGTTATGGATGTGGAAGACCCTATTCCCGGCGAATACCGTTTGGAAGTCTCGTCGCCCGGTATGGCACGTCCCTTATATACCCTGGATCAATTTATTCGCTATCAAGGCCATCACGTTGCACTCAAGCTACGCGTTGCTTTTGATGGGCGGCGTAAATATCAAGGTCTTCTCGCCGGTGTCGAAGGCGATGAGGTACTGCTACAGCTGGATGGCGAAGAGTACTGTTTTCCAATCGAAAGCATTGATTCTGCGCATGTCGTCCCGCAATTCGACGAATAAACGGGTGGCGGCTTCCGGCAGGCTGCCGGGATGATGCACAAAAGGACAGGTTTTCTGGCGAGGCAAACGCATGAGTAAAGAAATTTTAATGGTCGTGGACGCGATCTCTAACGAAAAAGGCGTCCCCCGCGATGTTATTTTTGAAGCGGTTGAAGCCGCGCTAGCCAGCGCGTCACGCAAGCGTTTTGATCAAGAAGAAGCCAATGTGCGCGTCCATATCGACCGTCGCACGGGCGACTACGACACGTTCCGTTACTGGACCGTGGTCGAAGATGACGAATTTGAAACACCGGATTATGAAATTAAAGAAACCATTGCCGAGCAGCGTGATCCGCCGCTTAAACTAGGCGATGTGGTCGAGAAAAAAATTGAAAATGCCGTGTTTGGACGTATTGCTGCGCAAACAGCTAAGCAAGTTATCGTCCAGAAAGTACGAGAAGCTGAACGTGCAGAAGTTGTTCGTCAGTACGCTGACCGTGAAGGCGAGTTGGTGGCGGGTATTGTTAAGAAAACCACCCGCGATGGCTTGATTATTGACCTGGGTGAAAATGCCGAGGCGTTCTTACCGCGTAACGAAATGATTCACGGTGAGCGCTACCGCATGAATGAGCGGGTTCGTGCATTGTTAGTGAAGGTTGATCCAGATGCACGTGGTGCGCAGCTACAGCTGTCACGTACCTGTCCTGAGTTCATCATTGAACTATTCAAAATTGAAGTGCCTGAAATTGCTGAACAGCTAATTGAAATTAAAGGCGCCGCGCGTGACCCAGGCTCACGAGCCAAAATCGCCGTTAAAACTAATGATCGGCGTATCGATCCTGTTGGGGCGTGCGTTGGTATGCGTGGTTCGCGCGTACAGGCAGTGTCGTCAGAGCTGCAAAACGAACGTGTCGATATTGTGCTGTGGGACGATAATCCGGCCCAGCTGGTGATCAACGCAATGGCACCTGCCGATGTGGCGTCTATCCTGGTTGACGAAGATGCCCATGCGATGGACGTGGCTGTTGCGCAAGACAACCTAGCTCAGGCTATTGGCCGCAGCGGTCAGAACGTACGTTTGGCCTCTGAGCTAACTGGCTGGCGTATTAACGTGATGACTGAAGATGAAGCTGAGTCAAAGCGTGAGCAGGAAATTGATAGCCTGGTGGACTCCTTCGTTCAGCACCTCGAAGTGGACGAAGATGTTGCCCGCCTATTAGTAGAAGAAGGGTTTACCACCCTGGAAGAAGTTGCCTACGTGCCGCTTGAAGAGATGCTCGAAATCGAAGAGTTCGATGAAGATTTGGTGGAAGAGCTGCGGGCACGAGCGAAAGACGAGCTGCTGACGATGGCGATTGCCTCGGAGGAAGCGCTAGACGGTGCCCAGCCAGCAGACGATCTGCTGGACATGGACGGCATGGAGCGCCATCTGGCCTTCATTCTGGCTAGCCGTGGCATTGTCACCATGGAAGATCTCGCCGAGCAGTCTGTCGACGATCTGGTCGATATCGAGGAGTTGGACGAAGCGCGCGCAGCGGCACTGATCATGACTGCCCGTGCGCCCTGGTTTGAAGACGATGGCGTATCGGATTCAAACACACAGTAAAAGGTCACGGGCTGAGGAGGGTCACTATGTCAGATATGACAGTTAAAGATTTTGCAGTGAAGGTGGGCCGTGATGTGCCCCGCCTATTGGAACAGATGAAAGAAGCAGGTTTAAAGCATGCGTCAGAAAGCGACGCGGTATCTGAAGACGATAAGCAAACGCTGCTAAGCTTTTTGAAAAAAAGCCATGGCGGCGGCGACAGCGATCCTAGTAAAAACCGCATTACGCTGACGCGTAAAACCCGTAGCCGGATTAAAACCGGTGAGCGCGGAAAAACGATTGAAGTGCAAGTACGTAAGAAAAAAACGTACGTTAAAAGCGCCGAAGAAGATAAGCCGAAAGCTGCTGAGCCTAAGCACTCTGGCCCGCGCCAGTTAGTGGGTGATATGGCAGAAGCGGAAGCCGAGCGAAAAGCACGTGATGTTCGCGAAGCAGAAGAGAAAGTAGTCGCGGCGAAAGCGAAAGCGGCAGAAGACGCTGCACGCAAAGCCGAGGAAGAAAAAGCCAAGGCGAAAGCGGCTGAAGTGCCCAGTATCCCTGTGCCTGAGCTGCAAATCGACGACACGCCGACGCCTGATGATCTTCCGCCCGCACCGCCGAAAGAAGGCCGTACTGATCGCCGTACTGCGCCGCCTAAAAAGGCAGCAGCGAAGAAGAAAGGTCGTGATGACGAGGATGATCGTGGTGATCGCGAAGAGCGTAAGCGCGGTGGCGGCGGTAAGAAAGTAAAACGCGCCGAGCGCCGTGGCGGCCGCCGTGGTGGTGCTAACCAAAGCGGTAACGGCAAGCATGCGTTTCAAAAGCCAACCCAGCCGATCGTGCGTGAAGTTTCGATCCCTGAGTCGATCAGCGTTGCTGATCTAGCCGACAAAATGTCGATCAAGGCCAATGAAGTCATCAAAGCCATGTTCAACATGGGCGCGGCAGTGACCATCAACCAAACGATTGACCAGGATACAGCGGCCATCGTAGCGGAAGAGATGGGCCACAAGGTCAAGCTAGTGAAGGACGACGCGCTGGAAACGGAAATGCTCGAAGGCATCTCCTATGAAGGCGAAGAGATCACTCGTTCTCCTGTGGTTACCGTCATGGGTCACGTTGACCATGGTAAAACTTCGCTGTTGGATTATATCCGTCGCGCTAAAGTCGCCACTGGCGAAGCGGGTGGTATTACCCAGCATATCGGTGCTTACCACGTGGAAGACAACCACGGCGGCGTTACCTTCCTGGATACCCCTGGCCACGCAGCGTTTACCGCGATGCGTGCTCGTGGTGCCAAGGCAACGGACGTGGTTATTCTGGTTGTTGCTGCTGACGACGGCGTGATGCCACAGACAATCGAGGCGATCGAGCACTCCAAAGCTGCCGAAGTACCGATGGTTGTGGCGGTGAATAAGATCGATAAGCCGGGTGCTGATTTCGACCGTATTCGTAATGAACTCTCCCAGCATGGCGTGATTTCAGAAGAGTGGGGCGGCGACACTCAGTTCGTACATGTGTCCGCCAAAACTGGCGACGGTATTGAAGAACTGCTGGAAGCCATTCAGCTCGTTTCTGAAGTACTTGAACTCACCGCTGTGCCGTCAGCTCCTGGTAAAGGCGTTGTTGTTGAATCGCGTCTTGATAAAGGCCGCGGCCCGGTTGCCACGGTGCTGGTGCAAAACGGTACGCTGAAGAAAGGCGATATCGTTCTTGCGGGTCTGCACTATGGTCGCGTTCGTGCGCTGACCAACGAGCTGGGCAAGCAAGTTGATACTGCAGGCCCTGCGATGCCGGTCGAAATTCAGGGTCTGGATGGTACTCCGGATGCGGGTGATGACTTCATGGTCGTTGCCGACGAGAAGAAAGCCCGTGAAGTGGCTAACTTCCGCCAAGGCAAATACCGTGAAGTGCGCCTGGCGCGTCAGCAGAAAGCCAAGCTGGAGAACATGTTCAGCCAGATGGGCCAAGACGAAGTGGCCAAGGTCAACATCGTTCTGAAAGCTGACGTTCAAGGTTCGTTGGAAGCGATCAAAGGCGCCTTGGAAGAACTCTCCACGGGTGAAGTTGAAGTTGCTGTTGTGTCGTCGGGTGTTGGTGGTATCACCGGTACCGATGCCAACCTTGCGCTTGCTTCTGAAGCGATTGTGGTCGGCTTTAACGTCCGTGCTGACGCTGCTGCTCGTGAAATCATCGAACGTGAAGGTCTGGATCTACGCTACTACAGCGTTATCTACCAGCTAATCGATGAAGTTAAGCAGGCAATGAGCGGTATGCTTGCTCCCGAGTGGAAAGAAGAGATCGTCGGTGTGGCTGAAGTGCGCGACGTGTTCCGTGCGCCGAAAATTGGTGCAGTGGCTGGCTGTATGGTTGTCGAAGGCACCGTATCGCGCAGCAAGCGTATCCGTGTACTGCGTGACAACGTCGTCATTTACGAAGGTGAACTCGAATCGCTGCGCCGCTTCAAAGACGACGTTCAAGAAGTGCGTAACGGTATGGAGTGTGGCATCGGCGTGAAGAACTACAACGATGTTCAGGTCAACGACAAGATCGAAGTCTTTGACCAAGTGAAGGTCGAGCGTAGCCTGTAAGGCCGCGAGGAGCAATCATGCGCGAATTTAAGCGTACCGACCGAGTCGCCGACCAGCTCCAAAAGGAGCTGGCGGTACTGATCCAACGCGAAGTAAAAGATCCGCGTTTAGGGATGATTACGGTAAGCGGTGCCACCGTTAGTCGTGATCTTGGCTATGCCGATATCTATGTCACCCTATTGGGTGAGCAAGATCCCGCGCGTATTAAGGAAAACCTACAAGTGCTGAAACGCGCTGCGGGTTTTCTGAGAAGCCAAATTGCTAAACGTATCAAGCTGCGTCATGTACCTGAACTGCGCTTTCATTACGATGAAAGCGTGGTGCGTGGCCAGCACCTCTCCTCATTGATTGACGAAGCGGTGTCAACTGACCGTGCTCGCCAGCATGATGATGAGGACGGTAGCGATAACGTCAGTGGTGAGGAGACGCGCTAATGGCACGTCGCCGTCGTGGATTGCCGGTTAACGGCGTACTGCTGCTGGATAAGCCTAAGGGCATTTCTAGTAATCATGCGCTGCAGCGTGTGCGTCGTCTGTTTGAGGCGCAAAAAGCCGGCCATACTGGCACGCTGGACCCCATGGCAACAGGTTTATTGCCTATTTGTCTTGGGGAAGCCACTAAGTTTTCCGCGCACCTGCTAGAAGCCGACAAGATGTACCGCACCCGCGTAGAACTGGGGGTGATCACCGACACCGGCGATGCCGAAGGCACGGTCATTGAGCAGCGAGAGATTCCCAGCTTAACGGCTGAGGATGTCGAGTCAGTCTTAGCTCGCTTTCACGGCGAGATTGACCAAGTGCCGCCGATGTATTCGGCATTGAAGCATCAAGGCAAAAAGCTTTATGAGCTTGCCCGTGAGGGTAAGCACGTTGAGCGTGCAGCGCGGCGAGTAAGCGTGTATGATGCGCGGCTGCTTGCTTTCGAGGGCACTGCCTTTGAACTGGAAGTTAGCTGTAGCAAAGGCACTTATATTCGCACCTTGGCTGAAGATATTGGCTATGCCTTGGGCTGTGGTGCCCACATTAGTCAGTTGAGAAGGCTCAAAACAGGGCCTTTTACCGGCGATGCGATGTGGACGCTGGAAGGCCTTGAGGCCTTGGCAGACCAGGCCACCCGCGAGGCTGAACTAATGCCTGCGGATGTGCTGGTTGATCATTTGCCGTCGCTGACGGTAGATGAAACGGCTTTTGGGCGTCTTGCACACGGTCAGTCGGCTAGTTTAGCGATTGATGCGCTCGAGCCTGATGCGCTAGCAAGACTTTATTACGCTGAGACGTTTATCGGCCTTGGCGTTGTAAAAGGGGCTCAGGAAGTAGCTCCCAAGCGGCTGTTAAGTACCGTCGCTATCTCGTAAAGCGTTGCAAGGATGTAGCAATTTGCGCGAAAATTGTACGTGAAGATAGTCGCCTGAGACTGCAAATATGCGTGGTCTCAACCATTCATTTTTTAGGCATATTGCTTACTGGAGAGACAGATGGCATTAACCGCTGAGAAGAAGGCCGAGATCGTCAACGAATACGGCCGCGGCGATAACGATACCGGTTCCCCTGAAGTTCAGGTTGCACTGCTGAGCGCCAACATTAATGGCCTGCAGGACCACTTCAAAACCAACAAACAGGATCACCACTCTCGTCGTGGTCTGATCCGCATGGTAAACCAGCGTCGTAAGCTGTTGGATTACCTAAAGCGTAAAGATTTTGAACGCTATCAGTCTCTGATTCAGCGTTTAGGTCTACGTCGTTAATCATTAACGACAGCGATCAAAACGGGCAGCCCCTTGTGGGCTGCCCGTTTTTTTGTTTCTGGTAGCCGTATGGCGCTACAGCGCCTAGAATGGTGACGAGTCAAAACGACCCAAGCGAAAAGACAAGTAGATATTAATGTTAAAGGAAGTCGCCGTGAATCCGGTAAAAAAAACGTTTCAATACGGTCGTAGCACCGTCACCCTAGAAACTGGGCGTATCGCTCGCCAAGCCACTGGCGCCGTTATGGTGACCATGGATGAAACTGTCGTACTGTGTACGGTTGTGGCCAAGAAAGAAGCGAATCCTAATCAGCCCTTCTTCCCGCTCTCGGTACACTACCAAGAGAAAACCTATGCAGTGGGTAAAATTCCCGGCGGCTTCTTTAAGCGTGAAGGGCGTCCTACTGAGAAAGAGACCCTTACCTCGCGTCTGATTGATCGCCCGATTCGTCCGCTGTTTCCTAAAGGGTTTATGAATGAAGTACAGATAATCTGTACTGTGCTATCGACGGATCGTAATCATGACCCAGATATTGCGGCACTACTGGGCACCTCGGCAGCGTTGGGGATTGCAGGTGTGCCGTTTAACGGCCCAATTGGCGCAGCGCGCGTTGGCTTTAATGAAGAGCAGGGTTACTTCCTCAACCCCACCGTTGAAGAGCTGACCACCTCTGAGCTGGATATGGTGGTTGCCGGTACCGAAAACGCCGTATTGATGGTGGAATCGGAAGCCCAAGAACTGCTTGAAGACGAAATGCTCGGTGCCGTGCTGTTTGGTCACCAGGAAATGCAGGTTGCCGTTAGCGCGATTAAAGAGCTGGTCGCGGAAGCGGGCAAGCCGCGCTGGGACTGGCAGCCAGCTGCAGAAAATGTCGCGCTGAAAACGGCCATTGCCGACGCTTTTGAAGCCAAAGTGGGTGATGCTTATCGCATTACTGACAAAATGGCGCGTCAAGATGCGCTGTCAGCGCTGAAAGATGACGCTGTCGCGCAGCTAGTAGCTGCTGAAGGTGAAGAAGAGACAGAAGGCAAGTTCAGTAAAGATGACGTGAAAGGTGCGTTTTCTGCCCTTGAGAAGCGCGTTGTGCGTTCTCGCGTCGTAAAAGGCGAGCCACGTATTGATGGCCGCGACAACACCACAGTACGCCCGCTGGCAATCGAAGTCGGCGTACTACCTAAGACCCATGGTTCAGCAGTATTTACCCGTGGCGAGACCCAGGCAATCGCGATTGCTACCTTGGGCACCCTGCGTGACTCACAGCTAATCGAGTCTCTGGAAGGCGAGCGTAAAGACCGCTTTATGCTGCACTACAACTTCCCTCCCTACTGCGTTGGTGAAGCTGGCTTCTTTGGCGGGCCAAAGCGTCGTGAAATTGGCCATGGTCGCTTAGCACGCCGCGGCGTTCAGGCGATGCTGCCATCAGAAGACGTCTTCCCCTATACCATCCGTGTGGTATCGGAAATCACTGAATCTAACGGTTCTAGCTCCATGGCGTCAGTGTGCGGTTCCTCACTCGCGCTGATGGATGCTGGTGTGCCGTTAAAAGCACCGGTGGCAGGTATTGCCATGGGCTTAGTGAAAGATGAAGACGGCTATGCGGTATTGACCGACATCTTGGGTGACGAAGATCACCTGGGCGATATGGACTTCAAAGTTGCTGGTTCTGAAGAGGGCGTTACTGCTCTGCAGATGGACATTAAGATTGAAGGCATCAATGAAGAGATCATGGAAAAGGCGCTACAGCAGGCCTATGACGCCCGCATTAGTATCCTTGCTCAGATGAATGACGTTATTAGCCAAAGCCGTACCGATGTGTCAGAAAACGCGCCGTCCATGGCGACGATCAAAATCGCTCCGGACAAGATTCGTGACGTGATCGGTAAAGGCGGCGCAACAATCCGCAAAATTTGCGAAGATACCGGTGCCTCTATTGATCTGGATGATGACGGCACTGTACGCATCTACGCAGAAGACAAAGCGGCAGCCAAAAAAGCCATTGATACTGTGCTGGCAATTACCGCAGAAGCGGAAATTGGCAAGCTTTACAATGGCAAAGTAGTTCGTATTGCGGACTTTGGCGCTTTCGTCAACATCATGCCGGGCACTGACGGCCTGGTTCACATCTCGCAAATTGTTGCTGAGCGCGTTAACAACGTGCGCGATTTCTTAAATGAAGGCGATGATGTGATTGTGAAAGTGTTGGATATCGACAACCGCAACCGAGTGAAGCTCTCAATTAAAGAGATCACTGAGGAAGAGAAAGCAGCGTTCGCCGCTGCCGAGGCGGACGTCGCTAACTAAAGCGATATAGACGTAACGACCGCCCCCGCAGCTTCCAGTTGCGGGGGCGGTGTCGTTTTATAGGCAGTATAGGAAAAGAGAAGAGAGCCATGGAGCAGGAGCAAGCGCCGCGCTGGTGGGCGGTGGTGGCCGTAATGATCGGCATTTTTTTATTGGTGACGGCTGAGCAATTGCCTATCGGGCTATTGTCACAGGTAGCTTCCTCGATGGGCGTCACGCCAGGTATGGCGGGCCTGATGGTGACCGTTCCTGGTGTGGTGGCTGCTTTCTCAGCACCGCTGTTGCCGGTAGCGGTGGGCCGGTTAGATAGACGCATCATGCTCACCTTGATGATGATTGTGATGGTGATTGGCAGCGCACTTTCAGCTGTGGCCAGCAATTTTGGGTTACTACTGGCAGCTCGTGTGTTGGTGGGTATTAGTATCGGTGGTTTTTGGGCCATAGCGGGAAGCATTGCCCCAAGGCTAGTGCCCAGCGATCAGGTTGCCAAGGCCATGACGATTATTTTCGGTGGTGTAGCCGCCGCGTCAGTATTGGGGGTGCCGTTAGGCACATTGCTAGGGGACCTGAGCAACTGGCGAGTAGCCTTTGGGGCGTTGGGTGGGCTAAGCCTGTTAACCGCCATTGCACTATGGTGTTGGCTACCACCACTGCCGCCAAGAGAGCCAGTACGATTGCGTATGTTAGCGCAGCAGTTTAGCAACCGAGGTGTGCGAGTCGCGGTGTTAACCACGGGGTTTGTGGTGGTGGGGCACTTTGCTGCTTATACCTTTATCAGCCCCATTCTTCAGGAGATTAGCGGCGTAGCTCAGCGTCATGTTGGCAGTTTACTGTTGCTATACGGGGCGGCCGGCATCCTGGGTAATGTCGCGGCAGGTATCTTTGCTGGGCGTCACCCTTATCGGGCGGTATTGGCCATTCCTAGCCTTTTATTGTTAGTTGTGGCTATTTTCCCGCTACTGGGTGTTCAACCTACCAGCGGCGTACTGCTGCTAATGATATGGGGGGCTGTTTTTGGCAGCGTGTCAGTCAGTATTCAAACCTGGATTATACGTACGGCACCTAATACCGAGGCTGCTACCGCGCTGATGGCATTTACCTTTAATATGTCGATTGGTTTAGGGGCAATGTTTGGTGGGCGTATCGTCGATGGCACCAGCTTGCCAATTGCTATGTGGGCGGCATCGGTACTGTTTTTGCTTGGGGCTATACTGGTATGGCGAACGCCTTCGAGCATTGTAGGAGAGAAACGTCGCTAGCCCTTAAAAAAAGCCGTAAAAAATAAGCTATTAAAAATGCCCCCGCTAAGTAGCGGGGGCATGACGTTTAAGCGCACTAAACGTGGGGCTTAGGGACGTTCAATCGCTAGTGCAACACCTTGGCCACCGCCAATACACAGGGTGGCAAGACCTTTTTTGGCATCACGCGCAATCATTTCATGCAGCAGGCTGACCAAGATGCGGCAGCCAGAGGCCCCAATCGGGTGACCGAGGGCAATCGCACCGCCGTTAACATTCACCTTGCTGACATCCCAGCCTAGCTCTTTATTAACGGAAAGTGCCTGGGCGGCAAAAGCTTCGTTAGCTTCTACTAGGTCTAGGTCATCTAAGCTCCAGCCCGCTTTTTCGAGGCAGCGGCGAGTGGCCGGTGCCGGGCCAATGCCCATGATCGCGGGATCAACTCCAGCGTTAGAGTAAGCAGCAATACGCGCCAGTGGCTCTAAGCCAAGTTCTTTGGCCTTTTCTGCTGAGCAGAGCATAACGACAGCGGCGCCATCGTTTAAAGATGAGGCGTTACCGGCGGTAACGGTACCGTCTTTCTTGAACGCGGGGCGCATACCGCCGAGTTTTTCTGCGGTTACTTCCCGTGGGTTTTCGTCAGTATCAAACACCACTGGATCGCCTTTGCGCTGCGGAATTTCCACAGGAACGATCTGGCCTTTGAATTTACCGTCGCGAATAGCTTGAGCGGCTTTTTGCTGAGAGGCCGCTGCGAACTCGTCCATCGCTTCGCGAGTGATGCTGTATTTTTCCGCTAGGTTTTCCGCGGTAATCCCCATGTGATAGTTGTTGAACGCATCCCACAGGCCATCGTGAACCATGGAATCAATCGCTTTCCAGTCGCCCATACGTTGGCCGTTACGCGAGTTGGGCAGGATGTGGGGGGACGCAGACATGTTTTCCTGTCCACCTGCGAGAATAACGCTGGCGTCACCGCAACGGATTGCCTGGGTAGCCAAGTGTAGGGCCTTGAGGCCTGAACCACATACTTTGTTGATCGTCATGGCTGGAACGGCATCAGGCAGGCCAGCTTTGATAGCTGCTTGGCGGGCCGGGTTTTGGCCGACGCCAGCGGTTAGCACTTGGCCTAGCAGTACTTCATCAATTTGCTCTGGGGCAACACCGGTAGAGGCGAGAATGTCTTTAATAACCAGTGCACCTAAATCGCTTGCTGGAATACCGGCGAGTGATCCACCAAAGCTTCCTACGGCGGTGCGGCGAGCGGCGACAATAACCACGTCTTGCATATGATGACTCCTTGGGTAAGTAACGCAACGTTCTGAGTGAGGATAGAAAGGCCAATGAGGCGCTGCCTACCCATTGTTATTAGCATGTTGTGTCAAACTTATCTATCAGCATAGGGGAAGGTTGTGCGTTGCGGCAATACGCTTTTTAGGCAAAAAAAACGGGCCGATCAACGGCCCGTTAAATAGGTGCTTATAAATAGGTGCTTACTCAACTGTTTAAGTTACGCTAACTGAACAGGAATCGCGTTGCTGGTGTGGCTAACGTGGTTGCCTTCTTGCAGATAAACAAGCGCCGGCTGATGGTTTTCAAGCTCTGCTTCGGAGTAGTGGGCGTAACTGCAAATAATGATTCGATGTCCTGGCGCAGCTAAATGTGCGGCTGCGCCATTAATAGAAATTAGTCGAGAGCCTTCCTCGCCACGAATCGCGTAGGTGGTGAAGCGTTCGCCGTTTTCTACATTATAGATTTGGATCTGCTCGTTTTCGCGAATACCGGCCATATCCAATAGGTCGCCGTCGATGGCACAGGAACCTTCGTAATTGAGTACCGCGTGGGTAACGCGAGCCATATGCAGCTTGGCTTTAAGCATAATCGTGTGCATAGAAACTCCTAAATAACGTAACTAGCCTACTGGCTAGCATCAGTGGCAGCGCTTGGCAGCTGCACGCTGAGATTGTCAATAAGTCGGGCAGAGCCGAGTTTCGCTGCCGCTAGCAGCATGGCACTGCGAGTTGAACTGCTGACTGCAGCAAGTGTTGCATCACGCAGCTCAAGGTAATCAGGCGTAAAGCCAGCATCATACAGGGCTGTTCTACCCTGTTGTAGTACTTGTTCGACAGGGGTTCCATGCTCTAATGCATCGCGTAGCTCGCATAAGGTGCGATATAGCAGGGGGGCCTTCACACGCTCATACTCGCTTAAATAACCATTACGAGAGGAGA
The DNA here is from genome assembly GCF_000712975.1 of Vreelandella neptunia. Classification (GTDB taxonomy): domain Bacteria; phylum Pseudomonadota; class Gammaproteobacteria; order Pseudomonadales; family Halomonadaceae; genus Vreelandella; species Vreelandella qaidamensis. The sequence goes on along the minus strand of NZ_JHQL01000005.1, from coordinate 20,651 downwards.
GTGCTAGACCGTCATCGGCGCGCACAATCGGTACACCGATAATGTCGATCGGCATGTGTAGGTCACTCACTAACTTTCGAATGACCGCTAGTTGCTGATAATCTTTTTCGCCGAAACAGGCGACATCTGGCTGCACCAAGTTAAACAGCATGCTGACTACGGTAGAAACGCCATCAAAGTGTCCTGGGCGTGAGCCACCGCAGAGTCCTTCACCTACCTCAGGCACATGTACACGGGTCTGAGCGGCTAAGCCATTAGGGTAAAGCGCACTGACCGTAGGAGCGAAAAGAATATCGCAGCCTGTTTCTGTTAACTGTGCCTGATCTGCTTCAAACGTACGTGGGTAGGCATCTAAGTCTTCACCTGGGCCAAATTGCATCGGGTTCACGAACAGGCTTGAAACAACGATATCCGCGTGTTGGCGGGCCGTGGTCACAAGTGCCAGATGGCCTTGGTGGAGATTGCCCATCGTGGGCACTAAAGCAATACGTCGCCCCTGCTGACGATGCTCGCGGAGCGTGCTGCGTAATTCATTGATATCTCTTAACGTGCGCATAAAGGGATCGCTGTTGTTCCGGGTGGCACTTAAAAACAGTGCTCAGCTGCTGGAAAAGCACGTGTCTTAACCGCTTCATGGTAGTGTTTGAACGCCTCTTGAATGCTGTCGGCGTCGACCATAAAGTTTTTGACGAAGCGCGGTGTACGGCCATGAGTGACGCCTAATACGTCGTGCATCACTAGAATCTGACCATCGGTATCCGGGCCGGCACCAATGCCGATAACGGGTACGTCCAGCGCGTCTGTTACCGCTTTACCGAGGCTGGCTGGCACACACTCCAGTAGAATCACGGAAGCGCCTGCCTCAACGAGTACTTTGGCATCGTTGATGATCTGTTCCGCATGGGCCGCTTCGCGGCCTTGCACTTTATAACCGCCTAACTGGTAGACCGTTTGTGGGGTTAGCCCCAAGTGGGCGCATACTGGAACACCGCGGCGGGTCATTTCACGGATACCGTCGGCCATCCATGCTTCGCCTTCAACTTTTACCAGTTCAGCGCCTGCACGCATTAATGCAGCAGAATCTTCTAACATGCGTTCCGTGGTAGCGTTGCTCATAAACGGCAAATCCACCATTAGCAGGCTATGGCCTTTACCACGCGCTGCACAGCGCGTGTGGTAGCAGATATCCTCAATGGTCACGGGAAGCGTACTGCTGTGCCCTTGTAAGACCATGCCCAAGGAATCGCCGACTAGCAGAACATCGATTCCTGCAGCGCTGGCGGCATGAGCAAAAGAAGCATCGTAAGCGGTCAGGCAACTGAACGTTTCGCCGGCGCGCTTAAACGCCTGCAGAGTGCTCAGGGTGACGGTTTTCATGGCGTGCTCTCGTAGTGTCTAAGTGGGCCGATGCGACGTGGGCAGCCGACCATTATTAACGTTGCATCCTTGCAAGCGTGAAGTGGCGTAGCTGGCAATTGTTACCTGAATGGGGGCTTGGTGTCGAGATTTGTGTCAGACGGTAGCAGTAGCGGTGACATCTGCCTCGCTCAACCGTTGTATATCGCATTGCTCAAGATGTTTTAGCCACTCGGTAAGCGGCTGTTGGTAAAGCAGTATTGGCTCAGAGTGCGTAGCTGACACCAGTTCTTCAAGAGGCGCTAGTACAAAGGCGCGTTCATGCATATGAGGATGAGGAACTTGGAGCCTAGGGTGCAAGATCGTACTTTGACCGTAAAGCAGCAGGTCCAAATCCAGCGTGCGCGGCCCCCAGTGACGCAGCCGCCGACGGCGGTGTCGCTGTTCTAGTCCTTGCAGCTGGTCAAGCAGTGCTAGTGGCGAAAGCGAGGTTTCAAGGGCTGCCACGGCATTAATAAAGTCGGGCTGATCTTGTGGCCCTATTGGCCGCGTTGCGTACAAGGACGATTGAGTCACAAGCTGGCAAAGCGGCAGTTCGTTAAGCTCTCGCAAGGCTTGGCAAACATGAGCAACAGGATTATCCAGATTGCTGCCTAGACCAATATAAGCAAGCGACATTGCGTTCTCACTGCTCTGTTTTACGCGGTTTACGGCGTTTTTTACGGCGACGGTCGCCTTGGCTTGCCGGATCACTACCCACTTTTTGTAGAAGCCGAAGCTGTTCGTGTTCATCGCCTTGTTGGAAGGCGTTCCACCAATCACCTAAACCACGCGGTATTTCGCCCGCTTGTTCACGTAATAGCAGCAGGTCATAGGCAGCTCGGAAGCGTGGATGTTCGCGAGTTTGAAATGCCCGCTTGCCACGTCGAAGAGGAAGGCGTGCTTGTAACTCCCAAATATCGCGCATAGGCATGCCAAAGCGCTTGGGTATCGAAATATGCTGTAACTGACGTGTAACTACCTGCTGCGCAGCGGTTTGCAACGCTGGAATCGAGGGCATGCCTTCTCGCTCAAGCTCTGCTTGGCGGTGCGCCACTGGTGCCCACAAAAAAGCGGCTAGCAGGAAGGCGGGCGTGACTGGCCGTCCTTCTGCAATCCGCTTGTCGGTGTTGGTGAGCGCTTGTTCTATCAGATCTTCAGCCCAGGCCGCATCCGCCATGGCTTCTTCCGCTTCGGGAAACAGCATGCCAAACAAGTTGTAATGGCTTAATAAGCGGAAGGTAATTAGGCCATGTCCCGACATGAATAACTTAAGCACTTCATCAAACAAACGGGCGGGCGGAATTTGCAGTAACAACGGTGCCAAATCATACATCGGCTCTTCGGTAGAAGGCTCAATGGTGAAATCAAGCTTGGCTGCAAAGCGCACTGCGCGCAGCATGCGCACTGGGTCTTCTCGGTAACGGGTAACGGGGTCGCCAATCAGACGCAGGGTACGCGACTCAATATCACGCGCGCCGTTAGCAAAGTCATGAATCGTGAAATCAGCGATATTGTAGTACAGCGCATTTACGGTGAAGTCGCGGCGTAGAGCGTCTTCTTCGATGCTGCCCCATACATTGTCTCGCAACAGCAGACCGTCATCAGACTGCTGGGCGATATGATCGCCGTGCTCGTCCTGTGGTTTACCCCGAAAGGTCGTGACTTCAATGACTTCGCGGCCAAAGCGCACATGCACAATGCGAAAGCGCCTACCAATCAGCCGCGAATTGCGGAACAGATCGCGCACCTGCTCCGGCGTTGCATTTGTGGCAACATCGAAATCTTTCGGCATTTTGCCCAGCAATGCGTCACGAATACAGCCACCGACCAGATAGGCATCAAAACCAGCGCCATTGAGGCGGTAGAGTACCTTTAACGCGGCCTCACTGATTTGCTGACGAGAAACTGGGTGCTCGGAGCGCGGAATAATACGGGGACTGAGCGCATCAGCGGCGCTCTCTGGGGAATCGAGCAGGGATTTCAAGTGCTCTCCCGGGCTATGTAGTAAACGGGTAAATCCTTTAAACATGCGGCGATATCGACTCGCAAGGTATCGAAAACAGTATCGATAAACGGTATCGAGAAACGTAGCGAAAAAATGACCGCATGGTTCGCGGTAAGTTGCTGAGTGTAGCCGACCCCTTGAGGCTTGCAAAGCACTCGAATAGGGTTTGTAAAAGACGACTGCTTTAAACGCGGAAAGGGGAGGCTACAAGAGCCTCCCCTATAAAGCAGACAATCAGCGTCCATGCTGCTGTTTTTCTTCATGATGGCACATCGCCCTGAATACGCACCGCAGTCGGTAGGCGTAAGAACCAGTCTGATTCCGACCGCCTCGTATTCAAAACAATAATCCAACCGCGAACTTTTTCTCCCGGCGAATTGTTATTGGTTCCGGGGTGTACACACATGCTGCTATTATTTTTGTTTGAAAGCAGATTCTTTGTGTACGTCGCGTCCTTTTTGGGCACTTGCTGGCTGTTATTATTGTTCGCTGCGCTTATTCTTCTTAGCGCTAGCAAGGTATGAGACTCAAGCCTATTGTTTTTGTTTGTGCTGTTATCTCTACCTGGCCCTGTTGTTTTTGTTTTGGCTCAGGTTGGGGCGGTGTCGTATTGTTTTTGTTAGTGACGTCCGCGCTGCCCATTTTGTTCTTCTTACCCAGTAATATTGCACTTGCTGTGCCACTCATTGTTTATTCTTTTATTTTCATAGACTTGAAATTTATTGCCCATGACAAGGAACTAATCACAGCCGATAGTGTTACCCATTTTTAACCGATTCTGAGTGCGTGTTGTGTGGGAAGGTAACAGTGTCTAACGTGAGAATTCTGGATATTTCTTATGCAAATCAATCTATTGGACGTTAGTCGTAGAGAGAGTTGGTAGAGTGGTTTATCAGCAAGCTGTGCCGCCGCCTAAGTGGGGCGGCGCGCGGTTTTTTTACGTGGAATGCCTAGGCGCTGGCGCCTCTCCCATAAATTTTTACGACTGATCCCTAATTTTTGGGCTAATTCGGTTTCACTCATTTGATCCTGATGCTCTAGCACAAAATGCTGAAAATAGTCCTCAAGGGAGAGGTCGTCGTCGTCACCGTTTGGCGCTGACGATTCATTGGCTAATGTGGAGCCGTTACCTGTAGAGGAGTGAGGTCGGTTGGTAACAGGACCAAGGCCTAGGTCATCTGGGTGAATTAAATGGCCTTCAGCGAGAATCACGCCTCTTTCTAACGCATTTTCAAGCTCGCGAACGTTACCTGGCCAAGGGTAATCGCGTAGATCTTGTCGGGAGGCTCGTGACAAGCGAAGACCTTGGCGGTCATGACGCTTGCAGGCTTTATCTAGTAGGATATCGGCTATCTTCAACACGTCTTCTTCACGGTCACGCAGTGGTGGCAGTTCTATCTGCATAACATTGAGACGGTAGTAGAGATCAAGCCGAAATTCTCCGCTTTTTGACAGTGCGCGCAAATCCCTGTGAGTGGCGGCAATCAATCGCACATCTACATGGCGTGTTTCTACGGAGCCAATTTTACGGATTTCGCCCTCTTGCAGCACTCGCAGTAGCCGCGCCTGGGCATCTAGCGGTAATTCACCAATTTCATCTAAAAACAGCGTGCCACCGTCGGCAGCTTCGACTAGCCCCGTTCGGGCAGCGCTAGCGCCGGTAAACGCTCCCTTCTCATGCCCAAACAGTTCTGACTCAATTAGCGTCTCAGGTATTGCCGCGCAGTTGACACAAATTAGCGGTGCTTTTGCGCGCTTGCTTTGCTGATGGATGGCACGAGCAACAAGTTCTTTACCTGTGCCAGACTCTCCTTGAATTAGTACGGTAACGTCTGCGGGGGCGGTCTTACGAATGCGGGTATAAACCTGCTGCATAGCGGTGCAATCGCCAATCATGGTTTGGCGACCACCCCCTTCATCGGTGATGTCTGGCGGCGTGCCTTGTTGCATCGACTGTTTGTGTAGAATGCGTTCGACGGTTTCTAACAGCTCGGTGTGATCAAACGGCTTAGCAACATAGTCCACAGCCCCTTGCTTAAGCGCATCGACTGCTGAGCGCATGCTGGCATAGCTTGTCATAATGAGTACTGGCGCGGGTGCAGCGGCCTCAATTAGTGCGGTGCCAGGATCACCGGGCAGTCGCAAATCGCTAATCACTAGATCAAATTCGCTAGGAGCCAGCTCACGTGCCTCTTCTGCGCTGGCCGCTTCGCTGACGATATAGCGGTGACGTTCGAGTAGACGCTTTAACGCGCTGCGAATAATCGCTTCATCTTCAACAATCAGTATCCTGGGCATGAGGTAGGTGATCATCCTGTTGGTAAAGCGGTAGCCAAAGCGTAATGGCAGTGCCGCGAGGCTTTCCTGGAGGCGGTGACGCCACCTCTATTTTGCCTTGGTGCTCATTGATAATTTGATAAGCCAACGAGAGCCCAAGCCCAGTTCCTTGGCCTGCAGGCTTGGTCGTGGTGAACGGCTCAAAAAGGCGATGTTTCACGCTAGGGTCAATCCCGTGGCCACTATCGGTAACCCGCCACCACGCATGGCTTGCCTGTTTGCCTGCTTCAATATGCACCGTGCCCTGAGCGTCGCAAGCGTCTTTGGCGTTGCTCAGTAAGTTGACCATGACCTGGGTTAAACGCTGGGCATCGCCACGTACCACGATGTCATCCGGGCAAGCGTTGGTAAAGCTTACATCCTCTCCCGAGCGCGCTAAATGGATCAAGTGCAGCGCATCTGCACTAATGGTGGAAAGCGAGGCAGGAGAGGTTGGCAGTGGCAAGGTCTGTCGGCCACCATGGGCAAATCCAACCAGTGAGTTCACGATTTTGGTAACCCGCTGGGTTAACTGTTGAATTTGGTCGGCCGTTTCCAGCAGTGCAGGATCATCCGTGTCATAACGTAGATTTTGCGCCAGCGATGAAATTCCGGTAATGGGGTTGCCGATTTCATGCGCCACGCCCGCTGCAAGTTGTCCTATAGATGCCAAGCGCGCTGCGTGTACAAGCTCCTCTTCTAGCCACTTCATTTCCGTATGGTCTTCCACCAGAATCACGCTGCCGCCACGGCTGTCGTGGCCGCTTAACACCGCTTTATGCAGGGTGAGGAAGTAATCCTTGCCATGCAGCGATACCGCTTGTTTATACAGCGGTGTTTGACTGGCATTAAGCACGCTTCCCAGCAAATTAGGCCAGGGTGAAGGCAGGCTGTCGCGGCGTGAGCCAATCACGCTATCGCCGCTAATTCCGGAAAGTAGCGATAGCGCCTGATTCCACATTAATAGTTCATCATCGTCGCCTAGCACGCACAAACCTACGGGCAGATAGGCAAGCGTTTGCCGGTGATGACGGCGCAAGCCATCCAACTCCCGAGCCAGTCCAGTGAGCCGCGAACGATAGGCTTCAAGGCGGCTTTCAACAAAATGAATATCGTCAGTGACGGGCGCATCGTCATGGCGATAGGGCAAGTAGCGATCAACAATATCCCTTGCGACAGAAGGCCCCATTAAACCAGATAAGTTCGCCTGAATCCGATCGCGCAGGCGGCGTAGGGCATAGGGGCGGCGCTCTTGGGGTGTTAGGTTTAGCGCTGTGAGTGCGCGGTCAACTTCGCGGCTGGCAGCCTCATCACCCAGCGCTTGGGCAAGATACGTGGAAAAATCTCCCGCTGTTGCTGCTTCCAGTGGTAGGCGTTTTGAACGAATGACGGCATCGACGGAGCACGCTTCCGCCGCAGAGCGCTCGCCTTCTGAAATGCGGGTAAATAGCGACACAATGATCAGCAGTAAAATATTAACTGCCAGAGAAACCAGCGTAACGTTGTACCAAAGTGGCGCGTTCACGGACATCAGCGGGGTTAGAGATAGTGAGAACGTGGGGATATCAAATAGTAGCGGCAGCCATAGACCCCACAGCCAAATGATGATGCCTCCCATTAGCCCAGCAATCATGCCCTTACGGTTCGCGCCGGGCCAGTACAGCAATGCCAGCATGCCGGGTAGGCACTGTGCCATGCCGACAAACGCAGCAAGCCCCAGGTTTGTCAGCGAGTGGTACCGGCCGACGCTTTCTGCAAATAGCCATCCGCCTGCAATCACAGCAACGACTAATCCGCGACGTAGCCATAATAGCCAGCCATATAAGTCGCTGCGTGCTTCCGGTGGGCGCGCCACAAGTACCACATGGTTGAGCACCATGCCCGAAAGAGCCAGTGCAATCATCATCATGGTGCCGCTGGCGGCGGCTAGGCCACCGATAAAGGCTAAGGCGCCCACCCACCAGTGTTCTGACATCAAAAAGGCAGCGTAGGCCGCGACGGGAATTGTCTCGTTTACTGATTGGGCGGCCCACCAGATTAAGGGTACTGGAAGCGCCATCAGCATGAGAAACAGCGGTAGTGTCCAGCTGGCTTGAAGTAGGGTGTGGCGAGACAGACTTTCTGCAAAGGTAATCTGAAACAAGTGCGGCATCATGAACGCGGCGGCAAAGAATAGTAGTAACAGCGTGCGCCACTGCGGGGCTTCGAGTTGGGGCGTTGCGGCTTGAACAGCGGCTCCTGGTCCTTCTAACCACTGCTGTAAACCGCTTGGCCCGTCAAACACCCACCAGAGAGCAATGGCACCTAGCCCTAGCATCGCCAGTAGTTTGATGATTGATTCAAACGCAATCACGCTGAGGAGTGTGTCGTGACGATGACGGTGGCTATGTCGCGCTCCAAATAGCACCGCGCAACCTGCAATCACGCCGCAGAATAACAGAGTGACCGCCGCGCTGTAGCGGCTACCGGTGAGTAAGAAGACGGCATCGCTTAAGGTCTGCACCTGTATTCCCAGCAGCGGCATCACCGCTAACAGGCTGATCAAGGTTACCAGGGTGCCCGCCCAGCGGGACCGGTAGCGAAATGCAAATAGATCCGCAAGCGAAGAGAGTTGGTAGGTGCGGGTGATGCGTTGTATGGGTACCAGTAGAACAGGGGCTAGCAAAAAAGCTCCGGCTGCGCCTAGGTAATACGCTAAATAACCAAACCCTGCTTTTGCCGCAAGTTCCACACTGCCATAAATTGCCCACGCGCTGGCGTATACGCCTAGTGCTAGGGTATACACAATAGGGTGGCGGGTAATGCGTACGGGCACCCAGCCACGCTCAACGGCCATGCCGCAGGCAAATAGTAAGGACAGATACCCTAAGCCCAGTAGCACAACCCCCAACAGCTCAACGCTCATCTAACTTCCTTTTTTGCTCAAGCCATAGCGTTAGCGCAATCAGACCGCCCCAAATAGCAAACGGGCGATACCAGGCAACGCTTGGATCTCCCCAGCCGTCCATCAACAACGGCGAAAGCAAATATCCGCCAAAAACTAAAAACAGCATAATCCGATAAACGTACATATTAAGGCTCTAATTAATAACGGCGATGGGCGTTGGCAACGAGCCGTTCAACAGACCAATGTGCCATTGCCCAGCGTAGCTGCGTTTCTGGCGACTCTTGAGCCAGTGTGTCAGGTGGCGCTTGATCGAGTAGTTGCAGTGCTTTAAACAGCTGTTGGCGAATACCGGCAGGATCTTCGGCTAATGCAGGAGCCAGATTTTGTTTAGAGAGCTTTTGGCCATCGTGCGTAACCACGAGCGGTAAATGCAGGTAGCGAGGTATTGGTAAGCCAAGCGCTTCTTGTAACTGGCCTTGCCATGGTGTGTTATCAAGCAGGTCATAGCCGCGTACTATGTCGGTAATGCCTTGATCTGCGTCATCCACGACGACAGCAAGCTGATAAGCCCACAGCTGATCTTTTCGTTTGAGTACAACATCACCCAAAGCGTTAGGGTCGAACTGTTGGAAACCAAAAAGCCGATCCTGCCAAGTAATTGGGCGCTTTGCCAGATCGCTGCGCAGTCGCCAAGCAACCGGCTTGGTAGGATCGCTTAACCCCTCACGGCACCACCCAGGATAAACGGAAAATGCCTGCCACTGTTTGCGTGAACAGCTGCATGGGTAAGCTAAGCCTTTGGCCACCAGTTCATCAAGCGCCTGCTGGTAAGCCTCATAACGGTTATGTTGCCAGCGAATTTCTTCATCCCAATGAAGCCCAAAGGCATTAAGCTGACGTAGAATTGTATCGCCAGCGCCAGGGGGGCAGCGTGGAGGATCACTATCCTCGATACGAACCAGCCACTGGCCGCCTACAGCGCGGGCATCTAAGTAGCTGCCTAGAGCGGCAACGAGCGAGCCAAGATGAAGCGGCCCTGACGGTGTGGGAGCAAAGCGGCCCCGGTAGTACGAGGTATGGGTCATGACAGCCCGAATTGGTTGTTCAATTAGCGCTAGCAGTTAACAATGATGATAGGTATAGAGATAAAGGCAAGATGACAAACAAAAACGGACACCTCAAGGGTGCCCGTTGGACGCTTTAGCTTGCAACAAACTAGCTTGTAATAAACTAGCAGCTTGTAGCGTATTAGCGTCGATGGTTAGCCACCGAGCTGTTTTTCTTTTAGCTCTGCCAACGTTTTGCAGTCAACGCATAGCGTTGCTGTGGGCCGGGCTTCAAGACGGCGAATACCGATTTCAACGCCACAGGCTTCACAGAAACCGTAGTCGTCTTCATCGATTTTTTCGATGGTTTCGTTGATCTTTTTTAACAACTTGCGTTCGCGATCCCGAGTACGCAGCTCCAGGCTGAAGCCCTCTTCTTGAGTCGCGCGGTCAGCGGGGTCGGCGTAGTTGTTAGCGTCTTCTTGCAGGTGGCGTACGGTACGATCCACCTCTTCCATGAGATCCTGTTTCCAGTCTAGAAGGAGCTGGCGGAAGTGCGCGAGCTGCTTCTCGTTCATATACTCTTCGCCCGGTGCTGGCTCATACGGGGTGAAGGACTTGGACGCTTCCGGTTTCTTTTCCGCTACTGGCATGGGAGTGCCCCTTACGTATGTGACTGCTGATCGACCATGAGCGTGTGCCACGATCGCACGCCAAAGGGATGCTTGTTTAGCTGAAAACTGCGCGCGATGCAAGCATAATAGTGCATTTTCGACCATGGTCTCGCCTCTTGTGCGGCCTGCGTCATGTTTTTTCTACTGTTAAGTGAAGGAACCGTTATGGGTTGGAATTCACGTGTGAATCACGTTGCGCCTTTTCGTGTGATGCATTTATTAGAAATGGCCCAGGCCCGAGAGGCTGAAGGCCACGATGTAATTCACCTGGAGGTTGGTGAGCCTGATTTTTCGACGCCAGCACCGATTGTCGAGGCGGGCCAACAAGCGTTGGCCTCTGGGAAAACCCGTTATACACCAGCGGCAGGGCTAGCGTCGCTGCGGGAAGCCATTGCAGGCCATTACGCCGAGCATTTTAATGCCCATGTTGATCCCGCACGTATTCTGGTAACTCCAGGGGCCTCTGGTGCGCTGCTGCTGGCTAGTCAATTACTGGTCGAAACAGGTGACCGCGTGTTGATGGCTGACCCTAACTATCCGTGCAATCGTCACTTTATGGCCCTAGCCGGCGCAGATATTGATGCTATTCCCGTGGGACGCCAAAGTGGTTGGCAGTTAACGGCGCCGCTGATTGAACAGCACTGGCAAGCTAAAACGTGCTTAGCCATGCTGGCCTCTCCGTCTAATCCGACGGGACACACGTTAGGCGCTGAGGCCTTAACCGCAGTATTTAACACCGTTGCTGCGAAAGGCGGTGAGGTGATTGTTGATGAGATTTATCAAGGCCTAAATTATGATGATGCGCCGCTATCGGCGACATCACTGTCTGACCAAGCCTTTGTGGTTAACAGCTTCTCAAAATATTTCGGTATGACGGGCTGGCGCTTGGGGTGGTTGGTGGCACCTGAACATGCTGTCGAGCCGCTTACCAGACTGGCGCAAAACGTCTTTCTTGCCGCGCCTACGCCTTCCCAGCATGCGGCGTTAGCTGCCTTTACTCCCCTGTGTCGAGACATTCTTGAAGCGCGCAGAGCAACGCTCAAGCAGCGACGCCAAGTTTTGTTGGATGGGCTAGCGCGGCTGGGGCTTGCGCCAGATATGCCGCCCCAAGGGGCATTTTATCTGTGGTTGGATATTTCCCATTATAGCCGTGACAGCCAAGCGTTCTGTGAACGACTGCTGGTAGAGGAGAACGTGGCGATTACCCCAGGCATTGATTTTGCGGTAGAGGGTGGTGAGCACCATGTACGCATCGCCTTTACTAACAGCGTTGAACGCTTGCAAGAAGCCGTAGAACGCATAGGTCGTTTCGTGAGCCGACTATGACGACTTATCCTGAGTTGGTGCCAGGAGTGCTGTTGCGTCGTTACAAGCGCTTTCTAGCCGATGTGCAGCTGGAGAGTGGAGAGGAAGTGGTTGCCCACTGCCCCAATACCGGATCGATGAAGGCGGTGAATGTGCCTGGTTGTCGAGTGTGGCTGTCGCCGAGTGATAACCCCAAACGCAAGCTGGTTTGGACCTGGGAATGGATTGAGTTGCCGCAGCCAGATGGCTCCCTAGCCCTGGCTTCTGTTCACACCGGTCGCGCCAACCGCATCGTGGAAGAAGCAATTTTAGTCGGTGACATTACCCCCTTGGCAGGCTATCAAACGCTTAAACGGGAAGTGAAGGTTAGTGATGCACGGCTTGATTTCCGGCTGAGCGATCCTGATAAGGGCGAGGCTTTTATTGAAGTTAAGCAGGTCACCCTTAAAGAAGCCGATGGTCATGGTTATTTCCCTGACTCGGTCAGCGTGAGGGGCACTAAGCATTTGCATACATTAACTGCGCTTGCCGAGCAGGGTAAAAGGGCCGTTCTGCTATTTTGTGTTGCCCATGAAGGCATTCACGATGTAGCTCCAGCGGCCCATATTGATCCCATCTATGCGGTAGCGCTAGCTGAAGCGGTAGACGCTGGGGTGGAGGTGCTAGCTTACGGTGTTACGCTGGATTGGAAAGCAGGAGTGCCGGTAGCGGTGCGCCTAGCGCGGCCGCTACCGATGCGAATTTAACGCTCAATATAAAAACGCTGAATAAAGCTGACCCGTTCAGGGCTGGCATTGCGGTCGTAGCGAACGTCCAAGTTAAATCGCATGGGTTCATCGTGACGAAGAGCAAAAGTGGCTAAATGATACGTGGCATCGCCGTCGTGTACCGTGCGAAAGCTTAGCGATTCTTGGGCATCGGCAAGACCTGTCACATGCCCTTGCACGCTGGCATTAACGGCGCGGGTGCCACCATCCTCTTGGCGCTCGCGTACGCTCACATTAACCAGCCCGTGTCCTGCGCTGCGCTGAATGCCGTGCGCTTGGGCAACTTCTGGGGTAAGAAAACTAGTGGCCACGGCGCTGTAATGGATTTCGTAGTCACCTATCCGTGTTAGCTGCTCGGCTGCCGTATGGGCGGCGAGGAGCAGCGAGAAAAGCATTGTGACAAGTAAGGTAGTGCTGCGTAACACTTGATAAACCATGGCAGGCTTCCTCTGTTAGATAGCGTTAGCGGGACGACGTAGGCTAAATTAGCGGCGGCGCACCCTAAAAATGGCAATCTCACCGAACAGGTTAGGCCACCACTTTGATGTCCAGTGCCCTTTGTGATCACCAACCCCTACCGCGCGGTCAACAATCACTAATCCTTTTTCACGGCACAGATGCTCGAAATCGTTAAAGGTGGAGAGGTGGATGTTGGGCGTGTCATACCAAGCATGAGGCAGAGATTTAGAGACCGGCATATAGCCACGTAGGCCAAGATGAATGCGGTGGCGCCAATAAGCAAAATTAGGAAAAGTGATAATGCCTTCTTCTGCAACGCGCAGCATTTCATCGAGCATTTTATCCGGACGACGTAGCGCCTGAAGCGCTTGCGTCATAATGACTTGATCATAGCTGTTGTCGCAGAAACTACCCAGGCCATCATCGAGGTTATGCTCAATAACGTTCACGCCCCTGGCGACACACTGTGTAATGCCGTCGGGGTCGATCTCTAAACCGTAGCCAGTAACACTTTTTTCCTGAGCTAAACGTTCAAGTAGGGCACCATCGCCGCAGGCTAGATCCAGCACGTGTGCGCCCTGTGGCACCCAGTCGTAAATCAGTTCAAGATCTGCGCGCATTACACTCTCTCCTCCCCAGCTGTTTCGACGATATTCAGCTCTCGGGCTACGCGACTCATAAAAGCGCTGAACAGGGCGTGGTAGCGCGGTTCGGGTAGTAAGAACGCATCATGTCCGTGAGGTGAGTCAATATTGGCATAGCTAACGGGCTTGCCTGCGCGGGTAAGTGCATCGACGAGTTCTCGAGAGCGAGAAGGCGGGAAACGCCAGTCAGTGGTGAAGCTAACCACCAGAAAGGGACACTGCGCCGGTGCTAGCGCGTTGGCTAAGTCGCCTGCCTGAGTAGCTGCGGGGTCAAAGTAGTCAAGGGCTTTCGTCATCAACAGATAGGTGTTTGCGTCAAAGGCGGTAGAGAACGTATCGCCCTGATAGCGTAAGTACGACTCCACCTGAAACTCGACATCAAACCCAAAGTTTAGATCGTTGCTGCGTAAGTCTCGGCCAAATTTACTGCCCATGGCATCTTCAGAGAGATAGGTAATGTGGCCCACCATACGGGCTAGTTTCAAGCCGCGTTTGGGAACCGTGTCGTGCTCTGCATACCAACCGTCGAAGAACTCTGGGTCAGAACGAATTGCCTGACGAGCCACTTCATTAAAGGCAATATTTTGCGCGGAAAGCCGGGGGGTGGCGGCAATCACTACTGCATTGGCCACACGCTCAGGATAAGTCATTGTCCACTGAAGCACCTGCATGCCCCCCAGGCTACCGCCCACTGCTGCAGCCCAGCGCTCAATACCCAAACGGTCGGCTAAGCGAGCTTGGCTGGCTACCCAGTCACTGACGGTGACCATAGGGAAATCTGGTCCCCACTGGCGCCCTGTTTCAGGGTTGTGGCTAACGGGACCTGTGCTGCCATGGCAGCCCCCCAGGTTGTTTAACGACACAACAAAGAAACGATTGGTATCGATCGATTTTCCGGGGCCGATATGGGCATCCCACCAGCCTGGCTTGCGGTCTTCGGCTCCATGGTAACCCGCTGCATGGTGGTGCCCTGATAACGCATGGCAAATCAATACAGCGTTACTGCGCGCTGCGTTAAGTGTGCCGTAGGTTTCGTAGATAAGTTCGTACTCAGGCAGCACTTTGCCACAGGCAAGCGGAAGCGGCGTATCAAATTTCGCTACATGGGGTGTGACGAGACCGACGGAGTCCGTCGGCCGGTCTGCAAAAGCGAGAGTGTCTGAATCAGGCATCGAAAGCGCTAGTCCTGCAAAAAATAAATCCTGCTAAAAGGAACCCAAGGGGGAGGGTGCGCGGTTAAAGTCCAACCAACGCGCCAGAGATGCCGGCAGCGCGTATCAATGCCCCCACCACTAAGCCATCCACTAAGTTAATCGCAATAAACACCACGATGGGTGATAAGTCGATCATGCCCAATGGCGGAATAACTTTCCGAACAGGTGCCATAATGGGTTCGACTAACTGCATCACCAACAGTGCACCTGGGTGACTAGCATTCGGCGCTACCCAGCTCAAAATGATCATCACAATCATGGCAAAGAAATAGATCTTTAATATGGCATTGGCTAGCGCAGCAATGCCCGCGATCAGCAAGCCAGGAATAGGCGGCATACCAACGCCAATCACCATAAAAATGGCCACCATACTAACCACTTTCAGCACAAAGCCAGCGGCTAGCGTGGCAAGGTCAAAGCGACCAGCCACAGGACCCAAGAAGCCTTGAAACAGCCCCACGACAGGCTGGGTGATTTTAACCACTGATTGGCTAAGCGGGTTGTAATAATCGGCCCGCGATGCCTGCAGCAAAAAGCGCAGCATCAGTAAGAATAAGTAAATATTAATTAACGAGTTAACGAGCATTAACCCGGCACTGCCCACTTGACTACCCATTGCTGCCTCTCCGTTGCAAAGTTGCGTATTTAGTTGGCGCTCAGTTCCTTGGACATGGCGTCTGCGCGTTGGGCACAGGCTTGCATAGCGTCGGCGATGGTAGCGCGTAGCTGTGCATCTTCCATATGCTGAATTGCTCGTTCTGTTGTGCCACCGGGCGACATAACATTTTGTTTAAGTGTGGCTGGGTCTTTATCGCTGCGCTGGGCCATGGTAGCGGCGCCTAGCGCCGTTTGAATAGCTAGACGTCGCGCCGTGGCAGCAGGCAGGCCAAGTTTGACAGCGGCTTCTTCCATCGCCTCAAACATTAAAAAGAAATAAGCCGGCGCGCTGCCTGAAACGGCCGTAACGGCGTCAAGCAGGCGCTCTTCTTCGACCCACTCAACAATGCCAACGGCTTCCATAAGCTGTGTTGCTAGCGCGCGCTGTTCCTCACTCACCGCGCTATTAGCATATAAGCCGCTAGCACCGATGCCGACTAATGAGGGGGTGTTGGGCATGCAGCGAACCAGCGCGTTCTGGCCGCCTAGCCACTGATCAATGGTGGCTGCATCTAAACCTGCGGCAATGGAAATAATCAGTGGCGCTTGTTGTTGCACACTATCGCGCATTGCTTCACATACACCGCGCATAATCTGTGGTTTTACCGCAAGTACTACCACGTCAGCGTTTGCAATGGCTGCGTTGTTATCGGTATTAGTGTTAATTCCTAAACGCGCTTTAAGGGGCGCTAACTCACTTTCGCTAGGGGCGGTGGCCGTGATGTCGCTAGGAGACACACCACTATCGATGAGGCCGCCGATAATGGCGCTGGCCATGTTGCCTGCGCCAATGAAGGTAATCTTGCTCGCCATGTGGGTATCCTTTTTTCGCAAAAAAGCTGCATTGGGCAGCATGGGGTGTCAGTCGTGGTAACGCTCTTTCAAGCACGCTACTGAGCAATACGCTGTGTGCTACGTGCGCCAAAGATCGCGGTTCCCAAACGTACCAGCGTTGCGCCTTCTAAAACAGCGGCTTCTAGGTCGTCGCTCATCCCCATTGATAGCGTATCCAAGGGGGCGTTAGGTAGTGCTGCCTGAAGGTCTTTCAAAAGTTGGCGCAATGCTGCAAGTGGTACCCGCTGCTCTTCAAGGCTGTTGGCTGGAGCAGGAATTGCCATGAGCCCACGCAGTTTAATATGTGGCAGGGTGGCTACTTCGTTTGCAAGAGACATGACTTCATCAGGCATTACACCCGATTTCGAGTCCTCGCGGCTAATATTGACTTGCAAGCAAATATTGAGCGGAGGTAAATGCTTCGGGCGTTGTTCACTAAGCCGTTTGGCGATTTTTAAGCGGTCAACGCTATGCACCCAGGCGAAGTTCTCTGCCACTGCGCGTGTTTTGTTGGACTGTAGTGGACCAATAAAATGCCACACAATAGCCTCTAAATCAGCCAGCTCAGCTTGTTTTTCAAGTGCTTCTTGTAAATAGTTTTCGCCGAATTCACGTTGCCCATGCTGCCAGGCTTGGCGAATCATGGCGGCGGGCTTTGTTTTACTAACGGCTAGCAGCGTTGCACTATTGAGGGGGCGTTCAGCCATTTTTAATGCGTTATTCAGGCGTTCGCGTGCCTGGTCGAGTGACGTGGGAAGCGCATTGTCTGTCATACTCAAGCACCTTACCGCTGCTGGGAAAAGAGAGATGGATATTACCGAACTGCTAGCATTCTCGGCAAAGCAGAATGCATCTGACCTGCACCTTTCTGCCGGTCTTCCTCCTATGATACGTGTTGATGGCGATATTCGTCGGCTTAATGTACCCGCGATGGACAATAGTGACGTTTGCCGCCTGATTTTTGACATTATGAATGAGCAGCAGCGTCGAGACTATGAAGAGCATTTAGAAGCCGATTTTTCATTTGAAGTATCCGGGGTTGCTCGGTTCCGTGTTAATGCATTTCATCAAGCTAGGGGGGCTGGCGCGGTGTTTCGTACTATTCCTAATGACGTGCTTTCAATGCGCACTTTGGGAATGGGAGACGTGTTCGAGCGACTGGCCATGCTGCCAAGGGGGTTAGTGTTGGTGACTGGGCCGACGGGCTCAGGCAAAAGCACCACACTGGCGGCCATGATTGATTATATTAACGACCACCGGTTTGAGCATATTTTAACCATCGAAGACCCTGTCGAGTTTGTGCATACCAGCAAGCGCTGTTTAATCAATCAGCGTGAAGTGCATCGGGATACGCGCAGCTTCACTGCTGCATTGCGCGGTGCGTTGCGTGAAGATCCGGATGTTATTTTGGTTGGCGAACTAAGGGATCTAGAAACTATTCGTCTGGCGCTGACGGCTGCTGAAACCGGCCACTTGGTGTTTGGTACGCTGCATACAACATCTGCGGCGAAAACGATTGACCGCATTGTCGATGTGTTTCCCGGCGAAGAGAAATCGATGGTGCGCTCAATGTTGTCTGAGTCGCTGCAGGCGGTAATCTCCCAGACATTATTAAAACGCCAGGGTGGCGGGCGTATCGCTGCGCATGAAATATTAATTGCCACTGCTGCAGTACGAAACTTAATCCGTGAAGATAAAGTGGCTCAAATTTACTCTGCTATTCAGACCGGAGGCAATCTTGGCATGCAAACGTTAAATGCATCGCTTGCGAAGCTTGTTAAAGAGGGTGTGGTGAGTATGGAAGATGCGCAAGCGCAGGCCAAAGGCACACTCGCGTTAAGCGATGACTAACATGCGTGTGCCATGTTGGGTAATGCTGACCCAGGTTAAGAGGCGTAAATGCCACCCAAAACCCGCGGACCGTTGGCGCCGGTGACGGAAGGTAAATTGCCGGGCAGGCCGTGTAAACGTTGATGGGCTAGCCAGGCAAAAGCACCTGCCTCGATCCAGTCTTCGGGCCATCCAAAGTCGGCAGAAGACTTAAACACCGCGTTAGGCAGCTGAGTTGCAAGTCTTGCCATTAAATACGTGTTGTGAGCACCGCCGCCGCAAGCCATTAATGTGATGTCATTGTGGCTTAACGGCAGTTGCTGGATTCCCTGGGTAACGCTTATCGCGGTTAGCTCTGCCAACGTTGCTTGTACGTCGTTAGCCATTTCATGGCCCGTTAACTGTTTTTCTAGCCACGCCAAGTGGAAAAGCTCCCTCCCGGTACTGCGCGGTGGCAATTGTTGAAAAAATGGCTCGCTAAGCAGGCGATTTAATAGCGCTTGGTCAACCTGTCCGCTAGCCGCCCATGCGCCATCGTGATCAAAACGTCCGTTGTGATGCTTTGCAAACCAGGTATCCAGCAGCACATTGGCAGGCCCTGTATCAAAACCAATCACAGAAATGTGGATGTCGCTGGGTAGCCACGTCAGATTGGCAAAGCCCCCTAGGTTTAAAACAAGCTGCTCACCTTCTTGGCGACCAAACAGAGCTTGATGGAAGGCTGGTGCTAACGGTGCGGCTTGTCCGCCTGCGGCTAAGTCTCGTCGGCGAAAGTCAGCCACCACGGTGCAGCCGGTTAACTCGGCCAGCAGGCTAGGGTTATCAAGCTGCAGCGTATAGGCGGGGCCACCATGATGGCCACTTGGAGCATGTTCGATAGTCTGACCGTGGCTACCGATGGCGTGAATGTGTTCAGCGGTGATGCCCTCTCGGTCCAACAGTGCTTTTACGGCGTCAGCTTGTAGCCTGCAAAATGCGCTTTCAGCTTGTGCAAGCTCTGCAAAGCTCACCCGCTCAGCATGGCACAGGGTTAATAATAGGTGATGGAGCGGCGGTGGCATTGGTGCCGCATGTGTAGCAATAAGCACAGGAGGTGAATCAGGCCCTATCGCAACCAGTGCGGCATCGACACCATCCAGGCTAGTGCCCGACATTAAGCCAATATAGTACGACGGCAGTGCAGTGGGGGGCATTTTCATAAAGCGGTTCATCCAAAACGTAGTGAAGGCTCAACCAGCGCGATAGGTCATGGTAACATCGCCTATTACTCAATAACTGACGCCTATAACGGCTATATATTACATGGAGAGAGGCAATGAGTGAGGTGGATCAGGCGTTAGCGCTACTGTCGCGAGGTACGCATGAAATCCTGGTAGAGGATGAGCTAAAGAAAAAGCTGGCGTCTGGCCGTAAGCTACGTATTAAAGCAGGGTTTGATCCGACAGCCCCTGATTTGCACCTGGGCCACAGTGTACTACTGACAAAAATGCGTCAGTTCCAGGATCTCGGCCACACGGTTATTTTTCTGATCGGCGATTTCACCGGACGTATAGGTGACCCCACGGGAAAGAACGTCACGCGCAAACCGCTCACCGAAGCTGATGTAAAGGCTAATGCCGAGACCTATAAAGAGCAGGTATTTAAAATCCTTGATCCCGAAAAGACTGAGGTGCGCTTTAACGCTGAATGGTTTGGTGAGCTAAGCGCCGCCAAAATGATTGAGCTAGCGGCGCAAAGCACGGTGGCACGGATGTTGGAACGTGATGACTTTGAAAAACGCTATAAGGCGAATCAATCAATCGCGATTCACGAGTTTCTCTACCCGCTCGTCCAAGGCTACGACTCTGTCGCGCTTGAAGCAGATGTTGAGCTTGGCGGCACCGATCAGAAATTTAACCTGCTGATGGGCCGGGAAATTCAAAAGCACTTCGGGCAAGAGCCTCAGGTTGTGATTACCATGCCGTTGCTCGAAGGGTTGGACGGCGTACAGAAGATGTCCAAGTCGTTGGGTAACTATGTAGGTGTCGATGAAGCGCCTGGCTCTATGTTCAATAAATTAGTATCGATGCCCGATAGTTTAATGTGGCGCTACTTTGAGCTGCTTTCTTTGAAATCCAACGAAGAGATTGAGGCACTCAAGCAAGGCGTAGAACAAGGGGCTAACCCGCGTGACGTGAAAATGGAGCTAGCCCGTGAGCTTATCGCTCGTTATCACGGAGAGGAAGCGGCCGCTAATGCGCACAAGTCAGCGGGTAATCAGTTAGCGGAAGGCGAGTTGCCGGAAGACCTGCCTGAAGTAGAGGTGGATTTTGAAGGCAATGAGCAGGCGCCTATCGCGGCAGTACTCAACCGCTCTGGCCTTACCAAGAACAGTGCCCAAGCCAAAGATATGTTGAAAAACGGTAGTGTGAAAGTAGATGGGGATGTTGTTGCCCAAGACACGATGCTGGCGACGGGTAGCGCCTACGTTATCCAGGCAGGTAAGAAACGTTATGCTCGTGTGACGCTTACCTAACGTTTTCGATAACTTTCTCAAAAAACCACTTGCCAAGACGGCAGCGAATCCGTAAAGTACGCATCCGCTGCCGGGGACGCACAGCGTTACCAGCGGTGAT
>NZ_JHQL01000004.1:514086-517018 GCF_000712975.1 Vreelandella neptunia | reverse complement strand
TACGCGTTAGGCGACACCATTAATGTTAACGGTGATGCCAACGTTACCTCTACCACCACGGCAGACGGTGTACAGCTTGGTCTAGCGAACGTGCTCAGTGTGGGGTCTACCAATCCTGTCACGATCAACGGTGATACCGGCACGATCAGTGGTCTGACCAACACCACCTTCGACCCGAACGCCACTTACACTGGTGGCCAAGCAGCGACACAGGAGCAGCTGACAAGCGTTAGCAATGTTGCCAATGCTGGTTGGAACGTGCAGACCAACGGCGATACAGCGACAAACGTTGCACCCAATGCCACCGTCCAATTCATAGATGGTCAAAACATCGATATTACGCGTACGGGCACCGATATTACGGTTGCCACGTCGCCAGATCTGACGGCTGACAGCCTCACCATTAACGGTGGTCCGGTGATTAATAATACCGGCATCAACATGGGGGGGAACACCATCACCAACCTGGCACCTGGTGTCGCTGGCACCGATGCTGTCAACGTTAATCAATTAGCAGCACAGAGAATTCGCTACTACAGCGTCAATGATAATGGCACCCAACAAGGCAACTTCAACAACGACGGTGCAACAGGTGTCAATGCTCTTGCAGCAGGTACCAACGCGTTAGCGGCTGGCAATTCTGCTACCGCCGTAGGGAATAACAACTCTGCATCTGCCAATAATGCGACGGCAGTGGGTACTGGAAACACGGCGGAGGGAGAACGTTCAGTAGCCTTAGGTTTCAATAACAATACAAACAGTCAAAGTCAGATTGCTATAGGTGCAAATAACGTACTGGGTGCAGGCACACCAGGGGACTCATTTACCGCTATTGCCATTGGCCGCGAAAACAAGTTGCAGGCACAAAATACGACGGTAATTGGGCAGCTGAACGAAGTTTCCGGCCGTTTTTCTTCAGCCTTCGGTTTCACGAACAACATTTCCGGTGAAAACTCCACCGCATTTGGTATTCGTAACCAAGTGGAAGGACGAACGTCTGTTGCGATGGGCTTCGAGAACAAGGTAACCGGCGGTGGTTTCTCGCGGGCGATCGGCTACCAAAATGAAGTTTCTGGCAAGCTCTCAACAGCGTTAGGTGGTCAAAATACCGTTAGCGGTAATCTCTCCTCAGTGATCGGTGCGGTTAACAATATTGATCAAGATAACGCCTTTGTGCTTGGTAACTTTGCTGATGTTAGCGTAGAAGGCGGCGTTGCCATTGGTACCGCTTCCAACGCCAATACTGGAGCGGGTATTTCCGGTTATAACCCGTTGACGGGTATCGCGGATGATAATGATCCAGCGATTACGGCCACCAAATCAACCTATGGTGCCGTGGCGGTTGGTGATGAAGGCGTTGGCTTATATCGTCAAGTCACCGGCGTTGCTGCAGGTACCGCTGATAGCGACGCCGTTAACGTCGCGCAGCTGAAGGCCTTGAACAACGTCGTTGACCAAGGCTTCAACATCACCGCAGACAATGCCGATCTGGCAGATCCAGCGGCGACCGAAGACACCGTCAAGCTGGGCGAGACCGTGGCCTACACCAGTGACGATGGCAACATCATCACCACGGTGCGTGACAACGAAATCGACTTCGCGTTGAACACCGACCTCACCATTGGTGGCCCGGGCGCGCCTGGCGAGCCAGGCGTCGACGGTAAGATTGGAGTTGACGGTGCTGACGGCGTGAGTGGCGTTGCGATCAACGGCGCAGACGGCTCCATCGGCCTGACAGGTCCGGCGGGTCAGAATGGCATCAGCCCACAAACCATCCTGCGTCCGCAGATCCTACCGGGCGACGTCATGGCCGACGCCACTGACGTGACACGTCTGACCTTCGAAGACGGCGATGGCAACAACAAGACCGTGGCCACGCTGGAAGATGACGGCCTGCGCTTCTCGGGTAACGACAACACCGGTACCGCGGATGGTTACGTCACCCGTAATCTGAACGACGAACTGCAGATTGTGGGCACCGGTGCCGACACCGATGCAGCGGGCGACCCGATTGCCTACTCCTCAGGCAACGTCAAGACCGTCGCAACCCAAGCCGGTGGTATTGAAATCCAGTTCGCCGACACCCCGAACTTCCAGGGTGCCGACATGGGTGACAAGCAAATCACCAGCGTGGAAAGCGGCCTGACCGGCACCACCCTAGAGACCGCCACCGGTGATGACCTCACCAATGCGGTGAACGTGGGCGATCTTCAGAACGCCAATAACACCCTGGTCACTACAGGCTTCAACATCACCGCAGACAATGCCGATCTGGCCGATCCGGCGGCGACGGAAGACACCGTTGCCCTGGGCGAGACCGTGGCCTACACCAGTGACGATGGCAACATCATCACCACGGTGCGTGACAACGAAATCGACTTCGCCCTGGGCAGTGATCTGATCGTGGGGGATGACACCACCCCAGGCAGCCTTGTTGTCAACGGCAAGGACGGTAAAGACGGCGTTGCTATCGATGGCGAGAACGGCACGATCGGCCTAGCCGGTCCGGCGGGCCCCAACGGCACGGATGGCCTAACCACCATCTCGATCCAGGACGGTGCACCGGGCGTTGATGGCGTAGACGGCGTGACACGCATCGTTTACACCGACCCAGAAGGCAATGATCAAGAAGTTGCCACGCTGAACGACGGCCTGAAGTTCCAGGGCGACGACGGCGAAGTGGTAACGCGCAAGCTGAATGAAACGCTTGGCTTGACTGGCGGCGCTGATGTGAACGCCCTGACGGACGGCAATATCGGCATCACCAAAGATAGCGATGGCAGCCTAAGGGTTCAGCTGGCTCAGAACCTAAGCGGCCTGACCGAAGTAGCGATTACCGATGGCCCGACGATCAACAACGGCGGCATCGACATGGGTGATACGAAGATCACCAACCTCGCCCCGGGCACAGACGGCACGGATGCAGTGAATG
>NZ_JHQL01000004.1:496839-511310 GCF_000712975.1 Vreelandella neptunia | reverse complement strand
GCGATTACCGATGGCCCGACGATCAACAACGGCGGCATCGACATGGGTGATACGAAGATCACCAACCTCGCCCCGGGCACAGACGGCACGGATGCAGTGAATGTCGATCAGCTGAATGACGTCGAAGCGATTGCCAACCAAGGCTTCAACATTGCCGCGGATAACGGTGCCGACGACAACGTCCAGCTGGGCGAGACCGTTGCCTACACCAGTGACGATGGCAGCATCATCACCACGGTGAGCGATAACGCCATCGACTTCGCCCTGGGCAATAACCTAAGCGTTGGTCAAGCAGGCCAAGACGGCGTCGACGGCACTATCGGTGTTAATGGCAAAGACGGCTCCAGCGTTGTGCTTAACGGCAAAGACGGCACAATCGGCCTGACTGGTCCGGCTGGCAGCACCACGATTGGTATTGACGGTACGAATGGCAGCGATGGTGTCGACGGTGAAAGCATTACCCGCATCGTTTATGACGACCAGGAAGTCGCCACGCTGAACGACGGCCTGAAATTCGGCGCGAATGACGGCGATGTCCACAATGCCAAGCTGAATACCCAGGTCGATATCACTGGTGCTGTAGGCAATACCGATTGGTCAGCGTTCGACGAAGGCCAGAACATCATGACGCAGGTCGACGGTAACAATATCACCGTTGCCCTGGCCAGAGATCTTACTGGCCTAAATAGCGCCACCTTCGGTGACATTACTGGTGATACGTTCTTCACCATCAATGACATTGGTGCTCAGTTCATTGATGGAACTGGTAGTCAGGTGGCCAATACGCCGAGCATCACTATCGGAGGCATTGACGCGGGTAATCAAACGATTACCAACGTGGCGCCAGGCGAGGTGAGTGCGACGAGCACGGATGCGATCAACGGAAGTCAACTGCAGGCGGTGAGTGATCAAGCCAATGCTCCGCTGACCTTTGCAGGTAACACTAACAGCATCCAAAAACGCCTGGGTGAAACGGTTAGTATTTTGGGCAACGGTGATAAAGCAGATGCCTCCTACTCAGCTGACAACATCAAAACCATTGTGAATGCCGAGGGCAACCTCATGGTGATGATAGATAAGGACCCAACGTTTGACACGGTTGTTCTCAATGATGGTAACAACGGCCTGTCGTTCTACGGTATTGATGGAGCAACGGGCTCGCGGGGTATTGATGGTGAAGATGGCCTCTCTCGTATTGCCTACATCAGAGATGATGCGGATGGCAACCCTATCGAAGAAACGATTGCAACACTGAGTGATGGTTTGATCTTTGAGGGCGATGATGAGGTATCGGTTCTTCGTAACCTTAACGAAACGCTGAGCCTAACGG
Source organism: Vreelandella neptunia (assembly GCF_000712975.1). Classification (GTDB taxonomy): domain Bacteria; phylum Pseudomonadota; class Gammaproteobacteria; order Pseudomonadales; family Halomonadaceae; genus Vreelandella; species Vreelandella qaidamensis. The sequence continues at coordinate 509,980 of NZ_JHQL01000004.1, read as the reverse complement.
GTGGTGCAACGGGTGAGTTGAGCGAAAACAACATCGGCATCACTCACAATGGTGAAGGCGGCCTGAAGGTACAGCTAGCCAATAACCTGACGGGGCTAGAAAACATCACCAGCAATAACCTCACTGTCACGGGTGAGACCAAACTGGGCGATCGTTTCGTAGTGAACGGTGATCAAGTCACCTACAACATCGCGCCAGAGGGCATCACCGAAGGTAACCAAGTTGTTAACAAAGACTATGTTGACAACGCGGGTGATCAGTTAATTGCTACTAATCCGCTGACCTTCGGTGCTGACGAAGGTGAAGATACCCAGCGCCGCCTCGGTGAGCGTCTAGATATCGTGGGTGAAGCAGATGAAAAGGGTAACCGCAATATCGTTACCAAACTGACTGATAAACAAACATTAGCACTAGCGCTGAATGATGACCTGGAGATCGGTAACAGCATTAGCGTCGGTGATAGTGGCCCGGTGATCAGTGCTGATGGCATCAGCATGGGTGATAACAAAATCACCAATATGGCTGATGGTGACGTATCGGCTGATAGTAAAGATGCGATCAACGGCTCTCAGCTGTATCAGTTGGAAAGCATCGTGACGAACGTGACTGGCGATATTAGTAATGAATACGTTACTGACAATGGCCTGGGTATTCGTTATGTGCGCACCAATGATCGTGGGTTGAGTGTCAGTGATGCTTTTGCTCAAGGGCAAGGCTCAACGGCAGTCGGTTACGAAGCACGCGCTGCCGCCGACCGTGCGCTGGCTCTGGGTTATCAGGCAGTGGCATCGCATCAAGGTAGCGTGGCGTTAGGTGAAGGGTCTGTGACTGCCGACACTGTACGCACGACCTCGGTAGTTATTGCAGGCACAACGTATCAGTTTGCCGGTGCTGGTGAAGGTGTGGTGTCAACGGTCAGTGTGGGAAGTGAGGGTAACGAGCGCACTGTGACTAACGTGGCGGCAGGTCGGATTTCTGCCGAAAGTACCGATGCAATTAATGGCAGCCAGCTTTATGCCACTAATCAAGCGGTCGGCGCGTTAGACAGCCGCGTTACCAACGTTGAAGGCGATATCAGTAATATCACCAACGACTTGGCGGATCTGGATGACCGAGCGGTGAAATATGACCGCAACGACGATAACAGCGTTGATTACAGCACCATTACCCTAGCGGGCGACAACGGCACCACCATTACTAATGTAGCACCGGGTGATGTCACCAAAGACAGCATGGATGCGGTGAATGGTAGCCAGCTGTGGGAGGTGAGTAATCAAATCACCAACATTGAGCAGGGTGGCTCTAAGTACTTCCGCGCTAACAGTGAAGGACCTGCTGCCAACCCGCAAGGCGCTGACAGCATTGCGATGGGGCCAAGCAGTGTTGCTGCGGGTGACCGTAGCGTTGCCTCTGGTGCCGGCGCCCAGGCCAATACGGAAGGTAGCGTTGCACTAGGTGCAGGATCTGTTGCAGACCGTGAAGGTATGAATGGTGAGCGCGAGCGCTTCTCTAATGAAGCGGTGGCGTCTACCCAAGGGGCTGTTTCTGTAGGTAGTGCCGGTAACGAGCGCCAGATTACCAATGTGGCGGGCGGTACCCAGGCTACCGATGCAGTTAACGTTCGTCAGCTAGAAGCGGTACAGCGTGGCGCGGTGAACTACGACCGTGACGAAGATGGCAATGTGAATTACAACACCATCACACTGAGAGGAGAAGAAGGTACCACTATTACCAACGTAGCCCCTGGTATTAATGAAACAGACGCGGTGAATGTAGGCCAGATGAATGAGCTTGGTCGTCGCTTCACTAACGAGATCAACAACGTGCATGGCCGTATTGATAGCGTTGAACGTAATGCTAATGCCGGCTCTGCCAGCGCAATCGCGGCGTCAACTGTGCCGCAAGCCTGGATGCCTGGTAAGAGCATGATAGGGGTTGGTGCAGGTACCTATGGCGGTGAGTCTGCTATCTCGGTAGGTGTGTCGCGCCTCTCTGATAATGGCCGTTGGATTATCCAAGGTAAGATCACCGGCGACTCGCAAAGCAACTTCGGCGCAGGCATTGGCGCTGGCTGGCATTGGTAAAGGAGAACGACGTGAGAAATCTTCGTAATAAGATGATGAAAAAGGCGGCCCTTGGGGCCGCCAGTATGGCCGGCGTTCTCATGTTGGCGGGCTGTGCCAGTCCACCCAACAACGACCGTACTGAGCTACGCGAGGCAGGCGATGGCTTTCCTGCACTGGCAGGTAACTGGTATGACGGGGGTAAGTTCGTTGACCCTGAAAGCATCCTACGTATCAGGGAAAGTCAAACAAAGGATCAGGTGCGCCAGTTAATCGGTAACCCCCATTATGCAGAAGGGTTCTTTGGGGTTCGCGAATGGAACTACGTCTTTAACCTCTATACGGGTAATGGTCAGGATTACATTACATGCCAATACCAAGTGCATTATGACGACGATATGGCGTTAGAAAGCACGCGTTGGCGAGATGCTCAGTGTCCCGCTCTGTTAGTGCCGATTGAAGTAGAAGAAGTTGCCACCGAGCCACGACAAGAAAAGTTAACACTATCGGGTGATGTATTATTTGATTTTGATAGTGATAAATTAACCTTAGAAGGCCGTCGTGTTGTAGATATGGTCACCCAAACGATTAATGAGGATTTTGTAAGCCCTAATATACTGATTATCGGTTATACCGACCGCTTTGGTAGTGAGGCTTATAACTTAGCACTATCTAATTCTCGTGCTGAGACAGTCGGGGAGCGTATGGTTAACCAAGGGATCAGTCGCTCAAGTGTTATGACAGCAGGGCGTGGTATGGCAGACCCTGTTGTAGAGTGCCCCGGTAGAACTGCAATACCAAGTGTTACTGAGTGTTTAAGGCCGAATAGGCGTGTAGAAATTACGGTGACAGAAACTGCTCAATAGTTGTGTGGCTAAATGGTTTTACTGCTAAGTAAAACATGCATGTGAAAACAGGGGGGATTAATGCCCCCCTTAAGAAACTTAAAAATAGGACACTTGATAATGAAGTATGTTGGTTACATTGCTACTTTCGCCGCCTCAGTTGTGACGGCCGTAAGCCTTGCTGTGTTTAGTATGAGCGTGATGGCCGAGCCTCAAGAGGTACCTTCTCTCCCCACCGTGGACCAAAGCTCAGTGTGTGTGGCCGCCAGTGACGAGCAAGCGTTAGAGTGTCCTGCTGGAAGTTTATTTATGGCAAGGCTAGCAATTAATGAAACTGACCTGCAAAACCCATTAATACTTGAAAGCCGCCTACTTAACACGATGGCACTCTACTGTGATACGAATTTTGATATTCAGCATACTCTCACAGGTGTGCTGTGTGTATTGACCCACGAGCGTATTGGTACACCTCCTGAAAACGGTGACACTATCGAAGTTGATGACTCTATTGAAGCAAGTGGCTCTGTCGAACTCGACAGTGACGAGGCTACAGAGTCAGCTGAATAAAACGTGTAACGCAGCGATTAATAATTATTAACGTTGTTTTGAGAAACTACTTAGCTATAGAGGTAAACTTTGATGAGCAAACAGCGTCCCACCGTTTCAGCAAAAAGCAGAAGCGCCAGTAAAACAAGCACTACTGAAAAAGCAGCAGATGCTATCGAAAAAGCAGTAAACGCTACTGAACAAGAAATGAGTCATTCAGAAAGTGAGTCGGCTGTTGCCGTCGGTGATCAAGTATCAGCGCCAACGATCACTATTGATGGCCAAGTATATACCCTTGAAAGTCTGGGGCAGCAGGGACGCGAGCAGTTACAAAATCTGCGCGTTACTGATCAAGAACTACAGCGTTTACAAGATCAACTAGCGATCACCCAAACAGCACGTAATACTTATGCTCGCATACTGGCAGAAGTAACCAAAACGGTGACACCAGTGAAATAACTTATTTCGCTGGCGTAATACACTGCACCGTTGAATGCCCGGTAGGCGAAAGCCTACCGGGCTTTTGTGAAGGAAGAGCCTAATATGAAATGGTTACCCTTGGTTGGTTTTGTTTTCTTAGGGGCGAGCGCGCTGGCCAGTGCCAATTATGAGGCGGGACTGCAAGAGTACCAGCGTGGCCATTATGCCTCGGCTATCCACGAGTGGCGGACGGCGGCAGAGCGAGGTAACGCAGACTCCCAGTTTGCATTAGGTATGATGTTTGAGCGCGGCCAGGGAGTAGGCGCTAGTATAGATGAAGCTTATAAATGGTATCGGCTTGCGGCGGATAATGGCCTAGCAGATGCACAGGTCAGGCTGGCAGAACTTTACTTGCTTGGACGTCTTGAAGGTGAGCCTAGCTCAGCCGCTCAATGGTTTGAAAGAGCAGCGACATCAGGAAGTGCAGCAGCACAGTTTCAGCTAGGCCTATTGTACTTAGAAGGTGAAGGCGTTGACGCTGACTCTAGTATTGCCGCGCGCTGGTTTGAACTAGCCGCTGAACAGGGGCATGTGGCAGCACAAAATAATATTGGTAGCCTTTATGAAACAGGACGTGGCGTAGAACAAAGCTTCACCCGTGCCTTCGAGTGGTATGAGCAGGCTGCCAAACAGAACGACCCTTTTGCACAAAATAATCTCGGTGCGATGCATGCCAGAGGGCAAGGGGTAGAGCGAAATCATGCCTGGGCAGTTTTCTGGTTCGTTATGGCAGCTCAAGGTGGAAATGATGTCGCGAGAGAGAACATCGAAGCTAGCTTGCCTAACTTAGAAGAGAAAAAAATAGTGGGGTCTAGCGTCAATATTCGTAGCGGAGCAAGCACTAACTTTGATCGTATTGCATCGTTGACAAGAGGTACATCCGTCTATGTGCTGGGGAGTATGGATGGGTGGAGCCAAGTTTATTTTCAGGATAATGGCTTACCTACATTAGGCTGGGTATCTAATACGCTCATTGAGTAACGATGGGCGTTCGGCAATAGAACTTCTGTTAAAGAATAACTATACGAAGTGGGTATGCCGATGTAAAAAAGGGATGGTGGGGTTATGAAGAGCAACTACAGTCTGCATGGGCAACTAATTAGCATATTGGTACATTGCTTCAAGCGGGTCGAAGTTTCTTTGACACATTATGTGGTGCTGGCAAGCATTGCAGTGCTTGTGGGAACAGCCGCCAATGCGGCTGAGGTATCTAACGATTATTACCGTGTAGTTCCTGGTGACACGTTGTGGGATATTTCTGAACGTTACTATGGCACGCCGGATAAGTGGCCTCACTTACAGCAGCTAAATGCTATCGCACAGCCCACACAGCTACTGCCAAATACGCTGGTTGATCTTGGAACCTCTGATCCTTTTCCATTAACAGTGCTTTATCGTGCAGGTGAAGCATGGCTGATTGAAGGGGATAATCAATTTACATTACAAAATGGCGATACGGTTAATGTCGGCGATGTGGTGCAAACTGGAGCGGGATCTATCACTTTGCAAATGCGTGATGGTGCCAGAGCTGTTTTACCTTCAAACTCGCGAGTTGTCTTACAACGAGAAGGTGAGCGAGGTATCACGTTTCGGTTAGAGGAAGGGGAGGTTGAGTCTTATGTGCCAACACAGCGCTCGCCAGGCCGAGCTTACACCATAGAAACAAAGACCGGTTTTTTAGGCGTCCGCGGTACGCATTTTCAAGCGCGCTATGAAGATAATACGTTATTAACCTCTGTCTACGATGGTCAAGTTACCGCTCAAAGCCGAGTTGGTGTTGAACAAGCTGCAGTAGATAACGGTGAAGGCGCACGTATTGGTATCGGTGGCGATGTCCAGGTTGTTCAACTTCTACCACCGCCCGAAGAGGTAAGGATTACCTCGCTGCTTCTTGACGATGTGCAGATTGAAGTCTTATATCCAAGCCAAAATGTCACTTATCGAGCGCAAATAGCAAAAGATCCTCACTTTTTAAACATACTTCGTGACCAGCGATCACTGGATGGACAGCTGCGTTTCACAGGGCTTCAGCCGGGGTTTTATCATTTGCGTTTATCTGCGGTTGATAGATTAGGTATTGAGGGCCGTAGCGCTTTCTTTGTTGTGCATCATAATGACCGTCATGTAGCCGTTATTAGGGAAAGTAGTGAGGGGCATCAAGAGGGCAGCCAATGGTTATTCGAGTGGTCTCATCAAGCGCAGACAAGTTATCGTTTACAACTAGCCGCTGATAGCGAATTTAACAGAGTACTATTAGATCATGTATCACAGCACAATGGGCCGTTACGGGTAAGTCGTTTACCTGCAAACGATATTTACTGGCGAGTGGTCGGTACAGACAACCTGACGGGTATCTCAGAGGTGATAGATACGGGAACGCTAAATGACTCAAGTTAGCGGTAGCCTTTCTAAAGCATTACGCCGTCGGTTAATGCTGACATGGTGTGCAATGGGCGGCTTATTACTGCCCATTGCTTTTTGTGTTTATAGTTTGTCTCCTTTACTGTTCGATAATTTTTTTTATGATACGTGGCTGTCGAGGCACGTCACTCCACCCTCTTCAGATATTTTGATTGTTGCGATTGATGAGCCAAGCCTACATGCACTAGGGCGTTGGCCTTGGTCTAGAGATGTACACGCAAAGCTCATTCAGCGGCTAGACGAAGCTGATGTTAAGACTATTGTGCTTGATGTTCTCCTCATTGAGCCTAGTCGTTTTCCTGAAGAAGATACGTTACTGGCTGAGGCAATGCGGCATAATGGAAATGTCTATATACCTATTGCCCTTCTGTCTGAGCATATTTCCGAATACGGGATGCGCGATATTTTAATGCCTTCCTCCCCATTATTAGCGGCAGCAAAAGGGGTGGGGCATATTAATGTGAGCATTGACGATGATGGTACAGCACGCTCGGTTAATCTTGTTGAAATGCGCCGGGGAGAAACATGGCCACAGCTAATGGCTCTATTAGTTGAAAAGACGCATCAGGATAGTAAAGACGTTTCTTTCCGTCGGTGGCCGCATAATACTGTTAGAATACCGTTTAAGGGACCGGAAGGTACTTATCCTACTGTTTCTTATAGTGATGTTCTGATGGGATATGTCCCTGCTTCACTACTACGTGACCGCACCGTATTAGTTGGTATGACCGCTGCAGGCTTAGGTGATCGCTATAGTGTTTCTTTATTGCCAACGGGGTTAATGCCAGGCGTTGAAATACATGCGCATCTGCTTGATGCGTTAAGAGATAATAGTTATATCAGAAATGTTGAGAGCCGGGTGGGGGCCTTTTTGTCAGTTGCTCCTATTCTTTTTCTCATGTTACTAGCGTGGTGGTTTCATTTTCGTTATTTATTGGTCATCGTTATTGCTTTGGGTATATGTGTTCTTCTTTCCTCTATCCTAGCGCTGAGTTTTAGGTGGTGGTGGCCGCCCTCCGCTAGTTTGATAACCCTTGGCGTTGCTTTCGTTCTTATTGTCTGGCAGAGCCAGTCGGCGCTATTGGCGTGGTTTAAACGGGGGCTTGAAAAGCTCTATCAAGAGCCTTCTATTTTGCCATTTCAAGAACCTACTTTACCGCCTGGAGAAGGTGGTAAGCTGCAACAGCAGTCCAGGGCGCTAGAGTTTGCTTTAGGGCGTATTGTTGAAGGGCGTAGATTTATTCTTGACGCGGTAAACTCTCTACCTCTTGCCATTTTTGTACTTAATAAACAAGGCGAAGTTTTGCTAGCAAATAGAAAAGCTCAACAAGTTTGCTGGGAGAGTAATCAGAGAGCTATTAGCCACATTGGCGATCTTCCGAAAATACTTAACTTTGAAAACGAAAATGCTTTTGCGTCATTTTGGCCACCCCGCCCAAAAGGTACTAATGAATTCACTAATGTTAAAGTTAGCGGGTTGTGTACCGATCAACAAGGCCGTACTTATCGTCTGGAAATGGATGAGTTAACGACTACTGCGAATAGTGTGGCGGGCGGTTGGTTAATATGGATGGTGGATTTGACCAGTGAGGTTGATGCGGAGGCTCAGCGCTCTAGTATGCTGAGCTTTTTATCGCATGATATGAAAGCACCTCAAGCTAGAGCGTTAGCGCTTTTAGATGCACAAAAAGACCCTAGCTCCGCAATGTCACAAGCTGATTTCTATGAAGGGTTAGGTCAGTGTCTCACGACAGGGCTTGATATGATTAACGATTTTATTAGTTTGAATCGAGCTAGGTCATTCGACCTGAATAAGCAGTTTTTATTATTTGAATATGTCGTTATTGAAGTGTTGGATCAAGTGCAGCCTATTGCAAAAATGAAAAAAATTAAGTTGTTAAATGATTTGCAGGGTGATGATGGTTTGCCTGTAATTGGAGATAAAAGCTATCTTGCAAGAGCGGTCTTTAATGTTATAGAGAATGCTGTTAAATATACGCATCCTTATGGTTCTGTTAGTGTACGTCTTTACAGAGAAGGTGAGAGTGTTGTATTAATAATATCTGATAATGGCGTTGGAATTTCAGCTCAGAATATTGATAGCATTTTTGATGATTATCAGCGTAGTGATGAAGGAAATGTTGCTAGCGGGCATGGTTTGGGTCTGGCATTAGTTAAAACAGTCGTCACGAAGCATCATGGTACAGTAAAGTGTGAAAGTGAGCTGGGAAAAGGAAGTACTTTTACATTGACACTGCCTGTCTGCGTCGATTGAGATGGTGTTAAACGTCTATATTCTGAATGTCGATGATAAACATAATGGCTGTATTATCCGTGAGTTGCCGGCTTTGAAAACGAATATTCACGTCTCTTAACTGCATGCCGTACTCTCGTGACAGCCCATTGCTGTGGTAAGCAGGTCGAGGATCTTGGCCTACCACTTGGACGATCAGTTGCCGAAGCCCATCAGCATCAGAGTGCTGCTTGAGCGTACTGTTTGCAGCTATTGAAAACTCGACGGGATAAACGGAAGGCGGTTCTGGCGCAAAGCCTGAACGTGCATCGGGGAGCGCTTCGGCCCATGGTAAGTATGGTTTGATATCTACTACCGGAGTTCCAGTGACTAGATCGGCGCCTTTTAAAAGTAAGCAAACCCCACCCTGTGTATTAATATCCACCAACTCAACAAGCGACAGCCCCAAGCGATTAGGCCGGTGTGTGCTACGGCTAGCGAATACCCCGGTTTTCTTATTGCCACCCAGCCGAGGCGGACGTACTAAAGGGGACCATTCCTGCGGGCTGCGATGAAAAATAAAACTGAGCCATAAGTGGCTAAATGCCTCCAACCCTCTTACACACAGCGGTGAATTAAACGGCGGTGTTAGGACTAGCGTGGCTTTTGCTGCTGTCGCAAGCCCTGGCTGGCGGGGCACGCCAAACTTATCAGGATAGTCACTTTCGATGTAGCCTAGGGGGGTGAGGGCAAATGACTCATTGAGAGGTGTATTGCGCATCATATACCTTGTGTATCCAATTAAGATAAAAGTATAAAGCAAAGAGTCTATCTAGACATACATTGCGAAGTGATAGAAGCCATACGTGTGTGGTGGTTCAGTGCATAAAAATGTACGTAAATCAGTGCTTAAAGTAGGCCAGCAATAAACAGCTTAGAGGTAACAGATGCTTAATACTGACGTGATCACAGCAGCGCCTACGCCCAGTACGCCAAGAATCACCTACCGTGCTGGGCTTGTTCGGGATGCCGCTGACCAAGCCGAAGTATTTTATCATGCCGTTATGCAGGGAGCGGCTACCCATTATGGTGTGGAAGAGCGACATGCATGGGCCAATGCTCTACCTCGAGAGGCCAGTGCTTGGGCTGCTCGTCAAGCGCTTTATACGACTCTAGTTGCAAGCTGCGATGGGAGATGTGTCGGTTTTTTAGAGCTAGATGTTGCTGCTAGGCGTATCGAGACGCTTTATGTATGGCCCTCTTTAGCAGGTCGCGGCATTGGCACGACGCTGCTTATTCATGCTGAGCGTCTGCTGCTGGAAGAGGGAGTTTCTCGTGTCGAAATTGAGGCAAGTACCATGCTTTACGAACGCCTGCTTCGCCGAGGCTTTAAAAACCTCGGCGAGCAGTGGGTAGAGCGCAGTGGAGAACGATTAAAGCGCTATCGCCTCGTCAAAGAGCTCAGCGCCATCGAAACCTAGCGCCATTAGACGTTGTAAGTTTTAGTAATACGCATTGAAAGATCAATCGATGCTACATCTTTGGTGAGCGCGCCGCTGGAGATGCAGTTAACGCCAGTGTTTGCAATCGCTTTTAACGTAGTGGCATCGACGTTGCCAGAGGCTTCTAGGGTTGATCGCCCGCCGTTTATTTCGACAGCAACGTATAGATCTTCCAAAGCGAAATTATCAAGCATGATAATGTCTGCACCTGCCGCCAATGCTTGATCGAGTTCTTCAAACGTTTCAACTTCTACTTCGACGGGAAGGTCGCTTGCTAGCTTGCGCGCTTGAGATACAGCAGCCTGAATGCCGCCGCAGGCAGCTATATGGTTCTCTTTAATCAAAAAAGCATCCCATAAGCCAATACGGTGGTTATGGCCACCGCCGCAAGTTACCGCGTACTTTTGGGCTAGGCGCATGCCCGGCAGTGTTTTACGGGTGTCGAGTAAACGAACGCCGGTGCCCTCGATTAAATCAACGTAGTGACGCGTTGCGGTTGCAGTGGCGGACAATGTTTGTAGTACGTTTAGCGCGGCCCGCTCTCCGGTCAAAAGGCTACGCGCAGGCCCTTCTAACGCTAAAAAACACTGGTCTGCTTCCAGGCGATCGCCATCAGCAGCTTGCCAGCGCAGTGTCACGCGGTTGTCCAAGCGACGAAAAATTTCGTCTACCCAGGCAACGCCACACAGCACCGCTGGCTCGCGGGTAATAATGTTAGCAGTTGCCCACTGATTTTCGGGAATCAACTGTGCGGTAATATCGCCAGGCCCAACATCCTCAGCCAACAGGCGGGCGGCGCTAGCACGGACTTCTTCGGCAAGAGCGGTTTCGTAATGCATGGTGTTGCTTTCTCTGGGCGTCAACAAATGTGATAAGCATTATAGTGAAAGAGAACGCCAACGTAGAGGAGAGCGTGCGTGTAATGAAAAGTGAAATTTGTGACGGCCAGTGGTCAACAGCAAGACAAGTGATATCGCCCAATCATGATCAGCGTCCCCATGGAGAGGTGTCGCTGTTACTTATCCACGCAATTAGCTTGCCACCAGGTCAGTTTAGCGGTGACGCCATTGAGGCGCTGTTTACTAACCAGTTAAAGTCAAAAGAGCATCCTTTTTTTGCTGAGATTGCCCACCTTAGGGTGTCGGCACACTTTCTGATTCGCCGCGATGGCCACTGCGTTCAATTTGTTGACACGAATCAACGTGCCTGGCATGCCGGGCGTTCATCATGGTTAGACCCGTATCAGCAGATATTGCGCACAGCTCTCAATGATTTTTCGGTCGGAATCGAATTAGAGGGCGATGATGAGACGCCGTTTACCCGCGCACAGTATCAGGCGCTGGTAGCCGTGACCCAGTGGTTGATCGCACGCTATCCACTGCTGGATAAAACGCGTATCACAAGCCATGCGCATGTGGCACCTCTGCGTAAAACCGACCCAGGCCCAGCTTTTGATTGGGCTTATTATTACCAAGAATTAAGCAGGTAGTCCTAGGGTACTTAAGTCACCTAAGAAAGTTAAAAAAACTAATTAAGTGCTTAAGTCGTAAGTAAATAAAACGGTAGTTTAGCTACATTTTTTGGCGGTTAGTAGGTTCATCTAAAGTATACAATGTTCATTATGTTGCGGTGCAATAGTTTGTTTTCGATAGCCTTTTAGCGCTTTCTAGAATTGGCAGAGTGATGACTTTGCGGTATCTTCGCCTATACAAAAGGCTAACTTTCATGACAATTATGTAGCTTTACTACATCAAAAAGAACGTAGCTTGTTGAATGTAGAACGAAAACTTCTGCAGGGTGCTTTGGCGCCAACATCTTATTGGCTAGTGGTGACTAAATAACACCGCAGCCGCCCCAGGCCCTGAGGGGTAGCGGGGCTAATTGTCATTTATCGTCATTCGGAGAGACCTCTATGAGTCTGGAGACAAGAGAAGATCTCGATCCACTCGAAACCACGGAATGGTTGGATTCCCTGGAATCAGTCCTGGATCGTGAGGGCGAAGATCGTGCCCGCTACCTGATGACCCGCCTGGCGGATCGCCTGCGCCGGGACGGGATGAAGGTGCCCTTCTCGGTGACAACCCCGCACCGGAATACGATCCCTGTGCATCGTGAAGCACCGATGCCCGGCGATCTGTTTATGGAGCGCCGCATTCGGTCGTTGATCCGTTACAACGCCATTGCTCAGGTCATCCGTAATAACCGCGCCAACCCCGGGTTGGGCGGCCATATTGCCAGCTTTATGTCGTCGGCCACGCTCTACGACGTCGGCTTTAACCACTTCTTCCGCGCGCCCAAGGGCGATTTTGAAGGCGACCTGATTTACATCCAGGGCCACGTCGCCCCGGGTATTTACGCGCGTTCTTACCTGGAAGGCCGGTTGTCAGAAGAGCAGATGGACAAATTCCGTCGCGAAGTCGACGGCGATGGCCTCTCTTCCTACCCGCACCCGTGGCTGATGCCGGACTACTGGCAGTTCCCCACGGTGTCTATGGGTCTTGGCCCGATTCAGGCCATCTATCAAGCCCACGTGATGAAGTACCTGCATCACCGTGAGCTGAAAGACATGTACGACCGTAAGATCTGGTGCTTTATGGGCGACGGCGAGTGTGATGAGCCGGAATCCTTGGGCGCGATTTCCCTGGCGGGACGTGAAAACCTCGATAACCTGATCTTCGTCATCAACTGCAACCTGCAGCGCTTGGACGGTCCGGTGCGCGGTAACTCCCGCGTGATGGACGAGTTCGAAGGCGTGTTCCGTGGTGCCGGTTGGAACGTCATCAAGGTCGTCTGGGGACGTCACTGGGACCCGCTGTTCGAGAAGGACAAGAAAGGCATCCTGCAAAAACGCATGGATGAAGCGGTCGACGGTGAGTACCAGAACTACAAGGCTAACGGCGGTTCCTACACCCGTGAGCACTTCTTCGGCAAGTACCCTGAAACCGAAGCGATGGTCAACGACCTGTCTGACGAAGACATCTGGAAGCTCAACCGCGGTGGTCACGATCCGTTCAAGGTCTATGCGGCCTACCATGAAGCGGTCAACCAGAC
>NZ_JHQL01000004.1:0-494538 GCF_000712975.1 Vreelandella neptunia | reverse complement strand
CAGCCCGCACGGCGGTAAGATCGTTGCGCTCACGGTGAAAGAAGGCGATACCGTCTCGGAAGGCGACGTGATCGGCCAGATGGAAATCGCGGACGAAGGCGGTGATGCATCGGCTGAAGAAGAAGACGCGCCGCAAGCCGCTAGCCAAGCCAGCAGCGCGTCGGAAGAAGAGTCTGCCGTTGAAGAAGATAGCGGTAGCGGTGAGCCTGAGCGCAAAGAGATTCGCGTACCTGATCTGTCAGGTTCTTCTGACGTGCCGATTATCGAAATTGGTGTCGCGGCAGGGGATGAGGTCAACGAAGAAGACCCGCTGATCACCCTGGAGTCTGACAAGGCCTCTATGGACGTGCCTAGCCCTTACAAAGGCAAGCTCTTAGAGCTTACCGTGAAAGAGGGTGACACCGTTTCTGAAGGCGATGTGATTGGCTATATGGAAGTGGCTGGTGCCAAAAAGGCTGCCGCTAAGAAAGCGGCGCCGGAGAAAGCTCAGTCCTCTAGTGCTAATCAGTCAAGCACCAGTCAGTCAAGTACCAGTCAATCAAGTGCTAGGCCAGCAGCTTCACCAGAAGGAACGCCTAGCCCAGAAGCGCAGATGGCTGCCCATAAGCCTCGCGATGGTAAACTGGTGCACGCAGGCCCTGCGGTGCGCATGCTGGCTCGTGAGCTTGGCGTTGACCTTGGTCTTGTTAAGCCTAGTGGCCCGAAAGAGCGCGTGCTGAAAGAAGACGTCCATGCTTACGTGAAACAGGCGATTGCTAGCCAGGGTAAAGCGCAACCGGCTGCTGCTCCTGCAGCGAGTGGTGGTACGGGTATTCCTGCGATCCCAGAAGTCGACTTCAGTCAGTTTGGCGAAGTGGAAGAGAAGCCGATGGGCCGCCTGCTGAAAATGGGCGCGACCAATCTGCACCGCAGCTGGCTCAATGTACCTCACGTGACGCAGTTCGACGAGGCCGACATTACCGAGCTTGAAAGCTTCCGTAAAGCTATGAAAGCCGAGGCCGAAGCCCAAGGTGCCAAGCTGACACCGTTGCCGTTTATGGTCAAAGCCTGTGCCTTTGCACTACGTAAATTTCCCCAGTTTAACGTTAGCCTCAAAGGCGACGGCGAAACGCTGGTATGGAAAAACTACGTGCATATTGGGATTGCCGTGGATACGCCGGACGGTTTGATGGTGCCGGTGGTGCGTAACGCTGATAAGAAATCCTTGATCGAGATAGCCAAGGAGATGGCGGAGCTAGGCAAGAAAGCGCAAACCAAGAAGCTTAAGCGTGATGAGATGACCGGTGGCTGCTTCACCATTTCGAGCCTTGGCTCAATTGGTGGAACCGCGTTCACGCCGATCGTTAATGCGCCGGAAGTGGCGATCTTGGGGGTGTCGAAAGCGCAGATGAAACCGGTATGGGATGGCAGTACCTTCCAGCCGCGTCTGATGATGCCGTTGTCGCTCTCCTACGATCACCGCGCAATTAACGGTGCGGATGCCGCCCGCTTTACGGCCTTCCTGGCCGATGTGCTGACGGATATTCGCCGGTTACTACTGTAATCGTCTCACAGTAAGCCACAAGCGGCGCCCACTAGGGCGCCGCTTGTGTTTAAAACGGTTCGATAGGTCAGCGAAGCAGGGGTGACCAAAGTACAAGGAGTTGCCAGTTCACTGTTTTTGCTTAAGAAAATGTTAAAAAAATGCATTATCAGGCTTTTGGGGAGTTGTGTCGTCCGAACGGCACGGTTATTGTCAGTCCATTGTTCAACATTACTTATATCTAACGACTAACATTCAAGGAGCAGTGCCATGCGTTTAATCCTGTTGGGTGCCCCCGGCGCGGGGAAGGGAACTCAGGCTCAGTTTATCTGTGAGCAATTTAAGATCCCGCAAATTTCCACCGGGGATATGCTGCGCACAGCCATTAAGGATGGCACTGAACTAGGGCTCAAAGTAAAAGAGATAATGAACAGCGGCGGTTTGGTGTCTGACGATGTCATTATCGATCTTGTTAAAGAGCGCATCAGCCAGCCTGACTGTGAAAACGGTTTCTTGTTCGATGGTTTCCCGCGCACTATTCCGCAGGCTGATGCGATGAAAGAAGCTGGCGTTAAGCTGGATCACGTGCTGGAAATTGCCGTACCAGACGAAGAAATTGTTAGTCGTCTGGCAGGTCGCCGTGTACATCCAGCGTCTGGGCGTGTTTATCATGTCGACCACAATCCACCCAAAGAGATGGGTAAGGATGATGTCACAGGTGAAGCACTGATTCAGCGTGAAGACGATCAAGAGTCCACCGTGCGTAACCGCTTATCGGTTTATCACGACCAAACCGCTCCTCTGGTTGACTATTACCAGCAATGGGCGAAAGAAGACCCTGAGGCTGCGCCGCAGTATCATCGCGTAGAAGGTGTGGGCAGTGTGGCTGACATTACTCGGCAAGTAAAAGAAGCGCTTTGCTAAGTAACGGTTGCTAGTGATTTGTACGATGGCCCGCAGGTTTCCTGCGGGCCATCGTCGTTGGAGCTGTGTAAAGGTATAATGGCCGACTATTTTAGGGAGTGCAGAACCGATGTCATCGTTATACCTTCTCGCACTGGATGCATCTTCTAGTGCCTGCTCAGCGGCTTTGTTGCGTCAACAGGGTAATCAGCGTGACTGTTTGGCGCGTTTTGAGATGACACCGCGAGCTCATACTCGGCGTTTGATGCCGATGGTGGATGACATACTTGCTGAAGCCAATATATCGGCCCAGCAGTTAGATGCTGTCGCGTTTGGGCGTGGGCCCGGTTCATTTACTGGCTTGCGTATTGCTGCGGGTGCAGCGCAAGGCTTGGCGTTTGGGTTGGATTGTCCATTGCTGGGTATCTCTACCTTAGAAGCACTCGCTCTGCAGGCCCACCGCCGCTACCATTTTCGCCATGTAGTCACCGCGTTAGATGCCCGAATGGGAGAAGTTTATGCGGCTACTTGGCACTGCCTTAACGACACCCTTAGCTTAAAAAGCGATGAGATTGTCATCGCGCCGACAAATTTTTGCTTACCTGCCAGCGAAACCGACTGGGTAGGTGTGGGGTCAGGTTTTACACTGTGGGATGAGTTTACGTTAAGCACGCAAACGGCGATGTCTCAGCACCTCACTGATCTTGAACCTCGGGCGGAAGAGATGGCATGGTTGGCCATTCGCGATTTAGAAGCGGGTTTGGGCCAATCGGCCCATGAGGTACAGCCGGTTTATTTGCGCAATGACGTTGCCTGGAAAAAGTCAACATGAGTCAGGTGGTGAATCCCTCCTCGCTTGCGTTGCCGACGGGGTTAGCGCTTAGCTATGTGAATGGCCAGTTGGCCCTGTCAGGGGATGATCGCCAATACGGAAATCCCCTAAGCGTCGATTTCGCCGCTGGTAAAGCGGCTCATCGGCGTCAGTTTGGTGGCGGGCGCGGGCAGCTAGTGGCAAAAGCCTGTGGGCTGGCTAAAGGTATTACCCCTTGTGTTGTGGATGCCACTGCGGGGTTAGGGCGTGATAGCTTTGTGTTAGCCAGCTTGGGCGCTCAGGTGTTATTGATTGAGCGCGTCGCAGCGATTGCCGCGTTGCTTCAAGATGGCCTCGCCCGTGCCGCAAAAACAGACGCGACAGCAGAGATTGCATCGCGTATGACGCTTCGCCATGGCGATGCAGCCGAGCAGCTTGCTGCTATTGTAGCAAGCGCAGCTTTTGCTCCTGACGTTATTCATCTTGATCCGATGTTTCCACACCGTGAAAAATCGGCATTAGTCAAAAAAGAGATGCGTTTGTTTCGAGAGCTGGCGGGGGATGATGCTGATGCTCCGCGCTTATTAGAAGCCGCGCTGGATGTAGCGACACATCGCGTGGTGGTTAAACGACCTCGTAAAGCGCCTCCGATTGCTGGGCCTGCACCACAGCATACGCTAGAAGGTAAAACGAGCCGTTACGATTTGTACGTACATCGTTCGTTGATTCGCCGCTAAGCCGTTTCATCAAGAGAGGGAGTCTCTATGCAGCACGTGTGGCGAGAAGGCAACCGTATTGCCCTGCTGCCAGAAGCGACTCGGTTTTTGCCTGCTATGTTTGAAGCTGTTAACCAGGCGCAGCACTATGTGCTGGTAGAACTCTATTTGATGGAGTCAGGTAAACTAGCGAGCCAAGTAAGTGATGCGCTGATTAACGCTGCCGAGCGCGGCGTGGAGGTGTATTTATTGCTCGACGGCTATGGCTCAATGGGGTTGGAGCATCATGACCGTAAACGCCTAGAGCAAGCAGGTGTCGTGTTAAGGTTCTTCAATCCTATCGGTTTTCACTCGTTAGCTCGCAACTTAAGTCGTGACCACCGCAAAATTGTTGTCGTTGATGGGGAGATTGCTTTTACTGGCGGGTTTGGCGCGGTAGATGAGTTTTTGGAAGCATGGTATGAAATTGCGCTGCGTATTGAAGGCCCGGTAGTGGCCGATTGGGAAAGGCTTTTTCGCCGTTTATGGCATTCCCGGCTAACCCGGCGAGCAGGTGATAGGCAGTGTCGCGCGCTGCCAAAACAGCGGACAGCAGAGCATTATGCTGATGGTATATGCGGCCGTGTGATGTCAGCGCAAGGGTATCGTTATCAAGCAATTCGCCACTCGCTTTATGCCCAGGTAAATAAGGCAAACCAGCGGCTCTGGTTGTGTACGCCTTATTTTGTCCCGACCTTCACGCTACGCCGACGCCTTATTCGGGCGGCACGCCGTGGCATTGATGTTCGTTTGTTGTTGCCAGGGAGTAAGCATGACCACCCAGGAGTGCGTTATGCAGGGCAGCGCTTTTACCAAGTAATGTTAAAAGCAGGCGTACGAATTTTTGAGTTTCAACCTACGTTTATTCATGCCAAGTGTGTGCTAGCAGATAATTGGGTCAGCATTGGGTCCTGTAACTTCGATCACTGGAACCTGCATTGGAACCTTGAAGCTAACCAAGAAATAGACAGCTCAGCCTTTGCCTGCGAGGTTCAGGCGCTATTTGAGCGTAACTTCGCCGCTAGCCAAGAAGTCGATGCCACTGCCTGGGCCGCACGGCCCTGGGGGCAGCGGGCCCGAGAGTGGGTTTATGGTGTTATAGATGGGATTGTCACCCGCCTTAAATAAAGACCGCTCATTTACGCTTTTTATTTTTGGCTGGCGTTTTCTTGCGTGGCTTGGGTTTTGGTGTTTCAGGAGGCACGCGGTAGTGTAGATAAAGGTCCAGTACTAATTCTGGCAGTTGAGCGGCAAAGGTTTCCTGGCTGGCTTGATCTTGGGCCATTTCTGCCATTTCGGGCTCATCATCGAATAACCCTGAGAGCGACATAAAGGGCAGCAGCAGAGTGGCTGCGGCCTCTTCGTCTTCCTCAAACCAAGCGCTTTCATCACTAAAGACACCTTCCATAAAGCCCGCACACCAGTCTCCGATCGGTGTTTCCTCTGCGGGAATGCCGTCTAGCGTTAGCTCGAAGGGTAGTTCTGGTAGGCCACCTTGTTCAAGCACTGCAACTGCGTTATCACGCAGCAGTGTTAGTAATTGGGTAATCTCGTCTCGTTCGGCATCGTCACGGTAGCTGGGCTCTCCCTGAAATAGCTCATTTAGCCATTGCTGGGAGGGTAATTCGCTAGGGGCGACTGCCAGTGCCACTAAAAAGCCATGGGCAGAGATAAGATCCAATGCATCTTCGCCCACTTGCTCTGAATCGAGAAAGTCGTCCAATCTATCAAGCTGCTCATCGTCAAGCAGCGGCTGAGGCGGGGTAGTAGTGGGCGACGTTGCTGCGGGCACATTATTGCGCTCTGCCATAGGGGGCCTCATCATAAAAATCGACTTTGAGAAAACGATGTTAATCGGCAACAATCGTTGGCGACATCATTATGAGCTAGTTTATCACTAATGAAGACGCTACCACTGCCCCCTTGGCCTGCTGAAAAACTCGCGATGCTATCGTCAGAAGCGCTCAAGCACGCTGTGCGAGAAAGGGCTGATGAAGCCTTAAAACGCTGTCAAGAAGTCTATCCTACGTTGCCTGCACCAATGCTGTGGTTCGACCTAACAGGTGCCTCGGCAGGGCAGGCGCATTTGGGGCGTGGAGGACTACGTTTTAATCTTGTTTTGCTGAGTAATAATCGGCAAGCCTTTTTTGACGAGGTGATTCCTCATGAAATGGCACATTGGCTGGTTTTTCATTTAGCAAATGGTGCGCGATTTAAACCCCATGGACGTGAATGGCAAGTTGTCATGCGCGATCTGTTTGGTCTTACCCCTAAGGTGACCCATCATTTTGACATTAAGGAAGCACAGTCGCGCCCTTATTATTATCAATGCGGTTGTCAAACACATCGTTTTACCGCTAGGCGTCACGCTTTAGTAGCAAAGGGGAGCCGCTATCGCTGCCGCCATTGTGATCAGACCTTGGTCTACAGCTCTTTTGAAAAAGCATGAAAGTGATTTAAGCTATTGTTTTTAATTTAAAAAATGTTAATACCAATGTCTAAAGGGAAGCTGGCCTTGGGAGGTTTATGCTAGATAAATATTTAACGTATCGGTGCGACTAATAATAATACCGACTACATTTCCAGAAAGTGCATTTTCACGGACAGAGGCAATTTCATGAGCGAGCATAATAACGTCTATCCAGTGCGCGATAATATCGCTGCCAGTGCATGGGCTGATAAAGATAAATATGCGGCAATGTATCAACAGTCCATGAACGATCCAGAGAGTTTCTGGGCCGAACAGGCAAAGCGGCTTGATTGGATCAAGACGCCAACCAAGATTAAAAATACCTCATTCTCACGAGACAACGTTGATATCCGTTGGTTTGAAGATGGTGAGCTTAACGTCAGCGCCAACTGTTTAGATCGTCACTTGGAAAAGCGTGGCGACCAAACGGCGATTATTTGGGAAGGCGATAATCCCAACGATTCAAAAAATATCACTTACCGTGAGCTTTACGAGCGCACGAACCAGCTGGCCAACGGGCTGAAATCGCTGGGTATTAAGAAAGGCGATACAGTCACGTTGTACATGCCAATGATTCCTGAGGCAGCCATGGCCATGTTGGCCTGCGCTCGCATTGGAGCCGTTCACTCCGTGGTGTTTGGTGGTTTTTCGCCGGACGCAGTGGCTCAGCGCGTCATTGGTGCTGATTCTAAATTGGTGATTACTGCCGATGAGTCGGTGCGTGGTGGCAAACACGTTCCTCTTAAAGAGAACGTCGACTCAGCGTTAACCCGTGATGGCACGGATGTGTGCAAAAACGTATTGGTGGTGAAGCGCACCGGTGGTGATATTGAGTGGCAGGATGGGCGTGACATCTGGTTTGACGAGCTAGTGGATAAGCAGTCTACCGAGTGTGCTGCCGAAACCATGAATGCTGAAGACCCGCTGTTTATTCTGTATACCTCCGGCTCTACGGGCGCGCCGAAAGGTCTGAAGCATACTACCGGTGGCTACCTGACCTACGCTGCGATGACCCATCAATATATCTTCGACTATCAAGAAGGCGAGGTATACTGGTGCACAGCGGACGTAGGCTGGGTGACAGGTCACAGCTACATCGTGTATGGACCGCTTGCCAATGGCGCTACCACGTTAATGTTTGAAGGTGTGCCAAGCTATCCTACCCATGGACGCATGGGCGAAATTGTTGATAAGCATCAGGTTAATATTCTTTATACTGCACCTACTGCTGTCCGTGCGCTTATGGCGCATGGCGACAACGTCATGGATTCTAGCAAGCGCGAATCGCTACGCTTGTTAGGATCTGTGGGCGAACCTATCAACCCAGAAGCTTGGGAGTGGTTCTATCGCGTCATCGGCAATGAGAAATGTCCGATTGTGGATACGTGGTGGCAAACAGAAACAGGCGGCATTATGATCGCGCCCCTGCCTGGCGCTACTGATCTGAAGCCTGGCTCTGCTACCACGCCCTTCTTTGGTGTGAACCCTGCACTGGTAGACAACGAGGGCCATCTGCTAGAAGGTGAAGCAGAAGGCAACTTAGTGATCCTTGATTCCTGGCCGGGGCAAGCACGCTCCATTTGGGGAGACCACGAACGCTTTGTACAAACGTACTTCTCTACCTACGACGGTATGTACTTCACAGGAGATGGTTGCCGCCGTGATGAGGATGGCTATTACTGGATTACAGGCCGTGTAGACGACGTACTTAACGTTTCTGGACACCGTATGGGTACTGCTGAAATCGAGTCGTCTTTAGTCGCTCATTCAGCAGTGGCAGAAGCCGCTGTTGTTGGCTTCCCGCACGATATTAAGGGTCAGGGTATCTATATCTATGTCACGCTAAACGATGGTATTGACCCTACCGATGAACTTAAGAAAGAGTTAACCCAGTGGGTGCGTAAAGATATTGGTCCAATCGCATCGCCAGATGTGATCCAGTGGGCGCCAGGCCTTCCTAAGACGCGTTCAGGTAAGATTATGCGCCGCATTCTACGCAAGATTGCTGCGAATGAGTGCGACGGCTTGGGGGATACCAGTACACTAGCTGACCCATCGGTGGTTGATGAACTCATTGAGCATCGTGCCAACCAGTGATGTTTTACTCCCCCTGCCTTGTTGGGGGAGTGCTTTTTAATGACGGATGTCAACTGGTTGCTATGTTAATTAGGGCAAACTAGTTCAGTCTGTTACAGTGCCGGCTATCAAGCCGGCACTGTTATTTTGGTTCTAATGACGTATCGATGACAAATTATGCATGTGATGCTTGGGAATGACGAAGCCCATGGGGTACCATGCTTCAACCGTATGAGCCTAGCGTCGCGGCGGCAAACAACCCCGCTGCTCGAGGAACCGGAGGAATATCCATGGCAGTAGCCCATAAGTTTATCGTCGCTGACGACCATCCGCTGTTTCGTGCAGCGCTTACCCAGGCGTTGCGCCAATTAGCTCCCCAGGCTGAGATTGTCGAAGCCGATACTATGGAAGCCACCACTGAGGTCGTCAATCGGCACCCGGATGCTGATTTGATTTTATTGGACTTACACATGCCTGGCGCGCATGGCTTCTCGGGATTGATTCAACTGCGAGGTCAGATGCCAGATATTCCGGTAGCGGTTGTGTCAGGCAGTGATGAGCCCTATGTCGTACGACGCGCAATCGATTATGGCGCATCAGGCTTTATTCCTAAATCATCATCGCTACAGCTAATTGCTGAAGCGGTGGGAGAGATTATGGAAGGGGAAGTTTGGCTGCCA
This sequence comes from Vreelandella neptunia, assembly GCF_000712975.1. Classification (GTDB taxonomy): domain Bacteria; phylum Pseudomonadota; class Gammaproteobacteria; order Pseudomonadales; family Halomonadaceae; genus Vreelandella; species Vreelandella qaidamensis. Next base: position 485,321 of record NZ_JHQL01000004.1, on the reverse strand, counting down.
GAAGCATTGGCAAATGTATTAGATGAAACCAGCGAAGAAGAGTCACGTTTTGCAGAGGCAATTGCCTCGCTGACACCTCAGCAGTTTCGGGTGCTCAATATGCTGACCGAAGGGCTGCTCAATAAGCAGATCGCTTATGAGCTTAGCGTCTCAGAAGCGACGATTAAAGCGCACGTAACGGCTATTCTGCGCAAGCTAGGTGTTCATTCGCGCACTCAGGCGGTTATTGCTGCTCAAAAGCTGGAAGTAGAGCCGCCGAAAGTTTCTTCTTAATAGCTAATTAATATTAATATATTTTTTCGCTAATACGTGTCTCGCCTCTTTGTCATTCCCGCGTGCTTTTAGCGGGAATCTACTTAGAAGCAGGCACCCACATCAGCAGGTAAGATCAAATTGGATTCCCGATAACCCCACTCGGGAATGACAGTTTGGTGCATCATTTGGGAATGACGGTTTAGTGCGTCATTCGGGAATGGCGGTGTGATGCATCTGTCTCGCCGCTCTGTCATTCCCGCGTGCTTTTAGCGGGAATCTATTTTGAAGCACGCACCCATATCAGCGGATAAGGTCAAATTGGATTCCCGATAACCCCACTCGGGAATGACAGTTTGGTGCATCATTTGGGAATGACAGTTTGGTGCATCATTTGGGAATGACGGTTTGGTGCGTCATTTGAGAATGACGTTATGCTGTATCATTACGTTTTCCCTCCTGCCCGGCTAGCCTGAAGGGTGCGAGTTAAAAGCGCGCGCAGCGCGGCAGGTTTGACTGGCTTAAGTAGCAGTTGATAACCCGCACGTTTGATCTCTTCTGCTACCGTTTCGGTGCGGTCGGCGGTGATGACAATACCAGGTACCGCTCCTTCAAAGCGCTCACTAAGGGCTTCAAGCGCCATTAGGCCGGTCACTTCGTTATCTAGGTGGTAGTCTGCCAAGATGGCGTCAGGATCACCGTCCATATTACGCAAAATCGATTTTGCACCACCAATACTGGTGGCTGTAAATACCTCGCATCCCCAGCCTGTCAGCATGGCGGTCATGCCTTCTAAAATCAGAGTTTCATTATCAATACACACTATGCGAGTACCCGCTAGCTTATTACCGCTACGCCGGTTCTGAGGTTCTTGATCCGCGACAGTTACTTCACGGGCGGCCACAATAGGTACACTGACGCAGAATGCTGTCCCCACGCCGACCCAAGACCGAACCTTAATAGGGTGGTCAAGTACGCGGCTCATACGGTCTGCGATAGAAAGCCCTAAGCCTAGGCCTTTCTCACTCTCTTTATGGCGTGATACTTGATCCAAACGCCGGAATTCTTGAAAAATTTCCGTAAGCTTTGATTCTGGTATGCCAGGCCCGCTATCCCATACTTCAATAGAAAGGCGGTCATTTTGTCGGCGGCAACCTAGCAGTACACGGCCTTCTTGCGTATAGCGAATTGCATTAGAGAGAAAGTTTTGCACAATTCTGCGCAGCATTTGTGGATCTGAGTCTACCCACTGTTGCGTTGGCACAACCACGAGATCCAGGCCTCTGTCTTCTGCCATCACTTCAAATTCTGCCCGCAATGGGCGGATGATATCGGCTAATGCAAAGTGGCTGCGGCGGGGCGTTAATGCGCCTGCATCAAGTTTAGAAATGTCTAACAACGTACCCAGTAGCTCCTCTGCCGCTTGAAGTGAGTTATCAATATGGCTAATGGTGCGTTGGGTATCGCTGGCAGTAACGTTTTGCATTAACGCAGAAGTAAACAGTCGCGCGGCGTTAAGTGGCTGCAATAAATCATGGCTGGCAGCAGCTAAAAAGCGTGTTTTAGACGCGTTAGCATCTTCGGCTAATTGCTTCGCTTGACGAAGCGCCTGTTCGGCTTCGGCGCGCACACGGTTCTCCTGACGCAACGCCGCATTGGCCTCGGAAAGCGCTTGAGTGCGCTCGCGAACGCGCTCTTCAAGCGTTTCGTTGGTCTCTTTCAAAGCGATTTCGGCTTGGCGGCGCTCGGTAATATCTTGATAAAGTGCGAAGAAGCCTAGGATCGATTGGCTGTCGCCAAAGTGGGGCGTATAGGTGACCAGCATATAGCGCATGGCGTCGTTGACACGCATCGAGACTTCAAAACTTACCCGTTCGCCTGCTAGGGTTCGCTGTACCCATGGCATACGCTCTTCGGCCTTTTTAACGGGCAATACATCTTCGTAGCGCCGCCCAATGACGGCATTACGATCTATGTCGAAGGCTTGTTCATAGGCGCGGTTGGTGAATAAATAGCGACACTCCTTATCAAAGTAAGCAATCAGTGCCGGTACATTGTCTGTGTAAATACGGATATTATTTTCAGAGCGTATCAATGCTTCTTCGATTCGCTTCTGTTGGGTAATATCCTGATAGGTATAGACAAACCCCCCGCCAGGCATCGGGTTGCCTTGGACTTCCAGCACGCTGCCATCTTGGCGATAGCGCACGTATCGATGGGGTTGTCCGTCACGAATGTTATCTAACAGCAGTTGGACATGCTCTTCTGGATCGCCGGGGCCATATTCGCCGTTATGGGCGTTATAACGAAAAATGCGGTCCATCGGTGCGCCAACCCGTATCAAATGGTCTGGGAAGCGGAATAGCTCTAAATACCGTTGGTTCCACACCACCAGACGCAAGTTCTGGTCTACAACGCTGATGCCCTGGTTGATATTTTCAATAGTGGCTTGCAGCAGTGCGCGATTGAACTCTAGCACTTGGGATGCTTCATCAACAATTGAGATGACATCTGAGATACCAATGCCACGCCCTTGAAGTGCTGAGTTAACCACGATCCGAGCCGATGATGCGCCTAACACTGAGGCAAGAAAACGTTCGGTAAACTGAATAACATCGATGGACGCTCGGGAGCTATCTTCCATAGGCTTGCCCGCACGGCGTGCGTAATCCTCGAATGCTCGTTCCACTTGGCTGGCGCCTAGGAAGCGTTCGCAAAGCACTTTCAGGTCACCAACGGTGGTGGCACCGGTCCAGGGGCGGTTAACCGAGGTTTGGCGTGTTTCAACACTATCAACAAACAGTGATGCCTGAATACGTTCTACGACGCGCTGAGACGTCACTTGTGAAACGAAAATATAGCAAAACAGGTTGATTCCCAGCGACAGCATGACGCCATGTGTGAACGGATCACCTAAGTTCAGGCCAAATAAGGTCGTGGGAGATAGCCAAGTCAGTCCTAGTGGCCCGCCTGCTAGCCATGCTTGCGGTAGTACGCCCGCGTTGATCATTGCCGGCATTAGCAGGCTGTAAGTCCAAATGGCGAAGCCAGCATTCATGCCGACAATCACGCCAAGTCGGTTGCCGCGTTTCCAGTACAAACCACCGATAAGTGCTGGCGCAAACTGAGCGGCGGCTGCAAAAGAGAGCATGCCAATGGACGCTAGAGAAGTGAACTCAGCAATGAGTTGATAGAAGCCGTAAGCCATCGCCAAGACAGCGACAATGGTCAGACGGCGTGCGCGTAACACCAAGCGCCCATAATCGCGTGCTTTGGTGTCAAACCAACGCAGTCTAAATAGCGCCGGAATCACTATTTCATTAGAAATCATAATGGAAACCGCCACTGCCGCCACAATCACCATGCCTGTGGCGGCAGAAAAACCGCCAATAAAGGTGAGAAGTGTCAGCCACTGCTGGCCGGATGCCATAGAAAGGGCAAGTACATAGGTATCAGGCTCGACCCCGCTTTCAGAAAACAGTAACAGGCCGGCCGCCGCTAAAGGCACAACAAAAAAGGCGACCGCGAGTAGGTAAAGTGGAAATAGCCAGCGTGCTTTTGTGGCGTCATCTGGATGGATATTTTCCACAACGGCGACATGAAATTGGCGTGGCAGACAAAGTATGGCGAGCATTGCAAGCAGCGTTTGTGCCCAGAAACTTTGGCCAAAATCTTGGTTGGCTAGCTGGCGCTGTAGCTCTAACTGGCTCTCGGCATGGCCCATTAGCTCACCAAGGCCATCAAACATGCCCCAGGTAACAAAAGCGCCGAGTACCACAAAGGCCAATAGCTTTATCAAAGATTCGAAAGCTACGGCATGAATTAGTCCTTCGTGATGCTCTGTCGCATCGGTATGACGTGTCCCAAACAGGATGGCGAAGATCGCCATGACAATCGCGACGTAAAATGCAGTGTCGCCAAACAGCGGCGTATGGGTCATATCCGCAGCGTCGGTAAGCACACTAAACGTGGTAGACACCGCTTTTAATTGCAGCGCAATGTAGGGCAGAGTGCCAATAAGGGCGACTAAGCTGGCAAAGGCGGCGAGAGATTGCGTTTTGCCGTAGCGAGAGGCAATAAAGTCAGCAATTGACGTAACGTTTTGATGCTTTGCAACGCGAATCATTTTTGCCAGTACAGGCCAAAACAGTAAAAACGTTAAGATCGGGCCAACAAAGATACTCGCAAACGACCAGCCCGCCGTGGCTGCTTGCCCTACCGCGCCGTAAAACGTCCACGAGGTACAGTAAATTGCCAATGCCAAACTGTAGATAATTGGCCGTCGGCGGCTGGCACCATGGGTACGTGCACGGCGGTCACCAAACCAGGCAATGCCAAATAACACTGCAATATAAAGCAGCGATACTGCGACCAGTAGACCGCCATGGAACATGTTGTCTCCCTACATTAAAAGCTTCACTTAGCGACTACGCGAATAAACGCTTCATTTTAAGCGAAGGCAGACCGCTACGTCTGCTGCTGGTCAGCGGCAAGTTGGCAAACAGTTGTCAGCAAAGGCGCCGTTTCCCGCAATGTGCGTAGTCTGCTTACTTCAGCATCACCTGTCTCCGCATTCAGGGGCATTAGTTCACGGTGATTGCAGTTCAATATATAAGGCTGTGTGGTCAGTACATCGGTATGGTGACGTTCAAACTGGTAAAGAATAAACTCAGCGATGAGTTCATTGTCAACGCGGCGCGCGCGTACATTGTCGCTATCAACAATGCTGAATTTAGTCGTCATAGGATAGGCAAACGTCCAAGGCCGCCATACCGCGCTGGAGGTGTCACTGGAAATGACGATAGCTGTTTCGGGCAGTTGAGAACGCTTGTGATCAAACCAGCTATATTCGGTGGAGACCTGATACCCCAGCATGCCTAAACCACCAAAGACGGGCACTATCCACTTGGGTAGCCGCTTGCGAGTGAGTGTTCTAAGCAGTAGGCCTATCCCTGCGGCGGCAAGCCCTGCGAATACAGCGGCAACGAGATGCCATATCATAAATTATCCTTCTTAAATGACATCGGGCCTCCCTAAGGAAGCCCGATGATAAGTATCGATCCGAACCTGATGGCAGTGCGCCAAGGAGGGGTCGATTATGACTTAGTGGTCGACCGCTACACCAGCACCTTTCGGGTAACGAACGCTTTCTACCAGGTCTTGAATCTCTTGTGGAGGCTCTTCCGTTGCACTAGAGACAGCAAAGGCAACTGCAAAGTTGATCATTGCCCCTATTGCACCAAAGGACAGTGGTGAGATGCCTAAGATCCAGTTGTCTGGTGTGTTAGCCAGCATGTTGGTGCCGGGAACAAAGAACCAGCCTAGGTAAGTGAAAATATACAGCAAGGTGCAGATCAAGCCTGCCAGCATGCCGGCAATTGCGCCTTTGCTGTTCATGCGCTTAGAGAAGATACCCATCATTAGCGCTGGGAACAGCGATGCACCGGCGATACCAAAGGCAAGAGCTACGGTCTGTGCTGCGAACCCTGGCGGATTAAGCCCAAGATAGGTAGCCAGAAGAATGGCGCCACCCATAGAGATACGTGCTGCCAGCATTTCCCCTTTCTCAGAGATCTTCGGATTGATCATTGTTTTGATCAAGTCATGGCTAATAGCCGATGAAATTGCCAAGAGCAGACCCGCAGCGGTTGAGAGTGCCGCTGCGATACCACCGGCAGCGATAAGACCAATAACCCAGCCTGGCAAATTAGCGATTTCAGGGTTAGCCAGAACGAGAATGTCATTGTTTACCGTTAGCTCGTTACCTTCCCAGCCACGATCAGAGAAATCGACAGCATCGTTGTACATCTGGATGCGGCCATCGTTATTGAGGTCGTTGAAGGTAATAAGCCCGGTTTCTTCCCAAGTGCGCACCCACTCCGGACGATCTTCATAGAGAATCGGATTGTTGGCTGCTTCTTCGTAGTTTTCCACCTGCCCCGCCATTTCTGGAAACACCGTGGTCGCCAAGTTCAGGCGTGCCATGGAACCAACCGCAGGCGCGGTAAGGTAAAGCAGTGCAATGAACACCAGTGCCCAGCCAGCGGACCAACGTGCATCAGCAACTTTAGGTACGGTGAAGAAACGAATAATAACGTGTGGCAGACCTGCTGTACCCACCATCAGCGAGAGTGTGAACAACACCATGTTGAGCTTATTGTCGACGTCAGCGGTATAGTCGCGGAAGCCAAGCGCATTAACTACTTCGTCTAGCTTCGTCAGTAGCGGAATGCCGGATTCAGTATGCGTACTGAACATACCAAACATCGGAATCGGGTTGCCGGTAAGCTGCATGGCAATAAACACCGCCGGAATGGTGTAAGCAATGATAAGTACTACGTATTGGGCAACCTGTGTATAGGTGATGCCCTTCATACCACCGAAAACGGCGTATAGGAAAACAATCAATGCTGCGATCCAGATGCCCCAGGTGTTGCTCACTTCCAAGAAGCGTGAGAAAGCAACGCCTGCACCGGTCATTTGACCGATAACGTAGGTCACAGAAGCAACAATCAAGCACACAATCGCGACGAAGCGCGCTGTGTTGCTGTAAAAGCGGTCACCGATAAAGTCAGGCACCGTAAACTTGCCAAACTTGCGTAGGTAAGGCGCTAGCAACATTGCCAAGATAACATAGCCACCGGTCCAACCCATTAGGAAAGAGGAGTTAGCATATCCACCGGATGCTAGCAGGCCCGCCATGGAAATAAACGATGCAGCTGACATCCAGTCGGCGGCCGTTGCCATACCGTTCGTGATAGGGTGAACGCCGCCACCAGCGACATAGAAATCTTTGGTCGATCCCGCTCGCGCCCATATCGCAATCCCGATATAGAGCGCAAATGAAGCGCCAACAAATAGTAAGTTAATTGCAAACTGGCTCATGCTGACTTACTCCCCAAGACCGAATTTTTCGTCAAGCTTGTTCATTTTCCAGGCATAGAAAAAGATCAGCACGATAAAAGTGAGGATGGAGCCCTGCTGAGCAAACCAGAAGCCCAAGTCAGTCCCGCCAACGGGGATGCCAGCTAGCAGGGGGCGGAAAAGAATAGCGCATCCGTAGGAAACAAATGCCCAAACGGCTAGACATCCGAATATTAGTCGAACGTTGGCTTTCCAGTATTCAGCAGCATTAGCTTTGTCATCTGCCATTGTGTTGCTCTCCAGTTGTGATTTTTAGGGTTGGAAAGTGAACTCAGGATAGCGTGTGATCCATCAGGGTAATCCGTCATAGAAAAACGCTTTTTTAGTTATCTGTGATGAATTAGCACGGTTAAGCGCATTACCTTGTTGATTAAGCGGTAGTGCCTATTATGGCATTGATTACGGTTGTGTAGTGAATCGGTAAGCATCGTGCGAATAACGCATGATTACCCTGTGTGGCTCGTTGTTAATAGTGGGCAATAATTGCAAAAAATAAATCCCAGACTTTGGTATCAATGAGCTTCTTTGAAACATTATGACGTTTGATGTGGTAAATAACGACTTGTTTTTGAAGTTTTTTTATATTTTTTTAGCGTTTTTTGTCTTGTGATAGGACGATGGTCTATGGGTTGGTCAAAAGCAATGTTTGCTACTTTTAATAAACGTCAGAGTTAATTGGCCAAGCTTAATTAAGAGAGTCACTACTTTGGTCGATAAGCTAACGTCGTTTCGACGTTAGCTCTATAGCTAAAAGTATAATGTGAAAGGGTCAAATGAAACTTTCAAGCAAATAACCGTATTTTAAAACATCTTTATTCTTCATCACGATTAAGTGGGGTCATTTATGATTGACGTTGATCTTTCCCAGCTCCCTTTTACATTAATCGATGATGAAGGGCGTGACCACGTTCGTCGAGGTATGGACATCGCCTATTTTGACCGCAATGAAATTATCATTGAGATGGGGCAAACGGGTGAGTCAGTGTTTTTAATTCATAAAGGTGAAGTTGCTGAAATTGATCCCACCCTGCCTGCATCTAGTGCACGGATTGGGCATTACACGTCAGGTGATTTGTTCGGTGCCATTAGTATTCTGAATGGCAAGAGTCGGTACCGTTTCCAAGCTGAGCAGGAGTGCTTGTGTTATGTGATGCCAAAAGCGCTGTTTATAAAGCTTTGCCGTCATCATCCTGACTTTGAAAGCTTCTTTAAACAGTCATTATCACACAAGGCGCGGCTGTTGACCGAGAAGCGAGCGGAAGGCGGTGTGACGATGGCGGGCTTTATGCTGGCAAAAGTTAGTGAATGCATGCGTGAGCCACTGATTATGGATGCTTCTACCGATATTGCTAGCGCAGTGGGGCAACTCAACGATAGCCATGCCGACAGTCTACTGGTCAATACTCAAGGTAAGTTTGGCATCGTTACAAAAACTGATTTACTCAATGGTATTGTGCTCGACAATTATGATCACACTTCTTCCGTCGAAAAGGTGGCCCATTTTTCACTGGTAACTGTTACGCCGAACCAGTACCTATTTGAAGCACTTGTATTGATGACACGTCATAAGGTGACGCGTGTAGTAGTCATGGAACAGGATGCCTTAAAAGGGGTGGTGGAACTGACAGATGTACTTAGTTATTTTTCTAGCCGTAGCTATGTGGTTAGTCTACAGGTGGAGCAGGCTAATAGTTTGGAAGCATTGGCAGCTGCTAGCCAACGTACGCCTGAACTGGTCAATGCACTGATGGCTCAGGGGGTCAAGCTGCGTTTTGCCATGGATCTATTGGCTGCATTGAACGGCCGAATCATGAGCAAAGCATGGTCATTTATCATTCCTGAGCAGTACCACGCCCAAAGCTGTTTGATGGTCATGGGAAGTGAGGGCCGCGGTGAGCAGATCCTCAAAACAGATCAAGATAATGGCCTTATTTTAGCTGATGATAGTCACTGGCCTTCGCTTGCCGAAGATATGAATGCGCTGACTCAAACGTTAATTCAGCTCGGTTATCCTCCATGCCCCGGTAATATTATGGTGTCTAATCCTGAGTGGGTTGGCACGGTGTCGCAGTGGAAAAGCAACATTGCCAAATGGGTGAGTGCAAGAGATGGCGATAGTCTAATGAAGTTAGCAATTTTGTTGGACGCTCATGGTGTTGCAGGAGATCCGAAATTGCTAAACAGTGTGCGTACAGCGTTATTTGAACGCTGCTCGCGTGATGAGTTATTGCTGTCATATTTTGCTCGTGCAGCTCTGCGTTTTTCTACGCCGCTTACCTTATTCGGTTCCTTAAAGAAGCCCCAGCATGGCATTGATATCAAAAAAGGCGGCATCTTCCCGATTGTCCACGGGGTGCGCACAATGGCCCTTGAGCGACGAATTAACGCTACGTCCACCCTAGACCGCTTGGACGCTCTAGCAGAAGATGGTCGTCTTGATCGCCGTTTTGCTGATGACCTGGGCGAAGCGTTGGCACTGTTCACTGAATTACGTTTAAAGCAGCAGTTGCAAACAGCAGAAGCGTCGAATCAGCAGCGTAGTAACCGTGTAGTGGTGCAAGAACTTTCATCCCTTGAACGTGACCTATTGCGTGAGGCGCTGCATATCGTGAAAGATTTTAAACAGCGGCTTTCCCATCGTTATCATTTGGAGTATTCGTGAGCGGAATGCGCTTGTTAGACCGGCATATGTCACTATTTAGTGGCTCGCTACGTACATTAATGCAGCGTGAAAGCGACCGTAGACGCTGGGCAGACTCTTCCTACGCTTGGCTTTTTCAGCCCTACATGGGGGAGGAGATGGTAGCGCTTGCTTGTCAGGTTAGCCCAGGCCAATCGCCCGTGGTTAGTGTAGCTGCGGTTATCTTTAGCCCGGGTAGAGTGCATACCAGCCAAGCTTGGGTGGCAACCTTGGCAGATGAGCGAAGCAACAGCGCTACGCTGCGGCGACACCAGCAGCTGTATGCGACTGACAAAGTGCTCATGCCTAACGCCGAGCATCTTGGGGCGTTGGCTGAATTTATTGGTAATCGGCCGCTAATTGGTTGGCAGTTAGAGAACTCGTTGGAACATCTAAACCATCTGTTCAAAGTAGGGATAGGATTTGGTTTGCCTAACGCCCAGGTCGATGTTGGAAAGCTGCACTATCGCCAGTTACGCCGGCTACATCCTCAGAGTGAGATGCGTAGTCAGATTGCAGAAGCATTAGCTTGCTGGCAAATGCCAGTTTTCCAATGGATCGGCGTATTGGGGGATGCAACGGCGAGTGCTCTTTTGTATCTACGTTTGCAACGTGAGGCAGCTCGGCACGTTTAGCGTATTATTCCTATTAACGTTGAATTAGCCCGTTTATGTTGGGTGCAGGGAACGAGTATTGTTAGAATGCCCGCTGCTTCTTCTACCATCGGCAGTGCCCACATTATGCTATCACCTGATTATTTTGATCCCGCAGCGTCTGAAAATACTTCTGCAGACAAGTGTTCTGTTGATCACCTTCAGGCGCAGTCCGACCATCACGATGCTAAGCAGAAGCGTGAATTCAATAAGCTGCAAAAGCGCTTACGGCGAGAAGTCGGCAATGCCATTATTGACTATCAGATGATTGGTGAAGGTGACAAGGTGATGGTGTGCCTGTCTGGTGGCAAAGATAGCTATACGATGCTGGAAATACTGCTCAACCTACAGCGAAATGCACCGGTTAACTTCTCTTTGGTCGCTGTCAATATGGATCAAAAGCAGCCAGGTTTTCCAGAGCATGTGCTGCCCCAGTATTTGGATAAATTGGGTGTTGAGTACCACATTCTAGAGCGTGATACGTATTCAGTGGTGAAAGAGAAAACCCCAGAGGGCAAAACGACCTGTGCGCTTTGTTCTCGATTAAGGCGTGGTTCACTTTATGGTTTTGCTGAAGAGATTGGTGCGACAAAAATTGCGTTAGGGCATCATCGTGAAGACATTTTGGAAACACTGTTTCTAAATATGTTCTTTGGAGGCACTTTAAAAGCAATGCCACCTAAGCTTTTGTCAGATGATGGCAAAAATATTGTCATTCGACCCCTTGCCTACTGCAAAGAGGCTGATATTGTGGAATTCTCCAGGCTAATGGAATTCCCCATTATTCCTTGTAACTTGTGTGGCTCTCAGCCCAATCTTCAGCGACAAATTGTAAAAGATATGTTGGCCGAATGGGATAAAAAGCACCCAGGGCGTCTAGAAAGCATGTTCAAAGCGGTGACCAATGTGGCGCCTTCACAGCTAGCAGATCGCCAGCTGTTTGACTTTACAGGGCTAGAAGCCAAGCAGGCGGCGCTGATGGAGCGCCGTATTCAAACGCTTAGCGTTGAGTCTTAGCGTAGAGCAGTCGGCTGCTCTTCTTCTTCAGCCAGTGTAATAAGACGCTGCATATCTAAAATATTAACCTCGCGCCCCGAAACCGCGACCACTTCTTGCTGTTGAAAGCGACTAAGAATTCGGCTGACCGTTTCTACCGCTAAGCCTAAGTAATTACCAATGTCTGCGCGGGACATAGAAAGCCTGAAGCTGTAAGGCGAGTACCCGCGCCGGCGAAAACGGTCTGAAAGCGTGACTAAAAAGCTGGCCAAGCGCTGATCGGCAGTTTTGCGTGATAACAAGCGCATCATGCGCCGATCGTCTCGCAGCTCTTTACTCATACTGCGATATAGCTGTCCACGCAGTTCCGGAAGCTCTTCAGAAAGTAGATCCAAACGATCAAACGGAATTTCGCACACTGTGGTAGTTTCCAGGGCAATCACGCTACCGGGGTAGTGCTCTTCATCGATGCCGTCCAATCCGACCAGTTCACTGGGCAGGTAGAAATTTGTCAGTTGATCGTTGCCATTACCTTCGCTGGTCACCTGTTTTAGACTGCCTGAGCGAACGGCATACACACTGGTAAAACGGTCGCCCTGACGAAACAGTGGCTCGCCTTTTTTGAGTGGTGCACGGCGACGGATGATCGCATCAAACTGGCTCATGTCTTCAAGTTCTAATGCGAGCGGTAGACACAATGAGCTTAAGCTACAAGTTTGGCAGCGTGCTTCTTGCAACAGTGAGCGTCGTTGGCTGACGGGGTGTGGCATATCATTCTCCCTTTCTCGTTAGCCATGATAGGCCCTGGGGCAAGACGTCTCAAGAAGCTTACACAATCTTTGAGTAGCGTTGGGTCGACTGATCCGCGAGGCGAGCATCAAAGGCCATTGCTAGATGGCGAATCAACAGCCGACCAATAGGGGTGGCGCTAATCATTTGCTGATGAAAAGTGACTAATCCATCTTGTTCAGCGTTACGCAGCTGTTCAAGAGCAGCGGAAAAATAGTCGCTAGCATCAATGTTCCAACGCTTTCCTATGGCTGCTAAATCAATGCACATATCGCACATTAGCCGCTCAATGACGTCTCTGCGTATTAGGTCGTCCTTATTTAACCTTAATCCTTTGACGGTTGCCAGCCTACCTTGATCTAAAGATGTTTCGTATTGATTAAGCTGAGTCGGATTTTGTGCGTAAACATCGTCAATCCGTGAAATGGCGGAGACGCCTAATCCAACTAAATCGCACTGTGCATGGCTAGAGTAACCCTGAAAATTGCGCTGCAAGGTTCCGTTGCGCTGAGCAATTGCAAGACTATCATCTGGGCGCGCAAAGTGATCCATCCCGATATGCACATAGCCTGCGTTAGTTAGCATCTCAATGGTGGTATGCAATATTGCCAGCTTCTCGTCAGCGTTGGGGAGGTCTGCTTCATTGATACGTCGCTGAGGGGCAAAACGGGTGGGCATATGGGCATAGTTAAATACTGACAGGCGGGCAGGATTTAATTCGATAATCTGGCCCAGTGTTTCAGCAAAGCTTTTTTCCGTTTGAAAGGGCAGCCCATAGATTAAATCAAGATTGAGCGAGCGAAAGCCAAGGCGGTGCGCTTCTTCCATGAGTGTTTCAGTAAGCACCCGGGGCTGCACACGGTTAATCGCTTTTTGTACCTGCGGGTTTAAATCCTGTACGCCCAGGCTTAAGCGGTTAAAGCCAAGCGACTGCAAATGGCGCAGGGTAAAGACGTCTGCTTCGCGGGGATCAATTTCAATCGCGTAATCGCGGTCCGCTGAACCAGATAAACCAAAACGGGCGTCGAGGCGATCAATCAGGTCTCCCATTTGTGCTAAAGAAAGAAACGTGGGAGTACCACCGCCCCAATGCAACTGCTGAACTGGGCGCGATGTGTCTAAATGGCGTGCAGTCAGCACCATCTCTCGATCTAGCCGGGATAGGTAAGGCTCGGCAAGAGCGGTATTCTTCGTTGCAATCTTATTGCATGCACAGTAGAAGCAAATTTTTCGACAAAACGGTACATGTACATACAGGGAAAGCGGTCGGCGGCTTGCATTACTGCGTTCTAACGCCTGGGTAAAGTCAGCGGTGCCAAACTGCTCATGAAACGCAAGCGCCGTCGGGTAGGAGGTGTAACGCGGGCCACTTTTGTCGTAACGCCGCAGTAGCGCTTCATTCCAGGCAGTTGCGCTAGGTACTTCAGTGGGTGTTGATGAGAACGATGTTGATGAGAGGGCAGCAGTAGCATGGGCTGACATGATGAACGCTCCAAAGTGAAAAGTAAGCGATGTAATCAAATTGAGCGATGTCGCTCAGCTGTTGATCCTTATGCTAGTGCAGTGGCACTTTGAAAGCGTTGAGCTATATCAAGCTATGGGGGCTGCTTAATGCGCAGTGTAAGGTGCTAGAGACCACAGCTGCCAAAGTGCAAAGCCAATGATTGACAGTGCGGCAATGCTGCGAGTGGCAGGGTGACGAATTAAATGGCTCAGCTGCTGTGCTGCTAGGCCGGTTGCCAGCAAGGCAGGTAGGGTGCCGAGGCCAAAAGCCCCCATTAGAAGAGCACCGTCGATTGGGTCTGCAATGGCTAGGCTCCAAGCTAGCATTGAATAAACTAAACCGCAGGGTAACCAGCCCCAAAGTGCGCCAAGGGCGAAGGCTTGAGGAAGATGCACAACCGGCATCAGGCGTCTTCCCACCGGTTCTATATAACGCCAAAGATATCGTCCGACTGCCTCTACTTTTAGTAGTCCTTTCCACCAGTTAGCGATATAGAGCGCCATTAAGATCAGCATTACTGCGGCGAATGCCTGGAGCGCAATACGTGCGTTTGGTGAAAGAGAGATCAGTGTGCCAAGTGCCGCTACACTAGCGCCTGCCACCATATAGCTGAGAATGCGTCCCGCGTTATAGCTAATCAGGAGCCCACCCATGCGGGCTGGGTGCCGCATGCTAGGTGGTACGGCAAACGTGAGTGCGCTCATAATGCCGCCGCACATGCCGATACAGTGAGCGCCACCCATTAAGCCAAAGACAAACGCAGCGAGTAGTGGCGGTAAATCAAACCCCGTGGGATTCATACGGGTGGCTCTTGATTGTCTTGAGAAGAAGACACGTTTTTTTTACGCTCGGCGCGTTGTTCGGGGGGCAGGTCATTCTCATCATCGTCAAACAGGATACGGTGGGCGGGACCTTCGAGATCGTCAAACTGGTCATGCTTAACGGCCCAGAAAAACGCCCACACCGCGAGGCCCAGCAAAATCAGTGAAAGTGGAATCAATAAATATAAGATTGTCATACACTCACCGGTGTGGATAGGCCAGCCTGAGTAACAGAAGGTGTGCGCCAGCGCGTGAGACGTAATGCGTTACCTATCACCACCAAGGAACTTAGTGACATGCCAATTGCGGCCAGCCAAGGGGGAATTAACCCCATCGCTGCCAAGGGCAAAGCCGAAAAATTGTAGCAAACCGACCACATCATGTTTTGACGCATAATGCGACGCGTGGCGCAGGCAATATCAATGGCTTCAAAAATACGTATTAGACGTGGACTCAGTAATATCGCGTCGGCTCGTGTGCGGGCAAGGTCTGTGGCGCCGTTCATAGCAATGGCGACGTCAGCGCCAGCCAATACCGGTACATCATTGATACCGTCACCGATCATCACGACCCGTTCACCATTGGCTTGCAGCTCACGTAACCGTTCAAGCTTGCCTTCAGGCGATTTACCAGCGTGCCAAGTGGTGATGTTGAGCTGCTCTGCCAAACTCTCTACCGCTTCTTGCGTGTCGCCGGAGAGCAGCTCCACTTCAAGCCCGCGGGCTTGAAGGGCAGCAACGGTTTGGGCCGCATCTTCTCGAATGCCATCGTGCAGTTTAAACCAAGCGCGTGGCGTATTATCTTCACTGAGTAGCAACCACTGACCAAATCCTGGTGGAGCCAGGGCGGCTGTCGTGGCAAAGTCTGGTTTGCCTAAGCGCCATGTTGCGCCGTTCAACGTGCCTTCAAGGCCGCTTCCGGTCACGCTTTTAACGTTGCGTGCTTGCAGGGTGGCATCCCGAAACGGTCGAAACGCCCTGGCAATGGGGTGCTCTGAATGCGCCTCTAGCGCCGCGGCAATAGCCTGCGCATGCTCCTCACTGAGTGGGGTATGGTGGTGGGTGAGAGGCTGTTGGGTAATAGGTTGAGTTTGAGTCAGTTGCATTTCGCCGCGAGTCAATGTGCCGGTCTTATCAAAAATAACCCGCGTGACGTTGGAGAGTGATTCAATCGCGTCGGCACGGGTAATCAGTACGCCTCGCTGGCGCAGCTGGCCATGTCCTGCTGTTAGTGCCGTGGGGGTTGCCAGTGCCAGTGCGCAAGGACAGGTCACTACCAATACGGAAAGCAGTACCCATAACATACGGGAGGGGTCGATAAACCACCACGCGACGGTGACACAGGCGGTAACGATCAGTAGTCGTAGTACAAACAGGTGAGCCATCCGCGCCGCCATTTGGGCAAGGCGTGGGCGGCTGGCAAAGGCGCGATCCGTTAAGTCAACGATGTTAGCAACCCTGGCGCTGTTGCCTGCATGGGTAACCCGCATGACGAGTGGGTTTTCCATGTTTTGGCTCCCACCCACCACGCATTCGCCTACTCGACGGGTCACTGGTAAGTACTCGCCAGTGAGCATCGACTCGTCGAGGCTGGACTCGCCATCTTCGATAATGCCATCAGCCGGCACGCCGTGGCCGGGTTTAATTAGCACTCGGTCGCCTTCCGTGAGTTCGCTGGCAGGCAGGATGCGTTCGCTACCATCCTGCTCTAAGCGAATGGCAGACACAGGTAAAACACCGCTCAACGCATTACCGCTATGGCCGCTGCGCCGTCTTGCCCGGCCTTCCACGTAGCGGCCAAACAGCAAGAAAAAGGTAAACATGGCCACTGAGTCAAAATAGACCTCGCCAACGTTAAACAGTACCGCGTAACTACTTGCCAAATAAGCACCGCCAATGGCTAATGAAACGGGCACATCCATGCCAAGCACACCTGTTTTCAGGTCGCGTAATGCGTTACGGAAAAAAGGCTGCGCTGAGAAAAATACCACGGGCGTTGCGAGAGCAAATGATAGCCAGTGAAACAGAGCGTAAAAGTCTTCGCTAAGCTCACCTGGCCCCGATACATAAATGGGAATAGAGAACATCATGACTTGCATCATGCCTACGGCGGCAACAATTAGGCGACGCACATTCATGCGTTCTTCATGTTGCAAGCGCATTTGGGCTTGGTCAGGCTCGTAGGGCTGCGCATCGTAACCAATGGCCGCTAGTTCAGCGAATAATTGAGAAAGGTTAATAACCTCTGGGTCCCAGCTAACGCGAAGGCGGTGATGGGTTAGGTTAACGGCGCTTGATGTGACCCCTTCTAGTGCGTTCAATCGGTGTTCGATGAGCCAAGCGCAGGCTGCACAGGTGATACCGTCTATCGCCAGTGTGGCCCTTACTTCTCCTTCATCTCCTTCGGGGTGAACAAACTGCGCTTGTAAACCAGGGTCGTCAAATACTGACCAAGTTTCTGCCTTGGCAGCTTGGCGCTCATCAGGGCGCTCGGGCATTTCGGTGCGATAGCGATAGTAGCTTTCCAAACCACCATCGACGATGGCATGAGCGACGGCTTCGCAACCGGGGCAGCACAGTGGTTGGGGGGTGTCGTCAATATTAATACGCCACGGTGCCCCATCGGGCACCGTGTTACCGCAGTGATAGCAGCTAAGGGTGGTCTTGATCATTCGTTCTCCGAGCGTCCACCCGGTAGTAGTGCAATAGTGTTTTCATCAGGGAAGCGTGCTTCGCCGATTAGTCGCCAGTCAGCGTCGCCGCCTTGCTCTGGCTGTAGCTGTAGATACCAGCGATAGCGTAGATTGTCTGGGCCTTGGGTGATATAGCGCCCGTCGCGGACATGCTCTAGAACAAACGACTGATCGCGGTCATCTTCAGTGGGAAAGATCAGATCGAGGTAGAGCTTGTCTGGACGAGCATCGCCAGCAAGATCAACAACGATATCACTGGTCAGCGGATCAATGCGTAGCTCGGCGCTTAAATTTAATGCCCGTGCTTGCTCTTGTTTTGCGAGCACCACGTTAATTGCTTTGCCGTGTTCGTAATAATCTTCTTGTACCACCATACCGTCGTAGCTTTTGATCGACAAAACTGCAAAGGTCGTGCTGACAACAATGGATGAAAACAGTAAGCCTAATAAAAACCATGGCCAAAACTGCTTATACCAGGGTGTAATCGGTGAATCTGACATAACGCATTTATCTCCTGGCATTACCTAAGAAGCGAGCTTCACGCTCCTGACGGATTTGCTCATCTTGCACTGCTTGAAGCGCAAAAGTAATGGGGTGGCTAGGCTGGTTTAAGTCTTGAGGGTTCGCAAGTACGGTCACAACCTGAATGCGCGACTCGCCTGCAGGCACGCTAATCGACGTATGATCCAGGGTTAAGCTAGGCAGACCTGACACGCTGATCTGATAGGTATGCGGTTCGTTATCCAGGTTACGTACTGTGATGCTATAAACATTGCTGATCTGGCCTTCGCGAGTCATTTGATACAGCTGAGTGCGCTCGCGTTCGGCATCGAAGCTAAGCGGAATGCGGTCATTAACTGCCCATGCAAATGCTGCCACCATGATAATCAGCGCGACAAAGTAGCCCAATAGCCGAGGGCGCAAAATATGGCTTTTTTTACCTTCTAGCGCATTCTCTGTTGTGTAACGAATAAGGCCCTTAGGATAGCCCATTTTATCCATGACGCTATCGCAGGCATCAATGCAAGCCGCACAGGTAATGCACTCATATTGCAGCCCGTCGCGAATATCGATACCCGTTGGGCAGACTTGAACACATAGTTCGCAGTCAATGCAGTCGCCAAAGCCAGCTTCTCTTGCCTGGGTGTGGCTAAGCGATTTTTTACGTCGGCCTCTTGGTTCACCGCGTGCCTCGTCATACGACACAATTAATGTATCGCGATCAAACATGACGGATTGGAAGCGAGCGTAGGGGCACATATAAATGCACACCTGTTCGCGTAGCCAGCCAGCATTTAAGTAGGTGAATACTAAAAAGAAGCCAACCCAAAAATAGGACCAGCCATGGGCTTCTAGCGTCGGTAATTCCATTACTAGCGTTCGAATGGGGGTGAAATAGCCCACAAAAGTGACGCCAGTGGCCAGGGCTATCAATAACCAAGCGGTATGTTTGGCCCCTTTTCGCCATATTTTATCAGCAGTCATGGGCTGCTTATCGAGCTTAATACGTTGGTTTCTAGAGCCTTCTATACGATGCTCAAGCCAAATAAACAAAAAGGTCCAGACGCTTTGAGGGCAGGTGTAGCCGCACCAAACGCGCCCAGCAAAAACCGTGATAAAAAACAGCCCAAAGGCACAGATAATAAGTAGCCAGGAAAGTAAGACGAACTCTTGCGGATAAAAGGTGGCAGCAAAAATATGGAATTCACGGCCTGGTAGGTCAAACCAAACCGCCGGTCGATCACCCCAGTTTAGCCAAGGGAGCAGAAAAAAGCCGAGCATGAGCGCCCAGTTAGCGCTGCGTCTAACTTTTTGAAATAAACCTTTAATTTCGCGCACATAGATATGACGGCGCTTAGCATACATATCCTGAGTTGTGCTCTCTCCAGGGGTATGGTGCCCCACAGACGGTGTAATATCTTGGCTAGGTATTTTTTCCATGGCGATGATCACAGCTCAATAAGGCAGGAGTGGGCGGCAACATAGATATCGTGGCGTTAAGACCCGTAACGTTAGAGATAACGCAACTGTATGCCGTGTCGCTAAATCATAGTGTAACGGATAGAGAAGTTGTCTGGATGAGCGATAGATGAAGAAAGGGTGCGGTATGAAACCGCACCCTGTCATGCACCAATGTCTATACCGCTAACGAAAGGCTAGTCGTTGAAGCGTAAACTGTAGACATAGGCTGCGACCAAGTGAACGCGTTCTTCACCAATGTAAGCCGCTTGCGCTGGCATATGGCCATTACGACCATTACGCAGCGTTTGACGGACAGAGTCGGCAACGCTTTGGCCTGGTGCCTGATAAAGCCAAATGTCATTTGTCAGATTGGGCGCGCCTAATGCGATGTTACCCGTTCCGCTTGGTGTATGGCATGCCGCACAAGCCGCAAGGAACGTACTTTCACCGCTAGCCGCACGCTCTGCATCATGCTCCAGATCAGAGAGCGAGAGCACGTACTGAGTGAGGTTTTCAATATTATTCTCACCAAGCTGCTGCCAAGCAGGCATTAACCCATTACGACCGTTGTTTAGCGTCATCATGATGTTTTCTGGTTCGCCACCATAGAGCCAATCATCATCGGTCAGATTTGGGAAGCCGTAGCCCCCTTGGGCGTTCGAGCCGTGGCATACCGCACAGTTGTTCAAGTAAACACGCTCTGCTACCCGCATTGCTTCAGCGTCTCTAGCCAGTTCAGGAATAGGTACTTCCTGGTACTGGGCAAAAATCGGCGTGAAACGCTCTTCAGCATCAGCGACTTCTTCTTCCCACTGACTTTCTTGAGACCAGCCCAAAACGCCGGCGTAGTTACCCAAGCCTGGGTAAAGCACTAGATAACCCAGGGCAAAAATAACGGTGAGTACAAACAGTTGAAACCACCACCGAGGTAATGCGTTGTCGTACTCTTCAATTCCATCAGCGGCATGGCCAGTGGTTTCGACATTACCATCAGCATCCGGCGTTTTATCGGTTCGGCGGTTGGCAAATAGAATCCAAACGCTTAATGCGATAGTGCCTAGCGTGATGACAATAATCCAGGCGCTCCAGAAGCTGGATAGGGAGTCACCCCATAAATTATTCATGTATTTTTATCTCCCCTGTCGTGGCGGGAATCCACTTCGTGTTTAGTCGAAGCATGCTTATCACGGGTCGGTTGCTTATCATCATCTTCATCGGCGAAGGGCAGGTTAGCCGCTTCTTCGAAGTCTGGTTTGCGTCGCTTTGAGTAGGCCCATATAAAAATGCCAATAAAAGCGACGATCAAAAACAGCGTGATAAGACCGCGGAAAGTTCCCGTATCCATAGCTTAACGAGTGCCCTCGAGCACGGTTCCTAGCTGCTGCAGATAGGCCACCAGTGCAGTGATTTCCTGGGTGCCGCGAACGTCTTCTGTCGCAGTGGCGATATCTTCATCGTCATAGGGCACCCCTAGCTGTTGTAGGGTGCGCATTTTTGCCGGTGTAGATTCGCCATCCAGAGTGTTTTCAAATAGCCAAGGATAAGCAGGCATGACCGACTCAGGTACCACATCGCGGGGGTTATACATGTGCGCGCGGTGCCAGTCATCACTATAACGTCCTCCCACGCGAGCAAGGTCAGGCCCGGTGCGCTTAGAACCCCATAGGAAGTTATGCTCATAAACTTGCTCGCCGGCTACGTTATAGTGGCCATAGCGTTCAGTTTCTGCGCGGAAGGGGCGAACCATTTGTGAGTGGCAGCCTACGCAACCTTCACGGCGATAAATGTCACGTCCTTCCAACTCCAGTGCGCTTAAGGGGCGTAGCCCCTCAACTGGCTCTGTTGTTTGCTTTTGAAAGAACAGCGGCACCACTTCGGCCAAGCCGCCAAAGCTGATCGCAACCAGGATCAACACGGCGAGCAGGCCAACGTTCTTTTCGACAATCTCGTGTTTCATTGGTCTCAACTTCCCCGGTTTAAGCGGCCTGTGGCGCTGAATAGCTGCTAATCGTTTCGCGACGCTTGACGGTCATGTAAACGTTGTATGCCATGATTAGCATGCCGACAACCCAGAACAGGCCGCCTATGAGGCGAACAAAGTAGCCTGGGCCGCTAGCTTCGACAGACTCAACGAAGGTATACATTAATGTGCCGTCAGCGTTGATTGCGCGCCACATTAAGCCCTGCATAATGCCATTAACCCACATAGCGGCGATGTACAGCACAGTGCCAATAGTAGCTAGCCAGAAATGCACGGCAATTAAGTTGACCGAGTGCATTTCAGTACGCCCAAATAAGCGCGGGATCAGGTGGTACATAGACCCGATCGTAATCATGGCTACCCAGCCAAGTGCACCCGAGTGTACGTGACCAATGGTCCAGTCGGTATAATGCGATAGCGCGTTGACGGTCTTGATCGCCATCATCGGACCTTCGAAGGTCGACATGCCGTAGAACGAAAGTGCGACAACCAAGAAACGCAGGGTAGGATCGGTGCGAAGCTTATGCCAAGCCCCGGATAGCGTCATCATGCCGTTAATCATGCCGCCCCAGGAAGGTGCCAGAAGAATGATAGACATGATCATACCTAGCGACTGCGCCCAGTTAGGCAGCGCTGTGTAGTGCAGGTGGTGAGGGCCAGCCCACATGTAAATCATGATTAACGCCCAGAAGTGGACGATAGAAAGACGGTAGGAGTAGATCGGGCGTTCGGCCTGTTTTGGCACGAAGTAATACATCATACCCAGGAAGCCTGCCGTCAGGAAGAAACCGACCGCGTTATGGCCGTACCACCACTGCACCATGGCATCGACTGCACCCGCATAAATCGAGGTGGAGTACATGGGGGTGACCGGAATCGCCGCATTGTTAACGATATGCAGTACTGCAACGGTTAAAATAAACGCTGCAAAGAACCAGTTCGCCACATAGATGTGTGACGTGGTGCGCTTTTTAATCGTCATCAAGAAAACAATCGCGTAACTGATCCACACGACCGCAATCAAAATGTTGATAGGCCATTCGAGTTCAGCGTACTCCTTTGTCGTGGTGTAGCCCAATGGTAGGGACACCACAGCAGAAAGGATAACCGCTTGCCATCCCCAGAAGGTAAACGCTGCAAGCTTGTCAGAGAACAGACGTGTCTGACAGGTACGCTGTACGACGTAATATGACGTCGCAAATAGTGCCGATCCGCCGAAAGCAAAGATAACGGCGTTAGTATGTAACGGACGAAGACGTCCAAAGCTTGTCCAAGGTAAGCCAAGATTCAGTTGCGGCCAAACTAGCTGGGAGGCAAGGATGACGCCTAACGTCATGCCTACAATGCCCCACACAACGGTCATGATCGCGAACTGCCGAACTACCTTGTAGTTGTAGGTCGGGTGTTCCAGTGCTGTGCTCATTTCATGTTCCCATCGAACGCGGTTAGGGGGTAACCCGTAGCATTTTGCATTAGCATTTTGCACGGGTGCGACCACTCGCTTGATGATGCAGGTCAAGATCCGTTCTAGATTCTATCGCAGCCGCGCCCTAAGCTGAACACGCCAATAGAAGTAACGCTGAATTATTAGGAGTTAAACGTGTCGTATTACGCGGATTCTGGTTTTGTCGATATATCCCCAGAGGCGTTGAATAATGCGTTAGCTAAGCCTACCGTGCATCGGTTTATGGTGGCTGGACACGGCCCGCTGACTGTTTTGGGTATGCCTAAGGTTGGCCGAATACTGTTTGCTCATGGTGCCGGAGCGGGTCATTGCTCTGCGTTTATGCGGCAATTTGCCGCGACACTGGCAAGGCAAGGAATCCAGGTCTTAGCAATTGATTTTCCTTACATGCAGCAAATTAACGAGCAGGGCAAGCGTCGTCCGCCACCACCCATTCAGCAAACAGTAGCTCACTTCACTGCATGGGCCACACTGCTCGCGCCTTTAAGCGATCAGCCGTTATGGGTAGGCGGTAAATCGATGGGAGGACGTGTTGCGACACTATTTGCCAGTGAAATGGTGGGTCATCAGGTGCATTGCCAAGGTGTTATTGTTGCAGGCTATCCTTTTCATCCGCCTAAAAAACCAGATAAACGTCGTTTAGGGCACTTTCCTGCTATTGGTTGCCCTGTACAGATTTTACAAGGTGAACGGGACCCCTTTGGCGACGTAGGCGATGTTTCAGACTACAGCTTGCCCAATAATATTAATCAGACTGCTGACGAATCCACCTATTTTGGTGGGTTCGTTGCTTTTAAAGCAGGCATACACGCGTGGCCTCACTCACGACCCTCATCGCGCGGCCTCTGCTCATCGCCGGGTATAACGACTTTTGACGAGCCCTATGAGCCCTCAGGTGACGTAAAAACGTGCAAAAAAGCCGGCGCCAACGCGCCTGCGCGATTTTCTTGAGGTTTTGGCAAGCAGCGGCCAGCAAGCACTGCTCTTTGACGCGCGCCAGGCCTCGCATTCGCGCATAACGGTGCCCGTGTAACTGCTTGGCGTCGGCGAAGCTGCGCTCCACCGTCTCCTTGCGACGCTTGTAGAGCTTCTTGCCCGGCTCCGTCAGTCGCCGGGCATCCACCCGATCCTTGTCGTCCTGCCAGACGTGACGCGTGACCGTTTTTATCTGCTTGGCGTTGCGGGTACAGGTCGCCAGCCGAGGGCAACCGCGACAGATCTCAGGATCACTGCGATAGTGGCGGTAGCCATGGCGATCCGTGGTGGCATAGATCAGCGACTGCCCCTCTGGGCACCGATAGGTGTTAGTCGCCGCGTCATACGTGAAGGCACGCTTGGGTAGATAACCCTTGAGTTTACTGGGGCGGCGGTAGCCGATGACGCCATACAGGCCGCGTTCCTCCAGCCCATGACAGATCGCCGCCGTAAAGTAACCGGCGTCGAGGCCGACACCGACGGGGTCCAGCCCGAAGCGCTGGCACTGATGATCCAGCCGCGCCAAGTAAGGCACGCTATCGTGCACGCTGGCTGGGGTAACATGGGTATCGGTAATAATGGCGTGCTTGCCGTCCACCGTGCGGTGATCCAGATAGAAGAAGCCGGTCGGCTTGCCATCGCGCACCATATAGCCGCTATCCGGGTCGGTGAGGCTGATTTTCTTTTCGACGGTAGCCGGTGCCTTGGCACGCGGCGTCAGGGCTTTTTTCCGTGTTGGGCGCGGTCCTCCTCAACCGCCACGTCCAGAGCTTCCAGATAGTCTCGCGCCGTTGTCTCGACCTCTTGGCGCTCAAAGCGATGCTTGTTGGCATTGGCCTTGAGGTGCGTGCTGTCGGTATAGAGCACTTCGCCGCCCACCAAGCCTTGTGCGATGGCCTGCTCGACAATGGTATCGAAGATCTCCTGGTGGATCGTGCTATCGGAGAAGCGGCGGCGTCGGTTCTGGCTGATGGTTGAGGCGTCGGGCACTTTGTCGGTCAAGCGCAAGCCGAGGAACCAGCGGTAGGCGACGTTAACCTGGATCTCGCGCATCAACTGGCGCTCGCTACGAATGCCAAACAGATAGCCGATAAACAAGGCCTTAAAAAGCAGCACGGGATCAAGCGCGGGCCGACCATTATTAGCGCAGTAGAGATGACGCACACGATCGCGGATAAAGCTGAAGTCAAGGGCAGCCTCGATCTGACGCAGTAGATGGTTTGAGGGCACGAGTTCTTCGAGCGTCACCATCTCCAGTTCGTGCTGCTGGGGGGAAGGGTCTTTGAGCATATCGGCCACCACAAAAAACGATACGCTTATAAAAGCAAAACCCTGGCCGAAGGGCCAGGGCTTTGTCAGCAGTCTGAATATTAATGTTGTTTGGCTGGCGGATGGGGATCATGACTTTAAGCCCAGACGTATTTCTGGGTTAAATCAGCAGGTTTTGATTGACGAAGCAGCCCTACTTGCGGCATCCTTCGTCCGCGCTCATCAAGCAGATGTTGCAGAGCTTGTGTAGTAAAGTCATTACGCTGGTTTAAATCAAAAATTTAAATGCATCGTATTGACAAATTACTAAGCTTCTGTAGAATGCAGCGCCACGTGACCAGCGGGTGGTTAGCTCAGTTGGGAGAGCACCAGCCTTACAAGCTGGGGGTCACTGGTTCGAACCCAGTACCACCCACCATTTAATTGGTCGTTTGGGAACGTGAAGCAGTAGTAACTGATGCATTAAGTGGACCGGTAGTTCAGTTGGTTAGAATGCCGGCCTGTCACGCCGGAGGTCGCGAGTTCGAGTCTCGTCCGGTCCGCCATCATCAATTATCACTGTGCATAAGTTATCGCTATTCGGACCGGTAGTTCAGTCGGTTAGAATGCCGGCCTGTCACGCCGGAGGTCGCGAGTTCGAGTCTCGTCCGGTCCGCCACGATAGCTTACATTAGTTGTACCATTGCTAAGCATAAAGCTTGCAGTGCCTTGGGTGGTTAGCTCAGTTGGGAGAGCACCAGCCTTACAAGCTGGGGGTCACTGGTTCGAACCCAGTACCACCCACCATTTGGTTTAATATTTTAAGCGCCTCTGAACCGCTTATAGATAGCTAACTTAATGGTAGATAAGAAGTCACTTAACGTGGACCGGTAGTTCAGTCGGTTAGAATGCCGGCCTGTCACGCCGGAGGTCGCGAGTTCGAGTCTCGTCCGGTCCGCCATTTAAGTGTTTATTGTTATAGATTTGTTGATGTAAAAAAGTAATCGACTTGCTATGTCAGTCGAACGAATTCAAAAAACCCAGATCAATGATCTGGGTTTTTTATTGCGTATAAGTTAGGAACTATAAATTAGTTCCCATAAATTAGCACCTTTAGCCCATTACGTGCAGCCATTAGGCTGCACGGTAGCATCAAGCTATAACGCTTACACCTGCTTTGGCGATCTGTACATCCTGATCCGGTTTTACGCCTGAAATGCCGACAGCACCTACGACGTTGCCATCTACGATGATAGGAACGCCACCTGATAATAGGCCTGGTAGTGGAGCAGACAAAAATGCAGTACGGCCGCCGTTAATCATCTCTTCAAAAACTTGTGTTTCTTTACGACCTAACGCTGCACTGCGTGCTTTTTGGGTCGCTACCTCTGCACTGAACGGCGCAGCATTATCTAAACGACGCAGGGCAAGTAAGTGTCCTCCATCATCTGTTACGGCAATGGTGACCGGCCATCCGTTGTTATCGGCTTCTTTTTGAGCAGCATCTAGCACTTGAATAACGTCGGTTTGGCCGAGAACAGCTTTGGTTTGCATCAATCTTTCCTTTTTATCAAGGGGAGTAAAATGCCGCGCCAGTGTTGCTTGTAAAAGCGTATTAGCGCGGCAAAGTGAATTAGTGTTTATACCAGAGCGGCATCAACCACTTCTACCCAGTGCCTTACCGGGGTGCGATTGGCGCTAGCTAGATGGGTTTGGCAGCCAATATTGGCAGTAACGATAACCTCAGGATTACTCGCTTCAAGCGCATCGAGCTTATTGTTGCGTAGCTGGGTAGCAAGTTCTGGTTGAGTCACCGAATAGGTGCCTGCTGAGCCACAACATAAATGGGCGTCTTTCACTGGTGTTAGCGAAAAGCCCAGCTTGCTTAGTACGCCTTCAACTGCACCATTGAGCTTCTGGGCGTGTTGTAGCGTACACGGGCAGTGAAACGCGAGACGTTGATGCTCTTTAAGCTGTAGCTTCTCTACTGGCTCATCACGCAGGATTTCCACAATATCTTTCGCTAGCGCACTTACTTTTTGCGCTTTCTCTGCATAGGCTGGGTCGTCTTTGAGCATGTCACCATACTCTTTAACAAAGGCACCGCAGCCACTGGCCGTTTGAACAATGGCTTCAGCTCCTTGTTCAATCTGTGGCCACCAAGCATCGATATTAGCCCGCATGCGGGCACGGCCATCATCCTGGGCATTCAAGTGGAAATCAATGGCTCCACAGCAGCCTGCTTCGCTGATAGGCGTTACGCTAATGCCGAGCCGATCTAAAAGTCGAGCGGTCGCTGCATTGGTATTCGGAGATAGGCCTGGTTGAACGCACCCTTCTAATATTAACACCTTACGAGGATGGCGCTGGCTATCCGGACGTTGGCCTGCATCTACTGGTGCTGGCGGCATTTTGCTACGCAGTTTGCCAGGCACCAGAGGTTTGAAGGTTTGCCCTAATGTCAGAAGTGCTTTGAAGCGCTTAGGGTCCACCAGCATTTTACGTAGCGCATAGCGTTGGGCGCGTTCAGCCATTGGGCGAGGTACCCGGCGATCAATTTCTGCACGGCCGATATCTAAAAGTTTGTGATACTCCACGCCCGATGGGCAGGTAGTTTCACAGTTGCGGCAGGAAAGGCAGCGGTCTAAATGTAGACGCGTTTCTTCAGTGACCTGGTCATCGTCATCGCGGCTCTCCAGTAACTCTTTCATTAAATAGATGCGCCCACGAGGGCCATCACGCTCGTCGCCCAATAGCTGATAGGTGGGGCAGGTGGCATTACAGAAGCCGCAGTGAACGCAGGTGCGTAGAATACGCTCAGCCTCCTGAATATGCGGTTTTTGGCGGTCAGCATCGGTAAAGTGCGTCTGCATGTCAGCTCTCCTGATTAAAACGCCGCATAAAGACGACCTGGGTTGAAAATGCCGTAGGCATCCAGCTCGGCCTTCAGATTGCGATGATACTTTTCAACTACAGGGTTGAGCGGAGTAAACGGCGATTCTGCTCCGCCTTGAGCGAAAGGAGTGAAACAGGTGGCATGGCCACCGGCTTGCTCGCAAGCCGCGCGCAATGTGTCAGCCGTCATATGAGTTTTTACCCATCGTTGGCTGCCGCCCCAGTCATAAAAAAGATCGCTTTGAGGAATTTCTAGGGCGAGTGGTGGCGTATTGGGGGGGAGTGATAAACGCCACAATGCCTGCCCCTCATTCAGCTTAAAGAAGGCGTGTTGGTGGTCACGCAATTGCTGCCAGAAGTCGTTAGAAAGTGACTCACCGCCCAGGCGCTCTTTGGTCGCGTTAACTGAGCTTGCACCGCCTTCCAGGCGAATAAATAGCTCGCCTGAGTGCCATCCTGCGGCGGTAATAGGCAGGGGCTGTCGTCCTAATTCGGCGAGTTTGGCCAGCGCTTCTTCAAGGCCCATGCTAAGGCGCAGGCTGTGGTTGGCGGTGGGGATAGGCAGTACTTTAAAGGAAATATCAGCCAGTACACCTAGGGTGCCCTGAGCGCCAGCCATCAAGCGTGACAGGTCGTAACCCGCAACGTTTTTCATGACTTCGCCGCCAAAACGCAGCAGTTTACCTTCCTGGGTGATCACCCGTGTGCCTAAAACAAAGTCCCTTGCGGCGCCAGCCCATGGGCGGCGTGGGCCAGACATGCCGGTGGCAACAGCGCCGCCGATGGTGCTGGCATCGCTAAATGCGGGTGGTTCAAAGGCCAGCATTTGATTTTTTTCAGCCAGTGCAGCGTTGAGTTCGCTTAAACGCGTACCAGCACGAACAGTAACCACAAGTTCTACCGGGTCATAAGAGACAATACCGCTATGGGCCGCCATGTTGAGGGCGTTGCCTTCTACCGGTCGGCCATAAAAAGCGCGAGTGTCGCCACCTACTATGCGCAGTGGTGTGCGGTCGGCATAGGCGCTGCGCACCTGTTCACACAGGTCGGCAGCGATATCTCGGTCGGCAGCATGTATCGCTAGTTCAGTCATGGTCATTCCTAATAATTATACTTCCTAGTGGTTAGTCGACTAGGAGTGGCATCAGAAGCGTGGTAGTTCCGGATGCGGTAGCTCGTTGTTGTGCACGTGCATGGCTCCAAACTCGGCACAGCGCGCCAGGGTGGGAATGTTTTTCCCTGGGTTGAGAAGGCGCTGTGGGTCAAAAGCGGCTTTCAATGCATGGAATACCGTTAATTCGTCGGAGTGAAATTGACTGCACATCTGATTGATTTTTTCGCGGCCAACGCCGTGTTCGCCAGTAATAGAGCCACCCGCCGCCACGCATAGCTCTAGAATTTTTCCGCCTACATCTTCGGCGAGCGTCAACTGACCCTCTTTGTTGGCATCAAATAGAATCAGCGGATGCATATTGCCGTCACCGGCGTGGAAAACGTTGGCAATCGCTAACCCACTCTCTTCCGACAGGGCCGCAATGCCCTTGAGTACTCGGGGGAGCTCGCGACGTGGAATCGTGCCATCCATGCAGTAGTAGTCAGGCGACATGCGGCCCACGGCGGGGAACGCATTTTTTCTCCCTGCCCAAAACTTGGCACGCTCGGCCTCATCGCGCGCCTGCTGAATATCGGTTGCACCGGCTTTTTCTAAGACTCGGCGAACGGTTTGGCAATCATCATCCACGTCGGCTTCAACGCCATCTAGTTCACACAGAAGAATAGCTTCTGCTTCAACGGGGTAGCCTGCCTTGATGAAATCTTCTGCGGCCTTGATAGCAAGTTTATCCATCATTTCTAGCCCGCCAGGAATTATCCCAGCAGCAATAATATCGCCAACCGCACGGCCCGCTTTTTCTACATCATCAAAACTGGCCATCAGTACTTTGGCAGTTTCAGGTTTTGGCAGCAGTTTTACGGTGATCTCCGTGACCACGCCCAGCATGCCTTCAGAGCCGTTCATCAGCGCAAGAAGATCAAAGCCAGGTGCATCTAGTGCCTCGGACCCTAGCGTCATGCGCTCACCTTCAATCGTCATTACATCAACGCGCATTACGTTATGGACCGTGAGCCCGTACTTTAGACAGTGCACGCCGCCCGCATTTTCAGCCACATTGCCGCCAATAGAACAAGCGATTTGTGAAGAAGGGTCGGGTGCGTAATAGAGCCCATAAGGCGCGGCAGCCTCAGAGATCGCTAAGTTGCGCACGCCAGGCTGCACACGTGCGGTGCGGGCATCTGGGTCAACATTAATGATGGTGTTGAAGCGTGACATGACGAGCAGCACGCCCCGCTCAAGTGGTAGGGCACCGCCGGAAAGTCCTGTGCCTGCACCACGGGTAACCACAGGAACACCTAACGCATGGCAGCGCTTTAAAAGGCCTTCTACCTGTTCCAGCGTTTCGGGTAATGCAACCAACATTGGCAGGATTCGATAAGCGGCAAGGCCATCACATTCAAAGGGGTGTAAATCCTCTTCCCTGTGAAGCAGTGTTAAGGAGGGCACTGCATTTTGCAGATCCTCTAATACGTCTGCTTTATCGCGGTATATGAATTCGCCGTCGAGGCGTTCATCGAAATGAATATTCATGTTAGCTCCTGTGGATGAGGAGGGCAGGAAGGTATCTAATCACTTTATGGAAAAGCTTTCCATAAATAACTAAAGCGGCACTAGAAAACTTTTTCATACTGTGAAAAGGCTAGACATGCTGGCGTGGTTTAGATGGCTGAGCATTGAAAACGTTCTTACGGCTGCTGGGTAGCCCTAAGGCTACCCAGCGTAGAGTGCTTAATAATGACTAACGCTTCACCGTCACATTAATGGGTCGGTAATGCCAATCACATAAAAAGCGATTAACGCAATGATTCCAGTAAAGATTAGATAGTAGATGGTGGGAATAATTGTTTTACGAATCGTTGTACCTTCACGGCCTAGTAGACCTACTGTTGCTGATGCGGCGACAACGTTATGAATCGCAATCATATTACCCGCTGCTGCACCGACTGCTTGCAGCGCTACCATCATTGCGGTAGATAGGCCGAGCGTTTCGGCAACGCTAAACTGGAATTCCGCTAGCATCAGGTTAGAAACGGTATTTGAACCGGCAATAAAGGCGCCCATCGCACCAACGGCTGGCGCAAAGAAGGGATAGATACCGCCAACACTGCTCGCTACCGCTTGGGCCATCATGACGGGCATTGACACAAGGTCAGCGCCATTAACACCAGAGTTAATCAGGATACGCACCATCGGAACGGTGAAGATTAAGACAAAGCCGGCACCAAAGATGGTTTTAGTCGATTCAGAGACAGCCGCACTGATTTTCTGCGGGTTCATGCTGTGCAGGAAGTAAGTGACGATGACCACTGCAACGATAATGCCGCCCGGCAGATAAAGTGGTTGCACACCACCGCTGATACCCGCCTCACCCAGAATATTGGTCCAGCTCAGGCTGACAGAGGTCAGTGCGGACTTCAGCGGCTCAATAATACGTGACGCGACCAAGAAGACTGCAAGTAGAACGTAAGGAATCCAGCCTTTTAGCGTTGACATTGGCGCTTTGCCAGCAACGTCATCCAGTTTGATTTGTAGGTTACCAATCCACTCATCGGGCCATGACGTTGATTCAGGGAAGTCCCAGGTGTCTTTCGGCAATAGGAAGCCTTTACGTGCGGCAGGTACAACGATTGCCAGACCGACCATGGCGCCAATCATTGATGGGAATTCAGGGCCTAAGAAAACACCTACCAGCATGTAAGGCACAACGAACGAAATGCCGGTGAAGATGGCAAAAGGCGCAATAGATAGACCTTCTTTCCAGGAGCGGTTAGCACCAAAGAAGCGCACCATAATCAACACCAGAATCAACGGCATTAAAATGCCCACGATGCCGTGAGTGATGGCGACCGAGCTGGTGACCTGCTGGAAAAACACATCCCACGTAGAACCGTTTGCTTCTAATTGTGCAGTGATGCCTGCACGGTCCAGCCCGCTACCAACGCCAACAACAACCGGCGTGCCGACGGCACCAAAAGAAACGGGTGTAGACTGAATCATCATGCCGACAACAACCGCAGCCAGCGCAGGGAAACCGAGTGCCACCATCAATGGCGCAGCAACCGCGGCTGGGGTGCCGAAACCAGACGCACCTTCAATAAAGCAGCCAAACAACCAAGCAACAATTAGCGCCTGAACGCGACGGTCAGGGCTGATGCCTGAAAAACCGTTACGAATCGCAGTGATGCCACCAGAATGTTTGAGCGTGTTCAGCAGTAAGATAGCGCCAAAAATAATCCATAAAAGGCCTGCTGTTTGGATCAGACCTTGAATAGTAGACGCGGCAACGCGGCTAAACGACATATCCCAAGCGGTTAGACCAATGATGGCTGCCGTCAGGAAAACAATCGGCATCGCTATTTTTGCGGGTATTTTAAAACCAATGAGCAAAATACCGGCAAGCAACAGCGGCAGAAATGCCAGAAGTGCAAGTGTAGTTTCATTCATGTGAGGAATGGCCCCTTGTTATTGATTTGGTGTGCTCGGCAGATGCCAGCGGTTTGTGGCAATGCTGGTCGGGTCAGTGCGAAAGATACGGTTAGGTAGAAAAAATGGCTATATTGGATAATTGGTAAGACCAATTATGAGGAGCTATCCGTATAGGCTTTGAACCACTTTTTTAATTTTAACGATTTGTTTTTATTTGCTTTTAAATCTCCTCAATGTAGTGAGGCTGGCATCAAGTTATTAGACTAATAGACAGTACAGTTTCCATCCAAGTAAGCGGTGCAGAGCCAGCAACGTTTGCGAAATCCTTTCCTTGATAAAGACCATTTGCCTGCTGATGGAGGACGATCAGCCTGGGCAAAGCCACTTGCGTCCTTGATGGCTTGCGCCCATTGTTGTTGATTGGAGCTTCCGTTGTGACAATTTTGCTTAAACAACTTTTTAACTACTCTCTTCAACAACAAGGAGACCGCTACCGTGGCAATAACCCTTTATGATTTATGTGGGCGCGATGAGCGCTTACGTTTTTCACCCTACTGCTGGCGCGTGCGTATGGCACTGGCACACAAAGGGCTGGAATATACGACGGTCCCTTGGCGTTTTCGTGAAAAAGAAGCGCTTGCCTTTGCAGATTACGACAAAGTGCCGGTATTAACCGATGGCGACACTGTGGTCACCGATAGCTTTGACATCTTGCGTTACTTAGATGAAGCCTACCCTGCGAACCCCGTGTTGGGAGAAGGAGTGAGTTATCAGCGTGTGCACTTTTTTAAGCTCTATGTTGAGCGTAGCGTTACACCGGCACTTTTTCGAACAGTGGCATTAGATTTATTGGAGGCCATCCATCCTGACGATCGTGCTTATTTCAGAGAGACCCGTGAAGCCCGTTTTGGTATGCGATTAGAAGAGGTTAACAATCCAGAGCAAGGGAGAGCTCAGCTAAAGCAGCTATTAGCCCCAGTGCGTGATCAGTTGCGAACAAGTCCGTTTCTGGATGGTGAAGCCCCTAGCGGAGCGGATTACCTGTTATTCGGTAGCATGATGTGGGCGTATACCGTGTCCCTTGAGCTATTAGTTGATGCGAATGATCCGGTGGATGAATGGTTTAAGCGTATGCTGGAGGTGCACGACGCGGTCGCGGGTAAGGCCGTCACTATTCGTGATTTATAATGTGTCAGGCGGCAGCGTTGCCGCCTGTACCAATCGTATGTACTAGTAAAACCACGCAAGCGGCTTACGCCGTCTGTGTGAGAGGAGATGGCAATGATTGACCTGTATTACTGGACAACTCCCAATGGCCACAAAATCTCCATCATGCTTGAAGAAGCTAAGCTTCTTTATCGGGTAAAACCTATTAATATTGGGCGTGGGGAGCAGTTTGATCCCGAATTCTTAACCATTTCGCCTAATAACCGTATTCCCGCCATTGTTGATCATGCGCCTAAAGATGGCGGCCAACCCCTAGCGCTCTTTGAGTCGGGCGCTATTTTAGAATACTTGGCTGATAAGTGTGGCCAGTTTCTACCCTCAGAAGGGCGTGAGCGCTATGTCGTGTTGCAGTGGCTTCATTGGCAAATGGGTGGGCTTGGGCCGATGGCAGGCCAAAACCATCATTTTTGCCAATATGCTCCACAGAAAATTGAATACGCTATCGAACGTTATGTTCGTGAGACGCATCGCTTGTATAGCGTGTTAGATCAGCGTTTATCCCAGCAGCACTACGTAGGGGGTGACTGTTACTCCATTGCTGATATGGCGATTTATCCCTGGATTGTGCCATGGGATAAGCAGCGACAAACGCTGGAGGAGTTTTCTGATTTAGAGCGATGGTTTAATGAAGTGGCGCAACGTCCTGCTGTTCGAAAAGCTTATTCTTTGATCGAAGACGTCAACCCGCAGGGAGGCGGAGAAATGGATGAACAAGCGCGTAAATACTTGTTTGGCAATCGTTAAGTCGTCGCTGCCAAAAAAGCAGGATATTTATATTAATGATCTGACGCAAGATTATGAAAAAATCATGTTGCGCTGCACAAAAAGCGCTGCTAGCTTTGTTGTTATTAAGACAGTAGTTACTGAAAGTAGTAGTTACTAAGGTTAGTAGTTACTAAAGACAGTAGCTAATAAAGGCAGTTGTTAGTAAAGGCAACCGCCTGACCATCGACCGCTCATCGATGCGAGTCGAATCGCTAGCTCACTCAAGGGGATTATGTGATGAACAAGGCCGCAGAGAAAACCAGTCAGCAGTTTGAGTCTGTTATTTCAGCACCCATGCGCTCTTATACGCTGGCAGCGCTTGATTATTATCAACAGATTGTTAGTGCGCAAATGGATGCAGCGCGCGCTTATTCCGATATGACCATTGCACAGGCACGCACATGGTTAGACGTGAAAGATGCCGATAGCTTTAAAAAAGCCATGGAAAGTCAGCAGAAAGCTGCAACTGACCTCATGGAGCGCATGAAGGGAGACTCTGAGAAAGTCACTTCTATCAGCCAAAGCTTTATGCAAGAAAGCCAAAAAATGGCGGAAGAAACCACTAAGAAAGCAGTGGAAAGTACAAAGCAGTAATACACCATGCTTTAGATAAGCGTTTGAAAGAAAAAGATTGAACGCTATCAGTTGGTAGATAAATGCCGCGCTGAAAATTAGGTGCGGCATTTTTGTATCTACTTAGATTATGCCAATTACAACAGCTGCTGTTCGGCCCGCCCATTCAGCCGAAAGCGAGCGATACGGATAATCTGTTCAATGGCGGTTTTTCTCTCCTCAGCAAGATCGTTATTTAGGCGTTTTTCAAACGCGTACAAAATAGCGTGACGATCAAGCCCCTTCACGGCAATCACAAAGGGGAAGCCAAACTTTTCTTTATAAGCTGCGTTTAGCTGTTCGAAGCGCGCAAACTCCTCTGGCGTACATTGATCTAACCCGGCACCAGCTTGCTCGCGGGTAGAATCTTGAGTTAGCTCACCCGATATTGCCGCTTTGCCTGCTAAGTCAGGGTGTGCCTGAATAACAGCAATTTGCTGCTCAGGTGTTGCCTGCTGAAGCATAAGGCCCATGAGATCAGCCAGTGCGTCCGGTGCGTCATGCGCACTGTTTAACCCTTCCTTCCAGGCGGCTTCCGCTACCCAAGGAGAGTGTTCATACACATCACCATAATGGTGGGTAAAGGTTTCCAAGCTGCATGTGCTAGGGGCGGGTGAAAGCGTGAGTGGTGTTGAGTTAGGCACAAAATCTCTCCAGTGTGTTTAATAATGGAAATACTGTATACAATAAATGGTATCAACGGTACTCTTTGACCACTAGGTTAAGTCGAACAACTACTATCAACAACCGCGATTATTAAGGAGTGGCTATGGGACGGTTAACTACCCACGTACTCGATACCGCCAAAGGGCAGCCCGGTCAGGGGATCACGATTGAGGTGTATCGCTTGTCAGGGAACACACGTGAACACCTAGGCAGCGTTACCACCAACAGTGACGGTCGTTGTGATGGGCCTATCTTAGAGGGTGATGCCCTTACAGTAGGTGAGTATGAGCTGGTTTTTCACGCGGGTGACTACTTGCGCGCTCAGGGCATAGCTTCTCAAGAGCCGCGCTTTCTAGATGTTATTCCTTTACGTTTTGGCGTTGCGGATGCCAGCCAGCATTACCATGTACCACTGTTGCTGTCCCCCTATAGCTACTCTACCTACCGCGGTAGTTGAGGGGGCGGTTATGCAAACCTATCTTATTGATTTCGCAAATTTATTGTTACGCTGGTTGCATGTTATTGCGGCTATCGCCTGGATCGGTGAGTCGATCTATTTTGTCATGTTGGATAATGGTCTAAGAACGCCGAAAGCAGCCGAAGATCGTGAAAAAGGCGTATTTGGAGAGATGTGGGCGGTACATGGCGGTGGTTTCTACCATAATCAAAAGTATGCTACCGCACCCGCTAAACTGCCGAACGACCTTCATTGGTCGTTCTGGAAAGCCTATACGACGTGGCTGTCAGGCTTTGCTTTGTTCGTTATTCTTTATATGGCAAACCCAGGTTTCTACCTAGTTAACCCCAACAGTAGCTGGGCGTGGGCGGCTAGTATGACTGGCTGGCAGGCCAATCTACTGGCATTGGCTTTCTTGCTTGGTGGTTGGGTGGTTTATAACGAACTTTGTAAGCGCATAAGTCCTAACATGGACCGCGATGGTCTTCTCAGCGTTGCCGTTGCGGTGATGATGATAGTGGTCGCCTATTTAAGCACTCAGATGTTCACAGGGCGCGCTGCCTTCTTGTTAACTGGGGCGGTGATGGCAACAGCCATGTCGGCTAACGTTTTTTTCTGGATTATTCCTGGTCAGCGCCGCATGGTGAAAGCCATGAAGGCTGGCGAAACGCCTAATCCGCTAGATGGTAAGCGTGGCAAGCAGCGTTCGGTGCATAACACTTACTTTACGCTGCCAGTCGTTCTGCTGATGGTGAGTAATCACTACTCGTTCATCTACTCCCATGAGCTTTCCTGGGTAGTGATGGTGCTGTTTATTTTTGCTGGCGCGCTGATTAGGCAGTTCTTTGTATTAATGCATGCTGGAAAGACGCAACCCGCCTATCCTGCCGTTGGGATAGGGCTTATTCTATTAGCATTTTGGGTGGCCGCGCCTAGCCCTGGTGCAGGTAATGCGAGTATCTCAGGTGCGCCCAGCCAAGCCCAGATTTCAGGGTTAATTGATCAGCATTGTACTCAATGCCATGCTCGTCAACCTGAACATGCCGGTTTTTCAGCGCCGCCCGCAGGTTATGCGTTTGATAGCTGGGAAGATATTCTTGGACATCAAACGCAAATTCAGCAAGTTGTCGCGAGTCGCTATATGCCTCTTGGTAATATCACCAACATGAGCGACGACGAGCGCGATATCATTGCCGCGTGGGAGGAGTGATTAAAGTCATAGACAGGAGATCCTATGAGTGATGCGCAGGCGGCGTTAAAGCAAAGACCCTCGGAAAAAGAAGGTGAGGAGCGCCACGAGTCGATCTATCGCGCGGTTAGCGACGCTATTGTCGAACAGCGGCTAAAGCCAGGCGCTCGGCTGCGTGAAGATGCTTTGTCAGAAGTTTTTGGCATCAGCCGTACCGGCATCCGCAAGATCTTGCAACGCTTAGCGTTAGAGCAGCTGGTCACGCTTACGCCGCGGCGCGGTGCTAGCGTGACGCGCCCCACTGCAGACGAAGCAAAAGATGTGTTTGATGCACGTCAGATGATTGAGTGTGGGCTAATGCCTGATGTGGCAAGGCGGATCGGAGAGAAAGAGGCCGCCGAACTGCGTGAAATGGCTCGCCAGGAGCGTCAAGCGCTACGCAATGGTCAACAAAGCGTCGCTATTCGCCTGTCGGCTGACTTTCACGTGCGCCTTGCCCAGCTTTCGGGTAATGCAACGCTTGCTGAGTTTGTTGAGCGTCTATGCTCACGCTCGTCGTTGATTCTGGCGGTTTACGGCCATCGCGGTCACTTAGGCTGTGAATCCCATGATCACGATGACTTGATCGGCTATTTGGAAGCGGGCAACGGCGAACGAGCGAAAGCATTTATGAGCCGCCATCTTAAAGCGATTGAAGCATCACTTTCGATGGTCGAAGAAGAAGAGAACGTACCAGATCTACAGCAGATTTTTGGTGGTTAAGTCGCTTCGTAAAGTTAAAAAATGCCCAGACAATATTGTCTGGGCATTGGGACAGCATCACCTCAGGAGCAGTCACAGCAGGGGCGTTGCGTCCCTATTACTGGGTAAACCGCTGGCAGGCAGGCCAATGCTTCATCAGTAGGTAATAGGTCAGCCCAGCAGGAATAAGGCTGGCGTACCAAGAGATCGAAGAGAAGGTTAGTGCGGCCACAATACCAACTACGGTTGCGATTAGGGCAGCTTTGTTGACACCTTGATAAGGGCCAGAAGGGTCGTACAGCTTGCTAATGTCTAGCGTACGGCGGCGTATGATGTAGTAATCCACGACCAGAATGGCAAAGATAGGGCCAAGAAAGGCCGAATATGTTTGTACGAAGAGCTGCAGGCCAGCGGCGGACTCAGGCTGAACCAGCTTCCAAGGGAAAGTGGCGAAGGCTAGCAAGCCAACAATAACGGTGGCTACCGGAAACTTAAGTTTAAATACGTCCATTAATACGTAGGTGGGGGGCACTACGTTGTTAAGGACGTTGGTAGTGACTTGGGCAAAGGCAATAAAAAGCAGCGTGGTCATCAGCAATGGCGTGTTATCAACCGCATTGGCAAATACTTGAATGGGGTCAGCCGTGCCCGTCGCTTCTGACACCATATAGCCAATCAAGCCCATGAACAGCGTGCAGGGCAGAATCGACATGGCGTAGATAGTGGTTAACACGCTCTGTTTCGTGCCTTTCTTATGTTCTCGCGAATAGTCGCTGACATTAAGCATCATGGTGCTATAGATGCCCAGGAATAGCATGGTGGCACTCCAGAACGGCAAGCCCCAAGAGCCTTCCATAGTCAAAATGCTAGCCGACAGCTCATCGCCATAGCGTTGCACCGTGGCGTAGAACATGTACATCAGTGAAAGCAAAATAAAGACGCTGCCGATATTCTCAAGCCATTTAATGCCTTGAAAGCCCAACACTGACAAACCAATTTGCAAAAACTGGAAGGTAATAAAGTAGAAAATGAGGTTGTCGAAGCCAAATAAAGTGGCTGAGACCATATTCAATGCGCCAGCGCCAATCCAGCTTTGAAAGCCATACCACACCACGGCAGGCACGGCCCTTACTAGGCCAGGAATACGGGTGCCGGTAAAGCCAAAAGCGCTACGTGCCTGCACCATAAAGGGAATGCCGTATTTGTAGCCCGCTGCACCGTTAATGGCCAGTGCGATGCCAATCACAAAACAGCCAATGGCAATAGCCAACGTGGCTTGCAGTAGGTTTAAGGTGCCAACCACACTTGAACCCATGGCGAAGGTGCCAATAGAGACACACCCGCCAAACCAAGCTAAAAAGTAGGATGTTCGTCCCATAATTCGCGTGCTTTGCGGTGCAAGGCTTTCAGCGCCTATAGCTTTCTCAGCTATGGCGGTGTTCGCAATGGGGGCTTCTTCTGACGTAAGAGCAGGGTTAGAGTTGCTCATGTTTCCGTCCTCGCAAGATTATCGATGTTATTGGTAGCCTGGGCGCGTTGTGTGCCCAAGAAGTGCTTGCGGCGTAGCGTGCTGACGAAACGGCTGTTTCTTAATGGTTATGTTGTTAGTTATTGAGCTATTTATTAGTGCATGGTCAGTGGTTAAGTGGTTATCACCTTGAGGTAGGAAGTTGCAGGTCAGATAGCGCGGCAAACTTGCCGGTAAACGATTTCGGGCGCGGATAGTCCAGATCGCCGTGTTTACTGGTATGAAGGCCCAGGCTAACCAGCGATTCCGCCAGCTTTAACGCGGCGCTAACACCCTCGACGACAGGCAGCCCTACTTCACGGCTAATGTCGGCCGTTAGGTTCGCCATTCCACCGCACCCCAAGACAATGGCGCCAATACCATCCTCATCACGAGCACGGCAACACTCTTCGACAATGCGGGTAAAGGCTGCGTCTGGGTGGTGTTCAAGATCAAGAACAGGAATTTCTGCAGCGCGGATGCGGCGGCAGTGGTGGCGAAAGCCGTACTGTTCCAGCAAGTGTTCGGCAATAATGCCGGTGCGTCCTAATGTCGTCACAATAGAGAAGCGAGTGCTTACCAGCGTGGCTAAGTGGAAGGCAGCTTCTGCAATGCCGATGACCGGGGCGCGGGTTAACTCTCGGGCTGCGAGTAAACCAGGATCGCCAAAGCAGGCCACTACATAAGCATCGATGCCGCCTTCACGTTCTCCTTTAAGAACTTCTTCGGCTACGCCTACCGCGCTAATCGCCTCGTCAAAATGGCTCTCAATGGACACTGGCCCTGCATCGGGCTGGGTGGTGGTAATGGTGGTTGATGCTGCTGCCTGACGCAGGGCGGACTGATGGATGGCAGCAGTCATAGAAGCCGTCGTGTTGGGATTAATAATGCGTATGTGCACGTTAGTCATCCTTCAGGTAAACAATTTTATATATCTTGTATACGAAAATAGGGGTGTTTCGCGTAGACCGCAAGCTCTTTTATATGGCATAAAACAAAGTGTTAATTTGACCAACTGTTCAGCTTTCAACTGCTTAGCGCTATGTAAGCGCTAAAATGTAAGTAGAGTCAGCTAATTAACGTGCAGCTGGATTGAAGTGATTACCAAATGCCGCTATTTTGTATACAATTATTTTTTGTATTGCGATATTGTTAATATTAATAAAATGCGCTGCATCCATGAAAGGAGCTGCTGAATGTCGACTTCATCTGATCAACTCTTAAGTACCTACCCGCGTGACTTAGCAGGCTATGGCCGTACCCCTCCTCAGGCTAATTGGCCAGGCAAGGCAAAAATTGCTGTTCAGTTTGTGTTGAATTATGAAGAGGGCGGGGAGAACTGCGTTCTTCACGGTGACGCAGGGTCAGAGCAATTTCTGTCTGAGATCATTGGCGCGGCCAGCTATCCAGACCGGCACCTAAGTATGGAGTCGATCTATGAATATGGCTCTAGGGCAGGCGTATGGCGGATTCTGCGCGAGTTCGAAAAGCGTGATTTGCCACTGACGGTATTTGGGGTAGCCATGGCGCTAGAGCGTAACCCCGACGTCGCTCAGGCATTTAAAGAGCTGGGGCACGAAATTGCCTGCCATGGCTATCGCTGGATCCACTATCAAGAAGTTCCTGAGCATGTAGAGCGAGAACACCTGCAAAAAGCCATGGACATTTTCCAGCGTCTTTATGGTGAAAAACCGCAAGGCTGGTACACCGGGCGCGATAGCCCGAACACGCGACGGCTGATTCTAGATGAGGGCGGTTTTCTCTACGACAGTGACTACTATGGTGACGACTTGCCGTTTTGGACCTCTGTGACAGACAGCCAAGGCAGTGAGCATAATCACCTGATCGTGCCCTATACCCTAGATACCAACGACATGCGCTTTGCCGCTCCTCAAGGCTTTAATACCGCGGATCACTTCTTTACCTATCTGCGTGATGCCTTTGATGTGTTGTATGCCGAGGGAGATGAGTCGCCCAAAATGCTCTCGATTGGCATGCATTGTCGGTTGCTAGGCCGTCCTGGGCGCTTGCGCGCGCTGCAGCGCTTTTTAGACCATATCGAAGCCCATGATCGCGTATGGGTAGCACGTCGTGTGGATATCGCTCGCCACTGGGCTGAGCAGCATCCCGCTCCAACTCGCTGAAAGGCAATATAATGAATAAATCTCCTTACTACGCCCCTACAGGGGGGCACCCGCCGCAAACACAGCTAACCGCTGATCGTGCCGTATTCACCGAAGCGTATGCGTTGATTCCTAAAGGCGTGATGCGCGATATCGTCACCAGCAACTTGCCTTTCTGGGAAGGCACGCGGCTATGGGTGCTGGCACGCCCGCTTTCTGGCTTTGCTGAAACGTTCTCTCAATACATCATGGAAGTTCAGCCTGAAGGCGGCAGTGACAAGCCGGAGTTAGACCCCCAGGCCGAAGGCGTGCTGTTCATTGTAGAAGGCGAGTTAACACTCACATTGGCAGGCGAGCGCCACACCATGCGCCCCGGTGGCTATGCATTTATCCCCCCTGGCAGCCACTGGCAGGTGCGCAACGAATCGTCTGCGCCCGTGCGTTTTCACTGGATTCGCAAGGCCTATGAGTTTGTGGAAGGGTTGGACGCACCGAAGGCCTTTGTCACCAATGAGCAAGACATCGCCCCCAATGAAATGCCTGGCACAGAGGGTCGCTGGGCAACCACGCGCTTTGTCGACCCTGGAGATGTGCGCCACGATATGCACGTCAATATCGTGACTTTCCAGCCAGGTGGCGTGATTCCTTTCGATGAAACTCACGTGATGGAGCACGGGCTTTATGTGTTGGAAGGTAAAGCGGTGTATCACCTTAACCAGCAATGGGTTGAGGTAGAGGCTGGCGACTTTATGTGGCTTCGCGCATTTTGCCCTCAGGCGTGTTATGCCGGCGGCCCGGGGCCATTCCGTTACTTACTGTACAAAGACGTCAACCGCCACGCCGCACTCAAGTTCTAGTGCTTGTTCTCCAGTGCTTGTTCTCCAGTACTTGTTCTCCAGTACTTAGACTATGACGTTGGCTGCTTCGCTGCATTTCCCCCAGCGAAGCAGGTTATTTTAGGATGTTATAATGATTAAACTGATAGCTGAACCGCTAACAGCGGAGGCGTTTGCGCCTTTTGGCGATGTGTTGGATGCCCGCACGTCAGCGTCGTTTCCCATTAATGCTGGTCGTACCCAGCGACACCACAACCTGGCAACCGTAGAGACGCTGGGTGAAAACGCCCATACGCTGATCAATATTTTTGTCAGCCAGCCAGTTACGCTGCCGTTGGAATTAACCTTTTTAGAGCGTCATCCCCAAGGTAGCCAAGCTTTTATGCCGTTGCATCAAGAGCGCTTTATTGTGGTAGTCGCTCCCCCTGGCGATACCATTGATAAGGCGGATGTCCGCGCCTTTGTCACAGACGGCCGCCAGGGCGTTAACTACCGGGCCGGCACCTGGCACGCGATACAGTCGGTGCTTGAGCGTGAAGGCGAGTTTTTAGTGGTAGACCGTGGTGGCGATGGCAACAACTGTGATGAATTCCCTATCGCGATCTGCATAACCTTGGCATAAATCATTTCACGGTGTTGCATCGCTGTCATACTGGACGCGTTACACTGATTTATTAGTGTCATTAACTATAATTTAAATGGTTGGATTCTTATGAACGCACTGCACTTCTCGTCGATCCGTCGTACTAAAATTGTCGCCACCCTTGGTCCCGCCAGCGATCGGGAAGGTGTCTTAGAAGCCATGCTTGCGGCGGGCGTTGATGTGGTGCGTTTGAACTTCTCTCATGGTAGCGCAGATGATCATCGTCGACGTTTAGTGCGCGTGCGTGAAATCGCTGCTCAGTTAGGCCGCAGCGTCGCGGCATTGGGGGATCTTCAAGGCCCTAAAATTCGTATTGCGCGCTTTAAAGAAGGCGCTGTGGTACTTAAAGAGGGTCAGCCGTTTATTCTTGATATGGCGCTTGATGGCGATGCTGGCGATGTGCACCAGGTGGGCTGTGATTACAAAACGTTGGCGCAGGATGTCACGGCCGGAGATCGCTTGTTGCTAGACGATGGCCGTGTGGTGTTGGACGTTACCCGGGTAGATGGCCAGCAGGTGCATACCCAAGTAGTGGTTGGCGGTAAGCTCTCCAACCATAAAGGCATTAATAAGCAAGGCGGTGGGCTATCTGCTCCTGCCTTAACAGAAAAAGATAAAGACGATCTAAAAACCGCTGTGGATATTGGCGTCGATTATCTAGCTATTTCGTTTCCCCGTCATGCTGAAGATATGCGAGAAGCGCGCCGCTTACTTGGTGAAGCAGGTAAAGATATTGGCTTGGTGGCAAAGGTAGAGCGCG
Organism: Vreelandella neptunia; assembly: GCF_000712975.1. Classification (GTDB taxonomy): domain Bacteria; phylum Pseudomonadota; class Gammaproteobacteria; order Pseudomonadales; family Halomonadaceae; genus Vreelandella; species Vreelandella qaidamensis. The sequence goes on along the minus strand of NZ_JHQL01000004.1, from coordinate 441,418 downwards.
CCGAAGCGGTGGCGGATGAGGCGACTCTTGACGGTATTATCGAAGCGTCTGAAGCGGTCATGGTGGCGCGGGGTGACTTAGGGGTTGAGATTGGAGATGCTAAACTGGTGGGCGTGCAAAAGCGCATGATCAAGCGTGCGCGCTCGCTTAACCGCGCTGTGATTACCGCCACGCAAATGATGGAAAGTATGATTTCAGCGCCGCTGCCCACCCGCGCCGAGGTCTTCGACGTTGCTAATGCGGTGCTGGATGGCAGCGACGCGGTGATGCTTTCCGCCGAAACCGCCGCGGGCGACTACCCAGTGGAAACCGTAGAAGCAATGGCACGGGTATGTTTAGGTGCTGAGCGAGAAAAAACTGCCCAAGAATCAGGCCACCGTATTCATGAAGGTTTCTCTCAGCCAGATGAGACCATTGCGCTTTCAGCCATGTACGCCGCCAATCATATGCAAGGGGTCACGGCGATTGCCTGTATGACTTCCTCAGGTTACACGCCGTTGATTGCTTCACGTATCCGCTCAGGTCTGCCCATTGTTGGGCTTGCCCATAACCCTATCGCCCAGCGTCGTATGGCGCTATATCGCGGTGTTGTGTCACTTCCGTTTGATACCTCAGAAATGGGCGCTACGGAGCTGAATGATGAAGCACTAACGTTGCTGGTTAAGCAGGGCGTCGCTAAACTTGGTGACTATGTCATCCTGACCCGAGGCGATCATATGAATGCTCATGGCGGTACCAATACCATGAAGGTGATGTTGATTAACGATCAGCACGTTGAACAAGCACAGCGCTAGATGATGCGAGCGCTGCTGTTGATATGTTTGTTACTGGTTACTGCGCCTGCATTTGCAGGCGCACCTATTATTGCTGCAGCCTCTAACCTGCAGTTTGCATTAGAAGAGGCGGCTGAGCGTTTTACTCAGCAAACGGGGCATGTTCTGCGCCTCAATTTCGGTTCCTCCGGAAATTTTCGTCGCCAAATAGCTCAAGGGGCTCCTTTTGAGCTATTTCTTTCGGCGGATGAAGTATTTGTGCAGGCGCTTTATCAACAAGGCCATGTTGATAATGAGGGCGTTATTTACGCTCGTGGTCGGCTGGCATGGGCGCAGCCTAAAGGAAAGTATCCCCTCCCTGATAAGCAGACACCGCTTGCGGGGGTGCATGAGGCAATTGCTGCGCATGACGCCGGACAGCGTCAGCGAATAGCCATTGCCAGCCCTGAGCACGCACCTTATGGCGTAGCTGCCCAAGAGGTACTGCAAAGCGCTGACCTATGGGAAGCCAGTGAGCCGCTGCGCATTCAAGGAGAAAATGTGTCTCAAACGCTGCAGTTTGCCCTTTCTGATGATGCCCGTGGAGGCTTAGTTGCCTACTCGCTGGTGCTTGCGCCAGCACTTAGCGAACGCAGTGAGTTTGTATTAATTCCTGAAACATGGCACACGCCGTTGCGTCAACGCATGGTGTTAACTCCCCAGGCGGGCGAGGTTGCGCAAGCATTTTATGCGTGGCTGCAGGAAGCAGACGCGTTGGCTATTTTTCAGCAATATGGCTTTAGTACCGAATAATGGATTGGACGGCGCTCTCAGTATCGCTGCGCTTAGCAGGTTTAACCTGCCTTTTCTTACTCCCCGTAGGAATATGGTTGGGCCGCACGCTAGCAACAGCAAAGTTTCGTGGCAAAGGGCTATGTGAAGCACTAATCGCGCTGCCGCTAGTGTTGCCGCCCACCGTGCTTGGCTTTTATTTGCTACAGCAGTTTGGTCGTGATGCGCCTTTAGGCGGCGTTTGGGCCTCGCTGACAGGAGGTGGGCTCAACTTTACTTTTAGCGGTATCTTGTTAGCCTCATTAATCGCTAATTTACCTTTTGCGATTCAACCGATTCAGCGCGCCTTTGAGAACGTGCCAACTAACCTGCGAGAAGCTGCTTGGTGCAGCGGGCTGAGTCCTTGGCAGACACTGGTACGCATTGAGCTACCGCTGGTGTGGCCGGGCATTCTCTCTGCAGCTGCCTTAACGTTTGCCCATACGTTGGGGGAGTTCGGGGTGATTTTAATGGTTGGCGGCGCGATTGATGGGGAAACCCGCACGCTGGCGATTGCCATTTATGATCGAGTACAGGCGTTTGATGAACAAGGTGCTGCGCGCATGTCGGCACTGCTGTTGTTCGTGTCGTTAACAACCCTTGGTTTAGTTTACGGGTTGGCTGGTAGGCGAAGGTGGGTGCGTGGCTGACATAATCACAGGCAATGGACTGACGGTGGTGGCCAAGCAGTGCGGGCCGATCCCGCTGGATGCGTCGTTTAGCTGCCCGGCAGGCCAGCTGTTAGCGCTGGTAGGCCCTTCTGGCAGTGGCAAAACCACGCTATTGCGTACCATCGCTGGTTTGTACCAGCCTGAAAAGGGTCTTGTGGCGTGTGCGGGTAACGTGTGGTTGGCAACTGAGCGAGGCTACTCCCTTACCCCCCAGCAGCGCAAAATCGGCATGGTGTTTCAAGATTATGCCCTGTTCCCCCACCTCAGCGCGTTAGAGAATGTCCAGCTTGCCATGGGGCATCTGCCCCAGGCTCAACGCCAGCTCCGTGCAAAACAGTGGCTTGCCAATGTGCGTTTGGAAGGCCTGGAAAAACGCTTCCCTAGCCAGCTTTCTGGCGGGCAGCGCCAACGGGTGGCGCTTGCGCGCGCTTTGGCCCGTGAGCCGCAGGCACTGCTGTTAGACGAACCTTTTTCAGCCGTTGATCAGGTGACCCGCCGCCGGCTCCAGCGCGAGCTGGCACTGCTGCGCCAGCAGATCTCTATCCCGATTATTCTGGTGACCCACGATTTAGAAGAAGCCGCTGCGCTGGCAGATCAAATTTGCGTGTTACATAACGGCGTGAGTTTGCAGCAAGGAAGCCCCGAAGCACTGTTTCGGCGGCCAGCTTCGCCGTTGGTGGCAAGGTTGTTAGATCGTCACAATATCTTCGAAGGGCAGGTGGTCAGCAGCAACGGCCAGCGTCGACTGCAGTGGGGAAAGTACTGTTTAGAAGTTGCCGGAGGTCTCGACGATTTGCCGCTTGGGGAAAGCGTCACCTGGTACCTACCGCCTTCTGATATTGTGTTACATCGTCGTGATCGACCTTCACAGGGTGAGCGTGAAAATCCTGTGGCCGCAACAGTGGATGAGATGGTAGTACTTGGTGGTATGACGTCGATCTCGCTGCGTGTTTCTCATGGCGATAGGCTACGTTTTGATATTGCTACTCATGCTGCTAGACGCAACCAGTTAGCGTTGGGAGAGCAGGTACATGTGTCGCTTCTGGCGAAAGGCGTTTATCTTATGTCAGGCTCGGAGGAGGCTGTGGCTAACGCGTTGAATAGCGTATCGTCACTGAATAGCGAGTATTGATATCACCCATTAGATGAAATAGCACTTAGAAAAATAGCACTTAGAAAAATGGCACTTAGAAAAATGGCACTTATAAGAAATAGCACGTCTCCTAATAACAAAAGGAACCCGTCATGATCCTTTCTCGTCGTCAACTGCTTAAAACGTCGTTGGGTGTTTCGCTAGCGGCGAGCGTGCCGATGTCGCTGTTAAACGTTTGGGCAGCCGAAGCGCAAACCACGACACTGCCGCTGGCGATCCACAGCCAAGACGGCCCCCATCGATTAGACGTTGAAGTGGCGGAGACCGCCTCCCAGCGACAGCGTGGCTTAATGGAACGTGAGCACCTGCCAGAAGCGCGTGGCATGCTGTTTCGGTTTGAAAGTGAGCAGCCCGCAGGCAATGCCTTCTGGATGTACCGTACGTTAATTCCGTTAGATATTGCTTATATTGATGGTGAAGGACGCATTGTGGCGATTAACACCATGCAGCCCTGTACATCCGATACGCCCCGCGAATGCCCCTCTTATCCAGCTGGCGCGTCTTATCATGCGGCGCTCGAGGTCAATGCTGGCTACTTCGCCGAGCGCGGTATTCAGGTGGGTGACTGCGTATCTGTTCCCGCTCTGGCAGGGTTTTGCCGTCCTGACGCTTAGATGCTTAAAAGGTGCGAAATTAGCGTATCCGTCAAAATAAGTGTGCTGTTAAGCTGTAGCCGGTCGACGTTGGCCAACATTGAGTACGATCAGCGCGATACCGGCCACCACGAGCCCTCCGCCCAATAGTTTGTGAATGCCTAAGCTGTCGCCCATCAATAGCGCGCCCAAGCCCACTGCTAACACGGGTACTAGCAAGGTCATAGGCACTACGCGATTGACAGGGTGACGGCGCAATAAAGCATACCAAATGCCGTATGCCACAATAGACGACATTACCGCGGTGTAGACCACTGCTCCCCACCCCCGCCAGCTTGCTTGCTGAATGGCCTGCCACTGGCCGGTTTCAAATAGCCACGACCCTAACGCCACTTGGGGGATCGCAAATAGCGCCACCCAGCCCGCCAATGCCAAAGGGGCAATGGGCGGGCCGCGCTTAATCAATAGTTGGGAAACGGCCCAACCAAAGGCACTTAACAACAGAATGGTCAGTGGCAGTGGTGAGGGTAGCGTTGGCCCACCAGCCAATACAATCACGCCAGAAAAAGAGAGTAACAGCCCCGCTATACGCTTTGCCCCCAGTTTTTCTTTAAGAAATACCACCGCCAGCAGTGTGGCAAAGGGGGTGCCCATCTGCACCAGTAGTGCGCCAGTGCCTGCTTCAGCTTGGCCCAACCCGATGAACAGCAGCGCAAAATGCAGGCTACCAAACGTGATGGAAAGCAAGAGTAAAAAAGGTAGCTGAGCACGAGCGACGGGGTAGAAAGGCACCAGTAGTGCAGCGACTAGCATAAAGCGTAGGGTCGTCATTAATAGCGGTGGTAGCTCTGCTACGCCGACTTTAATCACAATAATGTTCAGTGCCCAAATGGCGATAACCAACAGGCCTAGCATCAGATCGCGTAGTGGCACGTTAATGTCCGTAAGTAATATATAAAATATATAAAAAGTGGCTTTAGCATATCAGTAAGTGCTACTGCAGCGTAATGGCTCAGTATTCAACTACCCAACGTTGAGTATTGAGGCTAATGATTGGCTTCCCTTAAGTTCATGAGTGCCTACAATGTAGCGTTGCCCGTATGACAGCTTGTTTAGCAACATAGCGGAGCACGGTGGGTAAATAAACGCGCTCGCTGACTACTAACTGATAAAAAAAGGATCGACAATAATGACGCTGACACGCTCTATAGCTCGTTTAACGGTAGGCTTGGCTGGTGTTGCCCTGCTATCTGCTGCTTTTTCTGCGCAAGCACGTGAGCTCTCGGTTTCCACTGTTTTGTCTGACGCTTTCCCATGGGGGCAGGCGGCGGAAAAGTGGGCGGAGCTAGTAGAAGAACGCAGTGGCGGTGAACTAACGCTGCGAGTTTACCCAAACTCTCAGTTAGTATCGGGAGATCAAACCCGGGAGTTTTCCGCTATGCGTTCTGGGCTTATTGATGCCGCGGTAGGCTCGACCATCAACTGGTCACCCCAGGTGCCTGAACTTAACTTATTCTCGTTGCCATTTTTTATTCCCGATGAGGCGGCTGTCGATGCGGTTACCGGTGGGGAAGCGGGTGAATTGGTCTTTGAAGCGATTGAGTCGCGCGGTGTGATGCCGTTGGCCTGGGGCGAAAATGGCTTCCGCCAGGTCTCGAACTCTCGTGGAGCGATCAGCCAGCCAGCGGATTTAGATGGCCTGAAAATTCGCGTTGTAGGTTCACCGCTGTTCCAGGATACCTTCTCTGCCCTTGGTGCCGACCCAACGCAGATGAGCTGGACAGATGCTCAGCCGGCGTTAACGACTGGCGCAGTTGATGGACAAGAAAATCCGCTTTCAGTATTTGATGTTGCGCGTATCGATCAGGTAGGGCAAGTACATTTAACGCTCTGGAATTATATGAATGATCCGCTGATTTTTGCGGTAAACCAGCAGGTATGGCAATCGCTGAACGAAGAACAGCAAGCGCTGTTGCGTGAAACGGCAATTGAAGCGGGTGAATGGGAAATTGCTATGACGCGCGAGGAAGAAAGCGAGCGCCTAGCGGCCATTCAAGAACGCGGCGTGACCGTTACTGAATTGACCGATGAGCAGTACCAAGCTTTTGTTGACGCTACACAATCTGTATATGAAAAATGGACGCCACGTATTGGAGAAAACGTGGTTAACGCGGCTCAGTCGGCGATCGACGCGCGTTAATGACGCCCATAGAGTTTTAACTACTTTAACTACCGGCCTTCAAGGCCGGTAGCTTTTCGTTGTGAGGCTGCCATGAAAGGCTTTCCCGATGCACGCCCTGAACGCTGGCTGGGCGCGCTGTCTCTTATTATTATTTCGTTGATTAGCTTGGGAAATGTGGTTACGCGTTATTTAACAGGCGGCTCCTTTTCGTTTACCGAAGAGTTTTCTGTTTTTTTACTAGTGGTGCTTACGTTTGCGGGGGCATCGGTGGCGATTAGACGAAACCGTCATATCCGTATCGGATTTTTAGAGCGTGCCCTACCTGCGCGTTGGCGTAGTGCATTGATTTTATTTCAGGCGTTGTGTGGGCTGACTGTATTGGGATTGGTGACTTGGTACGGCGGGAAATTGGCCTGGCAAGAGTATCAGTGGGAATCGTTATCGCCTGGATTAGGGTTGCCCCAGTGGTGGTACCTAGTATGGCTGCCGATATTGTCAGCTGCCATGCTATGGCGTCTCGTTCAGCAAACCCATGACCGATTAAAGGGAGGGCTGAATAATGACGCCTGATGTGTGGATGATTCTTGCCTTCGCTGGGTTTTTAATAGCAGGTGTGCCAGTCGCTTTTTCACTTGCGTTGGCTGGTTCGGTGGGTATTGTGGCTGGGCTTTCGCCCGATATGCTGGCAACGTTGGGTACCAATACCTACAACAGCATTGCCAAGTACCCCTTAATCGCGATACCGCTATTTATATTGACCGGTCTGATTTTTGAGCGTTCGGGCGTGGCGCTACGTTTGGTACGTTTTGCTCAAGCGCTGATAGGGCCTCGCCATGGCGGCCTGGCACTGGTTGCGGTGCTGGTGTGTATGATAATGGGAGGTATGAGCGGATCCGGCCCAGCGGATGCGGCGGCAGTGGCCATGGTAATGCTGCCAAGCATGACAAAAGCGGGTTATCCAAAGCCATTTTCCGCAACTCTCATCGCAGCCTCTGCATCCACTGCTATCTTAATTCCTCCTTCCGTGGCGTTGATTCTTTACTCGATTGTAGTGCCTGGTGTCGATCTGCGCGCTTTGTTTGCTGCAGGACTTTTTCCCGGCATTTTGGCAGGGCTAGCGCTGCTGGTGCCTGCGATGATTGTCGCTAAACGTTATGGCTGGGAGGGGACGCCGATAGCTGGCTCTGAAACCTTAACCGTTCGTACAACGTTTAGGCAGGCGTTGCCCGCCTTGTTTGCTCCCGTGCTCATTTTAGGAGGCCTGCGTTCAGGTCTATTTACCCCGACCGAAGCTGCCGTAGTCGCGGTTGCCTATGGCACCCTTGTGGGGCTGTTGCTAACAAAGGAGCTTTCGTTACGTGACCTGTGGGAGTTGTTGGGAGAGGCGGCAATTATTTCTGGTGTGGTGATGTTGATTATCGCCCTAGCGGGTATTTTTGCCTGGGCCGGCACAATGCTGGGTACTTTCCGCCATTTGGCAGAGTGGATTATTGGCTTAACGGACAATGGTATTTTGCTTTTGGTACTTGTCATGCTAGCGGTATTGGTCGCCGGCATGCTGCTTGACGCTATCTCTATCTATCTCATCATGATGCCGGTGCTGATTCCCGTCATGCAACACTTTGAGTGGAACCCAGTTTGGTTCGGCATTCTGCTAGCTATGAATATTGCTATTGGGCAATTTACCCCGCCGGTTGCAGTCAATTTGATGGTCACCACAGAGGTTGCCAAAATTCGTTTGGAAGAGACGCTCTGCTGGGCATTACTGTTTGTTGTAGCGATGGGGTGTGCACTAGCTTTAGTGGCTATTTTTCCAAGCATTGCCCTGTGGTTACCGACAGTGCTTGGTTATAACATCTGATATACGCGTAAGTAATTCTATCTTTTAGCACGTCGCCGTTGCCTGATTCGCTATACCCCATGCGAATACGGCATGGTAATTAACGGTAACTAAACGTTATGGGTAGGTAATCTAATTGCATTGGCTGAGTTGTTTTAATCGTCAATGTAACATTTTGTGTGCGTTGTTTTAAGTAGAAAGTTTGTCTGCGAAACAGTGAAGCTTAATGACAAGCACTCGGATGTGTCGGGGATATACCAGCAATGACATGCTGCGTATTTCGCCAAGTAGGTTTTTTTTCGCTAAAGTAGTAACAGTCGACATAACTTGTCGGCGAGATAACAGATTGTCTTGAAAACGTTTTGGAAGAAAACACCTGAGGGAATCGTTCAGCAGGTGAACTCAAAGCGCATAACGCTCACAACATCAAGATAAAGAGGTATGTTTATGAAACGCCATGTATTTTCTACGGCGGCCTTTTCCGGCGCGTTGATTGCCGCGGCAAGCTTTGCCTCTCCGGCAGTAGCGCAAGATCGTTACATCACGATTGGCACCGGTGGTCAAACGGGCGTTTACTACGTGGTAGGCCAGTCGGTCTGCCGCATGGTGAACCGCGGTAGTGATGAGCACAACATTCGCTGTAACGCACCGTCTACCGGTGGCTCAGTTGCAAACGTAAACGGTATGAAGAGCGGTGAACTGGATATGGGCGTTGTCCAGTCTGATGTTCAATACCGCGCGTATAACGGCGAAGCTAACTTTGAAGAAGATGGTGCTTGGGAAGATATGCGCGCTGTCTTTACTATGCATGGCGAACCGCTGACCGTTGTTGCCCGTGCCAATTCCGGCATTGAGAACATCAGCGATTTCCCTGGCAAGCGCGTCAATATCGGTAACCCTGGTTCTGGTCAGCGTAATACCATGGATGTTGTCATGGATGCGTTTGGTTGGGACGAAGACACTTTCGCACTGGCTTCTCAGTTAGATGCTGCTGAACAGGCTGCCGCGCTGTCTGACAACAACATTGATGCCATGGTGTATGTCGTTGGGCACCCTAATGGGTCTATCCAGGAAGCAACCACGACTATCGATGCACGCATAGTGTCGGTGACGGGTGACGAGATTGACGGCCTGATTGAAGAGTATCCTTACTACACTCGCTCTGTTATTCCGGGTGGTCTGTACCGTGGTAACGATGAAGATGTGGAAACCTTTGGTGTAGCGGCAACGTTTGTATCTTCTACTGCCGTTGATGAAGATGTTATTTATGAAACTGTCAAAGCGGTTTTTGAAAACTTTGACCGCTTCAAGCGTCTGCACCCCGCGTTTGAAAACCTCAACGAAGAAGACATGATTTCAGACGGCCTGACCGCACCACTGCATGACGGCGCAGCACGTTACTACCGTGAGCGTGGCTGGATCGAGTAAGGCTATAAAGGGCGCTATTAGCACAAGGTAAATAGTGTCAGTTTTGATTTGCAAAGCGCGGGCATCCTGGGTGTCCGCGTTTCTTGTTGAAAGCGCTGATTGTCAGCGCTGACCATTAGGCAGGGCAAGCGTATGCGTGATGACAAAAAACCTTCGGCAGTTGCTGATAGTGACCTGGAGGATATGGTCGCATCGAGCGACACTGGGGCCAGAAAGCCCCTTGGCGTACCCGGTAAGCTGCTCGTCAGTATTGCAGCCATCTGGTCGCTCTTTCAGCTGTGGATTGCGTCGCCAGTTCCTTACATGGTGGGGTTTGGCGTATTTAGTGCCACAGAAGCACGCTCAATTCATTTGGCGTTTGCGCTGTTTTTAGCGTTTATGGCGTACCCAGCGTTTAAGCGTTCGCCTCGGGACCGAATTCCTCTTGCTGACTGGGTATTAGCGGCAGTCGCAACATTCTGTGGCGCCTATCTGTTTATTTTTTACTCGGACTTGGCTCAGCGGCCAGGGCTGCCCATCACCCAGGATATCGTTGTTGGTATTATTGGCATTTTGATGCTGCTGGAAGCCACGCGGCGTGCCCTGGGGCCACCGTTGATGATCGTGGCGGCTATTTTTATTATTTATTCGCTGTTTGGGCCGTACATGCCAGGCATCTTGGCGCACCGTGGTGTCAGCCTGGGTGGTTTAATCAACCACCAGTGGCTGGGAACGCAAGGGGTATTTGGTATTGCCCTTGGTGTATCAACGAGTTTTGTTTTCCTCTTTGTACTGTTTGGCGCGTTACTAGATAAAGCGGGAGCAGGTAACTACTTCATCAAAGTGGCATTTTCAATGCTTGGCCACTTTAAAGGCGGCCCTGCAAAGGCAGCGGTTGTTGCTTCCGGTATGACCGGTTTGATCTCGGGGTCGTCGATTGCCAACACGGTAACAACAGGCACATTTACGATTCCGATGATGAAGCGAGTCGGCTTTAGTGCAGAAAAGGCGGGTGCCGTTGAGGTGTCTTCTTCGGTGAATGGCCAAATTATGCCACCTGTCATGGGCGCCGCAGCGTTTCTTATGGTGGAATATGTTGGTATTTCTTATGTAGAAGTCATTAAGCATGCCTTCTTACCGGCTCTTATCTCTTATATTGCGCTGATTTATATTGTTCACCTTGAAGCGCTTAAAGCCAATATGAAAGGGCTACCCTCAAGTAACCCTGCTCGCCCGTTATTAAATAAAGTGATTGGTTTTTTGACCGGTCTACTGTTATTGATGGGACTTTCGATTGCTGTTTACTATGGCCTTGGCTGGTTAAAGCCCGTTTTGGGTGATGCAACGCCGTGGGTTGTTTCTATAGGCTTAGCTGTTATTTATATTGGGCTGCTGAAAATAAGCTCTCATTATCCCGAGCTTGAGATGGATGATCCCAATTCTGAGTTTGTGGAGCTGCCGCAAACACGGCCAACCGTTATGGTGGGGTTACACTATATTCTTCCGGTCGTCGTGTTGGTGTGGTGTTTGATGGTAGAGCGCCTTTCACCAGGTCTTTCGGCTTTCTGGGCGACCGTGTTTATGATTTTTATCATGGTGACCCAGCGGCCTGTTATTGCCATCTTCCGTGGCCGTAGCCAAATGGCGGCTGATATTAAAGAAGGCTTCAAAGATTTATGGGATGGGTTGGTAACCGGCGCGCGCAATATGATCGGTATCGGTATTGCCACGGCGACAGCAGGAATTGTAGTAGGTGCAGTATCGCAAACAGGCGTAGGACTTGTATTGGCCGACGTAGTGGAAATTCTCTCAGGGGGTAACCTGATGATGATTCTGCTGCTGACGGCGCTACTGAGTTTGATTCTTGGGATGGGACTACCAACTACCGCTAACTACATTGTTGTTTCAGCACTGATGGCTCCTGTCATTGTGCTGCTGGGCCAGCAAAATGGCCTGATTGTTCCCCTTATTGCTGTGCATCTGTTTGTCTTTTACTTCGGCATTATGGCTGACGTGACACCACCTGTGGGGTTGGCATCGTTTGCGGCGGCTGCGGTGTCCGGTGGGGATCCGTTGCGCACTGGTTTCCAGGCGTTTTACTACAGCTTGCGCACAGCAGCACTGCCGTTCCTGTTCATTTTTAACACGGATTTGTTATTAATCGATGTCACGGTGATGCAGGGGATAGTGGTGTTTATTGTTGCCACGGCAGCAATGCTGATTTTTGCAGCAGGCACCCAAGGTTATATGGTCACTCGTAATCGGTGGTATGAGTCGTTACTGTTGTTATTGATTGCCTTCACGCTGTTCCGCCCTGGTTTTTGGATGGATAAAATCCATGACCCCTACGAATCGGTGCCGCCTGCGCAGTTTACAGAAGCCCTAGATCGTGTGGATGACGGTAGTAATTTACGTGTTCAGATCGCTGGTGAAGATGATTTTGGCTCGCCAATGACTACCTATATTCTGGTGCCTGTACCGCGTGGCGAAAATGGCGAAGAGCGATTGGCCAATCTTGGTTTAGAGCTCTATGTTGATGGCGATCAGACGCTAGTCGACTTTGTTGAGTTTGGTAGCCAAGCGGCTGATCTAGGCTTCGATTTTGATCAGGAAATTCTTGAGGTTCTCGCACCGGTAGATCGCTGGACCAAAGAATGGATGTGGCTACCTGCACTTGGGGTCTTCGGCTTAGTAGTACTTATGCAGCGTCGTCGGCGTCGTCAAGAGATAGAAAATGAGACGGCCGCTACTGTCTAATGGAGGTTGCTATGTATCATAAAGTGCTACTACCGGTTGATTTGAACGAGGAGGCGTCTTGGAAAAAGGCGCTGCCCACGGCCATTACACTATGCCAAACCTTCGGAGCTTCACTCCACGTGGTTACAGTGCTTCCGGAGTTTACGATGCCCATGGTCGGCGCGTACTTTCCAAAGAACTTTTCTGAAAAAGCCCATGCCGCGTTGAAAGAAGCGCAGCATAAGTTTATTCAGGAACATGTGCCTGAGGGAATTAAGACTCAGAGTGTGATTGTCGACGGATCTCCCTGGGAAGCCATCATTAAGGTGGGTAAAAAGCTAGATATCGACCTGATCGTGATGGCATCACACACCAAGCGAAAATTTGTCGACTACGTGCTAGGTCCCAACGCGGAACATGTGGTTCATCATGCCAAAGTATCAGTAATGATTGTGCGCTGATTTTTCAGTAAAGATTGGTTGATAAGCGAACTCCAGGCCATTTGGCCTGGAGTTTTTGCTTGTGGGGTATATCAACGTTGGCTAACGCATCGAATAAATTGGCGGTAAGAGCATGAAAGCAGGATTTTTTGTACGCGATGTCGTTAGGTGGCCCTAGCCTGCCAATGCTCAGCTACATTAAATAGACGTTAAGCCATTAACTCAGGGTTAACGAACTCATGCATGTGGCTACTTTTTCAGGGTGATAGGTACGTTGTGCTTCTCTTCTGAATTGAGTTTGAAAAGCCACCTCTGTAGTGGGGGTCAATCTAAGGAGTCATGCCATGAATGCAGCTACAACAAAAACGCACGACCGAGCAGATACGGCTAACGTGAAAATTACGATTAATAAGGTGGGAATGGATCGGCCGCGGGCATGGCTTGCCGCGGGGTTTGAAGATTTTCGTCGTGCAACGGCTATCAGTTTGACCTACGGCATGTTTTGGGTGGGTTTAAGCATCGCCATTACCGCGGGCGCAATAACACTCGGCTATTGGTACTGGTTGTTACCCATGATTGCGGGATTTATGTTTGTGGGGCCGCTGGTAGCGGTAGGTTCTTATGGTATTAGTCTCGCTCTTGAGCGAGGAAGGGTTCCTAATCTTGGAGATGCGTTCGGTAGTTGGCGTCCTCACGCAGGTCAGCTAGCAATGATGGGCGTGATGATGATGATTTTCTTTCTCGCCTGGATTCGTCTTGCAACGCTGCTGTTCGCGCTATTCTTTGGGTTTGAGGTACCTAACCCTGCAACCCTTTACACTTCTTTGCTCACTACGCCTGAAGGCTTAGGTATGATTGCTGTAGGGTCAGTAGCAGGCGGTATTCTCGCTTTTGGGGCGTTTGCGATTAGTTCAGTGGCTATCCCAACATTAATGGATCAAGACCTTACGTTTATGGAAGGAATCGAAGCTAGCGTACGTTGTATTGCCAAAAACTTCCGTCCTATGCTGTTGTGGGCTGCTATTCTGACTGGATGCGTACTGGTTGGTGTGATGACCTTTTACATTGGCTTGGCACTAATACTACCTGTACTAGGCCATGCAAGCTGGCATGCCTATGAAGATTTAGTTCGTATTGAGACAGTCGAAAACCTCAAGACCTGACTCAAGATCTGACTTAATACCTGATATGACCACTGGTAATCGGTATAAAAACATTGAGTTTCAAACGCTAGTCGTTAAGTAAAATAGTAGTTAACCTGACCCGGTAAAAGAGATAGCGTAATCTGTACGCTATCTCTTTTTTATTACGAGCCCTGCCTGTCCAGAAGGTTACCCAGAGGTAGGCCATAATGCTGGCCCTTGTGTTGTGAGGTGAAGGTTTTGAAAGCGTTTTTATTTGCGTGGATTATGCTGGCATTCAGCGCTGCCCAAGCGGGTCAAGTGGAAGAGGGGGCAGGGACGCTAACTGCGCCAGAAGGGCCTGTTATTCTGACAATTAAGGGAAACATTGAGCAGTTTAATACGGCACAGGAGGCGCGTTTTGACCGCGCTATGTTACAAGCCTTGCCACAACACTCTTTTGAAACAGGCACACCCTGGACAGAAGGCAGCAGTGCTTACAGTGGGCCGCTAATGCGCACGCTATTAGAGCACGTTGGTCTTTCTGGAGATAACACCGAAAACAGTGTTCATGTCTCCGCCTTAAATGGGTACGAAGCACAAATCCCGATCAGTGATTTTTATGAGTATGACGTGATTTTGGCAGTAGAGCGTGAAGGTAAAAGTATCCCAATCCGTGAGTATGGGCCTCTTTGGGTGCTCTATCCCTTCAGTCAAGATAAAGCACTACTGAGTGAAAAAATGCGTTTTAGAGCGGTTTGGCAAGTTATGCAGATAAATGTCCGTTAGCCGATCTATAGCACGGGCCCCCCGGCTGTTGCGTTATCCACGGCGCTTTAAAGTGGTTGCCATGATTACCGTCCTGCTATTCGCGGCAGCCTTGGTAGTGGCTGCCTTAGCGGCTTGGCGTCAAGATAATTTGACGCAAAGTTTGAGAGAGGATACAGCCTGGGTCGTCTATAAACTTGACCGAGACGCCGTTCAACTATTCAATCACCTGCTTGCTTCTACCCGGGGGCCCCTTTCACCTGCCGATCAAGATGAGCTCAACCTGCGTTTCGAGCTGCTTTATAGTCGTATGACGTTGTTACAAGAGGGCGAAGTAAGCCTGTTATTAGAAAACATTAGCATGGCGAACTCGCTATTAGCACAAATACAGCAGCAGCTAGAAACGCTAGATCCAATGTTTGAACCCCACGCGTCGCTTCCTCAACTGCCGGTTGCTGAACTAGAGACGGAACTACTGGCACTCACTCGGTTAACAGAGCGGTTTGTGATCGCGATTAATGGTTTTTTAGCCGAGTCTGCGACGCAAGAGCGCGCTTTATTAAGTGTGTTATATAAGCTTCTAATGTCGCTACTGGTGGGGATGAGTTTCGCTGTACTGCTAGTCATTGTGTTTCTTGTGCGTGAAATGAGAGAAAGCGCTGCTGCTCGGCGTGAGCAAGAGCAACTGAGCCGCCAACTTGAAGTCACTGCCACGCAGGCACAAGCTGCGAATCATGCTAAATCTGACTTTTTAGCGATGGTTAGCCATGAAATTCGCACGCCGCTCAATGGCGTTATTGGTATGAGTGAATTGTTGCGTGAACCAGCTAGTCTTGCGCAAGTGGAAGACTATGCCCGTACGATTCATGACAGCGCCAATCAGCTGCTGGCGATGATCAATGAAATTCTAGATTTTTCAAAGATCGAAGCGGGGCACCTAACACTTGAAACTTCGCCGACCGCCCTTAAACCACTCGTCGATAGTGTCATCTCACTCTTTGCGCCTCGTGCTAAAGCAAAAGACCTGCAGTTAACGTTAGTTATTGATCCTTTGGTGCCTGCCTGGGTAATGATTGATGCTAGCCGGCTGCGTCAGATTTTGCTTAACCTCATTGCTAACGCCATTAAATTTACTGACCACGGAGAGGTCAATATACATATTTATTCCACCGTCAATTACCTGTCATTTGAGATTTGTGACACTGGTTGCGGCTTGAGTGAGGAGCAGCAAGCATCACTATTTGAACCTTTCCAGCAAGCGGACGAGTCAGTGGCTCGCCGATTCGGCGGGACTGGGCTAGGGCTAGCGATTTGTAAACGTTTGAGCGAAGCCATGCAGGGGCGCTTAGGAGTACGAAGTATACCAGGGCAGGGCAGCACATTTTGGTGTGAGCTGCCCCTTGTAGAAGCTAGCCCCGTATCTGCGCCGTTGCCGTCCGAACCGATGCTGGATTTTGCGGGTACTTCCTTACTGTTGGTAGAAGATAATGCGGTCAATCGTAAAGTCGCGACTGGGCTACTGGCGCGCCTCGGGTGCGATGTAGTCTGTGCTGAAAATGGTCAAGATGCCCTGGAAATGGTGCAGGCTCAGCAAGTGCACCTCATCTTTATGGATATCCAACTGCCGGATATCGATGGTATCACTGTGACTAAGCGTCTTCGCTCTCAAGGCGGGTGGTTGGCTAACGTACCCATTGTGGCCATGACCGCTGGTGGCATAGACGATGTTCGCCAGCGCTGTTTGGCAGCAGGAATGAGCGACTACATTACTAAACCGTTGTCCTTACTCGCCCTTAGCAATGTGCTATCACTGCAGCTCTTTACGGTTTCGCGTCCCTACGCATTGCCAGCCTTGCCTTCATATCAGGATCAGCATGAATCACAGCCCTTACTTAACCGTGAAACACTCGATACGTTGACTGTGTCGTTGGGGACTGAAAGGATCGATCAACTCATCATGCTATATCACCAGCAAGTAAGTGATTACTCTGCGCAGCTGGCTGCCTACCTGGGAAGTGCCGCCTTGCTAACAACAGAGCAAGCCAAGAAAGTGGCGCGCTTAGCCCACCAGTTGCGCGGTGAATCGCTTGGCGTAGGGGCGGAACGCTTGGCCGCCGAGGCAAAACGGCTAGAAATACTCGTTAGTAACACTACTGCTTCATCGCAGGATTTGACTGAAAGCCTGAGCCTACTGAGACAAACCGCTTCGCGAACCCATGCAGCGTTGGAGAAATGGCGCCGTGATGACAGCACCGAAGAATAGCGGTATTGAGACTGCCGCAAGTAACCAGCTAAACCCCTCCCAAGCCGCCCACGAACTTGGTCAACAGCTAGTTCATGAGCACTTGGGGTTTGTACTGTTTTTTTGTAGTGCTGAGTATCCGTTAGAGGAACTAGCCGCTGCCCTTGATGGTGTGTTTGATAAAGTGCCGATGAGTGGCTGCACAACAGCTGGCGAAATTACACCGCAAGGCTACGATCGAGGATCAGTGGTTGCGATAGGTTTTGATAGTCGCTTATTTGCGATTGAAACTGCGTTAATCGATGACCTTGATCACTTTGACCTTAGCCGGGCACAACCCCTCATCGATACCTTGCTGGAGCGATGTCGTCTGCAGGCGGTCGCGCCAGTGAATGAGCATAGCTTTGCACTGACGTTGTTAGATGGTTTGTCCAGTCGTGAAGAACAGGTATTAGCAACCTTAGATGCTGCTCTTGGCCGTATTCCCAGCTTTGGCGGCTCAGCCGGTGATGATAACCATCTTACCCATACCCATGTTTATGCGAATGGGCAGTTTCATACCCGCGCCGCCGTGGTGGTAATGCTTAACACGCGACTACCGTTTGAGGTGTTTTCTACCCACCATCTTGAACCGCTTGCCCATAAGTTGGTGGTAACAGAAGCTGACCGAGATCAGCGGCGAGTGTTAGAGCTGAACGGTTTGCCTGCTGCGGAAGTGTACGCAGCGCTAGTAGAGTGTTCTGTTGATGCACTATCGCCATCCATTTTTGCTCAGCACCCGCTAGCGGTTTGTATTGGCGGACAACATTATATCCGTTCAATACAACGCGTGAATGAAGACGCCAGTCTCACCTTCTACTGTGCGGTAGAAACGGGCATTGTGCTAACGGCGATGCAGCCTGCGCCGCTACTCTCCGATTTAGACGCAATGTTAAAGCGTATGCAGCAGCGCCTAGGGGCAACTCCTGCGATTATAGGCTGTGACTGCTTCTTACGGCGTATGGCGCTTGAGTCCCTGCAACAGCTAGATCAGGCATCCGCACTGCTTCGGCAGGCACGGGTGGTTGGGTTTAATACCTACGGTGAACAGCACCATGGCATGCATGTGAATCAAACGTTTACGGGGGTGGCTTTTGGCGCTCTTCCAACTAGCGGCGAATAGCGAAATAGCGGCGGATAACGCCGCACTACGCGAGGAAAACCGCCGTTTGCGTAAGGTATGCCAAGCGTTAATGGAGCGTGTGGAGTCGGGCGCCAGCCCCAACAGCGCCCCCTATGCAGCGTTTGAGCGTTCGGTGTTGCTGGCAGAGCAAGTGCGTGAACGCACCGACGCACTCCACCGCACTTTAGACGAACTCAGCCAAGTGAATGCGCGGCTGCTGGCAGCTAATGCCGAAGCTGAGGCAGCTAATCTCTCTAAAACCAAGTTTTTGGCAGCGGTTAGCCATGATCTGCTACAGCCGTTAAACGCTGCGCGATTATTTGCCAGTGCATTAGAAACCCATGCGTTGCCGGATGACTCCCAAGCCTTGGTGGGACACATAGGGCGTTCGTTAAAAGATGTCGAAGGGCTTTTAGGCACCCTGGTAGATATTTCCCGTTTAGATGCAGGTGTGCTTCACGCAGACAAAGCACCTTTTGCCGTAAGTACACTGCTAGATGCCTTAGCAGAAGAGTACCGGCAGGTGGCCACCGTTCGTGGACTGACGCTTCACTACGTACCGTCGAGCGTGGTGGTCGAGTCTGATCTAGCGCTGCTGGCGCGTGTCGTGCGCAATTTTCTCAGCAATGCTGTGCGCTACACTGAGCAGGGCCACATACTGCTGGGCTGTCGACGACGCGCCAATGGTCTTGAAATTATGGTAGGCGATACTGGGCCGGGTATACCGGAGCCACAGCGCCAGGCGATTTTTCTGGAGTTCCGCCGCGCCAACCAATCTCCTAGCAATCACAGCCGTGGGCTTGGGCTAGGGCTAGCGATCGTAGACCGAATTAGCACGATGTTAGAGCACCCTGTTTCTCTTATCTCGCAGCTTGGGCATGGCTCTCTATTTTCTGTGCTGGTTCCTTTTTCTGTGTCAGTAACTCATGCAGCCTCAAGCGCAGGCTCATCCTCCGCTGTGTATGCTCAAAAAGCGCTGCCGATGTCTGAAGCTTGGCAGCAGGATCCCTTGCAAGGCTGTGTCATATGGGTGATTGATGATGATCCCGCTATTATAGAAGGGATGCAGGCGCTGCTGGGCAGTTGGGGGTGTCGGGTGAGGGCAGCGGCGACAGTGAGTGCATTAGAAGCGGCGAGTGACGGTGAGCATCCGGCCGTACTGTTGGTGGACTACCATCTGGGCGATCATCGTGAAAATGGAATCGATCTGGCAGCACGGTTGCGTCGTCGCTACCCAGGGTTAGCCACCGTGGTCATCACTGCCAATCATGAAGCTGCTTTGAAGCGGGCCACCCGTGAAGCAGGTATGCACTGTTTGTTAAAACCGCTTAAGCCACTGCGCTTAAAGATGCTGTTAGGAACGCTCTTAGAGAGCCACATTTAACAAGACGTTGATGGCTAGTTGGTGGAAGTGCGTTTGGCAAGATAAGCCCCGAGTTCTTCTTCACCAGCAATCACGATAGCGTGCACTCGACTGGTTGCGCCTAGTTTGCGCAAAACCGCTGAGACATGGGTTTTTACCGTGGTTTCAGCAATTAGCAGCTCGCGAGCAATCTGCTTATTCGACATTCCTTGAGTCATGCAGCTCAATACATCTAACTGTTTGTCGGTTAAGCGTATAAGGCGTTCACGAGGCGGCTCCGATGAAGAAGATGCCAGCGCTGATGACTCCATGCGAGGGGGTGGCTGGCGCATAATATCCGCAGGCAGATAGAGTTGCCCCTGCAGGATTTGGTTGAGTGCTGCTAACAGCTGCTCTCGAGGGGTTGATTTTGGAATATAGCCCACGGCACCTTGAGTGATCGCATCTAACACCAGTTGCCGCTCCTGATGCGCCGAGACAATAGCGACAGGAAGCCATGGAAACCTTTCGCGAAGTATTGTCAGCCCTTCTAGCCCATCGGCATCGGGCAAGCTTAAATCAAGTAACAGCAGGTCAAGCTCATCGTGGTTATCTATCGTGTAAATAGCTGCCGCTAAGCTGTCTGACTCCAACAGTTGGGCACTTGTTAATCCGGCGCTAATCACCGCGTGCAGTGCATCGCGAAACAGTGGATGGTCATCTGCCACTAACAACGAGTACATGGCGTCTCCTACCAAGGGATGAGGGTGAGTCCTGCCATCGGGCTATATCGTAATTGGCGCGTGTAGACAACACTGGATAGGCACCTTATTTAATAATCATAATACTCAGGAGCTTTACCATGATCTACGCCAACCCAGGTGATGCTGGTTCCGTTGTGTCCTTTGAAAAACGCTTTGGCAACTATATTGGCGGTGAGTTTGTTCCCCCGGTCAACGGTCAATACTTTGATAATATCAGTCCTGTTAACGGCCAAGTATTCTGTGAAATTCCCCGCTCTAGCGCTGAAGACATTGAGAAAGCGCTGGATGCAGCTCATAAAGCAGCACCTGCCTGGGGTAAAACCTCTGTTCAAGAGCGCAGTAACATCCTACTTAAGATTGCCGATCGTCTCGAGCAAAACCTTGAAATGCTTGCTGTCGCAGAAACCTGGGATAACGGCAAAGCGGTTCGTGAAACTCTGAATGCAGATATCCCGCTTGCCGTTGACCATTTCCGTTACTTTGCTGGCTGCCTGCGTTCACAAGAGGGTACGGCTGCGGATATCGATGCCAACACAGTGGCTTATCACTTCCATGAGCCGCTGGGCGTTGTTGGTCAGATTATTCCTTGGAACTTCCCGATTTTAATGGCGGCTTGGAAACTTGGCCCTGCACTGGCCGCTGGTAACTGCGTCATATTGAAGCCAGCTGAGCAAACGCCCGCTTCCATTTTAAAAGTGATGGAAGTCATTGGCGACCTGCTGCCTCCGGGCGTTTTGAACGTCGTTAATGGGTTTGGCGCAGAAGCTGGCCAAGCGCTTGCCACCAGCAAGCGTATTGCCAAAATTGCTTTTACCGGCTCAACGCCGGTTGGTTCGCATATTCTTAAATGTGCCGCAGAAAATATTATTCCCTCGACAGTAGAGCTGGGCGGTAAGTCGCCCAATATCTATTTTGCCGACATCATGAACGCTGAGCCGACGTTTATTGATAAAGCTGTCGAAGGTTTAGTGCTGGCATTCTTCAACCAAGGCGAAGTATGTACCTGTCCTTCTCGTGCGTTGATTCAAGAGAGCATGTACGACGAGTTTATGGCCAAGGTGGTTGAGCGCACTAAGACAATCAAGCGTGGCAATCCGCTAGATACCGATGTGCAAGTAGGTGCTCAGGCGTCTCAAGAGCAGTTCGACAAAATCATGTCATACATGGATATCGCCCGTGACGAAGGTGCCGAGTTCCTGGCTGGCGGTGATAAAGAGAGCCTGGATGACAGCATCAACGGCGGTTACTACATCCAGCCAACCCTGCTAAAAGGCGACAACAAGATGCGCGTCTTTCAGGAGGAGATCTTTGGTCCTGTGGTCGCTGTTACCACCTTCAAAGATGAAGAAGAAGCGCTGGCCATTGCCAACGATACCGAGTTCGGTCTGGGTGCAGGCGTATGGAGCCGTGATATCAACGTCGCCTTCCGTATGGGGCGTGGTATTCAAGCAGGTCGCGTATGGACTAACTGCTACCACCAGTACCCTGCCCATGCTGCGTTTGGTGGCTATAAGAAATCAGGTGTAGGACGCGAAACCCATAAAGTGGCGCTTGAGCACTATCAGCAAACCAAAAACCTGCTGGTCAGCTATGATATTAATCCACTAGGCTTCTTCTAGTAGCCAGCTTTGCAATGAAACCGCCCGGCCACTGCCGGGCGTTTTGCTACTCCCCTGACGCTTACTGTAACGATAAGAGCAACCACAAGTTGCCACATCGACAACCATCAGGAGTCGCATCATGGATAACACAATGCGGGCGGCAGTCGTACGTGAGTTCGGCCAGCCGCTAACGATAGAAGAAGTAAGTGTGCCTCGTCCCAAACGGGGAGAGGTGCTGATGAAAGTAGCGGCCTCTGGCGTTTGCCACACTGATTTACATGCAGCACACGGCGATTGGCCGGTGAAACCATCGCCGCCCTTTATTCCAGGCCATGAGGGGTAGGGCATATCGTGGCGGTCGGTGAAGGCGTCTCCCATGTGAAAGAGGGCGATCGTATCGGCGTGCCTTGGCTCTATTCTGCCTGTGGCTACTGTGAACACTGTTTAGGTGGCTGGGAAACCCTGTGTGAGTCTCAGCAAAATACCGGTTATTCAGTCAACGGCGGGTTTGCTGACTATACCTTGGCGGATGCGGGCTATGTGGGTCGCCTGCCGGACGCCGTTGATTTCATTGAAATAGCTCCGGTGCTTTGTGCGGGCGTAACGGTTTATAAAGGCTTGAAAATGACCGACACTCGCCCCGGCCAGTGGGTGGTTATTTCAGGCGTCGGCGGCCTGGGACATATGGCGGTACAGTACGCGAAAGCGATGGGGCTCAACGTCGCTGCTGTTGATATTGACGACGGTAAATTAGCCCTCGCCGAACGGCTAGGCGCCACGGTGACCGTTAACGCGATGAAAACCGACCCAGCGGCGTATCTGAAGAAAACCATTGGTGGTGCCCATGGGGCACTGGTTACCGCGGTATCGCCGAAGGCATTTGATCAAGCGCAAAACATGCTGCGTCGTGGCGGCACGTTGGTGCTCAATGGTTTACCACCGGGGGATTTCCCGCTGCCAATTTTTAGCACGGTGCTTAACGGTATTACTATTCGTGGCTCTATTGTGGGTACGCGCAGTGACCTTCAAGAAGCGCTGGATTTTGCTGCCGAAGGCAAAGTCAAAGCGACCGTGGCGACCGACACATTAGATAATATCAACGACGTTTTCCAGCGTATGATCGACGGCAAGATAGAAGGCCGTATTGTGCTTGATATGGTGGGCTGATGTAGCGTGAACAGCTCTTGTTTATTGCACGCTAACAAAAACCCCGACCAAATGGTCGGGGTTTTGATTGAGGTATTCGGATCATTGCATCTGGGAATCTCCCGGCGGTTCGCCGATGGTACCTGGCATTGCTTGTACGTGGCCCATTTGCTGACCCGCCAGAGTAAGGAAGTGTAGGTGGCGCTCGTACTCTGCCACGAGATCACCAATCACTTGCCCACGGGTATAGCCGTTCAGATCTTTATCTTGACCGCCCTCAGCTAAATATACGTCCAAACGAACATAGAAGTCGTCATCCGCAGGTATAAAGCTTGGTGTGCGCATACGGTGCGGGCATACCTGATAGACAAAGCTAGTGGCGTCGCCCAGGTCAACCTGCAGCGTCAGATTTGGAAGCGACTCGCCATCAAGATGCTCTTCGGTAACGTTGGCGGTTTGACCACGGCTCTCAAGCTCCTGGGCAAATTGCGTCATTGCTGGGCGAATAGAGTGCTGAATGGTTGCCGCGGCACCCGCACGGTTGGAGGTGTCCAGCGCGCGATCTAAACGTTCACGCCAGTCGCCACCTGGGGCGCTACCAGCAATCATACGGCGTGCGTCGGCCTTGCTGCCTTCCAGTTTCAGGGCTTTATACATTCCCACCATCACCGCGAAAATCACCAATGAGAAGGGCAGAGCGGTAATTACCACGGCGCTTTGCAGAGCGTTTAAGCCGCCAGCCATTAACAGGGCAATGGTGATCAAGCCAATTACTGCCGACCAGAAAATACGCAGACGTATCGGGGCGTCATGGTTAACGTCACTCAAAATAGACGTGAAGTTGGCCAGTACCAGCGCACCAGAGTCTGCAGAGGTAATAAAGAACACAATTCCTAATACTGTCACTACTGCTGCTGTAATGCCTACATAAGGGTAGTACTCAAGCAGGGTATAAAGTGTAGTTTGCGGGGTGTTGAGCGCCTGTTCACCTAGCTCGGCTACGCCTTGGTTAGCGACTAGCTCAATGCCGCTATTACCAAAAATAGACATCCACACCATCATAAAGGCCAGTGGTATAAACAACGCCCCAGCGACAAATTCGCGGATAGTACGGCCACGGGAAATACGCGCTAAGAAAAGACCGACAAACGGCGTCCAAGCAATCCACCAGCCCCAGAAGAAGATCGTCCACCACATCTTCCACTCTTGGGCGCCTTCATCGGCAAATGCGTAGGTATCAAAGCTGGCACCTACAAAGCCAGAAAGGTAATCACCAGCGTTATTGACAACTTTATCAAGTAGTACCAGCGTGTCGCCGGAAAACAGTACAAATAGCATCAGGCCGAGCGCCAATAGCATATTGAACTCGGATAAGCGGCGAATGCCTTTTTCCACGCCTGTCACCACAGAGATAGTCGCCAGGATGACAACCATCGCAATTAATATAACTTGCACGGTTAGGGACTCAGGCACATCGAACATATAATTCAGCCCGTAGTTAAGCTGAATAACCCCGATACCGAGACTGGTAGCGATACCAAACACAGTTGAAATGACGGCCGTGATATCAACTGCATTACCAATAGGGCCGTGAATACGTTTACCCAGCAGCGGATAAAGCGCACTGCGGATCGCCAGCGGTAAGCGGTGACGATAGCTAAAATAGGCCAGCGCCATACCCATCAACACGTACAGCCCCCAACCAGAAAGCCCCCAGTGCAGATAGGTTTGAACGACGGCCTGGCGCATAGCTTCTTGGCTTTCAGGCGTTAGATCAGGCGGCGCTAAATAGTGGGCAACCGGCTCGGCAACGCTGAAGAACAGCAGGTCAATACCGATACCTGCAGCAAACAGCATAGCTGACCACGATAATAGCGAAAACTCAGGTCGTGAGTGATCTGGGCCAAGGCGAATGCTGCCAAAGCGCGACATGCCAATCATCACGACAAAGACTAGATAAGCCACAATCGCTAGCATGTAGTACCAGCCGAACGTTTTGCTTACCCAAGCAAGACCGGCATCGAAAAAAGTGCCGGCCTGCTCGGTAAATAGCATCGTCAATACTAAAAAGATGAGAATACCCGCCACACTCCCGTGGAAAACCACAGGATTGAGTCGGTCGCGTGAGGGGAGGTTGGGGTTGTCTTTCGCCATGGAGGCGGACTCCTGTTGTTAAGACAAGGATTAAAAACAGCGTTATTTTTGAATGAACGTTCAAATAAAATACGTGGTTTAAGAGCTTACTTCAAGTCGATGGGGAGCTTTCAGCCCATCGTTAATAGCGTTTTTCAGGAGTATAGAAACAAAAATGCCCGGCTAGGCCGGGCGTTAGAGCAAGGTTTGACGTTTAATAAACGCTTATTCTGCTGTGTCTTCCTCAGCAGCTTCGCCGTAGTGTCCGCGACGTTCATGGTCGCGCTTGCCATGACCGCCTTCACTATGGCGTCGCTCGTCATGTTTGTCAGCATGCATCTCGCGCATGGCATCGCGCAGCGCTTGTTGCTCTTCTTCGGTTAGGATCTCGGCCACCTTGGCTTGGTGCTCTTCGCGCAGCGACAGCATGGCATCACGATGTTCAGCATGTACTTCGTTTAAGGCAGTTTGTTGCTCTTCACTTAAACCGGCGCGCTGATAAACGTCTTGACGGCGCTCTTCCATGCGCTCCTGCATCGCTTCGCGGTCAATACCTGCACTGTTGTGGTGACCAGCATTGGCGCTGAAGGCTAAAGGCATAAGGGCAACGGCAAGTAGTGCAGGCGCAAATAATTGGCGTAATGATATGTTCATAGCAAACCTCGAAACATTCTAAAAATGGTAAGTTGTCGATATCAGTATCTAAGGGCTTGGTGTAAAACGTTTGCACAAAGTGTGCAACAACCGTGATCTTATCTTAGCTTACGCGGTCACAATCGTTTGGGCGGGGGCTTACGGTTTTCAAAACACGTATCGAAAAGACATGTTGAAACGTTGCGTCAAAGAAACGTGTTAAATAAACGTGTTGAGGAAGCGTCGTATTGAGGGGGCATATTAAGGAGTTTTAAATGCCAGATTTACGTCTTATGCGTCGATATCTGAGCCTAAGCGCGCTAGCTCTTTTGATGAGCGGCTGCGGTGCAACGCATCAAGCCAGCCGGGGTCTACCTGCCATTGAGCAGGGGATGCTGAATACGCCGCAAACCTTTACTCGACTACCCACCCAGCATTATACACCTGATGGTTGGGCGCAAACATTGAGCGCCCAGGTGCTGTTACCAAACACTTCAGCGACAGAGCGTCGACCAGCGGCACTCATTGTACATGGCGGTGGCTGGCGCAACCGTGGTCCTGACGACATGGAGGCGATTGCTGAGCAGTTAGCCGCGCAGGGGTATGTGACAGTGAATATTGAGCACCGCTTTGCTCCCGAGTACCGATTCCCTGAACAGCTATATGATTTACAGCAGGCGATGAGCTGGCTTCATAGTAACGCTGAGCGTTGGCAAGTGGATACTGACCGCATCGTGGGCGTTGGTTTTTCATCCGGTGCGCATTTAATAAGCCTGCTTGCCTTAGCTGGCAATGAAGGCCCGCTGGGCGAACCTTATGGCGGCGAGCACGCAACGCTAGCAGCGGTGCTAGTTGGCGGTCTACCCAGCGACCTACTGAAGTTTGATGATGGTCGTTTGGTGGTCGACTTTATTGGCGGCACCCGCGCCGAAAAACCAGAGGCCTATGCGTTGGCTTCACCTGCGCGGCAAATCACACTCCAGGCACCACCGTTTTTTCTGTTTCATGGCAGCTGGGATCAGTTAGTGCCCGTTGATCACGCGACTGACTTCTATCAAGCACTCCAGGCCCAGGGCACCGAAAGCGAGCTGTACTTACAGCGTGGCTATGGTCATTTTGCCAGCTTCCTGCTTCGTGATAGCGCGATCGAAGCCGGTATCGCCTTCTTGAATCGTCAGGTTCAGCCGCAGGTCGTTGATAGCAAATAGACGGATTATCCTTCTGGCTGATATTTGTAACCAACGCCGTAAACGGAGCGAATAATCTCTAGTTCGGGGAGTGCTTCATGGATTTTTTTGCGTAGCTTCTTAATATGGCTGTCCACGGTACGTTCCGAGACAATGCGGTTATCCCGATACATGTGATCCATTAGCTGTTCGCGACTGAAGATACGTCCCGGGGACTGCATCATGACGCGCAACAGTTGGAACTCTACGGCGGTGAGGCCAAGGTCGTGCCCATTGGCGAGCGCCTGCCAGCCCTCTTCATCGAGTGTCACCGGTGCTTGCGGGGTGGTGGCTGAAGCGTCATCGACTTGCGCAGCGGCTTGACTGCGGCGTAATACCGCTTTTACGCGGGCAACCACTTCGCGGGGGCTGAAAGGTTTGCATACATAGTCGTCTGCACCTAGCTCTAAGCCTAGTAAACGATCAACTTCCTCGACTTTTGCAGTCACCATAATAATGGGAACGCTAGGCCAGTGTTGACGGATTTCTCGACATAGCGTTAGTCCATCCTTACCAGGCAGCATCACATCTAGCAGTATGAGTGCCGGAAGCTGCTGGGTTAGCCAGGGTATAACATCGTTGCCGTTGGCAATAAGGGTCGGGGTGAAATTATTGTTTTCCAGGTAGTCTGCCATTAGCCGGGCGATTTTAGGTTCATCCTCAACAATGAGCAGTGAGGCGTCTTGGGGTGAACTATTCTCAGACATAGTCAGCTCGCTTAGGTTAAGAGGCAATAAATAGCGGGAAGCGCAGCGTCCATTTCAGACCGCCTAGCTCAGAAACGCCAGGCGAAAGCGTGCCGCCATGGGCATTGACTAACGCGCTAGCAATTGAGAGCCCCAGCCCGCTGCCGCCACTTGCGCGGTTACGTGAGCCCTCCACGCGGTACAGGCGTTCAGTTAAGCGTGAAAGCTCGCATTCAGGCACGCCTGGGGAGCTGTCTTCCCAAATAATAACGGCATGGTTAGCTTCGCAGATTAACGAAACCCGTAGCGCTCCTGGTGGCTGCGTATAGGCGCAGCTGTTATCCAGCAGATTGCTCCATAATTGACGCAAACGCTGGGCATCCCCTTGTATCATGATGTCGGGGGTAAGCTGGCATGACAAGGTCAGGCCGCTCTCTTCTAGCCAGCGGTCAGCATCGGATAAACGGCCTTTTAAGCTTTCGCTGAGATTCATTGGCGCTAGCTGAATATCCAATGCGCCTGCATCGCTTTGGGAAAGCAGTCTCAGGTCAGTGACTAACCGTTCCAGTTGAGCGACTTCTTGAGCCAGTGAGCTAAGATTTTCCTGGTTTAGCGGACGAATCCCGTCCTGCATCGCTTCGATTTCGCCGCGCAGCACTGCTAACGGGGTACGTAGCTCGTGGGCAGTATCAGATACCCATCGTGCTCTGGCGTCGCGGCTAGCTTCTAAGGTGGCTGCTAGCACGTTAAAGTCGCGTGCCAAACTGGAAAGTTCATCCCGGCCGCGTTCTGGTAACCGAGTGTGATAATCACCTTCGGTTAAACGTAGCGTTGCCCCTGCTAATGCTCGGGTACGTCGGCCTAGCCACCAGGAAAGCCCTCCTGCCAGTAACAGCGATGCCAACCCGAGAGAAACAACAATAAGCACTAAATTGCGCTGCTGGCGCTCTAGAAAACGGCTTTCCATGCGCTCCATCATATCTTGTGGAGGACGAAACCCAAGTTCTCCAATCGCTTCATTGTTTCCGCTTGAGGTCACGTCGCTATAAAGGGTGAGCCATCGCCAATCGTTTGAGCCGCGTGCGGTTTCAGCAGGTGGGATGACGAAGCGGCCATCGCTATTGCGTAACGCGAAGTCTTGGGTTTCGCCGAGAGGAGAAGGGCGATCACGGTGTTCCTGGCCAAGCTCAAAGCGCACAATATAGGGCCAGCGTTCTGGCGATTGCTCCAACCATTGCCAACTACCCTGAGTTTCCCAGCGAGTAATTAGCCCATCCGCCAGCAGCATAGCGCGCCGCTCTTGGGCTTGATTTAGATATTCTAAAAAGCCGCGATCAATACTGTAAGTCACTGCTAAAAACACGCTCGCTGCAATGGCTACGTTAACGCTTAAAATAGCCACAAAAAGCTTTAGACCCAGTTGGGAGGGGCGCCACTGGCGTAGTGAAGCGAGCAGTTTCATTAGCTGACTCCCTCATGGCTTGGTTGGGGTGGTTTGCTGAGCCGTTCACGCAGGTTTTCTAACCCCAGGTAGAGGCAGGGCACTACCAGTAACAAGATAACCGTGGCGAATAGCATGCCAAACCCTAGTGAAATAGCCATGGGTATCATAAAGCGCGCTTGGCGAGAGGTTTCTAGAATCATTGGTGCCAAGCCTAAAAACGTGGTGAGGGTCGTCATCATAATCGGCCGTAGGCGGCGGGTCGCCGCAGCGACGATCGCTTCGCGGGCATCCATGCCCTCACGACGCTTACGGTTAGCATAGTCAATCAGTACCAGGGCATCGTTAATCACCACGCCGGAAAGTGCCAGCATACCGAGTAAGCTGATAATCGATAATCCGAACCCCATCAACATATGGCCTGCGACGGCACCGACAATACCAAACGGAATAGCCGCCAGTACTAGAAGTGGCTGAAGGTAGCTACGGAAAGGGATGGCTAACAATGCATACAGCGCGGCCAGCATTAGCCACATGGCGTTGCGCAACGTGGCTAAATTGTCGGCGGTATCTTGCTGTCGTCCGCCCATACTCACTTCAAGCCCTGTCCAGGTATTGCTAAGAGTGGGGAAAACATCTTCTTGCAGTGTGGCGAGCACTTGATTAATCGCTTGGTCACCCTCGGAGTCAGCGGTAACCGTAATTATCCGACGACCATCGATTCGCTGAAGGCTACTAGAGGCCTGGCTTAACGTAATATCGGCTACGCGAGACAACGGGACGCTTAGGCCGTCAGGCGTCTGGATCGGCAGTCGATAAAGCTCATTGAGGCTGTCACGATCTTGCTCAGGCAGGCGTACCTCTACGCTGACTTCTCGGCGGCCGATAAACTGCTCGATGGCAGTAGCTCCCTGTAGCGGGCCGCGTAGCGCCTGGGCGAGTTCGTTCCCGGTTAGCCCTAACGCGCGCCCTTCGGCAGACAGGCGCATTTCAAGCTGCGGTTTGCCGTCACCCAGACCGCTATCGATATCGGTTAACCCATATTCAGCCAGCTGTTCCGCCAGCTGCGCAGCGGCTGCTTCTAACACTTGGGTGTTGGGGTGGGATAAACGCAGGCTCAGCGCTGCACCACTACCGGGGCCTCCGAAATCTGACTCAAAGCGCACGGATTGCGCGCCGACTAAATCGCCCGTTAAGTCACGCCATTCTCGTGCAATGCGCGATGGTGGCCAGTCATCCAGGCTTTCACTGGCGATGTCTAAACGCACCGTTAGGCTCTCGCCATCCAAGCGGCTTCGGGTACTGCTAAAGCTGAGGGTTGCCTCGCGTTCGCTTAGTTGCTCGGCGGCATCCAGCAGTTGTTGGCTCAATTCACGGCTAACGCTAATGTTGCTGCCAATCGGCAGGGTAACGCTGGCCTGAACTTGGTCTGATTCCACTCTGGGCATGAGTGAAAAGCCAAGTCGACCACTCATTGCCCAGGCAAGTGCGACACATAGTAAGGCGATGCCTAGCGATACCGTTAGTAAACGCTGGTTAAGCGCCCGCTGTAAGAATGGTTCAAACTGTTGATAAGTAAAGTGATGCAGGCCCTTTTGCATACGTAAACGAACGGCTTCAATGGGGCGCTGCCATACGGGTGTTTTGCGGGGCTTACGGGCGTGGGCGAGGTGGGCAGGCAGTATAAACAGTGCTTCCACCAGGGAAATAATAAATACCGTGATAACAACCACTGGCACGGTGGCAAAAATAAGCCCTAAAAAGCCGGGTAAAAACAGCAACGGTAGGAACGCAACAATATTAGACAGAATCGCAAAGGTAAGCGGTGTGGCGATTTCTTGGGCACCCTTTACCGCGGCATCGCGAAGGGAATAGCCCTGCTCCCGGTAGCTGTAAATATTCTCACCGACCATAATGGCATCGTCTACGACAATGCCAAGGGCGATAATAAAGGCGAACATCGACATCATATTAAGTGAGACGCCAATCCAAGGCAGAAATAGCATTGCGCCCAAAAATGCCGTCGGGATGCCCAGCGTTACCCAGAAGGCCAATCGTGCCTCAAGAAATAGTGCCATAAGAATTAGCACCAGTGCCAAGCCCATCCAGGCGTTTTTTAGCAGCAGGTTCAGGCGGTCTTCGTAAATTTCTGAGCTATCTCTGGAAACATCCAGGCGCACCCCGTTGGGTAGGTTGGCGCGCAGCCGCTCCAGCTCACCGTAAACCGCTTGGGAAATACTGGTCGGCGTCTGATCGCCAATCTGATAGATATCCACCGATAAGCCTGGCTCGCCGTTATAGAACTCTTCACGGTCGGTTTCAGCAAACCCTTCTCTTACGCGAGCGATATCGCCCAGCACAACGGGAGAGCCTTGGGTGGTGGTGAGAATGGGGAGTGCGGCAAACTCATCCGCACTGTTGCGGCGGCCCTGGTAGCGAATTAACCACTCACCTTCGGCGGTCGTAAGCTGGCCACTGGCGAGATCAAGCGCTTCTTCGGCAATTCGGCTGGCAAGTTGTTGATGGTCTAACCCAAAGCGCTCAATGGCTTCTTCATCCAAAAGCACCTGGATTTCACGTTCCCGATTGCCGGAGAGCTCTGCACGGGAGATGCCGCTGGTGGCCTGTAATTCTGCGCGCACATCCTCGGCGGCGTCATGCAGTGCGGCTAAGCCCACGGAGCCATACACCTGCAAGCTCACCACGCTGCGAGAGCGGCCAGCCAGGGTAAAGCGCGGTGGGTCTGCTGCGTTAGGCAAGGTGGTGATAGCATTCACAGCCTGCTGGATATCCTGATAGGCCCGCATTACATCAACGCCGTCGATCAGCGTGGCGCTGACCACGCCGCTACCTTCACCAGCGCTGGCGGTTAATTCATCGATGCCTTCCACATCAGCAATGGCAGCTTCAACCGGTAGCAGCAAACTTTGCTCAACATCTTCCGGCGTGGCGCCAGGATAGCTGATGCTAACTTGGATGATTTCCGTTTCAAATTCTGGGAAAACCTCTTTTTTAATGGCCAGAGATGCCATTAAACCGCCGACGATAAACAGCACCATCATCAGGTTAGGGGCAACGCCATGGTCGACCATCCAGGCAAGCGGGCCACGGCGAATCATGGGCTGTCCTCATCTCTGGCTGGGGTGTCTCCCCGCTGACGAATACGGACTTGCTGGCCTTCACGAGGCTGAGCCAAACCAGCAATTACCACGCGCTGTCCGGGCACTAAACCGCTGCGTACCAGTGCCGTTTCCTGACCGCGATAGGCCAGGGTGACTTGGGTGCTGCGTAAGCGATCTTCATCATCTACCCACCATACCTGCTCGCCTGGGCGCAATGCTGCAGAGGGCAGGGCGATGAGCGGCTCCTGGGTTGTGCTATGAAAGGTAACGCGTAGCACATCGCCAAGGCGCAGCGCGGGACCATCGTGCTCAAGTGATAATGGGTCATTCACGGCAATCAAAAGCTGCGCCTGTAAGCCATTCTCTTCTAGGTTGGGCAGAATAGAAATTAAGTTGCCTCCTCGGCTTGCGCCTTCTGGCCAGCCTTGGCTGGTAAGCGTGACGGGGCTGCCGGGTGTTAGCCAGCCCAAGATATCTCCCGGCAACGAAGCGCGGACCCAAAACTGCTCGACACCAACCAAACTGAGTACTTCAGTGCCCTGGCTTAACAAGCTTCCTGCACCAACCAAGCGCTCTTGCACCATCGCTCGCCAAGGGGCAGCTAGCGTGGCACGTGCAAGATTAAGTGCTGCTTGGTCGCGGACTACCCGTGCTTGCGTTAGTTGAGCTTGAGCTTGGCGTAGCTGTGGTTCACGTAGTACTAGGGCGCGGCGCTCGGCGCTAAGTTGGCGGCCAAAAGATTCATACTCACTTCGGGCGCGCTGTTGCTCCGCTTGTTCTAGCGCTAACTGCGCCTGAGCGTTGGCCAACTGCGCTTCAGCATCTTCGAGAATTAGGCGTAAATCAGCCTGATCGATATACGCAACCGGCGCTCCTTGTTCGACGACCTGCCCTGGGAGTACGCCCTCCCCAAAGCGTTCTAGCTGGCCGGCAACTCGGCTGGCAAGCATAGTGGATTTTTCTGCTTCTACTCGTCCAAAGCCATTAAGTATGGGAGCTTGCAGCCGCTCTTCCGCCGTAATGACATCCACTAAGGGTGGTGCGGCGGGCGGTGGCGGCCGTCGCTCAACGCGGGGTGGCTGGCTGATAATCCACCAAGCCAAGGCTAAACCGCAGGCGAAGACCAGTAGCGCTGCCAAGGCACCGAAACCGATACGGCCTTGTTGAGAGGGTGCGTAAGAGTGGGAGGAGGTCATTACCGCGCGGCATCCGTTGGCTAAGGGCGAAAATTCCAGAGAAAATGGCGTATCATGCTAGCATCACCGATACGCAAGCAATGATTAGGTAAGCAATGTGCAAATAGCGTGCAACCCATTAAGCATCGCTGCAGCGTGCTGTCTAACCGCTGACGGGCCTAACAATACCTGTCATTATTATTTTGCAAAGCACTAAATTCACTGGTTAATGTGACGTCATGAAAAACACCGCCACTCGCGATAAGTTAATTGAAACCGGTGCCGAACTGATTGCCCAGCAGGGCTACAATGCGACGGGTATTAATGCCGTCTTAAAAACCTGCGGTGTGCCTAAAGGATCGTTTTACCACTACTTTTCCAGCAAAGAAGATTTTGGGCTGGCGGTGATAGAGCGATTTGCTAGCGAGTACGATGAAAGTTTGGCAACACTGCTTGAAGACGTTTCGTTGCCGCCGTTAGAGCGGCTACGGCGTTACTTCGCCACAGGGCGTGAGCATATGTTGGGCTGCGACCACACCACTGGCTGCTTGATTGGTAACCTTGGCCAGGAGCTTTCTGGCCAAAGCGACACCTTCCGTGATGCCCTTAATCTAGTGTTCCAGCGCTGGGAACAACGTTTTGTCGTCTGTCTGAAAGATGCGCAAAATCAGAACGATATTGATAAGGCGATTGTTCCAGAAGCCCTTGCCAGTTTTATATTATCCGGGTG
Organism: Vreelandella neptunia; assembly: GCF_000712975.1. Classification (GTDB taxonomy): domain Bacteria; phylum Pseudomonadota; class Gammaproteobacteria; order Pseudomonadales; family Halomonadaceae; genus Vreelandella; species Vreelandella qaidamensis. The sequence goes on along the minus strand of NZ_JHQL01000004.1, from coordinate 407,521 downwards.
GGAAGGCGCCATACTGCGCGCTAAAACGCTTAAGTCAGTCGTTCCAATGGAGCACTTTGAGTCGATTCTCTTTGCCCATGTACTGACACCATCGCCGTCCTGCGAAGTACACTGCTAGTGACGTGCTCGAAAATGGTGCTCTCCGCTAGCCACATCATTGCACACGGCTGCCAGCAGCGACTCATCTAGCGACGGGTCGACAAGTGACAGCAGGCCGCATTGAGCTAGCGCAGACCGCAAGCTTATCTGTTCATCTAAGCGCTGGTATACCACTCGCACACAACAGGGCATCCGCTCACTGTTATCTGCCACGCCCATTTTTAGCCCGGTTAAACGCGTTACTTGGCTTTGAAAGCTGGGAAACAGAATAGTTTGGGTAATTTCATGACCATTGAGTGTTTCGTGGTCAACTAAAAATAGTCGGTCTGCAAGTTTAACAGCGGTGCCTACGTAGCGGTTATGGCAAGGACGCGTGTCTGGCGCAACGTGCATTCTTTCTGTGCGCTGGTACACCACGCCTCCTTCTCTGGCTTCTAAACACACCAGCGTGCGCATCAAATGCCCAGGGCGCGACATCGAGTGATAAAGCTCGAAGTAGCGACCCAGATAACGTTCCATGCCTTCACTACCCCGCTGAATGAGCGCATTGGGCCAGGGTAGCGTGCTAGGTGAGGCATCCGCATTGAGCTGGCCTGTTTGCACCAGCGCTCGGAAATCGTGGTGGGGTAGGGCGATATCTTCGGGCGTTACTCCAAAAAAGTGGCAAATACGCTGTAGCGCGGCGTGGCTTGGATAATAACGCCCGCTAAGGTAGCGGTTAAACTGGGCACGGTTGATGGATAAGCGGCGGCAAACATCCGCAATGGATGGGTAGTAGCTGCACAGTAGGCGTAAGTTAGCCACAAAATCATCATGCATGGGGGCGGTTTCAACGTTCTCAGAAAGCGGCGGTGCGGCTAATGTGACGCTTTGGGCCAGTCAGTGCAATGCTTCCCAAGACGAAGCGGGTGAAAAACTGGATAATGGGCGGCAATCCGCCTATCGGCTTATGATGTTAATAGCTGAGGCACACTCATTGCTCCGGATGCCCGTTCATGGAAATTAAAGTCAATTACCTCGATAACCTCCGCTTAGAGGCCAAGTTCGACGATTTCACCGTTATCTCCGATCAGCCGATTCGCTATAAAGGCGATGGCTCGGCTCCCGGTCCGTTCGACTACTTCTTGGCATCATCGGCGATGTGTGCCGCCTACTTTGTTAAGGTCTACTGCAACGCTCGGGATATTCCTACCGAGAATATTCGCCTATCCCAGAACAACATCGTCGACCCGGAAGATCGTTATAAGCAGATTTTCAAAATCCAGGTTGAGCTGCCTGAAGATATTTCTGAAAAAGATCGCCAGGGCATTCTGCGCTCTATCGACCGCTGCACGGTAAAGAAGGTTGTTCAAACCGGCCCCGACTTTCAGATCGAGACGGTAGAAAACATCGATGAGGACGCCCAGGCACTGCTGATGGGCGCGCCGGAGGGCAGCGCTACTTATATCCCAGGTAAAGACCTGCCATTAGAACAAACTATCGCTAATATGAGCGCGATGCTGGCTGATCTAGGCATGAAAATCGAGATCGCCTCCTGGCGGAATATCGTGCCCCACGTCTGGTCGCTGCATATTCGCGATGCAGCTTCGCCAATGTGTTTTACCAACGGCAAAGGGGCGACTAAAGAGAGCGCGCTGTGCTCCGCACTGGGCGAGTTTATCGAGCGCTTAAGCTGTAACTTCTTCTATAACGATCAGTACTTCGGTGAAGAAATTGCCAATAGCGACTTTGTTCACTATCCCAATGAGAAGTGGTTTCAGCCGGGGCCGAACGATGAACTCCCCGCTGAAATCCTCGATGAACACTGTCGCGATATTTACAACCCTGAAGGTGAGCTGTGTGGCTCACATCTGATCGATACCAACTCTGGCCGTGAAGATCGCGGCATTGTATCGCTACCGTTTGTGCGTCAGTCCGATGGCAAAACGGTCTATTATCCCTCCAACCTAATTGAAAACCTGTTCCTAAGTAACGGCATGAGTGCGGGCAACACCCTGGTGGAAGCCCAGGTGCAGTGCCTGTCGGAAATCTTCGAACGGGCGGTGAAGCGTGAAATCCTCGAGCAGGAGTTAACCCTGCCGGATGTGCCCCAAGCGGTGCTGGCAAACTACCCGAATATCGTAGAAGGCATTAACGCCTTGGAAGCCCAGGGTTTCCCCGTGTTGGTAAAAGATGCCTCTATGGGGGGGCAGTTCCCGGTTATGTGCGTCACCTTGATGAACCCACGTACCGGCGGCGTGTTTGCTTCGTTTGGCGCGCACCCAAGCTTTGAAGTGGCGCTGGAGCGCAGCTTGACGGAGCTGTTGCAAGGCCGCAGTTTTGAAGGGCTAAACGATCTTCCGCTACCAACATTTAACTCGCAAACCGTTTCTGAACCCAACAACTTTGTTGAGCACTTTATCGACTCGGTGGGTGTAGTTTCTTGGCGCTTCTTTAGTGCCAAGCCCGATTTTGAATTCAGCGAGTGGGACTTCTCTGGCAGCAATGAGGAAGAGGCCGCGACGCTGTTTGGCATTTTTGAGGAGCTGGGGGCCGAAGTGTACATGGCCGTACACGAAGACCTGGGCGCGCCGGTGTGCCGAATTTTGGTGCCGGGCTACTCAGAGGTGTACCCGATTGAAGACTTGATCTGGGATAACACTAATAAAGCGTTGGATTACCGCGAAGATATTCTCAATCTGCACCGCTTGGATGACGCTCAACTTACTGATCTGGTGGAGCGGTTGGAAGAGAGCCAGATGGATGACCACGCCGATATCATCACGCTGATTGGTATCGAGTTTGATGAAAACACCGTGTGGGGGCAGCTAACGATCCTAGAGCTGAAGCTGCTGGTTTACCTTGCGCTGCAACGCCATGAAGAAGCGCTGGACTGCGTGCAGATGTTCCTGCAGTACAACGACAACACCGTTGAGCGGGGTCTGTTCTATCAGGCGGTAAACGCGGTGTTAGAGATCACGCTGGATGATGAGCTGGAGCTCAACGATTACCTGCCCAATTTTCAGCGCATGTTCGGTGAAGCGACCATGGCAGCGGTCGTGGGGTCGGTGAGTGGTGAAGTGCGCTTCCATGGCTTAACGCCGACTAACATGCAGCTAGAAGGCTTGGAACGCCACCAGCGCTTGATCGAAAGCTATAAAAAGCTTCACGCGGCGCGGGCGGCTAAAGCGGGTAAGTAAAAAGCGAACCTCTAGTTGGCCGTGTCCACAGAGGTAAAATCGCACGGTGCGCAGCCTGAAAAGGCGCGCACCGTTTTTTATGTGATGCACTGTGGTGCAGCAAATGGCGCAGTTAGTGCATACAACTGCATCGCTGCGCCAAATTTAATTCTTTCCTATGCTTGGTAAAACGTTCTCCGCGGCGCGGTTTTAAGAAGCGCGACATAAAACGACGCGAATTCCAACATAACGCTAATACAAGAACGCGGAGAACATCACATGCTTGATATGCTCAATGAGCTCCTTTGGGGAAAGGTACTGCTAGTGCTGCTAGTAGGCGTTGGCATCGGTTTTACCGTTACTTCCCGCTTTGTGCAGTTTCGTTATTTTAGCCAAATGTTTCGCATACTGGGGTCAGGTCAGGCCTTTAAGCGTAATAAACATGGCCACTTAAGTTCTTTTCAGGCGCTTGTTCTGTCCGTGGCGGGTCGCGTGGGCGGCGGTAATATTGCCGGCGTGGCGGTCGCAATTACGTTAGGTGGTCCAGGGGCTATTTTCTGGATGTGGCTGGTGGGCTTGATGGGGATGGCGACTAGCTTCTTAGAGTGCACCCTGGCGCAGACCTACAAAGAAGCGGAAGGCGATGGCACGTATCGCGGTGGCCCGGCGTACTACATCGTTAAAGGGTTAGGCAAACAGTGGCGCTGGCTGGCGGCGTTTTACTCGGTGCTATTGCTGCTAACCTTTGGCTTTGCCTTTACCGCACTGCAATCCTATGCGGTAGCGACCTCGTTTGGTGACGCCTTCGGTGTGCCGGTGCTTTACAGTGGTATTGCCCTGGCCATGCTGGTAGGGCTGATTATTTTTGGTGGTATCAAACGTATCGCGCGCATCTCGGAGTATTTGGTGCCCTTTATGGCGGTCAGCTATATCGCCATTGCGCTGCTGGTTATTGCCATGAACATTGGTGAAATCCCCAGCGTTATTGCGCTAATTGTAAAAAGTGCTTTTGGCCTTGAGCCGGTGGTGGGTGGCGGTATTGGTGCGGCCATTATGATGGGCTTAAAGCGAGGCCTGTTTTCTAACGAAGCGGGTCTGGGCAGTGCGCCCAATGTGGCGGCGGTAGCCTACGTACCGCACCCAGCCAACCAAGGTATTGTGCAGGCGTTTTCGGTGTTTATCGATACCGTGATTATCTGCTCGGCCACGGCGTTTTTGATTCTGCTCAGCGGTGTGTACGACCCGGCCGCAGGCGCTGGTGTTGAAGGCATCGCCCTCACTCAGGCGGCGCTTGCCGACCATGTAGGCGAATGGGGTCGCACCTTTGTTAGTCTCGCGCTGCTGCTGTTTGCGTTCAGTACTATTTTGTACAACTACTACCTGGGCGAGAACAGCCTCAACTTCTTTAGCCGCGACAACCAGAATCTGTTTAATGCTTTCCGAATCGCCATTGTGTTGCTGGTGTGCTGGGGTGCGACAACAGATCTTGGCACTGTGTTCGGCTTTGCCGATGTCACGATGGGCCTGCTGGCAGTGGTCAACCTTGTGGCGCTGATTCTGTTGTTCAAGTGCGGCCTACGTATCCTTAACGATTACGATAGCCAGCGTCGCCAGGGCATCAAACAGCCGATTTTCGATGCTAATCAACACCCAGACCTTGAGCTAGATCCGAAAGCCTGGGAGCTGGAGCCTGAAGAGGCCGAAGCGTTAAAGCAGCGTCTGGAAAGCGCGCCCGCTAAGTAAGCCCTCGCATGCACGAACGCTATTAGATAAGGAGAGACTATGCCCCGCGTACTCATGCTCTACACAGGCGGTACCATTGGTATGCAGCCATCACCACATGGGTATGTGCCTTGCGCGGGGCTGGCCGAGCGTTTAACCGCGCACTTAGCGCTGAGCAACGCCGACAGGCTGCCATCGTTTGATGTGCTAGAAATGCGGCCTCTGATTGATAGCGCCGAGCTAATGCCCGACGCCTGTAACCGTTTAGTGGCACAGTTAGAAAGCCACTGGCAAGCATACGATGGATTTGTGGTGCTACACGGTACCGATACTATGGCGTTTAGCGCCGCCGCGCTGTCGTTTATGCTTGGCGCACTCAACAAGCCGGTGATTTTCACCGGCGCCCAAATTCCTTTGGGGGAGCTTCGTAGCGATGCGCTGAATAATCTCGTTAGCGCACTGCAATTGGTGGTCCATCCCGCAACACCTTGTGAAGTAAGTCTGGTTTTTCACGACCGACTCCTGCGCGGTAATCGTGCGCGCAAGGTGCGCACTCAGGGCTTAGATGCCTTTGACTCTCCTAATTTCCCCTGGCTTGCCGAGCTTGGCATCGGTATGACATTTCCACAGCCCTCTGCGCTACTGAGCGGACTGCCTAACTTTACGCCCATCGAGGTGGATGATGAGGCGGTAGCCATCTTGCCACTTCATCCTGGTATGTCCCTGCGCCGCGCCAAGTTGCTGCTGGCCGATGAACGCCTAAAAGGCTTGATTCTGCATAGCTACGGCGTGGGCAACCCGCCTAGTTTTGAAGGCGAGCTGTTAAAGGCGTTAACGGCTGCAAATGAACGAGGGGTCGCACTGCTCAACGTGACTCAGTGTGCCCAAGGAGAAGTCGTGCAGGGAGCCTACGCCACCGGCGCGGCGCTGAACCAAGCCGGTGTGATTGCGGGAGGTGACATCACGCTGGAAGCCGCTATGGCGAAGCTCACGGTACTGCTAGGTCGTGGAGTGAGCGGCCCTGCACTGCGCAAGGCACTTGGCGGCTCACTACGAGGCGAGTGTAACGCCCCTTAGCGACGGTTAGAGGATACGCTGAGAGCCGTTACAGTCACTAATATTAACCCCATACCGATCATTTGAGTCACACCAAGAGTCTCTCCCAAAACGGCAACACCAAACAGTGTTGCTGTGACCGGCTCTACCATGGCAATCATGGAAGCGAGGGCGGGCGCCGTATGTTTAATACCCTTGATATACAGTAGAAACGACAGGCCAGCACCCAGAATACCTAGTGCCACAAATAGTGGTAGATCTGGAGAGCCTAAAACGCTGGTAACTTGGTCGGTTTCGGCGGGTAGAATTAAAGCAATAGCCAGTACGCTAAAGGCAATCGAAAGGATAGCCTGCGGGCTGCCATGTGGCGCGGCATATTTAAAGCCAAAAATGAACAGGGCGTAAGAAAGCCCCGCGAGTAGTCCCATGGTCACACCAAGTAGAGATATGCTGCTCGCACTAATCTCATATAGCTTAGTGAGTAGCACGACGCCAAGCATCACTAAAAAGATGGCTACCCATTTTGCAGCAGTCGATTTTTCAAGCTTGAGAGCAAAGGAAATGAGATAAACGAAGATGGGAGCACAGTACATCAAGGTGGCGGCGACAGCAACGTTAGCATGCTCAATACTGATAAAATAGAACGTAAAATTACCAGCTACTCCAAGACCAGCAATGATTGACCAGAACCAAAGCTGACTATTTTTCAGACCGCTGTGCTGTTGTTGAAACAGTAGCCAGATAAGCGCGAAGAGGAGACCTACGAACCCTCGATAAAACGATACAACGGAAGGATCCCAACCGTCTTCTAAAAGAACACCAGCAATTCCTCCAGAAACACCCCAAAAAAAGGCAGCTAGTACGATAAAGATAATATTTGCGCTTACCATTCTTTAACCTTTCATCCTTGAAAACGTCAAACATAATTTGTAGCAATAGGCGCTTAGTCATCCTGACAGCTGCCTGCTGAGTACCCCTGTGATACTTAGTTAGCGAAGGTAGTAGTACTTGATCAAACAGAAACAACTCTCCTTACAAAAACGATTTTGGCACGCTTCCAGGCCACTAAGACATAACATAGTTTATAGTTGGCGAGATGGCAGCGGCTGATAACCAATACACGCCTGACGATCACCTCATCAGGCGTATAGGTAGCCAAAATTAATCTTCGGCTAGTGCTTTTTCACCTTCCAAATTCGCCAGATTAGGATAGCTATAATGAGTGCGCTCAGTGGTGCGATGATGGAGGCGGCCACATTAGGTTCGATATCGACACCTAGAGCGCTTAAGCTCTCTAGCCCTAATTTCATCAAGCTGAAAATGTAGTAGCTGATGACGATGATCGAGAGGCCTTCAACGGCTTTTTGGATTTTGAGTTGGCTGCTAGCGCGGGCATCTAAACTCTGCAAAATTTTGTAGTTTTGCCTCTCGATTTCGACCTGGGTGCGGGTACGTAACAAGTCGTTTAAGCGTGTGGCACTAGTGGCTAGGGTTTCCACCCGGCGGTTCATGGCATCGCAGTAACGCACCGCCGGCTCAAAACGGCGCAAAATAAACGTGCCAAGCCGAGGATAATTGCCTAGTCGCTCTTCGCGCAGTTCATCAATGCGTGCCAACACAAGGTTGGCATAGGCATCGGTGGCGCTAAATCGCTGGCGTGTTTGTACAGCGCAGCGCTCAAGTTTCGCTGAGAGTAGCGTTAGGGCGTTGAGCAATGGCTCGGCAGGTGAGGTGTGCTGTTCGGCGTGCTGATGAGAGAGCGCTGATAGCTCCATTTCGTAGTGCTGCAACTCACGACTGAGCGCTTTGGCTTCCGGGAGCGCCAGCATCGCCATCATACGATAGGTTTCAATATCAAATAAGCGTCTTGCCATTCTGCCTAGTCGATAGCTATCCAGACTATCGTTAACCAGCAGTAGACGGTTTCTTTGTTGATCATCGAGGTTGAAATCGCTCCACACCGTGGCGTCACCGCCGCCTACCTGAGAGCCCGCTGGCTGATCTAACCCATAGGCGTCCACACTGCCTGCCCAGCGATGGGCAGTTTCCACGCGCAATACGCTGGCGCTGATGATTTGCTCGGCAAACTCCGCTAGCACACGGGCTAAAAAAGTAGGTGGTGTTGGCCATAGGCGAGGGTTGCTGTTGTTATCGTGCTTAATGGTCAGCGTAAAAAACTCGGTGTGCCGCTCCCATTTGATTAAGCAGCCCTGGCAACTGACTATTTGTTGCACCTGATCGGGTGTGATCGTGATGTCTGTTACTTCCGCTAGGCGGTTAAGCAACGTAGTAACGTTATCGCCTTCAAGCGTAAAGGCGTAATGATGAAGGCAAGCAGGCCCCTCAAAATAGAGGGGCGGCCTCGCGTGTAGCTCGTTATGTAATGCTGCGTGTTGAGCATGCATGAAGCAAATTACCTGATCTATTGTTGTTACGAGTGTTGTAAATTAGCTACCAAGCTGCGTTAGCCAAAGAACCAGTAGCAGACAGCAATGGCGGTGATAATGCCAGCGGCATCTGCGATCAGCGCGCAGCCAAGCCCATGACGAATACGGGTGACGCCAATCGCACCGAAATAGACTGCTAACACGTAAAAGGTTGTTTCGGTGCTGCCTTGCAGAGTAGCGGCTAGCAGACCAGGAAAACTATCGACCCCGAACGTGTTCATGGTTTCGATCATCATGGCCCGCGAGCCGCTACCAGAAAGGGGTTTTACAAAGGCGGTAGGCAGCGCATCCACAAAACGAGTGTCCCAACCAGCCCCTTCCACCAACCAGCGGATGCCACTTAGCCCTGCATCTAGAACGCCGCTGGCGCGTAGTACGCCAACCGCCACCAGCATGGCAATAAGATACGGCAGTAAGGTGACCGTAAAGCTTACGCCTTCTTTTGCGCCTTCGATAAAGGCGTCATATACCCTCACCCCCCGCAGTGCGCCGACCACTAAAAACATCATTACAATAGAGAACAGCGTCAGGTTACCTACCAGTGTTGAAGCTGCCGCCAGTGCTTGGGCCGACATCCCCGCCAACGTGGTGATTAATAGCCCTAGCGCCAGGGCCGCAGCAACTAAATAGGCCAACACCACGGGTTGCCAAAGTTTTAAGCGCTGCATCAGCGACACGGCTAGAAGTCCAGCCAAACTAGAGGCGCTGGTGGCCAACAAAATCGGCAGAAAAACCAGGGTGGGTTCAGCCGCGCCTTGTTGGGCACGATAAATGAAGATCGTGACGGGTAGCAGCGTCAGTGATGACGTGTTGAGCACTAAAAACAGAATTTGTGCGTTGCTAGCGGTATCGCGGCTCGGGTTGAGACTTTGCAGCGATTGCATGGCTTTAATACCAATCGGTGTGGCAGCGTTATCTAAGCCGAGAATGTTAGCTGCAAAGTTCATGCTAATTAGCCCCATGGCAGGGTGATTGCGGGGCACTTCTGGCATTAGGCGAGAGAAAAGCGGATCAAGTACGCGGCCTAGTAGGCGAATCATGCCCGCTTTTTCAGCAATCGAAAGAAAGCCTAGCCAAAGGGTCATCGTGCCTAGCAGCACTAAAATAATATCCACGCTGACCCGCGCCATATCGAACAGTGACTGCACTAGGCGCGCAAAAACCTCGCTATCGCCACCGATTAACCACTGCCACAAAGACGCCGCAAACGCAGCAATAAAAAAACTTAACCAAATTCCGTTTAGCATGGCATGCAGGCATCCTGAGCAGTGAACGAAAAGCGTTTTAAACAGAGAACGCTGTTTATCCTACCCAATGAAAGCCTGCTATCGCTAACCTGAAAGCGAAAGAAAAAATAGAATCAGGGGGGGAGACAGCAAAGACAGGATAAATCCACTAACCACCGCAATCGGAACGCAGGCAACACCACCGTGCTGTTGAATCACCGGTAAGGTGAAATCCATAGAGGTTGCGCCGCCATAGCCAATGGCCAGTGCTGTGTGGCGATGAATAACGAGAGGAATCAGGATAAATGCCAACAGTTCGCGGGTCAGGTCATTGAAAAATGCCACACCGCCCATTAATGGGCCAAGTTGGTCGCCAATCAAAATAGCCGAAAGCGAATACCAGCCAAAACCTGATGCCATGGCTAAGCCTTCGTTCCAACTAAGCGAAAGAAGCGGGGCGGCTAGTAAGCCCGCCAGCAGTGAGCTCAACGCCAGAGTGATCGCGATGGCAAGCCCCAAGCGGTTCAGTAAAATTTGTTTAAGCGGCATGCCGGAATTGCGTAGCTGACAGCCGATCAGTACTAGCAATACGTATAGTACCCACTCTGCTAACCAGTCGGCGGTAGTAAACAGCACGTCACCGATAATCGGGCCGAGCAGTAGCCCAACCAGCACGCCCCCTGCCACCACGCCCACCAGCATTAATGAACCCTGCATAGCGGCGAGTTTGCTGGTGGGGGCGTTTTTCACGACAGGTGAGCTTCCGGCTTTAAGTGCCACGCGACGGGATAACCACCAGAGTGCCCCAAGGTTGAACAGCGTAGTAATGCTGAACAGTAGCAACGCGTTTCCGCCTAGCCTTGAAAGCTGGCTGCCTAGGTTTTCAAGCCCAGCGAGGCTTATCCCCATAAATAGTAGGATTAAATAAACCGAGCCACTAACGGCTCGGTTGATGAGACTGAGTAAGCGGGGAGAGCGAACGCGTACTAGGTAGCCCAGGAAAAGGGGCAATAAAACAATCAGTAAGCCAGAAAGCATTTAAGGAGCGCTATCCCCAGCAGGGTTGAAGTGAGTGAGGGTAAGAGAGGTCTGTCGGCGTCCCTCTTTTTGGTATTCTGCCGTAAGAATCAGGCCTGGCCAATCTGGGTGGAAGTTTATTTGTAGATGCCGGTCTGGTTTTTCTTTATCAATCAGCGTGACGCGCGTTGTTTCGAATTCACCTGCAGGGACGCTAATAGTAGTGGAACCGTTAACAGTTTGCTGATCGACATAGTACTGAAAGTGTTCATCACGCCCACGGTGATCAACAAACTCGATATCGCAAGGGGCACTTTCTGTGCAGCCTTGGCGCCCTGCCCGTCGGGAAAGATCAAAGAGCGCAGCTTGGCGATCAAGCGAACTAATATCGCTTTCGTTGAGTTGGTAACTGTCACCGACTCCCAGCAGTGAATAGCTGCTGTTATAAAGCAACGAATGAGTGGTGGCATCGTCTATTGAAAAGCGGCTGCGCTCTTCACCACGGGCAACGGCGACCGCAAAATTCATACTGCTTAGCCAGTGCTGTCCTTCATTACTTAAGGTGTGAGTTATCGTCGCGCTTGGCCATCCGCGTATTTCTAAGCGATATTGAGCCTGAAAAGGGTGAGGCGTCTGAAGAGCTTGCTCATCAGGTGTATCTGCTGCCGCTAAGCTGCACAGGGTAAGTATGCAGGCGCCTAATATTGCGCTTGCATACGTACGCTGCCTGTTGCCAAGTGTGACATGACGCAAAGGCCCTTCCTCCCTGTGACGTGTTCTCCTAAGAGCCTTTAGCAAGCGCTTGGTTCCCTGTGCAGTATAGCGTGCACTTGCCTAAGCGTCAGTAACCCGCTTCTGGGCTGACCGTTGCCAGCGATTCGCCCGCCTCAAATGCCTTGATATACGACACCACTTGATCGATGGCGTCATTTAGCGGTGTAGGCGCAGCCATATGAGGCGTGATGATAACACTGGGGTGCTGCCATAGAGGGTGATTGGCAGGCAAAGGCTCTTCGCAAAAAACGTCGAGCAATGCACCGCGCAGGTGTCCGGGATGCTTGGCATCGCCTAGCGCGTCAAGTAACGCCTGCTCATCAATTAAGCTGCCACGACCCGGATTAATCACGCTGGCGCCTTTAGGCAATTTCGCTAGCTGTTCAGCGTTTAGAATGCCTTTAGTAGCAGCGGTGTCAGGCAAAATAGTGACCACGCTTTGCACCTGTCGAAGCAGCTCATCGAGCCCTTGTTCTCCATGCAAGCAGCGCACGCCGTCAATCTGTTTAGGCGAGCGGCTCCAGCCGACGACAGGAAAGCCTGCCTGCGAAAGGGAAGTCGCCACAAAACTGCCAATGGCACCAAGACCTAAAACACCCACAGGCCACTGAGCTTTTTCAGGCACAGCATGGGGCTGCCAACTGGCGCGCTGCTGTTGGGAAGCGTAGCGGTCCATACTACGGTAGAAGTGCAGTATACCGTATAGCACGTAATCTGCCATAAGCTCGCCCATGCCCGCATCGCGCAGTTTCACGATTGGGACGTCGCTTGGTAAACCTGGGGTTTTCAGCAAGTAATCGACACCGGCACCCAGGTTGATAATGCCTTTTAGTTGGATTTGCTCGTTAAGTAAATGAGCCGGTGCTTTCCAAACCGCGAGATAGTCTGCGTTTTGACGCTTATTCTCAGGGGCATCACTGGTAAGTACGGTTGCCTGTGGCAAGGCCTCAGCAAGGGCGGTTTGCCACTGGGCCGCATCGTCGATATGTACAACTATTTTCATTTTTCCTCCTCACAGCAGATTAACTATGGTTACGCTACCACGGTGCGTCACAATTTTTGTCATAAAGGCTTTGACCGGCAACCAAGGGTCGGTGCTAGTATCGCCCTAAGACGACATTGGCGGGCCTACTGCGGCGGTGGCCAGGTCGATCCTGTGGCCCAGCGTAACTAACTTATAACAAGTGAAGGCGCTGGTTCTTAGTGATCTTTGATGGCGAGTTGCCCGATGACTGAGGTTTCCCTGCCTTTCACGCGTAAAGAGTATGCTAATCGCTTGTGGAAGGTGCGTGCAGAAATGGCTGTCCGTGGAATTGACGTATTGATCGTCAGTGACCCTTCCAACATGGCATGGCTAACCGGCTATGACGGCTGGTCTTTTTATGTGCATCAGTGTGTACTTGTGGGGCTTGAAGGTGAGCCTGTATGGTTTGGTCGCCGTATGGATGCTAACGGCGCTCTGCGAACCTGCTGGATAGACCCTGACAATATCACCTACTATCCAGACTACTATGTCCAAAATCCAGACATGCATCCGATGGAATATTTGGCCCAGTCGATAATGCCCGACCGTGGCTGGCATACCGGCGTGGTGGGCATGGAGATGGACAACTACTACTTCTCTGCTAAAGCCTACCAAAGCCTTTTGCGTGAGCTTCCCCATGCGCGCTTTATGGATGCTAACGCTCTCGTAAACTGGTGCCGAGCGATTAAGTCGCCTCAAGAAATCGCCTACATGCGCGTGGCGGCAAAAATTGTTGAAGGCATGCATACGCGCATTTTGGAAGTCATTGAACCTGGGCTGCCAAAAAGTAAGCTGGTCTCGGAAATTTACCGCGTCGGCATCGAAGGATTTATTGACGAGAACGGTAAGGTGTTTGGTGGTGACTATCCTGCCATTGTGCCTATGCTGCCCACTGGAAAAGATGCCGCAGCGCCACACTTAACCTGGGATGACACGCCATTTCGCAAAGGCGAAGGCACGTTTTTCGAAATTGCCGGTGTGTTCAAACGCTACCACGCACCGATGTCGCGCACCGTCTTTCTAGGTACGCCCCCGGCAGACTTCATTCGTGCTGAATCTGCTTTGCTGGAAGGCATCGAGAGTGGACTCGCCGTGGCTAAGCCGGGTAATCGTACGGCGGATATTGCCATGGCGCTGGGCGCGGCGATGGATAAGTACGGTTTTGACCGTGGTGGCGCACGCTGTGGTTATCCTATCGGTATTTCATACCCGCCGGACTGGGGCGAGCGCACAATGAGCTTACGTCCTTCAGACGACACTATTCTTCAACCAGGCATGACGTTTCACTTCATGCCTGGCCTCTGGGTAGAAGATTGGGGGCTAGAAATTACCGAAAGCATTCTGATTACTGAAAATGGCTGTGAAACCCTGGCTAATTTTCCGCGCCAGCTGTTTGTTAAGTAGCTGTCTATACAATACAAGGGACATACGATGACGCTTCAACCGAACCAACTGCGGCCAAGCCCTATTTCTGCCACCGTTGATTTCGACGCCGACGGCATTCAACACGGCTTTTTAAAACTGCCGATTTCGACCGATGAGTCTGCCTGGGGCGCGGTGATGATTCCTATCACCGTAGTGAAAAATGGGGAAGGCCCCACGGCACTACTAACTGGCGGTAATCATGGTGATGAATACGAAGGCATTACCTCGCTGCTTAAACTATCTTCCACGTTGAAAGCTGAAGAGGTGAGTGGCCGAGTAATTATTGTGCCGTGTATGAATACCCCCGCAGTTATGGCGGGCAAGCGCACGTCGCCGATGGATAAAGGCAATCTGAACCGTAGTTTTCCCGGTGATCCTAACGGTACCGTAACATCGCAAATTGCTGATTATTTTACCCGTGTATTGGTGCCCATGAGCGATGTCGTGCTCGATCTGCACTCTGGCGGGCGTACCCTGGATATTCTGCCGTTTGGCGCCTCCCATGTGTTAGACGACAAGGCTCAACAGCAGGCGGCGCTAGAGGGTGCCAAAGCATTCGGTGCCCCCTACGCCATGGTGATGTTCGAGCTAGACGCAGAAAAGCTATTCGATACTGCCTGTGAGCGTCAGGGCAAAGTGTTTGTGGCTACCGAACTTGGCGGCGGCGGCACGTCTACTCCCCAAAGTATTGCGATTGCAGAGCGTGGCGTACGCAACTTTTTAATTCATTACGGACTGGTGGAAGGCACCATCACTATGCCTGCAGGCGGGCAGATGTACCTCGATATGCCGGATGCCAGCTGCTACGTGCAAAGCCAGCACTCTGGGGTGTTAGAGCTGTTGGTGGCGCTGGGTGATGAAGTGAAAAATGGTCAAACCATTGCCTATGTGTACGACATGACCCGCAGCGGTACCGCGCCAGTGGCTTATAAAGCGGAACGCGACGGTATTTTAATGGCTCGCCGAGCGCCATCGTTAATCAATATGGGGGACACCTTAGCGGTGATTGCCGATGTTGTTGAACGCCTGGAGGCGTAACATCCGGCATGATGAAACTAGACCGTTATGACCTAAAGATCCTTGATATTCTTGCGCGGGATGGCCGGATAACCAAGTCGAAGCTCGCCGAAGCGATTAATCTCTCGGTTAGCCCCTGCTGGGAGCGGGTGAAACGGCTGGAAAATGCCGGGGTGATTGAGGGCTACACTGCGCGCATCAATGCCGAGGTATTGGTGCCGCGCAACCCTGTTTGGGTGCAGATTGAACTCAAACAGCACAACGCTGAAAGTTTTTCCCGCTTTGAAGCCTTGGTCATGCAGACGCCAGAAGTAACTGAGTGTGTGGCAGTAGGGGGCGGCGTCGATTACTTAGTTAAGTTTGAAGCCCGCACCATTGATAGCTATCAGCGCTTAATCGACAAATGGCTGGTATCTGATGCGGGTATTGAGCGCTACTTTACCTACATCGTTACGAAAACAGTTAAGCATGAACCTATCGGCGTGGACTGCAGCACGTCGCTGTAATGGTTTGTCGTTGCCGTGGTTTGTCGTTGCCGTGATTTAAAGGACCGCCCCGAAAAAACACCCTTCAAAATAGACTTTCACAAAAAAAGTGCCGGAATTCTCCGGCGCTTTCAAAAACACTTCGTGCGCTAACTCCCTTAACCTACACACACTGAATCAGTTCAGTTTTCAGCTGAGCTGATGATCTATCGTTTTATGCGCAACGGCTTGCTGGCCATGCTTGGCTTCACCGTAAATGGCTGCAACCTGGGGAGGTGCCCATGACCCTACTATCGACGACGCTTGTTAAACGCCTGGAAGATCCGCGCCTGTTCCGGCAGTACGCCTACATCGACGGGAAATGGACGCATGGCGATGCTGGCCGTGAAGAAGCCGTCTACGACCCCGCGACGAACGAAGTCATTGGGCACATTCCGCTGCTGGAAGCCGAACAAATTACCGCTGCAGTTGATGCGGCCGAATCTGCTTTTGTTCACTGGCGCGCCTTGCGTGCTGACGAACGCTGCGAGCGGCTGCTGGCATGGTACGACTTGATTCAAGCGAACCGTGAAGATCTAGCGACCATCATGACGTTGGAGCAGGGTAAGCCGCTGCCGGATGCTCGTGGTGAAGTCGAATACGGTGCCAGTTTCGTGCGCTGGTTCGCTGAAGAAGGGAAACGCACCTACGGCGAAACCATTCCCAGCCATATCCCCAACGCCTCACTTGGCACCATTAAGGAGCCGGTCGGTATTGCGGCGATGATTACGCCGTGGAACTTCCCGCTGGCCATGATTACCCGCAAGGCCGCAGCGGCATTGGCGGCTGGCTGCCCGGTAATCATTAAGCCTGCCAATGAAACGCCATTTTCAGCGCTGGCGCTGGCGGAGCTTGCCGAGCGGGCAGGTATTCCAGACGGTATTTTTAACGTCGTGTTGGGTGATCCTGCCGAGGTCTCGAAAATTTTGTGCAGCGAGCCGCGTATTCGCGCGCTTTCGTTCACTGGTTCCACCCGTGTTGGCCGATTGTTAATCGAACAGAGCGCAAACACGGTTAAACGCCTATCGCTGGAACTAGGTGGCAACGCGCCGTTTATCGTGGGGCCTGATATGGACCCTAAAGAGGCCGCTTATGCCGCAGTCTCGGCGAAATTCCAGACGGCAGGACAAGATTGCTTGGCAGCCAACCGTATTCTGGTACACGAATCTATCCACGATGAATTCGTTGAGCAATTTACTGAGCGCATGGCGGCACTGACCGTGGGTAACGGCCTGCATGGGGAAGTTGACCTTGGCCCGCTTATCCACCGTCAGGCTGTCGAAAAAGCGGCATCGATTGTCGATGATGCGATTTCCAAAGGCGCCACGATGATTGCAGGCGATCAAAGCCAAGCGCCGGGTGATAACTTCTTTATGCCGGTGCTGTTAACCAACGTGACGCCGCAGATGAAAGTATGGCGTGAAGAAAACTTTGCACCTGTGGCCGGTATTACCGCTTATAGTAGCGACGACGACGTCATTGAGATGGCCAACGACACTGAGTATGGCTTAGCAGCTTATATCTACACCCACGATATTCGCCGCATTTGGAAGCTAATGCGTGCGCTTGAGTATGGCATGGTCAGCGTCAACTCAGTGAAAATGACTGGACCACCAGTGCCTTTTGGTGGCGTGAAGCAGTCCGGCCTGGGCCGTGAAGGCGGCGCTACGGGTATCGATGAGTATTTAGAAACAAAGTATTACTGCCTAGGGGCGCTAGGTTCCGTCTCGGGAAGCTAACCGTCGCGCGCTAAAACGCTCTCCCATAACCGCAACTTAGTAATGCTATAGCGCTTGTGGGAGGCTGGCTCCGCCGGGCGAAAGGTTCGCTAGGTGCGCAAATTATGAGTCACCAATGATAAAACACCCTCTCCAACCAATGGGGAGGTTTACTGTATAGAGAGAACGTTATGAGCTTGCATCAGGATCTGATCGAACGCGACCGTAAAGTCACTTTTCACGCCTCAACCCACCTTCGCGACTTCGCCCATGGTGATTTACCAGGCCGTGTTATTACCGGCGGCAAGGGTATTAACATCGTCGACAAAGATGGTCGTGAGTTTATCGATGGTTTTGCGGGTCTTTACTGCGTCAATATCGGCTATGGCCGCACTGAAGTAGCCGAAGCGATCTATAAGCAAGCGCTAGAACTTTCTTATTACCATACTTATGTGGGCCACTCGAACGAGCCGCAGATTGAGCTTTCTGAGCGCATTCTGAAAATTGCCGGTATGAACATGTCTAAGGTTTACTACGGCATGTCAGGGTCTGACGCTAACGAAACCCAGCTCAAAATTGTGCGCTACTACAACAACGTGCTGGGTCGCCCGCAGAAGAAAAAAGTGATCTCGCGTATGCGTGGTTATCACGGTTCCGGCATCGCTTCCGGCTCGCTCACCGGTTTGAAAGCGTTCCACGACCACTTTGATCTGCCGATTGACACCATTCGCCATACCGAAGCACCGCATTACTATCTGCGCGCGGCAGAACAGCACGGCATGACCGAGCGTGAATTTTCTGGCTACTGTGCCGATAAGCTGGAAGCGATGATTCTGGAAGAAGGCCCCGACACCGTGGCGGCCTTTATTGGTGAGCCGGTACTGGGTACCGGTGGTATCGTGCCGCCGCCAGAAGGCTATTGGGATGCCATTCAAGCGGTACTGAATAAGTACGATGTACTATTGATCGCTGACGAAGTCGTATGTGGCTTTGGCCGTACCGGTTCAGACTTTGGTAGCCACCACTACAACATGAAGCCTGACTTGGTCACCATTGCTAAAGGGCTAACTAGCGCCTACCAGCCGCTTTCTGGCGTGATTGTTGGCGACAAAGTATGGAAGGTACTGGAGCAGGGAACCGGCGAATTTGGTCCCATCGGTCATGGTTGGACCTATTCAGGTCACGCACTGGGCTGTGCCGCAGGCCTTGCTAACCTGGATATTATCGAGCGCGAAAATCTAGTAGGTAACTCTGCCGAAACTGGCGGTTACTTCCAGCAGCAGCTCAAGGCCACCTTTGAGGGTCATCCGTTACTGGGCGACGTACGCGGTGTTGGCCTAATGGCCGCGCTAGAGTTCTCTCCAGACGCCAAACAGCGCCTGCATTTCGACCCAGCACTTAAAGTTGGCCCGCGTGTCGCAGCAGCAGCAATGGAAGAGAATCTGATTGCCCGTGCCATGCCGCAAGGCGATATTCTGGGCTTTGCGCCACCGCTGACTATTAACCGCTCTGAAGTTGACGAAATGATTGGTCGTGCCAAGCGTGCCATTGATCGCGTGACTGATGAGTTGGTGCGTTCTGGCGATCTTAAAACCGGTCAGCAAGAAGCCGCTTTTACAATTTAATAACGCGTATTGCTAGCCAAACGCCGCTGCCCGATGCAGCGGCGTTTTTGTTTTTTAAGAGGGCAGCTATGCTAGAGAAATAAAACCACCTATCGCCAATGATTGTCTTATCCACCACGCCAGGAGCTGTCATGCAACCAGTACTCGCCTTTGATGTATACGGCACGCTTATTGATACCCAAGGGGTATCGGTAGAGTTGGAACGCCGCCTTAGTGATGCCACCAAAGCAGCAGAGTTTGCTAAGCGTTGGCGGGAAAAACAGCTGGAATATAGCTTTCGTCATGGGTTGATGGGGGCTTATGTGCCGTTTTCGGAATGCACGCGGGAGGCATTAGTATTCACCGACCGCGCGCTGCAAACGGGCCTATCAGATAACGACCAAGACCACTTAATGGCCGTCTATGCTGAGTTGCCTGCATTTCCCGATGTGATCCCCGCGCTTGACCAGCTCCGTGATGCGGGTATTCGCTGCGTGGCGTTTTCTAACGGCACTCAAGAAGCTGTCACTAAGCTACTTACGCGCGCGGGCGTGGAAAGCCATATGGATGACGTGGTCAGTGTTGATGATGTTAAACGCTTCAAGCCGGACCCCGCCGTATATGCTTATTTACGCACCCGCTTAGAAGCACGCCCAGAACACACCTGGCTGATTTCCAGCAACCCGTTTGATGTCATTGGGGCAACCCATGCTGGCTTGCGCAGCGCCTGGGTGCGCCGTCACTCTGACGCTCCGTTTGACCCCTGGGGAGGTGAACCGGATATGACGGTAACTGATTTAGAAGCGCTGGCGGACCGAATGAGTCGTTAGGTTGTGAACCCGCATCGACAGGCCGCATAATGATGCCCACTCAACCGCTTAGGATATAACTATGTCAGAAAAAATTTACTGTATCGCCAGCTTTAAGCCCAAGGCCGGAAAAGAAGAAGCGGTATTTAAGGCACTGCAAGCTTTGGAACCTAACACCCATCGCGAAGATGCCTGTATTCACTACACCGTCACGCGGCAGATTGATAACCCGTTTGCCCAAGGCACCAGCTATCCAATTGTATTTCACGAAATTTGGGCCAGCCGTGAAGAGTTTGAGGCCCATTGCCAGCGTAAAGAGATTCAAGATTTTTTCGCTAAGCACGTTGAGTCCCCTGAGGGCGATATTGAAGATGCAAACGTGTGTGTCTATACCGACGAGCCGTGGAACTTTGACGCTCCTAAGGTGTAAAAAGCACTAACGGTTGTTTAGACGACGCAAGCGATATACCAAGATGACGGAGCCAATATGACCGAAAAGAAAATGAACGTCGAAAGCTTTAACCTGGACCATACCAAGGTAAAAGCGCCTTACGTACGTTTGGCTGATATTAAAGAAGGCCAACATGGCGACCGCATTCATAAGTATGATTTGCGCATTTGCCAGCCTAATAAAGGGCACATGGAGATGCCGGCACTGCACTCCTTAGAGCACTTGATGGCTGAGATGTCGCGTAATCACACCGACAAGGTGGTTGACATTAGCCCGATGGGCTGCCAAACCGGTTTTTATATCGCAATGATCAACCACGATGATTATGACGATGTGTTAAGTATCATCGAGAAGACGCTAAATGATGTGCTAACCGCAACGGAAGTACCCGCCTGTAATGAAATGCAGTGCGGCTGGGCCGCCAGTCACAGCCTGGAAGGTGCCCAAGAGCTTGCTAAAGACCTGCTGGCTAAGCGCAGTGAATGGAACCAAGTATTTGCGTAAACGTTAGATGCCAGCGCGCGACTTGTTCGTCCAACGCCTCCTTTTTGGAGGCGTTTTAGTATTAGTCTATTAACTGGTGGAAAACGCTGAGTGGCAGTGACATGCTGGCAGCTCAAGCGTACTTACCAGTGGGTGGTGCATTAACATGTTATTCGATACATGGTTGCTATATTTCATTGCCTGCATAGGCTTGTCGCTTTCACCAGGGCCGAACGGCCTGCTGGCGCTTACCCACGGGGCGCTGCATGGCAGCCGAAAAACACTGTTCACTATCGCCGGGGGCGCTACAGGATTTATCTTGATCATCGCCCTGTGTTTGTTTGGTATTGGGGCGCTGGTTAAGTCGTCTGTGGTGTGGCTAACCGTGCTGAAATGGGTCGGCGGAGCCTACCTTGTATGGCTGGGTATTCAGGTATGGCGTTCACCGCCTATCAGTGGGGAAGTTGATGTGAATGCCAGTTGGAAGAGTGGCTGGCATCTATACCGCCAAGGCGCACTGTCATCCATCACTAACCCAAAAGTGCTGCTGTTTTTCAGCGCATTTTTACCTCAGTTTATTGATCCGCAACGTAGCTTGATCCTGCAGTTTTTCGTACTGGCAGGCACCTTTGTGATCATTGAATGCTTAGTTGAAGGCTTGCTTGCCAATATGGCTAACCGCATTCGTCATTGGTTGAAGCGTGTTGGCCGTGGTTTCAACCGCACCTGTGGAGGTATTTTTGTCGCTATTGGCGCGGCACTACCACTGCGGGCTTAACACTAACCCTGGGTGCTTTTGTCTGGAGATAGATGCGGCAACGTTATCGATAAACGGTACTTAAACGGCATAAGTAAACCAAATGCACGACAAATCACATCGTTCGTATATTCTGAGCCATGCGTGCTAAGCAGTAGAAGGGTACGCCTTTCGCACAGTAACGACTATGGTAACGAATATGACAAAAGACCTCGTTTCCCTGTTGAAACAGAGCTACGACAGCGTACCCTACGAATCTCATCCCTTTCCGCAAACAGCACCAGAGCATCTTCATGCACTGGCTTTTCTATTCGGCCTTGACGCGCCAGACCCAGCAACGGCAAGGGTGCTAGAAATCGGCTGCTCTGCTGGGGAGAATATTTTCCCTTATGCCGCTCGTAACCCCCAGGCTCAGGTGGTGGGTATCGACCTTTCCGACGTGCAGATTAACCATGGCAAAGCGCGGCTAAATGAGATTGGGTTAGCCAATGTGCGTCTACAAGCCGTTAATATTGAAGAGATAGGTAAGGCTGAGCAGCCTTATGATTATATTATTTGTCACGGCGTGTTTAGCTGGGTGCCCACATCAGTACAGCAGGCTATTTTACGAGTTTGCTCTGAAAACTTGAGCGAAAGCGGTATTGCCTATATCAGCTACAA
Organism: Vreelandella neptunia; assembly: GCF_000712975.1. Taxonomy (GTDB): domain Bacteria; phylum Pseudomonadota; class Gammaproteobacteria; order Pseudomonadales; family Halomonadaceae; genus Vreelandella; species Vreelandella qaidamensis. The sequence goes on along the minus strand of NZ_JHQL01000004.1, from coordinate 385,550 downwards.
CACGTACCCAGGTTGGAAAACCAAGGAGATCATCCGTGATGCCATGCTGTTGCGGGGTGCTGAGCGCGTCACGCCGGAAGAAAAACTCTCCTACGCTATGGGCATGGTGGATTTTCTTCAGCAGGTCAGCCTGGATAATAGCGTTTTACGGAAAGTGCTGGATGAAAATGCCGACCACATCCGCCAAGGTAAAGCCAGCTACCTGCTCCACGAGTTCCTAGAGCCCTGTAACCAGCCGATGTATTTCAAGGACTTTATGGCGCTGGCAGGTGAGTATGGACTGGGGTATCTGGCAGAAGCTGAGCCCAACACTATGTTCCTAAGCAATTATGCCTCCTCTATTGCCGAACCATTAAGTAAAGAAGTTACCCATCAAGAGCAGCTAGAGCAGTACCTTGATTTTGTGCGTAATCGTGCCTTCCGGCAGACCCTGCTAGTGCATAAATCTCAACAGGCAAAAATTCGCTATGCACTGGATGCTGAGCGCTTGCAGAAATTCTACGTTGCTGGCGTCTTCTTTGATCATCAGATTACCAGTGATACGCGTCAGCCTAAAACTTACACGGATTGGCGGGGCGGTGAGGTCATACCGGGCAGTGCCCTAGAATATGCATTTATGGAAGCACTCTCGAAAGTCTACCCTGCTACCCTTAACGTAGACCAGCTGACCGCCGCGCTTATTGCCAGCGGCCAGCTTTCTACTGGGCAGGATGCCCGAGCGCTCGCTTTAGCGTTTCTGGAAACCTATGTGATTCGTGGTCACGTACGCATACGCACACACGTGGCTAGCCAAATGGCGACAGTAAATGCAGAGGCAGAAGCTGATCCCGCAACAGTTAAGTGGCAGTGGCACAGTGGGGTCATTCGCCATGGTAATGGCTGGGCAACTTCGCCCTGGCATGAAATGGTGGCACTTTCCCCGCTTGCTATGGTTCTGGCCAAGTTACTGGAAACCCCAGTGTCTTTTGAACAACTGAAAACAGCCACCTCAGTGGCACTAGAAAAAGGCGAGATCAGCCTGCTACAAGATGGCAAACCGAGCCATCTCACCAAAGACTCCAAAGGCCCCGCATCTACTCACTACCTGCAGGCAGCCCTCGAGAGCATGCTAAGAACGTATCAACGTCATGGTGTTTTGGCCGCGATAAATGCAAGTAACAGCGCTAATGAGCACAATGTATAAATAAGAAAACGTCACTGCTCTATTGTTTAGAGCAGTGACGGTTAAACGACGTAAATTTTGGCGGTCTTATTCGATAAGTTTATTGTGGGGCTGAAAAATTCTCAGCCGCTGCTTCTAGTACGGTTAATGCAGATTCGGCGTCTTCAAACCCTAGACCTTCCATGCCACCATCAGGGCCTTTGTAATTCGCAAACCAGATATCAACGATCTGGCTAACGCCAGGAAACTCACTATCGAGTTGCTGCATACTTTCGATATGGGCAAACGGTGAATCCTGGGTAAGCACTGCCACCAGTTTGTCGTCTTGCTCGCCGTCGTCTAACATTTTTAAAACGCCAATAACACGTACATCAACAATCTCACCGCGCGGTATCGCCTGACCCAATACAATGACATCCAATGGGTCACCATCACCCCCAAGTTCTTTGGGCAGGGCAGTACCAGGAATGGCGCCGTAATTTCCGGGGTAACCCAAGTAATTCACGACGCGCGGCTCGCCGTCTTTATACTCCCAATAAACCGCGTTTGGGTCTTCTTTGCTAACTTCCCATTTGGCAGATGTGCCTGTTGGTATCTCGATAATGGCGTTAGCAAAACCATTGCTATTAATGGCATCCATCGCCATTAATTCGTCATCACCTACAATGGTGAAATCATCTTTTAGGGTCATTGCTGAGGAATAGGGCGTTGTTTCAGAAAAGGCTAGGTTGCCTAATGACTCAGCAAACGCCGTGGTTGTTAACATCGAGAGACTTATGACACCTGCAAGCAGTAGTTTGTTATGCATGACCATTCCCATGAGCGATTTAATTTATTAAACCTTATCAGGGGGGAATGACGGATTAGTGACAAGTTCAAGGCGTTAAGCGGGATCAATGGTTAGCAGTAGCCGCTTTTGACCTGTCTCCAAAGAGGGGCTGCGGTGTACTAAACCGTGTTCTTCACAGCCCACCCAGCCACTGCCTTTTATTAACGCGATGTCACCAGCCTGCAAACGCTGAATGGCAGTTGGGTCGTTGATAATCTCTGGGCGATCAGATGTTGGTGCACCTAGCCCGGCGCGGTTAATGGCACTTTCAGGTAACCATTCACTGCCTGGGCCAACATAGGTGGTTACTAAGCGTACCGACAAGTTGTCGCAGTGAAAGCGTGGGCACATCGCCGCCGTTAGTAAGCGTAAACGAATGCCCACAGTGTCGGTATCAAACAGGAATGCGATAGCTTCAGCAATGATGGTTATATCATCAACCAGTGCATCACCCGCTGACGGCTCTGGGAGCTTTCGGCGCAAGTCATTTTTAAAGTCATCTTTAGGGCTGCCAAGCCATGCGTACTGCCAGTCTCGCGATGTCTGGCTCTGTGCGTTTGCGCTTAGCGCCACATCGGCGGGCAGAGCGCGGTGCAGAATAGCGATGTTAATCTGTTCTTCAAATATACGCGGAAGTACGCTGATGTCGGTATCCAGTGCGGCGTGTTGTGGTAGCACCCAAGATGCAGCTTGATGGGAGTCTGGGGTAGGCATTTAGATCTCCTGTTACGTTTGGCAGTGCATTAGCATTGAGAAAGGTTAGGTCGCAGAGCTCTATTTGTTATGTTATAACGTTTTTATCAATAGGAGGCTATACATTGCAACCCGATATCACTCAGTCAATAACTGCCAGAACAGACAATGGCGCTGAATTCCTAGATGCAAAAAAAGCTGAGGAGGCTTTGCTGTTGGCCTCATCAGCAGACGAGTACATGAATGCCGTACAGCTTGCGTTTTTCCGTCAGCGGCTTTTGAACGAACGTGCGGAGCTTGAGGCGCATTTAAAAGAGGTGAAAACGGCTATCGCCTCCCATGAGAGAGATAGCGACGAGGCTGATCAGGCCTCGTTTGAGGAGGAGCTACGGTTGTCACTTCGCCAAGCAGATCGCGAAAGTCGGTTGGTCAATAATATTAATGCAGCTTTACAGCGTATCGAAAATGGTGAATACGGCTTCTGTGAAGAAACTGGCGAGCCCATTGGTATTCCACGGCTACTTTTTCGTCCAACGGCAAAACTTTGCATTGAAGCGAAGGAGCGCCAAGAGCGTAAAGAGCACCATTTCCGCAAGGCACGGGTGGAGTGATGCAATTCTCCATGCTGACACCAGTTAATGTACTGACCGGCTTTTTAGGGAGCGGTAAGACAACATTACTTAATCGCTGGGTACGCCAAGCGTCAATGCAAAACACGCTGATCGTGATTAATGAGTTTGGTGATATTGGTCTTGATCATCAGTTGATTACGCAAAGCGATGAGCAAGCCGTGGTGGAGATGAGCAGCGGCTGTTTGTGCTGCACATTGAGAGGAGACTTGAGCCGCACACTACAGCAGGCTATTGATTCGCTGTTGGCCGCGGGTAAACCAGCACCTTCCCGTGTTGTTATTGAAACCACAGGACTTGCCGATCCCGCACCCATTTTACAGCTGTTAATGACCGATCACTGGCTTGCTCACCGTTTTCAGTTGGATAGCGTGGTGTGCTGTGTTGATGCCGCGAACGGTGAGGCAACGTTGCAGGCGCATCGTGAGTCACAGCGCCAGATAGCGATAGCAGACCGATTACTCATCACCAAAACTGACCTGGTCGACGAAGTCCGCCTAACACCACTGGCTAACCAACTGGCGTCCATTAACCCGGCAGCAGAGCAGTGGCAGGTGGTGAACGGTAACCTTTCACCCAAGTTATTGGTAGGCGCAGGGCTCTTTCGTCGGGATTCTCAACGATACCAGGTAGACCAGTGGCTTAAGTCGGCACGTTACAGCGTTATCCATGCTGAAGATGTCAATCACGAGAGGAGTCGTCATGGGGACAATAGTGCTGCATTTGTACAGCCCACTAGCCAGCCAACGCTGACTCGCCATGGTGAAAATATCAATGCGTTTTGTTTTTGTGTGGAGGCGCTAATTACCCCGGACGCTTTGGAAAACTGGCTGAATCTATTGATGTCGTTGATGGGCGAGAAAATGCTACGCATTAAAGCGATTGTGCACCTTACCGATCGCGATGAACCGCTCGCACTGCACGGCGTCCAGCACATTTTCCACCCGCCGACGCCTCTGCCGATGCAGTGTGTTAATGACCGCATTTCTCGGTTTGTCTTCATTACTCAAAATGTCGCGCCTGCCACTGTGGCGCAGCTTTATCGTTTTTTCACACCCTTTAACTCATCAACTAACGAGGCAATGCAATGATGGCTTTTACGTTACCCGATATTGCCCAACAACCTTCACGTTTGCCGGGCACGCTTTCCTGGGTTGGTATGGAAGGCATTGCGTTGCCAGTACAGCTGGCGGGGAGCCAAGTGAACGCCAATGTGTCAGCTGGTGTTAGCCTTGAGGAAACCTGTGCTCGTGGTATCCACATGTCACGGCTGTATACCGCATTGGATGCATTAGAACACCAGCCACTAACGCCTACGTTACTTCATCGTGTTCTTGCGGCCTTTTTAGAGAGTCACCAAGCATTATCAGAAAACGCTTACCTAACGTTCAGTGGGGAGGTATTACTTAAACGTGACGCGCTCATCAGCCCTTTGTCAGGTTGGAAAGGCTATCCGTTTACACTGCGCAGCCAGCTCACACCATCAGGTTTCAAGGTAGAGTTAGACGTAGCCGTTGGTTACTCCTCAACATGCCCCTGTTCCGCTGCATTAGCGCGGCAGCTAATTCAGCAAGCGTTTGCGGAAGATTTTGAAGAGATACCGTTAACCAAACAGGCCGTACTTGCGTGGTTGGGAAGTGAAGAGGGTGTTCTCGCGACGCCGCATAGCCAGCGCAGCGTCGCCCACTGTTCCATACGGCTGGCAGGAAACGATGGCATACCGCTTGCCGAACTTATTGAGCGTATTGAGAGTGCTCTAGGGACAGCGTTACAGACAGCCGTTAAACGTATCGATGAGCAGGCATTTGCCCTCGCCAATGGCCAGAATCTGATGTTCTGTGAAGATGCAGCCAAACGTCTGGATGCCGCACTTAGAAAGATGGCTGATATTTCCGGGTACCAGCTAAAAGTAGTTCACGCAGAAAGTTTGCATGCCCACGATGCGGTGGCGAGAAGTGAGTGGCAGTGGTGAGAAATGCTCACGAGAAATGATGTTAGCAGGCTGTCTGAAAATAAAGATGTGTTTACACATTGACACCAAGCATTCATGGCCTTATATACGACGTATCATCCATCACTATGAGCTCCCATGTTCCTTCTCATCACGATTGCTACTCTTTCAATCGCGTTCTCCTTTCTGTGCTCTATCCTTGAAGCAGCGCTGCTGTCTATTACGCCAAGCTATATTGCCAAGCAAAAAGAAGATAATCCCAAGCTTCATGCGGCGCTGACGAAGCTAAAAACCAATATTGATCGGCCGTTGGCCGCGATCTTAACCCTTAACACCATTGCGCATACTGTCGGTGCAACGGCAGTAGGGGCGCAGGCTGCGGTCGTGTTTGGCGAAGCATCTATTGCCATTGTGTCTGCCGTTATGACCATGCTGATTTTAATTCTTTCCGAAATCATACCCAAAACGATTGGTGCTACCTATTGGCGAGGCTTATCACCCGTGTTACCACGGTTACTGAACCCAATGATCATTGGGTTGCTGCCGTTTATCTGGATGTCCGAACAGATTACGCGCCGTTTAGGAAAGTCAGAGCATGATGTTGACTTGCGCGATGAAATTAAAGTGCTGGCGCGGGTAGGTTTGGAAGAGAAAGTATTAGATGCGGACGAGTCGCGCACTATTATTAACATGCTGAATTTGCATGAAATTGCGGTCAATAAAGCGATGACGCCCCGTACTGTCTGTGAAACGGTATTGCCTAACATGACGGTTAAGGAGTTTGACGAGCAGTATGGCAAAATGCCCTTCACCCGTTTCCCTGTAATGGATAACGGCGAGCAGGCATTTGGTTATGTGCATAAGGCCGATATGTATCACGCTGATGACGCCAAAACCATGCGCGAGCTGATGCATCCGATTGGTAGTGTCGACGTATCGAACAATGTCGAGCAGGTGTTTACATCAATGTTGAAGGACCATTTACACATGCGGGTGGTCTATGATGAACACGGCACTTTTGTGGGTCTTATTACACTGGAAGACATTATTGAGACGATATTAGGACAAGATATAGTCGATGAAACCGATAGTGTGGCGAACTTGCGCCATTATGCAAAACAGCGCTGGGTAAAACGCATTAAGCGGGAAGAGAAAGACGACAAACCGCTTGATTGACCACAGCGAATACTTCATTGCTATAGCGCGAAACGTTCTATAGTGAAGGTGTTGAAAGTCATATAAGGTATTTAAGGTCACTTGACCCTAATAAGGAGGAACGATGTCATTACGTATCAATGCGGTAGTGCCTGATTTCGAAGCAGAAACTAGCCAAGGCCCGATTCGTTTTCACGACTGGATCGGCGATAGCTGGGCGATCCTCTTTTCTCACCCTAAAGATTTCACGCCGGTCTGCACCACAGAATTCGGTGCAGTGGCAACACTGGCCCCCGAATGGGAAAAACGGGGCACCAAAGTCATTGGTGTCTCTGTGGATGGCGTTGAAGATCACAAACGCTGGGCAAGCGATATCGAGCAAGTTTGCGGCAATACGGTTGGCTTCCCCATTATTGCCGATGAAGGCTTAAAGGTTTCCAAACTGTTCGATATGCTGCCAGAAGATGCTTATCTGCCAGATGGCCGCACCCCGGCTGATAGCGCTACTGTTCGCTCGGTGTTCATTATCGGGCCGGATAAGCAGTTGAAGCTATCGATGACTTACCCCATGACGGTAGGCCGTAATTTCGCAGAAATCCTGCGCGCGCTAGATGCTCTGCAAGCCACTTCAAAACATGGCGTTGCAACGCCCGCTGACTGGACAGTGGGTCAAGACGTTATTATTCCGCCAAGCGTGTCCGATGAAGATGCCAAGCAGAAGTTTGGTGAATTCGACGCCGTTCTGCCGTACCTGCGTAAAACGAAATTACGCTAACATATTAGCTTATTAGCGCGTGTTTCCCCGCTAGCTGCTTTTTAGCCGCGCTGGCGGGGAAACTTATGGACAAGCTTGTCTTACATTGGGTCTAAAGCAAGTTGCTCGATAGAGTGTGAAACGCTTTTTGCGCCTTGCAAGATCTCACTGACAATAGACTCTATTTCTTTAATGCTAGTCTGGCTGGTTTTGCCTTGCTGGACGACTTGCTGCATTGCTTGAGTAGTGCGAGCTACCAGTGCGTTATTCTCTTTAAGTATCCGAGTGATCTCACTAACCGCTTCGCTGGAACCTTTTGCTAACTGACGCACTTCATTCGCCACAACCGCAAATCCTCGCCCTTGTTCGCCTGCTCTTGCTGCCTCTACTGCTGCATTTAACGAAAGCAAATTTGTTTGGCTGGCAATTTTCGCGATGGATGCGGTAATGCTATTAATTTGCTCGGCCTGTTTATTGAGCGCATTGATAAGCTGTTGTGCTTCATTAAGTGCATGAGCGGCATGTTGTGATTCGGAAAGCACGGTTTGTAAATGCGTCAATCCATCTTGAGCAATTCGTTCGGTTTGGCTAGAGGATGTTTGGGCACTGCTGACCGTGGCTTTAGCCGCCTCAGATGCCAACATTGCTTGAGTAATATCGGTGGCGAATTTAACTACTTTAACGACGTTACCTTCCTCATCAAAGATTGGATTATAAGTTGCTTCCAGCCACACGATGTCGCCCTTCGCGTTATGGCGCAAAAACTTACCTTGTTTGTACTCTCCTTCGCTTAAACACTTCCAAAAATCGGGATGTTCACGATAAAAGCTATCATCGCAAAACATGCGGTGATGCTCGCCGCGAAGAGTGTGCAGTGGATATCCCATTGCATGTTCAAAATTGGTATTGGCATCCAAGATATAGCCGTCAGTTGTGAACTCAATCACTGCCATTGAGTGATTTAGAGCTTGAAGGATGGAGCGTTCACCGGCGGCGTTTTGGTGCTTTTGAGTAACGTCGTTGGCGACTTTGAAAATCTTTACAACCTTACCGCGACGGTTCTTAATCGGTACATAAGTCGCTTCAAGCCAAACTTCTTCGCCGAGTGCGTTCACGCGCCGAAAGCGGCCCTGTTGGCTTTCGCCAGCTGCCAAGGATGTCCAAAACGCCATATATTGATGAGTAGATGTTTCCTCAGGCAAACAAAAAATACGATGGTGTTTACCTTTAATGTCAGATAGAGAGTAGCCCATCATGGTTAGAAATGGCTCACTAGCTTCTTGGATAATGCCTTCAGATGAAAAATAGATACAGGCGGTATGGTGAGAAAGAGCGCTACGTAAGGCGTTAGAAGTGAGATATTCGAGCATTATTAGTCCCTTAAGCCAGTCTATTGTCATCTGTTAATAAATGAATAATAAACCAAGGATTAATAAAAGGTACTTTTTTGTAATGGTTTTGTATAGCAAATTGAGTCGATAAAAAGGAAGGCTGTGTAACTATTTAGGGTGAAAGATGAGAGAGGCAGGCTAAAGCATCCATCACCGCGGCGAATGCTGCGATGATGGATAGGGCTCTATAGTGTTGACTGAGAGGAAATGAGCAGGAGGGAATTAGGCAGCTACTTGTTCAACCAGCGCCTGGGCAAAGGTATCGGTGGTGCCAGTACCGCCCATATCGGGTGTCACCATATCGCGGCGTGTTTCCAGCACCGCGCGAATTCCGTGACGAATAGCGTCGCCTTTTTCGTTCATGCCCAAGTGGTCGAGCATTTGGGCCGCTGCTAGCAGTAGGGCGCAAGGGTTGGCGATTTTTTGTCCGGCAATATCCGGTGCCGAGCCGTGAACTGCTTCAAAAATAGCGGCTTTTTCGCCGATGTTAGCGCCTGGTGCCAAGCCTAAACCGCCAACTAGCCCTGCACAGAGGTCGGAAAGAATATCGCCAAACAAGTTGGTAGTGACGACTACATCAAACTGGTGGGGGTTCATCACCAGCTGCATGCAGGCGTTATCCACAATCATTTCCTGGAATTCGATTTCTGGATACTCTTTGGCGACTTCCCGCGCGACATCCAAAAATAGTCCAGAGCTGGTTTTAATGATGTTAGCTTTATGTACAGCTGTGACTTTCTTACGACCGTTATTTTTTGCTAGTTCAAACGCATAGCGCACAATACGTTCGGAACCCTGGCGAGTCACTTTGATAACTGAGATGCCGGTGTTGCCATCGTCAATCATCTCTTGGCCATCAGAGAGGTAAGCACCTTCGGTGTTTTCCCGCACGGTAATCATATCGATATCGTTGTAACGCGAACGCGTACCGGGGAAGCTAATCGCTGGGCGCACGTTGGCGTACAAGTCAAAGTGACGACGCAGCTGCACGTTGATGGAGGAGAAGCCTTTGCCAATGGGTGTGGTCAGCGGGCCTTTCAGGGCAATACCGTACTTCTCGATGGTATCAAGCGATTCCTGAGGAATTAGCGTGCCGTGTTTTTCGAGCGCCGCCAGGCCAGCATCGATAAACTCATAATTCAGGCCGCACTCCAGCGCATCAAGCACGCGCAGGGTTGCATCCATAATTTCGGGGCCGATACCGTCGCCTTTAATCACCGCAATTGACTGGCTCATCATCTATTTCTCCTCTTTGGCGGGCATATTCGGCACGTGCATATATGTGCCGCTTCAACACAAAACGTTGGCAATTGTCATCGTTTCTGGTGGCGCAATGGTACGCCACAATCAGGTGATAGGTCACCCTGCCTAAGTAGCGGTGACGGCGTATCCGCGTGTGTCAGAACGTGGGCTACTGAGAATAACGTGAGATGCAATGCGGCTATGATGCTGTTAGAATGCTGCGCCTTGTCGCACCTTGCTTATTGCAACCGTACAGAATGTTACTAATGACCGCATTTACCCACATCTTTTCTGGGCTGATGACTCCGCCCTAGCTTCCTGCCTTTCTTAAGGTAATGGCTGCGCATTCATAGCGCTGTCATTGCTTTGTGGTACTTAAAATTAGCCGTGCTCCTTTCATGCAGTGCGTGACTTTTTCAGTATCAAACGCCAGCTTATCTTCACAATAAAAAGTGCTACATCCTCAGCGTGCCAATGTTTGGCGGCGTTGTCTGCCTGCTTTTGGCTAGTCATAAACCCATAACCGTGGACCCTTCGCATGTACGAAAAGTTTAAACAATCTTGGCTCTCTAACCTCAAGGGCGACACCCTTGCGGGAATAGTCGTGGCGCTTGCGCTGATTCCTGAAGCCATTGCATTTTCGATAATTGCGGGTGTTGATCCAAAAGTAGGACTTTACGCCTCATTTTGTATCGCAGTAGTGATTGCCTTTACCGGTGGTCGTCCAGGTATGATTTCAGCAGCTACCGGCGCCATGGCGCTGCTGATGGTTACTTTAGTGCGCGAACATGGCCTTGAGTACCTACTGGCGGCCACGCTATTGACTGGGGTATTACAGATTATCGCAGGCTACTTAAAACTTGCAGAGCTGATGCGTTTTGTGTCCCGTTCGGTGGTCACTGGATTCGTGAATGCCCTAGCGATATTGATCTTCATGGCGCAACTGCCTGAGTTAACCAATGTAACGTGGCATGTGTATGCCATGACGGTAGCAGGCTTAGGTATTATCTATCTCTTCCCGTACTTGCCTGCGATTGGAAAGTCGATCCCTTCTCCCCTGGTATGCATTGTGGTGCTTACCGGGGTGTATATGGTAAGTGGCATGGATATACGCACGGTAGGTGATATGGGTGAATTGCCCGATACGCTGCCAATGTTTTTATGGCCTGACGTGCCACTTAATTTAGAAACACTGATGATTATCTTTCCCTACGCCATCATGCTGGCGGTGGTGGGCCTTCTTGAATCTATGATGACAGCCACCATTGTTGATGACTTAACGGATACACCCAGCGATAAAAATCGTGAGTGTAAAGGCCAGGGTATCGCTAATATCGGATCGGGTTTGCTGGGCGGTATGGCAGGCTGTGCAATGATTGGTCAGTCAGTCATCAACATAAAATCCGGTGGCAGGACTCGGCTCTCAACGCTCATCGCTGGTGTTGTTCTGTTGTTGATGGTGGTCTTCCTTGCTGATTGGGTCTCGCAGATTCCCATGGCAGCGTTGGTAGCGGTGATGATTATGGTATCGATAGGCACCTTTAGCTGGGAGTCGATTCGTGACCTGAAAAAGCACCCAATGAGCACCAACGTTGTGATGGTGGCTACCGTTGCCGTCACAGTAGGTACGCACAACTTGGCGATTGGTGTGTTTGTCGGTGTGTTGCTGGCGGCGATGTTCTTTGCTAACAAAGTCGGCAATATCATGTATATCGGCTCGAAAGAAGTAGAGCCTGGTAAAGAGCGTGAATACCAAGTGGTTGGCCAAGTGTTCTTTGCCTCTTCTGAGCGTTTTATTGCTGCCTTCGATTTTAAAGAGAGCATCGATAAGGTCACCATCAACCTTTCCCGCGCCCACTTCTGGGATATTACCGCTGTTCAAGCTCTGGATCGCGTGGTGATTAAGTTCCGCCGTGAAGGTACCGAGGTAGAGCTGGTGGGCTTGAGCGAAGCCAGTGCCACCGTGGTAGATCGCTACGCGGTACACAACGACCCTGAAGCTGTTGAAAAGCTAATGGGCGGCCACTAACTACCGCAAGGAGAGCGATATGACTGAACACGTACTCGCCGCGATTGACGGCTCCCAATATGCAGAAAGCGTATGCGATTACGCCGCTTGGGCAAGCTTGGCATTAAACGCGCCGCTTAGTTTTGTGCATGTGGTGGATAATCATTCTGACGTGCCAGAAGAACAAAATTTGTCGGGTAACTTACGGTTTGGTGCCCGCGAGCGCTTGATGAAAGAACTTTCTGAGCTTGATGAGCAGCGCGCTAAGATAAACCGTCAGCAAGGCAAGCTTATGCTGGAAGCTGCCAAGGCACGAGCAGTAGAAGGTGGAGTCGTTGATCCCATTGTTCGCCAGCTTAACGGCACGCTGGTTGAAACCTTGGTAGAGCTAGAAAAAGACATACGTTTGTTGGTGGTAGGCAAGCGTGGCGAAACGGCTCACCATGCCTGCGGCCACCTAGGTTCTAACCTTGAGCGCGTGGTGCGTGAAATGCACCGCCCAATTCTCATGGTGCCTAAAGCCTTTAAGCAGCCGGAAAAGGTAATGATTGCGTTTGACGGTAGCAAAACTGCCCGTAAAGGGGTCGAGATGCTGGCGCGCTCGCCTTTATTCGCGGGTACCGAATGTCATGTGCTAATTGTGGGTGCTGACACTGCAGAGCATCGCAGTGAGCTTGAATGGGCGTTGAGCACGCTGCTCGATGCAGGTCACCAAGCTGAGGGAGCCATCCGTTCCGGTGAGGTAGACGACGCTTTGCAAGCGTACGAGAAGGAGCATGCTATTGACCTGCTAGTGATGGGCGCTTACGGCCATTCGCGTATCCGTCACTTGCTGGTGGGGAGCACCACAACAGCGATGCTACGTGGCAGCCGAATTCCGGTACTGATATTACGTTAATCAATACGCACACTTTAACGCCGGTCACCACGCAAAGGGGCCGGCGTTTTTTATAGGCGGCTCGGAATTAGCCTGCTTGGCACCCAGCGTATAAACGCCACCATGCCAAATAGCTCTACTAGCGATTGAAAAACAATCACTACCACCGCGGCTTGCCAGCCATTGGGTAGGGTGAGTGCGATGGGTAGCATGACAAACGAATTGCGGGTCCCGAAACTAAAGACAAGTGTTCGGGCGCTGGTGGCGGGAAGCTTAAATAGCCTGCCCAGCATTTTGCCTAAAACTGCTGCCACTACTAAATAGCCTACAAAAATAAGCACTACTTGCATCAGTACGTAAGAAAGCGCTAGTACGCTATTCACCTGTGTTGCAGCAATGACCAATACGACCAATGCCAGCAGCGGCACTGGCAAGTAGCCAAGCTGGTCGGTGGCTCGCTCAACCGCGTGATAGCGCTGGGCGGTAAGCTCTGTTAGCCATGCCAAGCCTAAGGGCAGCAGGATCACTCCCGTAAAAGCGCTGAAAAGGTCGGCAGACAACGTTAACTGAAACCACTCGCCGCCTAAAAATAGCCATAGATAAGCGGGTAACGCGACCATTTGCATGATCAGCAGTACTGGCGTTGCCGCAACAGCGCGGGCGGCATCGCCTTTGCCTAAGTGCGTGAAGGTAATAAACCAGTCTGTGCAGGGCATCAGCAGCACTAGCAAAACACCCGCCATCACCGGTGGATAAAGCGGTAGCCCCAGTACTAAAAGGCTTAGCACCAAGGCCCCTAGTAGCGCAGGGATGATGATAAAGTTGCCAATCAGCAGTGCTGCCATAAAGCGTTTATCAGTAACGCTTTGCTTGATATGTAATAGCGGTATTTGAGTAAAGGTGGCGTAGAGCAGTATACCGAGTAGCGGCCATAACAGCTGTTCAAGTGATGACGCTAGTAAGGGAGCTACCAGACCCAACGTAAGCCCTAAGCAGATAAACCCTAGGTAAAGCCAAGACTGCTGTCGCTCTAACTGCTCGCGCATAAAATACCTACGGCTATAAACGAGAAAGCGCTATACGTTCTCCTAGCCAGGCCGCCAGTAACCAAAGCGGTAGGCTGATGAGTATATAAAGCAGCGCTAGCCCAGAAAGTCCTTGCTGAATAAGGTGCAAGGTTTCCAGGCTAAAGAGTGAAAACGTGGTAAAGCCGCCACAAAAACCGGCGACTAACAGCGGCTGCCAGTGCGCAAGCTTGCCCTTAGGAAAACGTGAGGCGGTAGCGGCAACCCATCCGATGACTCCAGAGCCCAGTACGTTAACCAGCAGCGTACCCCAGGGGAAATAGCCGCCAAGCGCTGCCAAAGACACGAGAGATACCCCGTAGCGAAGTGCACTGCCAATCCCGCTGCCAATACCGACTGCCAAATAGGCTTGCCAACTCATAGCAGCTCCTTAGCTAGTAGCCAGCCTAGCGTGACCATCACCATGCCGAGCAGTAAGGTGGCGGCAATATTCAAGGCGGCACGCAGCGCTTGGCCGCTTTGCCACAGTTCAATAGTTTGTAAGCTAAATGATGAAACGGTGGTGTAGCCACCTAACAAGCCTGCGATAGCAAATAGCCACAGTGGCTGTGTGGTTGGCACGCCGTAGTATCCGAGTAGCCCGCCCGCTATAAACGCACCGCTGGCATTCACCAGTAAGGTGCCCCAAGGAAAGGTGTTACCCAGCAGGTAGGCCATAAGGCTAGAAACAGCATAGCGACTCATGCCGCCCAACGCGCCGCCTAGGGCTACCAGTAGCATGCTCGCGATACCATGCTCCATCGTGACTCCTTTAACTGGCCGCGTTAATAGGCCGTTAAGTGTACCACTCACCCTATAACGATAGGGATGAACACAAAGAGTGCGTTAAGGTGTCGCTGGTCAATAACTTCGTGTAAAAAAGAATGAGAATAATAAAAATCTTAACGCACCCGCTCAAGGAGTCGTTTTTATGTCTGATCGCGTGTTTGCCGCTATTGATGGATCTCAGTATTCAGAAAGCATCTGTGATTATGCTGTTTGGGCTGCCAAGGCACTTGATGCGCCATTAAGCTTTATTCATACCTTGGATAACCACCCTCAGGTGACAGAGCCTGATCTAACCGGGAATTTAGGCTTAGGGACCCGAGAGCATTTGCTAGAAAAGCTATCTGATATTGAAGAGCAGCGTGCGAAAGTTGCCCGTGAGCAGGGGCGTTATATGCTCGATGCGGCAAAAGCACGCGCAATGGAAGCCGGTATTGCTGATCCACTCTGCCTCCAGCGCAACGGTACGTTGGTAGAGACTTTGGTTGAGAACGAAAAAGAGATGCGTTTATTGGTATTAGGCAAGCGTGGCGAAACCGCGCATCAAGCTAGTGGCCATCTAGGCTCGAATCTTGAACGTGTCGTGCGCGAGATGCATCGCCCTCTATTGATGGTGCCTAAGCAGTTTACGCAGCCGAAAAACGTGATGATGGCGTTTGATGGGAGCAAAACAGCTCGCAAAGGCGTTGAAATGCTAGCCAAAAGCCCGCTTTTTGAAGGTGCTGCCTGCCATGTCGTGATCGTGGGCGCTGAGACTGCAGAAAACCGGTCACAGCTTGAGTGGGCAATTGATGTCCTTGAGTCTTCTGGTCACCAAGCTGAAGGGGTAATTCGCGCTGGTGAAATAGAAGAAACGTTGCGCGCTTATAAGCAAGAGCACGGTATCGATTTGTTGGTCATGGGTGCCTATGGTCATTCGCGTATTCGTCATTTGCTGGTTGGCAGCACGACGACCGCCATGTTGCGCAATGCCCATTTGCCGGTGCTGATTCTGCGCTGAAGTCATTAGGAGAGGCAGATGAATCACCCTGAGGTAGACATAGCCGCGATACGCCAAAAGCTGTTGGCCCTAGAGGTTTCTTTGCGAGAAGAAAGCATTGAAAGCGCGTCTTCAAGAGAGACGGTGGAGCTTGATCAAACGACGGTAGGGCGGTTGTCACGTATGGATGCGCTGCAGGGTCAAGCCATGGCAAAGGCAGAGGAGCAGCGCCGTCAAATATCGCTTAAGCGTATTAGCGGCGCCTTGCAGCGTATTGAACAACAGAACTTTGGCGAGTGCATTGAGTGTGGCGAATGGATTGGTGCCAAACGCCTCACCTGGGACCCGTTAGTGCTGAAATGTATCAAGTGTGCCGAATAAGCGGTTA
The DNA here is from genome assembly GCF_000712975.1 of Vreelandella neptunia. Classification (GTDB taxonomy): domain Bacteria; phylum Pseudomonadota; class Gammaproteobacteria; order Pseudomonadales; family Halomonadaceae; genus Vreelandella; species Vreelandella qaidamensis. Next base: position 369,642 of record NZ_JHQL01000004.1, on the reverse strand, counting down.
TGCCTCGATGGCGGCGTTTTCCTGCTGATGCTGTTTGGTGGCCTGCACCATATTAATGCCTGACAGCAGCGCTTTCAGCGATGCGCTAACGGTGTCACTATCTTCGGCCACGGCGCAAAGACGTTGTCCATCAATATTCAGCTGAACAAAGGCAATCGCGTTGGCTTCGCTGTCGCCGCCGAGTGAATGCTCACTGTAGTCAATAATTGCTACATTGCTGCCTGAGTGTTTTTTCCAAGCATCGGTGAACGATGACATGGCACCGTTGCCCGTTCCTGACAAGCGCAGTGTTTCAGCGCCTTCCCACAGGGTGATTTCAATACCTTCGTCCTGACCTTTAGAGAGCCGGTAATCGGCTAATGCCAGCGGTGCATTCTGAGTGAAGTTATCGAACATCACTTGGCGAATAATCTCGCTGGAAAGCTCGCTGTTGCGGCGCTCGCTCTCTTGCTGCACGTAAGGGGCAAGTGCCAGCATCATCCAACGCGGTAAATTAATGCCGTAGTCTCGCTCCAACAAAAAGGCCATACCGCCTTTCCCAGACTGACTATTCACACGGATAACGGCTTGATAATCACGCCCAATATCATGCGGATCAATGGGTAAATAAGCCACTTGCCACGGCTCGTCAGGCTTTTGATGCTTGAGTGATTTGCGAATAGCATCCTGGTGGCTGCCGGAAAACGCGGTATACACCATCTCGCCGACCCAAGGGTGGCGTGGATGAATGGTGATACCGGTACACTCATGCACCACTTGGACAATTTCGTCTGGGTTGGAAAGGTCCAACTCAGGGTCAATGCCCTGGCTATAGAGGTTCATCGCCAGGGTGACGATATCCATATTGCCGGTGCGCTCGCCGTTACCCAGTAGGGTGCCTTCAACGCGGTCGGCACCTGCCAGCAACGCAAGCTCTGCCGAAGCGACAGCGCCACCACGGTCGTTATGGGTATGCACCGAAATAATTACGCTGTCGCGACGGCTAATGTGCTGGCAAAAGTAGTCAATCTGGTCAGCATGATGATGCGGCCCTGCAACTTCTACCGTGGTGGGCAAGTTGAGGATGCATTTGTTGTCTGGCGTTGGTTGCCAAACATCCATCACCGCCTCGCAAATGGCCAATGAGAAATCAATTTCAGTGCTAGAGAAGCTTTCCGGCGAGTACTGGAAGCGCCAGTCAACGCCTGGGTATTGGGCAGCATAGGTCTTCACCCAGGTAGCGCCCTGTACGGCAATATCGGTAATGCCGTCGCGATCCATCTCGAATACACGCTCGCGTTGGATAGTGGAGGTGGAGTTATAAAGGTGAATAATGGCGCGTTTGACGCCCACCAGCGAGGCAAAGGTTTTCTCGATTAAATGTTCGCGGCACTGAACAAGTACTGCAATAGTGACATCGTCTGGAATTTGGTCTTCTTCAATTAGCCAACGTACAAAATCGTAGTCTGGCTGGCTAGCCGATGGGAAGCCTACCATCACTTCTTTGATACCCACCTTAATAATCTGGTGCCAAAAGCGCTGCTTTTGCTCAACTGTCATCGGCTCTAATAGCGCTTGGTTGCCATCGCGTAGGTCTTCACTTACCCAAATGGGCGCTTGCGTTAGGTCACGGTCCGGCCATTGGCGGTTGAATGCAGGAACGCGAGGAGCAGGGCGATATTTGCGATGATCAAAAGCAGACATGGTGAGTTTCCTGAAGGCGGTGAATTATTTAGGCGGCCGCTTGTGGCGTAAGCCGCGTTAACCGGTGCCCGGGTAAGACACCTGATAGGGGCTGCTTGTGACAGTCATTACAGTCTACGTGATAGAAGGCGAAAGGTTATTGCGAAAATATGGTTTTTACGCCAATAATTGGCAGTAAATATTGGTTATTTGATTTTTATTGGTAGGAGATGCTGTCATGCCTGTTGTGCCGCTTGAGCTTGATCGTTTTGATCGCCATATTCTAAATGTGTTACAGCAGGAAGGGCGGATTAGTAATCAGGAGCTAGCCGAGCGCATCGGGTTGTCTCCTTCGCCCTGTTTGCGCCGAGTACGTGCGCTAGAGGAGCACGGGCTAATTACCCAATACCGGGCTGAGGTTGATGCGCGCCAGTTGGGCTATCAACTGATGGTGTTGCTGCATATTTCAATGGATCAACATACTCCCGAACGCTTCGATAACTTCGAGCGTCACATCCGTAAAATTCCCAACGTGATTGAGTGTTTAATTATTACCGGTCAGGCGGCGGATTTTCAGCTCAAGATACTGGTTCGTGATATGGATGGCTATCAGCATCTTTTACTGCATGTGATTAACCGTATCGAAGGGGTGACGGGCGCTCATACGAGTTTTGTTTTGCGACGAGTCTTCGAGCATCGCCCTGTGCCCACTGAGCGCGTTTGATGAAGAAGGCATAGGCAACTAGTCTGCGGCGGTTTACACTGCTTTTTTTGTCTTATCTAGGAGATTGAACCATGACAATTCAGCGCCATGATACAAAAGCTCGTATGAGCCGTGCTGTTATTCATCAAGGTGTGGCTTATTTGTGTGGTCAGGTAGCGGGGCCCGAGGCTCGCCATGACGGCATTAAAGCGCAAACAGAAAGTATGCTGGCACGGGTAGATGCACTGCTAAAAGAGATTGGTTCTAGCCGTGAGCAGCTGTTAAGCGCGACAATCTACCTTAAAGATGGCAATGATTTTGCCGCAATGAACGAGGTGTGGGATGCCTGGGTGCCCGAAGGTTATGCACCGGCACGCACCTGTGTCTGCGCGCCGCTACCTGCCGATGAGTTAAAAGTGGAAATTACGGTTACTACCGCTGTTAGCAGTTAAGTTGCCCGCATTAGTGATTGATGGTTTACAGGTTACTTACCCGTCTTTTCCACTGGAAAGCGGGTATCGCGAAGACTGTCTTTGATTTTCTTCAGGTGTGGCAGAAAATCTTCGCCGCGCCTTAAGGTAACGCCGGTAGCTAAGGCATCAATCAGCGTTAATTGAATCATCCGCGAGGTCATGGGCATATAGTGGTCGGTGTCCTCGGGGGTGGCGACTTCGAGCGTCGCGGTACACTCCAAGGATAGAGGAGAATGAGGAGCGGTAATCCCCAGCACGACGGCGCCAGCTTCACGAGCAACGCGTGCAATATCGACCAATTCTTTAGTGCGGCCTGTGTACGAGATAATCACTACCACATCTCCTGTATGACAGGCAGCGGCCACCATACGCTGCATCAGCACATCCACATAAGCAACCACGGGCAAGTTAAAACGGAAGAACTTGTGCTGGGCATCCTGGGCGACTGCGCCAGAGGCACCTAAACCAAAAAAGTGAATCTGTTTTGCTTGAGTAAGGTAGTCAACCATGCGCTCCACGGCGGCCATGTCGACCTCACGTTGGGCTTCGTCTAGGGCGGCAATCGTCGCGCCGAAAATCTTGTGAGTGTACTGTGTTGCCGTATCTCCAGGCTCTACAGCCCGTGTGACATAAGGCGTTCCGCCCGCCAAGCTTTGGGCAAGTTTAATTTTGAAATCTGGGTAGCCCTTGGCACCGAAATTGCGACAGAACCGGTTGACCGTGGGCTCACTGACGCTGGCCGCTTGGGCAAGGCTTGCGATGCTTAGGCTGGTGGCTACCGCCGGGTCCTCCAGGATGACATTGGCAACTTTGCGTTCAGAGCGATTGAGTTCTTCTAAGCGTTCGCGTAAGCGGTCAAGCAGGTCATGCGCCATCAACAGCCTCCATGGCAATATTTTTTTGAGCGTTGGGTGCCCATTCTGTACACCAGGTAAAAAAAGCGTCGGCGGTTAGCGGGCGAGCATAGTAATACCCTTGCGCCGCTTCACAGCCAATAGAACGTAAGTAGTCCGCCTGGGCAGATGTTTCAATGCCTTCTGCTACCACATCGCACCCAACCGCATGGGCAAGCTGGGTAATCGTTAAGGCTAAATGACGATCCACCGCGTCATCTTCTAGGTCCATAACGAAGGCGCGGTCTATTTTTAGCGTGGAGAAAGGCAATGTCTTAACATAAGCAAGCGAGGAGTGCCCAGTACCAAAATCGTCAATGGCTACGGCAATATCTGCCTCAGCAAGCTGAGCCAGCTGCGTACGGGCGTTTTGCATATCGCTTAATAAACCTGATTCTGTGACTTCCAAGGCGAAAAAGGGGGCTGGGATCTCATGCTCTGCCAGTTTAGAAAGCAACGTTTGAGCGAAGTCTTTTCGCGCCAATTGGCGGGCTGCAACGTTCACCGCAATATGGAAGTGATCATCCAGCAAGCCTTTTAGCCGCCATTCGACGATATGCTGCATTGCTTTCTCAAGCACCCACTCACCAATAGAAAGGATATCACCACTTGCTTCCGCAAGGGGAATAAAGTCCGCTGGTGAAATATGGCCTAGCTCCGGATGGTGCCAGCGCAGCAGGGCTTCGGCTCCAATGACGCACTGCGTTGTCAGTGAAACTTTAGGTTGGAAAGCCAGCGACATCTCACCACGTTCGGTTGCACCACGAATCGCTTGCTGAAGGTTTAGACGGTGACGCTGTTGGGCTTCTAAGGTTTCGTTATAACATTGAATACGTAGCGTGCCGCTTTGTGGTAGCGCTAAGGCAGCCATATGGACAAGGCGCTCAATTTCAAAATGGGCATCTGCCCAGCTAATACCAATCCGCGCATTTAAAGGCAGAAGCAGACCACCCAGTGCCTGATCTTGATCGAAACAACTCAATAGTTGTGCCGCAGACTGCCTTAATGTTTCAAGATCAGCGTGATCAGTAATCACTAATAATTCGCTACCACCCCATAAGCCTAGTTGGCACTGCTCGCTGAGCTTGGCTGACAACTGACTGCTAATATGCATCATTAATTTATCAGCGACACCGTAACCATGTAGCTTAATCACATCGTCTAGGTGATCCAGGACAATAAAAAGTAGCCCCGTTCCCGTTCCTCGCAATGCTGCTTCGCGGAGCATTTGGGTGAGCGCGCGACGATTAGCTAATTGGGTAATAGGGTCGGTACGAGACTGACGATTCAGCTCTTTGGTGCGCTTTGCCACCATGCGTTCTAGCGTGTCTGCCTGTTGATTGCGAACCTGATAACGGTGTTCAACGTTCAATGTAATGCGAATGCGCTGCAGCACTTCGTCATGTTGGAACGGTTTTGTGACGAAGTCGCGCACGCCCATGCTGAGTGAGCGGTGTCGGGTTTCATCATCAATCTGTGCGGTGAGAATAATAATTGGCGGGGTATTATGCCCAAACTCTGTTTGCAGCTGATTAATAACCGTATACCCATCCAGGTAAGGCATTCGTATATCCAGCAGAATCAGGTCAGGTAACGTTTGCTGGCAATGTGTTAGTACTTCGCGTGGGTCGTTTAGGCCATGGGCATTTTCAAAACCATGCTCATCCAACAGGTCTAATAACAGGTTGACATTAATGGAATTATCATCCACCACAAGGATGTGTTTGTGGTTCAGGCTCATGGCTGCGCTCTTGGGGGTGCAGTAGTGATGAATCGATTAAGTGAGGCCGTTAGTTTATCAATATCGATAGGTTTCGTCAGATAGTCAGCAAACCCTGCTGCTAGTCCATGTTGTAAGTCACGTTCCATCGCGTTGGCAGATAACGCAATTACATTTATATGTTTTAGCGCCGAATCGTTTTGAATAATATCTAATGCTTGAAACCCATTCATGCCCGGTAGGTGGATATCCATTAGAACAAGATTAGGGGGTGAGTGGCGCATGATATCTAAACCAAGTTCGGCGCTTGCGACAACCTGCAGTTTTATCGAGTGAAAGTCGTCTATGATATCTTCCATAAGCCGCTGGTTGGCGGGATTATCTTCGATATATAGCAGGGTGAAGAAAGGTTGGGAGTTACTGGCAGTGTCCATGGCGCTAGAAAGAGAGGTCTGTTCGTGTTCGCTAGGTTGTTCTTCGGCAATGGGCAGCGTAAACCAAAAAGTAGAGCCCTTATCCGGCTGGCTATCAACACCAAGGCTTCCCTTCATCCGCTCTACCAGTTCGCGCGTAATGGCCAAGCCAATGCCAGTGCCTTCAATGCCTCCATACTCGGCATCTAACCGGTTAAAGGGTTCAAAAAGCTCATGCTGACGCTCTGGCGCAATGCCATGCCCTGAGTCGATAACGCTAACCTTTAGTTCGGACCCAACCGGCTCGATATTAACGTGAATAGTGCCGTTTGCTCGGTTGTATTTAATTGCGTTGGAAAGCAGGTTGAGCAGTACTTGTTTTACCCGTGTGTAATCTGCTAACACCATGCAGGCTGGCGACACTGAATGACGCGTTAGCGTAATATTTGCTGCATCGATGTTCGCCTCTAGCGTGGTACAGGCATCGTCTAATACGTTTTCAATTAACATGGGTTCTAGCGAAAGAGTTATGTAACCCGCTTCGATCTTTGCTAAATCCAGCACTTCATTAATTAGGCTTAACAGGTGCTGTCCACTCTTCTCGATTTGCCCTACTTGGCGCTGCTGCTTTTCACTCAGTGGATCACGGCGACCTTTTGCGAGCAGCTGAGCAAAGCCGATAATGGCGTTAAGCGGTGTACGCAATTCGTGACTCATTGAAGACAGAAATTCACTTTTTGCCTTATTGGCTTGCTCTGCCTGATCTCTAGCGGTTGCCAAATCACAGGTAACTTGTTCGCGCTCGGCCATTTGGCGATAAAGGTTAATGAGCAGTGCACATGTATCGGTAAACGGTTGAAGCCAGTCTAAAAGCGCTTGGTTTAAGGGCTGTTTACTGTTTGCAATGGCAAACATGCCAATGAGGTTATCACCACTGAAAATAGGTACGCCCAAATAATTGCCTAAACGTGGGTGTCCTGGTGGGAAACCACCGCGCTTCGTATGGCGATAAACGTCGTCAGTCATAATGACATCGCCGTGGGCGAATACCCTTCCTAACAGTGAGTTAGGGTTGGTGAGCGTCATATCACCGCTACGTAGGCGCTCCATTAGGTGCCTGGAATCATCGCTCCATGAAAGATCTGTGATGGCGTGTATCTTAAGTGCGTTAGTCGTATCAGTAGGTAACACTTCTCCAATGAGCGCATAATCGCTATCGGTAAGGTCGCGCAGCGCTTCCATTAAGAATGTCCATAGCTGCTCAACCGACATGAGTGCTTGGTAATCTGTAATACCTTGATGAAGTACTTTTAGCAGGCTTTGTTCTTTATTGATTTGTTGGGTGGCATTATAAACCTCGGTTAGATTAGTTAAAATGCCCAGGAATTCAGCAACATTTCCTTGCTCATTATGGATGGCGTTGACAGCAAGATGAACGGGAATTAAATGGCCGTCTTTATGAAGTGCTTCCACTTCTCTGCCTCGACCAATCACCTTTGGCTCGCTGCCTGCTAAAAAATTGGCAAGAAAACTGTCGTGATGTGCGCTGATTGTTTCAGGCGTAAACATCGCGACATTGTTACCAACCACTTCGTGCTGCTGATAACCCAGCATCGTAAGTGCGAAAGGATTAATGCTTAACACATGGCCAGAACGGTCGATACGCACGATACCCGTGGCACTTTCGTTAAATAGCGCTTCATAACGGCGCGTGGTTTGAGCCAAGGCTCTGCGTATTTGATGCTGACGCAGCAGCTCTTCCACTTGTCCCGCGATGCTTTTTAAAATGCCTCGGTCGTGTTGACTAAACGAACGCGGCTGACGATCGATTAAACAGAGTGTGCCTACTGATAGGCCATCCGCCAGTTGCAGCGGCTGGCCAGCATAAAAACGAACGTGTGGCGTCCCAGTGACGAGCAGATTGTCAGCAAAGCGTGGATCATCAAGCGTATTTTCAACAACGAGCATGTCGTTAAGTGCAATAGCATGTGCACACAGCGAAATATCTCGGCACATTTCACTGGCAGACAGTCCTTGCTGGGACTTAAACCATAGGCGTTTTGTATCAACGAGTGATATTAGTGCAATAGGTACATCAAATAAGTCACAGACAAACTGGGTAATACGGTCAAACGCTTCGTCAGCAGGGGTGTCAAGCACCTGTAAAGCATGCAATGCCGCTAAACGCTGGTGTTCATTCTCAGGAAAGTCTGCGGCTTGCATTGTGTGTCCTAGAAGATAAGTCGTTCAAAAATAGAGTGCCCAAGAGACAATCAAACATTAAATATTAATAATTATCGGTCATTTTTGAACAAGCTTTAACTAATCCTCAGTAATTTTAATAGCCAACGTTTATAGGGTGGCCTTATGAGTGAGCTTGAAGCCCGTTTTGATTGATAAAAAATGCTTCTTAAATGACTGAAACGCTCGAAGCCGTGGCGACCGTGATACGCCCCTATGCCGCTGTCTCCAACGCCACCAAAAGGTAGCGAAGGAACCGCGTGGTGAAGCAACGTTTCATTGAATACCAGCGCGCCAGAGCGGGTTGAGAGACGTAATGTGGTTTGCAGCAATTTATCGTTGGTAAAAGCATAAAGCGCTAGTGGATGTGGTCGGGCATTCACAAAGGCAATTGCGTCATCGATGCTTTTAACGCTGATCAGCGGTAGTGCACGGCCAAAAATTTCCTCACGCATCAGTTCAAGGTTTTGTGTTGGGTCAATGACCAGCGCGGGAGCATGGGGTCCGCTATCAATAATGCGACAGCCGTGATCTCTCGCTTGCGCTATCAGCCGTTCGCTACGCTGTTGATGATGAGGGCTGACGAACCCTGTGGCCTCTTTATCGGTTGGGCGCTGCTGCTCGATGGCTCGACTAAGCGCTTGGATAAGTGTTTCAAGGTGGCGGCTTTCCACCAATACATAGTCCGGCGCTATGCAGGTCTGCCCAGCGTTCATTCCCTTGCCAAAAATAATTGAGGCAGCGGCGCGGTCTAGATCAGCGTCGCTCGCCACAATAGCAGGTGATTTGCCACCCAGCTCTAGAGTTACCGGGGTTAACTGTTCGGCAGCGGCAAGCGCAACCTGACGGCCCACCGCCGTTGATCCGGTGAAAATTAGATGATCAAAAGGCAGGGCACTAAACGCTTTGGCGATGTCTGGACCGCCTTCAACAACGCACAACTCTTCGTCAGTAAAATATTGCGGTACCAGCTTTGCCAAAAGAGCGCTGGTATTGGGAGCGTACTCGCTGGGCTTGATCATGACGCTATTGCCTGCTGCGACAGCATCAATAGCCGGCATCAATGCTAAGCTCCACGGGTAGTTCCAAGGCGACATAATGCCGACCACACCAAGCGGCTGAGGTGTAATACGTGCACGGGCAGGCCACAAGCGCCACGGCATAGTAGCCGCACAGGGACGCATCCAGTGCCAGAGGTGCCGCCGTGCATGACCAATGGCTTGTAACACTGCACTAATTTCTGCCAGACGTATTTCCGTTTCGCTACGTTTGCCGAAGTCAGCTTGAATGGCGTGAATGATGTCCCGCTGGTGATGTTTTGTCATTTGTGCAAGACGTTCTAAACGCTTTCTACGCATGCTTAAAGTGGCAAAAGTGCGGTTAGCCGCATGACGCTGAGCGTGCAACAGGCGCGTTAAGTCGCGTTTCATGGCTGCTCCTTTAGTCAACTCTTAATAACAATCGACGGTTGTCGTGACTACTTGAATACCGTACTCCGCACAGAAATGACAGCATCAACAAACGCACTGAGCGTCTCGTTAGTGGTAAGGTCATGTACTAATATTTCTAACGATACGCCTTGGGAGGCATCATGCTTTCGCACTCACTGTCATGCATTATGCTACCCGCTATCGACGCTGTGGACGCCGCCCAGTGGGATGCGCTGGTCAGCGGTGAACAACCTTTTTTACGTCATGCATTTTTACAGGCGTTAGAGCGTAGTGGTGCTGTCTGTCGCGCGACCGGGTGGGAGCCTTGCCACCTTTGCGTATGGCAAGATAATCGTTTGGTGGGGGCGTTGCCCATGTATCGCAAACACCACTCTTATGGTGAGTATGTGTTTGATTGGGGATGGGCCGATGCGCTGGAGCGTGCAGGCGGCCACTATTATCCTAAAGCACTGAGCGCTATTCCGTTTACCCCGGTTCCTGGCACGCGCACTTTAATTGCTGATGATGTTAATGCCGAAAATGTTCGCGGATTATTAGCAGCGACGTGGCAAGCGCATTGTGAAGAGCAAGCGTTGTCGAGTTGGCATTTGCTGTTTGCGCAGGATGACGAAGTGGCTGCCTGGCAGCGGCAGTTTCCAGCGTTAATTGCGCGAGAGGGCGTTCAGTTTCAATGGCGAGATCGTGGATTTGGCGATTTCGATGGTTTTTTGGCGAGCCTTACGTCGAAACGCCGCAAAATGATTAAGCGCGAACGGCGCTTGGTTGCCGAGCAAGGCTTTACGTTACGGCGCTTAGAGGGCAAGGCAATTACTCAAGAAGCCATGGCGCACTTCTTTCGCTGCTACACGATCACATATCACGAGCGGGGCCGCCCGCCTTACTTGAATGAGGCTTTTTTTGAGCGGTTACGCCATATGATGCCTGAGGCACTTGTGTTGGTTCAGGCGCTATTAAATGGTCAGCCCGTTGCCGCCGCACTCTATTTTCGTGGCGAGCACACTTTGTACGGCCGCTATTGGGGGAGCGAGGTGGTTGCTGACTGTCTCCATTTTGAAGCTTGCTATTACCAAGGAATTGAATTTTGTCTGGAAAACGGGCTCTCTTTATTCGACCCCGGAACCCAGGGTGAACACAAGCTGGTGCGTGGCTTTGCCCCTCAACGGGTACGTTCGCTGCACTACCTTGTACACCCTGGCTTGGCAGCAGGCGTTGCTCAATTCTGCCATGAAGAGGGTGCCCATATTAGCGCCTATCGTGAGGCCGCGAACGATGCATTACCGTTTAAATGAAATCCGGTTAGGTGAAAAATCAGTTAGGTAAGGCGTAACTCGCTGGAAATAGCCCTTAATGGCATAATGCGCTTCGTTTAGGCCTAAACAAAGGAAGGCGGTGATGCATAAATGGCTTACGGTTGCGCTGCTTGCGATATTGGGGTTTCTCCAATACCAGCTCTGGTTAGGTAACGGTGGCTGGGAAGATTTACAGCTGGTTGAAGAGCGCGTTGCCGTTCAAGAAGCTGCCAATGTGCCCATGCGAGAGCGTAACGCGCGTTTAGCAGCTGAAGTCACCGATCTGAAAACCGGCCTAGACGCTGTTGAAGAGCGTGCCCGAAGCGATATGGGTATGGTGCGTAGCGATGAACAGTTTTTTTGGGTGCCTGGTGTGGCGATTGAAGCCGAACTCGTAGGGATTAATGCGGGGCTAGTTACTCAACCAGGTTTGCCCAGTGAAGGTGCTGACGAATGAGTCACCCGCTGTGGTTAATCGTACCCGCCGCCGGGCAAGGCAAGCGAATGGGAGCCGATAAGCCGAAGCAGTATCTGCCGCTGGGTGAAAAGCCGATCCTGGCGCATACGCTTAGTCGGCTGCACCGTGCTTTTCCCGCTGCGCATCTTGTGCTGTGTCTGGACAGTGATGATCGCTGGTTCAACCCTGAATGGGTGCCATTTACCCATTGGCAGCGAGTGACCGGTGGTGCTGAGCGGATGGATAGCGTCTTAAATGCGCTGCACGCTATAAACGCGCAAGAAGACGATATGGTGATGGTGCATGATGTTGCGCGTCCCTGCGTGACATCGTCTGATTTGCTGACGCTGTATCACGCTGCCCAGCAACACCCTAGTGGCGCACTTCTGGCGATGCCGGTGGCTGATACCATGAAACGAGCCAATGCCGAACAGTTAAGTGCTGCCACTGAGTCTCGTGAGCGGCTATGGCATGCGCTAACGCCTCAAAGCTTTCGCTACGCGCTTTTGCGTCGTGCTCTTGAACATGCCGTCACTGGTCAGTGTGTTGTTACCGATGAAGCCTCCGCTGTTGAGGCGCTAGGGCATGCACCCAGGCTGATTAGTGGACGTCGCGATAATCTTAAAGTCACCCATCCTGATGACCTTGCCCTTGCTGCTGCTATTATGGCGTCGCAAGTCGCTCAAGCCTCTGATTCTGCTCAATCCTCTGAATCTGCCCAATTTTCTGAATCTAAAAGGAGTTGTTAATGCGAATTGGCCACGGATTTGATGTGCACCGATTTGGCGTTGGCGACCATTTGATGATTGGTGGCATTAAGCTGCCTTTTGAACATGGTTTTGTTGCCCACTCGGATGGCGATGTGTTACTGCATGCTATCAGTGACGCACTGCTGGGTGCCTGTGCACTCGGTGATATAGGGCGGCACTTCCCCGATACCGACCCAACATGGGCTGGTGCAGATAGCCGCCATTTACTTCGCCATGTGGTTCAGCTGGTGCATGCACAAGGCTTCTGCGTGGTTAATCTAGATGCCACGTTAATGGCACAGGCACCTAAAATGGCGCCGCATATTGATACGATGCGCGCGGTCATTGCTGAAGATTTAGGTATTCGCCTTGGTCAGGTCAATGTTAAAGCCACGACAACCGAACGGCTCGGGTTTACCGGACGGGGGGAAGGTATTGCCGCTGAGGCAGTGGTGTTGCTGGAGCACCAAGAGGCGCTGAATGGTTAATTTACCCGCTTGGCAGCGCTGCTTAGATGCTGAATTCGGTGCTCCTAAACCGGGCCATTATCGCGCTCAGCCAGAAGATTTTGTGGTTGACGAGCAACTGAATTTTACGCCTGAAAATCAGGGTGAGCACCTGTGGTTACGGCTTGAAAAGCGCCATCAAACCACGTTAGATGTGGTGAAAAGCGTCAGCCGTCTTTGTGGTGTCACACCCCGAGATGTGGGTTACTCCGGGATGAAGGACCGAGTCGCAGTGACCCGGCAGTGGTTAAGCGTACATCTTCCAGGGCGCGAGGCACCTAGCGACTTGGGTGACTCATTAGCGGCATTGGGGATTAAGGTGTTGGCCCAGGCAAGACATCCCCGAAAGTTGAAGCGCGGTGTCCATCGCACTAATCACTTCACGTTGCGCCTTAGCGGTGAAGCGCTTCAAAGCCAGCATTTTTTTGACCGCTGGGAGGCGCTTTGTCGTCAAGGGGTGCCTAACTATTTTGGACCTCAGCGTTTTGGGCCTGAAGGCCGCAATTTACAGCGTGCAGAAGCACTTTTAGCGAAAGGCTGGCGCAAGCGCGATGACCGCCAAGGAATGATGCTTTCCACGGCTCGTAGTTTCTTGTTTAACGAGTTGTTAAGCAACCGTCTGGCGGATGGGACATGGTGCCAGCCTCTAGCGGGCGATATGCTCATGCTGGATGGCACGCACAGTGTTTTTACCGTTGATGCCGTGGATGACGACTTAATAAGACGTGCCGCTGCGCTTGATATCCATCCGACCGGTGCTCTGTGGGGCGCAGGGGAACTTGCTGAATATCAGGTGGCAGACTATGAAAAGCGGCTGTTAACATGCCATCCGATGCTGTGCGAGGGGTTAGTGAAAAGTGGCGTTAAGCGTTCCCATCGAGCGCTACGAGTAAGGTTAATTTCGCCTAGTATCGAGACATTGCCCAATGCCGTGCTACTCTCGTTTGCCTTGCCACGAGGGAGCTTTGCGACCGCCGTGGTCAGTGAGTTAATCGCGCATCCGGATTTTGCTTAACGCGCCCCATATACACTTATCTTAATGCGGCATCTTTAAAGGAGACACGAATGCGGCGACTGCTGCTTTCCAATGACGATGGTGTCCACGCGCCAGGGTTGCGGGCACTGCATGATGCGCTTGTTGCCCATGCGAATTTACGCGTGGTAGCGCCTGATCGAGATCGCAGTGGCGCCAGTAACTCGCTGACGCTTTCCCGTCCGCTCTCTTTAACAGCGCTGGATAACGGCTTTTATAGCGTAGATGGTACGCCAGCAGACTGTGTTTATCTGGGCGTGAACGGTGTCTGGGATGAGCGTCCTGACTTGGTGATTTCAGGAATTAACCACGGTAGTAACCTTGGCGATGATGTGCTCTATTCAGGCACGGTAGCCGCTGCTATGGAAGGGCGCAACTTGGGCATGACCGCCATAGCAATGTCGCTATGTGGTGATCGTTACTTTGCGACGGCTGCCAAGGTAGCTGCTAGCTTAATCGGAGCTGCCGATCAGCTGTCGTTGCCACCTCGTACCCTTCTGAACGTTAACGTGCCGGATGTGCCGTGGGAAGAGATTAAAGGCGTTAAAGTGACTCGCTTAGGCTATCGTGGGCCAGCAGAGAAACCGGTGCCTGTTAAAGACCCACGCGGACGCACGCGTTTCTGGATAGCTCCGGTCGCCGCTAACGCTGATGATGGCGAGGATACCGACTTTTCTGCTATCGAAGCAGGTTATATATCGATTACTCCGTTACAAACAGATCTAACGCGCCATCCCGCGCGTAGTGACGTGCAGGACTGGTTGGATGCTTTTGCCTGAGCTTTCGCCTAGCGAGCTGCGCGGTAGAGGGATGACCTCTCAACGCACTCGAAATCGCATGGTAAAGCGGCTTGAGCAGCAAGGCATTCAAGATGCGCGAGTGCTCAATGTTATGGCGGGTGAGCCAAGGCACTTGTTCGTCGATGAAGCGTTGGCCCATCGCGCGTATGAAGACACCTCGTTACCTATTGGCTTTGGGCAGACATTATCGCAACCTCTGACAGTTGCGCGAATGACAGAGCTTGTGGTGCGGGCGGGGCCTAGGCGTGTGCTGGAAGTGGGCACTGGCTCGGGTTATCAAACACTAATTCTATCCAGGCTAGTGCCTACGCTCTATTCGGTTGAACGCATTCACGCTTTGCACCAGCGAGCCGCAGAACGTCTTTGGCGGCTTGATGCGCCAGCAACGCTGGCAGTGGCGGATGGTGGTGAAGGGTGGCCAGAAGTTGCGCCCTTTGATGTGATTTTGTTAACTGCCTGCGCCCAAACGCTGCCAGAAGCACTATTGGAGCAGCTTAGCCATGATGGTGTGCTGATTGCACCGCTAGAAGAGCCTGATGGCAGTCAATGGCTTACCCAAATAAAACGCATTGGCAGTGCCTTTGAAAAGCGTCGGCTTGAACCCGTGCGTTTTGTACCCCTATTGCAAGGAGTGGTGGATTGAAGCGTCGATTTGTAGAACTGTTTTTAAAAGGCGCAGGAATGGGGGCGGCCGATGCGGTGCCCGGTGTTTCAGGCGGAACGATCGCGTTTATTACCGGTATTTATGAAGAGTTTATTCATACTATCAAGCAGTTTGGCCCCAGCGCTTTTGTTGCTTGGCGGCAAGGCGGTTGGCTGGCGTTAGCTCAGCACCTGAATATAACCTTTATCGTGCCATTGTTGCTGGGCGTTGCCGTGAGCCTTTTCAGCGTTGCGCATTTAGCGCTTTGGCTAATGGAGGCTCACCCGCTGCTAATTGAAGGGTTTTTCTTTGGCTTGGTAGCTGCGTCAGGGTTTGTCGTTGCCCAGGCAGGTGGGCGTTGGAAGTTTTGGTATCTATTACCGCTGGTGGTAGGGCTATTACTGGCTAAATCGCTGCCAGGCATGATGCCGTTAGTGTTACTTATCGGTAATGAAGCGGTGGTAGTTATGGTTGCCGGTGCGATTGCTATTAGCGCGATGCTGCTTCCGGGAGTGTCCGGTAGTTTTCTGCTGCTGACGATGGGGCTTTATGGCACTATTTTAGGGGCTATTCGAAGTTTTGATATTGGCATTATTATGCTGTTCGGTATGGGATGTATTGTTGGCCTCGCGCTATTTTCGCGATTGTTATCATGGTTATTACGCCGTCACCATGATGCCACTATGCAGCTTTTACTAGGGTTTATTATTGGCTCGCTGCCAGTATTGTGGCCTTGGAAAGAGCTGTTGCGTTACCAGCTTGGCCCTGATGGACAAATGATTCCGTTAGCTCATCGTTATCTGTTACCTAGTGATTATGCGGTACTGTCTGGAGGCTCTGCTCAGTCGGTAGGCGTTGTGGCACTGATGATGGTTGGCGCACTATTGGTAGTGTTATTAAACCGTCGCGCAGCTCACTATGCCGAGCATAGGTCAATAGGAAACGCGCGCGACGTTGAAAAGGAGTAGGGTTTTCATGCGTAAGGTCTTCATGATGTCAGTTTTGGCACTCGCCGTCAGCGGTTGTGCCAATCAGCAGCACAACACGCCTCAGGTGCGTGATTTAAGTGAAGCGCGCCGCGCGGTAGCAGACTCGCCTCAGTATACCGTTAAAGCAGGTGATACCCTCTATGGCATCGCATGGCAGCACAATCTTGATTACCGCGAGTTAGCGCAAATCAATAATATCGATGCGCCCTATCAGATATTTCCAGGCCAAACTATCGCGCTACGTGAAGGAGTGGAGGCACCAAGCAATCAGTCAGCAGGTGCTGCTACTTCAGAACGTCGTGTCTCGGGTGCTGTGGCAACGGGGCTAAACCCGCAAACCACCTCCGTCGCCAGTGACGATCAACAGTTAGACTGGTTGCTGCCTGATGAAAGTGCAATTGAGCGGAACCAACGGTTAACGGCTGAGCGAGCAGAGCGTGCTGAACAAGTATCAGTGGCCGCCGCGCAGCAAGTGGCTGACAGCGCAAGCACCGCTAATAGTGCAAGCACGTCCAATCGCGATGCTACGCCTACAGGTGAAGCATCTGAAGAGGCTCAGCCTGAACCCACTAAAGAAACCGAGCCAACATCTGAACCTGTCCAAGAGCCTGAGCAAAAACCTGAGGCAGAGACCACAGCAACAGCGCCGCCTGTTGAGTCTGCAGAGCCGAGCCAACCTGCACGCGTTGATCGTTCCTCGCGTACGTTTACGCCGGTCGAAAATATTAACTGGCAATGGCCAACGGCAGGTCAAGTGACTGGAGAGTTTGGCCAGGGTGGCTCCATTACGGCTGGGATTGATATCGCTGGCCAAAAGGGGCAACCTGTTAAAGCGGCGGGTCCAGGCATCGTGGTCTATGCAGGTAGTGGTGTACGAGGATATGGCAACTTAATACTGCTTAAACACAACGATCAGTACTTAAGTGCTTATGCGCATAATGATAGTCTAAATGTTAAAGAAAACGATGTGGTTGAAGCGGGAGAAGTGATTGCCTCAATGGGTGATAGTGATGCAGACAGCGTCAAATTACACTTTGAGGTGCGTCGCGATGGGCAGCCTCAAAACCCCTTGGACTATCTGCCGTCTCGCTAACCACTACTAAGCAATTCTGTTGGTTGGATTGTTTGGAGTACCCGACTAGCTGGAGTAGGGCGTCATATAACAATAAATGGTGCAAGCGCACAGGGAGTGCGGCCACCTTTACTTTTCTTAATGGCGGTTAGGCGAAATAACGGGGGATACTACCATGAGTATGCTGGAGAAGGATCTACAGGAGGTTGACCTGGACGCTGTTGAAGAGGCTCTGGATGGTGCCGATGAAGAGGTCACTGCGGAGGAGGATGCTTTTGAAAAAGCGTTAGGCCGTGATGAGCGTCAATCGACTCAAAGCTTGGATGCGACACAAATCTACCTTAATGAAATTGGTTTTTCGCCATTATTAACGCCGGAAGAAGAAGTCTATTATGGCCGTTTAGCGCGTAAAGGCGATCCACTTGGCCGCTCAAGGATGATCGAGTCTAACCTGCGTTTGGTAGTGAAAATTGCCAGACGCTATTTAAACCGCGGGCTGACGCTGCTTGATCTGATTGAAGAGGGAAACCTCGGGTTAATTCGAGCCGTCGAAAAGTTTGATCCTGAACGGGGGTTCCGCTTTTCTACTTATGCCACGTGGTGGATTCGGCAAACTATAGAGCGCGCTTTGATGAATCAGACGCGTACCATACGTCTACCCATACACGTGGTTAAAGAGCTGAATATTTATCTGCGTGCAGCGCGTGAGCTAACCCAAAAGCTTGATCATGAAGCAACGGCAGAAGAGATTGCCGATCATCTCGACAAGCCAGTAGAAACGGTTAAGAAGATGCTCGGGCTCAATGAGCGCGTCTCGTCAGTTGATTACCCTATGGGGGGGGAAAGTGATAAGCCGTTAATCGACACCTTAACTGACGACGAAGTGCTAGGCCCGGAAGCATGTCTAGTTGATGGTGATGTACGCGAGCACGTAGACCACTGGCTGGATGAGCTTAGTGAGAAGCAGCGCGAAGTGGTAGTTCGCCGCTTTGGATTACGAGGCCATGAAGCCGCCACGTTAGAGGAAGTTGGCGCTGAAATTGGTCTAACACGCGAGCGCGTCCGGCAAATTCAAGTAGAGGCGCTAAAGAAGCTGCGTCGCTCTTTGGAAAAGCAGGGCCTGTCCCTCAACGCTATTTTCGAGAGCTAAACGCGGTAAGCTATTGCGCCGCACCGACTATAACGCACCGAGTTCATTGCTCGGTGCGTTATTTTTGACGCCCTTTGGTTGATCACCTGTTAACTATTGACTGTGTAAGTGAGAAACGTGATGCGCCCCCTGGTGGCCCATATTGATTTAGACGCACTGCGTCATAACTATCAGCTAGCGTGCCGCTGCGCGCCCCAAAGTCGCTCGGTAGCCGTTATTAAAGCGGATGCTTATGGTCATGGTGCGCTTGAATGCGCGCGCGCCCTAGAAGCCGATGTGCCCGCATTTGCTGTCGCGTGTATAGAAGAAGCGATCAGCCTGCGTAAAGGGGGGATTAAAAAACCCATTGTATTGCTTGAAGGTATTTTTACCGCTGACGAGCTGAAGCTGGTTGATCAATACAGTTTCTGGATCAGCGTCCACAGTGAGTGGCAGGTGGCTGCTTTACTCGCTTTTTCTCCCCAGCAGCCGATTCCCGTATGGATGAAAGTCGATTCTGGTATGCATCGTCTAGGGTTCTCTCTAGAGGAAGCGCCTAACGTTTGGCGGCGGTTAGTGAATGCGCCACAGGTGACAGCGCTACATTTGATGAGCCACTTTGCTACCGCAGATGCCCGTGAGGGAAGTTACTTCAATCGGCAAATGGCAGCTTTAACGAGTTTGGCAAAAGCGCTCGATGCGCCTCTATGCTTGGCCAATTCACCCGCGACACTGGCATGGCCTGTTGCTCATGGTGATTGGAATCGTCCCGGTGTCATGTTGTATGGCAGTGACCCACTAGAAGAAGCCAATGAGCTTACCGGCCAGCTGCGTCCAGTCATGAGTTTACGTTCTGAGATTATTGCACTTCGTGAGCTTGAGGAGGGTGAACCTGTTGGCTACGGAGGTCGCTGGTGCGCGCCACGGCGTTCTAAAATTGCCGTAGTGGCCGCTGGTTATGGCGATGGCTATGATCGTCACGCCATAGATGGCACCCCGGTGTTAGTTAACGGCCAGCGCTGTACAATTGCCGGTAAGGTCTCAATGGATATGCTAACCGTCGATGTTACCGATGTGCCTGGGGCTGACATTGGTAGCGAGGTCGTGCTGTGGGGAGCCGCCAGCAACGGTACTGTATTGCCTATCGATGAAGTCGCACGTTACTGCGATACCATCAGCTATACCCTGTTAACAGGCGTACTGCCAAGAGCGCCGCGGCGCTATTACGGGGCCTTCGCTTAAACGGTTATCAGAATGTCTAAAACCTCTTATCCACAGTCGTTTGCACACCCGCGCTATTGGTCAACCTGGCTGGCGATAGGCGCGATGCATGTCGTTGCCTGGTTACCCTGGCGCTTTAAGTTGTGGGTGGGAAAAATAATCGGTTTGCTTGCATGGCGTTTTATTAAGCGTCGGCGGCATATCACCGAGACAAATATTGCACTTTGCTTTCCTGAAAAAAGTGCTGATGAGCAGCGTCACTTAGTAAAACAAGTGTTTATAGCTAATGGGATGGGGCTGGTAGAAACTGCTACGGGCTGGTGTCGTGATGCGGAGGGATTGCGTCATCGTGTGGCCTATCATGGCCAGGAACACTTAGCCCGAGCAAAAGCGCAGGGTAAAGGTGTGTTGGTGGTGGGAATACATTTCTCAACGCTGGATTTAGGCGGCGCGCTGCACTCGCTATTTTTCTCAGCCGATGCGGTGTATCGACCCCATAACAATCCCCTGTTCGAGCGCTTCATGACCCGCGCCCGTTCGCGCATTTTTGGTCAGGCTATCGACCGCCATGATTTGCGTGGCGTTGTACGCAGGATCAAAGCAGGCCACATTGTGTGGTACTCCCCGGACCAAGATTTTGGCCGTAACGTTAGCGTGTTCGCACCGCTATTTGGTCAGCAAGCAGCCACTATTAAACTGACTGCAAAAATCGCTCGCATGACAGGTGCGCCAGTGGTGCCGCTAATGTTTCACCGTAATCCCGATAATCAGACGTATACCATCACCTGCTTGCCCGCGCTTGATAACTTCCCAAGTGGGGATGAGGTGGCCGATGCCACGCGGGTTAATGAATTTATCGAGCAGGCCATACGCAAACATCCTGAGCAGTACTTATGGTTGCATCGGCGCTTTAAGACCCGCCCGGAAGGCGAGCCAAGCGTTTACTAGCGGCGGATGATTAACAAAAAAAGCCGTTCTGCGAACTCGCAGAACGGCTTTTCATTAGTTTGAAAAAAAGGTGCTAGTCCAGATTTCGAGAGTAGAAAATCTCGAGCATCTCTTTACGCAGCCTGCTTTCAATATCTCGTGCTTCTTCAAACGTAATGTCGCGGCGCGATGTGCCGAACAAGTAGTTATCAAGTTCGAAGTCTTTCAGTAACATTTTGGTGTGGAACATGTTTTCTTGATACACGTTTACATCGATCATCTGATAGGCGTGCTTGGTATCTTCTGCCAAGTAATCCTGAATCGAGGTAATGTCGTGATCAATAAACAGCTTTTTACCATCGACATCACGGGTAAAGCCGCGAACTCGATAATCCATGGTGACAATGTCAGAGTCGAAACTGTGAATTAGGTAGTTCAGCGCTTTCAACGGGCTGATATGGCCACAGGTAGATACGTCAATATCCAATCGAAAGGTGCTAATGCCATTGTCGGGGTGCGACTCAGGATAGCTGTGTACTGTCACGTGGCTTTTATCAAGATGCGCCACAACTGTTTCAGGCAGTGGGCCTGGGCCTGGTTCCGTTTGCTCTGGATTTGCTTCATCCAGCTCGTGTTCAGCAATCAGAATGGTGACACTGGCCCCGTGGGGTTCGTAATCTTGACGAGCAATATTAAGCACATGAGCGCCGATAATATTGGTGACGTCTTTTAAAATCTGCGTCAAACGTTCGGCGTTGTAGAGCTCATCGATATAGTCGATATAAGCCGCACGCTGCTCTTCGGTCTTGGCATAACAGATGTCGTAAATGTTAAAGCTCAACGAGCTAGTCAGGTTATTAAACCCGTGGAGTCGGAGATTATCTGACACGTCCGAACCTCCCTATGGCAGATGAAGACACCCCGACGAGCCAGCGCCGGAACCGATAAAAACTTGTCACCGTGATGCTGGGGTCGCTTTTTGCAAAGCGGCCGTCTGCTACGCAGTAGGGGTAAAAACAAGCGAGCATATTATGCCCGCCAAGCGCATGGTATGCATCCAGCCGTGCTATTTTTTTTAATACATATGTCGTTGATACATGAGAAAGATGACGCTTTGAGTCGCTCAAGCTTCGACAATCTCAAAAGAGTGGGTTATTTCGACGCCGCCTTTTACCAACATGATGGACGCGCTGCAGTACTTTTCTGCAGATAGCTCAACTGCCCGCTGTACTTGCTTCTCTTTTAAGCTACGGCCAGTCACCACAAAATGCACGTGGATGTTGGTAAATACGGCAGGCACATCATCAGCACGTTCGGCGTTAAGCTCTGCAACACAGTCGGTGACATCAGCGCGAGCTTTATCAAGAATATTCAAGACATCAAAGGCAGTACAACTACCCATACCCATCAGTAGCATTTCCATTGGGCGGGGACCGGTATTGCGGCCACCAAGATCAGGTGGGCCGTCGATCACGACACTGTGCCCGCTACCTGATTCCGCAACAAATTGGCGGCCGTCTGTCCATTTTACCCGTGCTTTCACGTTGCTCTCCTCATCTAGGCGACGAAAGGTAAGTTGCGCAGCATAACATTTCTAGCGTTAGGCGCACGGCTCATCGTCTGCGTTACTGCGCTGCTAAAAGATAATGCTCAAGGTCGTTCAGGCGCTCAGGCGTGCCTACGTCCACCCAGTGGCCTGAAAAGTGCTCGCCGCTAACCAGGTTGCTTGTCATCGCATGCTTTAGTAGCGGTGCCAGGGCAAATTCCCCAGGCGGCTGGTCGGCTAAAAGATCTGGATGTAGCAGGCTAATACCCGCGAAGGTAAGACGCGTGTGGCTTGCTGGCGCAACGCGACCATTAATGAGGCCAAAATCACCACTAGGGTGATGAGAAGGGTTATCGACCAGCACTAGATGGGCCAAGTCGTTACCCTGTAGTCGTGATGCTGGTGGCGTGTAATCGCACCAGACATCCCCATTGACCAGTAGAAACGGGGCTTCGCCCAGCAGGGGCAGCGCTTTTTGAATACCGCCGCCGGTTTCTAGAGGGGTCTTTTCAAGGCTCCAGTGAATCCGTAGCTGAAAGGCGCTTCCATCGCCTAGTGCGGCCATGATCTGCTCTGCCCGATAGCTCACGTTGATGACCACCTCGTCAATACCAGCACGCTTTAGCCGTTCGAGGTGATGCACAATAAGTGGCTTACCAGCTACCGGTAGTAGTGGTTTTGGGCAGTGGTCAGTAAGTGGCCGCATTCGCTTGCCAAGGCCTGCGGCTAAAATCATCGCTTTCATAACGTATTTTCCGCTAAACGTTGGGCAATGGCGGGACGCAGTGTGCCGCTTACCCATTCAGCAAACTCGCTGTGCTGGGGGAGCGCGGTTAGGCTATCTTCTAAATGCGCCAAAAAATGCGGCAGACGTGATAAATAGCCTTGTTTTGCATCGCGAAGCGTTAAGCGGCAAAAAATTCCCAGCACTTTTAGCGAGCGTTGAGCGGCCATCGCTTGGCATTGGGTAAGAAATTCATCATTGCTGACATGGCGAGAGAGACGTCCATCTTGACGCGCTTGGCGATAAAAAGCGTCGACGAACTGCATAAACTGCGCCTGAGAAAAACGGCAGTAGCGTCCGCGTAGTAAGGAAATAACGTCGTAACTGATTGGCCCAGCCACCGCGTCTTGAAAGTCAATCATGTAAAGCTGCTGGTCATGCACCATGATATTCATCGCATCGTAATCGCGATGTACGCTGACGACGGGTTGATCGAGCGCTTGCTTAACGAGGTGTCCACGCAGCGCACTCCAGCTGTCTGGCGTTGGTAGCGACAGCCAATTGTTTAAACACCACTCAGGAAAAAGGTCGAGCTCTCGATTCAGCAGCGTCGCATCATAAGGCGGCAGCACTGCAGGGTTGGCGTGGTTTTGTAACTTGGCAATCAAAGCCAGCGCATCGAAATGGCTGTTTTGAATGCGCGCTTCATCAGTGAATAGCGTCTGTAACGGCGTATCTCCAAGGTCATCAAGCAGCAAAAAACCCGCGTCGAGATCGGCGGCGTAAATATGCGGCACGGGCAGTTTTGCCGCGTACCAGCGTTTTCCGATAGCGACGAACGGCGTTGAGTCTTCTTGGGCAGGGGGGGCGTCCATTACTATTTGAGTACTGCCGTTGGGCAGTGTCAGCCGGAAATATCGCCGGAAACTTGCGTCACCGCCCGCTGGAGAAAGGCGGATAGCGGCACTATTTAGGCCATTTTGTTCAGCCGCCCACTGGGTGAGGGCGTCAATCCGAGAAGAGGACATGCAAGCTCCTTGCTGGTCGGGCATCATGCGGGCTGTATAATACCGATTATGGATGCCAAGGATAACGAACATGGGCAAGCGAATCTCGCGTACCGTACCGGTTGCGCACACGCTGTTGGGCAGTTTGCTCGCTGGCGCCTCATTTTCAGTGGTGGCGCAAGGCCAGACGCTACCTGCCGAGGCGCTGGACTGGCAGGCCTGGAGTCAAGACGAAGCACCGTACCAGCTGTGTCGAGGGCGTTATGTGATGCCAGACTACCGCTTGCCAGCGGAAGATAACCCCGAAACGTTGTCGGTTGAGACGCAAGAAGTTGATTACGCGGCAGATGGTGAGGCGTTGTTGCGCGGTGATGTTGTGCTGCGCCGTGGCAATACTGAGCTACAGGCGGCACAGATGTATCTGCCCGCAGACCGTCAGCGAGTCGACGCCGAGGGTAATCTGGCCATACGTGATGGCCAGGCACTGGTGCGTGGCGAACAAGCGACACTAATGCTCAATAACGACCAAGCGTCGTTGCGCAATAGCCACTATGTGCTTTATGCGCAACACTTGAGGGGGCAGGCCAGTCAGTTAGAGCAAACCGGTGATGGGGAGTATCGCCTGCGAAACGCGTCATTCACGACCTGTGATCCAGACACTAATAGCTGGCAGCTCGTTAGCAGCGATATAAAATTAAACCAAGAAGAAGGCTTTGGCACCGCGCGTCACGCACGCCTTGAAGTAAAAGATGTACCGATTTTTTATTGGCCCTGGCTGCGTTTCCCTATTGACGACCGCCGCCATACAGGCCTGCTATCGCCTTCCGTCAGTTTTTCCAATGACGGGTTTGATTATGCTCAGCCCTTTTATTGGAATATAGCGCCGAATCATGATGCTACTATTACGCCGCGTTGGATGTCGGATCGTGGCTTATTGCTCAATGGTGAGTACCGCTACCTGCTTGAAGAGAGCCAAGGAACGGTGGAAGGTGGGTATATCAGTAGCGATGATGGCAGTAACAACGGTGATAACCGCTTTGAGGGCGATGACCGTTGGTATATTGATGCCCAGCACGCAGGTAGCCTGACCCCGCGCAGTAATTATCAATTACGCTATGGTGCCGCAAGCGACGGGCGCTATTTTGATGATTTTGGTGATGAGTTTGGCAATAGTGAACGCGTAAGTATGGAGCGTTTGGCACAGGTAGATTATCGCGGTGAGCGTTGGCAGCTAAATGCACGCGCTCAAGGCTTCCAGCGTTTAGAAGATCCCTTAAGTGACTCCGATAAGCCTTTTTATCGTTTGCCAAGCCTGACAGCCAATTCTGATTGGCAGCTGGGCAGTGGCTTTTATACCCAGTGGCGTTCTAACGCGACTTATTTTTGGCGTGATGTTGATGAGCGTCGCGTGCCTGAGCGTGAAGCTGCCATTGGTACGCGTCTGCATCTTACGCCAGCAATTGGCTGGCGCTTTGAGCAGCCCTGGGGGTACATCGAGCCGCGTACCGAGCTATGGCACACTGCCTATGAGCTAGATTATGGCGATCGTGTCACTGACCGAGGTACGTCTCCCAGTCGCAGTGCGGCGGTCACATCAATCGATAGTGGCCTTGTGTTTGAACGTGAACTGGAACTACGCGGCCGTGATTATCGGCAAACCCTTGAACCGCGTTTGAACTATGCTTACGTGCCGCGCACTAACCAAACGCAGTTACCTGATTTTGATAGCCGTGAACGAGCCTTCTCATGGGCCCAGTTATGGTCGCCTCATCGTTTTTCAGGTGCTGACCGTTTAGGTGACCTGAATCGTGTGTCGTTAGGCGTAGAGTCACGTTTTATTGAAGATGCTTCTGGGCAAGATCGGTTAACCCTTGGTGTCGGGCAAAGCATTTATCTATCTGACCGTCGTATTGATAGCGACGGTGACCCAGATACATTACCTGCTCGTCCGGAAGATAGTGCAAACGTGAATCCGCTGAGCCGTTATCAGGCCACGCGGGACCGCTCTCCAGTGGTAACTCGTCTCGATTGGCAGATTAATGATCGGTGGAGTGCAGGTTATGAGTGGTTATACGACGACCAGCGTGAGCAGACTGAACGCTCTAGCGTTGATGCCCGTTATCGTCATCCCGCTGGTCACGTAGTGAACCTTGGTTACCGTTGGGAGATCGAAGGTTTTGATCCAGGTGTTGTGCCAGGCGATGACGGCTTTAGAGATTACAGTCGAGAAGAGTGGGACCTGTCACTTGCTTGGAAAGCCAGCCCGAGGATTGATTTGATTGGTCGCTACCTGCACGATCAAACCAACGACCGTGCGCTCGAGCAGCTGGCCGGCGTGCAGTGGAATGACTGCTGCTATGGTTTACAGCTGGTCTGGCGTGAATGGGTAGACGATAACGACACCGCCCGTATAGGCGATGACTTTAACGACCGCGGGCTATTTGTACGTTTTGTATTCCGTGGCCTTGGTGGCGTTGGCCAACAGGCTGACGGCTACTTTGAACAAGCCATTCCTGGCTACCGCCCTACGCCCCTGTAACGATGTCGTTAAATGGTGGCTGACTGAAAGAGAATTTTTATGACTACCAGAAAGACCCTGCTGACCTGTGCCTTAAAAAAGCGGGCAAAGCTGCTCTCTGCTGGCGGCATGATGGTGCTCTGCCTTGGAGCAGGTGCTGCACTTGTACCGCTATCGGTTTACGCACAAAATTTTGAATCGACCCAGCGGCAAATGCTGGATAGTGTTGTGGCTGTCGTTAATGATGGCGTCATTATGCGTAGTGAGCTTGATGACCGTATCGCTCAGGTAGAGCAGCAGGCGCAAAGCCAGGGCGGTAACTTACCGCCACGCAGCCAGCTGGCTCAGCAGGTGCTGGAGCGCATGGTGATGGACGAAATTCAGCTTCAGATGGCCCGTGAAGCTAATCTTAGCGTGGATGACACGGAGCTTAACCGCCAGCTGCGTACCATCGCAGAGTCTAACGGCATGACGCTTGACGAATTTGCTGATGCCGTAGAAGCGGACGGCATGACCCTGGCTGACGTGCGAGAAGAAGTCCGCCGAGAAATGCTGATGCGCCAAGTGCAGCAGCGCCAAATTAGTCAGCGTGTCAACGTATCTGATCGTGACGTTGATCGCTTCTTGAGTC
Source organism: Vreelandella neptunia (assembly GCF_000712975.1). Lineage (GTDB taxonomy): Bacteria > Pseudomonadota > Gammaproteobacteria > Pseudomonadales > Halomonadaceae > Vreelandella > Vreelandella qaidamensis. The sequence continues at coordinate 342,845 of NZ_JHQL01000004.1, read as the reverse complement.
AGCAGCCATCTCAGCAAGGACAGGCGTTTATTGAAGAAACGCGTGCCCGCCACGTCTTAGTAGAGCTAACGCCAACGCGCAATGAAAACCAAGCCCGTGCTCGCGCCGAACAAGCTCGACAGCGTTTACAGCAGGGGGCAGGCTTTTCATCCGTGGCCCGCGAGTTTAGTGACGACCGCGGCAGTGCGATGAATGGCGGTGAACTGGGTTGGGTACGCCCCGGCCAAACCGTTCCTGCCTTCGAAGAAGCCATGGGGTCATTGAATACTAATCAGCTGTCTGAGCCAGTGCGTTCCCAGTTTGGCTACCACGTCATTGAAGTGCTAGAGCGTCGCCGTCAAGACGTAACGGAAGAGAGCCGTCGTGAACAGGTTCGCCAAGCCATTTTCCAGCGTCGTGCTAACGAAGAACTGCAGACGTGGCAGCGTGAAATGCGGGAACAGGCGTTCGTTGATATTCGCCTCTAACGAGCAATCACCATGAGCCAACGCAATGAGCAATAGTGCTGCACCGCTGCTAATTACTACCGGCGAACCCGCAGGCATCGGGCCAGAGATTACGCTGATGTTGGCCGCCAATGGCCAATTGAATAACACCGTAGCGATTGGCGACATCCAGTTGCTAAATCAGCGCGCGGCACTGCTCGGGCTTCAGCTCGATGTGGTAGAAGCAGCCCCTGGAAGCGAAGAGGTGTCTTCACCCGGGCGGTTGGTCGTATGGCCCGCCGCACTTCGCGAGCCAGCGCTTCCAGGCGTGCTTAATCCTACCAATGCAGGCTATGTGCTAGAAACGTTGCAAATTGCTGTAGACGCCTGCCAACAGGGCCATGCAGCAGCAATGGTTACTGCGCCGCTTCATAAAGGTGTGATTATTGAAGGTGGCTTCCCCAACTTCACTGGTCATACTGAATGGCTGCGCGATGCGTGTGGGGTTGATGAGGTCGTGATGTTGTTAGCCACTGATCAAGCACTGCACGCCCAGTCCAGCCACTGGCAGGGTAGTGGTGATCTGCGCGTGGCGCTGGTGACTACGCATCTGCCGCTGCGTGAGGTGGCAGACGCGGTTACCTACGATAAAATCATGCAAATTAGCCGTCTGCTCGCGGCTGATCTAAAGCGCCAGTTTGGCATTGTTACTCCTCGCATTGCGGTGTGTGGGCTAAACCCCCATGCGGGTGAAGATGGCCATTTAGGGCACGAAGAGCTCGATGTTATTATTCCCGCGTTAAAGGCGCTGCGTGCTGAAGGCCTAGATGTTCAAGGCCCGTTTCCGGCCGATACGCTTTTTACACCGCGTCATTTGGTGGGTATTGATGCAGTGCTGGCGATGTATCATGACCAAGGGCTAGCGGTGTTAAAATACGCAGGCTTTGGTCAAGCGGCGAATATTACGCTTGGCCTACCGTTGGTACGAACCTCCGTTGACCATGGCACCGCGCTTAGTTTAGCTGGTCGCGGAATTGCCGACCCCAGTAGCTTAGGTGTGGCCCTTGCGCTAGCAAAGCAACTTGCTGCACGGCGCGCCAATGCCTCCATTGCTTTATGAATCAACCCTCCAAGGAACACTGTTAGATGTCTCAAGTGCCTCAGCAGCACCGTGCTCGTAAACGCTTTGGTCAAAACTTTCTGCGTGACCTCGGCATCATTTCGCGTATTGTCCGTGCTATTGGACCTCGCGAAGGCGACCGACTCGTCGAAATTGGCCCAGGACAAGGCGCGCTTACTGCTCCGTTGTTAGAGGCGACAGGAAAGCTTGAAGTCATTGAGCTAGACCGTGACTTGATTCCTGGTTTGAGGGTGCAGTTTTTTAACTACCCTGACTTTGTGATTCATGAGGGTGATGCACTGAAGTTTGATTTCACTGCGCTAAAAGGGGGTGGCCCAGCGCTGCGAGTGGTCGGTAACCTGCCTTACAATATCTCGACACCGCTTATTGTGCATTTATTGACCATGGGTAATGCGATTGCCGATATGCACTTTATGCTGCAAAAAGAGGTCGTTGAGCGCTTGGCCGCTGAGCCAGGCAGCACTGATTGGGGGCGGCTGTCAGTGATGGCGCAGTATTACTGCCATGTTGACCAGCTGTTTATCGTGCCACCAGAAGCCTTCGTTCCTAGGCCGAAAGTTGACTCCGCCATTGTTAGGCTGACGCCTCATAAAAGCTTGCCCCAAACGGCAGATGACCCAGCGCTGCTGTTTGAGCTGGTCAAGTTAGCGTTTGGTCAGCGGCGCAAAACACTACGTAATAACTTAAAAGGTAGAGTGAGCGCAGAAACATTAGAGGCGTTAGGCATTGATCCCGCACGGCGTCCGCAAACCCTGTCGGTTGCTGAGTATGTAACTATCGCTAATCAAGTGGCGGCGGACGAAGCGCTTAGTAACAAAGGGAGTGACGACGCGTGAGTGCTTTAGCCATTGAGGTTAGCATTGCGCCTGAGTACCGTGTGGCAGAGTCAAACGACAGTGAGTCGCGTTTTGTGTTTAGTTATACCGTAACGGTGCATAACCAAAGCCCTCATAGCGTGCAGCTCATGGCGCGCTACTGGAAAATTACCCAAGGTAACGGCGATAGCCAAGAGGTACGTGGCAAAGGGGTGGTGGGCCAGCAACCGTTAATTGGCCCAGGACAGCGTTTTCGCTACACCAGTCGAGCTATTCTGCAAACGCCGGTAGGTGTTATGGAAGGTGCTTATACGTTGCTCAATACCTATACCCAACGGGCCTTTGATGTGCCCATTGCACCTTTTAGGCTAGCGGTGCCGCGTCAGCTTCATTGACCATTCTCTAAAAGGGGTAGCCATGAGCACTTATGTCATTGGTGATCTGCACGGCTGTCATGCTGAGTTTGTCAGCTTGCTAGATCAGCTTGGCTTTAATCCTGCAAACGACACACTCTGGCTGGTTGGCGACTTAGTCAATCGCGGTCCTGGGTCGCTTGCCTGTTTGAAGGAAGTGCAGGCGTTAGACGGTGCTGCCCGCTGCGTGCTGGGTAATCACGATTTTCATCTGTTGGTGGTGGCACGCGGTGGCGGAAAACTGAAAAAAAACGACACCCTCAGCGATATTCTTGCAGCACCGCAGCGCGAACAGGTGCTGGACTGGCTGCAAAGCCAACCATTGGCAATTTATGAAAATAATACACTGATGACCCATGCGGGCGTGTTGCCCACGTGGCGCGCAGAGCAGGCGATATCGTTTAGCCAAGAAGTTCAGGCGGCTTTGCTCAGTGAGCGTCCAGGCGAGTTTTTAACGCAACTATTTGGTAATCAGCCTGACCAGTTCCGTGACGACCTGGAAGGGATGGATCGTATGCGCTGTCTCGTTAATGTTTTTACCCGTATGCGCTTTATCAATAGCGACGGCAAGCTGGACTTTGCTGCTAAGGAAGGCTTGGAAAGTGCTCCCGACGGATTTGCTCCCTGGTTTCAGTACCCAAGGGCGGATACGCTACAGCTGCTGTTCGGACACTGGGCCGCGTTAGAGGGCCGTACCCCGAATGCCGCGATTCATGTTGAGGCGCTGGACACGGGTTGCGTGTGGGGTGGGTCGTTAACCGCTCTCAATCTGGAGTCGGGTGAGCGCATCAGCGTACCTAGCCGTCGGCCTAGACATTAAAATACGAGACATTAAAACACGAGACATTGAAAAAAAGGGCGATAGCCGTGTTTCAGGTGGATGCGAAAACCAAAGGGCTTGACGTTTATCGTGTTGGCGGGGCAGTGCGCGATGCGCTGTTAGGCTGGCCGGTAGTTGATAATGATTGGGTCGTCGTCGGTGCCACGCCAGACGTTATGCAGCAGCGGGGTTTTAAACCAGTGGGGCGCGATTTTCCGGTCTTTCTGCATCCTGATACCGCCGAAGAGTATGCGCTCGCACGAACTGAAAGAAAGTCTGGCCACGGTTATGGCGGCTTTGAAGTACACGCAAGCCCTGATGTAACCCTGGAAGAAGACCTTTCAAGACGTGATTTAACCATCAACGCAATTGCGCAGCGCTTTGATGGCGAGTTGACCGATCCCTTTAACGGTCAGCGGGATATTGAGCAGCGCCTGTTGCGCCACGTGTCCCCAGCGTTTAGTGAAGACCCCTTACGGGTATTGCGCACGGCACGCTTTCTTGCCCGTTACGCACACTTAGGATTTACCATTGCGCCTGAAACCCTAGCGCTAATGCGAGAGGTGAGCCGTAGTGGAGAGCTTATCCACCTTGCTGCTGAGCGAGTGTGGGTGGAAACTGAAAAAGCGCTGGGCGAACCTACCCCCGATTGTTATTTCATTGCTCTGAACGATTGCGAGGCGCTGGTAGCTTGGTGGCCAGAGCTGGCGGATGAGGTGGTACTGAAAAGTGCGCTTGAAGCAATGGCGCTGGATGCAGCCGAGCAAGTGGCAATCGACAGCTCTCTTCCGCTAGCTCACTGGCGCTACGCGTTGATGGTATCGGTATTGAGTGATTCACAGCGTGATGAGCTGGCGGTAAGGTTGCGGCTACCCAATGCGGTGACACAACTTGCCCGCCATGTAGCGCTTAGTATGCATGTATTGTCCGAGCCATTAAGCGACGAACGCGTTCTGCATTGGCTAGAGCGTTTGGATGGCTGGCGTAAGCCCACGCAGGTTAATGCGCAGTTACAGCTCATCAAGCGTTTAGCTAAAGAGGCGGTTGAACCGCTGAGCCGAGCGTGGCATGCCGCACAAAGCGTAGACCCACAAGCACTATTGCAAGAGGGTTATCGCGGAGCAGCCTTAGGTCAGGCGCTACGTGCACGCCGACAGCAGGTAGTGGCGAACGCGATTTTGGAGATGCGCTAAGCGTTAACTGTGAACTCTGGTTAGCGAACAGATGCCTTCTTTGGCGCGGGGTCTGCCTGGGAAACCCAGCGGCCACGCCATTGAAAATCGATGGCCCATAAGCGTTGGCTGCCCATATCGAAGCGTTGCCACAATGTAGCGTAAGGTAGGCCACAGAGGGGGTGACGTTGATTGGGTAGCAGTTCGGCTAAGGGCTGTAGGACGAAGGCGTTGTGCGTGATCTCTTCTCGGGGTAGGGTGACATTGTCAATGGTGGCGCACACATATCCCACCGTAAGTAGGTCAATATCTAATGCCCGTGAGCTGCACTTAACCATGTCGGGAGTACGACCATGGGCGATTTCAAGCTGTTTAGACCACGCCTGAAGTTCACCCACCGTCCAGTCGCTATCAAACGCAACTACAAGGTTATAAAAGTTGCGATTATCATTAAAACCCACCGGCTCGCTTTCAAAAACACGCGATATTTGCAGGGTGCCAAAGGTATCTTCAAGCGCGTCTAGGCACAGGCGAATATGAGTGTCAGGATCGATATTGCTGCCTAAACTGAGAGTAACCAAGCTCATGGAAGCGTGCCACGGGTAATTTCAAGACCCACGCTAGCGGCTTGTGGAACTGCCCCTGGTTTGCGTACGGTAAGGCGCAGCCAGGTAATGGAGAACTCCTGCTGTAAGCACTCAGCCAGGCGTTCTGCAAAGGTCTCGACGAGAGCAAATTGGTGCTCGTCAGCAAAGCGCTGGATTCGCTGGCAAATGGCTGCATAATCAAGCGTTAAGCTCAAGTCATCTGTAGCGGCAGCGGGACGTATGTCCGTTGCGAGCGATAAGTCCAAGCTTAAAGACTGAACAATGGTGCGCTCCCAGTCGTACACACCGATGACGGTATCTACTGCCAGCGCTTCGATCAAAATGCGATCCACAGGTTTTCCCCTAGCGTCAACAAGCGGGCGATTGTACTTGAGGATAGCGCGAAACGACAGCTGAGTACGGTCTAACGCTGGGTAGGAGCCAAGGTGGTGAGCGGAATGATATGGATCGTGGTGGGCTACTTAAGCGGAAGCTGGTTAGCGGCGCTGAGCGTATGTCGGTTGGCAGGCGTGCCTGATCCGCGCTATCAAGGTTCATGTAACCCTGGGTTTTCGAACGTGCTGCGCCTTTACGGGCCGCGCTTAGCAGTCACCACGCTATTGCTAGATGCATTAAAAGGGGCGCCTGCAGTGCTGACAGCCAAATGGCTGGGGCTACCTGTTTGGCTACAGGGGGCAGTAGGATTAGCCGTTCTCCTGGGTCATAGCTATCCCCTTTGGCATAGGTTTCGCGGTGGTAAGTCGGTTGCCAGTGCGTTTGGCGTGCTACTGATCTTGGTGCCCAGCGTGGCGCTGCTTAGTGCCATATGCTGGATGCTGCTTGCTTGGCGGCTGCGAATGGCTGCGGCAGCATCGCTTATTAGTGCATTTGTTGCGCCGCTGGCCTGCGTCTGGCTAGCACCCGACTACGTTATGGTTGTGAGTGGTTTCAGCCTATTGGTGCTCGCGCGGCATGGATTGAATATTCGCCGCCTGCGTCGAGGAGAAGAGCCGCATTTACGCGGCTAGTAGGGGACGCTATAGAGGTTAGGTGGGCTTAAGGTGTCCAGCGGCCAACGCGGCGTCGCCTTCATAACGCCGTTATCATCATGCTCTCCCGCCGCTAGGCGTTGGGCGCCGACATAAGCGATCATTGCGCCGTTGTCGGTGCAAAAGCGCCCGCGAGGGTAATAAGACCGCGCGTTACGTTTCTCTGTTTCGACCGCTAGGCGCTCACGCAGGCGTTGGTTAGCACTGACGCCACCTGCGACCACCAAGCGCTTTAAACCGGTTTGGTCTAATGCGCGTCGGCATTTGATAACCAGGGTGTCCACGACAGCTTCTTCAAAGGCTCTCGCCACGTCGGCTTTGGCTTGGGTGTCTAGTTCTCCAGCTGCTTCCAATTGGCGAATAGCGGTCAGCGTATGAGTTTTTAAGCCGGAAAAACTGAAGTCTAGGCCAGGGCGGTCGGTCATTGGTCGTGGAAAGCGGAAACGTTTTGGGTCGCCTTGCTCAGCAAGTTTAGCCACGTGAGGGCCGCCGGGGTAGGCAAGCCCAAGCATTTTGGCTGCTTTGTCGAAGGCTTCACCCGCTGCATCATCAACCGATTCGCCGAGTAGCTGATAGTGCCCAAGCGCCTGCACTTCGACAAGCTGAGTATGCCCGCCAGAGACAAGCAAGGCGACAAAGGGGAAGTCAGGAGCGTCATCTTCCAGCATAGGGGCTAACAGGTGGCCTTCCATGTGGTGTACGCCAAGTACCGGGATGTCCAGGGCGCGTGCCATGCCGTGCGCTGTGCTGGCGCCAACCATTAGTGCGCCCACTAACCCCGGGCCTGCGGTGTAGGCAATGCCGTCTAGATCGTTACGCGTCAGCTTTGCGTCGTGCAATACTTGCTCAATCAGCGGTAACAGCTTGCGCGTATGGTCGCGAGAGGCAAGTTCAGGCACCACGCCACCATACTCGGCATGCATGGCAATTTGACTATATAGCGCGTCGGCAAGCAGGCCGCTGCCTCCAGTGTGCGAAGTATCATAAATCGCGACGCCCGTTTCATCGCAAGATGTTTCAATGCCCAGTACGCGCATAGCTGAAGAACTCGTTGTCAGTTGAAAATCGTAGGTAAAAACAGTGCTGGAAACCAGGACACTAGTTTAGCATTCTCATGCTTGAAGCGCGTAAGCATTTGCAAAGATCATCAACCACGACTAGACTACTGTGCGCTGTAAAACTGGGTCGTATACTGTGTCTTTATCAGTGTACGAACTATCCGAACTCAAGACTCCTTAAGGTAGGTGAGTGCTTAATGCCTTCTGTAAAAGTACGTGATAACGAGCCGTTTGACGTCGCCCTGCGTCGCTTCAAGCGTTCTTGCGAAAAAGCCGGTGTTCTTTCTGAAGTACGCCGCCGCGAGCACTATGAGAAGCCGACTGCTGAGCGTAAGCGCAAAGCGGCAGCTGCCGTAAAACGCCACGCCAAGAAGATTCAGCGTGAGCAAAAGCGTTTCGAACGGCTCTATTGATCCGTACCCGAGGGGGCCGGAGCAGTTAGCTGGTCGTCTCAAGAGGGATGTCAAGCGGCCGCCACTAGGTGGCCGTTTGTTTTTGTTTTGATTCATCGCTGTTTATGGTGATCTGGCAACATGCCTGATGACCTTAGGCAAGTGATCTAGCGCTTTGCGCGAGGATGCCCGCAGTTCATGGCAGGCCAAATTCCACAACGTTTCATTGATGACCTTTTAGGCCGTGTAGATGTGGTCGAGGTGGTTGGTGAGCGTGTGCAGCTTAAAAAGGCCGGGCGTAACTATTCTGGGCTATGTCCTTTCCATCAAGAGAAAACTCCGTCATTTACGGTCAGCGCTGATAAACAGTTTTATCACTGCTTTGGGTGTGGTGCCCACGGTAATGCGCTACGCTTTCTAATGGAATACGACAAACTACCCTTTCCCGATGCGGTTGGGCAGTTGGCTAGCCGTTTAGGGTTAGAGGTTCCTCGTGAGGGTGCCGATGATCCGCGCGCTCAGCAGCGCGAAAAAAAGCGCAAAGAGGGCGTTAACCTTCTTGAACTTGCTGCCAGTTTTTACCGAGAACGGCTAAAAATGCAGGAGGGGCAGGGAGCGCAGCGCTATCTGCAAGGCCGTGGGTTATCGCAGGACGTCGTTAGTACCTATGGTATTGGTTATGCGCCCGGTGGATGGGAGGCCCTAAAACAGCACTTGAGCGCACGGGGTATTGGTGAGCCTGTCCAAGTAGAGTATGGCTTGCTTATTCACCGTGAAGACACAGGGCGGACGTATGACCGCTTTCGTGATCGTGTGATGTTTCCCATTCGGGACTTAAGGGGGCGAACCATTGCGTTTGGCGGTCGGGTAATGGGCGATGACCAGCCCAAATACCTGAACTCGCCAGAAACGCCTGTCTTTCACAAGGGGCGTGAGCTATATGGGCTGTATGAGGCGCGCCAAGCCTCAAGCAAGCTTGAACAGCTTGTTATTGTGGAAGGCTATATGGATGTCGTCGCGCTAGCGCAGTTCGGCATCAATAACGCAGTTGCTACCCTGGGTACGGCAACGACAGAAGACCACCTAAGCCGACTATTTCGTTTGGTCAGCCGTGTGGTGTTTTGCTTTGACGGCGACCGTGCAGGACGCCAAGCCGCCAGCCGTGCCTTAGAAACAGCATTGCCGCAGATGATTGACGGTCGTGAAGCGCGCTTCCTGTTTCTGCCAGAAGGTGATGACCCGGATACGTTGGTGCGTCGTGAAGGTAGTGAGGCGTTCCAAAATCGCGTTACCTGCGCGATGCCGCTGTCTGAGTTTCTCTTTGAGCAGGCAGCGCAGGGGCGTGACTTGAATACCGTGGAGGGGCGAGAGCGGTTTGCAAGTCAGGTGCTTGAGGCATTGAACAAAGTGCCTGAAGGAATGCTCAAATCGTTACTGTTAGAGGCATTAGCTAAGCGCAGTGGATTGGCGCAATCGCAGCTAAAAAACCTGCTTGATAAGCGTGCGGCTGTCAGTGCACAAAAAGAGGCGCAGAAGGCGTCTTCGCAGGAGGCCGTGTACTGGGAGCAGGTCGAGTCGCCTGACATGATGCCATTTGAGCATCATGAGGGACCGTTGGTCAGCGCCAAACCTAAACCTTCAGGCTCCAGTAAGAAAAAGTCACCACAAAGGCAGGCACTGCAGCATCGCCCGCAAGTGCTTTCGACCGTGGCACGGATTGTACAGCTACTGTTGAATGAGCCTAGCTTAGTGGCAGCACTACCGGATTCCTTGGACTGGTTGCCAGAGAGTGAAGAAACACCGCTATGTCGCGACTTGATTGAGTTGCTACGTGCCGGGCGTTATCGCAGCCCGCAGGTGGTGTTGGCACATTTTCAGGGTAGCTATGAAGGGCAGGTATTAGCTGAGTTGGCGTCACGAGAGCTGCTGATTCCCAAGGGAACTCGAGAAGCCGAACTGACAGGATTGGTTGAGCATTTAGTGGAAGTTCAGCGCAAGCGCTCACCACAGGAAGAGTACCAAGCGTTGCTGGATTTAGAGCGTTCTGGGCAAAAGCTAGATAAAGCGCAGCGGCAACGTTTGGCAAGCTTGGTAATGGAACTTGTTAAACGACATTAAGCAGGGACTAAGGCGTTTGTCTCTGCATGATCAGAGCTAATGACCAGGGCTAATGATCAGAGTTTTAGGCGCTAGGGTTGAATTTCCCTAACGTTGGCACCACATAAAGGGTCAGTCGCCAGGCGCTGACCTAACCGAACAACCTAACACACCTGAATGACCGCGCAAATACGTTTCGCTGGAAAAATTCCTGCTATTTACGCTATACTGTTCGGCTTGTTGAGTTTAATCGATTCAGCGCCCCAGGTGTTTCATTCTTCTTCGTCGAGATAGGGTTTCTATGGCTGGAAATGCGCAGCAGCAGTCACGTCTGAAGGAGTTGATCGCGCGCGGCAAGGAACAGGGCTACCTGACCTATGCCGAGGTCAACGACCATCTACCCGAGGATATCGCCGACCCGGATCAAGTGGAAGACATCATTGGCATGATTAACGACATGGGTATCAGTGTCGTTGAAGAAGCGCCAGATGAAGACACTTTGATGATGTCGGATCACTCCACGGACGAGTCCGCTGCGGAAGAGGCCGTCGCGGCACTCGCCGCCGTGGAAAGCGACGTAGGTCGCACTACCGACCCTGTGCGTATGTATATGCGCGAAATGGGCACGGTTGAACTTCTAACCCGCGAAGGTGAGATCGAAATCGCCAAGCGGATAGAAGAAGGCACACGGGAAGTGATGTCGGCGCTGGCCTATTTGCCTGGCGCGGTTGCCTCTATCCTGGATGCTTATGATGCCACACAGGACGAAGAAGCGCCTGGCCGCTTATCTGACCTGTTCTCTGGTTTTATCGACCCGGACGAAGGAATTCCAGGCGTTGCAGAAGCCGAAGTGCCTGAGCCCGAAGTGGAAACCGAGCTGAGCGATGATGATGATCTCGACAGCGACGGTGACGACGAGGACGAGGACAGCACTGCCAGCGAAGGTGGACCTGATCCGGAAGAAGCGAAAGCTCGCTTCGAGCAAATCCGTGAACAGAACGCCGCTGTCGAAGCTGCGCTCGCGAAATACGGTCGTGGCAGTGCTGAGCTTAAAAATGAGCAAGCGCGCTTAGCCGAGCTATTTTCGCCTATTAAGCTGGTGCCGAAGCATTTTGAGCGACTCGTCGGTCAGGTACGTATTAGCGTTGAGCAGGTGCGTGCCCAAGAAAAAGCGGTCATGCAGCTGTGCGTGAAGAAAGCTAAAGTACCACGTAAGACGTTCATTAAGTCGTTCCCTGGGTACGAGTCTAATCCAAAATGGTTGGACACCTTCCAGGAGGCGCAGCCCAAGTATGCTGACCGCCTTGAGCCACTGCGCGCCGATATTGCTCGCTCACAGCGCAAAATTGCCTTTGAAGAGGACATGGTGCAGCTCACCGTGGCCGACCTCAAAGAAGTTAACCGCAAGCTCTCTATCGGCGAGGCGAAAGCGCGTCGTGCCAAGAAAGAGATGGTTGAGGCTAACCTGCGTTTGGTAATTTCGATTGCTAAGAAATATACCAACCGTGGCCTGCAGTTCTTGGATCTGATTCAGGAAGGCAACATTGGCCTAATGAAAGCGGTGGATAAGTTCGAATATCGCCGTGGTTACAAGTTTTCGACCTATGCCACGTGGTGGATTCGTCAGGCGATTACGCGCTCTATCGCTGACCAGGCGCGTACCATCCGGATTCCGGTACACATGATTGAGACGATCAATAAGCTCAATCGCGTTTCTCGCCAGATGCTGCAGGAAATGGGCCGCGAGCCAACGCCGGAAGAGTTGGGCGAACGTCTGGAAATGCCGGAAGACAAAGTGCGCAAGGTGTTGAAAATTGCCAAAGAGCCGATCTCTATGGAGACGCCGATTGGTGACGACGATGATTCACACCTAGGTGACTTTATCGAAGACGGCACGATGTTGCTGCCGATTGATATGGCGACTGGCGAAGGCTTGATCGAAGCGACGCGTAACGTCCTTGGTGGCTTAACCGCTCGTGAAGCGAAAGTGCTTCGCATGCGTTTCGGTATTGATATGAATACCGACCACACGTTAGAAGAAGTGGGTAAGCAGTTTGACGTAACCCGCGAGCGGATTCGTCAGATCGAAGCGAAGGCGCTGCGCAAGCTACGTCATCCAAGTCGTTCTGAACCGCTGCGCTCGTTCCTCGACGAGTAGGTAGACCCGAGTAGGTAGACCAGAGGCACAAGCTTAGCCGCCTTTGGGTTTGCTGATAAGAAACCCGCCGTTCATAGAACGGCGGGTTTTTTGCGTTATGCTGCGTTATACGATGAAAATGCTTATAGCGTGTAATGCGTGGCTGACCCCGGACCAACAGGCAAGCCAAAAACGAATACCCAAATAAAGAACAGCAGGCTCCAGCCAATCAGCATAAATAGCGTGTAAGGCAGCATAAGTGCTACCAGCGTACCAATGCCCATATCTTTCCGATAGCGGGTTGCTACCGCCAGAATCAAACCAAAGTAACTCATCATTGGCGTAATCAGGTTGGTCACGGAGTCGCCGATCCGGTAAGCCGCCTGAATCACTTCAGGGGCATAGCCCATCAGCATTAGCATCGGTACAAAGATAGGAGCCGTTACTGCCCACTGAGCAGAGGCGCTGCCTAGGGATAGGTTGACGAACGCACACATAATAATAAACAGCGCGAATAGGCCTGGCCCACGTAGACCCAGGGACTGCAGCAGATCAGCGCCAGCAACGGCCGTCACGGTGCCAAAGTTGCTCCAGTTAAACAACGCCACAAACTGCGCCGCAAAAAAGACCAACACGATATACAGGCCAAGACTGCTCATGCTTTTTGCCATGGCGTCGACAATATCGCGATCGTTTTGCATGGTGCCTGCCAAGCGGCCATAAACAAACCCCAATACAGTGAACGACACCGCGACAATCACTACAATGCCACGCAAAAAGGGCGAGCCGCTAATCAACCCTGTGTCGGGGTTACGCAATATGCCGTTTTCAGGTACGACCATGACAGCGATTAGAGCGACTAACGCTAGTGTTGCAAGCCCTGTCCCTTTTAAGGCGCGCTTTTCTGATGTTGATAGTCCTTCCATGCGCTGGTTTTCAATATCGCTATCAGCGTAGGCAGAATCGAACTTACCAAGCTTGGGTTCTACAATGCGCTCGGTAACAAAGCCACCAATAAGCGTGACAAAGAACGTGCTGGCGAACATAAAGAACCAGTTTGCCTCGGCGCCTACAATGTAAGTAGGGTCGAGAAGGCGCGCTGCTTCCTGAGTAATGCCTGACAGTAATGGGTCAACGGTACCAATCAGTAGGTTAGCGCTGTAGCCTCCAGAAACGCCGCAGAACGCAGCAGCAAGGCCCGCTAATGGGTGCCGCCCTAATGAGTGGAAGATCATGGCCGCTAAAGGAATCAACACCACATAGCCAAGCTCAGCTGCCATGTTCGACATGATGCCAGCAAACACTACGGCATAGGTGACAATGCGCGGCGAGCGGTTAAGTACTAGCGCGCGCATGCTGGCAGAAAGCAGGCCGGAGTGTTCTGCAACGCCGACCCCCAGCATGGCCACCAATACCGTGCCCAGCGGCGCGAAGCTAGTGAAGTTGGTTACCATCTCTGTGACTAAACGGCGCAGGCCTTCTGCATTAAGCAGTGAATTAACCGCTATCCATTCACCCTCGTTAGCAGGGCGAGGGTCGGCAACAGATACCCCTAACGCACCGGCGATGCCGCTGGCGACTACTACCAGCACGCATAAGATAGCGAATAGGGTAACAGGATGTGGAAGCAGGTTGCCCAGCCACTCAACGCTATCAAGAAAGCGAGTAAACGCACCTCGCTTTAGGTTTTCTTCGCGATTTTGTGAGTTTGTCATAAGGTTTGTGTCGTCAGTAGGTTGTTTTTCAGCAAAAATGCCCATGAGTCTGACGGACGACACTACGTTGAAGCCAACAGGGTCGCAAATGGCTTTGTGTATAACGAGATGTAAAAAATGAAATGCCGCCTACGCAGAGCGTAAGGCGGCGATAGCGAAGAGTGGCTAGCAAGAGTTAAGAGGAGAGTTAGCGAGCGTTTTGGCGCGCCTTGTAAATACGCCGTGTAATCAACAAAAGCTCGATCATGGCAAATAGAATCAAGCTGTAGCCCAAAAGCTCGATGGCTTCCTCTGCAACATCCTTAAATTCGCGGATATAGTTGTCCTGCATGACGGCTCGCCAAAAATCTTGGCGACCATAAAGACGAGAAAAAATGTAGGTAACCAATACGCCAGCAGTAAAAAGCCCAAACGCAAACGTGTTGCTATAATGTGAAAACTCTTCAATAAATCGGCGACGCTGCACGACGACCCACACTAGGCTGGGTATCACAATTAACGATACCAGTACTTTCCAGGTGTGTTCCGCAACGTAGTAATCTAAAAAGTAATCCTGTTCGCGTACCAGCGAAGAAGCCACAAATGCCAGCAGCAAAAGGGTGACAGTAGGCCACACTTTAAGTACTTGGCGCACATAAATTAATAAGCCACAACAACTGGCCAATATCAGGGTTTGGGCAAACTCCGTAAAGCCTAGTTCGGTATAGCGTACGTCAGGTAAATAGAGCGCTTCAAAATAACCGCCCTGGGCAATGCCAGCGATAAAAAATACATAAAGCGTTGCACGCAGAAGCGCATAACCAAAGCTAATGGGCCACTGCGGTGGGGTGGAGGGCATACCAACATCCTTATCGGAGAAATGACGTTATAAGAGAGATGCTCAAAAGCATGTATAGAAGAATATTCATTATATCGTCACCCTTCTATGCTCGCACGTCGAACTTAAGGTCGACCGCTCGACTAACAAGAGGATAAAGCTGCACAGTAACGTAGCGATCAGGACATCAACCACTACCGTTGAGGGGCGGAAAATACAATGGCGATAAGCGTTTTTGATCTCTTTAGAATTGGGATTGGCCCATCAAGCTCTCATACCGTTGGGCCGATGCGTGCAGCTCGGGATTTTAGCCAGTCGGTTACTTCACCGTCGCTGACGCGTATGGTGATTAGGCTCCACGGCTCATTAGCTTCTACCGGCATCGGCCATGGTACTGACGGTGCCATCATCATGGGCTTGATGGGAGAAATGCCAGAGTCAATTGATCCAGATACTATTGCCGAGCGACTGCGCGCACTGGATGAGGGCGCTCTGTTAACGCTACCCAATGGTCAAGCGCTAACGTTTGATCGTGCCCATGATATTGAATGGGACGAACATTGTTTACCCTTTCATCCGAATGCCATGATGTTAACGGCCTATCAGCACGATAAGGTTATTGCGACAAATACCTATTATTCCCTTGGTGGTGGCTTTTATGTCGACCAAGCCTGTGCCGATCAGGGAGGGTTAGACGAAGACAAAACGGCACTACCTTACCCATTTGAAACGGCAAATGAACTGTTAGCGCTTTGCCAAACAAATGGGCTGCGTATCAGTGAGCTAATGTTTGAAAACGAAAAAGCATGGCGCAGTGAAGGGGTGATTCGCACAGAGCTACTGACGATCTGGGAAGCCATGCGCACCAGTATTGAAAATGGCTTAAAAGCGACGGGGCACTTGCCCGGAGGGTTGAACGTTCGGCGGCGTGCCCATGGGCTTCACCAACAGCTGCTTTCACCTCCGCCGAACCAACGCTTAATCGTATCGAGCTTTACGGTGATGGATTGGGTTAATTTGTTTGCGCTGGCAGTGAATGAAGAGAACGCCGCAGGTAAACGCATGGTGACTGCACCAACGAACGGCGCCGCTGGTATTGTGCCTGCTGTATTGGCGTACTATTTAAAATTTGAGCCAAATGCCTGTGACGATGACGTAGTAACTTTTTTGCTGGCGGCGGGTGCTATGGGTATTTTGTGTAAAAAGAACGCGTCGATCTCCGGTGCTGAGGTTGGCTGTCAGGGGGAAGTCGGCTCAGCTTGCGCTATGGCCGCAGCGGGACTTGCTGAAGTGCTGGGTGGCTCGCCTAAGCAGGTGGAAAACGCTGCTGAAATTGGCTTAGAGCATAATCTTGGCCTTACTTGCGACCCTGTAGCGGGGTTGGTGCAAGTGCCGTGTATTGAGCGAAACGCTATTGCCTCGGTGAAGGCAATCAATGCTGCACGTATGGCGATGCATGGTGATGGTGAGCATTTTGTATCATTGGACAAAGTGATTCGCACCATGCGTGATACTGGCCGGGATATGCAAGATAAATACAAAGAAACGTCAAAGGGCGGCTTGGCTGTTAATGCCGTTGAGTGTTAAACGGGCGGGTAGGGTGGCAGCGTGGCGCTAATATTGGCCACTAAGTAATCAACGAGCTGGCGGATTTTGGGCGATAGATGCCGGTGGCGGGGGTAGACCGCCCATACTGCGGTGTCGTTGTGTTGGAAAGGCTCTAAAACGGACACCAGCTCACCGCTGGCAAGGTAGGGGGCGACGTAGTAATCCGGCAGCTGGGCCAGCCCTAGCCCTTTCAGCGCGGCATCAAGCAGCGCGGGGCCAGAATTGCCGCTCCAACAGCCTTCCAGTTTAACTTCGCGGCGCTGCCCATTGACCTCAAATAACCAGTTGGGGCGTGACCCCATCAAGCAGCGGTGCTGGCCAAGTTCCGATAACGTGTGTGGTCTAGGGGCTTGGCGAAAGTAAGCCCGCGATCCCACCACATACTCACGTCGTTCGCATAGCCTTCGCGCAATCAGGCTTGAGTCTTTAAGCACCCCCATGCGAATGGCAATATCGTAGCCCTCTTCAATAATCTCTACAGGGCGATTGGTGAAGTGCATATGCACCTCAAGCTGTGGGTGCAGGCACTGGAAATCATTAACGAGTGGCGCGATATAGCGCTCGCCGAACGTTGTCGCAGAAGTCAGCTTCAGCAGCCCACGCGGATTCGCTTGAAGTTCGCTGATAGCTTGCTCGGCATCGCGAAGGCCATCAAAGAGATGACGACAATGCTCAACGTAGATTGCCCCAGCATCGGTTAAACGAATTTGCCGTGTGGTGCGATACAAAAGCTGAACGCCCAGCTGATTTTCCAGTTGGCTCACTAAGCGACTGATATGCGATGTCGATACTTTTAAGTGGCGTGCGGCGGCCGAGAAGGTACCCAGCCTGACCACCTCGACAAATGCCTCGATACGATCCCAGCGTTGCACGAATTACCCTTAGTTAATCTCTAATTGTTGCTCAGTGACAATAATCTTGTGAGTGTATCCCGCTTTATCCCACTCGCCTAGCTGGCCTACACTGCAATCAACTTTGATGCCTTACGGAGTGCTTTGCTTATGTCGATGAACTCTTCACGCTGGACTCGCCGCGGGTTGGCTATTGCTATCGGTGCAGGCTGGGTTGCGGCAGCTCAGGCCGAGTTACCTGCTCAGCAGCTAGAGCAAGCGCCAGGCTGGTTCCGGATGATGGTAGGCGAATATGAAGTCACAGCACTTTATGATGGTCATACCACTCTAGATACATCGCTGCTAAAAGGCATGGAGCAAGACGATATTCTTCGCCATCTTGATGCTCTCTTTATTGATGCTGACAGTGGTATGCAGACAGCCGTGAATGCTTTTTTAATTCACACTGGTGAAAATCTGGTTCTGGTCGACGCTGGCTCGGCCGCTTGCTTTGGCCCCACATTAGGCCAAGTAGAGCAGAACTTGCGCGCGTCTGGTTATACGCCAGAGGACGTTGATACCGTTCTGATGACACACTTACACCCCGATCACGTGTGTGGGTTAGTCGACGATAACGGCGATGCTATTTATACCAATGCGGAACTGCGCGCTAGCCAGGATGATGCGGATTTTTGGCTGGATGAAGAGCGTACCCAAGCGTTGCCAGAAGCCGATCGTGCCTTTTTTATTATGGCCCAAGAAGCCGTTGCCCCTTATCAAGATGCCGATCGTTTTAACCCTTTTACGCCCGGTGATGAACTATTGATGGGAGTCGTGGCGCAAGATACCCACGGCCACACCGCTGGACACGCAAGTTTTATGCTTAACAGCGATGATGACGCCATGCTGGTATGGGGCGACGTCGTCCACAGCTACGGCGTTCAGTTTGCCGACCCCAGCGTAGCGATTGAGTTTGATACTGATCCTGAACAAGCTATTCGTACCCGTGAAACAGTGCTGGAAAGTGCCGCAGAAGATAAGCACTGGGTCGCCGGTGCGCATATGCCGTTCCCTGGTATTGGTCATGTCGCCAAAGGTGAAGATGGCTATCGCTGGGTGCCCATTGAGTTTGGCCCGGTCACTACCGACGAATAGCACTACGCAAATCTCAGCGAAGGCGCCTGCTGCAAGGCGCACTCAGTTAATTGTTAGGAGTTTTTATGAAATCACGCGCCGCTGTAGCACTCGAAGCGGGTAAACCGCTTGAATTAGTTGAGATCGATGTGGAAGGCCCTAAAGCGGGTGAAGTGCTGGTTAAGATGGCTGCGACTAGCGTATGCCACACCGATGCTTATACCCTTTCTGGCGCTGACCCCGAAGGTAATTTCCCTGCAGTATTGGGACACGAAGGTGCTGGCGTGGTACAAGAAGTAGGCGAGGGAGTGACCAGCGTTAAGCCGGGTGATCATGTGATCCCGCTGTACACTGCAGAGTGCGGAAAATGTAAATTCTGCCTATCCGGAAAAACTAATCTGTGTGGCAGCGTGCGCGCTACTCAAGGTAAAGGTGTGATGCCTGATGGTACCTCGCGCTTTTCACTAGAGGGCAAAATGCTCCATCACTATATGGGCACGTCGACCTTTAGTGAGTACACCGTACTGCCAGAAGTGTCGCTGGCGGTGGTCTCCAAAGAAGCACCCATGGATAAAATTTGTCTGTTGGGTTGCGGTGTAACTACCGGTATTGGTGCAGTACTGAATACGGCAAAGGTAGAGCCAGGTTCGACGGTTGCGGTTTTTGGCTTGGGCGCGATTGGTTTAGCGGTCATCCAGGGGGCGGTGATGGCAAAGGCCTCTAAGATTATTGCCATCGATGTAAACCCCGATAAATTTGCATTGGCTAAACAGTTTGGCGCGACTGACTTCGTCAATCCCAAAGAGTACAGCGACCCAATTCAGCAAGTCATTGTCGATATGACCGATGGCGGTGTCGATTACTCTTTCGAGTGTATCGGTAATGTTAATGTAATGCGCTCGGCCCTTGAGTGCTGCCATAAAGGCTGGGGCGAGTCGATTATTATTGGAGTAGCGGGCGCTGGCGAAGAGATCTCCACGCGCCCCTTCCAGCTGGTCACCGGGCGTGTTTGGAAAGGCTCTGCGTTTGGCGGTGTTAAAGGCCGCAGTGAGTTACCGGGATACGTCGAGCGCTATATGAATGGCGAGCTGAATATTGACGACTTTATTACTCACGACATGCCGTTTGAGAAAATTAATGAAGCCTTCGATCTGCTTCATGCAGGGAAGAGCATTCGTACCGTACTGCATTACTGAGTATTATTGGTTATAGAGTAAAGGAGCGCGGTAGGGGAAACCCGCCGCGTTTTCATCTTTTCAAGGAGCTTGCCCATGAGCATGAGCGAAACTTTAGAACTAGTGTCTGCCAACCGTAGTTTTGGTGGCTGGCACAAGCGCTACCGCCACTACTCCCGGGCGCTGGACTGCGACATGGTATTTGCGGTTTACCTGCCACCTCAGGCAGAGAATGAGCGCGTACCGCTGCTTTGGTGGTTGTCAGGTTTAACCTGTAACGATGAAAACTTTATGCAGAAAGCTGGCGCGCATCGTATCGCTGCTGAGCTAGGAGTGGCGATTGTTTGCCCCGATACCAGCCCTCGCGGTACTGAGCTGCCCGGTGAACATGAAAGTTATGATCTAGGGTCAGGTGCAGGCTTTTATGTAAATGCCACGCAAGCTCCTTGGAAGTCTAACTACCGCATGTACGACTATGTGATAGAAGAGTTGCCTTCGGTAGTACGTCAGCACTTCCCGGTGAACGGGCGCGAGTCGATCAGTGGTCACTCCATGGGCGGCCACGGTGCGCTAATCCTGGCGTTGCGTCACCCTGGCCGGTTCCGTTCGGTATCTGCCTTTGCGCCGATTGTTAACCCCATGAACTGCCCCTGGGGACAAAAAGCGTTCACTAGTTATTTAGGCGATGACCAATCCCGTTGGCGTCAGTATGATGCCTGCGAGCTAGTGGCGAATGGTGCCTCGCGACAGCGGCTGTTTATCGACCAGGGCGAGGCCGACCAGTTCTTGGATGAACAATTGATGCCGGAGCGTTTGGAAGCGGTGTGTGAAGAACATGATCACCCACTGACACTTCGTCGCCAGCCAGGCTACGACCATAGCTACTTCTTTATCGCTTCGTTTATCGAGGAACATTTACGCTATCATGCAGACCACCTCATGAAGCGCTAAGGATATCGAAATGCTCAATCGCGCGTTGCGCCGTTCTCTTGGTTTGATATGGCGTCTTATCTGGCGTGGCGCGCTAGTTTTTATTGTCCTCTCTATTGCACTGGTGATGCTGTTCCGATTTGTGCCACCCCCCGGCTCAATGGTGATGGTAGAGCGTAAAGTACAAAGCTGGATCAACAGTGAACCTATCGATATACAACGCCAATGGAGAAGCTGGGATAGTCTATCCAGCAATGCCAAACTGGCAGTGATTGCGGCTGAAGACCAGCGTTTCCCCGAGCACAGAGGGTTTGATTTAGTGGAAATGCGTCGTGCTTGGGAAGCTAGCCGAGATGGAGCACGTTTACGTGGTGCGAGTACGTTAAGCCAGCAAACGGCCAAAAATGTGTTTTTATGGAGCGGTCGAAGCTGGGCGCGTAAAGGGCTAGAGGCGTGGTTTACGCTGCTGATAGAAGTCTTGTGGGACAAGCAACGTATACTGGAAGTGTATTTGAACGTTGCGGAGTGGGACACCGGTGTTTTTGGATTGGAAGCTGCAGCTGATCACTATTTTGGTGCGTCTGGAAGTGCTTTGACCGAACGGCAAGCAAGCCTACTAGCGGCTATTCTTCCTAGCCCGCGTACCCGCAGCGCCTCACGGCCAGACGCTCAGGTCGAGCGCCGTAGCCAGTGGATTCGACAGCAGATGCGTAATTTAGGTGGTGTCCGTTATTTAGAGCGCCTGTAACGCGTCAGGTTTTCTCTTTTAGTTTTCGCTCTTTTGGTTTTCGTACCACCATCACGACCCCTGCGATAGCAATAGCCATGCCTACTAGCCCAAGCAGGGGTAAACGCTCATCAAACAGCCACCACGCCTGTAGCGCGGTAACTGGTGGTACCAGATAAAATAAGCTGGCCACTCGTGATGCTTCCCCCTTTTTGATTAACGCCATTAATAGCAGAATGGCGGAAATAGAGAGCACCAGTACCAGCCAGCCTAGTGTGAGCACAAACGTTAGGCTCCATTCAATCTGGCGAGTTTCAAACAGCAGTGCCCCACTCCCCAGCAGTACCCCCGCCGCGATATATTGAATCGCTGCCCCTGAAAGAAGTGGCATCGTTGTACAGTAGCGTTTTTGGTAAAGCGTACCTAATGAGATGCCTAGCAAGGCAGCGGTAACACTAACTAAGGCGCCAAGGCCAAATCCCGAAAACAGCGAGGTGCCGAACTCTAGCTTGCTGCCTAACACAAGACAGATGCCCACAAGGCCAAGCAGTAGCCCCAACCATTGGCGGGGTGTTAAACGCTCACCCAATAATGGGCCAGCAAAGGCAGCGGTTAGCAATGGTTGCAGGCCAACCAAAAGCGCCGCTAATCCGGCAGGCATACCTAAATAAATTCCGTAAAACACCCCACCTAAATAAGTGCCGTGTACCAACAGCCCTGAAACACCTATATGTAGCCAAAGCACGGGTGATGACGGCCATGCAATGCGCATTAGCCACGTCAATGGAATCAGCAACATAAGAGTGAGCACGAATCGAACAAACAAAAAGGTAAATGGTTCTGCGTAGGGTAGGCCAAATTTTGCGCCAATAAACCCTGTGCTCCAGAGTAAAACAAATAGTCCAGGCATGGCTGTAAGGCTTAAAGAGGCCATATTGATATTTTCTAAGTTATTGATACTTTTAGACATAGTTCCTCATTATAGGCGCTCTCTGTGCGCTTAATTGTTACATTGCGTTCTTTTTGTTACTAACTTTTACATGAAAATTTGAACCTGTAGCTGAACAGCGCGTCACACGAAGCACATTCATAACGCATCAATGAGGTTTCTTACTATGCAACGTATGACTGCTTTGTTCTCTGCTGCTCTTCTCGCTACAGGTCTACTGGCTGGTACCGCGCATGCGCAGCAAACTCAAGACCCGGCTCAAGATCCAATGGCTACCCAGCAAGCACCAGCCCAGGATTTTTCTGATGAGCAGTTACAGCAGTTCGCCGATGCTTCTCAAGAAATCGCCGTGATCTCTCAAGAGTACACACAGCGTCTGCAGGAAGCAGAAGATGAATCCACTCAACAGGAAGTTCGCGCTGAAGCTAACGACCGTATGATTGAAGTCGTTGAAGATAGCGGTTTAGATGTTGATACCTTTAACGCCATTGGTCAGTCAATTCAGCAAGACCCTGAAATGATGCAGCGTGTTCAGGAAATGGCTAACCAGTCATAAGTTTAGTCAATGTTATGGCAA
This sequence comes from Vreelandella neptunia, assembly GCF_000712975.1. Classification (GTDB taxonomy): domain Bacteria; phylum Pseudomonadota; class Gammaproteobacteria; order Pseudomonadales; family Halomonadaceae; genus Vreelandella; species Vreelandella qaidamensis. The sequence goes on along the minus strand of NZ_JHQL01000004.1, from coordinate 320,277 downwards.
TCAGGTTTTTATAGTGAGTCCTCCTTGAACATAAAAATCTAGCTAACATAACGTGTTTGATCCAATGTAAACCCAGCGTTCTGCGCTGGGTTTTTTTGCTTTTGTTACCACCCATTGATGGCCTGAGGGTTTACGGTTCACGCTATCCAAGACAAACTTTATCTATTGTTAATGCTGTCGCGCCAAGTGCAGGAGATCGCATGGATGTTGAGCTATTAGAAATACGTCAGCATATGGGGCAGTATCCCCCGTTTGATGGTTTATCGGATGCGTTGCTAGACGCCATTGCTGAGCACGTTCAAGTACGCTACTACAAAACGGGGAGCGATATATTAAAGTTTGACGATACGCTTACAGAGTTATGCTATATCCGCAGTGGCGCGGTAGAAGTCTACCGCCGTCAGGGCGAGCTTTATAACCGTCTGGGAGAAGGGGATATCTTCGGCCATTTTAGCCTGCTGCGAAACCATAAAGTGCGGTTACCCGCGAAGGCGATCGAAGATACGCTAATTTATTTTATACCTAATGACGTCTTCCAGCGGCTTTGCGAAGAAGACGATGACTTTGCTGACTTCGTTGAACTTGAACGCCCTCGCTTAGAAACCGCTGCAGAGCAGCAAAAAAAGTCCAATGACATGATGGTCACTAGGATACGCAAATTGGTAACGCGCTATCCCGTGATGGTTGAGTCAACAATCACTGTCCAGCAAGCGGCTCAACAGGTGAGCGACGCTCAGGCATCTGCGGTGCTGGTGATTAATGAGGGCAGTAATAATCCTCGTTACAGCTTTCAAGATAGCGAAGGCAAAACCTGGCAAATGTGCGGCATTCTGACGGATAGCGATTTTCGCACTCGGGTGGTGGCAGAAGGTTTATCAGCTCAAACGGCGATTGGCGACGTCATCTCTGAGCGGCTAATCACCATTCAATCAGATGCATCGGTTTATGAGGCCATGCTGACGATGCTACGCAACAATGTTCACCACTTACCCGTGCTTTATCGCCAGCGACCGGTAGGGGTTGTTCACCTTTCTGATATTATTCGCTACGAAACGCAAAGTGGGTTGTATCTGGTAAGTAATATTTTCAACCAGTCCAGCGCCCAGGGGTTAGCGAGACTCGCTCCAGATGTACGTGCTGCTTTCGTAAGAATGGTGCAAGAAGGTGCTAATTCACAAATGGTGGGGAGTGCCTTATCGACCATTGGGCGTAGTTTTACCCGACGTTTGTTAGAGCTTGCTGAAGAAACGCTGGGTCCACCGCCAGTACCTTACTGCTTCATGGTTAATGGCTCCATGGCGCGCAATGAGCAAAGTATCGTCACTGATCAGGATAACGCGCTGATCTTATCAGATGATTTTAATCCTGAGGAACATGACGACTACTTTCATGCGTTAGCCGCCTTTGTAAGCGATGGCTTAGATGCCTGTGGATATACTTACTGCAAAGGCGATGTGATGGCGACTAACCGCCAGTGGCGTCAGCCGTTACATGTTTGGAAGCGCTATTTTCAAGACTGGATGGCCAATCCAACCCCTGAAAGGCTGCTGCATAGTTCGATCTTCTTTGATTTAGACAGCATTTATGGCGAAGACCATTTTGTCGAAGCGCTGCAAGACTTGATAGCCCACACTGCTCCACAGTCGCCGCTGTTTTTGGCAGCCATGGCCCGCAATGCGCTAAATCGAACGCCGCCGCTAGGGTTCTTCCGTACCTTTGTGATGGAAAAAGATGGAAAGCATAACAACTCCATTAACTTAAAACGGCGCGGTACTGCCCCCATGGTCGATCTTATTCGAATTCATGCGTTGGCCTGTGGCTCAAAAGCGCAGAACTCGTTTCAGCGCTTAAACGATATTAGCAATACCCAGCTATTGGCAACCGGTGTTAGTGACAAGCTCAGCTACGCGTTTGAGTTTTTATGCATGTCACGAATTCGCCACCAAATGATTGATCTCCAAGAAGACCGCACGCCCGATAACAATATCGAGCCGGAGAATGTTGACGATAGCGAGCGCCATACGCTGAAAGATGCCTTTCAAGTACTCAGTAATGCGCAAAAATTCCTGAAATTCCGCTATCCCTTACCTGCCCAACGGCAGGGGCGATAATATGCATGGAATCCGACTTCGTCAAAAAGTGGTTCAAGCTAACTGGTTAGATTATATGGCTGAGCGTGCTGAGTTATCTAACAATAGTGCGCTAAAGCAATTTTATGCGACGCCGCTGCCCAGCCCGGATACCCCTATCTCTCAGGTACCGATGGTGGCGTTGGATATGGAAACCACAGGCCTGGATGAGCGGCGACATGCGATTGTTAGCATAGGGGTGGTACCTTTTACATTGGACCGCATCCCACTAGCTCAGCGTCGTTATTGGGTATTGAAGCCGCCACGGCCGTTAGATGAAGCGTCTATTGCCTATCATCATATTACTCACTCCGAAATTGCCAGTGCGCCTGACCTAGACGACGTGCTAGATGATTTATTAGCGGTGCTAGCTGGTCGCGTGGTGGTGGTTCATTTTCGCAATATCGAGCGCCCGTTTCTTGATGCTGCCGTGAAAGCACGACGGGGAGAAGGGCTGCTGTTCCCGATGATTGACACCATGTCGTTGGAGGCGCGCATGCATAGACAAACGCTGTGGGCACGCTTTCGACGTTGGTTAGGGCAGCCGCCAGTATCGATTCGTTTAAATGCCAGCCGTGAACGCTACTCTTTGCCAGCTTATCAAGGTCATCATGCGTTGGTGGATGCACTTGCGACAGCAGAGTTACTACAAGCTCAAGTTAGTTATCACTACACGAAAGAAACACCCTTGAGTGATATTTGGGTTTGAGTAAGTGTCGTTTGAGCCTAAATAGTAGGGCGTAAAAAGTAGGGCGGTGCATAACGCAAACGGGCAGCCAAATGGCTGCCCGTTTGCGATTTAGTACAAGTATTAACGATTTACTATACCGCTTTAGGCTCGCTCATTAGACCCTTGATAATGGCATAACATGCCACCAGCAAAATAATGGTAAATGGGAAGCCGGTAGACACCGCCATGGTTTGCAGCGCGGTTAAACCACCGCCCAATAGCAACGCAATAGCGATAGCCCCTTCTATAATGGCCCAGAAGACACGCTGTGGCTTAGGCGCATCTACTTTGCCGCCTGCGGTGATGGAGTCAATAACCAACGAGCCGGAGTCAGAAGAAGTCACAAAGAAAATAATGACCAGCAGAATTGCCACAAACGAGGTAATTTGTGACAGCGGCAATTGTTCAAGCATCACAAACAGCTGTAAATCGACGCCTGCATCACGCACGGCCTCAATGCCTTGGCTAACGTACTGATCAATAGCGGTGCCGCCAAAGGTGGTCATCCAGAGTACCGATACAATGGATGGCACCAACAGTACCGAAATTAAGAACTCGCGTACGGTACGGCCGCGGGAAACCCGTGCGATAAACATACCGACGTACGGAGACCAGGAAATCCACCATGCCCAGTAGAAGGCTGTCCAACCTTGACTAAAGTTCGCATCTTCACGGCCAAATGGATTTGAGAGCGCAGGGAGGTGAACAACATAGTTAAGCAAGTTTTCAAAGAAACCTGTGGCTATGAGCAGCGTTGGACCAACGGCAATCACGAAGAAGAGTAGCAGCGCTGCCATCGCGATATTGATTTTCGACAGCAGCTGAACGCCCTTATCCACACCCGCTAAAATAGAGCCGATGGCAATAATTGTGATACCGATGATCAGCAGGATCATGGTGATATCGCTTTCCGGTGCGCCGAACAGGTAGGACAACCCTGCGGCTGCCTGGGTGGCCCCTAAGCCAAGCGATGTAGCCAAACCAAACAGCGTGGCGAAGACCGCGAGAATATCGATCAGATGGCCTGGCCATCCCCACACGCGTTCGCCCAGGAGGGGATAAAACACCGAACGCATAGAGAGGGGAAGGCCTTTATTAAACGAAAACAGGGCAAGGGACAGTGCCACTACCGCGTAAATTGCCCAGGGGTGAAGCCCCCAATGAAAGATAGTCGCTGCCATACCTAGCGCCGCGGCACCGGCTGCATCACCCTCAGCGCCCGCTAAGGGTGCCCAGCTTCCACCGTCAAAAGACGTTCCAAAGTGGGTCAACGGCTCATTAACGCCGAAGAACATTAGGCCAATGCCCATACCTGCGGCAAAAAGCATTGAAAACCAGCCCACATAGGTAAAGTCTGGTTTAGCATCAGCGCCGCCTATGCGAATTTTACCCAGTGGCGAAATAATTAACCCAAGGCACAAGATAACGAAAATATTGGCAGCAAGAATAAAGAACCACGCCAAATTGCCGGTCAAGAAGCTAAAAATAGCATCGTAAACGGGAGCAATGGTGTCCTGTAAAGCGAGTGTTAGAATGACAAACAGGAGGATGACGATCGATGAAATCGTGAAAACCTTGCCATGCAAGTCAAGGTTAACTCCCATTGTACTTGTGGTGATATTGTCTTGACCGATCACATAATCAGTGTCGATAAGATTTGCCGGCCCCTCTGGGGCTGGAATACCCTCTGAGGCTGGTTCATCGGGTGATAGATTTTGCGGTTTTTTATCCACAAAGCTGCTCCCTTAATTATCGAAATTGTAAGCGTTACAACGCAATGTTCTTTATTGCGGCAACCGAATGAGAAAAACGGAGGCACCCGTATGCGTGGCAACCTTGCCACCATGAGACGGCATAATGGCATCTAGGTGACGTGGTAAATGCGTAGCCATCATGACTAAATCTGCCCCTACCTCATCAATTGCTTTCACCAGCAGCGAATCAACGTTAGCAATGGGGTCGGTTGAGCTATACACCTTGATGCTAACGGGCTGGCCATGAACGCTGTGCCGTTCTTGGGCGAAAGCCTCAAGCTTTTGCTCATACTCTTGGGGTGTGCGGGCGATGCTGGTTGGCGTATTAGCCGTGACGCCGACATAGGTGATATGCGAGTCATATTGTTTGGCAAGGTCAGCAACAACGCGTAACGAGGGTTCAAGAGTTTCTAGGTGGGCAAGGTCTACAGGCACCATAATGTTGTTAAACATGGCAAGCTCCTAGAGTGGCCTATCTGGGTGCTCGATACGGCGTAGTTACTACACTGAATTTCGAGCATCTGATGACACTGGACACATCAATAGAGTGAATGGCTGTAGCCGCTGAACCGGTGTTTTCAAACTCTTCAGTTCAGCGGCTTATGACACTATACCTTGTACAGTTTAGGTACTATTAGGAATTGAGCCACGTTTCTACAACATCTTGGTTATCTTCTACCCACTGTTTAGCATTCTCGTAGGGGTCGCTGTTATCTTCCTGATTCATCAGCATGACCTCACCCATCTGTTCGGGTGTCCACTCAAAGGCATCAAGAATGGCGTAGGCTTCTGGCATGTCATCTTTTAAGCCTTGGCGTACCACGGTGTGAATCTGCTCGGCACCGCCATACACTTCTTCTGGGTCTTCAAGATATTTCAGGTCGAAACGAGCAAACATCCAGTGCGGTGTCCAGCCAGTCACCACGACATCTTCTTCATTGTTAATTGCGCTTGAAAGCGCTGCGGTCATGGTAGCACCGCTACCGCTACGCAGACGCAGTCCGAGATCATAGGTATCCACAACCTCTTCGGTAAGCGCCATTAGGCCTGCACCGGGGTCAATACCGATGATCTCGCCGTTAAAGCTGTCGGCGTTATCGTTTAGGTCAGCGATAGAATCAACGTCGGTATAAGACGGCACAACTAGACCTAGCTTGGTACCATCCAGATTCATGCCGAGATCTTCAACGTTACTTCCTACACGCTCCATGTAGTCAGCGTGGGTAGTCGGCAGCCAAGCGGCAACAATGGCATCTGCATCCCCTGTTGAAAGTGCCTGGAACATGGCGGCGGCCGAAAGTGATGTTAGCTCAACCTCAAACCCTGCTTGTTCGAGTACGGCTGCCATGACATTGGTAGAAGCCACTTCAGACGACCACTCAACGTAGGCAAGGTTGATCGTGCCCTGATCCTGGGCATAAGCCAAACTGCCGGCAGTCATGCCAGTACCAGCAATTAGGGCTAATGAGGCGAGGCGGATGCGGTGATTTAACGTACGAGTTTTCATACTTGTGCTCCTTGGTAAAAGTAGTGGCTTTTATCTCTTCTCTATCGTTGTCTCTATTACAACAGACAATTCACAATAGACAGCGAGTAAGTGCCACGACTGTAATAAACAAGCTAACAAGCGCTGCTTAATTATAAATTTAGATCACACTATTAGCATGCGGATGCCAGCAGAGTGAATCAAGTAGACTGGTCAACGCAGTATTTTTGATAGCTGCGAGCCCCGTCTTAACTAGGCTTATTGCGAACGACGCGTTTTCCGTAGTGATTGCGTTAAACGGTCAAGTAGCATGGCTAGAATGACAACAGCGATTCCAGCTTCGAAACCATCGCCGGGACGCAGTCGCTGAATTGCACGCCATACCTCGCTCCCCAGGCCATCCGCGCCGATCATGGCGGCGATAACCACCATCGAAAGTGCCAACATAATAGTCTGGTTAATCCCTGCCATTACTGTCGGTAGTGATAGCGGAAGTTGTACCTTGAATAATTTTTGACTGCGTGTTGCGCCATAGGCATCGGCGGCCTCAATAAGCTCAACCGGGACCTGACGAATGCCAAGAGTTGTAAAGCGAATAGCTGGCGGCATCGAGAATATTACGGTCGCAAAAATGGCGGAGACAGAGCCAATACCGAAAAATGGAATGGCGGGTATCAGGTACACAAATGCAGGCATGGTCTGCATGAAATCCAGTATGGGCATGATCAGGCGGTAAAGCCGATTTGATAGGGCTGCCGCAATGCCTACTGGCAATGCGATAACCACGGCCACCAGGGTGGCGAAGACCACCAGCGTGAGGGTCTCTATCATCGGGTTCCAGAGCCCTAGGTTCCAAATTAAGGCTAACCCAGCCACTGCACCAAGTGCTAAGCGGACACCCGCTAACTTCAAACAAAGTAGTGCGATCAAGCCAAGTAGCGCCCATTCAGGTAGCCACATCAAGCTGTCGTTTAATACATCAATGCCCGTTTGGGTAAAGCGAGAGATGCCCCGCGTTACAGACGAGTACTCGCTTGTTAACCAGGTTAAGCCGCTCTCAATCCAATCGCCAAGAGGAATGCTTGGAATATCCATTACTGTTCTCCTGCCCGTGCTAATTCATCCAGTACCGCACCCTTCACAACAACGCCAAGTAACCGCTGCTGATCATCAACAACGGCGATGGGGAAGCTTTTATCGCTAAACATAGCGAACAGATTGTGCAGGGGTTCCTCGGGAGGGACTTTGCGGAAGTCTTGAGTCAGGTGATCAGTAATCGTTTCTGACTTGGCATCAATCGCTTTGCTTGCCGATTCAGCCTCTAACAAGCCGATTAGGCGGCGATCACGGTCAGTGACGTATATTGAATCAATACTATGGTCGCGCATCCGATGTAGAGCCGTACGCGGGCCATCGCTTTCTCGAGCAGTAGAGCGCACTGGGCGCATAGCACTTTCGGCGGTGAGTACCCTCGAACGATCGACGCCTTCAATAAAGCGGCGTACATAGTCATCGGCTGGTTGGGTCAATATTTCTTCCGGGGTGCCGATTTGTACGACTTCGCCATCTTTTAGAAGTACGATACGGTCACCAATATTGAGCGCTTCATCCAAGTCGTGGGTAATGAAGACGGTGGTTTTCTGCATTTTAGATTGCAGTTGCAGCAGCTCTTGCTGCATATCTTTGCGGATTAGAGGGTCAAGCGCTGAAAATGCTTCGTCCATCAATAGTACGGTGGAGTCATTCGCTAGCGCGCGGGCCAGACCGACACGCTGCTGCATACCACCAGAAAGCTGGTTAGGGTAAGCCTCTTCCCAACCATCTAACCCTACTTGTGTTAGCGCGTTTTGGGCAATGTGCTTACGTTCCGCTTTATCTACGCCGCGAATTTCAAGTCCGAATTCAGCGTTTTGACGCACTGTGCGGTGAGGAAATAGCGCGAAGTTTTGAAACACCATAGAAAAATGACGGCGACGACACTCCAGTAACGCCTTTTCGCCCAGCGTGGGAATATTTTCACCATCAATCACTATCTCGCCTTCGGTGGTATCAATCAGGCGATTTAAACAACGAATCAACGTTGACTTGCCAGAACCTGATAGCCCCATGATGACGAGCAGTTCGCCCTCATAGACATCGAAAGAGATATTGGAAAGGCCTAGCGTTTGACCCGTTTTTTCAAGGATTTCAGGGCGTTTTAAGCCTTGGTCGCGGAGCTCAAGGGCTTTTTTTGGCTGCTTACCAAATACCTTGCTTAAGCCGCGTACCTGAATTTTGACAGGGCGTGTCTCGTCCATCAGCGATGCCTATTGCGTGAATGAGCAGCCTTGTGTCGTTGCTCAGTTCGCTTCCTAGTGACCAGATGGCTTTCCCTGCAAACAGCGACACAAAACGGTTCATAATTGAAATTTAAGTTTGGGTTCGGTTATTTATTAATATTTATTATACATAAGTAGACAAGGTGTGTCACAACGCCTCCTGTGCTAGGCGTCCAATGTCGTCACATGTGCCAGTTTGAACCCACGTCCGTTCACTGCTTGTTAATGATTGGAGGGTTTTCTTTTTTATTTAAATTTATGATTTTTAACAATAATTGTTTTTTATCTGAGTGTAGGCATAAGTTATGCAAGATTATAAGTAACGTAATGATTTTATTTTTAAACTGTCTTTGTCACTGAACCTTTTTTTGGTCGACAGCTTTATGATTGACAGTTTTTACGATTGACAGCTTTTATGTTGGAAGGGAGGTAAGTCGTATGGATAAGCACGCTAAACAAGTTACTAAACGCCCACGTGTACTTACACTATGCATGTTAGCGGCCACCGTAAGCACGCTTGCGCTCGCCGGTTGTGGCAATGGTGACGACGACATGCCGCCTGCAGAACAGCCAGAAACCATGGAGCAGGATGCCACTTCTTCAACGGATCAAGTGTCGTCTGGTGATGACAATACGGCCATGGATACCACCTCAGATCCTATGATGAACGATGATCCTGACGTGGCAGAAGACTCCGCTATGAATGAAGACCCTGGATTAAGCGATGATGCAGCGGCTTCACAAGAACCGATGCCAGAAACAGAAGCAAATGTTGGAGAAGAAGATCCTGAAGAGAACCCAGGCTTTGGTGAAGGTACTGAACCAATGCCAACTACGGATGAAGATGACACGGATGAGAATGACGACGAGATGAATAGCGGTCAGTAATCGTTAACGCTCCCTACGATGGTAAATCGACCCAGCTGTCTGTTCCCTGCGGCTGCTCCACCCGATTTATCATCCTTTTCCCCCGCGCCCGCGGGGGTTTTTTTATGGCAACAATACCAGCGCCAACAACTGGCTTTGCAGAGTTTGTAGAGCGGGTCTTCCCACCCATGCTTTTTTGGCGTCCTAGCAAATAGCCACTAAGGTTAAGAGGCGGTGGGTGTAAAAAGCGCCTTTGCAATTAACCAATCAAGGAAGGAGAACGACATGATGTCACTGAAACCTACTGTACGATTATTAGCGTTACTGCTGAGTGTATTGCTGGTTGCTGGTGTGCTATCCGGTTGTGGCAATGATTCACCCCCTAACGCCGATGCAGAGCAAGAGATAGAAGAGCCGATGGGCACGGGGCCGATGGCCAATGATGGAACCACGCCTGAAGAAACGCCAGGAGAGGGCGTTACCGAATAATCTGGCGTCTTATAGAAAGCTGAACCGGTCACTTTGGTGTGTGACCGGTTTATCCTATTACGTTAATCTTCGTTATCTTCCAAACGCCGATAGAGCGTTCGTCGAGCAATACCCAGCACTTCAGCAGTACGCCGCTTATTGCCGCCAGTAGCTTCTAGCACTTTGCGAATATAGCGCTTCTCTACTTCTTCCAAGCTTGGCCAACGCGCTGGTGCAGGCGCTGGCACCTGGGTGCCGGGCAACACCTCGCCACTAAGGGTCGGCGTTATTTCCGAGCCGTTATGTTGGCTGGCCTGCTCGCGTAGCCGTTCTGGCAAATCGTTGTGCTGCAATACACCCTCTTCGCTCAGGGTTACGGAACGCATAATGGCATTTTCTAACTCGCGCACGTTACCAGGATAGGGGTAGTTCAACAGGCTGTTCAGCGCTTCAGGTTCAATTTGTTCAATTTGTTTATTTTGCGCTTCGGCATGTTTGTCAATTAATGCAAAAACGAGATGTTCTATATCGGTGCCCCGTTCGCGCAGCGGAGGAATGCGTAGCGAGAATGTTTCAAGTCGATAGAACAAGTCACTTCGGAAGTTTTCCTGCTCGATCTCTTTTTCAAGATTTCGGTGAGTCGCTGCAATAATACGCACATCAACCGGTTCTTCGCGCTCGCCGCCAACCGGACGCACGGTTTTTTCTTGTAATGCGCGCAGCAATTTAGCCTGAAGATTAACGGGCATTTCGCCAATCTCATCCAAGAAAAGGCTGCCGCCCTTGGCACTATGAAACAGACCTCTGCGCGCTTCGTTGGCCCCAGTGAACGCTCCTTTTACATGGCCAAAAAACTCGCTTTCCATTAGATCAGCAGGAATGCTGGCACAGTTCACGGGCACAAAAGGTGCATCATGGCGTTTGCTCTCTTGATGGATAGCACGGGCCAATAGCTCTTTACCGGTACCGCTTTCGCCCAGAATCAAAATAGGCGCATCGCTTTTAGCCAGCCGAGAAGCATCATGAAACAGGGATTGCATGCTTGGGCTTTTGCCAACAATGCCGTGGAAGTGGCTCAATTCAGTATCGTGGGAAAGCGATAAGCGCTGGCGCTCTAAGACGCGAAAGACCGCTTCGCGAATTGCATCTAGATCTAATGGTTTGGTTAGAAAATCATCGGCGCCCAGTTTTAGCGCCTCGACAGCTTGGTCAATGGTGCCAAACGCAGTGATGACAATAATACCCAGCTCGCTGCCACTTTGGCGAAGCTGCTGAAGTAACTGAATGCCGGTCATTCCAGGAAGACGAACATCCGTAATCATCATTGCAACAGGGGTATGGCTAAGTAGCGCCAAGGCATCTTCTGCGCTGGGCACGCCTAGCGTATCGTAGCCCGCGTCGTTAAGTTCTTCTTCCAATAACTCACGTATAGCGGCGTCATCTTCCACCACCAATAAAGGTAAAAGGTGTTCCTGATGGGTCACAAACGTTTTCCTCAAGCGGATGCGGTTTCACTAAGGGGGAGCGTAATTTCAAATCCAGCGCCGCCAAGGCCGCTATTAAATACGCCAATCGTCCCGCCGTGGTCGTTAATAATGCGATGCACCATGGAGAGCCCTAAGCCACTGCCTTGGCCCACCGGTTTAGTTGTAAAAAAAGGGTCAAATACTTGTTGATGTTGTGATGCTGGAATGCCAGGCCCATCATCTTCTACCCACAGCGTTAACTCTTCCCCGTATTGTTTGGCACTAAGACGTACGTGGCCTACGTTTGGCGCTTGCGCTGCGTTACGCAATAAATTGGTGAGCACTTGCACAATTTGCTGACCATTGACTAATAAATGGGGGGGAGGGGAAGGAAGGTCAATATCTAAACGGATATTTCGTGGCTCCAGCTCCTCTTCCACGAGTTCACTTGCACTCAGAATAAGCTGATCGAGGGCTTGCGTGCCTTTCTCTACGTTATGTTGTCGCCCCAGCTCCATTAACTGGCGGACAATTTGGACAATGCGTTCGACTTCGCCACGAATACGACTAAGGCGTGCGCGTTCGTCGTCGCCAATAACATTCCGACGGGCTAAACGCTGAGCTTGGCCATTGATGACGGTTAACGGTGCGCCAATCTCATGGGCCACACCAGCCGCCAAAACACCCAGTTCGGCCAGCTTTTTAGATTTGCGCAAGCGCTTTTCAAGTTCGATTTCGCGCTGCCGACGAGCATCTATGTCGCGATCTTTATCTGCCATGGCATCCAGCATGCCGTTCAACCCTGATGCTAAGCGGCGATACTCTGTCGGGCCATCGACCGTAGCCCGCTGGCTACGGTCGCCATCTTCTACTAGTAACATCACGTGCAATAGGCGGTTAAGTGGCCGCTCAATATAGTGCCGAAAGCCCCACCAAATGCTAAATACAATACCGGCCGCTCCGATCACAAACACCAACACCGCCACAATGCTGATAAAGCCCGTATAGTTTTCAATGCCGGTATTAAGTCGGTTTACCTGCAGGACGCCTTGCACCGTGCCGTCTTGCGCCCGTAGCGGAATCAATGCTGAGTAGTACGTCCAACCTTCTTGCTGGCGGTAATTGCTGTAGAGGTCATCTTGTTCGATAACCTGCTGAATTTCACTCGGTGTGAACAGATCTTTGCCCAAGCCCAGCCCATAAACTTCACGGCCTTGGGTGTCGAACACATAAGCACCATAGATACGATGAAATGAAAAAGCGGATTGCAGTGCTTCTTCTAACGGCGTGTCGCTATCACGAGCGACGGCATAGCTCAGCGATGTGCTCAGTGCCCGTGTGATAATTTCAACTTCAGTCTGCAGCTTGGAACGCACATTATCTTCCAGCGACTTGATGGCCACCAGGCTAAATACCACTAAAACGACAAAGAGCGGCACGATGACCGTCAAAATAATTAAATTACGAAGTCGCATTATGCATCCGTGTGAATAACAGCCGGTCATCAGTGAACAGCATAAACAGTGTATGTAGGCAGTATAAAGAGTAGCGCTTCAGATAACGTTAGTGTGGGTTAATTAACCACCTTTAAACGATAAAGGCTGCCCTGATCACCATCGGTTAGCAAATAAATGGCGTCGTTAGGGCCCTGGCGCACATCGCGAATGCGGCCAATTTGGCCGTCAAGAATGACCTCTTCATCCACAACACGGCCGTTTTCCAGTTGCAGGCGTAACAAGGTCTCGCTGGCTAAACCACCGGCTAATAGCTGCCCCTGCCAGTCTCCAAACGTGTTGCTGGTGACTTCAGTCAGGCCTGAAGGTGCAAAGCGACCCTCAAAGCGGTAAACCGGGTCCACCATGCCAGGCATTGATTCGACTCCGATCGGCTCATTAGTCCGATAATCATTACCTAAACTAACTTCCGGCCAGCCATAATTGCTGCCCGCTTCGATGTGATTAAGTTCATCACCTGTGCGCGGGCCATGTTCGCTCGCCCAGGGCTCACCATTGCTAAGCACCGTCATGCCTTGAATGTTGCGGTTGCCCATGGAATAAATCTCATCCTGGGTACTATCATCGTCCACAAAAGGATTATCGTCAGGGACGCCGCCTGTATCTGTTAAGCGCAGTGTTGACCCTGCATGATCATCGCTTGCCTGGGCACGGGCCGGGGTAACGCCGCGGTCGCCAATGCTCATTAATAGCGTACCGTCTGCTAGCCATGCCAAACGAGAGCCGTAATGGCGTCCGGGGGAAGAGGCGCGGTCCTGTTCAAAAAGGTGTTCGACCTCACCCAATGAATCACCCTGCCACTTCACCCGTGATAGCGCTGAACGGCTGTTATTGACGTCGGGTTTGCTCCAGGTGAAATAAATCCAGTCGTGTTCTCCCTCCCCAAAAGCCGGGTGAAGAGTAATATCGAGAAGCCCACCTTGTCCCTGGTGGCTGACCGTGGGTAATCCGTCAAGCGCCTGTTGATTTCCGTCTTGATCCACCAGCGTAAGCTGTCCACGGCGTTCGCTGACCAAAAAACGACCGTCAGGCAAAAAAGCGACTGCCCAAGGGCTGCTCAACCCCTTTGCCACGCGTTCAAGCGAAAAAGTTACCTGTTCGGTTTCCATTGCCTCGTACACCATGTCTGCCTGGACATTACTAAGCGTGCCTGTCAGCACTAGCCCACTAATAGCGGTCAGACACCAGCGGTAAGAGAGAATCGTTAACGCTGCCTGGCGGTCTTGTGTTTGTGGTTGGCGCATTAGCGTTACTCCTGCGGTGATAGCGGGTGATGGTCATGTTCAAGTCTAGCAGTGACTGCTTAACCTGGACGGGGTTCCCTCCCTTTATTGACATATCAGAATGTTATAGCCAAATCGCTACATCAAAAAAGCCAGCAAAATTGGTAAATATACCAGGGCAAGCAGCGTAGAGCAGAAAACCAAGCTGGCGACATAGGCGGGTTCGCGCTGAGCACGCTGGGCAAATAAGTAGTTAAATACCGCCACAGGCATACACATTTGTAGTACCAAAATGCTTTGGGCCAACGGTGGAAGACCAATCCAACCAGCAATCAACCATGCCGCTGCAGCGGCAAGAGGAATACGCACTAGGCTGAATCCAAGGCCCGAGCGTAAGCTTTTTACCTGAATACTGGCGAGTGAAACACCCAGTGTGATGAGCATGAGCGGTACTGTAAATCCAGACATCAGATCTACTGTATTGTCTAACCAAGCAGGCAATGAGGTATCGGTTAACAGCAGTGCCATCGAAATTAAAATGGCATACACCGTGGGTGTTTTAAGCAACGTCTTAATCGGATTTCCGTTGCTATTGAGCACCGCCCCTAACGTAAACTGAAACAGCGATACCGTCACCATCACCGTAATGCCATAGGCAAATCCAGCGCTGCCAAACGCATACAGCACAACGGGTAGCCCCATATTGCCGGTGTTGGGATACATCATTGGTGCCAGTAATACACGCCAACTGCGGCGCAATAGTTTGGCCACCACAAAACTCGCCGCGCCCATAGAGAGAATCACCAGGGCCGTTGCAAGCATCATTTGCCCAAAGCTACTGGCATCGATAGTAGCCCCAGACAGTGAGGCAAGCACAAGCGCAGGTGTACCAATGTTAAATACTAAGCGGGTAATAAAATCGACCGGGTAGGGATGCCCTAAGCGGACCCATAAATATCCCAGTCCAGCGCCAGCGAGTACTGGCGCCATCACGGCAAAAAGTTCGGCGAGCATTCCCATTCCTTGACGATTATTAGCGGCTTATTGTCGTTAATTAGGCCGCTAACTGGCAAGGTGAATTGGTTAATTGGCGTTAACTATGGAGTGATGGGTTTGCCAAGCAGCGGGAACCTGTTCACGTAAAAATGTTAGCAGCGCATTAACCCGCCGTGAGTGATGACCGTAAGCATACAACATGGTGATCGGTAGTGGGGCGGGTTCCCAGCCAGGTAAACAACTGACTAAATCGCCAGGATGATGCTGCTCGCGTTTTTCGACCATCCAATGGGGCAGTAGCCCAATGCCTTGACCATAAGCAATGGCATCAATTTGAAGCACCGTTAAATCGACTCGCAGCCGCGAGCGGGGCGCATGAAAGAGAAAGTCATCGTGATGGGTACGGTGTAACAGTAGGCCGCTAGAAGCGCTATCGAGTAAATCAATCCACGCGTGTTCTTCTAGCTCGCTTGGGTGCTGAGGGTAACCAGCGTTGGCAAGATAGCTGGGGTTGGCATAAAGGCCACGGGTCAAGTGCCCCAAGCGCTCCTGATTAAGACCGCATTCATGTGCTGCCCCTAGCCATATGTGCACACTGTTACTGTGCATTTTAGTTGGGGGTGTTTCGCGGGTATGAAGGGTTAATTCTACTTTAGGGTGGCGGGTTAAAAACGCATCCACAACGCCTGCCATCCAACCTCGTGCCAACGCCCCATGTACTTCCAGGGTTACTTTTCCGCTGATTTCCTCGCGCAGTTCTGCCAATGCTTCATGACTGTGGGCTGCCAATGCCAGCAGTTCTGTGCAGTAGTGATGAAACAGCAAGCCTGCCTCAGTAGGAATCAGCCGATTGGCTTGCCGCCTGAGCAGCGGCTGGCCCAATCGTGTTTCTAGCTGGCTAATACGGCGGCTCAGCGTCGATTTAGCAAGCCCTAGTTTTTGTGCGCTGCGCGTTAGGCTACCGGTGGTCATCACATCGGCAAAGGCGGCAAGTTCATCAAAATCGTACATGGTCGGGGCCATTAGGCAACAATCGAAGCGCTATTGTGACATCTAACGATGGTAATGCAAATAATTGGCATTTGTGTTCCGCTTGGTTGAACGTGCTGTGCAACCTATTTGTGCAAAGATTATGCAAAAATAATAATGCTAACGATTCGCATTTGACTGCAAGAGCTCTTTCACATTAAGGAACCCAATTATGTCCACTCGTTTGCGTCGCGCGTTATTGTCCAGCGCCATCTCTTCGTTGGCCTGTAGTGCCCTATGGGCTCAAGAAACGCCTCGGCTAGATGATGTTGTGGTGACCGCTTCAGGTTTTGAACAGCAAATTACCAGTGCGCCTGCGTCTATCAGCGTTATTTCTCGGGAAGAGCTTGAGCGTGGCCACTATCAAAATATCACCGACGCTCTGCGTGACGTGCCGGGTGTGGTTGTTACCGGTGGCGGCGCAGGTGACCGTGGCAATGATATTTCACTTCGTGGTATGCCCTCCCAGTACACCTTGATTTTGGTGGATGGACGTCCGCAAAATTCTCGGGAATCACGCCCGAACGGTAGCGCTGGGTTTGAACAAGACTGGCTTCCGCCGCTACAAGCGATTGAGCGTATTGAAGTGGTGCGTGGGCCAATGTCGACACTTTACGGCTCAGATGCTATCGGTGGGGTAATCAACGTGATCACCCGCAAGGTGGCTGATGAATGGCACGGCAATGTGCAGCTCGACACCGTGCTTCAAGAAAACAGCGCTTCTGGAGACAGCCGCCAAGCAAATTTCTACCTCAGCGGGCCGTTAGTGGGTGAGCGATTAGGCCTACAGCTTTTCGGACGTGCCTCTGAGCGGGATGAAGATGATATTTTGAACGGCTACGAAGAAAAAAGCCTGCAAAGTCTAACCGCGCGGCTGAACTTCGCGGCGAACGATAATCACGACTTCACTGCTGAAGCTGGCATTACCGAACAGGATCGCTACTCACGGGTAGGGCGCTCTGGCGCTGCTGAGGGTTGCAAAGGTGGTTGCACCGACAGTATCGGCGAATACACCAACACTCACGTTGCCGTTACCCACAGTGGCCGCTTTGACTGGGGCACCAGCGAAACCTTTGTGCAGCGTGAGCGTAGCGACAACAAATCCCGCGATATCGAAATTACCAACACTACCGCTAAAGCCAGCGCGGTGATTCCACTAGGCACGCACTTAGTGACTGTTGGAGCGAGCTACGAAGAGGAGTCGCTGAGCGATACCACCACCAACAAGATATCTGACCGGACTGAAATCGACAGTAGCCAGCGGGCGCTGTTTGTAGAAGATGAATGGATGCTGACGGACACTTGGGCATTGACTGGCGGTTTGCGCGTTGATGACGATGATAACTATGGCAGTCACGTTAGTCCGCGTCTTTACAGCGTTTGGAATATAACGCCTGATTGGACGCTTAAAGGCGGCGTTTCAACCGGTTATCGTTCGCCAAACCTGCGTGAAATCACCCCCGATTGGGGGCAGATCAGCCGCGGTGGTAATATTTACGGTAATCCAGACCTTAAACCTGAAACGTCGCTTAACAAAGAGATTGCGTTGCTCTACGCCAACGAGGCAGGTTTAAACGGCAGTTTGACGCTGTTCCACAATGACTTTGAAGATAAAATTACTCGTATTGCTTGTCCTATCGATATCTGTACCGATGGCCGTAATGATTTTGGCAGCGACCCTACTTATCGCGTCAACGTGGATGAGGCGATTACACAAGGGGTAGAAGCCAGTCTGGCAGCGCCGCTGACAGATGCAGTAGCGCTAACGGCCAGCTATACCTTCACTGACTCTGAACAAAAAAGTGGTCAATATGCAGGCGAGCCTTTAACGAAGCTACCGCGTCATCAGGTTTCAGCGACGCTTGATTGGCAGGTTAATTCGCGATTCAGTCAATGGACAAAAGTCAGTTATCGTGGTGAAGAGAGCCAGCCCACTACCGGCCCATCCAGCCGCTCTGTGGTGGCACCTTCCTACACCTTTGTTGATGCAGGAGTGGGTTACAAGCTCAACGATAGCACCACGGTAAACGCCGGTATTTATAATATGTTTGATGAACGTATTACTTATGAAGAGTACGGCTATGTGGACGATGGCCGCCGTGTATGGTTAGGACTCAACGTGGCGTTTTAGTACTTGTTTAGCCTTTTTATTAAACGTTGCGGCCACCTGATCAGGTGGCCGCATGTTTAAGTGGCCCAAGCGTTTATTTAAGGGTGTTGGCTTCGGCCAGGCTGGGTATGTCGTTGGGTAAGCGTCAGTACGCTTATCATTAAAGCAGGCAGGAACGTCACCGTCACGATGGAGGCCCCCAACAAGCCAAATAAGACAATCGCCCCCACGCCACGGTAAAGCTCGGTGCCTTCACCGGGTAAAAATACCAGCGGCGAAAGCCCGCACAGGGTGGTCAGCGTGGTAATCGCAATTGGTCGCAAGCGGGTTTGTACCGCCTGAGACACGGCTTCCTGAACGGATAGCTGCTTATCGTGTAGCCGTCGGCGTGCTTGGTCGACCACCAGGATAGGGTTATTCACCACGGTTCCCATTAAGATCAAAAAGCCCAGCATAGTAATCATATCGAAGGGCTGACTTAGTGGAGCGATGCCAATGAGTGGCAGCAGGCTGCCTACTGCGTTCATGGCTGCCAGACCCATAATGCCACCCACCACGCCCAAAGGAATGGAGGTAAGGATCAGCAGCGGGTACCCCCAGTGAGAGAAAATCGCTACCAGTAGCAAATAGACAATCACAATGGCAATCAAGAAGTTGCCCATTAGCGCGTCTCGCGTGGCATTCAACTGATCACTCGCTCCTGAAATCGAAATATCCACCGCCGAGGGTAGTTCCCCCTCACGGCGTAAACGCTCCAGCATTCTCTCGGCCTGCTCAACCCCTGCTTCTAGGGCAATACTAGGTGGTGGGATGACATTCAGGGTCACCGTGCGGCTACTATCGACCCGGCGAATAACGCTGGTGTCCATGGTTTCATCAATGCTGGCGACGGCAGAGAGCGGCAACGTCGCGCCGCTAGGAGTATGAAGCAGAAGGTTGGGTAGTTGGTCCAGAGGTAGCGACAGCTGGGGGCCATAAAGATAAATATCGATCTTTTCGTCATCGAGAAAGAAATCATCCACATAGGCACCTTCGGTGAGTGCAGCGACTGAAAACCCGACGTCTTCTGCCGCTAAGCCAAGCGCTGACGCCTGCGCCCAATCTGGGCGAATTTGTATTAGCGGCTGATCCAGCGACAGCGATGAGGGTTGGCTCTGAATACGCGGATTGCCAAACTCATTGCGGGCTTCTCGATAGAGGTTATTGGCGGCTTCATAAACAGTCGCCAAATCTGGTCCGGCGATATCCAGGTTGATACTCCGCGTACCGCCATCGTTACTTGAAATAATCGAGCCTTTTGAGGCAAACGCGCGCATTCCTGGAAAGCGTTCGTAGTAGTTGGTAAGTGCGTCCATTAACGCTTCGATGTTACCTGGGTCAGCTGCTTCCGCGACGATAAATAGCCGAGTAGGAGCGACTCGCATATTCATATAAGCCAGCGGTGGCACCTCAGTGTCGCCCGCTAAAAAAGCCGCTGGGTCAGCGTCTACATGGGGTAAAAAGTAATCCTCTACTTGCGCAGCGATTCCCGCCATTTCCTGCAGGCTATAGCCAGGCGGGGGACTCATCACCGCAAAGGTTTTAGGTTCCTCGCCTTCGGGCAAGTACTCGGCGGGTGGCGTGAGGACAACGATAGTCCAACCGCTGATTACTACCGTGATGACCAGGATCGCTCCGCGGCGAAAAGGGGTGGCGATTATTCGCTCAAGCCGTTCCCCAGCCCACGAAGGGCGTGAGGCCGCAGAGCTATCCTCATGCTCGTTGCGCATCGAAAAATTAAAGCGCGAACACAGTGACGGCACTAGGGTAACTGCCACCAGCATTGAGGCAAAAATAGCGGCGGAAACGGCAATGGCCACATCAGAGTACAGTTGCCCAGCTTCTTCTTCGATAAACAGAATCGGCAGGAACACCAAAATGGTGGTGGCTGTCGATGCCAGCGTCGCGGGCCAGACTTCCTGCACGCCACGTAACGCCGATTCGATGCGGTCGAGCCCTAAACGGCGGTAGCGCTCAATATTTTCCAACACCACAATGCTGTTATCGACGCTCATGCCAATGGCAAAGGCAATGCCTGCCATGGAAATCACGTTGATCGTGCGCCCCGTTAGCATCAGCCCTAAAAAAGCAGCAATGGTGCAAAAGGGGATGCCAATAACGCCAATAAAGGTGGCGCGAGCAGAGCGCAAAAACAGGTACATCACCAACGTTGCAAAGGCCGCCCCAAGTAGCAGGTTGCTCCATACATTACTGACCGAGGCTTCCACGTAGCGCACGTCATCGGCAGTCAGCACCATTTCCATTCCCGCCGGACGCAGAATGCTGTCGTTAATGGCCGCTATTTCTTCTTCAATGGCGTATTTGATATCGATGACGTTTGCACCGCTTTCCCGCCGAAGATCCATACCAATGCCTGGCTGGCCGTTATAAAACGATAGCTGGCTTAAGCGAGACTGCCCCTGGCGAACCTCGGCAACGTCGGCAAGCCGCACGATGCTATCGCCTTGGCGAGAGACAACCAACTGCGCCAAGGCCTCCGCGTCATCAAAGCGGCCCAGCGTGCGTATCAGATAGCGGCGTTTACCGGCTTCTAATTCGCCCCCTGAAATATCCCGGTTACGCTGGGTGATGGCATCGCGTAATTCGGTAAGTGAGACCCCGCGCTGAGCCAGCGCTCCAGGGTCGACCAAAATTTGTAGCTGCCGCTGAGCGCCGCCATTTACGCCGACTTCCGACACGCCTTCGACGCCTTCCATGCGAGGCCGAACGCGGTCGTCGATAAAGTCGCTCATCAATTGGATATCTAACGCCTTAGGGTTACCGGGTAGCGTACCCACATGAAAACGCAAAAATGCGTCTGTCGAGAAAGCGGCAGAAACAATGCGTGGCTGGTCCACATTGGTGGGATAGGACGATACTTGGCTAAGCGCGTTATTGACTTGAATCAGTGCGGCAGTCATATCCACGCTAAACGGGAATTCAAGCTCAATTTCAGCGCTGCCACTTTCGGCGATGGCCGTCATGCGGGTAAGGTTCGGCACATTGCGCAAGTACTGCTCTTGCTCAATGAGGATCTCTTTTTCGATATCCTGGGGTGTCGCTCCCGCCCAGCGCGTCTCGACCGTAATGGTGCGGGCTTCAATGTCGGGAATCATCTGAACGGGAATGCGCAGCGTGGCGGCAATGCCTAGCAGCAGGAAAATCAGCGCGATAACCGTGACCAGCGTTTGCTGGCGCAGTAGGGCTGCAAACATTACTCGCTCCCCGCCGCGTCATTCTCAACAGCGATATTCTCTACGCTGACCCCTTCGACCAGCGATTCATTGCCACGAACGACGACCTGCTCATCACCGGAGAGACCCTCGACAACTTCCACACGGTCGGCAAAATTAATGCCTAACTGCACACGCTGTTCAGTAACCTGATACGTGTTGTTTTCGTTAGGCGTGGCGACCCATACGGTGACTCGCCCATCTGGGTAGCGGCTTAACGCATCGCGGGGAACCGTCAGCCCATCGCTACCGGTTGAGGCCCGCAGCACAGCATCCACTGCATTACCTGGATACAGTGCAGCTGCTTCAGGCACATGGGCGCGTAATAGGAACGTGCGGGCGCTGGTGTCACTGATCGGCACCATCGTGGCGATAGTGCTCTCGTAGGTGTGTTGACCCACGCGCAGGCTGATAAACGCTTCGTCTTGAAGGGCGGCATAAAAGATTTCGGGTACTTGGAAGTCAGCGCGCAGTTCATCAAGATTAACGAGGCGCGCAACGCTATCCCCTGGCGTGACCCACTCGCCAAGATTAACGCTGCGAGCGCTGACGACACCATTAAAAGGGGCGTTGATTTCATGGCGAGCCAGTAGGGCGCTTAAACGCGCTTGTTCTGCTGTTAAACGCGAGCGTGCGGCGCGGGCCACATTAACGGCGCTGCGCCGAGCGCTAGCTTCAGTCGCCGCGATGTTGCGCCCCACACCCACCGATTCTGCTTCCTGTAGTAATCGTTCGGCCTCTGCCAGAGTGGCCTGGGCCTCCTGTTCTGCGGCGACCGCTGCTGCTAGGTCAAAACGAGCCAAGTCGTCATCCAACGCGATTAACGTGTCTCCCTTAGCAACATGGTCGCCAGGATTAACCGCTACCTGAATAATAAGCCCTGCCACGGATGCTGAGAGCAGGGCATCTTCCAGGGAGTTCACTGTGCCAACCAGCTTTGTTTCGGTATAAATTGGCTCGCGGTTTACAGGGGCTAGTTCGACCCTGGGGGCTGATTGCGCGAAGGAAGCGCTAGAGAGTATTAGGCCGCCGAGCAACAGTAGCACCAAGGCGAGATAGCGGACGAGCGGGTACGCGGTCATAACAGACAGTTTCCTAATAAACATCGAATTCGCTGTTAAGCGGGCGTGGAAGTTGGTTAATAGTACCTAAGCTTTACGCTTACGAGAGATTAACTTAATGAATTGCCAGCATAGAGGTTGGCTACCGCCCAACTTTACGGCGTAAAAAAGCCCTGGCACATGGCCAGGGCAGCAAGGTTTCATTGAAACAGTAAACAGAAACTTCTAGCTAGCAGCGTTTAGAACTCGTAGCGTGCAGATAGCCACAATCGACGTCCTTCTTCACTATTGGCATACACATTGCCAAAGCTAGTGCCGTCACCGTAAGCGCGATAATCAACAAAATCTTTATCGAACACGTTATAAATGGTGGCACTGACGTTAAATTGTTCGGTAAATGCGTAGCTGCCGCCTAAGTGGAACAGTGAATAGGCTTTGAAGTCGCCTAGGTCGTCGAACGAGGGCGCTCCCCTAACGCTTTCACGGTTACGGTAACGCTCGCTGCGATACTCAGCGGAAAGCCACGTGTCCAGCTGAGGCGTGGCTTGCCAGCGCAGCGTAGCATTGAATGCATGCTCTGGCGTGTCGGTCAGTGGCTCGCCACGATTGTTACCGCTTTTCTGTTCACTATCGGTGTAGGTGTAGTTGGCCGATAAACGCCAATCTGGTGTGAACTGATAGCTAGTAGCAAGCTCGACACCTTGGGTGACGGCCTCATCAATATTGATGTCTTGGCTATAAACACCGTCAGGCACGAGCGGATCGTTCTCAACAACAATGTCGTTGCCGCTGGCTATTTTGTCGTCAAACTCGTTATAGAACAGTGTGGCGCTAGCGGTGAAGCCTGTCTGGCTGTCGTAATGAGCACTAATTTCGCTGCTGGTACTGGTTTCTGGCTCTAGGTCTGGGTTACCAATCGTCAGTATGGTGCCCTGACCCGTGACGCCATTAATACCCGCATGCAACGCATTCAGCGTGGGCGTTTTGTAACCTCGGCTGACGCCACCTTTTAGTGTCCAGTTTGGAGTGGTATTCCACACCAAATAGCTACGTGGGCTGAACTGGCTGCCAAAAGCGTCGTGGTGATCGTAGCGGCCGCCAAGCGTTAGCGCCAAATCGTCACGTATCAACCACTCATCTTCTGCGAAGAGCGACCAGGTGGTTTGCTCAAAGGTTTCATTTGCCAAACCATCGTCGAGTTCGGCGTCCCACCATTGCAAGCCCACCGTGGTCATGTGGTCGCCTAGTGGCATGACATACTTGCTGTCTAACACAGTATTGGTGGTTTCTAGTTCGCGAGGCGCGCCGCCCACGATGCCCGGGAAGCCGTCATAGGCAACGCCATTTTCACCAGGAATAGTGCGGCCTTTGGTTTCTGTGAGGTTGCGCATTAAGCTAGTTTCAAGCGTACCTGATGCAAAGCGGCCTGTGTGGCCAATAGCAACTTGCTGACGCTCAAAACGCAGCTCGTCAGCGTAGCCATTCGCGACACCAGGTGCCGGCTCACAGCTACGGGAGCGGCCATCCAATGTGCCGAGCTGGCATTCGTCATTGTTATAGCGCTGTCGGTTAACTTCGCCATCTACCCAAAGATCATGGTCTGAATTGGGCGTCCAAGTTAGCTTACCACCCAGGTTATAGACATCGCCTTCTACCGGGCTGGGGCCACGCTGGCTAACCTCAATGGGATTGCCGTTGCCGTCAGTGTAAGTAAGTTCTGATGCGTCCCGCTCATATAAACGACCGCGTACCTGAATGCCAAGCGTGTCTTGAATAAGCGGTCCGCTGGTATAAAGATTGATTTCGCGGCGGTCACCGAAATCACGATCTTCATTAAATGTATTTTCAATACCTACAGAACCAACCCACTCGCGGTCTACTCGGCGAGTAATAATGTTGATTACTCCGCCCATGGCGTCAGAGCCATATAGCGTCGACATTGGGCCACGAATCACTTCGATACGTTCAATGCTAGAAACAGGTGGGAAGAAGCTGGTAGACGTTTCGCCAAACCCATTAGGTGTGACGCTGCCAGCTGCGTTCTGCCGACGGCCGTCAATAAGAATCAACGTATAGTCGCTAGGCATCCCGCGAATGCTGATATTGCTGCCACCGGTTTTGCCGACTGCTCCACCAACATCAACACCTTCTACATCACGTAACGCATCAGCCACGCTGGTAATGCGCTTGCGCTCCAGTTCCTCACGAGAAACAACGGAAATACTGGCAGGAGCATCAACCAGTGCCTGCTCAAAACCGCTGGCAGAAACAACAATATTGTCCAGTTGTTCTGCTTCTTGGGCTAAGGCCGCGGTGGCGGAGACGCTAAGAGCGACGGCGCTGGCTAAGGCGGTGCGAGTAAAGCGTGGCATGGTGATCCCCTGAGATGAAACTTATTTGCTAATGAAAATGGTTATCAAGCGAGGTGATGATTCTAAAAAGAAAAGTTCCCATATGCGAGTTTGTTTCATCGAACGCTGTGTTGCTAACTATCGAACACGCGTTTAGGGGCATAAGCAGCATAGTGATAGACGTTGTTAGAAAACGAATTCAACGCGAGTTGCAGCATCTGGAACGTGCGATTCGTTGGAATAGTAATGCAAGTGCTTTTGAGAATCGTTATTATCATGGCTATAAATTCTCAGGAGCGTCACTTATGGATTACTCGTCACTACGCAAGGGATTGATGGGGATTGTAGTAAGCGGACTGTTGTTAGGTGGATCGTTAGTGAGTGGAACATTGGCAAGCGTTGCTCACGCACGCACGCTGGATACTGCTTACGGAGACGTTGAGGTTAGCGATGCACCACAGCGTGTTGTTACTTTATATGAAGGCGCGCTGGATGCCGCCCTGGCGGCAGGCGTTACCCCCGTTGGCGCAGTCACCACCCGCGGTGGCGATAATGTTGCTGAGTACGTGGAAGCTCACTTCAGTGGCGAGCGTCCTGAGATTGTCGGCGTGGTACGTGAAATCAATATTGAAGCCGTACTGGCTCAGCAGCCCGATTTAATTCTGGCGGCTGCTCAGCTACCGGAAGAGCAGTACCAACTGCTATCTCGCATCGCACCTACCGTGGTGCCGCACACCCAGCCGTTAGCGCCCGATAGTTGGGAAGCGGAAGCGCGGCTTTATGGCCAGGCACTCAATCGTGAAGCGGAAATCGAAGATGCCATTTCAGCCGTTGATCACCGTATTAGCGAATTAGCCGTCGCGATTGATGATGCTAACGCAGGTGGTACTGCAGTGCTGGCGCGCTGGATGCCCAATGGCCCGATGGTGATGTCCAAAGCGCTGATCGCCACTGGGCTATTAGCGAAAGTGGGGTTAGAGGTCCAGGATGCCGGTCTGGTCGATGAAGGGCACCCCCATAGCGATATACTCAGTCTTGAAAATCTTTCCCAAGTGGACGGCGATTGGCTGTTCTTAGCGACGCTTAACGCCGATGGCCAAGCGGCCTTAGATGCCGCCAAGCAAAGCGCAGCCTTCACCCGTTTGGACGTAGTTAAACAAGACCAGGTCGTACCGGTGAATGGCCAGCTGTGGAGCAGTGCTAATGGCCCTTTAGCCGCTCAAGCTATTTTGGATGATATTGAGAACGCATTGTTGCCGTGAAAGATGCCGTGACATCACTACCTAGCGCAGTGAGCAGCGCCAGTCGGCGCTATGCTCCCCGTACATGGATGCTTATTCTGCTCACCGCCCTTGTGGCGGTGAGCGTCGTTAGTTTGCTGATTGGAGCGGGTGAGGTGGGGCCGCAGCGAGTGCTGGGGTTGCTGCTTAGCGCAAGCGACAGCGAAGCGCAGTTTATTGTTTGGGAGCTGCGCACTCCGCGCACCTTGATTGGCATTGTTGTTGGTATTGCGTTGGGCGTTGCCGGTGCGCTGCTACAAGCCATTTCCCGCAACCCACTCGCCGAACCTGGTTTGCTAGGGGTAAGCGCCGGGGCAGCCTTTGCGGTAGCACTGGCACTGGTGCTAGGGGCTAGCGCTGCCACGCTGCGTATTTCGGTTGCCCAGTTAGGGGCGTTGGTGGGCTGTATTTGTGTTCTCAGCGTGGCGCGTTTTCGCGGTGTGGGGAATGACCCCGTGCGCTTGGTGCTAGCAGGGGCGGCGTTTTCTGGGCTGTTAGGTTCGCTCACCTCATTAATGCTGCTGTATGACCAGCGCGCTGCCGATGAGATTCGTTTTTGGGTGGTAGGCAGCCTGGCGGGAAGACGGTTGGATGATCTTGTGGCGGTGCTGCCGAGTTTACTGGTTGCTGCCATCGCGGTGGTTATTATGGCGCGGCCACTGGCGGCGCTGGCGCTCGGTGAACGAGCGGCGAGTGGCTTGGGGCATCACCCCACACTGATCCGCTGGGTAGCCGTAGGCTGCGTGGCCTTGCTGGTGGGCGCAGCGACTGCCATTGCCGGGCCGATTGCCTTTGTAGGGCTGGTGGTGCCATTTGTAGCGCGCGCGTTTGCAGGGCCCGATATTCGCCGCACGTTGTGGTTTTGCCTGCCAATAGGCCCCCTGGTTGTACTCACGGCTGATATTATCTCGCGTGTTGTCGTCGCTCCTTCCGAGCTGCCATTGGGTGTGCTCACCGCGCTATGTGGCGCGCCGGTATTGATAGCGGTGGTGCGTGCTAAACGGTTACCCATGCTATGACGCTTTTTTTAACACCCTGCCGATCAGGCATCGTGGTGTCATTTTGGTGATGTGTTGATATGAAAATAATGGCGAATCATTCGTCTTTAACGGGCGTTGCCACCCGCCGAAGCCATGCTGTTACAAACCATGCTGTTCCAAACCATGCCGCGGAACATGCCGATAGCGTACTAGCGCCAGAGGGCTACTGGCATATCGCGCTGCCCCGTTGGGGCTATAGTTTTTTGCTCGAAAAGCGCGCGCTATCCGTCAATATGGGTTTGTTGCTTGCGCTGCTGGCAGCGTGCTTGCTTTATCTAAGCTTAGGTAGCGTGCCGCTGGCGCCAAGCGAGGTTATTCCTGCCGTGTTAGGTAAGGGCGATATGATGACGGCCTTTATGGTTCAGGAGCTGCGTTTGCCTCGTTTAATCGCTGCTTGCTTTACCGGAGCGGCGTTCGCACTTTCAGGCATTTTGTTGCAAACCTTGGCACGCAATCGCCTAGCCACGCCCGGTATTATCGGAATTGATAATGGTGCGACGGCGTTTGCAGTGGCTTCTATTGTGGGCATGGGCGTGTCGATTGCACCGCCAGCGATGGCCTTGGCTGGGGCGACGACCGCCGCCGTGCTTACCTTTGGCCTCGCGGCAGGCAGTGGCACGCAGGGGTATCGATTTATTGTCGCGGGCATTGGCGTGGGGGCAATGTTTGGTGCTGTCACTCAATTAATGCTGGCACGGGTAGCGATTGACACCGCCAATGCCGCCTACCCATGGACGGTAGGATCACTCAATGCCCGGCCAGGCGGTGCTGTGCAATTGTTGGGTATTGGCTTGGCATTGGGGATTATTGCCGCCTTGGCGTTGGCGCGTTCACTGACGCTACTGCGCTTTAACGACGCCACTGCCAGCGGTCTCGGAGTTCGTGTCAAAGCCCGCAGGCTACAGATCCTGATGCTATCTGTCGTGCTTACCGCTTTTGCTGTTGCCGTAGCGGGGCCGGTGGGCATGGTCGCGCTGATTGGCCCTGAAATTGCCCGCTCGCTTTCCAGCGCCCGCCAGGTGCCCATACTAGCCGCCACGCTGGCGGGAGCACTGGTGATGGTGCTGGCCGACCTTGCTGGGCGCACTCTCTTGGCACCGATTGAAATTCCCGTGGGCATTGTCACGGCGGTGGTAGGCGGGCCCTGGCTGCTATGGATATTAATGCGCCCACAACGGAGCCGCCCATGAACAACTCGTCTCTTTCGCCAGAACTTATTTCAGCAGAACATATTTCACCAGAACTTATTTCCCCCGAGCATGTTTCACCAGAGCATGTTTCACCAATGCTTGCCACCAATGCGCTGTGCATGAGCTATGGCCAGCGCCGAGTGATTGAAGACCTGGGCGTTAGCCTGCCCAGCGGGCAGGTTACTGCCATTGTTGGCCCTAACGGCTGCGGTAAATCAACGCTACTTTCTGGCCTTGCTCGTTTGCACAAACCAGACAGCGGTGCGGTACTGCTGGATAGTCAGGATATTCAACGCCTGCCTGCGCGTCAGTTAGCCACCCAGTTAGCACTGTTGCCCCAGGAGGCGGTGGCTCCAGAAGGGCTAACCGTCACTGAATTGATTCGCTTTGGCCGCCAGCCCCACCAAGGCTGGCTGCGTCAATGGTCGGCGGAAGACCAGCGCGTGGTGCAATACGCGCTCGATGCTGCTGGTTTGGAAGACCTCGCCGACCGGCCGTTAGAAGCGCTTTCCGGAGGGCAACGCCAGCGCGCCTGGATCGCGATGACTATTGCCCAGCAAACGCCGCTACTGCTATTAGATGAGCCGACCTCTGCGCTAGACTTAGGCCACCAGATTGAAGTGTTTGAGTTAGTGCGCCACTTAGCTTGCCATGGCCGCACGGTCGTAATGGTATTGCATGACCTCGCCAGTGCCTGCCGTTATTCAGACAACCTGATTGCCATGCGCGATGGCCAGATTATTGCTCAGGGGGCGCCCGCTGAGGTGGTGACGCCTGAGTTGGTACGCGAGCTTTACCAGGTAGATTGCACGCTGCTGCTTGACCCGGATACCGGCAGCCCCTTGCTGGCTAACGTGCGTCGCGTGGCTCAGTCGGCATAAGTGCCACTCAGTAACTTCAGCCCATAGTTCTCGTTCTCTCTCTATTCTCTCAATAACTTCTAAAAGGAACCGATGTGGCTTCTTCACCACCTCACGCTCAAGCGACGTCTTCAAACCAAAGCTTTCAAGCGCTCGTGCGGCTGCTGCGCTATGCCAGAGGTTATCGGCGGCGGATTGCTGCGGCCACCGCCTGCTCCATTATTAATAAGCTATTTGATATCGCTCCGGAAATTCTGATCGGTGTGGCGATTGATGTGGTGGTAAATCAGGAAAACAGCTTTGTAGCGCGGCTGGGGTTTGAAACGCCCCATCAACAAATCACCATTCTGGCGGTGCTGACGTTCTTTATCTGGGCGGGGGAGTCGCTGTTCGAGTACCTATTCCAAATTCTCTGGCGCAACCTTGCCCAGCGGCTACAGGCGGATATGCGCCAGGACACCTACGAGCATGCCCAGCGATTGGACATGGCATTTTTTGAATCAAAAAGCTCCGGTCAGCTCGTTGCCACCATGAACGACGACGTGAACCAGCTGGAGCGTTTCCTGGACGGCGGTGCCAATGCGCTGATTCAAGTGGGCGTGACCGTAGTAGCGGTGGGTGCGGTGTTCTTTGTGCTGTCGCCGCTTATCGCTTTATTGGCGTTTACCCCAATCCCACTGATCATTTGGGGTGCCTTCTTCTTCCAACGTAAAGCTGGGCCGCTGTACAGCGATGTGCGTGAAAAAGTTGGTGACCTTGCCAGCCGCCTTTCTAATAATCTAAGCGGCATTGCCACTATCAAAAGCTTTACCAGTGAAACACGGGAAGCCGAGCGCCTCCGTGATGCCAGCGAAGCCTATTTAGAAGCCAACCGCCGGGCGATAAAGGTCAGCTCCGCGTTTATACCTGTGATCCGTATGGCGATTTTGGCGGGCTTTCTCGCCACCTTTACCGTCGGCGGCATGATGGCGCTGAACGGCAGCCTGAATGTAGGTGCTTATGGCGTCCTGGTTTTCCTTACCCAGCGTTTGCTGTGGCCGCTCACTGGACTTGCCCAAGTGATTGACCTGTTCGAGCGCGCAATGGCCAGCACCAAGCGTATTCTTGACCTATTGGAAGTGCCAATTACGGTGAAAGATGAGAGTACAACGCCTCTTACTGCGCCCGTGAAAGGCGAAGTGCGCTTCGAAGCCGTGAGCTTCCACTATGCCGCGAGCCAGGTGGGGGTGAGTGGCGTAGATCTCCACGTGCCCGCAGGCAACACCCTAGCGTTGGTAGGCGCTACCGGTTCCGGCAAATCGACCCTGATCAAATTGCTGCTGCGCTTTTACGACCCTGCCAGCGGTCGCGTACTGGTCGATGGTCAGCCGATCACGGAGGTCAGCATGCACTCGCTGCGCCAAGCGATAGGGTTGGTGAGCCAGGACGTATACCTGTTTGAAGGCAGCATTCGCGATAACATTGCTTACGGCAAACCCGATGCCTCGGAGGCCGAGATTATTGACGCCGCCAAAACCGCCGAAGCCTGGAGCTTTATTGAAACGCTGCCCCAAGGGTTGGAAACCCCGGTTGGCGAGCGAGGGGTATTACTCTCTGGCGGACAGCGTCAGCGGCTTTCGCTGGCCAGGGCGCTGCTTAAAGATCCGCCGATTCTAGTGCTGGATGAAGCCACTAGCGCGGTGGATAACGAAACTGAAGCTGCTATTCAGCGTTCGCTAAAACGCATCGCCCATGGCCGCACGGTGATTATGATTGCCCACCGGCTTTCGACCATTGTGCATGCCGATGAAATCGTGGTGATTGAGAAAGGCCAAGTGGCTGAACGCGGCAACCACGCAAGTCTGCTGGCGGCTGATGGCCACTATGCTGCCCAGTGGCGAGTACAAACCGGCGCTGCCCTGGCAGGAGATGTGGAGACACTCAGCCACTGAAAGGAGAGGGATTGACAGCGTACTAGCGGTTCACCAGCAGCGCATTCAAGGTGACCGGTACATGCTCGTCAATCTCCTGATAGCCCAGCAACGACAGCACGGTTCGCACCGTGCTGTTAGCCATCAGCGCGCGGCCATCCATCGCCATCGGTTCAGCATGGGTAACACGCACCTCGTTCAGCCCTTCACGGGTAAAGCGCAGCGGTACCGCTTCTTCCTGGTTGATCAAATCGGTTTGCACCCGAAAGCTAAGCGTTTCCACCATGGATTCACCAATGTCTAAGCCATCCAACCGCTCGGGTGGCATTTGCGCAACCAGCGTGACCAGCGTGGTATTGGCCAGTAACCCCACCCACGGCGGCAAATCACCAAAGCGAGTCAGCAAATCCGTTTGGCTCAAACGCAACGGCAGGCGCAGGGTGCCATCGGCAGAAATATCGCCCTGCAAATTATTCACCTGATGGTGATGGGTTTGTGGGGCGTCGCCATCTAATTGGGTAATAGACGCTTGTACCCGCGACTGACCAGGATCTAGCTGCCAATCCGCATGTACCGGCACCGCCAACAATAGCGGGATAAGAGCAATCAAAGCTTTCACAGCGCGTCTCCGCAGTAGGAACTCACTACCAGACCCCATACTTTTCAATAAGTGCCCCTAAAAAATTGCTGCTATTGCCACAAGATAGCGCTACAGGGGGTAGCCTCGCCCGAACACATTCGCTATTATATGCACGCTTTGCGGGCCTATAGCTCAGTTGGTTAGAGCAGGGGACTCATAATCCCTTGGTCGTAGGTTCAAGTCCTACTGGGCCCACCATTCAGATCAACTACTTAAGAATTTTCTGTGGTGAGTCCCATAGTCCAAGGGTACAGTTTCGGTACAGTGCCGATCCTTCAGCCCCCTGGAGACCTTCATGGCCACCATCGTCAAGACCCCCGCCGGCAGTTGGAAAGCCGTCATCCGCAAGACCGGCTGGCCCACCACCGCCAAGACCTTCCGCACCAAGCGTGACGCCCAGGACTGGGCACGCCGCACCGAAGACGAAATGGTGCGTGGCGTCTATATCCAGCGCAGCGCCTCGGAGCGCATGACGCTCGAAGCCGCCCTCAAGCGCTACCTGGCCGATGTCACCCCCACCAAGAAACCCAGCACCCAGACGAGCGAGCGCAACAAGGCCAGAACGCTGATCGAGCACTTGGGCAAGTACTCACTCGCGGCCCTGACGCCGGAGCTGATTGCCAACTTCCGTGACACCCGCCTGAACAGCATTGGCCATCGTGGCCAGCCTATCAGCGCCAATACCGTGCGCCTGGAGCTCGCCTTGCTCGGCCATCTCTACACCGTGGCCATCCAGGAATGGGGTCTGGGCCTGACCTACAACCCCGTCCAGAACATCCGCAAGCCGAGCCCGGGAGAAGGACGCGACCGCCGCCTGAGTCCCGATGAGGAAAAACGCCTGTTCGCCGTCCTGAGGCAGCACAGCAACCCCATGCTGGCCTGGATCGCCAGAATCGCTCTGGAGACGGGCATGCGCTCGTCGGAGATCCTGACCCTCACCCGCTCCCAGGTCGACGTGAAACGCCGCGTGGTGCGCCTTACCGACACCAAGAACAACGAAGCCCGCCTGGTACCGCTGACCCAGGCCGCCACCGAAGTGTTCAAGCAGGCGCTGAACAACCCGGTGCGCCCGCCCGACTGTGACCTGGTGTTCTTCGGTGAGCCTGGTAGGGACGGAAAGCGCGGTCCCTACGCCTACACCAAGCTATGGAACCAGGCGAAGAAGAAGGCCGGACTCGATGACTTCCGCTTCCACGACTTAAGACATGAGGCGGTCAGCCGATTAGTAGAAGCAGGGCTTTCTGACCAGGAGGTTGCAGCAATCAGTGGTCACAAGTCCATGCAGATGTTGAGGCGGTATACGCATCTGAGGGCGGAAGATCTTGTCGATAAGCTAGATCGTATAAAAAGGTTTTGACTATGATTCTTTTAGGAAAGGACAGGGCTGAATAGGCGTCTTAAGCTGCGCGATGGAGTACGAACGGCGTTATACCCAGAGCCTGACGGGTGTCTAGAAGACCGGGGGGCGATTCAGTTGTCAAAGGTTGTTGCATGCTGAAAAAGCTGAGTGGATTGTATAAAAGAGCCGTTGATTTTGCCCAAACCGAGAAGCGGAAAGTAAAAATGGCAACTCACCTTGAGGAATATCTGAGTTTCTATCAGTCTCTTGAAGAGCCTGGATATGCTGTGCTTGTTACAGGCGAATGGGGCGCCGGAAAAACCTATCAGGTTCTCAAGTGTATTTCTGAAGAAAAACGGTATTACGTAAGCTTGTTTGGTGTGCAAACAGTCGAACAGCTACATGCTGAAGTTATGGCTGTTGCTTCACCTAAGTTATCGAAAGCGAGCGCGTCGCTGAACCAAGCAAGTGAAAAAGTGGCAGCAGGTGGAGGATTTTTCGCATTAGCCGGTCTCACACCAAGCGTCTTTAACGCTATATTCAAGCGTGACATAAAGCCTGATCGTACCTTGATATTTGATGATATTGAGCGAAGCGGTTTAGTGATAAAAGACCTGCTTGGAGTGATTAATTCGTATGTTGAGCATCATAAATTCCGCGTTGTAGCAATAGCTCATGATGAAGAAGTGGCGAAAGAGTTTTTCGTCATGAAGGAGAAAGTATTCGGACAAACGGTTCGTGTTGAAGCCCTTGTTGATGAGGCATTTGTCTCATTCCTTGAGAAGAATATAGATCGGCGGGCGAAAAAGTTTGTTTCTAGATATCGAAAAGATATTCTCGAAACTTTTAGTTCGTCAGAAGTTCAATCGCTCCGTGTTTTGCGTCATGTTATTGAGGATGTTGGTCGCCTGTCTCATTGTTTGACGGATAAACACTTATCGAACTCAAGCGCAATGAGCGAACTGGTTAAGTTTTTTACGGCAATAGATATTGAGACTCGTATGTCTCGTCTCGATCGCGATTCGCTAAGAGATAGACAGCGTGTCATCATGGGATATCACTTAAAATTAGGGTTAAGTAAGGATGAAAAGCCCGAAAAGCCGAATTTAATGATAGCCGATGAAAGGTATAATTCCATCGACTTGGCGAGCTCTTTGTTGAGCGATAATGTTATTTTTTCAATGCTTTTTGAAGGTCGGTATCCAGAGGCAGCAATTCAGGAATGCCTAGATAGTTCTTCTTACTTTATTGAGCCGTCAGAAGCTCCTCCATGGAAAGTGGTAATTAACTTCGATGAGATTGATGATACAGCCGTTGAAGCGGCAAGAGAAAAGATGAATCGACAGTTTGCAGAGCGATCAGTGACCAACTCCGGAGAAATGCTCCACATTTTTTCACTAAAAATGATGATGGTCGAAAAAGGCATAGAGTCAGGAAGTCTTGAAGAATTAACAGCATCCTGTATGGCCTATATAGACGATTTGCTAAAATCAGGTGATCTTCCTCCCAGAGGTACGGACTGGCAATGGTATGAAGAATTTAATCGTTCGTACGATGGAATGGGGTATTGGGTTTCAGAGTCCGCAGCAGATTATTTCAAGGCCGTATGGGATCATTTGATAATGGCCCGGGAGAAGGCGTTAGAATATCAGATTCCAAAAATATGGGGCGACCTTAAAATCCTTATGCTGAATGATGCAAAGCAATTTTTGGAGAAGGTGTCCCCTACTAGTAATGGGGAAAATAAATATGCAATGATACCATTGTTTAATCATATCCAAGCCGAAGAGTTTGTAGAGGTATGGTTGAGTTCTCCAAAGCAGAATTGGCGATATATCTCTCTAGCGCTTGCGAACAGGTATTCTCACAGCCGAATAGAGCATGATCTTAAAGTCGAAAAGGAATGGGTAATAGAAGTATATAACGAGCTGGAAAGGAGGGTTGCCGCTGAATCTGGGTTCCAGTCTCTTCGTATTAGTAGGGTTATACCAAAGATTTTAAGAGAGCTTTCAGAGGACCAATAGTTTATGTTAAAGGAAGATTGTTAAATATTAGATTTTCCAGGAAGGAGTTTTAGAACAACGAAGTCCTCCTGTGCCTCTGACCCAAGCCGCCATCGAGGTGTTCAAACAGGCGCTGAACAATCCGGTGCGTCCACTCGACCGCGGCCTGGTGCCCTTCGGTGAACTTGGCCGAGACGGTAAGCGTGGCCCCCCGACCAAGAGGTCGCGGCGATCAGTGGGCATAAGTCTATGCAGATGTTGAGATGGTATACGCATCTTAGGGCGGAAGATCTTGTCTCGAAGCTAGACCGAATTCAAAGCCAATAGAAAAATTCCTTGATTATAGTTGGCTGCGCTGATGCTCGTGCTTCGTTGCCAGTGGTTAAGGAACCAGCGAGCAGTCCGTTACTAATGCAGATATCCACCAATAATAATAAGAATAACAATATTATTATTCTTATTATTATTGCCCCGTTTCGGTTGCCTTTGCCGCATTTCTGTAGAATTTGTTAAATTTTGTTAATTCTTTAAGTCTCTGAAATTTCTTGCTCTTTGCGCGCGTCATTTCTTCAAAATAATACACATTGATAATCAATATATAGTGCATTAATTGCTGTGAAAGAAGCGTGCGCTTGAGCTTTTACTTTGCTTGGTTAGCATTGATTACGTCGATATGTGATTGATGGAGTGCTAGCCATGAAAGTCGAAGACTATCTTGTAGATCGGTTCGGCCTACTGATGAGCATAACAGACCTGGCGGATCTTCTTGGTCGTTCGCCCGATGGTGTGCGAGTTTCTCTTTATTCAGATACTGAGGTCTCTCGAAAGCTGAAGCCGACGATGGTGAAGGTAGGGCGTCGTGTCTATTTCCGGACGCTCCAAGTCAAAGACGCTCTGGATTTGGAGCCTTCTGAATATGGCGCGTGTTAGTCCCTCGGTAGTACAGAAGATCCTGGGTAGGGTAGTTGCTTATCATGCCGCATTCACGCTCCTTCCCGGCGTTTCAGTTCCTGGTGCAGTTTTTCTCAGCCAAGCATTTTACTGGACGCGTAACACCAAGGCGGAGGAAAGAGGCGGGTGGTTTTATAAGAATCAGCGTGGCAGAGATAGCTGGGAGTCAGAAACTGGGCTTTCTCCAAAGCAGCAGGCTAATGCTAGGAAATCGCTAGTGGAAATTGGCGTATTGGAAGAGGAAAGGAGAGATGTACCTGCAAAAATGTGGTATCGGGTGAACTGCGAGCGCTTGCTTGAGCTTCTGGCGGAGCAATTCGACGACGACCCTTCTGGAAGTGATTGTAATTCCCAGTTTTTCCCTTTGGTCGATTCTACTATCCCTTCTGGCCAATCTGGTGATCAGGATGGTCAAACCTTGATTCGACCAAAGGGCAAATCTATTACAGAGAATACAACACAGAGTACATCAAGAAATAAAAGCGAGGCGGCCAAGGTCAAGAGTTATCTTGGGTCCGAATCAAAATTAACTCGGGCGGAGATGGCTGAGTTATTGGGCCAGCAAAGAGCAGACCTGATAGCCAGAAATTACGGCAGCGACAAGGTTGGAGCTCCTGCAGTAGAAGAAATGCGCAGAACCCTCCGCACATAAAACTCAAGCGGCGCGGAACGGGGGTGATGGCCCCGACCGCACCTAACCACGACTGCCTGCATAGGAGGCACCCATGGCTAACAGACAGGGTATCACACCCGCCTTCACCGACAGTGGCCTATCACGGCTGTACCGATCACACGCGGTCGAACAGCACGCCATCCAGAGTGAGATTCAAACTCTGGTGATCATCGCCGGTTACGCCTGCGATTTTCTCACCGAAGGGTTGGAAGCCCTTCCCGAAGACTTCTTCACCTGCATCGAGGAGATGAAAGAGGTGATGGAGTCCATCGACCTGAAAAGTCTGGATTTTGAAAAGCGGTCGCTCACGCTCCAGAGAACGAAACGGCGTCTGGAGGCCAAGGCGACCCGTCAGGATCGTCAAAAGGAGGTTTGATCATGAGCAACAAAATTTCGTGCGCACGAAAAATGGCCGGTGTCGCCCTCGCGGCCACCATCGGACTATCGCAGCCAGCCATGGCAGGCGGGATTCCCGTTATCGACGTGTCGAGCCTGACCCAGCAGATTTTGCAGGTTCAGCACATGCTTACCCAAATCGAGCAACTAAAAAGCCAGCTCGAAACAGCCAATAAGGAGCTGGACAGCATGAGCGGGGTTCGTGGCCTGGGCAACGTCATCGACTCGGCCTATGACACTGCCGTGAATGTCGATCCTAACCAGGTGCTAAGTGACGCCGGCATCAGAGGTGCGAACGAACATGGCCTGACCGGCGACGTGGCGGACCTGTACGACAGCGGCAACCAGAACACGGCGACCTGGCTTGGCCAGTCCCAAAAGTCCCTGGAACAGGCTCAGGAGCGTTTCAGCGAGCTGACGGGCTTGGTGTCTGAGGTCAACAACAGCCCGGACCAGAAAGACATTCTGGACCTCCAGGCCCGTATCGGCGCCGAACAAGTCATGCTGCAAAACGAGATGGCCAAACTGTCCATGTTCCGTTCGCAGGCCGAGGCCAACCAGGCGCTTCACGCTCAGCGGGTTCAGCAGATGCGTGTCGCTTCATCAGGAGAACCTTTCGAGCTTGATTGGTAAGGAGGCTTTATGAGTACCAGGAAAATTTCGTGCGCACGAAATATCGCCGTTGTGGTTCTGGTCAGCGTTGCGCAGTCCGGGTGCTTTGATGACACCCCGGATACTGGCCCGGTGCAGACCGTAGACTGGTACAAAGCGCATGACGACGAGCGCAAGGTGACACTGGAGACGTGTGGGAACAACCCTGGCGAACTCCAGGAGGCGCCGAATTGCATTAATGCACTCCAAGCGGAGCGGGCACTGTCTAGCGGTGAGCCCTTCGAGCTCGATCTGTCTAGCCTCAAAAGCGAGGAGGACTCATGAACCTGTTTGAAGGCATGTTCTCCGTGGTTGATCAGGCACTGGACCAGTACATCGTCAACACGGCTACTGACCTCATCGCTTACATCACTCCAATGTTTACCAGCATGTTGATCGTCTGGATTGCCATCTGGGGCTATTTGATGATGTTTGGCAAAGTCAATGAGCCCTTGCAGGAGGGTATTTTTCGCATCCTTCGCATCGGCTTCATCATGACACTGGGACTGACGATCGGTACCTATATGGGCGTCGTGGTGGACGTGCTGGCTCACGGCCCGGAAAAGGTAGCAGCAGTCATCACGGGGTCCAATGGAGGTGCCGCGGCCATTTTGGACAGCCTGTTCTCCCGCGTTCTCGCCGTAGCTGATCAGGCCTGGGATAAAGCGGGAGTCATGAGTGGTGATTTCGGCATGTATTTAGTGGCAATTCTGATCATGGTGTTTGGTGGTGGTGTTGCCATCGTAGTGGCTTTTCTCCTGCTGGCCAGCAAGGTGGCAACGACAGTGCTGTTGGCGATTGGTCCGCTCTTTATCATCGGCCTGCTGTTTAACAGCACCCAACGCTTTTTCGAGAGCTGGCTGGGCATGGTGATTAATTTCGGCATGCTGCTGGTTTTGGGTTCCGCCATTGGGCGCATGGTCATCGATGTCAGCGAAGCGTTCATGAACATCGTGGAATCCTCGGCAGGCAGCATGGCCAGTATGACCACAAGTGCCTATCTGATTGCTTTTTTTGCTCTTGGCATCCTCGTGCTTAAGCAGGTGCCGGCCATTGCTTCTGCATTGGGCGGCGGTGTGGCATTGGCAACTCAGGGCGCTCTGGGCTCTGCTATGTCCGCGATGCGTCCCTCAGCCATCCGCCGTCAGTATCGCGGCGTTCAACGTGATGTACGCTTAGTAGGCAGTGCAGCAACCTCTCCTTACCGTGGCGCCAAGTCTGCCTATCGTGCCTACCAGAAGCGTTTCGGTGCTGGCAACACGATGACAGGAGGCTAAGTCATGAATACCAATATCAAGTGGTTAGATACCTGTCGCGTCCGCTGGGCACGGGTAAAGCGTGGGGTAGGGCTGACCATCTCGGGCATGTTACTGGTGGTGGGTATCCTGTTGTCTGTGGCATTGCTCCCTGAACTGCCTGGTTTGATTAGCGTCGCCCTTGCTGGCGATGGCGAGGCTGCTCGTACCCTGTTTGTCTGTGTGGTCGGTATTGCCGTATGCGTTCTTCAGTGGCAATGGCGAGCAGCGATATATCCCGAGCTCCGGCGTGATCCATCTCAGAAGGAGACCTCATGAGCTACCGACATTTGACACCCGAGGAGATCGAGCAACTGCGAGCCGAGATGCGCGCCGCCGGGCAGTGGATGAAAGCTGAGATGGCCAAGCGCCGGCGCAAGTGGGGAGAGGTTCTTGAAGATGAGACAAGTGCCTCCCCTATTACTAATGGCGAAGCCTCCCGCTCAGCCCCAGGCGACGAGCAGGTTTGAGACAGGTCCGTGCGTATTACTAACGGGGTAGCCTAGCGCGTCCCTGAACCCATTTTCGTGCGTACGAAAAGAATGAATGGGTATAGAGCTAGGGCTAGGGCAGGATTCGCGAACTGCCAGCACGTGGTACCACCGCCCTATTCGTAGCGCGAGAGAGGGCACTGCCAGAGTCAAAATTTCGTGCGTACGAAACCCATGAGCGTTTTGGGAGCTAGGGCAGGATTCGCAAAGTGGTGGCAGTTGCCACAGACATGCTGGCATTTGGTACCAGATTCGATGGGCAGCACGTGATAGAGGATGACGAAATGATAGAAACAGCAGTGGTCAAGACCAGACTGACACCAGCCGAGAAGGAAGCCTGGCAGCGCCTTTGTGAAGCATCAGGCCGATCGGAGTCAGACGTACTAAGAGAAATGATTCAGCGCGTTTGCGGAGAGAGTATTGCCGAAGAAGGGCATGACATTGTCCGGGGGCCCAAGTCATGCAAGCTTACGGTTCGGCTTACACAGCATGAGCGCACCATGATCGAAGAGCGAGCAGATTATGAAGGGTTCAGAAATCGTACTCGCTGGGCTTCAGCGCTTATAAGAGCAACGTTGCTTCGAGAACCCGTCATGAATGAGGAGGAGCGCTCAGCTTTGCTGAATGCATCTTTTGCACTTTCTGATCTGATTGAAAGCTCAGGAGGAGGTGTACTGGGCATAAATCGATTGCGCATTAAAGATCAGGATCGTGAGCAGGTTCGCATTGAAGAGCTTCAGAAACGGGTCAGAGAGCTTCACGACAAAGTGATGGCCCTGGTAGCCGGCAGCCAGAAGCGCTGGAACTTAAGGTGAGCGAAAGGATGTGGATGTCTCGTTACAGCTTCAAAATTGATTCTCTATCGCCTGTGGGTTTGCTCATGCAATCGGTAGATACGAAGGGGCGTAGAGAGGTCGTTCGTATCGACATGATCAAAGGTCTGCTGTCTGCTGGAGACCAGCTTTTTAAAAATCATCCACTTATTTTATTAATATGGGATACTAAACCAGCCCATTTGCCTGGATAGACTTTTTGAGCGATGTCTTGGAAAAGGCACTCTGCTAGTTGTTCCATACCTTGCTCTGAACCGAATATGCCAATGTAATACTCGGCTGTTTCTTCAAGCTTAGAGCGTGCCCGGGCACGCATTTCTTGTGTTACTTCATCCCTTAAGTTAAGAAGCTCCGTGTCGGTCATCTTTTCTAAATACATAGCTTCCTCTTTATACAGTGCTCTAAGTTGTTGCGGGTGACTAAGGCTCTCTGCGTAAGTTGTGGGTCCTTAACAAAAGCATCTTAGCCACCCAATATTAGGACTTCTTTAAAGCTTCAGAAACAGTTTGCTTCCAATCCTTTTCCATTAACATCTGGAAACTAACTGTGTCCCCTTGCTCTTCAAGATCCAGCTGGCCAACTTCTGCGGTTACATCGGCATATCGGGTCAGTAGCTCAAACAGCTTGCGCTTGTACTCTGTATCATCATTTCCTTTTAGATGATCGCCCTTGGTTTCTAGCACCGAGAATCGGAATTTTCCATTTTCGGTACCATGCACACATGCTAGCAGGTCGGGGTAGACACGGTGACGTTGCCAGCCCTGCAAGCCGTAGGAGCGCTGGTTAACAGCAATACGGTGCCACCAGTAAACACACTGACTTTCGTCAAGATACCAAGCCGTTTTCTTTTCTAAGTCATTAAACTCTTTCTGATAGACTTTTTCGAAAAGGTTTTTTTCCAGCGGCTCACCATTCTTGCGGTATAGCAACGGATCAACATCAGATACGTCGATTTCCAGCGTCTCGGCAATTTTCCAGTTCAAAGCTGGGTCATTTGATGACACCAGCCGAAGGGCAATTTCACCGCTTTCCAGTTTAGCGAGGAACAGTGATTCGGCCATGGTGTTCACCTGCGCACGCAAGTCCGACTTCATGGTCTGCACCAAGTCCAGTCGATTGATATAAATCTGTTCATTGGTGACACCTTTGGCTCGCAAGGCAGTCAGGGTTTCCTCTAGCAAGCGCATCCCTTGCCAGGGATTAGGCACCACGTCTAGCAACTGGCGCACCAAGTAGGGTGTGTCCAGCCCTTCCTCTGGCATTACTTCGATATCTTCCTGCTCTAGATCAAATACCGTCTGTTCGCCTGCTTTTGCTCTCCGGTCGAGGCTAATGCGAGCCACTGTACGCTGCAGCTTGGCATCGTTCATAGAAGCCTTATCGGAGGTCAGGAATTGCACGGCTTCCCAGTCCAGAGCACCCAGCACATCCCGCTCATAATCTAGGGGACGATAGCCATCTGGGGTGTCGCTATCCTGATGTAGGACACGCGGCAAAAAGATCGGAGGCAACCCGGAAAATTTGCTATTGCGGTTGATGATCTCCCTGCGCATATTGCGGGCCTGCCCGCTGTTTGGGTCAACGGCTTTGACGCTGGAGGCCAGGTCAGCCATGCCTTCATCTTCCAACCCCTTGCGCACACCATTGACGGCTTCTGTCACATCCTGATCGAAGGTGAAGACGTAACACTCATCAAGTGTTTCTACGCCAGTTGCCCGAGCATGGGGCTGACGCAATACGCGCCCGATCATCTGGGTCAGTGCCGTGGTGGCAGTGGTACGGGACAAGACCGCCAACACATAGGCAAAGGGGCAGTCCCAACCTTCGCGCAGAGCGTCTTTGGTGATAATGAAGCGCACCGGTGAGGTGGGTGAAAGCAGGTCTTCATCCGCCAGCTCATCATCACTGGAGGTCTTGAGGCGGATATACTCCTTCTTCACTCCGAGTTGGTCACGCAGGTATTCACGTGCATCCTCTGCGTGTACAAACCCGGCGTCACGCTGTTCCTTGCCGGTACGCTCCACACGAACCAGCACGATGGGGCGAATATAACGACCAGATTCGCTCTGAAACGCCAGCCCTGCCTGTTCCAGCTCCTGCTGTTTGGCATGTGCTAGAGACAGCGTGTGCTTCCAGCCGCCCTTGCCCTCATTGATCACATTGATCGGTAGTTTGATCATCTCCTCGTCTTTGAGGTCAGCCCCCGGCACATTCACCAGCACATTGGATTGATGCTTACCATTAGTATTAGGCGTTGCGGAGAGTTCCAAGATAAAGCGAGGGTTAAAGCCCGCCAGGGTATCGCGGGCAGTATCGGAATAGGCCTTGTGACCTTCGTCAATAACTACCACCGGGTGCACCAGCCGCAAGACATTGCCCAGGCTTTGCTTGACCGAGACGGAACCCGGCACAATGCCGTCGCTGTATCCCAGATCAGCCAGGTCATTTTGATCCAGGTTGGGCACCTGTTGCAGCAGGGCCTCGATAGCTTCATTGGCGTCTTCCGGCGGGAAGAAAGAGGTGAAGCGGCCGCTGTCGCGGAACAGCCGCAGCGTTTCCTTGGACTTGCGGGCTGCCGAGGGCAGCATCAACAGCATGACGCACAATTGGCCCTCCACATCCCAGCGGGTAAAGGCGTCACTCTTTTCCAGTAGCTTCACCCGCCCGCCAGAAGCGCGTTCCAGCATCTGTCGGTAAGGATGTTCCCGGTTGGCCAGCTGCTTCCAGGTTTGCCGGTAAATCGCCTCCGATGGCACTACCCACAGCACCAGTCCGGTCTGGCGTTTGAAATAATCGGTCTGCACGCGTTCAAGTGCGGCCGTGGCCAGCAGTGTCTTGCCGCCGCCTGTAGGCACCTTCAGGCAAATATTGGGAATCGAGCCACCCAGACCGTCATAGCGAGACAAGTAGGGGGCCACCACGGGATTGCCATTCTGGTAGAGGTAGGGCAACAACCGCTCGGTATTGAGCTGATCCCAAGCATCCCGGCAGTAATCACCCAAGGTAGCCGCCTTGCCCTTGCTCTTCTGAAATTCCACGAAGTCTTCCGCCTCTTCGCGCTGCTTAGCCAGCACCGTGAGGTAGCGATCCAGTTTGCCGAGCACGCCTTGCTGGTATTCCTTAAGCTCCATGCTCAGTCTCCCAGAATCCGATGGACGGCATAGGGCAGCTGGCAGAATTCGATGCGCCGGGCAGTCAGCTCCTTCTGGCTCATGAACTTGGCCACCGCAAAGACAATTGCGCGTTTGCCGCTCTTGTTGCTTTGCTCAATGGCAGCCACCCGCT
Organism: Vreelandella neptunia; assembly: GCF_000712975.1. GTDB lineage: Bacteria > Pseudomonadota > Gammaproteobacteria > Pseudomonadales > Halomonadaceae > Vreelandella > Vreelandella qaidamensis. Next base: position 276,666 of record NZ_JHQL01000004.1, on the reverse strand, counting down.
CAGCGTTCAGTGCCGCCTCATTGGAGCGCAGCCACTCCGTGTTCGGCTGGTAGAACAGGTGTATCCGGAAGAGATCGGTCTCGCCAATCAAGCCATCGGGTGCAGGTTTGCCGATTTTCTCCAGTGACTGCCCGGTGGCGGTGTAGAACACATAACGGGCCAGCGCCTCGAAACCAGGCATATCCTTGCCTGTCAGCAGGCTTTCGATATCAATAGGCTCGCCTAGGGTGCAGTAGGTAAAGCTGCCACCCAGCCCCGGTGCGGTTTTCTCCACCTTGCGCTCACCGGTCACGGTGAGCACGCCATCCTTGATCTGTTTTTTGATCTTGTCGTACTCGTGACCATTCAGGTTTTCGATGGAATTCACCTGATCCATTACTTTCTTGTGCTTTTTGTTGTTCTCGAAAGTGCTCCATGTAATATTTTCACGATAAAGCTCTTCACTATAGGTGCCCTTGTAAGGGTAACCCTTGATTACTCGACGAACACGCTCAGCGGTCAGAGTATCGGCGTACTCTTCACATTCAATCATGATAAAGCGGCGGTTGCCGCCATCTTTATTGTTTCTTTCAAGGACAGCGTGAGCGGTTGTTCCTGAACCTGAAAAAGAATCCAGAACAATAGAATTTTTGCTTGTCGCCATTTCCAGGATTCGACTGATCAGGGAAACAGGTTTTGGAAAATCGAAAGCATTCTTACCAAGGATTTCGCTCACCACTTTCCTGCTTGCATCCATATTCAGGTCTGCATCAATCCACATTGTCTTTGGCTTAGTTTTTGCGATGCCATCCGCCTCTGGTGGTAAATAATCTTTTCTGAATACCCTCCAGCTGCCATCTCTGGCGGGCCTTCCAATTAGCAGGTGGCGGTCTTTTTCAAATTTTTTAGGGTTCCATGTCCAGCAAGTAGCTTCCCCGCTAGAGTCCAGCGGCAAAGCCTTCTCTCTAAATGGACCAATTTTCTCAAGGGAAACTTTCCCATCGTCAGGATTGACGTATATCGGGTAATATAGATTAGGTCTTGTTTCAGGGTTGAATGCTGAGTTTCTATTTCTTAGTTCTATAAGACGGAACTTTCCCGCCTCATCTTCTTCATTGTATTCCGCCAGCATTTTTTCATCTTTATCTATACCATAGATGGTTGCACTTTCTTGCCTTTTGCAAAAAATCTGAACGTATTCATGGGTTTTTGCAAAAAAACGGTCTAGATGGCGGCCCTTTGGATTTAGCCTGGCAACGATACGGCCCTGATTATTTTCTTTCCCAAATATTTCCTCCATGAGCATTTCTAGGCGATGAGCCTCATGATCATCTATTGATACGAATATTACTCCCGTATCGGCGAGAAGCTCATGAAGTAAAGATAATCTCGGCCACATCATGCATAACCACTTGTCATGCCGCTCAAGATCTTCCTTATCTACTGGATTAGCTGACTTCTTTAGCCATTCCTTCATCAGCGGCGAGCGCACATTGTCGTTGTAGCACCAGCCTTCGTTGCCGGTATTGTAGGGTGGATCGATAAAGATACAGTCTACTTTGCCTGCATGGGTAGGTAATAGCGCTTTGAGCGCTTCCAGGTTATCACCATGAATGATCAGATTGTCATCCAGTGAAGGCTTTTTGCCTTCGTTGGACAGGGACTTGTCCGGCACCACCTGTAATTCACGAAATGGAACTCCATGGTGGTGGGAATAAACAAACTGCTTACCCTTAAACTCAAGCGTGGGCATTAAAGACTCCTGATCCAATCGAAGCACGCTTTGAAAGCGGGCATCTGCTGTTCTATTTCTGCGGCGCTCATTGCACGCAACTGCTGTTCCTGTTCCATAATGGCGTCTTCGCCTTTATCGTCCGCACCGGTTACCTGCTCGATGCAGCCTTGCGGCCAGGCCCAAACCCGAGAGGCCTTCAGTGCTTCATGGCTGCCTTGGGCAATGACTTGGCCTTCCTCGTCTGATGCAAAGCAGGCCCAGATATCTGCTGCGCTCCACTGGCTACATCTCTGTGGAAGTCCGCCGTTCAGAGTAAAGCCATTTTCTGTTTGTAGTCGGCTCAAGGCTGCCTTAGCAGCGGCTATATCAGCACCATCGCGCTCCAATAGTCCGCTTTTTCTTGCGTTGGTATAGGCAAAATCCAGGTCAGCTATGGCACAAGAACGTATATCCATGGCGCTAAGCACCGACAAAGCTTTGGCAAAGCTGTTGCAACCACCAACGGAAACAAACGCAATGTGATCTAGGTCGGGTGAACGTTGGTAAAGCTTTTCATATGCGAGTGGTAATAGCCGTCGATCCGTTTTCCCTTCGCAGAGAACCACCCGATCTGCGAAATAGATGTCTACTAGGTTCCCCAGCTCAAACAGGGTTTGTGACTGACTTTCAGCGTCTTCAAGGGCGTCCTGGACAGCTTGACTCATTGGCTTGCGAGCGGTGACACCGTCATCTACCGTATTGCCAACAATCACGGTATTGGGTGCATTTTCACGGCTCAACATAAGCGGAGAGTGGGTGGAAAACACTATCTGAAAACCTGCACTTGAAAGCGTCTTCAAGGCTTCGCGCAGTCGCCGTACACCTTGAGGATGCAGATACAGTTCTGGCTCATCAATCAGCAACAGGCGGCGGGAAAGCCGGTCATCTTCGGTACGGCGCACATCCGCTAAATAGCGAATCAGTGCCATCTGTATAGCGCGTTGAGCACCAGTACCCATCTGATCAAAACGTCGCCGGTCACCGCTGACCGTATCGGTGACGTGCAAGTCTCCCGCCTTAAAGAACTCCTTAATGTCTACCACTTGCAAATCCAGGTCTAACGCCAAGCCAGGGAAGAAATTCTCCAGCGCATCGGTGGCACTGGTGTCGAACTGCTGTAGATGGCTGGAGCGTTGCTCTCCACCCGTGGTCAGCACATTGCGAATGGTGTCGAGCGCAGTAGTAAGCTCATCATGGGCCGCCAACAAAGGCTTCATGATCTCATCCAGCAGCCCTTTAATCGTTGTTCCTGTTTTGGCCTTGCCTAGATCTTCGCCAATATCATGCATGGCCAACACATGAAGCGGCTCAGGTAATAGGCTGGAGACGGCTTGTGGGAGTCCGGTAGGGTAGGCCTGCCATTGCTCGGGAACGCCATCTACAGGGCATTCATCCACACTCCAGACTTCCTGGCTTTTAGACTTAGTGTTAGCTGCGGTAACTCGAATCCAGAGCCTTCCATCCCTGCAGTAAGGCTCAATCGCCTGACGATGCCTAGCATGAGGAATCCGATCCAATACTTCGTCATAGATACCATCAATACAGGCGGCAACGGAGACAGGATCTTCCTCGTCATGAAAATCAGAGGCCTTGAGATTGCTTGGCTTTAATACCCAACGAATGGCTTCAAGTATCGTGGACTTTCCCGCATTGTTCTGCCCTACCAAGGGGGTATAGCTGTCCAGCGGTAAGGTGACATTTCGGCAAGCTCTGAAGTTCTCGATATGAATGCAGCTAATGCGATGCATTGACGGCTCCCTGTCGTTCCCATTCGTTATTATAAGGAGTGAGGCCCACGAGCCCGGCATGGTTCTCTGTTAGCTTTTATCCAAGAGAAGGCGGCCACTGGCGAGCCGTATGCACCACACTCAGTACCCGCACCTGCATCCCCACAACGTCATAGACCAACATATAGCTGGGGTGAACAACCAGCTCTCGGGATCCAGGAGCACGGCCAGACCGTCCGCTGTCAGGGTGGTCTACCAGCTGTGCCGCCTTCTCTGAAAACAGTTCATCCAACGTCAAGGCTGCCAGCGGATTCTCTGGCTCTATGTATTCGTAAATGTCGTCACGATCCTGCATCGCCTCTGGCGTCCAGACCAACTCCATCATTTAGACTTCGCCAGACGAGCACGAGTAGCCGCACGGCGGGCAGCAAACCTAGCTTCCACATCGGCGGCAGGTATCAGATTACCAGCTTCTGCCGAGGCCCGTGATTGCTCTACCTTGGCATTCAGCCAGGCGTTATAATCCTGCGCTTCCTGCTGCTGCGCTACATAGTTGCGCATAAAGTCGCGTATAAGCTGGGCCCCGGTGCGATCGTGAGCCTTGGCTGCACTGGCAAATTCTGCTTTCAGGCTTTCGTCGACCCGAAAGGTGAAGGTAGCATCGCTCATGACACAATCCTCATGTGTTACATGGTAACCACAGGATAGCACAGAAGGGGGGCCATGCGGCCACTCTATTGCCGACCTGAAAAGGTACACCAGCAGTACACACACCAGCTTCGTGTGCTATCCTTAACTTTCGCTAAGTTACTGATTAAAAAGAACTGTACCTTTTTCTAAATTACGGCTACTTCCCTTTATTTGTCAGTAACTTATTGTTATAGTTGCCAACTCATAATCCCTTGGTCGTAGGTTCAAGTCCTACTGGGCCCACCATTAAATCAAAGACTTACCCTTCTAAGTTCCTTCCCCCGCTGTACCTTTTTTGCCAGTGTCTACAAACTGTCTACAGTCTAAAATTTTGGCCCGTACGTGACGGCTTCCGTCAGGTGGTCAGGGGCTACATGTGCATAACGCATGGTCATTTGTATGCTTTGGTGTCCCATTATTTTTTGCAGTGTTAGTAAGTTACCGCCGTTTACTACGCAGTGGCTTTTGAACGTGTGCCGCAAAACGTGAGTGCGTTGCCCCCTTTAAACTGACCCCATCAACTTGGTCAGTTAGCAGTGAAAAACTAAGCGGCCTAAGGAGACAGGTAGAGCTTTTCGCCTCGGACATTGAACTCCATGACATCGGTTACCCACCTCTGGCTGGGTCTTTCAGCCTGAAACTGGCGGGCTGAAAGGTTAGGAATACTGGCCTGTTGTCCTTCCGTATAGCTTTGTACTACTAACAGTTTGAGCTCTTCATTATATTTCGCCATGAAAAACACTCCAATTGTTGGGTGAGTGTCCAACTTTTGGGGCGCAGTTCATATGTTTGGCGGCTTGTTCGTAACAGTTCTTTTTTATTTGATTTTTTGCAGGCGACCAAGCGAGCAGTGGCTGAGTTTCGAGCGGGGAGCGCTGAATAACATCAGCGTATCAGTTAGTATTGGCCCAGTAGGGGCAATACTCCAGCTGGCCCAGATTGACGATAAATGAAGAAACGGCAAAAGCCGACTTGCGGAGGGAGCTGCATGCTGAAGCTGGAAGAGATCAAACAGGATGCTCAGGTTCGCGGCATCAAGCCTGATGAGGTGGTACGAGTTGTAGCCGTGGTGCCGGTGGGCGCCGATGCGCTGACCATCTACTTCAAGGATAGCCAGGGCGCGGTTCATGAGCAGATGCTGTTTCGTGACAACGAGCCCAACCTCTCGTTGGCCCAGGCCGGGCGCCCTTGGGCCTTTGATGCCCCCGGCGCTGACTTCAAGCTGGGCCTAGAGGCCTACCGCATCAGCCAGGCGGCGCTGTTTGATCCCATGATGGCGGTGCACACCTCCAACGTAGAGCCGCTCCCCCACCAGATCTCCGCAGTGTACGAGGCGATGCTACCTCGTCAGCCGCTACGCTTCGTGCTAGCTGACGACCCCGGCGCCGGTAAGACGATCATGGCTGGATTGCTAATCCGTGAGCTGCTGATGCGTGCCGATGCCAAGCGTATTCTGATCGTCTCTCCAGGTGGGCTTTCCGATCAGTGGCAAGATGAATTACTAGAAAAATTTGGCGTACAGTTTGAAATATTCAGTCGCGAGAAGCAGGAGCAGTGCGCCTCTGGAAATTACTTCGACGAGCAAAACCAACTGATCTGCCGCTTGGACCAGCTCTCGCGCAACGAGCTTTATCAACAGAAGCTCGCCAATACAGAGTGGGATCTGATAATTGTCGATGAGGCCCACAAGCTATCGGCCAACTACTTCGGCAATAAGATCAACAAGACCAAGCGCTTCCAACTCGGTGAACTGCTAGGCTCGATTACCCGCCACTTTTTGTTGATGACGGCCACCCCGCATAATGGCAAGGAAGAAGACTTCCAGATTTGGCTATCGCTGATTGATAGCGACCGCTTCTACGGCAAGTTCCGCGAAGGTGCCCACAAGGTCGATGTTTCCGACATGATGCAGCGTAGGGTCAAGGAGGAACTGCTCAAGTTCGATGGCACCCCACTTTTCCCTGAACGCCGCGCCTACACCGCTAATTACGACCTCTCCGACGCAGAGGCTTCGCTCTACGAGCAAGTGACCGACTACGTTCGCAACGAAATGAACCGAGCCGATGCGCTCTCTGGTAAACGAAAGGGCACTGTAGGTTTCGCGCTAACTCAGCTGCAGCGGCGGTTGGCGTCCAGCCCAGAGGCGATTTACCAGTCTCTCAAGCGGCGCCGTCGCAAGTTGGAAGACCGCCTTAATGAGATGAAGCTCATGGCTCGTGGTCAGGCTATTCATGAAGGGAAGGTCGCCTCCACCCTGGGCACTTATGCGGTACAGAAGCAGATTGAACTGCCAGATAATTTAGACGAGCTAGATGAAGAACTGAGCGCCGAGGAGTACGAGCTCTACGCCGAACAGGTAGTGGATCAGGCCACCGCCGCGGAGACTGTGCCCGAATTGGAGGCTGAGATACTGATTCTTCAGGACTTAGAGGAGCAGGCCTCGCAGCTGGTCGCATCTGGTAACGACCGCAAGTGGGAAGAGCTTTCGCACCTGCTACAAGACAGCCCTGAGATGTACACGTCCGGCGGCAGCCGCCGAAAGCTGATCATCTTCACCGAGCACAAGGATACGCTCAACTATCTGGTTGATCGCATCCGCAGCCTGTTGGGTTGCCCTGAGGCGGTGATCACCATCCATGGCGGCACTAACCGTGATGAGCGCCGTAAAGCCCAAGAGCAGTTCCGCAACGACCCGGATGTGCTGGTATTAGTGGCCACCGATGCCGCCGGTGAGGGCGTTAACCTACAGAATGCCAACTTGATGGCGAATTATGATTTGCCTTGGAACCCTAATCGCTTGGAACAGCGCTTCGGGCGAATTCACCGCATCGGCCAGACTGAGGTCTGCCACCTATGGAACCTGGTGGCTAATGAGACGCGTGAAGGTGCCGTATTTCAGAAGCTTTTCGACAAGCTCGAGGTGGAGAAGAGCGCGCTTGGTGGCAAGGTCTTCGATATTCTTGGTGAGGCGTTTGAGAATACCTCTCTGAAGGATTTGCTTGTAGAAGCCATTCGCTATGGCGAGTCCGACGAAGTGAAGTCGCGGTTAGAGCAAGTGATTGAAGGTGCGTTGGATACCGACCACTTGCGCGAGATCATTCGCCGGAATGCCCTCGTCGAACAGCATATGGGCCTGGAAGAGCTATACGCGGTGAAGGAGGAGATGGAAAAGGCCGAAGCACGCAAGCTACAGCCCTACTTTATCCGCGCTTTTTTCACTGAAGCATTTCAAGGGCTGCGAGGCGAAATGCGCCCAAGAGAGCAAGGGCGCTATGAAGTACGCCACGTTCCCGCCGCCATACGTGAGCGGGATCGCATCGTTGGAGAAAGTAGAACACCAGTGCTGAGAAAATATGAGCGTATCTGCTTTGAGAAAGAGCATGTACGCCTGCCTGGCAAGCCAATGGCGGACTTGATTCACCCCATGCACCCGCTAATGCATGCCACGACCGATTTGGTGCTGCAGGCCCACAGGGCCAAGCTAAAGCAGGGCGCCGTGCTGGTAGACCCCAACGACGACAGCACTGAGCCTAAAGTGCTGTTCATGGTCGATCACTCGGTGCGTGAGGTGGAGAAACAGGGCAACGGCTCGCCCAGGGTGGTTTCACGCCGCCTACAGTTCGTGGAAATCGACGAGCAGGGCCGGGCAACTCATGCTGGCTGGGCGCCGCATTTGGACATGCAGCCCATCGATGATCATGAACTCAACCTGGTGCAGGATGTGCTCAAAGCGCCATGGATCACTGGCGACCTAGAGGCCCTAGCGCTCAACCATGCTGTACAAGCGCTTGTGCCTGAGCACTTCCACGAGGTGAAGGGGCGCCGCGAACGCCACGCCGACAAGGTGCTCAATGCCGTCAATGAGCGGCTGGTTAAAGAGATCAATTATTGGTCGGATCGCTATATCAAACTCACCGACGATATGAAGGCCGGAAAGCAGCCGCGCATGCAGCCAGAGATGGCGCGCAGGCGGGTGGATGAGCTGACCGAGCGGCTCAACCAGCGCCGCAGCGAGCTCGATGCTATGAAGCAGGTGGTCTCCAGCACGCCGGTGGTGATCGGCGGCGCCCTGGTGATTCCGCAGGGGCTACTGGCCGAGCGCCAAGGCGAGACCCAGTTCAGCGTCGATGCTCAGGCCCGTGCCCGCATCGAACAGCTTGCTATGCAGGCGGTAATGGACGCCGAGCGCGCCATGGGCCACCAAGTGTTTGACGTCTCTGACCAGAAATGTGGTTGGGATGTAACGGCTCGCCCGCCAGCCAACCCGGATGGCTCGATTCTGCCTGACCGCCATATTGAGGTGAAGGGGCGTGCAAAAGGGCAGAGCACCATTACTGTCTCTCGCAACGAGATCATCTACGGCCTTAACCAAGCCGATAAATTCTGGCTGGCTATCGTCATCGTGGATGGGAAAAGCGTAGAAGGGCCTTATTACGTGCAGAAGCCCTTTACAAGTGAACCTGACTTTGGCGTGGCCAGTATCAACTATGACCTGGAGGAGCTGCTTTCTAAAGCAGCGCCAGTGGGTGTCCTCGAATGAAACTCTCAAAACTACGCATCAAGAATTTCCGCTGTTTTCAAGATGTTGAGGTTGACCTCAATGAAAAACTGACAGTGTTCATAGCAGAAAATGGTCAGGGTAAGTCGACAGTGCTGGATGCCATCCGCATTGGCCTTTGGCCCTTTGTTAGCTCATTCGATGCTGTAACTGGCACTATGTCAAATTCAGGAATTGATGTGGATGATGTTCACCTTGCTAGAGGTAAACATAGAAATATGGAGCCTCAGCTTCCTGCACGAATCGAAGCAGTAGCCAAGATCAACGGGCAGCCTGTTCATTGGGCAAGGCAGCGCGATAAAGTAAGCAAAGGTGCCAAAACGACGGTCAAGGATGCTAAACCTATCGCTGAATTAGGGGCTCGTTTACAAGAAAAAATAAGGATGCTGGCTGCAGATAATACTGAGCATGACAGTTCACTAGAGACACCTTTGCCTATCGTTGCTTATTACGGCACAGGGCGTTTATGGAAGCAGCGCTACTTAACGCTCAAAAATCAATCTAGTAGTGATTTTTTTTCTCGCACTTCTGCATACGTTGGCTGCTTAGATTCAGGTTCCGATTACAAGCACTTCGCAGATTGGTTTTTTTATCTTTATGCCTCAGATTTTGAACAGAAAACAAAAGAAATGGAGGTTCAGGGGTTTTCTGGGTTGGTGGATGATAGGTTTGTCTATGCAGACTTGATGCAAGCTATTAGAAGGCCTGTAGATCAAGTACTTGGAGCACTAGGATGGAAACACCTGAGCTACAGCCCGAGCCAGAAAACCTTGGTGATGAACCATGATGATTTGGGCACACTTAAGGTTGATCAACTCAGTGATGGCTTAAAGAGCATGATAGCGATGACGGCTGACATTGCTTATCGCTGTGTGCGCTTAAACCCATACTGGGGTGAGAACGCAGCCAGAAAAACCACTGGTATCGTAATGATTGACGAAGTGGACATGCACCTACATCCGAGTTGGCAACAGGTGGTGCTGCAGCAGCTGCATGAGGCATTTCCAGAAGTACAGTTCATTGTCACTACCCATAGTCCCCAAGTACTGAGTACAGTGCGGCGAGAAAATATTCGCATACTTTCAGCCAACGGAAGCAGTCAACCCTTGGCTAGAACTTATGGTGAACCTAGTGGGAATGTGATGCACGGCGTGATGGATGTGGATCCCCAACCGCCAGTTGCTGAAAGGAAAGACCTACAGCGTCTGACCGAACTGGTTGATCAAGGCCTTTACGACCAGCCGGAAGCAACGGAACTGACGCAACGGCTAACTGCAGCACTTGGTGAACAACACCCTCAACTGCAGCGCTTGCAACGCAGTATTAAACGACAAAAGGCACTTCAGGGATGAGGCATATCACCAAGCAGGGGAGTGGTGGTCATCATTTGCAAAAAGCTCATCTAAGACCGCCTCAAACTAATCGAGAAGCCACTAGTCGGTGGCGAAGTTTTAATCACAAACAGAAAGTGTTGGAAAGCTTACTGGCGGAGCAGTACCAACTCTGTTGTTACAGCGAACTACGCTCAGACCATCACGAGCTTGGCTACCACATCGAGCATATTGAGAACAAAGGCCAAGCGCCGCAGCGCACCTTTGATTACACCAACTTGGCTGCCAGCGCACTCGACAGTGACCGGCTTAGAGCTTTTAAAGACCGGCTGGTTCAAGAGAATCTGCCTGGAGACTTCTTTGGCGGCCATGCTCAGGGTAAGCAACAGTCAGTGGATATGCAGCGATTTATCTCGCCACATCAGCATGATTGTGCTCGTTTTTTCGCCTACTTATCGGATGGTCGCATAGTGCCAGCAGAGAACCTCAATGAGTGGGATCAGGAGCGTGCTAGGTACACGATAGATCTACTCAACTTAGATAGCGGCTTTTTAAAAGTTGAGCGTCAGAAGTGGTGGAGTGAGCTTGAGCAGCTGTTCGATGAGCACTTGGATAAAGATATGGATGTGGACTGTCTGGCTGCCATTGATCTTCTGCCTACTGCTCAACGCTTGAATCCATTTTTTACCCTGACAAGACAGTTTTTTGGTCGTATTGCCGAGCAAGTGCTGCAACAGGATGCCCCGGAATTACTATGACATCACCTATTAAATCCCCCAAAAAGCTGATCGAAGTGGCACTGCCGCTGGATGATATCAATGCTGCGTGTGCACATGAAAAAATGCCAGGCATTGGGCCACACCCTAGGGGCATACATCTTTGGTGGGCGCGGCGACCATTGGCAGCGGCGCGGGCGGTGCTGTTTGCGCAGCTGGTTAATGACCCTAGCTACCAGCGCGAATTAGGTTACGGGGTTAACAAGCAGGAAGCGGAGCGTAAGCGTGAACAGCTGTTCGATATTATCCGCGACCTGGTGAAGTGGGAGAATACCAACAACGAAGAGGTTTTGAATCGCGCCCGTGTAGCGATTTGGGAGAGCTGGCGAGAAACCTGCCATCTCAACCGCAACCATCCTGAGGCAGCTGAGCTATTCAACCCTGAGAAGCTGCCCGCTTTTCATGACCCATTTGCCGGTGGTGGGGCTATCCCGCTGGAAGCCCAACGACTGGGGCTGGAAAGCTATGCCTCTGATCTCAACCCCGTAGCGGTGATGATCAACAAGGCGATGATCGAGATTCCGCCCAAGTTCGCTGGTCAACCGCCGATGGGGCCGATTCCCGAAGGCGAAAAGCAGCAGAAAATGCATGAGGACTGGTCAGGCGCCAAGGGGTTAGCTGAAGATGTGCGCCGCTACGGCCACTGGATGCGTGAGGAGGCATTCAAGCGTATTGGCCACCTCTATCCCAAGGTGGAGATCACACCAGAGATGGTTGCCGAGCGCTCCGATCTCAAGCAGTACGAAGGCGAAGAGCTGACGGTGATTGCATGGTTGTGGGCTAGAACGGTAAAAAGTCCTAACCCGGCGTTTAGCCATGTTGATGTGCCGTTGGCTTCAAGTTTTGTATTGTCTAGTAAAAAGGGTAAAGAAGCTTATGTGGAACCTGTGGTTGAGAGCGATGAGTATCGTTTTGAGATCAAGGTAGGAAAGCCTCCGGTTGCCGCTAAGCTAGGAACTAAAGCAGCAAGAGGGGCTAATTTTACCTGTTTGTTGACTGGTGCACCGATATCGGGCCTGCATATCAAAAGTGAGGGAGAAGCAGGACGCTTAGGTGCTCGCTTGATGGCCGTCGTGGTTGAAGGCAAGCGCGGGCGTGTTTATTTATCGCCCACGCAAGATGCAGAGGCAGTCGCAAAGAGTGCTCAGCCTGAGTGGAAGCCAGAAACCAGCCTACCAAATGATCCAAGAAATTTTTGGACTATTCCGTACGGACTGAAAACCTATGGTGACCTCTTCACTGCTCGCCAATTGGTAGCCTTAACCACCTTCTCCGATCTAGTGCAGGAGGCCCATAAAAAGGCGATTGCCGATGCTAAAGCAGTTAGCCTGCCGGATGACGGCCAAGGCCTAGCTCAAGGGGGGGCTGGTTCTACTGCTTATGGGGAGGCGGTGTCGGTTTACTTAACTTTCTGTGTGGATCGTTGCGCAGATTTCAATAACTCATTGACCGGATGGCGCCAAGGCAATGAGAAAATAATGTATTTGTTTGCCCGTCAGTCTATTCCAATGGCTTGGGACTTTGGGGAAGCCAATATTATGGAAAATGTAGTTGGAGGGTTCATCACCAATCTTGAATACCAAGTCAAGTGCTTACTGAAACTTGGTACTTCAGCTGCAAAAGGTAATGCCTTGCAGCTTGATGCTGCTACCCAAGATATTAGCAAATTTAAGGTTATCTCTACTGATCCGCCATACTACGACAATATTGGTTACGCTGATCTCTCGGACTTTTTCTATGTATGGATGCGTCGATCGCTGCGTAACATCTATCCTTCCCTATTTGGTACGATGGCAGTACCTAAAGCTGAAGAGCTGGTGGCAACTCCTTATCGACACGGTAGCAAAGAAAAAGCTGAAAATTTCTTTATGGATGGCATGACTCGCGCCATTCATAACTTGGCTATCCAATCCCACCCGTGTTTCCCGGTAGCAATCTACTATGCGTTCAAGCAATCAGAAACTAAGGAAGGTAGTACTACCAGCACCGGCTGGGTGACCTTTCTTGAAGCAGTAATTCAAGCGGGCTTTTCCATTGATGGCACTTGGCCAATGCGAAGCGAGCAAACCCATCGAATGATTGGAATGGGTACTAATGCGCTTGCCTCCTCTATCGTTCTTGTCTGCCGCAAACGCTTAATTACCGCTGAAACCATTTCCCGCCGCGGCTTCCAACGTCAACTCCGCGAAGAAATGCCTGAAGCTTTGGAAACCATGATCGGCGGCATAACCGGCCAGGCGCCTATCGCGCCGGTGGACTTGGCTCAGGCGGCGATTGGGCCTGGTATGGCTATCTACTCTAAGTACGAGGCGGTGCTGAACCAAGACGGCTCCAAAATGAGTGTCCACGATGCCCTGGTGCTGATCAATCGCGCCATTACCGAGTTCCTGAGCCCTGATTCTGGCAACTTCGATGCCGATACTCAGTTCTGTGCCAGCTGGTTCGACCAGTACGCCTGGAGCGCTGGGCCTTTCGGTGAAGCGGATACGCTTGCACGGGCCAAGGGCACCAGTGAGGCTGGCTTGAAGGAAGCCGGTGTTATCGAATCCGGTAGCGGTAAGGTACGCCTGTTCAAGTGGGGTGAGTATCAGTCTGAGTGGGACCCGACCACCGACAAGCGCACGCCGGTGTGGGAAGCCTGCCACCAGATGATCCGCCGCCTGCAAAATCACGGCGAATCTGCCGCCGGTGAGCTGCTGGCCAAGATGCCCGAGAAAGGCGAGGTGATCCGTCAGCTGTCGTACCATCTCTATACCCTCTGTGAGCGCAAAAAATGGGCCGAGGAAGCACGCGCCTACAACGAGCTGATTGGCTCCTGGCATGCCATCGTGGCGGCATCCCATGAAACGGGGCATACGGGTGAGCAGGTCGGTTTTGATCTCTAGGAGGCAGCATGCTGAAGCGGTTAGAACTGGATAACTTCACTCTTTTTCCCAAGGCGCGGCTGGATTTCGCGCCGGGGCTCAACGTTATTGTGGGTGAAAATGGCACCGGTAAATCGCACCTGCTTAAGGTGGCTTACAGCGTCATCGCTAACGCCTACGAGCAGGCTAACGAGCCGAGCGTAGCCGACCCCACCAAGACGCTGCTGCAGAAGGGGATTGCTGACAAGCTGATCAAGGTGTTTCGGCCGGAGTCATTGGGGCGGCTGGCGAGCCGTCGCCTTTGAGCAGGCTGTGCTGGATACCGCTTTCAGCTTCAGTACCCGCTCTCAGACCGAGGTTAAGATCGACCGCTTACCCAGCGCCTGGCAGGAGAAGGCGCCGGTCTTTATGCCGACACGCGAACTGTTAACCCAATACCATTGGTTATTGCCGCTCTACGAAAACCGTCACGTGGATATCGAAGAGCACCATATCGATCTCTGCAAACTGCTGGGTGCCCCTGCTGTCAAGGGCAGTCGCGAAAAGATGGTCGCCGAGCTGGTGGCACCCTTGGAAGAGGCGATGGGCGGCAAAGTGGTGTTGGACAAGAACGGACGCTTCTATCTGCGTATTCCTGGGCAAGGCAACCTGGAAATGCCGTTGGTGGCAGAAGGGCTGCGTAAGCTAGCGATGCTCGCCCGTTTGATCACCACCGGCTCGTTGCTGGATAAGGGCTACCTGTTCTGGGATGAACCCGAGGCCAACCTTAACCCTAAGCTAATCAAATTGGTGGCTTTGGCAGCCGTAACGCTCAGCCAGCAGGGCATTCAGGTGGTGATTGCCACCCACTCGCTGTTCCTACTCAAGGAGTTGGAGTTGTTGGCTCGTGCTGTTAAGAGTCCAACGACTCAGCAATGCTACTTTGCACTGGTAAAAGGCCCTGAAGGCGTAGAAGTGGAACAAAGCAGCCAAGTAGACGACCTACAGACGCTTGTCCTTCTGGACGAAGAGCTTGCCCAATCGGATCGATATCTGGAGTTGGCATGACGACTACGCTCACCGAGCAGCAACTCGCTTTTACTTTCGCTGAGGGCGTAGAAGCATCGCGATATGACGATTGGGTCTTCTATCGCAGCCAGTTCGTTAATGCCCTGATCGGTTGCTGGAGTGGCAGGATGATGATGACAAGATGGAGTGGCAGTAAGGGGCAATATGAGCATTGAGCAGGCTATTCAGCAGCTAACGCGCACCGATGTGATCCGCACCATCGATGCAAGCACTCAGCCAATACCGCCAGGTGAGCGCTTCTCATGCCTTTATAAGGGGCGCCGTTTTGACCCTAAGCAGCTGGTGGCGGAGGCGCTTGCCTTCACCAAACAGCACCGTGTCGATTCGGAGGCGTTGGAGCAAGCGCTTTACGAGCCCTTCGTGGAGGCGCTTAAAGGGCTTGAGTTTGCGGTGGTCAGTAACCCGCGCCAGATTGGTGATACCGACCTAACGGTTATGGTCTACGAGGTAAAGAAACCGCCGCTTGTGCAGGAGAACTTCAAACGCCTTTTCTCTGCCAACCAGAACCGCTTCTATTGGAATCGCGAGAAATTCGCCAAACTTAAGCGCGGCGCCCCGGTATTCGTGGTCAATAATAGCGATGCCCGTGTGCTGTTTGGCTTTATTCAGGACACTCTGATCCGTGCCGAATACGATGAGGAAAGCCATGTTAGCCGCTTCACCCATCAGGGTGAGACCTTTGAGGTCAGCGGTGAGTATCCTGAGTTCGTCTGCATCGAAGTCCGGTCACTGCAGCACCCGCCGCTGGGCTGGCAGTGGAAGACCTTTGGCAGTGGTGAGCACTCCTACATCTCTGGGCCAGAGGTGAACTCTAAAGCTGTGCCGAATAACTTGGAACGGGTCAATCTGCTGCTCGAGGTATTTGCGCAAAATGAGGAGATCGTCCTGCAGCTGCAGACCTCCTACCAAGCGTTGCTCAGCCACCTGGTGGATTACGACGTGGTTGAACAGCAGCGTGAGCCCTGCGTCTGGTATGTGATGCAGGGAAAGACCTTCAATCCCGCTCAGGGCCTGGCCTACCTGTGGGCGCCGCTCGAAGGAAAGGGCGGCCGCTCGTTTAACCACTGGAAAGCCGTGGGTGACGTTAAGCCGGGAGATATTGTTGTTCACCACGCGGCAGGTGGGGTTCAAGCAATTTCGCGAGCGGAGTCAATGCCCTTCGTTACACCGCAACCCGACGGCGTCGATAATGAATGGCGTGGTGATGGGAATCGCGTCGACCTGAAGGTTCTCGTTCAGTTAGAGCAGTCGGTCACCTTAGACGTTATCCGTCAGAAGCAAGCGCTGTTGCAGAGAGCCTTAGCCGATGTGCGCGGTCCTTACAATCGTGATGGCACCGGGAATCAGGGGTATCTCTTTGAGTTCACCTGGGAGGCGCTAGCGATTCTTCTGGATGGCCACTCTGTCGCGTTGCCGGAGGAACTTCAGCTCTGGCTGCCGGCCCTCGACGATCTAATCGAGAAAGTAGATAAGGCCACTGATGAAGGCAATTCTCTTAAAGGAGCCGAGGAGCGCCGCCTACCGGTTGCGATCACCCAAACTTCGGCCAACGAGTGGCTGCCCCGCGTAAAGGCCTTTATGGCCAGTCAGGGCTTTCATTATTCGTTGGCAGAGGTCGCCAATTTCTATCTCTGTATGCGCACTAAGCCGTTGGCTATGCTAGCGGGTATCTCGGGTACCGGTAAAACACAGCTGGTGCGTCAGTTTGCTAGAGCCATTGGCTATGGTGACTCTGACCACTGCGTGCTAATCGCTGTGCGCCCAGATTGGGCTGATAGCTCCGATCTCATCGGCTATGCCAACATCCAGGGCAAGTTCGAGACTAAGCCGCTACTGGATGTCATGGCACGCGCCATTGAGCACCCTGACGAGCTTTACTTCGTGATTCTGGATGAGATGAACCTAGCACGTGTGGAGCACTACTTTTCAGAATTCTTGAGCTTTATCGAGACGCGAGAGCGTGACAGTGATGACGTTATCGTCACTGAGCCGCTGATCAGCCGTGCCGATGTGAATGGCGGTCGCCCGGTTTATCTGCCGCAGAATCTGATGGTGGTGGGCACGGTGAATATGGACGAGTCCACTCATGCCTTTAGTCGTAAGGTGCTGGACCGCGCCAACGCCATTGAAATGAATGATATCGATTTGGCGTGGGTGAACCCAGAGCGTGATGTGATGCCGGTCTCTGGCATCTATGCTGATGCGCTTAGGGCACCGTTTCTCAATTCGAATGATCTTAGCGATGCCCATAAAAAAGCGCTTGCCAGTTCTATGCAGATGCTAATGCAGGTCAACGGTATTCTCGAACCGGCTGGGCTGCATTTTGGCTATCGGGTACGTGACGAGGTCGCTTTCTACCTTACTCTACATCAGGAGGAGGCGTTAGGAAGCCTGGAAGGCTTTGATACCGACGCCGCCATGGATTTCCAGCTGATGCAGAAAGTGCTGCCTCGTATCCAGGGCAGCTCGCTAAGCGTGCTCAAGGTAATGATAGGTCTACTAAGCTTACTGGCCAACACGCCGCTCGAGGAAGACGCCGAGTACAGTGTTATTGAGAAGGAGGTCAACCCGCAGAACACTCGCTACCCCAGAAGCGTCAAGAAGCTGCTGTTTATGTTACAGCGCTTCCATGATGATGGCTTCACGTCGTTTTGGCTCTAACTTGATATGACCGTGCTCTGTTTTGACCACCCTGACGGTACTATCTGCCAGCTCGCTGTGAGCGAGGTGACATTGCCGCGTTCAATTGAAGCCCAGCGACACATTGAGACACGCGCCCGTTTCAAAGTGCATGGCCTGTCACTCAATACGGAGGAGTCAGAGCTAGAACAGCCGCTGAGTTCGCCACTGTTTTTCGAGTGGCAGCAGCTGGAGTGGCTGTTTGAGCCTGGGCCAAGTTGCCGGTGCGAACCTCCGTTAGCGCTTTATGTGAATGGGGTGTACCAGAAACGGGTCAGGTCGAGATTGTTGCATGGTCAGGTACGCTTGACGGGTACCACGAATCTGGAAAATAGCGTTGGTCTGACGCGCTTTGAGATTCGTGATGCAAATAGCAAGGTGTTGCTCGCCTTAGATAGCGAGGTGTTTCCCCAGAAGCTGGACTACAAAGATGACTTTCCGGCCATGCTGGATGAGATTACTGAGATTCTCTACTCACTGGCCTTCGATGCGTTTACTAAGACGTTTGCTTCGACGCGTCCACGTTCCACTTACCACCAGCTTACCTCAGAGTGGCTAAATCTGTTCAAAGCGCTCTACCACAGCTTAGAGCAGAGCTTGGACACGCTACTTCGCTCACCCAAATCGGATTTGCGTAAAGAATCGAGGGTGAAGCCTATTCACCGAGTGAAGCGAGCGTCACCTCAAGCGATCAAGGCGGCGACACAGCGCCCAGACCGTTATTGTCGTGGCGGTGGCATTCCGGTAGCTCCTGGCGTGCAGCTTTCGCATCTCACTGAGCAGCATAAGCGCATTAGCTACGACACCCAGGAAAATCGGTTTGTTGCCTGGGCGATCACCGACATCCTGCGCCAGATTCAGCGTGCCGTTCGCCACCTTAGTAGAGGCCGCGGAATGGACAATCAGCGGGTTCAGCTAGAGGTAGAGGCGCTGGAACGTAGCAAATCCCACCTGCGGAGGCGCCTCAGAAGCCCAGTGCTCGCTGAGGTGGGTACCTTTAATCATCAGATGTTCTTCTCGACTACCCTGACGATGGCGCCAGGGTACAAGGAGTTCTATCACCGCTTTTTGCTACTGCGTAAGGGCCTGACCATGGCCGAGCACCCGCTGTTCAAGATGGACTACAAGGACATCGCGACCATTTATGAGTATTGGTGCTTCCTGAAGACCTTGAAGCTGCTGCGGGAAAACCCCAAGTACGATTTGGCTAGCAACGATATTGTTAAGTTGGAACATCACCGTTTTAAGGTGAACCTCAAGAAGGGCAAGAAATCGGCCGTCAATTTCGTGCAGCGGGGCACGGGTGATGACATCGCGATCTATTTTAACCGCACGTTTCCCAGGAAAGATTACACCTACACGTTCGACCAGAAGCCGGATCAGTTTATCGAATTCTCTCGCAGTGGGTTCGGCAGCAGTCGTGATAAAAAGTCGTTCAAAGTGATTATGGATGCCAAGTACCGCTTTGACCGTGGATCGAAGGGGTATCCCACCGGCTCTGAAGGCACACCCTACGGGCCACCACTAGATACCATCGCTCAGCTTCATCGCTACCGTGACGCCATTTTGTGGGAAGACAAGAAAGAACAGCAGAAAACCGTCAAAATGGCCAACAAGAGCATTGGTGGTGTGATCTTGTTTCCCTATCCGGAGGACGAACAGGAATTTGTAGCGCACCCTTTTTATCAAAGCATCGAGCAGGTCAATATTGGCGCGATACCGCTGCAGCCAGGCAAGTCTCGCAAAAACAGGCTGTTTCAGGAGTATCTGGATAGCCTTTTTGAGCAGCCGGGCGAGGTCATCACTGAGTCGCTCTATCATTACGATGATCGTACCTATCAGCAGCGCCGTCAGTCTAACCGAGACATGGTGATGGTCGGCTTGGTGCCCCAGAAGCAGCGAGATGCTAGGATTAAGTATCATTTTGAACAACAGATATTTTATACCCGGTGTCCTGAATCATCGCGCTATCCACTGCATGAGGTGAAAGCTGTAGCGCTGTATGATCAGTTGGAGCGCAAAATTATAGGCTGGGCCAATGTCGTTAGTATTGAAGTGCTGCTAGGGAATGAACTTCATCAGACGGGCACCCAGTGGAAACCAAGCAAGCCTGATCAGCCTTACTATGTCTATCATCTGGATTCGATACAGCACGCTAACCTGAAGGCGGGTGGCCAGATGAAGGGCAATCGTACAGGGCGTTATTTCATCACTCGGCTGGGCTTGGAAGTAGCAATTCAAGAGCAAGAGCCTGAGTTGCAGTTTATTAGCAGCTGGGAAAAATTTATCGAGTGGAAGACCCTGAAAACGCGCCATTCAACTGTGCGTGTTCAGCGGCAACGCCAAATAGATTCACCCACTGGCCAACCAGTGGATGACCTTGAATTCATCGCAGAAGAAGACGTGGAGCCGTCGTAATGTCATTGAAAGCCTGGAGAGATATCGCCACGCCACACAAGGATGTTCAAAAAGGCCTGTTTAAACAAGCGGAGTTTGCTGCGGATATCACTCAGGTAGCAACCGGTACGGCACCCGAAGAGTACCAGGACGCAGAGAAGTTTTTCTCGCGGACTTACATTACCGAGGGTATGCGACTGCTGTTGATCTCAGTGGCCCAGCGCCTCTCTGGCAACGGTGGCGACCCAGTCATTCAGTTGCAGACTGCTTTCGGTGGCGGCAAAACCCACACGATGCTCGCGGTCTATCACCTCGCATCTCGCAAGACGTCTACCGACAAGCTGCAGGGCATTTCACCTATTCTTGATGAAGCAGGTATCCACGAGTTGCCCCACGCTCGTGTAGCCGTTATCGACGGTATCAACATGGCCCCGAGCCAGCAGTCGGTTAAGAAGCAAGGGCAAAAAGTCACAACGCTATGGGGTGAGTTGGCGTGGCAGCTGCTGGGTGATGAAGGATTGGCGTTGGTAAAAGAATCCCACGAGCAGGGCACGTCGCCGGGTAAGCAGGTGCTGGTCGATTTGCTACAGCGAGCCGCTCCCTGTGTGGTGCTGGTAGACGAGCTGTTAGCTTATATACGTCAGTTTGAACTAGGGAAATCGTATTCTGCAGGTACCTACGACAGCAATATCAGCTTCATTCAAGCGCTGACTGAGGCAATGAAGGCGGTACCCAATGCCATCCTACTTGCTTCGCTGCCGGAGTCTGAGCTTGAAGTGGGCGGCACCATGGGCCAGCAAACGCTGACGGCCCTTGAGAAGTATTTTGGTCGTGTAGAATCAGTGTGGAAGCCAGTGGCTACCGAAGAGGCATTCGAGATTGTTCGCCGCCGCCTGTTCGAGTATGCCGGTGACCCTGCTGAAATCGAAGGCATTAGCCGCCAGTTTTCTGACTTTTACCGGCAGTACGCCGTGCAGTTTCCCAACGAGACGCAGTCTAATGAGTATTTTGAGCGACTTTGCCGCTCTTATCCGATCCACCCTGAAGTATTCGACCGTCTTTACGAAGATTGGTCGACGCTGGATAAATTCCAGCGCACCCGTGGGGTGCTTCAGTACATGGCGTTCGTGATCCACAAACTGTGGGAGTCGGGCAATCGTGACGCTTTAATCATGCCGGGGTCGCTGCCGTTAGAAGACAGTCATGTGCGAGATAAGAGCATTCACTATCTGCCCGGAGGCTGGCAGCCGGTGATTGAGCGAGAGATAGATGGGCCTCGCTCGGCTGCTCAAACGCTTGATAATGAGGTAGCCCTCTTTGGTGGCGTGCATGCAGCCCGTCGTGCTGCACGTACCATCTTTTTGGGTAGTGCTGCTTCCAGCAGCACCCAGGCGGCTCGAGGTATCAAGCAGGAGCGCATCTTGCTGGGTGCCGTTCAACCGGGTCAGTCTATTGGGATTTTTGAAGACGTGCTCAAGCGTCTGCGCGACCGTCTTCATTATCTCTATTCTGAACAGGATCGCTTCTGGTTTGATACGAAGCCCAACCTCCGAAAGGAGATGGAAAGTCGCAAACAAAACATCCATGAACGGGATGCTTTGATTCCGCTGCTCAAAGACCGCACGACGCGTCTCATGGGACGCCAACACCACTTTGCGGGCATCCATGTATTTACTCAATCTGGCGATGTGCCGGACGAATATGGCATTGGGCCACGTTTGGTGGTGTTGCCAACGGAGTTCGCTTATAGCCGCACAGAGAGCAACCAGGCCTTTCAGGCGGCGCAGGACATCTTGCGCAACCGTGGGGAACAACCACGCCAAAAGCAGAACCGGTTGATTTTTCTGGCAGCCGATTTCGATGTGGTAAGTCGTTTGAAGGATCAGGGACGCACCTATTTGGCATGGAAGTCGATTGTAGAAGACATTGAAAACGGTTCGTTGAATCACGATATGACGCACTTGCGGCAGGCCAAACAAAGCCGTGACGCAGCAGATTCATCGCTGTCGCAGTTAATCCGTGAGACTTATAAGTGGCTGATGGCCCCAGTAGAGGAGTTTGTAAAAGGCAAACCAACGCTGGAGTGGGAAGTGGTTCAGGTCTCGACCACGACGCCGAACTTAGTAGACACGATTGAGAACAAGCTGCGTGAAGAAGAGTGGCTGATCTACGAATGGTCGCCAATCTTCCTGCGCAATATTCTCAACCAATGGTACTTCAAGGATGGTGTTACTGAGGTTAGCGCCCTGAAAGTATGGCAAGACTGCTGCCACTACCTTTACCTACCTCGCCTGGTGAACGATCAGGTATTTAAAAATGCCATGAACCAAGGTGTCGCATCGGAGGATTTCTTTGGCTACGCCTCAGGAAAAGAAGGCGATACTTATCTTGGCTTTACCTTTGGGCAAGGGAGTATTGGTGGGCTAGATGGTGAGGCGCTCATTATCGAGCGTGAAGCTGCTAAAGCCTACCGAGACAAGCTCGCAGCTGATGCTGCCCAGCGAGCCAGAGAGCTTGCTGATCGCAATACAGACAACTCATCTGGCCAAAGCGATGAAGGGGTAAGAGGTGGTGGTTCAGACGTAGGAGGCAGTGGAATAGCTCACCCTATGGGCGCTGGAGAAAGCGTCGGTAGTTCGGCTGGGCCAGAGG
This sequence comes from Vreelandella neptunia, assembly GCF_000712975.1. Lineage (GTDB taxonomy): Bacteria > Pseudomonadota > Gammaproteobacteria > Pseudomonadales > Halomonadaceae > Vreelandella > Vreelandella qaidamensis. The sequence continues at coordinate 254,171 of NZ_JHQL01000004.1, read as the reverse complement.
CTGCTTCTACTAACATTGCCAAGAAGCAATTTTACGGTACGGTGAGTCTTGATCCCGTAAAGGCCAAAATGGACTTTGCCACCGTCGTTGATGAGATTGTCGAACAGTTTACTCTGCGAACAGGCGTAGAGGTGAAGATCTCCGTGGAGATTGAGGCTACCAGTTCTGACGGCTTTGATGAAGCGCTGCAGCGGACGATCAAAGAGAACTGCAACGTGCTGAAATTTAGCAGCTCGGAGTTTGAGGGGGAGTAATGGGTGCGGTGTCATGACCGCATCTTATCGCCGCTATTCGTCGCTGTTGCTCGCGGGAATGATAAATACGAGAGGCAGCGGCTGAGGTCCAGCGTGAGAAAGGGCCTGTCGTAAGAGATAGTGGCCTCAATAACGAGCTTTCTTCTAGCTGTAATTGTTGCGGGAGTGAGCCGGCAGGTTCACGCCATCATTGCGTGATTATGGGAAGTGGCCAGGAGTGATAACCCCTGGCCCAGGAAGTGAATTATTTGCCAGCCATTTTCTTGGCAGCATCATACTCAGCATCAAGGCCCGACTGTGAATCCAGTGAAGGTTCAATCAGCTTCAGGCCGACATGCATCATCGATAGCAGCTGCAGGCCGGAGAAGTCACCTGTGAGCGACTTAAGAGAGTAGCGCTTGTCCGGGTCGTTGATGGACAGGCCGCTCTCGCCCAGTTTGGCAATCTCGAATACCGTGGTGGCTAGTTGCTGTTTGTCCATCTTCTCGAAGGTTTCAAATGCTCCCGTCATATACATCACGGCATCCATCCGTAGGCCACCGTCGTTCTTTCGCTTCATGTTTACCTGAGCCAAACGGCTTAACGCTTTTTTGGCCTCGGATGCGATAGGAGAGTTTGGCTCTAACTCGATGATGCGCTGATAGTTGCCGATGGCTTGCTCGTGGCTCTGCGGGCCTAGCTCTTCAAGGTTCAACGCCAAACCGTAAAGCGTGGTGGCATCCTTCGGATTAGTTGCCAGGGCGCGTTCGAAGTAGGCCTTAGCGTCTTCATGTTTGCCACGCTTGGCCAGAAGGCCTGCAAGATTCCGGTTGATCCATAGGTCATCAGGTAGCTTGTCTGCTGCATTACGCAGAGTAGTTTCGGCTTTATCAAGCTCACCGAGCTTAATGTAGGAGAAGCCTAAAGCCGCATGGGCGTGTGCATAGTTAGGTTCTGCTTCGGTACAGGCTTTAAGCGGTGCCACTGACTCTTCTACACGACCCATCTCGGATAAGCAGACGCCGTAGTTGTAGAGAATCTCAGGGTCATCGATCATTTCGGCCATGACTTCGAGAGCTGGTAGCGCGTCCTCAAGAAAACCGTGCTCTAGTAGTCCCAAAATGTACTGCTTGGGCTCGACACCTTCTTGCGGAACCGCGACACCTAATACATAACCGTCCTGGACGACGATCACCGCGGTATAGCCTTTGGCCGCGTACTGCAGGGTGATGGCCTGAAGGACGTCATCCTCGAAGCCCGGGGCATCTCGCTGTGGCAATCCATCGATCTTGATGTCATCGAGGCTGCGTTTGAAGATCTCGGGGGCTTGGGGCATTGCATCACCTATGAAGCGGAGCATGGATATTGAAGCATATAGTATCAAAAAGGCCCTGTTTCGGGGGGGGCTGCTCAAGTAGATTTTTCTGGCGTTGCTAAAAATTAAATAACCCGAACGCCTCTGCTCTTGCTTTGGTGGTCCAACGCGATGAGGATTTTAGCTGACTTTTTTCAGCACCTGCTGGGTTTTAGGTGGCTCAGAATAGAGGCTTTTTCGTGTGGCAGTTGCGGCATTTTTATTTTTTAAATTATCGTGTTTTGTGTTTTTCAGTCTGAGGTAGAGAGTAACCATCGTCGTTGTCTAGCTATTGGAGGTGTTACATGATCACTCAAACGCTTGAGTCACGCATTCGTGACAAACTTCGCAAAAGTCGGCGGGTGGTTTTTCTACGTGACGATTTCGCTGCACTGGGTGGTTATGACCAAGTTGGCCGTGTGCTTCGGCAACTAGAAGGGCAAAGACGGTTAGTGCGTATCGGTAAAGGCCTGTACGCTAAAGCGCGTCCAAACCGTATTACGGGCAAGCCAATGATTGCAGCGCCCGGTGGTTTTGATCAGGCAGCCAAAGAGGCATTGAATCGCCTTGGGGTTCAGTGGGAGCCAGCCAGTGCAGAACACGCTTATCAGGCTGGCCGCACACAAATTCCGGCGCGGGTGGTGGTCAAAGTGAAAGGCCCATTTAATCGGCAAATTGCCTACGGTAAATACTACTTGAGTATCGAGCAATATTCTTCATGAATATCAAATAGATATTGACACTGCATTTGCTTTATAAAAAAAGCGCTAATGCGAAGCAAGCTCGTTGAAAAAGGCTGGGTTGTCCTGAATCGTCGCCAGTACCTTAGCGGCTAGCCCCGTTGGGTTACGGCGCTTGGTTTCCCAGCTTTTGATGGTGTCTACACTGGTTCCCATAGCTTTGGCAAACTCAGCCTGAGATACATGAAGCTTGTCGCGGATAGCTTTCACATCAGCCACCTCATGGCGAGTGATACGGCTGGCCTGCGCTTTGCCTTGTTTGATCTCAACGGCTTCCTGCAGTGATGATTGCAGCTCGTCAAAAATGCTCATTTGGAAATCTCCCCCTTCAATTGGTGGGTCAGTGTTTTCAGGGCGGCCTTTTCAGCGGGCGTTAAGCTGTCTTTGACGCTCTTTGGGTAGGCCAGTATTAGATAAATTCTTTCTGCCGTTGCCAAAAAGTAGATAACCCTGGCTCCGCCGCTCTTGCCTTGGTTGCCCAACGCCATGCGTATTTTGCGCAGACCTCCCGTACCTTGAATCAGGTCACCTTTGTCGGGTTGAGCAATCAGAGTGCGCTGTAGCTCCTTTAATTCGTCGTCTGTGGCAATGACCTGAATCTGGCGGGTGAACGTCGGGGTTTCGATAAATTCAATCGCATGACTCATGTTAGGGGACTTCTTTTAGCCAGTGCGTATTTTAGTGTACATAGTACATTTTGAGTTATCAATTATCGACCCTATATTTTGCCGTGGCTGGCAGTGATTTGGTTGCCAGCTGGTTGTCATGCGGTTGCCATTTGGCTGCTAACAGGGTGAAAACCATGTGAGTAATGTAAACCATGGAAAATCCTAACTCATTGAAAAGACTTTGTTTACGCATTGCAGGCGCGATCCCAAAGTTTGTTTGGTTGCACTCATAATCCCTTGGTCGTAGGTTCAAGTCCTACTGGGCCCACCATTAAATCAAAGACTTACCCTCCTAAGTGCCTTCCCCCGCTGTATCTTTTTTGCCAGTGTCTACAAACTGTCTACAGCCTAAAATTTTGGCCCATACGTGACGGTTTCCGTCAGGTGGTCAGGGGCTACATGTGCATAACGCATGGTCATTTGTATGCTTTGGTGTCCCATTATTTTTTGCAGTGTTAGTAAGTTACCGCCGTTTACTACGCAGTGGTTTTTGAATGTGTGCCGCAAAACGTGTGTGCGCTGTCCTTTAGGCAGGGTAATACCTGCGTTCTTAATAGCATTGGTAAACGCTTAGTAGGCATCGCGTGGGAATAGCCGTCCGATCTGCGGCCCGTGTGATTTGAGACGTTGGTAAAGCTCGTCAGAGAGAGGCACCGAACGACTTCGGCCATTTTTGGTGTCGACATAGGTAACACGGCCATCCCTAACCAATTCAGCGCGCAGAAATTGGACTTCACTCCATCGGGCTCCAGTAGCCAGGCATAAAGTAGCTATTAGAGTGACGTGCTTGTTACGCGACTGCTCTAGCTGCTCAAATAGGGCTTTGATCTGTTCATGGGTAAGGTAGCTTAGTTCGCGTTCTGGTAGCCGTATGGCTTTGATCGAGGCAAAGGGGTTGTCACCATGCCATTCCCCTAGCTGTATGAGTACGTTAAAAACAGCGCGAAGATAAGCTATATCGTGGTTAACGGTATTGGGTGAAAGCCCTTGTTCTAGCCGTGACTGTCGAAATTTAGCAACGCTAGCCGGACGGATCGTATAGGCATAAGGATTATCCATGAGGCCTACTAGCTGATGGAGCTTAGATAGACGTGATTAACGCCGCTTCTCAACTATTGGAAGCGGCATTTCTTGCTAGTGGGGTTCTAGTTTCGATCAGAGGGTCATGAAGTGCGCGGCCTCTCCGTTGCGGAACTGATAGACATCCCAGTCACCCTGTTTGGGCCCCGGCATGCCGGGGGTGCCGATAGGCATGCCAGCTAGGCCGATGCCACGGGTGTCCGGGCGTTCCTCAAAGAGCTTCTCCACTGCTTCGAAGGGTACGTGCCCTTCGATGGCGTAGTCGCCCATTTGGAGGGTGTGGCAGGAGCCGAGATCATAAGGCAGGCCGATGCTCTGTTTGATCTTGCCCACTTCAATATTGTCGACGATCTTCACCGTTACCCCGCGATCCTCAAGTTGTCGAGCGTATTCGTCACAGCAGCCACATTGTGGGTTCTTAAACATGGTCGCTTCGACGGGCAAGGCGGCCTGAGCGGTGCCCAGTGCCCAGCAGTAGGGTGGCGGAGAGCAGGAGAGTAGGGCCAAGACGGTTCATGAGCGGGCCTCCGGATGGTTACGGGACGTGCGAGAGGAAGAGAAGAGGTACTTGGCAAGGGCGGCTATGCCGAGGCCGAGCAAGCTGAGCATGGCAACGGGCATGATCCAGGCCAGCCAGGGCAGGTTGCCTATCAGGGCAGTGCAGTGTGCAATCATGGTCATACCTCCTCAGTGGCCAACCCAGGTCACGCCGTTGGGACCCTGGCCAGTGTCATGGCGGTTGATAACGGCGCCAGCCTCCAGGTCGATGACTGAGAGGCTGTTACCTCCGGCATTGGTGACGTAAGCGAATCGGCCCTCCCAGTCGCTGACCACATGGGCTGGATGGCTGCCCACCTCGATACTGGCCACGGGGCTGCCGGTTGGATCATTGGCTGGGTAGAGCTTGAGCCTGCCGGTGGCATCACCGTGGGCATGCTCGCCACCGTGGCCATGGTCGTTGGATTTCGCTTCGCCAACGGCCATCAGGTAACGGCCGGAAGCGCTGACCTGGACATTGTGGGGCGCAATGCCGATGGATTGGTTAGTGGCATCACCATTCGTCAAATTGAGGTGTGTGAGGGAGGCACCATGCTCGTTGGCGGTGACGACGACTCCCGCGGGCAGGGCGCTGGCGAGCGTCGGGGTTGAGGATAGGGCCAGTCCAGCGGCCATGAGCCAGCCGAGGAGCCGTTGCTTCCCGTTGAGCGAAAATGGGGAAGGCAGGGATGCTTGGCGCGCTATTGCGAGCGATGAGAAACGTATAGACATGTTTAACTCCTGATGAACGTAATGTTGGACGCGAGAGTGTGTCGCGAACCGATGGCAGATCGTCTACGTTCGATCAGGTTCTGGGAGGGCGTCTGGGGGTAAGCGGAAACTGTGGGGATAACGCCATGGCCGGTGAGTTAGCTAGGCGTTCCGGGCCAAGCACGAGCAATCGCGTCTGGCTCATGGCGGTGGTGCAGGTGACGCAGGATGAGGCGTTATGGTCATGCTCTACGCTTTGGCTGTCACCTGAACGGCCGTCAACCGAGTGGCCATTATCCAACATCCACTCGGCAGTGGCACCGCAATCGACTTGATGGTTCTCCATGGCGCCGTGACTCGACATCGTGACTATCGCCAACAGCAGTGCGAGCAGGAGGGTCAGCCAGCGACCTCCTGTGCGTTGCGTGGGTTATGTCTGAGTGAGTCGATACATGATGAACTCTCCTAAGTCAGGCTTTCAGCTTGCCTTATTAGTGGCCGTCGCTTCATTGATCCAGGACAGCTTTTCTTGCGAGTTGGATGATGAGAGGCGGGGGGCAGTGCTGCTGGTCGATGCTTTTTTTGTTACCAGTTGCTCTTAAAGGAATACGGCAGATCGATTCCCACATCCTGAGATTGCTTTTGGTCCGCTCAGAATAGGTGCATGACATGGAAGCTTTTGCGGCGGTTATGTTTTTATATTGATGAGTAAGTAAGCGATGATTGCAGTTTTTCAAAAATGCTCATTTGGAAACCTCCCCCCTTCAATTCATAACAGCCCAAACGTTGCCAGGCCAAGCCCTTTAGCACGAAGATTGCTTCTATGGCTGATTTTGTAGGCTTCAATGGCGAATAGCTGGGGAACAATACTGCCTTCTATGTAGGCGATTTTTGCATTATTTCTTGTTCAATAGAGTGTTGGTAGTAGGAACAGATGGAAAGCTGTTTTAAATGGCGTTTCGCCAAAACTGGATTGACGTTTCCGATACCACACCATGACGAGTGCCATTATCGATAACGGCGTGCTGCAATGCGCTTGCAAGATTTGGCTGGTGACATAGCGCTAACGACCGAATGATGCGGGTGATACGCAGGTGATTGTGGCCACCGGCTTTTAACCAATTATGCGTCTGAATTGACAAGGTGGGCTGAGCGGTTATGACGCTATCGTCACGCTGAAGTCCATAGAAGGCTAGCATCACATCAAGCGAGCGCTGCTGGTGTTGGCGTAAACGCGCTTCATGCTCAAACGCTGCTTGTATCTTAGGAGTTAATAGCGGCGCAAAGCCATTAAAACGGCCTGCTTCAGGAATTGGAAATAGCCACTGTATATAGTCGTGGGTATGTTCTAACCAGAATGAAGAAAGTGCCCAGATATCGTCAAGATGGCGCCCTTTATGGTCGTGACCCTCCCCATAATAAAACGCGAGTAAGCGTGCATCATTATCCATGATGCCCCCTGATTAACGGCTCATCGAGCTCGTGTAGGGCCATTTCAAGTGCGTGGCGTTCGTTATCGGGGTCTTGGTGGGCTTCTATGCGCTCAAGTGCACGAATATAAGCTGCTGGCAGGCCATGCTCACACGCACCGGCCAATACATGATGCTTGTACCAGCTATAAGGTCGCATACCGATAGCGCTCGTTTTGCCAACATACGCTTGCACTTCAAACTGCCCTTCGCCAGTGAGGTCTGTCACCGTTAGCCAGGTTTCATCATAGGCAACGTTAAGTCCTTCATAGCGGTCTAATGTCAATTTGTGGTGAGAAGCTACTTCCCAAATTACGCCATACACGGCTGATTGCTCTGATGCTGGCACGATATCACATTTGCCTGAACCGTCCCCGCCACGCTGGTGAAAAGCAAGGCGATAGGAAGGCAGCAGGGCAGTGGTCACAAAGCGTGCCGGAATGCGGGCTGCTAAGCGCTTGGTAGACATGTTAGAGCCGTATGCAAAGCAGAGCATGGCTATCTCCTTAAAGTGACTTAGCCGTGTTATGAACGGGCAGTGCGCCAGGCATATACAACAAATCAGCAGAGCTCTTTTTCAGCACTAGGGTGGTCATTCGACCAGGGTTACGTGGAATCAGCTGAAGAAGCGTCATATGGCGAAAGAGCTGATCGCAAGTATATGACACGGTGATGCCAACCCTAGCAGTCATGATGAAAGTTAATATAGTTTAACGTGCCTCACAAAACTTAGCGACTCTCTTGGACACGGCACTGTTTCTACGGCTATTAAATAAGCGCGGCGATGCCATAGTGTGGCACTACATGGATTGGGTTGAACATCTGTGCTGTCGCACTCGAATTTTTGATGGGCTGCCGGTGTTAGCATCAAAAATGGCTTAAAAAGCCCACGAGAGAGTATTTTTCCCAATAAGTCCGGTTCGCCTACGTTTATTGTCGCTTTGCTTGATTAAGCTAATACTAATGATTTAGTTAAGTGTTGGTAAGATAGACTTTTTCTTCTGCCAGTATAATGATATCCTCACTATTATTAGTAAGCGCTCACATGCTTAGCATGTTGGATATAATAAGACACGAAATGTCGGAGCTTTCGTTCGCTCTCCTTACAACGCTTTTTGCCCCGCCTTTAGTTGAAATAAGGACACTGGCAGTCTTTACCTCTAGAAAGATTATGAGCGGTATCGACCATTGTAATAATGAGGTTGTGTTAAAAGATGCCATGAGCTTTGTACTGTAACTATGAGGCCAGAGCCTGTGTGCCCAATATACTACGGACGGGTGTGGGAACACATAGACGAGAGAAGTAAGTGAAAAGTTACTTTATTCCCACTGGATAACTAAAGCATTAACCACTTACTTTACAGATTATTATAAACCCACGATGGGTTCCGCTAGGGCAAGAATAATACTCAAGTGGTTTGAGAACGTTATTGAGAATAAAGAATTTGGCATAACGCCAGATGTGCGGCCATGGTGTCCGCGTAATAGAAAAGTGGCAGAAGCCGCTAAGAAGAACATGAATCAAAAGGGATCATTGTAATGAAAATGCTTAAGATGACTGCTGCTATTGCCACCGTATCGTTGATGACAGGGTGCGCCACTATTGTAGGCGAAAAGGAGCAAAGCATCACGATCAACAGCAGTCCGAGCAATGCAAATGTGGTAATTACGGATGAGCGCAGTATGCAAGTGCATTCCGGAAATACACCAACAACAGTGCAGTTGCGTAAATCAGATGGAAGCTATTTCGGCGGTAAAACATATACCGTTGAGATTGCCAAAGAGGGTTATGAAAGCCGCACAATGATGATTAACTCCAGCCCCAATGGTTGGTATATCGGCGGAAACATAATTTTCGGTGGTCTAATTGGTTGGTTAATTGTCGACCCTCTTACTGGCGCAATGTACAACCTTACGCCTGATACTCTCAATGCATCGCTAGGTGAAGGCGTAGCTACCACTACCGATGGCGACTCTGAAATCACGTTGGTACTGATTGAAGATGTACCTACTCACATGCTGGATGAGATGCAGTACTTGGGTAAAATTTAAGTAGCCGTACCTTGGCAACATTGCAGTAGAGGAAGCATCGCCTTAGGGCGGTGCTTTCGCTTATCTCCCAGGGTGTGAAAAGCGTCGCCAGTTCAAATAAGGGCGACGAGGTGAGTTAGTTTATTAGCAGGGCCAGGGCGTAGACCGGTCAGCGTTTCCCTAGCGCATCAACATCCTAGTATAAAGTGCGCAGTCATCGGTATAGCATTTGCAGGCGGCTTTGATTAAGCCTGAGCGATCAATGATGATAATTTCACCACGGTGATAACGGATAAGGCCGCGTGTTTGCAGCGCAATGGCCGCGAGCGTAATACCAGCTCGGCGTACGCCTAGCATCATGGCTAAAAACTCGTGGGTCAGCTGCAGGCTATCCGACTTGGCGCGATCTTGGGTCATTAAAAGCCAGCGGGCGAGGCGCTCTTCAATTCGATGAAAATGAATACAGGCCGCTGAGTTAGCCAGTTGGCTGATAACCACGTAGAGGTATCGTTTTAGCCGCTGGTGCAATACAGGTGCGTTTAGCAGCAGCTGTTGAAAGCTGGCCGCGTTAATGCGCAGAGCTAGCCCTTCACCTTGGATTAATGCGAGCAACGGTGTTTCTGCGATACCGAGCACCAGTGAAATGCCTAGCATGCCCTCACGTCCTGCCATCGAGACTTCCAGCCGGCTGTCCATCGTCAGAATAACAATCTGTGAAATGAAGCTATCGATGGGGAAGTAGACATGGGTGATGGTATCGGTGGGCTGGAACAGCACTTCTCCAAATGAGAGCTGTACGGTGTCGCAGATGGCCATCAACGCATCCCGCTCAGCGGTAGGTAGCTCAGCTAGTAATTGATTGGCATCGGTAGCGTGAAAAACAGATGTCATGTGCCTCTCCGGTTATTAGAAAAACCTGGCAAACGGCACAATGAGGGGGGTAATCATTTCGATGTCGGCTGCAGATAGGCCATCATTTATCAACAACGGACTACCTACATATTACCATTAGGTTAATCAAGCGTCGGCACGCTAGCGTACACAAGGCGCTGCTGTTTTTTGTAATACGTTAGTGGCTGCGCCTAATTGTTCACATAACGTTATGGTGGTTAAGCAGGCGGTCGTACTCGTCTTTGACGACCGAATAGCACTCACATACACGCTCTTCAAGGCCTTGCCGATCCAACACATTAATATGCCCACGGTGATAAGCGATCAGGCCAGCCCTTTGCAGTTTACCTGCTGCTTCGGTAACCCCCTCACGACGAACGCCCAGCATGTTGGCAATTAATTCCTGTGTCATGATCAGTTCATTGCCCCACAGCCGGTCTAGGCTGAGTAGTAGCCAGCGGCATAGCTGCTGATCAAGATTATGGTGGCGATTGCAAACCGCCGTTTGAGCCATTTGTGTTAGCAGGGCTTGGGTATAGCGTAACAGCAGTCGCTGCATGGTTCCTGCGCGGTAGAACTCGTTTTTGAGCAGCTGGCCCTTTAGACGTAACGCCTTTCCAGCACTCTGCACAATCGCTCGGCTGGGCGTGGTCTCACCGCCCATAAATAGCGACACGCCCACGACTCCTTCATAGCCGACAACGGCGATTTCCGTTGAGGCACCGTTCTCCATTACGCATAGCAACGAGACGATGGAGTCCAGCGGAAAGTAGACATGATTCATGTGCTGTCCTGATTCACATAGTGACTGCCCCAAGGTAAGCGCCACCTCCTCAAAGTGGGGCATTAGGCGTCTTAGTTCTTCCTCTGGTAATAAGCCAAGCAATGCATTTTTCTGAAAAACATGCGGTTCAAGCATTGAATACCCCCGATTATTCCTAGCTGTCACGCAAGTGTTGATTACGGTTGGTTATGTAAGGCTAGTGATAGGCACATGCCTCTCAAGTATAGAGGCTCAGGAGGCAATCTCTGTACGCTATCGCACATAGCGCTGTTTAAGCCGATGGGTGCGACATAAATACAGTCAGCTATCACTATTTCTTCGATAGTGTTCGCCAACGCACAGTAGGCGACTAATTTAACGCCTACTATCAGTATCAGTGGGGCAAAGGAGTTGCTTAAACAGGACGTTGCACTGCGCGCTGCAAGGAAAGCAGCGCCAATTTATTGTTTATCTAGCACCACAATCCCAGCTAACGGCTGGGGTTGTGGTGTTCGCATGTCCGCCATGCTGTTAAGCAAACGGCGTTTCTATCTATACTGGGTGCATCGCCTGTTTAATTGGGTGTTAAACAGCTAACCAAGGAGTCGGTGATGCCACCTCTACGCTGCCACGTTACCTCTGTATTCACGCTTATGCTTTCCGCTGTGTTCCTTAGTGGGGCAGCCTCTGTTAGCGCCCAGCAGGCCAGCACCGTGTTGTTAAGTGCTGAAGATTCCGACCCTAACCGCTTGGGATGGATGCAGGGCTTTCCGCCCGCCCCAGAGCGGGTGATTGGCCAGCCGGACTCCAACTACTTTAGCTTCCCCAAAATGCGCTGGACGGTGTGTCACTTCCGCGAGCTATTGCCTACTAAGCAGGTTAGTCGTGGCTTGGGCGCTCCGGTGCCGTTTAGCTATGCATTAGACGATGCAATCAATGATGTTACTTTTACGCCGATAGACGGCAGCGAACCTATGACATGGCAGGCATCGCTAAACGAAAACTACACCGATGGTCTGCTGATTCTTCATCAGGGGCAGGTGGTGTATGAGACCTATTCCGGCTGTTTGGATGAAGCGGGCAAGCATGGCGCAATGTCGGTCACTAAATCCATGACTGGGCTTCTAGGTGAAATTCTAGTGGCCGAAGGCGCACTGGATGAGCAGGCGCTAGTAGGCGATATTTTGCCAGAACTGGCCGACAGTGCTTTTGGTAGCGCCACCGTAAAACAGCTACTTGAGATGACCACGGGCCTTGCTTACAGCGAAGATTACAGTGACCCTAACGCTGAAATCTGGGCTTACAATGCAGCAGCAAGCCCACTACCTAAGCCAGACGATTACACTGGGCCGCGAACTTATTACGAATATTTAGCGACGGTAGAGCCGGAAGGTGAGCATGGGCAGGTATTTGGCTATAAAACAATCAATACCGATGCGCTGGGGTGGGTAATTGCGCGTACCGCGGGAGAGTCGGTGACATCGCTGCTTTCATCACGCATCTGGCAACGCATGGGGGCTGAACAGGATGGCTACTTTACCGTGGACTCTATCGGTACGCCGTTTGCGGGTGGCGGCTTAAGTGCAGGGCTGAGGGACATGGCCAGGATAGGACAGTTAGTGCTTAATGAAGGTGTGATGAATGGCGAGCGGCTATTTCCTGCAGCGGCCGTTGAGCGTATTCGTCAAGGGGGGGACAGACAGGCATTTGCCGCCGCGGGTTACCGCTATTTGCCGGGTGGCAGCTACCGAGGTATGTGGTGGTCGCTGCATAACGAGCATGGTGCCTTTGCTGCGAGAGGCGTGCATGGGCAAACGATTTACATTGACCCCACCGCTGAGATGGTCATTGTGCGCTTTGCCTCACATCCCGTGGCGGGCAATGCGGCGAACGACCCCACTTCACTGCCCGCTTACCAAGCCGTCGCGGAGTATTTGATGGAGCAATCAGCGACGCGTTAAAGCGTCGCAACGATCTCCACCAAGCCGAACACCGCAACACCTGCCGCCACGGGCCAGCCTAACGAGCGTAGCCGCCACCATACCAGTAGCGTCACGGAAAGCCCGATGGCGGTGGCTAGCCATGAAATGGCATTTGGGTTGACCGGCACAATGGAAACTCCCAGCACGGCGGCAATCATTAATGGCCCAAGAATACCCAGCCACTGGGGCATGGTGTTAATGCCTGTATCGCTACCCAGACGGCGCTGCATCCACAAGAACGGCACCACGCGCATCAGTAGGGTGCCAATAGCGCAAACTGCCACGGCTAGCCATAATTCGAAGCTCATACTGGTCGCCTCTGGGTTTGGAGTTTGACCGTATAGAAGCATAGCGCGCCGCAAGCGGCAGCCAGCGGAATAGCCACGTTGCTCCACCCCGCGATGGTTAAGCCTAGCGCGGCCAGAATGGCGCACCCCATGGCGGCTGCCCAGCGTTTATTGGTGAAGCGGGGTGCCACCATGGTTAAGAATAGAGCAGGCAGTGCGAAAGGCATGATCTCCCCGAGTAGTGGCCAGCGGACGGTAAAGGCCTCGCCCGCCGTGGCCCCCACCGTTGTACCCACAATCCATGCGCCCCATGCAAGCAGTGATGCGCCGACAAACCAGCTAAAGCGCTTTACGTCAGGCAGCTGTGGAAGCCGGGTCAAGGCCAAGGCAAACACTTGGTCGGTGAGGCCATGCATTAGCCATGGCCAGTGGCGGCTGCGCGGCAACAGCTCAGCAAGGTTGGGGCCATACACCACATGGCGCACGTTAATTAGTAGCGTCATCGCCACTACCAGCCATAGCGGCGCGCCGGTGGCGATCATGCCTACAAACAGAAACTGCGAAGCGCCTGCATAAATCAGGGCGGATATAGCGGTGGCTTCCAAGGTGCTGAAACCTGCCTGGCTAGCCACTAACCCAAACGACAGGGCTACCGGAATATAGCCGCCCAACAGCGGGATGGCTTCGCGCACGCCTTGTAGCGCGCTACGCCAGGGGGAATGGATGGCATGATTCATGGTGCGTCCCTTTGTTCACCGTAAGTAACGGTGAGTAGCAGGGTGGCCTCATGGTCTTGGGTGCGGTAGCAGTGCGGCTGGTCGGCGGGAAACGTTTTGGTCTCTCCGGGCGTTAGCACGGTGGTGGCTCCCACTGGACCTGCTTCCAGCCAGCCACTAATTAGGGTTAGCGTTTCTTGGGTGCCAAGTGTGTGAGCTTCAGCGTGGCGCAGGGTATGGGGCGCGCAGCGCATCCAGTAAGCATCTACTTGTGGTGAACCTTTGCCCTGATCAATCAGCTGCACCTGCACGCCATCTTCGCCAAGGGGAACGCTAATAGGCGCCACTAGCGTGCCAAACGGCGCATTAAGTTGAACGGCTAATCGCCAGAGAGTGTCCAGGGTGGGGTTACCATTACCTTGCTCAAGACGACACAGGTTTGATTTGGCAATGCCAGCGGCGTTAGCTAAATAGGAGAGTGACCAGCCTTGCGCTTGACGCAAAGACTGCAAATGCTTGCCTAGCGTGATTAATGATTGCTTGTCCATACTGCTACCCTACTGTTCCTTTTATAGAACGTTCTATATAAAGAACAGTGGGATGTCAATTGTAGAGTGTGTCCACCATTGGTCAGGAAAGGCATCGTTACGCAGAACTCGGCCATTGTAGTGATAAAAAATGTTAAGTAGCGGCTCACTTAAATGAGTGTTTATCGATATACTGCGCCGGTGGCTAGGTTTTGCACTTAGCGACGACGTTGTGACCTGCTGTTTCTCTCAAAAGAAAAAAAATAAGGAACATATCGATGCGCATAAAAGTGTTATTGGCTGCACTGCTGATGCTGTGTAGCTCTTCGCTTGTCATGGCTGCTGACTATTACGTAGATATTACTAATCGTACGGGTTATACCCTTTACTATATGTACGTAAGCCCCGCAGACTCGAAAAGCTGGGAAGAAGATGTACTCGGCAATGATGTTCTGATGGATGGTGACACACAACGGGTGACAATTACGGGTTATAACAGTCCTATCTTCGATATTCGTTTAGTCGATGAAGATGAGGATAGTTACACCTTTTGGAATGTAGACGTATCAACCCAGGATCTTGTGGTGACGTTGGATCACCTCGACTAAAAAAATCGAACGGCTTGCCGCCTTAGCAGCGTCCTCACTGGTGATTCTGAGGGATTAGGGCAAGCCGTTTTGTTTAGTACACGCCAATATTGGTTATGCAATAGCAGGTAGTTGAGAAGTCACTTCGGCAGAGGAATGACGGCTTGGCGCGCTAGAAGATAATGACTCGGTATTATCAGCACTAAACGTCACTAGATCGGTGTAGGCCTGCTCGGTCAGACGAGTTACCTCTGGTGATGCACCCCACTTCAGCAACATTTCGTCGATATGACGTTCAGCTGTTTCAAACTGGCCGCAATGGCTAAGCAGTTTGGCGATGGTGTAATCGCATTCTGGGGTATCAAACATTTCTTCCCTGATCTCTTGAATGGCCAGTTGGAGGCCTTTTCGGGAAATATCGCTTAGCTGGTTAGGTTGCATGCCACGACTCCTTGTGAATGCTAACGGTTTCAAATGCT
Organism: Vreelandella neptunia; assembly: GCF_000712975.1. Classification (GTDB taxonomy): domain Bacteria; phylum Pseudomonadota; class Gammaproteobacteria; order Pseudomonadales; family Halomonadaceae; genus Vreelandella; species Vreelandella qaidamensis. Next base: position 239,116 of record NZ_JHQL01000004.1, on the reverse strand, counting down.
AACGTTTACAAATGCTGTGCTGTATTAAATTCGACGCTCTTTTGTACGCCTCTTGTACCCTCACGAGGCTAATACACTGTTTCGAGAGATTCAATCGCAAACTAGAAATATTTCAAAAAATTAATTTGAACGAAAGACCCCGCTTGCTTGCTAGGGGCGCGTAGAGTAATTGCTCCCCTAACGTATAAAGAAATACATTCATAAAAGTTATACAAGAAATTAAATAATTAGTCATCGCATCGTCATTATGCAGGGGCGCATCGCCGGATAACTATCTCTAGTTGATGATGCTGATTATCTAGCGGCACCCTAATAGGCATGCCAACCCCTGTTTCTACTAAGTAAACGCCATCCAGTGTTGCAGTGAGGGCTTGGCTTGAGCTTGATAGGGTCAGACTTGATAGCGTTTGGCTTGATAGATTCTGGCCTAACATTGCTGGAGAAGCTTGCGCGTTGATCACCTTGATATGATAGTGCGATTGGTCAAGGGTAATGTCAGCACTAAAATGCGGCCAGCTCGCTGGCAGGCATGGAAAAATTACCAGCCAGCTAGCTTCCCGGCGAATGCCTAAAATACCCTCCATACCGGCTTGATACATCCAACCGGCGGCGCCGGTGTACCATGTCCAGCCTCCTCGACCCACATGGGGAGCCACAGAGTACACATCAGCAGCCACCACATAAGGCTCAACGCGATAGCGGGTAGCCGTTTCCGTGGTGGTGGCATGGTTGATGGGGTTAAGCAGTGTAAATAGCTGATGTGCTTTGTCACCTTCACCCAGTTGGGTGAAGGCCAAAATTGCCCACATTGAAGCATGGCTATACTGCCCACCATTTTCGCGCATACCAGGCGGGTAGCCGCTTATATAGCCGGGGTCCTGCTTAGGGTGATCAAAGGGAGGCCAAAAAAGCAGCGCTAACTGCGGGTCATGCAGAATGAGTTCGCGCTCCAGCGAGTGCATTGCGAGCGTCGACCGTTCAGGGTCGCTGGCGCCGGAAAGCACCGCCCATGATTGGGCGATGGAATCAATCTGGCATGCATCGCTTTGTTTGCTGCCCAGCCAAATGCCGTTGTCGTAAGTCGCTCGACGATACCACTGGCCATCCCAAGCGCTGTTTTCAATTGCTATGCGTAGCGCCTTAGCATGTTCATACCAACGAACGGCGCGTTGGGGTTCATCCGCGTGGCAGGCTTGGGCCTCGCGCTGTTCGGCAATTGGCGCAAAGTGATGAAGTGTTTTAAGCAGCAACCAGCCTAGCCATACACTTTCTCCCTTGCCCTCAGCACCCACCCGGTTCATGCCGTCATTCCAATCCCCGCCGCCTATCAGCGGCAAACCATGTTCACCCAGTTGCGAAAGGGTAATATCAAGACCGCGTGCGCAGTGTTCAAACAGTGGGGCGGCTTCCAGTGAGGTGGTTGGCTGGAAAAAGTGTTCGTGCTCATGCGATGACAACTGCGCGCCGTCTAAAAAGCTCACCGGCTCGTCAAGCACTGCTATGTCCTGGGTTGTTGCGAGATAACGCGCGCAGGCGTAGGCCAACCAAACCCGGTCGTCAGAGATACGCGTGCGCACGCCTTGTCCGGAATGGGGCAGCCACCAGTGCTGTACATCCCCTTCAGGGAATTGACGTGAAGCCGCCCGCAGTAAATGCTGGCGCGTTGTAGCAGCATTGCTAAACGTCAATGCCATGCAATCTTGCAACTGATCGCGGAAGCCATAGGCACCGCTGGCTTGGTAAAACGCTGAGCGAGCTGTTAAACGACAGGCGATGGTCTGATACAGCAACCAGCCGTTTAACATGATGTCCATTGCCCGATCAGGTGTTTTGACCTGTATGGCATTGAGCTGGGTATTCCAATGGTCGTGAATGTTGGCAAGCTCAGCATCAATGTCAGCATCACGAAAACGGGCAATCAGCTCGGCAACTTCGTCATTGGAGCCACCCTGACCAAGCAGTACGATAATGTCGACGGTTTCTCCTGGGACGAGCGTCACGGGACGCTGAAGCGCAGCGCAGGGGTCTAGCCCGGCGCCTAACGTGCCAGAAAGCGGCGTTTTACACCGTAACCCAGCCGGTTCAGCTAAGTGTTTGCCGTAACCGATAAACTCACTGCGATTGCCTGTCCATTGCGTAGGTTGCTCGCCAATATCGAGGAAAGCCACCCGGCCTGGGAAGGCGGCATTCCATGGGTTGGTAACTAACAACGCACCGCTTTCTGTTGCTTGCGATGTGATAAGAAAGGGGGCTGATGTGCTTCGCGACGTGCCCAAAACCCACTCTGCATAAGCAGTCACAGAGAGCTTGCGCGTCCTGTTTGAATGATTTGTTATTCTCAACCGCGAGATGCGCAACGGAGCATCTCGCGGCACGAAGTGCAGCAGCGATAAGCTAAGCCCATCAGTATGATGTTCAAATTGACTATAGCCATAACCATGGCGCGCAATGTAACGGCCTGAATCACGAATCGGGCTTGCCGTTGCCGTATAAAGCGCCAGTGATTCTTCATCCCGGACATAAATAACATCACCGTTTGGGTCAATAACGGGGTCATTACTCCATGGTGTCAGTTGGTTTTCTCGGCTGCTGTCTGCCCACAGATAGCCAGCGCCCTCTGCTGATACTTGAAACCCGAACTGGTGATGTGCAATGACATTAATCCAGGGCGCTGGTGTCGAGCTGCCCGCTTCTAGAATGATGACATACTCTCGTCCTTGCTTTGCAAACCCGCCCCAACCATTAAAAAGCTCAAGTGTAGGCCGCTTAAACTGGTGAGGATTGTGGGCCTTATCCATCAATTGTCTGGGGAGAGCACGTTTAGTAATGACAAGCGGAGGCTTCTCGGTGCTCTGTCGGGACAACATAATAGACAGCTGATCGGCAATTGATCCTCGGTGTGCTATCAGCGCCACGCGAGCAACCGATTGAAGCTGAGAGCATGACTGGGCGCTTGCTAGATCGGCTCTTAAGGCATAGACCGTTCCCTGGGCATCGCCACTGTGAAGTCGGGGTCTTGCCTGACTGCTGAGAATCGTGGCTTCAATGGCTTGCTGTAGATCTTGAATGTAAGAGGTTGCACGCTCATTGATGATGACGACATCGACTTCGAGACGTTTCATGCGCCAATACTCATGGGCACGAAGTAATTGATGCAATTGTGGCAAGTCATCAGTGGATTGAATCCGGAGCAATACGATGGGTAAATCGCCGGAGATCCCGTGTTGCCATAGCAGCGATTGTTGAGCTGCGCCGCTTTGAATCGCTTTCTGAGGTGCTCTAAAGCGTGCGTCTGGATAGAGCAGTGGGGCAGCTAACCGCTGAAAGTCAGCGGCCTCCTCTGGCTGAGTGCCCAAATGACGTAGTTGCACTTGTGCCTGAGTCCAAGCGAGCATTTTTGCTCGCTCAAAGGCGCTAACGTCATGATGTTTGTCAATTAAATCCATCAGCGCTTCACGTGAGTCGGCAACGACCGTCCAGTAAGCAATATGGGCGGCTTTGCCTGGCTTGATTCTCAGGCAGTAGCGTGATGCAAAAATGGGGTCAATGACACTCCCCACCGTACCTGATAAATGTTGGCCTTCAGCAAGTGCCGTTGCTGCGGAAATACGGTGGCCCCGGCCAATAAATTGCTCGCGGTCGGTCTCGTATTGGAAATCTCCAACGGTATCGCCTTCCACGACGGCGAACTGAGCTACCCACACTTGTGCTTCGCTGGGGTCCCGCCGTCGCCGAGTAGCCACAAGGGCATTAAATGCGGGGAGGTATTCAGTGACCACGAACATTTTGGCGAAGCTAGGGTGAGCGTTGTCGGTACTCGGCGTGGTGAGTACTAATTCTGCATAAGTTGTAACATCAATATCGCAGGTTTGGCGTCCACTGTTGGCTAGTGTTAGCAAGCGTACTTCGCTGTTATCTTCCCCAGACACCAGGATGTCCAAGTGGCTTGAAATAGACTCGTGACGATGCACATAGCGGGCATAATCTTCAGCAAACAACACGTGGTTGTCGTCGTCATTAGCGCCGGTATGTGATTCCAGGTATTGTCCTGTTGCACTCCAAACGCTTGGACGTCGCGTATCGCGGAGAAAAATAAAGCTTCCCCAGTGATCTCGAGTGGTATCTGGTTGCCAGCGAGTGATGGCAAGATTGTGCCATCGGCTGTAGCCGCCACCTGTTGCGGTCAACATGACAGAGTAGTTGCCGTTTGAGAGCAGGTGGGTCGCCGGAGGTCCGTTGGCGCAGGTTGAAAGTTTGCGCACGGTTTGTGCTTCGTTGATGGTTTGGCTAGCGGTTGATTTCACCTCTTCAGCACGGGGGTAAGCAATAGCCACATCCCTTGGAATCTGCTCTTGAAGCAATAGCTCGCTCGCCTGAATCATTGGTTCGCGGTGGAAGCGTTGTCGCATCTGCCCATGGTGAAGCGTATTAGCGATGGCAACGATGGTCATGCCTTGGTGGTGTGCCATGTAGCTGCGCACAATTACCAGCTTAACGTCTTTGGGGAGCCGTGAGCGGGTCAGGTCTAGCGCTTCGTAGTAGCCATAGCGTCCTAGCGCGCCCATTTCTGCAAGGCGGCGATAATTTTTGAAGGCCCCTTCTGGGTCGATCATTGCCGCCAACCCCGTTGCGTATGGCGCGACCACTAAATCGGCCGATAGACCACGCTTTAGCCCTAATCCAGGCACCCCAAAATTGGAATATTGATAAGTATGCTCTATGTCCCGTGCGTTATACCCTGACTCAGAAATACCCCAAGGAGCTGAAAACTGTGCGGCGTATGTTTCCTGGCGTTTAACTACTAGGCGGTTAGTTTGCTCCAATAGGCTGCCAGCGGGTGCGCGCATTATTAGCGAGGGCATCAGATATTCAAACATGGAGCCTGACCAGGAAATCATCGCCGCACCCTCTTTTAACGGGGTTGCGGCGCGCCCTAGTCGGAACCAGTGGCGAGTGGCTACATCGCCTTTGGCAATGGCGAACAGGCTGGCCAGCCGTGCCTCTGAAGCCAGCAGGTCATAGCAGCTTGTGTCCAGGCTAACGTCGTCCAGCGAGAAGCCGATCGACAGTAACTGCCGCTCAGGGTTGAGAAGAAACGCAAAATCCATACTGAGGGCAAGCCGTCGGGCTTTACTGGCCAGTTGCTGTAGCCGCTCGCCATGCGCGCTGATGGCAATTGATGTTTTTCTGTGGTCAGCGTTATGCTGAGCCGCCGTTTTATGTAGGGCTGTCACCCAAAAAACCACATCTTCGCCATCATCCTTGCCCCTGTCTTTATTACCCCTATCTTTATTACCCCTATTTTTATTGTCATCTTCACTATTGCGGTCGTGATGGCCATTAAACAGGTCGCTGGCTATTTTAAGTGCTTGTTTTGTATGTTTTGTGAGGGCTTCCAAATCTAATGGAGACGTTTTATTTTCGCTTAATAGAGTGGCGACTTTCTCAAGCTGTTCAGTGAGCGGTTTAGTGGGCAGGGATTTTTCTATTGATTGAGAAGCGCGCTTAAGTTCTTCAAATTTAAGTTCTTCAAATTTAAGTGCTTCAAATGCCAGCGCTAATGTATCGGCTAGTGCTTGGCAAGGATCAGGTTGAAATGTCGTGTCTTGCCAGGTTTCCAAAGCGTTGGCGAGGGTAATGAGGTGTCCAGCAAGGTTGCCGCTATCGACAGTAGATACATAGCGAGGGTTTAGCGGACGCAGGTCATCGATTGCATACCAGTTAAAGAAGTGACCACGATAGCGGGGCAGGGTATGCATGACGGCAAGCGTCGTTTCTATACGGCTTAGCGCGTTGAGATGACCGATCCAGCCGAAATCACGTGCCGCCAGTATCGACAGCAGGTAGAGGCCCATATTGGTCGGTGACGTTCGCTGGGCGATCACCGGCTTAGGCACTTCCTGAAAATTGTCCGGCGGCAGCAAATTGGTCGATGTAGTTACAAAAGTTTCAAAGTAGCGCCAGGTTCTGCGGGCAATTAGCCGAAGTTCACGGGCAGTTTCTTCTGCTATAAGAGGTTGGTACGCAATACTAGTCGTACTGCTTAGCCAAGTCGCTAGCGCAGGCGCTGCTGTCCATAGTAGTGCGATCGGCAAGACCATTAGCCAAACACTACTGTTAAACCATAACGCACTAAAGGCAACGGCTATGCCAAGTAACGTACCGGGCGCCATGTGCCGATAAAAACCCCAAACGGTCAGGTGTGGGCATTTCATCGTTTGGGCAGACGATGTCCACTCTAATAAATGACGGCGAGTTATAAAAACCCGTGTCAGCGTGCTAACAATGGCATCTAGCATCCGCCATGCTTGGTCAGGGAGAAACATCAGCTGCAGCAAAATTTGCTTCAATCCCAGCGTTAGTTCGTCCCGCCATTGTTGGAAGTGGTAACGGAGATTGACGCCTGCGCGCAGTGGAGCGAACGACGTTATTAACGACAGTAAGACCGGTATGCTAATGACCATAATAATCATTAAACTGCTGACAACGGCCATCATGACAGGCAGTTGCCAGCTCACCGCAAAGCAGGCTAACAGTAAGGGGGGGAGCAGTGATCGGCGTAGATTGCCGAGTATTTTCAAGCGCCCTGAAGGCGGTAACGAGGCTGTTAGTAGCCAAGGGAGTAACTGCCAATCCCCTCGCACCCAGCGGTGTTGGCGTTTGGCCACCACATCATAACGGTCTGGAAAGTCTTCTATGACTTCAATATCTGATGCCAATCCCGCACGGGCAAAAATGCCCTCAAACATATCGTGGCTCAGCAGGCTGTTTTCAGCGATACGGCCCGCTAGTGAAGCTTCAAAGGCATCAATATTGTAAATACCTTTACCAGCAAACGAGCCATCACCCACTAAGTCTTGATAAAGATCGGAAATGGCGGCGGCATAAGGGTCAATGCCTCCTGGTGAAGAGCACAGCTGTTGATAGGTAGAGCCTCTTTCGCCTGTAGGCATCGATTGAGTGACGCGTGGTTGCAAAATTGCATAGCCTTCCACTACCCGCCTTTGCTGCGTATCAAATCGAGGATGATTTAACGGGTGGGCTATTTTGCCAATCAGCTTGCTCGCGGCTCCTCTTGGCAGGCGTGTGTCGGCGTCCAGCGTCAGAATATAGTGCACATTTCTTGGTAGGGAAGGTGGGGTTCTGAAGGTCGTGTCCGTCGCGCCACGTAACAGTTTATTGAGCTCATGAAGCTTGCCCCGTTTGCGCTCCCATCCCATCCAGCATTGTTCACCTGCGTTGTAGACGCGGTTGCGGTGTAGTAAGAAGAAGCGCTTTTCATGGCTGGAAGCACAGTAGCGTTTGTTTAATTCCTCAATGCGTTTTTCACAAATGCTCAACAGTGCCTCATCGGTGGCTAGTTCTGCCTGCTGTGCATCAACGCCATCGGTCAAAAGTGCATAGCTAATGGCACCGCCACCGCTACTTAGATGATGCACCTCAAGCCGATCAAGTTGCTCTTGTAAGTCGGCTTCATTGGTCAGTAGCGTTGGCATCGCCACCAGCGTGCGAAGAGAGGGGGGAACACCTTTGGAAAGATCTAGGCTAGGCAGTGGCTGTGCACCGATATTATAAATAACGAAACGATTGACGATAGACGTAGCGAACTCAATTGTGGGCAGGATGCCCAGGGCTGCCAATAACAATAACCAACGTGACGACACCTCGCCTGAATGCATTGATAACAGCAACCACCCGGCTAAGGCCATCAAAGCGACGGTAGTCGCTGTCAGCATTATGACGTAGCCATTGATGCCATTTTTCAACAGTAGCTGACGAAATCGCCGTTTCAATGGTGGGCGAAAGTTAAGGCGTTTTTCTAACCTATTCCTACCTGCCGCCACCAAAAAATAACCGGGGTCTTCAACTCTTGCTGTCTCGTGGACATCATCGGTAAGTGGCAGTGCTTCTCTTGATAGCGTTAGCGTATGCTCAACGATTTCTAACTCGGTATAGGCTGAGCCACGGGCGAGCTCTTCCACTGCAACGCGGTACTGATTGCGTGTTGAAAAATCGTACTGCGCAAAGCGACTGTGTTCGCGTAATTTTGCGTCTACCAAGCTGACACTTTCGAAAAGCTCAGCCCAATCGGTGCTGGAGATAAAACGCATACTAGTGATGATGTTGCGCACAGTAACGTTCGACGCCCCTTGGCACTGCTGGGTACTTTGCACGACATCATCGATAGATTCGCCCTGGCGATTAAGCTGCTCAAAAAGCCAGCAGGCGAGTGCATTGGTATGGGGGTTAACACCGCGTAAACGTTTGGCTAATTGAGCTATAAAAGGCGCCGACAGTGGTGTTTTCTGAGACGTAAAGGAGGAGAATGTATAACTAGCTGAGTCATTACTCGTTGAACAGTCATCTGTCGAAACGCTATTAACTGATTCGTTGTTAATTGACTCGTTGTTAATCGACTCGTTGTTAATCGACTCGCTGTAAGGTGAATAACGATTGGAAGAGTCGTTGCTTATTGGTGAGTCATTTTCAGTAGCAAACCACTTAGCCGCTAGTGCGTCCGCTGCATCGCGCGCCGTTTGTTCAGTAATAATCTGGTCGGCAAGACGGCGTAGATTCTCGACTAATACAATACGAAGCGTTATCGCAACTGCCCATAATTCTCCAATCGTTAGTGGCTGAGTGCGTTGGTAAGATTTAATAAATGCACGTAAGTTAGAGAGTTCTATATTGCTATCGGTATGTGCAATAAAAGCCCATGCAATACCAAATACGCGTGGATAACCCGCAAAGGGGCCTTCTGCAAGCTTTGGTAACTGTCGGTAATAACCCGGTGGAAGGTCACCGCGAATTTCACGAATTTGTGCTTCGATGAGATGATAATTATCAAGTAACCAAGCGGCGGCGGGAACGACCTCTCGACCTTCTGCCAGCGTGACAGCGCAAGCGCGGTAAGCAGCAAGTAATACGCGGGCATTATCGTTTAGGCGGCGCGTTAACGACGCCACTTTGGGTGGGCTTGCTGTCACGACTTGCGCCAGTGCTAGACTACCCGCGTGCTGTTCGAGCCGTTCTGCACTAAACAATTCTTCACGTACTGGCGAGGATGAACGCCATAATGCCATAGAGGCATTGTGTTGGTGCACACGACGAAATAAGGGCGTCTGAAAAAAAAGAGTCACGGGTTACATCCTGATGAATGTGTACAGCACAGCTCATAAAACAATGCTTTTCTATCAGGACGATGTGCTTAATGTTCGCTGTTGTCGGTTCGATAACGCACATTGCATGCGTAACCGTTATAGGGTGATCTTAAGTGCTAGCGTAAGGTCCAATAGCCTCCCCATAGCCGCGTAATCGTTGTGATCAGACAAGCGGCTGCAAATAGACCCGCTAGCCATGGAAAATACTGAGGAAACAAGCAGAAAAGTACTAACGCAACAACGGTTTCTGTGCCTTCGGTCAACCCTTCTAAATAGTAAAACGCTTTTTGTGGAAAATTTGGCCGTTCGACATTGCGTGCTTTCGCCGCAATCGCAAAGGCTAAAAACGATGTTCCTGTACCGATAAAGGCGAATAGCAGTAACGCTGCTGCCAGCGCATTTTGCGCAGGGTTAGCCAGCGCGAATCCCAGCACTACTGCAGCATAAAAGACAAAGTCTAACCCGATATCAATAAACCCGCCCGCATCACTTTGTTGGCCGCTTAGCCGGGCAAGTGCGCCATCTAGTCCATCACCTAGGCGGTTAACTAAAATCGCTATCAGTGCCAAAACATAATATTCAAAGGCTAATAGCGGTAGCGCGCTCATTCCCACTAAAAAGGCCGTTAAGGTAACTTGGTCAGGGGTAATCTGCCTGTTGTTGAGATGCCGAGCCATAGTGGCAAGCGGTCGATGGGTAAGCGGCATAGTAAAACGGTCGAGCACGTTAGTACCTCCTTGGAAAGCGTCTCAAACCTACCGTGATGGGGCTGGAATGTCATGTAAGAATGAGCTAATAATTGCGACTAAAGTGGTTAGACTTTGGTTGTATTTTTTGCCAATTTACTGGACTAATCCTTGGCTGCAGTGAATAAAGTGCACCGAAAAAGCCAGCTAGGCTATTTTAAATACGCCATCGGGTTTTACTGTGTAAAAAGCCCTTTTGACCACCTGACTGCGAGCGGTACTTAGAGAATGCGCAGAACTGCCACGATGACACTCTGGGAGATGCTCTGGCACTCCCATGAACAAGTTAAAAATTTACTGATGTGCGCGTTGCCAGCGCCTGGCGCGGGGCGCTCAGCTTCCAACACTTCAGGCGAGCAGCAAGGAACCGGCGATAAGCCGCCAACGCCACCTGCTTATACAAAACCTCAAAAGGTTGGCCTGGTGCTGGGGCCAATGTTGTTTGCGTTTGTACTGCTGTTTTTCCACCCGGCAGACCTAAGCGTAGAAGGCCGTATGGTGCTTGCGACCACCTTGTGGGTGGCGGTTTGGTGGATTACTGAAGCTATTCCTATTCCGGTAACGTCGCTATTGCCGATTGTACTGCTACCAATTACCGGGGCCCTTGAAAGTAGTGCGGTAACGGCGGCTTACGGTAATCCTATTATTTTCCTTTTCCTTGGTGGTTTTATGATCGCCTTGGCGATGGAGAAGTGGGATCTGCATAAGCGCATTGCACTCACGATTATTTCGCTGCTAGGCACCAGTATTAACAGCATTGTGTTCGGCTTTATGGCAGCCACTGGCTTTCTGTCGATGTGGGTTTCCAATACGGCCTCGGTCATGATGATGTTGCCCATCGGCACCGCGATTGTGTATCAAGTGACCCAAGAGCTAAACAAAAGTGAGGGTGATCATAGCGAAGAAATTGATAAATTCAGCAAGGCACTTATTTTCGGTGTTGGTTATGGTGGCACTATCGGGGGGTTGGGTACTCTGATTGGAACGCCTCCTAATATCATTTTAGCTGCGGTTGTGAATGAGTTGTTTGGGTTTGAAATTACCTTTGCTAGCTGGATGATGTTTGCTTTCCCCGTAGTGTTAGCACTGCTGTTGATTGGCTGGCTGATGCTGACACGCATCATTTACCCGATTAAGTTCAGCAATCTTCCAGGCGGCAAAGCGCTTATTGCCAAAGAAAAGGAAGCGCTGGGTAAAATCACCTTCGAAGAGAAAGCCGTGTTGGGGGTTTTCCTGTTAGCGGCGTTTTTCTGGATTACCCGCTCATTTTTATGGCAAGGCCAGCTCCTGAATATTCCCGGCATTAACGACACAATGATTGCCGTTGCAGCGGCAATTGCACTGTTCTTAATTCCCTCGCCTAATAAAGGCGGCTGCCTGCTGGGGTGGGATATTGCGAAAGATGTGCCTTGGGGCATTCTGCTGCTATTTGGTGGTGGCCTAGCAATTGCTGCTGGTTTTGGATCTTCGGGCTTGGCCGCATGGATCGGTGGTCAAATGAGTGTGCTGGAAGGCGTTAACTTCTTGCTGGTGATTCTGTTAGCCGCAGGAATGGTGCTGTTTTTAACTGAAATCACCTCCAATACAGCAACGGCCACGATGATTCTGCCGGTGCTAGCGTCGCTGGCGCTGGCATTGGATATTCATCCATTCGTGCTGATGGTGCCGGCGGCAATGGCAGCCAACTGCGCCTTCATGCTGCCGGTGGGCACGCCCCCCAACGCGATTATTTTTGCGACTGGAAAAATCAAAATTATTGAAATGGTACGCAACGGTTTCTGGTTAAATATTTTCGCGCTGCTGCTAATCGTCGCGTCGGTTTATTTCTTGTTACCCCTCGTGTGGGGAATTGATTTAACCACCTATCCGGACGCATTCCGCAACTAACTGCCAGCGACTACTGCTGCTCCAGCCCCGCCATGTGCGGGGCTTTTTGTGCTGGGTGACGGGCAGTTTGGAATGCAGATTGCTATGATGGGGAATATTTTTTTGCATTGAGCCTGCCATGCGACTACTTCATACCGCCGATTGGCACCTGGGGCGGCTGTTTCACAACCTCTCGCTGTTGGAAGACCAGCGCCATGTCTTGAACCAGCTGCTGGAGATTGTCGACCGCGATGCGGTGGACGCGGTGCTGATTGCCGGTGATATTTATGACCGTTCGGTGCCGCCAGCCGCCGCTGTCACGCTATTAGATGAGATGCTTGGCGAGTTGTGTGAAAAGCGCCGTTTGCCGGTGATTATGATCTCTGGCAACCACGACGGTGCTGAGCGCCTTGGCTTCGGCGCGCGCCACCTGCGCCAAGCAGGGTTGCATATTTTGTCTGATCTATCCGCCTGCGACCGCCCTGTGTCGCTGTCGATTAATGGGGCGGAGGTGGATGTGTTCGGTATTCCCTACGCTGATCCAGAGTATGTGCGCAGTCAATTTTCGGTGGATGTTCGTGATTTTGACAGCGCTCACCGTTACTTAGTCGAGCGTATCAACACCCAGCGCCAAGCGAGTCGACCTACGGTGCTGATGAGCCACTGCTTTGTGGATGGCGGCAGTGCCAGCGATTCAGAGCGCCCGCTAACCTTGGGAGGCGCGGAAAGTGTTGCCTGGGAACCTATGCAGTCGTTTGACTATGTTGCTTTAGGCCACCTTCATGGGCCGCAGTATCGCGGCGGTGAGCATATTCGCTACAGCGGCTCGCTACTTAAATACAGCTTCTCAGAGGCTAACCAGCGCAAAGGCGTCACGCTGGTGGATATTGGTTCCGAGGGCGTGAGCCAGATCGAACACCGCCCGCTGACCCCGCGCCGAGAGGTACGCGTGCTGGAAGGCGAGCTGGCTGAGCTGCTAGCACAAGGCAAAACCGATACCCACGTCGATGATTATTTGTTAGTGCGGCTGACCGACCGCCACGCGATACTTGACCCCATGGGCAAGCTGCGCGAGGTCTACCCCAACGTGCTGCATTTAGAAAAGCCCGGCATGTTGGCAGCGCGTGGGCGTCAGCAGTTAGATCGCGAACGGCTGCAGTTTAGCGCGCTGGATATGTTTAGCGATTTCTTTACCCAAACCAGCGGGGGCAACATGAGTGATGAGCAGGCCAGCGCCATGCGTGAACTCATCACCACCCTAAGCCGTGAGCAGGAGAGCCAGCCATGACGCCGTTAACGCTCACCATGCAGGCGTTTGGCCCCTTTGCAGGCAGTGAAACGATCGATTTTACTGCGTTGGGCAACAGCCCGCTGTTTCTGATTAATGGCCCTACGGGCGCAGGCAAAAGCTCGATACTAGATGCCATCTGTTTTGCGCTTTACGGTCAAACCACCGGTAATGACCGCGATGCCGGGCAAATGCGCTGCGACCAGGCCGCCGATACTTTGTTGACCGAGGTCAGCTTGGATTTTCGCCTGCGTGATAGTGCTTACCGGGTGCGCCGAGTTCCCCAGCAGGAGCGCCCCAAGGCCACTGGCGAAGGGACTACCACACAAAGTGCTGAAGCCCAGCTGTGGCGGCTGACCCCAGAAGGTGAAGAGGATGAGTGCTTGGTGGCGCGTAAGGTTACCGATGCCAACAGCCAGCTGCACGCCTTAATAGGTCTGGATGCGAATCAATTTCGCCAAGTGATGGTGCTCCCCCAAGGGAAGTTTCGTGAACTACTGCTAGCAGAATCGAAAGACCGCGAGAAAATTTTTTCTCAGTTGTTTCAAACCCAGATTTTTCAGCGTATTGAAGAGCGCCTGCGTACCCAAGCGAATCAAATTGAGCGAGCGGTGAATGATCACCGCCAGCATATCAGTGGCATTTTGGCCGGTGGTGAGCTGGAAAGCGAAGCGGCATTAGCGCAAGAGTTAGCGGCGCTAACCCCGCAAGTAGAGCAAGCGCGTCAGCGTTTTGAAACCGCTCAGCAGCAGCGCCGCTGCGCTGAACAGATGCTAGGCGAAGGCCAAGCACTTCAGCGCCAATTTGAAATCCGTGACAGCCTCGCCGCGGAGAAAGCGCGCCACCTTGAACAGCAAGCGCAAATAACCGCCTTTCAGAGCCGATTGACCCAAAGTGACCACGCCCAAGCGCTGAGGCCTTACAGCACTGCGTTAGTCCAAGCGCAGCAGGCATTCACTGCCACTCAAGAACAGCAGCGACAGGCCGATTCCGCGCTTGCTGCCCAGCGTATCAGTACTGAACAAGCCCAGCATGCATTTGAGACGGCGCGCCAGCGTCAAACCGAACTTCCCGCGTTGCGTGAGCGCCATCGTCAGTTGGGCGAGTTTATCCACAAAGGCCAACAACTGAGTGAGCTGGAAGCGCGCTGGAAAACAGCCCAGGTCGCTTGGCAACACACTGATGAGGCACTAAAGCGTGACGAAGCACAGTTAGACGGTATTCGCCGACAAGGCGAAGCGCTAGGCGCTGCTCTTGAGGAGTTACAGAACGAGTTTCAGCAGTTAGCCAGCGCCCCTGTAGAGCTGAGTCGCCATGAGAGCTTATTAACTCAGAGACAGGAGTTGGATGAGCTGATTCGGCAGGGGCGTGAACTCGACGCTCAACAACAGCAGGCAACACAGGCGCTTAAAGGTCGGCAAAGGGAAGCGGAGCAGGCCAAACGCCACACCACTGAGCAAGAGATGCGCTGGCACCAAGGGCAAGCTGCACTGTTAGCGCTCACTCTTGAAGAGGAGGCACCTTGCCCGGTGTGCGGCAGCCTTGAGCACCCGGCCCCGGCGGTTAAACATGCTGATATTGTTACCCAAGATCAGGTGGAAACAGCGCGCTCAGCTGAGGAACGGGCCCGCCACGCATTACAAACCGCCGAGCGTCAGGTACACCAGTTAGCACAGCAGCTTAGCTACAACGCTGAGCAGACGCAGCGCCTTAGCCACCAGCTAGGCGCTTGGGCCAGCCAACCACAAGTTGAGCTGCAACAGGCCTGCGAACAATTACGCCGCCAGGTCGGGCGTCACAGGCATGTGCAGGGTGAGATTAACCGGCAAAACGCTGCTCGTGACGAGCGTCGCCGGGATTGGAGCGCGTTAGACAAACAGCTCAAAGCCCAGCGACCTCAGGTTGAAAAGGCCAAAGAGGAGGCGTTACGGCTAGATAGCCAGTGCGATCAGTTACGTCAATCACTGCCAGAAGATGTGCGTAACCCCTTAGTCATGCGCCAAACGCTTATTGAGCTGGACAACCAGATTAGTGAATTTGAAAAAAACTGGGAAAGCGCACAGCAAGCGCTTGCAGAGACCCAAACCCAGCAAGCTCGGGCAGAAGAGCAGCTGCGCGGTGCCAACTATCAGGTAACGCGGAGCCAGCAAGCGCTTGAACAGGCCCAGGCTGAGTGGCAAATAGCGCTACAGGCCAGTTCATTTGAAAGCGAAGCTGCTTTTCAGGCGGCTCAGCTAGAAGATAACCAACGCCAAGATCTGGCTCGCCAAGTAGAGGAGTATCAGCGCCGTTTGGCTGAGCTTGACGGCGCGCTACATAATTACCACGCCCAGCTGGCTGAAAAAAAGCTGCCGGATATTACTGCACTCACCGCTCAAACAAAAGCTGCTCAAGCAGAGGAGAATACTCAGCTAGAGGCATGGCGGTCGCTGGATGGGCGGTTAAAGACCTTGCAGGGTATTGGCCAAAAACTCACTGCTGCCCACACGGCCCAGGCCGAGCTTGAAGCCCAATACCGAGTATGGGGTACGTTAAGCGAGGTGGCTAACGGGCGCACCGGTAACCGCATTAGCTTGCAGCGTTTTGTGCTGGGAGTACTACTAGACGACGTACTGATTCAGGCGTCTGAACGGCTGGTGCGTATGAGCCGCGGGCGCTACCAGTTGGTGCGCCGTGAAGACCCATCTAAGGGCAATAAAGCGTCAGGATTGGAGCTAGACGTGGCCGACACTTACACTGGAAAGAGCCGTTCAGTAGCGACGCTTTCCGGCGGCGAGTCGTTTATGGCGGCGTTGGCGTTGGCGCTGGGGCTTTCTGATGTGGTGCAGGCCTACGCCGGCGGTATTCAGTTGGATACGCTATTTATTGATGAAGGCTTTGGCAGCCTGGATCAGGATGCATTAGACCAAGCGATCGCCATGCTCAGTGAGTTACAAATGGGCGGGCGAATGATTGGGATCATCTCGCATGTCAGCGAACTCAAAGAGCAAATGTCTGTCCGTGTTGAAGTGCGTGCCAGCCGACTTGGCAGCTCGGTGGAAGTAAAGGGCGCGCTTCTTTAAATGCCTGGGGTGGCGTTAATTCATGCTGCGTTCATACAGCATGTTTTATAACGGAAGTTAATTGTCTAGCGAGCCCTAGAGATACTATCCACTTAGGAGTGCAAGGATGAACGCAAGCAAGATTTTACAACAGTTGATGAAGCAGGCCAGCGGTAGCAGAAGTAGTGGAAACAGTAGTGGAAACAGTAGTGGAAACAGCGGAAACGGTATCGATGTTAAAGGCGTTATTGATGGGCTGTCGCGCCAGCTAGGCGGTGGCAGCAGTAGCGCAAACCAAGGCTCGCGGCAAGGGGGCGGCTCTAGCGGTTTTGATATGAAGAGCCTATTAGGTGGTGGCGCAATGGGGCTGCTCGTTGGCTCTAAGCGTGGCCGTAGCATGGGCGGCAAAGCGCTCAAGTACGGCGCGATTGCTGGGGTGGGCATGCTGGCCTGGAAAGCATGGCAAAGCTCCCAGGAAGGAAAAAATGGTGCTAATCCGTCAAACGCTGCTCAAAACGCCGCATCCGAAGGTGAGCGAGTAGAGGCGCTTAGCGGTGAGTATCAAGAGCGGCGTAGTCTCGAACTGTTGCAAGCAATGATTATGGCGGCGAGAGCCGACGGCCATATTGATGAACAAGAACAGGCGCTCATCACAGAGCAGATCGACGCGTTAGGTGCCGATCAGGAGATGCACCGCTGGGTCGAGCAGCAGCTCAACGCCCCACTGGATGCCCAGGCACTTGCCCGGGAAGCTGACTCCCCTCAAGCTGCCCGCGAGATGTACTTGATTAGCGTCGCGGTGACGGATGAGCAAAATCCCATGGAGCGCGCTTGGTTGGATCAATTGGCAAGTGCGCTAAATCTCTCGCCTGATATGGCCGCCGAGCTTGAACGCCAGGCGCAGCAGGCAGGTTAATGCTGGATACCATTAATTTTTGGCTAGCCACCGGCTTTGGGCTGGGGCTAGCGCCGATTGCGCCGGGTACGGTTGGTTCGCTGCTGGGCATTCCGTTAGCATGGTGGTTGTTAAGCCGACCGTTGGTGCAGCAGGGCGCTATCATGGCTGTTCTGCTGGTACTTGCTGTGCCGGTTTGCCATGTTGCTGCGTGGCACTATGCAGGACTAGATCATGGCAGCATTGTTGCTGATGAGTACTTGGCGTTCCCGCTAGTAGTGATTGGGCTACAGGCAGCACGACATCCGTTGGTGATGGCGCTGGCATTCGTTGTTTATCGTTTCTTTGATTCGCTGAAGCCGCCACCAATTCATTTGGCAGAGTATGTGCAGGGTGGCTTTGGCATTGTGTTAGACGATGTTATTGCCGCATTAGTGACGTGGGTAGTGATGGCACTAATACTGAAATTATGGCAGCGCCGAACCTCTGAACAACACTTAAGCTCGTAAAAATACCAGTAACAAAAAAAGCGCCGCTAGCTTGTTGAAAAGCTAGCGGCGCGCTCTTTTTACGGCTAATGATTTTGAGCGTTTATCGGCTTAGTCGCTAATGGTCATCGCTCTTTTACGATCATCACTCTTTAACGACAATGACCGACTTCACATTAACAAACTCCAGCATGCCGAAACCACCATGCTCACGCCCATAACCAGAATCTTTGACGCCGCCAAACGGCATTTCTGGGGTAGCAACGCCAAAGCCGTTGATAAATACCATGCCGGTATCAAAGTACTTGCTGGCAAGCTCGGTAGCGCGCTTCACATCTTTAGAGATGATGCCGCCGCCGAGGCCATAACGGCTGTCGTTGGCAATACGCATGGCGTCTTCATCGTCTTTAGCGCGAATCAGCGCTGCGACTGGCCCAAATAGCTCGTCATCATAGGCGGGCTGGCCGGGTGTCACGTTATCCAGCACGGTTACCGGATAAAATGCTCCTTTGCCGGATAGCTTTTCACCACCGCATAGGATTTTTGCACCTTTGCGAACACTCTCTTCCACTTGCTCATGAAGAGTATCGCGCAGATCGACACGGGCCATGGGACCAAGATCGCTATCTTCGTTAGTGGGGTCACCCGCTTTCAACGACTGCATACGTGCGACGTAACGTTCTTTAAATGTTTCGTAATTCTTTTCTGTGACTACAAAACGCTTGGCTGCAACGCAAGTCTGCCCGCCATTGTATACGCGTCCTTGAACGCAAGTCTTGATCGCCACGTCCATATCCGCGTCATCCAGCACTAGATAAGCGTCGTTTGAGCCCAGTTCCAATACCGTTTTTTTCAAGTGCTCGGCAGCTTTTGCCGCCACTTTACGACCAGCACCGTCACTACCCGTTAAAGTAACGCCACGCACTGCTTTGTGTGCAATCACCTCATCAGATACATCATGAGAAATAACAATCGTGCGGAAAACATTTTCCGGCAGGCCTGCCTCACGGTAAATTTTTTCGAGCAGTAGGCCGCTGCCAGTGACATTTTCAGCATGTTTCAGCAACACGCTATTACCCGCCATAATGTTGGCGATGGAGTAACGAACTACCTGATAAGCGGGGAAGTTCCACGGTTGTATGCCATAGATAACACCCATGGGAGAGTAAGTAACAATGCCACGCTCGCCGTTGCTGGGGTTGCGCTCTTCGTCGGCTAATGTAGTAGGGCCATGCGCTGCAGTGTAATCACAGATGCCCACGCAAAGGTCAACTTCCTGACGGGCTTGGCTAGGCAGCTTGCCCATCTCTTTTACCATTAGCTCGGCAAGCTCATCTTTATGGGCGTTAAGCGCCTCGCCAATGGCTTTAACCACTTTGGCACGATGGTCAAGAGGTTTAAGCCGCCAGTCAAGAAACGCTTCATGGCTTGCCTCGACAATCTGCTTGGCTTGGCTGGCATCCATCAGCGCATAAGTTTCAAGCGTTTCGCCGGTGGTTGGATTGACGGTTGTGATGCTGTTGCTCATAAGATCTCCTATCTTTTGATCAACGGGGCGTTAAGGCATAAACCAGTCTTTAGTCGACTGGTCTATTAATACTGACTCTCCACTTTAGTAGAAAAATAACGCTTTGCCTAATTCAATGGTTAGCGACTTAACTAAAGCGTAACCATAGGGCAGTCTCGGACAAAAAACGTTCCGTTAGATGTGCATGCTGATAGTGTGCTACTGAAATGTTGGGCCGCCTGCTTCTTCACCCCATACTTCTTCCAGACGATCATCACGACCACAGCTCAGGCGATAAAACCGGTAGCGTAGTGGATTTTTTTCATAATAATCCTGGTGATACTCTTCAGCTTCCCAAAACTCGCTGGCAGGAGCTATCTCAGTCGCGATAGTTTGGTCAAAGCGTGCTTCCATGTCAGCTTTAGAGGCTTCTGCTAGCTCTCGTTGTTCATCATTATGGTAAAAAATGGCTGAACGGTACTGGTCGCCGCTGTCACAAAACTGACGGTCTACGGCGAAGGGGTCGATATTTCGCCAGAAAATCTCCAGCAGCTGTTCATAGCTGATTTGGCTATCGTCATAGGCAATTTGCACCACCTCCACGTGACCAGTTCCACCGCGAGAAATCTGTTCATACGTAGGGTTTTCAAGCTCGCCACCCATATAGCCAGAAATGGTGGCGCTGACGCCTGGCTGCTTATCATAGGGCGGTTCCATGCACCAAAAGCAGCCGCCAGCAAAGGTGGCCGACGCATTGGATTGAGCGTGTAATGAGGTGCTTGTTAAACCTACCGCTACCACCATGCAAAAAGCAGGCACGTGCAAAAGCGGGCGAAACGGTTTGGAAAATGGCATTAGACGAGACATTTAGGGCGCTCCAGTTTAAGGCTTTCTAGTTAGGACTTTCTAGGAACATGGCTAATTAGCTGACTGAATAGTGATCCAATTTATTAACGTAGGTTCCTAGTTTTTTATACGCGCTAGATTTTATTGTACATAATCTGTCTAATTTAAACGATTTTGCCAAACCGTATCCAACGTGTCGAGTGCCGCTTTTACGGTGGGTTCTGTGGCACGCTCTTTACGCCAGATCAAGCTGAGTGCACAGGGCAGGCGAATACTATCCGCTATCGTCAAGCCGCTTTCCTGTCGTTCGGTCATTGCCAACGCATCCCGCGCTAGGCTAAGCCCGACACCGGCGCGGACTAGATCTAGCATACATACTTCTTGGTCTACCTGAGCGACCCGATTGGGCTTGGCTCCACTTGCTGCTAACGCGTATTTAAGTAGTCGGTGGTGTACGGAATCCGTTGGTGTAACGATCCAAGGTAGGGCAGCCAGTACTTCCCAGCGGGTGTCTGCTAGCTTGGCTTCCCAGCCAGCCGGGGCGACGATGTGATAGTGAAAATGAGTCAACTCACGCCAAGCCAGTGCTGAGTTGTCAGTTCCTTCGCCTGGCATGGCGAGATAAAAGCCTACGTCTAATTCACCCTGCTCCACCTTTGCTAACACGCTACCGCTCATACTGTGATGCAGCTCGGTTTCAAGATGGGGCGCGCGAGCCATTAAGCGGCTGAGAAATTTACCTAGGCGAATAAATTCAGGGTCTACAATCGTGCCGATTTTCAGCTTTCCTCGCAGGGTGCTATGTAAAGCTCTGGCGCTTTGTTCAAAGGCAAGCGCACTGGCAAGGGCATTTTCTGCGGCGGGCAATAAGGCATAGCCATCGGCGGTTAGCGTTAACCCCTGTGGGCGACGGGTGAACAGAGTTAGACCCAAATGCTGCTGAAGCTGCTTCAACTTTAGGCTTACTGCGGGCTGAGTAATACATAGCTGGTCAGCCGCTCGTGAAACGCTACCCGTACGTGCTACGGCGACAAATGCCCGTAGTGCTGAGTTCTCTTGCATAAGCGGCCACCTGCTACTGCTGTGTTATTAGTAAATCTTATATCTAGGTTAAAAATTACTCAATTGATTGCCATATCAAGGCGGTTAATCTATCCGCACTTACACCGTTATTTTAATTTGCTTATAAAGGTAACCAAATGACAACAACCACTATTAATCATTTTATTAACGGGCAGATCAACGAGGGTAGCTCAGGCCTTTCTCAACAGGTCTTTAACCCTGCTACCGGCGAGGTCAGCGGTCATGTGGTTTTGGCCAGCACCCAGGATGTAGACAGTGCCGTTAACGCTGCTCAAGCCGCATTTCCTGCTTGGGCAGATACCCCACCCATTCGTCGGGCGCGCGTGATGTTCCGTTTTCTGGAGCTGCTGAACGCCCATAAGGATGAGCTGGCCGAAGCGATCACCAAGGAGCACGGTAAGGTGTTTACCGATGCTCAGGGCGAAGTGGCGCGCGGGATTGATATTGTTGAGTTTGCCTGCGGCATTCCGCAATTGCTGAAAGGTGACTACACCGAGCAGGTTAGCACTGGGATTGATAACTGGACCATGCGCCAGCCGCTGGGTGTGGTCGCCGGTATCACGCCGTTCAACTTTCCGGTCATGGTGCCGATGTGGATGTTCCCGGTCGCAATTGCCACTGGTAATACCTTTATCCTCAAGCCCAGCCCGCTGGACCCTAGTGCCTCGTTGATGATTGCTGATCTGCTCAAGCAGGCAGGGCTACCGGATGGCGTTTTCAACGTGGTGCAGGGCGACAAGGACAGCGTTGAAGCGCTGATTGATCATCCGGACGTCAAGGCACTGTCGTTTGTCGGTTCCACCCCGATTGCCAACCTGATCTACGAGCGCGGCGCCAAACATGGCAAGCGCGTCCAGGCGTTGGGGGGTGCCAAGAACCATATGGTGGTGATGCCGGATGCCAACCTGGATAAAGCCGTGGATGCCTTGATTGGTGCTGCCTACGGCTCGGCAGGCGAGCGTTGCATGGCCATCAGCGTGGCGGTGCTGGTTGGCGATGTAGCCGATGGTGTCGTTGCTCAGCTGGCGGAGCGTGCCAAGGCGCTGAAAGTGAAGGACGGCATGCAGCTTGATGCGGAAATGGGCCCGATTGTCACCCGTCAGGCGCATGAGCGGATTACCGGTTACATCAATAAAGGCGTAGAAGAAGGCGCACACTTGGTGGTAGATGGTCGTGAATTTAATGTCGCGCAAACAGGCGAAGGCTGTGCCGATGGTTTCTGGATGGGCGGTACCCTGTTTGACCACGTCACCCCCGAGATGACTATCTATAAGGAAGAAATTTTCGGCCCCGTGCTGGTCTGCGTACGCGTGCCGGATATCGCCACGGCGATTCAGCTGATCAACGACCACGAGTTCGGCAATGGCGTCAGCTGCTTTACCGAAAGTGGCAACGTCGCCCGTGAATTTGGCCGCCGCATCCAGGTAGGTATGGTTGGCATCAACGTCCCCATTCCGGTCCCCATGGCTTGGCACGGTTTTGGCGGCTGGAAGCGCTCCCTGTTTGGCGATATGCATGCCTATGGGGAAGAGGGCGTACGTTTCTACACCAAGCAGAAATCCATCATGCAGCGCTGGTCAGACTCCATCGACGCGGGTGCTGAGTTCGTGATGCCGACGGCTAAGTAATGCCGCCAGGTGACGGGAGCACGTCTATGCCACACACTGCTAACAATAATTTCGACTACATTGTGATTGGCGCAGGCACCGCTGGGTGCCTGCTGGCCAATCGGCTAAGCGCTAACCCAAATAATAAGGTGCTGCTGATTGAAGCGGGTGGGCCGGATAACTACCACTGGATTCATATTCCCGTGGGCTATCTGTACTGCATCAACAACCCCCGCACGGACTGGCTGTTTCGTACCGAGCCCGACAAAGGGCTCAACGGTCGGTCATTAATCTACCCACGCGGCAAGACTCTAGGTGGCTGTTCAAGTATCAACGGTATGCTCTATCTACGTGGCCAAGCACGGGATTACGACCACTGGGCTGAGCTGACTGGAGATAACGCCTGGCGCTGGGATAACTGCCTACCGGATTTCATGCAGCATGAAGATCACCACCGGCTGGACGAGGGCGGTGACGGCGATGCTGATCATCGCCGCTACCATGGTCATGGTGGCGAATGGCGGATAGAAAAGCAGCGCTTAAGCTGGCAAGTATTGGACGATTTCGCCGAGGCGGCGGTGCAAGCGGGTATTCCACGCACTGATGATTTCAACCGCGGTGATAACGAAGGCGTCAATTACTTTGAGGTCAACCAGCGCAATGGTTGGCGCTGGAATACTTCTAAAGCGTTTCTGAGACCGATCAAGCAACGCACTAACCTAACGATCTGGCACTCTACCCACGTCAATCGTCTGCTATTTGAGCCGCAAGATGACCAACCGCGCTGCGTAGGCGCAGAGCTTCTCCGCGAGGGCAAAACGCTTAGTGTAGGGGCTAATAAAGAAGTCGTGTTGAGCGCGGGGGCTATTGGCTCGCCGCAGATACTACAACTTTCTGGGATTGGCGCGCCCGAGCTACTGCAACAACACGGTATTGACGTAGTGTCAGCGCTACCGGGTGTGGGTGAAAACCTGCAGGATCACTTACAGATTCGCTCTGTCTACAAAGTGAAAGGGGCAAAAACGCTCAATACCATGGCCGGTACCCTGCTGGGTAAAGCCAAGATTGGTTTGGAGTACGTGTTTAAACGTACAGGCCCGATGAGTATGGCACCTTCACAGCTTTGCATTTTTACCCGCAGCTCGGATGAGTATCGGCACGCCAATATCGAATACCACGTGCAGCCATTAAGCCTGGATGCGTTTGGCCAGCCACTGCATGGGTTTCCTGCGATTACCGCCAGTGTGTGCAATCTCAACCCCACCAGCCGTGGCCGTGTGCAGATCAAAAGCCGCGACCCGCAAGCTGCCCCAGCCATCGAACCTAATTACCTGAGTACTGAGGAAGACCGCAAAGTGGCCGCAGACTCACTGCGGGTCACCCGGCGCATTGCCGAGCAGCAGGCCTTTGCAAAGTACCAGCCGGAAGAGTTCAAGCCGGGGCTTGAATACCAGAGTGACGACGATCTGGCCAAGCTGGCGGGGGATATCGGTACCACCATCTTTCACCCAGTGGGCACGGCAAAAATGGGCCGCGAAGATGACCCCATGGCGGTGGTGGATTCCAAACTGTGTGTTAGGGGAGTGACTGGTTTGCGGGTGGTAGATGCCAGCATCATGCCGACTATTACCAGTGGCAATACCAACTCTCCTACCTTGATGATCGCCGAAAAAGCAGCGGGGTGGATGATGGCAGCGGATCGGTCATCGCCCTGACATTTTTTTTAACTATAGTATTGACGTGCGGCTAAGTTAAGCGCATGCTGGATGCAGTTGGTTAGCAAGTCGAACGTTGTCAGCAGTATCGAAACGCCCAAGCGTTTAGTCTGGTGAAAGTTTCTTGTTCTACCCACTGCAACTCGGGTATTACCCGGCTCTACATCAAGCTACATCGAGGATTTCGATCATGGCAACTGGTACAGTTAAGTGGTTTAACGACACTAAAGGCTTCGGCTTCATTTCTCCTGACGACAATGGCGACGACCTGTTCGCGCATTTCTCTGAAATTCAAGCTGATGGCTTCAAAACTCTGCAAGACGGCCAGAAGGTTTCCTTCGACGTCACTCAGGGTAAAAAAGGCCTTCAGGCTTCCAACATCAAAGTTCTTTAATTAGAAACGATGATGTTCGCTGTTAGCGCATAACGCTAATATGCTAAAAACCCCGCGAAAGCGGGGTTTTTTCGTTTCTGCTTAGTCAACATTCTCACACCTCACACCTCACACCTCACACCTCACACCTCACACCTCACACCTCACACCTCACATATATATTCTTTTTTGTTATTAAAGTGTTTCCAAAAATAACTTTTTAGAATATCGTCAAGGCGGCACAATGTTTCCAAGATTTTATGTTAGGGAGACAGGATATGTCGCTGGATGCTTGGATAGCCGTGGGAGTAGTGCTTACTATTTTCCCACTAATGACACTGTCTCGACTGGGGCCAGATATTATTTTGCTTGGTGCCGTCGTGGTGTTAATGACCTTGGGTGTCATTGACCCGCAGCAGGCGCTGGGCGGTTTTTCTAACAGCGGCTTGTTTACCGTAGCTTTCATGTACGTATTGGTGGCGAGTATTCGTGAAACCGGTGGTATCGACCTGATTATCCGCTATGTACTGGGTCGTCCTAACAGTGAGCGTGGTGCACTTGTTCGGCTTTTGTTACCTGTGGCTTCACTCAGCGGTTTTCTCAATAATACGCCAGTAGTGGCTACCTACATTCCGGCGGTGATGAGCTGGAGTCGACGGTTGAGGCTTTCTCCTCAACGGCTCTTAATGCCGCTCAGCTTTGCTTCCATTTTAGGCGGTACCATTACACTGTTTGGCACCAGTACTAACTTAGTGGTGCATGGTTTGTTAGTGGAGCGCTATCCTAACCTTGCTATGGGCTTATTTGACTTGGCCTGGGTAGGTGTTCCTGTTGCGCTGGTGGGCCTTGCTTATCTTATTTTCCTAGGGCCACACTTGTTGCCTTCGCGAGAGGGGATCTCAAAAGCATTTGCTAACCCTCGCGAGTTCACCATCGAAATGGAAGTAGATCCCGCAGGGGTGCTGGTTGACCGTACGGTGGAAGAGGCTGGATTGCGCCATCTTCAAGAGCTTTTTTTAGTTGAAATTGAGCGCGCTGGTAATGTGGTGAGTGTGGTGGGGCCAGGCGAGCAGCTAAAGGCAGGTGACCGACTCGTCTTTGTGGGCACCTCGGACGCCGCTGTAGAGCTACAGCAAATTCGTGGCCTGATCCCTTCTCGTGACGCGGCGTCGAGTTTGGAAAAAGAGTTCAAAGAGCGGCGCTTGGTTGAAGCAGTGGTATCGAACCAGTGCCAGTTTATTGGACAGCGTATTCGTGACGGGCGTTTTAGAACGTTGTATGGCGCTGCCGTATTGGCGATCTGCCGTGGCGGCGAGCGGGTGACTGGAAACTTAGGGCAAGTGCGTTTGCAGCCCGCTGACGTGCTGTTGTTAGAAGCGCGTCCACCGTTTATTGAGCGCCACCGACAATCGAAAGACTTTCTCTTAATCAGTGAGTTAAACGGCGCTGCGCGGCCCGTGCATGAAAAAGCTCCGTTGGCCTGGGCGATTTTGTTGGGGGCTGTAATGCTGGCGGCGCTAGGTGTCTTAAGTATGCTCAATGCGGCTATGTTAGGCGCGGCGCTAGCGTTGTTAACCGGTTGCTGTTCTGTAGACGCTGCTAAGCGTGGTTTGGATACACAAGTGTTGCTAACTATTGCAGCATCTTTCGGGGTAGGGGCTGCGCTGCAAACCTCCGGCGCGGCGGACTTCCTGGCAGGCAGTGTTCTGTCGTTGGTGGCGGGTAACCCTCTGTTGCTATTAATTGCCACGTATTGCGTCGTGGCAATGTTGACCGAATTGGTGACCAATAATGCTGCTGCAGTAATTATTTTTCCGGTGGTTATGGCTGCAGCAGAAAGCCTGGGGGTTAACCCGATGCCCTATGTGGTGGCGGTAATGTTTGCTGCTTCGGCTAGTTTTTTAACGCCGATTGGTTATCAAACGAACCTTATGGTGCATGGCCCTGGCGGCTATCGGGTCAGTGATTTTTTACGTGTTGGTGGTGGCTTGAACCTTTTGACGGGAATCATTGCCTTAACTCTTATTCCACTGGTTTGGCCGCTTTAAGCAGGCAAATGACTCGCCGAACGCGTCACTTTACGCTAGGGTGGCGCTTTTAACGTCAGCAAGGAAAGAGCCCATGACAGCCCCAGGCGAACTGATTATTGAACCGCAAAATGGTCAACCCGCCGATGCGTGCGTGTTTATTATTCACGGGTTGGGTGCCGATGGGCACGATTTCGAGCCGCTAGTACCAGCCCTTACACTCCCTGACTCAGCGCATGTGCGTTTTATTATGCCCCATGCGCCGCGCTTGCCGGTCACTATTAATGGCGGCATGGTGATGCCAGCGTGGTATGACATTCTTGCCATGGACTTAGGACGTCGGGTGGATGAAGCGCAGTTGAGAACGTCTGCTGAACGACTTCAGGCACTGATTGAAGAGCAGATTGATCAAGGGATCGACAGCCGCCGTATTATCGTCGCGGGTTTTTCCCAAGGCGGCGCAGTAGCTTATCAGGCGGCGCTTTCTTTCCCTCAGCCTCTTGGCGGACTGTTAGCTATGTCGACCTATTTTGCGACAGCCGATAGCATCGATTTAGCTGAAGCCAATCGTGATATACCTATCGAAGTACACCATGGGAATTTCGACCCCATCGTTCCTGAAACTCTGGGTCGCAATGGTGTCGAACGCTTAAAAGAAATGGGTTATACGGTTAATTATCGCCAGTATCCGATGGCGCATGCACTATGCCCGCAGCAGGTTAACGATATTGGCAAGTGGCTGAGCGAGCGTTTGGCTTAGCCGTACATTGGTTCCCTCAGCCGATGCAAGGAATTAGCGAAGGCTTATGATAGCGTCAATTGACTATCTAGAAAGCGGTATAGCGTTCTGCATAGTAGCCGCGTCGCTAGTCTGCCTGTTTGATCGTCACTTAAAACGGGCGAGCGGGCTATTTTTGCTCTTTGCGCTATTAATGAGTCTTTCCTGGTGGAAGCTTGGTGCACCTTGGTTGGCGTTGGCAGAGCTTGTATTAGGAGTTGTTCTGACCGGGGGGAGCTTTTTTTATGCATTGAGCGCATTCCCTGCCACTATCGAAAAGGGTTCGCATCATGACCGCTCCCGCCACCGTTGGTCTCATGGCGTGGTGCGCGCCCTATTGGCGCTAGCCTGGAGTGTGATGATAGGGGGTGCCATTCGGTTTTTATTGCCTGATATGGCGTATTCGCTGACTGAGCATCCGCTAATTATCGCCGCTGTGGTTATTGTGGCGACAGCTATGGGAGCGTTTACGCTACATAAACATATGCTGCGCCGTTTAATGGCCTTTAATGTTCTCGGGTCTGGTGTGTTTTTGCTGCTGGCGGGTATGGCGGGCACGGTGCCTGGAGCGCAGGCGCTTATCAGCGTGGGACTAATCATTGCCTGGCTAGGCACGTTGTTAGGTGTGCTGCTTATTCGGCAACTTGTGTTGTTAGAGGGTGTGTCTGCGCTAGCAAGTGACAGTGATGCTGCGAGGCATGCGCAATGATATGGCGTTTTGGCTTGTACGAAAGTACGTTTGAGCCGTTGTGGTATAGCCACTGGGCGCTGTTGATTATCTTGGTGTTGCCGATTTTTGCAGGGCTGTTAGGTGCGCTTTTTACACCGCGCCGTCTATTTCCCGTGATGCTTGCATGCCTGCCAATTTTATTGGCTGGCGCACTGTTGGTTGTCGATTACCTACAAGTGGGCTTACTGCGCTGGCAGTGGCACGTTGCGGGCGTTGAGCTGTCACTGCGCTTTAATGGCTTGAGCGGTTTGATGTTAATGATCACTCAGTGGGTGGGGGTAGCGGCTGCCTTATACACACCGGGTCATTTGCAACTTACCAGCCCCGGCAAGCAAGCACGATGGCTGTGGGCACTGATGGGTGTGCTGATCAGTGCGCTATCGCTTATTTGGCTAGCAGTAGATTTATTGACCCTTTACGCTGCATTAGAGGCTATGGGGCTGGCTGCCGTAGGCATGTTGCTGCTATCAGGTAAGGCTAATGCGCTGAAAGCAGGCATGCGATATTTACTGTTAGCGTTGGTGGGGTCTCTTGCCTATTTACTTGGTGTGGCCTTACTACTTGGGAACTGGGGAGAGCTTGACCTTATAACTCTGGCTGACATTGTTGAGCCTGGCCCAGTGGCCTGGGTGGCTGCTGCATTGATGGGTGCAGGGTTAGCGCTGAAAGCAGCTCTCTTTCCGCTACACGGGTGGCTAACGCCTGTGCATGAAAATGCTTGGACGCCGGTGAGTGCATTGCATGCGGCGTTGGTGATTAAAGCCTCGTTGTTTATGTTGATCATGCTGTGGGGAATTTTACTTCCCGAAGCGCTGTTTGCCCCACGCTTTGTGGCATGGTTGGGCATGTTAGCGATTGTTTGGGGTGGGCTAATTGCGTGGCGTGCTGAATCGCTTAAAACCTTGGTAGCGTCTTCTACGGTAGGCCAGTTGGGCTACCTAATGGTGGCCTTTCCTTTACTGTTGGGGCCTACTATTTCTCCGCTGCCAGGGGCACTGGCCTGGGAAGGGTTTTGGCTACAGTTGATGGGCCACTCGCTAGCAAAAGCGGCTATGTTTATGGCCGTTGGTAATTTGATTCTTGCCACCGGCGAAAGCTCAATCAAAGGGCTTGCAGGCACTAGCCGCCGTTTACCGCTGTCACTGCTTGTGTTCGGCATTGCGTCCGTTACGCTGATGGGATTGCCGCCTAGCGCAGGGTTTACCGCAAAGTGGTTGCTGCTACAGGCGATGGTGATGACACAGCAATGGGTAGCTGTTGCCGCACTATTGGTGGGCACATTGCTGACAGCTGCTTATATATTTCGTGTTTTCCGTTACTGCTTTGATGAAACTGCGCCTCGCCATCATTACCAGCCGTTAGCGCCTGGCATGGATCTTATTGCGCTTTGTTTGGCGGTGGCAGCGTTTGCCCTAGGCTTATTGGCTCACCTACCACTGGCGCTACTCCAGGGAGGTGGCGCATGAATGCGGCTTGGCTACCGCTAACAACGTTAGCAACGTCTCTTTTTGCAGCAGCGGTTATTTTTCTTTTGCCTGAAGACGCGCGGCGGCTGCGTACCAGCATTAACCTGATTGCCGCTGTGAGTAAAATCATCCTGGTAACCTTGATGGTTGGGCGGGTTTCTCAGGGGGTTGAAGACACCTTTAGTTTCCAGATAGTGGGCGGTGTTGAGTTTGTATTGAGAGCTGATGCGTTGGGAGTAATGTTTGCTGGACTTTCTTCGCTACTGTGGCTGTGTACCACGATCTACGCGATCGGCTATTTAGAAGGGGCGGCGAACCGCAAACGCTTTTTTGGCTTTTTCAGCCTGTGTGTCGCGAGTACGTTGGGTATCGCGTTAGCCGGGAATCTGTTTACGTTCCTGATTTTCTACGAAATGCTGACCCTTTCCACCTACCCGTTGGTCGTCCACTACGGAACCGCCAAAGCGTTAGCAGCGGGGCGTGTTTATCTGCGTTATACCTTAACGGCTGGCGTGGTGCTGCTACTCGGTGTGGTGCTGCTTTACAGTTTAACCGGCGACCATTCGTTCGCTTCTGAGCAGGGATTGTCGCCATACCTCAATGATCATCGTGGTCTGCTGATACTGATATTTACATTACTGGTAGGAGGCCTTGCCGTTAAAGCTGCCATGGTGCCGTTGCATGGATGGCTGCCAAGAGCAATGGTAGCGCCTGCGCCAGTTAGCGCGCTGTTACATGCAGTTGCGGTTGTAAAAGCCGGTGCCTTTGGCATCCTTCGGGTGATTTATGATCTTTATGGTATTGAGCTCAGCGTTGAACTTGGTGTCACCACTGTATTGGCGGTCGCGGCTTCAATTACGATTATTTACGGCTCGCTGCGCGCGATTGCCCAGCAAGAATTAAAGCCTCGGTTGGCATTTTCTACTATCAGCCAGGTCTCCTATGTTGTGCTTGGTGTTTGCCTGTTTGGCCCCTTCGGTACCATTGGTGCACTTGCGCATCTTCTGCATCAAGGTTTGATGAAAGTCACGCTGTTCTTTTGCGCGGGTAACTACGCTGAAGAGCTTGGTATCCACCGTATTGATGAAATGAACGGTGCTGGCAAGCGTATGCCCCTTACCAGCTTCGCATTCACCGTAGGGGCGTTGGGGATGATTGGGCTGCCTCCTATCGCGGGCTTTATCACTAAGTGGTACTTGGGGGTGGGGGCTATCCAGGCGCAGATGTATTGGGTTGTGGCGGTTTTAGTTGCGAGTAGTACCTTGAATGCTATTTATTTTTTGCCTATTTTGCACCGCCTTTGGTTTCGTGAGGGGCCGGCTCATGGAAAGGGTGAGTGGCCTAATGAACAGCGCCTTGGGCGCTTGGAAACCCACGGCTGGCTATTATGGCCAGCCGTGTTTACTGCACTGGTAAGCATTGGAGCAGGTTTATTGGCAGGATTGCCGTTTAGCCCGCTGGATTGGGCTACCCGCGTGGCGGTAGGGGAGTACCTGCCATGATCACGCTACTTTTGCTTGCGGCATTACTTTGGCCTCTGTGCGTTGCGGGCACCACAATATGGCAGGCGTATAGAACGCCTGCGGCGAGCCGCGACTACTTCTCGATGCTCTGGGTGAGTGCTTCATGGCCGGCGTTACTGCTAGCCTTTAGCGGCGAGGTCCAGTGGTCAATCAGCGCCTGGATGTTAGGCGGTTATTGGGAGTTAAATGCACTGAGCCGTCCGTGGCTGGCCTTTACCGCTTTGCTATGGAGCTTAGCGGCCATTCATGCGCGTGGATACTTTGCAGCAGAGCAACGAAAAGCACAGGCAGGCGATCAGGTTATACAGCGTCGATGTCAGCGGTTAGCGCTTCTGTGGCCGCTGACGTTGTTGGGCAATGTGCTGCTGATTATTGCTCAAGATATCGCCAGTTTTTATCTGGGCTTTGCATTGATGACGTTTGCCGCATATGCCCTGGTAGTCCATAGCGGTAGTGACGAAGCGCGGTTGGGCGCAAGGGCATACTTAATCTTAGCCGTTATTGGTGAAGGGCTTATCCTTGGCGGTTTTCTTTGGGTGGCAGGCACTTCAGAAACGCTGACGCTTAAGGGAGTGCGTGAGGGAATCGCTGTCGCTGACCACGGGGCCACGATGGCGCTTTTGTTGTGGCTTGGATTTGGGGTGAAAGCGGGGGTTATTGGCCTTCATGTTTGGTTGCCGTTAGCGCATCCAGTAGCGCCTGCTCCTGCTAGCGCGGTGCTGAGCGGCGCGATGATTAAAGCTGGTCTATTAGCATGGATAAATGTATTGCCGTTAGGAGTTAACGGATTGTCACCTGCGCTCCTCCAGCTTGGCAACGTCATGCTAATAGCAGGATTGGCAGCCGCCTTTGGTGCTGCGTTGTATGGTGTGTGGCAGCGCCATCCAAAAGCGGTTCTGGCGTACTCCAGCATCAGCCAAATGGGAATGCTCACTGCTATGGTGGCAATGGGGTTAGCCGCCCCAGACGTGTGGCCGCTGTTATTACCTGGTGTGGTGTTGTTTACCGCTCATCATGCATTGGCAAAAGGAGCACTCTTTCTGGGTACTAGTATTAGCGAGCACATGCCTCGCTGGCCGCAACCGCTGCTGTTTGCGTTAATCGCCTTGCCTGGCGTGTCGTTAACGGGTGCGCTAGCGGCGGGGATGCTAAGTAAGTGGGGCGTTAAAAGTGCGCTTTATGACATGCATCACGAACATCTGATTATGCTGCTTACCTGGGCGGCCATTGGCACTTCTGCGTTGATCAGTGTTTGCGTGTGGCGTCAGTGGCAGCAACGGCACTCAGGGGGTAGTAATGCCTTCCAGTGGGGCGCGTGGTTGGCTGCATTGGTCGCCGCCCTGGTAACGCCAATATGGCTTCCACTGCCCGCTGGTAGTGTTGAGATACCACCAGCCTCCGAATGGTTAAGCCTGAGTTGGCCTTTCCCTGTTGGTGTCATGATTGTTGTGATGGTGGTGGTGATTGGCGCTAGCTTACTGCGCCGCGTTGTCATTCAAGCGCCACCCGCAGGCGATTTATGGTGGCTGTATAGCGTCTTTTCTGTAAAAGGATTGCGCGTTATAGAGGCTTTGGCCCATGCCTGTGAAAAGGTGAAAATGGCGAGTGTTGCGTTTTCGCTTGCTCGTGAAAGAGCGTTAATGAGGCAGTTGAACAGAGGTTTATTCGCAGAAGCATGGATGCGTCATCATGGTAGCGGTTTGATGATGGTGTTCGCTGTAATAGTGGCGCTTTTACTAATGTGGGAGGGGCTGCGATGAGCCAAAAAGGGAGAGTAGAGTCTCACTGGCGGGGTCGGAAAGCCACAGCGCCTGACGATATCCCCCGTAAGGGGTGGCACGATATTATTTGGCGGGTAGTGCGTGCTGCTCGTCGTGACCGTATTACCATGTTTGCGGCGGGCGTGGCTTTTTATGCCTTATTGGCGCTATTTCCAACGATTGCAGCAGTTATCTCTCTTTGGGGGCTGTTGTTTGATCCTGTTGAGGCCGGTCGTCAGCTTTATGAAATTAGTCGTTTTATGCCGCCGGATGCGGCGAAGCTGATTGATCAGCAGGCCCAAGAGGTCGTGGAAAGTACGGAGTCTGGGAATGTAATGACTGCGCTAGCAGGACTGTTGGTTGCCATGTTTATTGCGTCGAAAAGTGTTTCTGTACTCGTCGTCGGTTTGAATGTGGTGTACGGCGAACATGAAAAGCGTCCGTTGCTACTGCGCGGTGTGGTGTTGGTGTCGTTAACCTTCGGGCTAATTACGATGACGTTAGTGTCACTGGGGTTTATCGCCATTGTGCCGATTGTGGTTGATACGCTGATGATTGAACCACCGGTAGATAGTGTCTTGAAATGGTTGCGTTGGCCGGCGTTGTTGGTACTGATGAGCGTACTTATTGCTTTACTATATCGTTACGCCCCCTATCGGCGTTCTGCCCAGTGGCGGTGGTTAAGCTATGGCACGCTGTTTGCCACCACTATGTGGCTACTAGGCTCCGGCGGTCTATCGCTTTACGTACGTTACTTTTCTACCTTTAGTGAGCTGTATGGCTCTCTCGGGGCCGTTGTAGCGTTAATGCTATGGTTTTGGCTCTCAGCGTTTGTGGTGCTGTTTGGTGCGGAGCTCAACTGTGAGATGGAGCGTCAGACTTGCAACGATACAACGATTGGAGCGGCTCGCCCCCTAGGTGAACGAGAGGCGTTTGCTGCCGATACAGTGGGTGTTGAAAACCCTTGGAATAGTGAAAATTCTGACACGCAGCACCAACCACGGGAGTAGAGTAATAGCCCTGCTAGCTATATTCATTAGAGCACATCGCCCAGTTTTGCTGGGCGATGCTCTTAGTCGAAGGGTGAATCGGCAAGGTGGTTTGCGGCAAGCGTTACAAAAGCTCTTCAGCTGCCAGCGCGAGGCGCGACCGTTCAACGCTTTTCAGCGTGATATGCCCAGCATGGGGCCAATCTCTAAATCGTTCGACAACAGCAGCCATTCCACAGGTGTTGGCGGTTAAGTAGGGGGTATCGATCTGGCCAACGTTACCTAAACAGACAATCTTAGTATTTCGGCCCGCTCGGGTTACCAGCGACTTGAGTTGTTTGGGGGTAAAGTTTTGCGCCTCGTCAATAATCAAGAACGTATCGTTTAAGGTACGCCCACGCATGAAGCTTGGGGAGCGAATCTGCACCCGCGAGCCAATAAGCTGTCGGGTGGCACCATTATCCCAGCTAGACTCTCCCTCTTCGTTACGCAACAGGTTATCCATATTGTCGTGGAAGGCACCCATCCACGGTGACATTTTCTCCTCTTCGGTGCCCGGTAAGAAACCGATATCTTCGCCCATGGGAATCGGGGCACGGGTAAATACAATGCGCTCAAATAGTTTGGCATCTAGTGTTTGCTGGAACGCTGCGGCGAGCGTCATAAACGTTTTACCGGTGCCTGCATTACCAGCAATCGTGACCAGATCAATGTCTGGGTCCATCAGCAAGTTGAGGGTGAAGTTTTGGCGGCTGTCGTGGGCATGAACGCCCCACACGCCAGCATGGTGACGGTAGTTGGTAAGTAGCTGTAGTCGGGCAGATGACGGTGATAGCTCACGGACAATGGCTTCAAACTCAGCGCCATTTTCGCTATCGGATACCAGCATGCCGACATGCCAATGGCGCGGCATGTTGCCACTTAATTGATAGAAAGTATGGTGGTCGACACGCTCGACGGTGACATCGACATTGAGCGTTTCCCACAGCGAGGCACCGTCCTGCCCCGCAGTGGTGTATACCTGTGCGCCTTCAATCATTGCATCGCTGTCAGAATAGGCGCGATCATTCAGGTAGTCTTCCACCGGCACTTTTAGTGCGGCTGCTTTTACCCTCAGGTTAATGTCTTTGGTGATCAGGATGACCGAAGCATCCGGGCGCTCATCGCGTAACCGACAGGTTTCCGCCAAAATGCGGTTGTCGGGGCTGTCATCAAGGGAGTCGAAGGGTTTAAGGTCGTTGTAGCACAAAAAATGTAAGCGGCCCGATTCACCGCTAATGCGCGGAATAGGAATACCTTTCTGGATCTCATTAAAGGTGACTTGGTTGGTAAGGTCTGACAGCGTGCGGCTAATCTGCCGCGCGGTGCGGGCGATCTCTCTGATGCCGTTTTTATGCTTGTCTAGTTCTTCAAGCACAGTCATGGGAATAACCACGTCGTGCTCATCAAAATGGTAAAGCGCGGCGGGGTCATGGATCAGGACATTCGTGTCCAGGACATACAGCCTAGTGGCTTTCTTATCGAGTCGTACCATCGTGGAAACTACTCCTTAGTTGACGGCAACATCGACACTGGCAGATGCACTTTACGCTTAGATGACACTCACCTGTGTCGGTTCTCTAGCGTGTCCTTTTGATCTCCTTGTATGGTTTTTTATAGATTGGAAGCTACAAGCGATTTTTTCCAATGCTCTATTTCAACGTTTTGGCGGGCCTCAACGAGTGTTCCCTAAAAAGCGTGACACCTTCGTTAGCAGCGCGGTGGCGACTACCCCTAGGCTTTCGCCTTCCACATAGCGGTAGTAATGACTGTCCAGGGCAAGGTCATGGTTAAGAGCGCAAAGCTGATGGCTTTCTATGGCTTCCTTGACTAGTGGGTAAGGTAGCAACGCCCAGCCAGTGCCATTAATCGCTGCATCGCGGATGACCTCGAACATGGTCAGGCCCAAGTAATTTGTCGAAAAAAGTGCTTCACTGACCAACTTATCGCCCTGCTCATAGGTTAAACAGACTTGGGTATATTGGGCGAGATCATCGCGAGTAACGCTGGGAAGCCGGCTTAACGGGTGCGATGTTGCTGCTAATAAGCACATGCTGACCGGTGCAAGGTTACTGGCATTTACGTCGGCACCTTCAGCGGTATACAACCCAAAAGCTATATCAACGGTTTGTCGAAGGACGAACTGTGGGTGTTCTTGGGGGGGCAATAAATATACCGAGATGGCTGTAAGTGGATAGCGCTGTTTTAAGTCGTGCATGACTTGTCGCCAAAATGCTTCAGGCAGCGCATCATCCCGGGCAATGCAGAGCTGGTTTTCGACCCCCTGCAGGTGTTGTTGGCAGTGTTTTTTGATTCGGCTGGCACTGGTCAGTAGGCGGTAGCAGTCCGGCAAAACGCTTTCACCTACGGCTGTTAGCTGCAGGCTATTGCCTGAACGCTCGAACAGCACGACTCCAAGACTGTCTTCCAAGGCATTCACTGTGGCGCTTAGGGTGCTGCGTTTCATTCCGGTGTGCCGCGCGGCGGCGGCAAAGGAACCATGTTCAGTAACGTCAATAAACGCCTGCACTTGTTCTGCGCGCATAGGTTACTCCATGGAGAGCCAAAAAAGTTGGCGCTGAGCGATTGGTGAAACGTTAGTGTACTCACTATTATGCGTTGGGTTTAAGACACTTTACTGGAGTATTTCGCGTGACCCCCTTTGTCGCCGAGCGCCGAGCGCTCAGATTTTCTGCTGTCTCCGCCAGCCTGTTTGCCTTTACTGGCCTTGCTCTCGGGCTTGCTAGCGGTTCAATTACTATTTTATTCGATAGTGGTTATTCGCTATTAAGTTTAGTGCTGGCGTCGCTGTCCTTGTTTGCATTGCAGCAGGCGCGCAAACCGGCAGATGATCACTACCCCTTTGGGCGGCTTACTGTAGAGCCGTTGGCTGTGCTGCTTAAAGGCGTAGTGATAGCACTGGTGTGCCTGTTTTCGATGGTCTCGGCTGTATGGAGCCTTGCGCAAGGTGGGCGGCTGGTAACGTTGGATCTTGCGTTAATGTTTGGCGTGGTAAACGTAGCAGGATGTTTACTTACGTGGTGGTGGTTGAACCGTTATGCTCGAATTGCGCGCTCATCACTGCTAGCTGCCGAACTGCGTCAGTGGCAAATGGATACTTGGTTAAGTGCCGCCGTTATGTTGGGCTTTGCGCTCACATGGGGGTTGACGCTTACCCCGTGGTCTCACCTTGCGCGCTTTGCCGATCCGGTGATGGTACTAATAATCGCGGGCTACTTCCTGCCGATGCCCATTCGTATGGTGCGTGGCGCGCTGCGCGAATTGATGTTTGGCGAGCCTTTAGGTAGCGTTCGCCAGGAGATGGTGCAAGAAGTGGCAGATTTTGATATTGCCAATGACGATGTACGTCTAGCTCAAGTGGGTAGCTTCTTAATGGTTGATATTCAGCTAGATAAGCAGCAGATCAATGATGCTGAAGAGATTGTTGAAAGTGTTGAGCAGCATTGCAAGTTGCGGAATCTGCGTGCTGTGACCAGCATTACGTTAGTAACTTAATCACATAAACTTCTCCCACAACGGCACAGCGATCACTTCTGCCTTTGCTGTTGCCGTTGTGGAACACAGCTTTTTCAATCATCTTCTTTCTTTTGCGGTTTTCCCTTGCGCTGAGTGCTGGCCATTTCTTCGAGTTCCTCTTCACTCATTGAGTCATACATCTCTTTGGAGGAATCATAAAGTTCACTGGGCTGTGTTTCACCACGCTTGGCAGAAAGCGCAGCCCCAGCGGCTTTCTGCTGTGCTTTGGAAGTTGCTTTCATATCAAGACTCCTGTCAGTTGACATCCTTAAATCAATCACGCTATTTAGCGTAGCAGGGCGAAGTCTACTTTTCAGGCAGGCTGATAATGCTAACTTAAGAGAACTTCATGACACCGGCGATCAATAGTGCAAAACACGCAGGCATTGCGTTTCAGCTCCATGAGTATCAACACGATGCTGCTGCGCAGTCCTACGGGCTGGAGGCAGCTGAAAAACTGGGTGTTGCCGCTCAGCAAGTATTTAAAACTTTGGTAGTTACCTTGGATGGTAAGCAGTTGGCCGTTGGTATTGTGCCGGTCACCAGCCAACTGGGGTTAAAGCAAATTGCTAAAGCGGCAGGGGCGAAAAAAGCGGCAATGGCAGCGCCAGGTGACGTGGAGCGGACCACGGGGTATGTGCTTGGCGGTGTTAGCCCTCTCGGCCAGAAAAAGCGTCTGCCTACTTTTATTGATAGCTCGGCGCAGGCGTTTTCGACACTTTATGTAAGCGCGGGGCGGCGTGGGTTGGAGATAGAGCTTTCCCCAAGCGACTTAGCAACATTATGTCAGGGGCGTTTTGCAGCGTTAGCAACTGCGTTGTCTTAAGTGCTCTATCTTAAGTGCTGTGTCTTAAGTGCTGTGTCTTAAGTGCTGTGTCTTAAGTGCTGTGTCTCCACTACTCTATCTTAATTACGCTGTCCTACTCGCTGGCCTGTTGACTAAAAGTCTAGCAATCACCCATGGTTTAACGTTTGGCTATCCTTGCAGCAAGGCATGGGTTGGCGCTTTCTGGTATGGTGCTTCACATTATAGGTTTGCTGGGCAATATAGCCCCTTCAGGATAATTTTGTGTCTGACACTTCTTTTGCATCGCTTGCGCTCTCTCCTGCGCTTTTAACCAACTTAGACTCCCTTGGCTATCACGCCATGACACCAGTGCAGGCGCAAAGCCTGCCACCGATGTTGGCGGGCCGAGATGTGTTGGCCCAGGCCAAAACGGGATCGGGGAAAACTGCTGCCTTTGGTTTGGCACTGCTGGCAGAACTGCGCATAGAAGCGTTTGCTGTTCAGGGCCTTGTGCTGTGCCCCACCCGAGAGCTTGCTGACCAGGTAGCCGAAGAGTTACGGCGATTGGCGCGTGGGTTGCCCAACGTTAAAGTGCTCACTCTATGTGGCGGTGCGCCGTTTGGGCCGCAGCTTGGCTCCTTAGAACACGGCGCGCATATTGTTGTGGGGACGCCTGGGCGAATCGACGAGCATTTGCGCAAAGGCTCGTTGACACTAGGGTCGCTTACCACCTTGGTACTCGATGAAGCCGATCGTATGCTCGATATGGGCTTTCAGGACACCATTGATGCGATCATTGATGAGACCCCAGCTGACCGCCAAACGCTGCTGTTTAGCGCGACGTTCCCCGATGACCAGGCGTCAGGTGGCCTGACGGCTATGACCCGCGGCATTATGCGTGAGCCAGTGATGGTCAAAGTGGCCGAGGTTCATGATGCCACTACCATCGATCAACACTTCTATGACGTTGCCAATGAAGAGGCGCGTTTTGCGGCCCTTCAACAGCTGCTACTGGTTTATCGGCCAGCGACCAGCGTGGTGTTCTGCAACACTAAGCGCGAAACTCAGGCGGTGGCTGAGCAGCTGGTAGATGCTGGCTTTAGTGCCGTGGCGCTCAACGGCGACTTAGAGCAGAAAGATCGTGATCGACGGCTAATTCTGTTTGCTAACCAAAGTGCGTCTATTCTAGTAGCAACGGATGTTGCTGCACGTGGTTTAGATATTGCTCAATTAGATGCGGTGTTTAATTATCAGATTGCCCGTGAGCTTGATGTTCACGTGCATCGGGTAGGGCGAACCGGGCGCGCAGGTGCTAGCGGCATTGCCTGTACGCTGGTCACGCCTAAAGAGCATTACCGGCTGGAGCGGTTGGAAGGCTTGCTAGAACAACCGATTACCACCGAGCCTTTGCCGAAGCCCCAAAATTCAGTGCCATTTGAACCGCCTATGGCAACGCTACAGTTGGCGGGCGGTAAGAAAGACAAGCTGCGCCCGGGTGATATTTTGGGAGCACTGACCAGCGAGGGCGGCTTACGTGGCGACCAGGTAGGCAAAATTAAAGTGCTAGCCCGCAGTGCCTATGTGGCAGTGGAGCATGGCGCTGTTCAAAAAGCCCAAGCCAAGCTTGAGCGTGACAAACTTAAAGGGCGCGCATTCCGCGTCCGCCGTATTCGCTATTGATCGATTAATGATTGTGCACAGATAGTAAAGAGGAGCCGACGCAGCTAACCATGAAAATCCCTAAGCGATTACAGCCCCTGGTCGATGATGGAATGATCGATGAGGTGCTGGTGCAGTTAATGAGTGGTAAAGAGGCGCAGGTGTATGTCGTGCGCTGCGGTGAAGAAGTACGTTGTGCCAAGGTCTTTAAAGAAGCTAAACAGCGTAGCTTTAAACAGGCCGTGCAGTATCAAGAAGGGCGTAAGGAGCGCAATAGTCGTCGTTCTCGCGCCATGGCCAAAAAGACCCGCTACGGCCAAAAAGAGCAGGAGCAGGCGTGGTTGAATGCGGAAGTCGATGCGCTATATCGTCTTGCCGCCGCCGATGTACGTGTGCCTGAGCCACATGGGTTTGTTGATGGCGTACTGCTCATGGAAATGATTAGCGATGCCGAGGGGAACGTGGCGCCGCGCCTGGATGAAGTGACCCTCACTCATGAGCAAGCGCTTCGCTATCACGCCAAAGTGATTCAAGACGTGGTGCGGATGCTGTGTGCAGGTCTGATTCATGGTGATTTATCAGAATTCAATGTGTTGGTAGATGCTGAAGGGCCAGTGATTATCGACTTGCCCCAGGCAGTGGATGCAGCGGGCAATAATAGTGCAGAAGCAATGTTAGAGCGCGATGTTGATAATATGCGCGCCTACTTTGGTCGTTTCGCGCCGGAGCTTCTCACCACCCACTATGGTAAAGAAATGTGGGCTTTATATGAATCAGGCAAGCTGCACCCCGATAGCAAACTGACCGGCCACTTCGAGCTTGATAGCCACATTGCCAATGTCGATGAGCTATTAGAAGTGATTGACGATGCTATTGAAGAAGAGGCCGATCGACAGGCGCGAATGCGCGGTGATGAAGACGAAGATTGAGGCTAGCAGCACCTTGCGACTAACGCCCTAAATGCCCTTTATGGTGGTAAGCTAACGTTTACGCTTAGCAGGTTAACAATTGCGTTTTAACGTTAGAGATTAGGGTGGAGGGAAGCGTGAAGGGCATCCGTGTCAGCGCAGACAGTGCAAAGGGGCTGGTAACGTCGCTTGCCGTAGGTGCAGTAGGTGGCGTTATTTTTCAGCTCACCGGCTTACCGCTTGCCTGGATGTTAGGCCCATTGATTGCCAACCTGCTGATGTCAGCGAAAGGCATCAACGTGAGCGTACCTGAACCGCTGCGCAATGTGTTTTTAGCGGTCATGGGTTTAGTGCTGGGCAGCCAGGTGACGCCTCAACTTGCCCATCGTGTGTTGGACTGGCCAATCTCTGCGGCACTCTTGCTGGCAGGTGTTGTGGCCTCTACCGCTGTTGCCGCGGCGTGGTATCGTCGCTGTGGCTTCGACCCGGTCAGTGCTTGGTTTGGTTCATCGCCAGGGGCAATGACGGCAATGATCATGCTCGGTGATAAATGTGGCGGTGACCCGCAACGTATCGCCATTGCCCAGTCGCTTCGTATTATCCTCGTCATTCTGTTTCTTCCTCCTCTGTTTTGGGCATTTGAAGGCGGTGCAGGTGACATTGGGCCGGCACAGGCCACCCTTGAGCACGGTTGGATGCTGCTCACTATTCCTTTCTTATTACCCATGGGCCAGTGGCTGCGCATTCCAAGTGCGGCGCTACTTGCGCCGCTTATTATGGCGGCCTTGTTGTCTGGGTTTGGGCTTGCAAGCCTTACGTTGCCTAGTTGGGGAATGAACCTCATGTTGTGGGTGCTAGGCAGCGCGATTGGCTCGCGTTTTCAGGGCATAACACGGCGCTTGCTCGGGCGCTATTTATGGCAGTCGGGGGTGGCGACGCTGCTTGCTCTGGTGGTATTAGCGCTGTTTGCTGAACTGATCCACCAGCTGCTGGGCGTGCGCCGTGACGTTGCTCTATTAGCGCTAGCTCCCGGAGGCATCGGTGAAATGGCTATTCTTGCTGTCGCGCTTAATATCGACCCAGTGTTTGTAGCCTTTCACCACTTACTGCGTATGGTCACACTGATGATTGTGGCCCCTTTTTGGGCTCGTTGGCTATTGCGTCATCAATCTTCTTAACTACGTCTGTCCACCAAGGTAACGAAAGGACCTTCCATGTTGTCACGTTTACTAGCGCCGCTATTCCGTTACTTTGAAACGCGGGTGAACCCCTATCCCGAAGGCGAGGTTGCCACGCCTCCGAAAGGTCTGCTGCCGTTTATTTGGCATTTTTCGCGCCCCGTTTGGCCGTGGCTGTTACTGATGTCGCTAGCGACTGCCCTGGTCTCTGCGGCGGAAGTGGTGTTTTTTAGTTATATGGGCGACTTGGTCGACTGGCTGGGTAACGTAGAACGCGCGAATTTCTGGTCGGATCATGGGCTTTGGCTGGCAGGTGTGGGCGTGTTGGTAATTATCGGCCTGCCGCTACTGGTGCTGGCGCAGTCACTGGTGACTCACCAAAGTATCTTCGGTAACTACCCGATGATCGGCCGCTGGCTTTCTCACCGCCATATGCTTAGCCAAAGCCTAGCGTTTTATCAGGATGAGTTTGCAGGGCGGGTGTCGCAAAAAGTCATGCAAACAGCGTTGGCCATTCGTGAGACCGTCACCAAAGTGATGGATCTAATGGTTTACGCCATCGTGTACTTTACCGGGGCGGCAATTTTACTAGGCCGTGCTGACCCGTGGCTACTGCTGCCGCTAGGACTTTGGTTGGTCGGTTATTTAAGCATTATGCGCTTTTTTGTGCCGCGCCTGCGCGACGTTTCAATGGCTCAGGCCGATGCCCGTGCCCAGATGACAGGGCGCGTGGTTGATAGTTACAGCAATATCCAAACGATTAAGCTGTTTGCTGATACCGAGCGTGAGCAGAGCTACGCCAAGGATGCGATGCAAGGTTTCATGGGGACTGTGCATCGGCAAATGCGGCTAGTCACCATCATGAGTGTTTGCCTAACGCTGCTCAACACGCTGCTGCTGGTGGGAACGGCAGGCATGGCGATCAGCGCCTGGTATTTGGACGCCATTTCCCTGGGTGTGTTAGCCATTGCGATTGCTCTGGTAATGCGTATCCGCTTTATGTCGGATTGGATTTTATGGGAAGTGGCCGGGCTGTTTGAAAACATCGGTACCGTGCAAGACGGCATGAATACCATCGCCCAGGAGCCCACGATCAAAGATGCACCAAATGCTATCGCGCTTGCGGTGCCCAAGGGCGAAATTGTGTTTGATGCGCTGCGCTTTCAGTACGCCCAAGCTGAAGGTGAAAGTAAAAACGTGTTTGACGGGCTGAGTCTGACGATTAAACCTGGCGAGAAAATTGGCCTGATTGGCCGTTCTGGCGCGGGAAAATCGACGCTGGCAAACCTGTTGCTGCGCTTTTATGACTTACAGGGCGGGCGTATCTTGATTGATGGGCAGGATATTGCTGAGGTTACCCAAACCTCATTGCGCCATCAGATTGGTATGGTGACCCAGGATACCTCGCTACTGCATCGTTCGCTGAGAGATAATATTCGCTACGGTAGTCCTCATGCCAGCGATGATGATGTGTGGCAAGCAGTGTGCCGCGCCCATGCAGATACCTTTATCAACGAGTTGGTCGACCCTAAAGGGCGGCGCGGTTTAGACGCTCATGTCGGCGAGCGTGGTGTGAAACTATCCGGTGGTCAGCGCCAGCGTATTGCTATTGCCCGCGTACTGCTTAAAAACGCCCCTATTCTGGTGTTGGACGAGGCCACCTCAGCGTTGGATTCCGAAGTGGAAGCCGCGATTCAAGAGCAACTCGATTCGCTGATGGAAGGCAAAACGGTGATTGCCATTGCCCATCGACTCTCTACCATTGCGATGCTTGACCGGTTAATTGTAGTAGATGAAGGGCGCATGGTAGAGAGTGGTACGCACCAAGAACTGTTAGCCCATAACGGCATTTATGCCAGCTTATGGCAGCGTCAGTCAGGGGGCTTTTTGGGTCACGACCTTGATCTTGGCCTTGATACTGACCACACTGCCCCCAGCTCTTAATAGACCAGTCGCTTATTGAGCGATTCTAGCTAAGCACTTTCAACAGGAGGTAGCGATGCAAGCCATTCAGCTTCAACAGCCCGGCGGTTTAGATAAACTGGACGTGGTTGACCTAGCGGCGCCGGGCGAGCCAGGCCCCGGTG
The DNA here is from genome assembly GCF_000712975.1 of Vreelandella neptunia. Lineage (GTDB taxonomy): Bacteria > Pseudomonadota > Gammaproteobacteria > Pseudomonadales > Halomonadaceae > Vreelandella > Vreelandella qaidamensis. The sequence goes on along the minus strand of NZ_JHQL01000004.1, from coordinate 195,032 downwards.
AAATTAAAGTACGTCTACATGCCAGCTCGCTTAACTTCCACGACTACGCCGTGGTGGCGGGCATGATTCCTACTGAGGATGGCCGTATTCCCATGTCAGATGGTGCTGGCGTGGTTGAAGCGGTTGGCGAAGGTGTTAGCGAGTTCGCTGTGGGTGATGCGGTGGTATCGACGTTTTTCCCAGGTTGGCTCGAAGGGCCTGCGCGAATCGCTGATTTCCGTACCACCCCAGGGGATGGCATTGACGGCTATGCCCGCGAGCAGGTGGTGGCATCTGCTAATTCGTTCACCCATCAGCCGAAAGGCTACAGCCATGCGGAAGCGGCAACGCTAACCACCGCTGGTTTAACCGCTTGGCGCGCGCTGGTGGTAGATGGTGGCATCAAAGCAGGTGATACCGTACTGGTATTGGGTACTGGCGGCGTTTCCATTTTTGCGCTGCAGTTTGCCAAGATGATGGGCGCTCAGGTAATTGCGACGTCATCTTCCGATGAGAAGCTGGAACGCCTCAAGGCGCTGGGCGCTGATCATGTGATTAATTACAAAACGACGCCAGAGTGGGGTAAAGCCGTTAGTGAATTGACCGCTGGCGAAGGGGTTGATCATATTGTGGAAGTCGGCGGCCCCGGCACGTTGCCGCAATCCATTGATGCGGTCAAAATTGGCGGTCACATTGCTTTAATTGGCATACTTACCGGCCGTCAGGGGGATATACCAACCATTAAGCTGATGGCTAAGCAGGCCACGCTGAAAGGCTTGATTGTAGGTAGTCGCCGTGACCAAATTGATATGACCCGCGCCATTGATACTCTCGGTCTCAAGCCGATTATCGACCGAGAGTTTGCGCTACATGAGATTGCCGATGCGTTTCGTCATCAGGAGTCAGGCAAACACTTCGGCAAAATCTGCCTAACCTTCTAGTCTCACTGGGAGAGCGCATGACGTTGCTTCTAGGCAAGTGAATTAAAGCGGCCATTTACGTAGAATGGCCGCTTTTATTTGCCGGTGACATACATGCAGCATATCGCCCATCTTATTCATAGCACGTTAGGTCAGGCAAGCCTGGGAGATAACGAATAAGCGAACGGTATGTCAGCGAAATGGATACCGCTGGAAGAAGCGCTCAAACACAACCGTAGTGTTATCGCACGTCAGCCTGCCAGCATGGGATTATCTATTCATCGCGAGACGCTGGTGCTGGAACGTGTTGCCTCCGCGTTGGCAGGTTAATTTAGCAAAACGACTTTTCAAACGTCGTCGTTTTGACGGCTATACACCACGCCTTTGACTTCAAGTTCCCAAATGTCGTCGTAAGGCACTGTCACACCATCGATATCGCCAGGGTCGCCTGTGCTGTTCTTAATCTGGGTTTCCGGGATGACTTTTAGTCCCATTAAGCCAACGTGCTGAATACGGGCGCTAAATCGATTTCCCTCGTGGTCAATAAGCACCCGTTCGCCCGCAATGCATTTTGAAAGCTTCTCATGCAGTTCTGCCATTGTGACTTTAACTACGCTCATTATCGCCTCCTGCGCTTTGCTCTCATATGGGGTAGTTACTGACTAACGACTTTATATTAGCTGATAAGTTCGGCTAGCCCCTCAATGACACTATTTCCTCAATCACACTATTTCCTCAACCTCACTATGAGGCATGCTAACCTTAATCTACTTATTTATGTTCGAGGCGGCATATGACGCAGCGCTTATTGAAGTCTGCTTTATCGCCATGGCAAGTCGTGGCACTTGAGTCGTTTCAAACACCAGAGCAGACCCAAGCCAGCCAGTGGCGGCGTAGCTGGCGAGCAGCAACCACGTGGATAATTGGTAAAGAGGCCTCGGAACGCCAAGCAAAGGAAGAGAGCGAGCTGCGTAAGTTGCCTGAAGTCGCGCTTTCACATTGGGTACCTGCTATTGATTGGGTGCCAGCAGCTAATGCCCTTAGCCAAGCCATGGGTGAATATGCTGATGCACCGGTCGTACTGTTTATTTCTCCCCCTTATGGTGGCCACGGTGCAGTCGTTAGCCATTGGGCGCAGCAGCAGGATGTCAGTTGCCTGTCCACGCCAACCTTTGCAGAGCTTGTTGACGGGTGTCTTGAGTGGGTGGAGCGTTGTGGTCATCAGCGTCGTTGGGCAATTCCTACCCTAGAGAGGCATTTTTTACGTCATAGTCTTGGCTTACAAGGTGTGCGCGAACTGTTAGAGCGGGCCTTAAGTGGCCGCCTAGGGCAAGGCGTAATAGGTTGTGATAGCTGGACGTATGCTTACCTGCAGCATGCGGTGGGTTTGGAGGGCGTCCCCGTGGTTACCTTGCAGGCGCTAGAAGGTGAGCAGCTGGCACACTATTTTACTCAGTTGGCGAATGATGGTGGTGTCTTCCCAACGGTATATAGCTCCCGTACGGGGCGGCCTATTCTTGCCAACACGAGTGAAGATGACGATGAGCGTGAGCGCTCCTATAAAGAGTTGCAACGTCTGGCGGCCCACTGCCGGGGGCATTTGGGTATAGCCTGGCACTACTGGCGGGAGCGCTTGCGAAAGCCGGTTGAAAGCTGCAATACCGAGCGCTCTGACGAGCAGTCTCAAGAAGAGCAGTTTCAAGAAGAGCTTTGGTTGTTAGACGCGTTAGTAGAAGCAGAGTTGCCTACTGATACAGGAGATGTGGCAACATTGTTACTACATGCTTTGTTAATTCATGGAGGGCTAGAGGATCAGGCGTTAGGCCATGTTCTGCCATTTTCACATCATGAAGCGCTGGGCGCTCGATTGGCGCTGGCTCGCCAAGAAATTCTTAGTTGTCATCAAGGACGTTGGCAAGTGGCTCCCTTAAGCTACGCCAGCGTAAGGCAACTGCTGGAATCGCGTAACTACCTAGTGGACCCGCTTTAGGAGCTGACATGGACGATCAAGAGCAGTACGCCAAACTGTTTAATGAATTTGATAGTCAAATGTTGATCACATTAGGCGTCATTCTAGTCAGCACAGTGATACTGATCATTGCTAGTCAGCGGGGGCTCAACTGGTTGGCTAATCGGCTTCATGGACAGCTGCGATTCCGAGTATTTGCGCTAGTGCCACTAACCCGCCTACTGATTTTAATTACCGCGCTGGCGATTGCTGTACCTATTGTCATTGAGCCTTCCTTGCGCAATATGGTAACGCTACTGGGGGCCATTGGCCTGGCGATTGGCTTTGCCCTGAAAGACTATGTCAGCAGCCTAATTGCAGGAGTAGTATCTGCCGTTGAATTGCCCTATCGGCCTGGGGATTGGGTCAATATCGAGGGAACTTACGGCGAAGTAAAGCATGTTGGAATGCGCACCGTAGAAATCCTTACGCCTGACGATGATCTGGTTGCGGTGCCTCATCTTAAACTTTGGGATTCAGCCATTTATAACGCCAACAATGGCGGCACCAGTCTTCAGTGCGTGGCAAGCTTTTATCTTCATCCGGAGCATGAAGCTGGCTGGGTGCGCAAGGCGCTACGAGACGTCGCGTTAACCAGTGCTTACCTGAAGTTTGATAAGCCGATTATTGTCGTAGCAGAGGAGAAACCTTGGGGAACCCATTACCGTATTCGTGCCTACCCGGTGGATCCTCGGCAACAGTTTTTGTTTATCACCGATTTAACCGTGCGCGGTAAACAGGTGCTAAGCGCGGCGGGCGTTACCCCAGCGTTGTTGCCGCCTGATGCGGCCTTGGATACACGGGGTGCCGCCAGCTAATGAGTGTATCTGAGTCGCTTTATATTGGCTGGGATGTGGGCGGCTGGAATTGCGATAATAATCCCACCAGCCGCGATGCGTTGGTGGTGTTAGATGAAACACTCCGCTTAGTGGGGACACCGTGGAGAGGCAATCTGCGAGCCGCGCTCAACGAATCGCTAACTAGCCGTGACTTGATAAATAGCCTATTGGGGCTGTGTCAATACGCAGCAAGTGGCAATGAACGAGTGGTGATGGCAATAGACACGCCGCTTGCGCTACCAACGGCGCTGTTGGCACTGGCAAAAGGTGACGCTGTTAAGGCGCTAGGCCGCTCTCAAGATAATCCGTATCTATATCGCGAAACTGAACGCTGGCTGTTTCAGCGAGGTGTCACGCCGCTGTCACCCATCAAAGATATGATTGGCAGCCAGGCCACTAAAGGTATGCATCTGCTGGCGCGCTTTGCGCCGCATATTGCCGCTTGCGGGCAGTGGCAAAGTGCTGAAGGTGCGTTAAGTGTAGTAGAAGGCTACCCAACGCCCGCCAAGCGCTCAGCGGCATTTGCTGCACTACGTCATCAGGTAACAATGCCGTCTAAGTTTGCTTCCATGTTGCACCAGCCAACGCCAAAGCAGCAGGATATCCAGGATGCTTGGCACTGTGCACTCCTTGCCTGGAGCTTGGAGCACGCTAAAGAGACAGTTGCCTGGCCGCCAGCAGACATGCCAGCGGCCGAAGGATGGATTTTTGTCCCTTGTGACTCTTTAAGTGTGCAATGATTTAAGCAGTTTGTTCCGGTAGTTCGGCGCTATGGAAAACATTTTGCACATCGTCGAGCTCTTCAAGCATACCCAGCAGTTTCTCAAACATCGCCACGTCATCGCCTTCGATGGGCGTTGGGGTCTGTGGTAAGAACTGGATCTCGTCAACCTCGAAATCAACCTCACCAAAAGCATCTAGCAGCGCTTGTTTGGCTTTAGCGTAATCGGTGTGCGGCGCAAACACCGTGATACGACCGTCTTCCTGCTCGATATCGGTAACGTCGACATCGGCTTCCATGAGTGCTTCAAGCACGGCTTCTTCATCGCTGCCTGCAAACGAAAAAATTGCGCAGTGATCAAACATGTGGCTGACGCTGCCGGGGGTGCCAATTTTGCTTTTGGTTTTGGTAAAGCAGCCGCGCACATCACCAAAGGTGCGATTGGGGTTGTCGGTCAAACAGTCGACAATCACCATCACGTTGCCTGGCCCAAAGCCTTCATAGCGCGCTGGAGAAAAGTCTTCGCCACCTGCGCCACTGGCCTTATCTAAGGCTTTATCGATAACGTGAGAAGGTACTTGGTCTTTTTTGGCCCGCTCCATTAAACCGCGCAGCGCAAGGTTACCGTTTGGATCTGTGCCGCCTGCTTTGGCACAAACGTAAATTTCACGCCCGTATTTGCTGTAAACCTTGGTTTTCGCAGCGGCCGTTTTGGCCATGGATTCCTTACGGTTTTGAAACGCCCTACCCATATTGAAGTCCTTCATTAGCCATGAACCGCCTGCAGGGCAGGCGTCATCGTTTTCAAAAAGGGGAAAATTTTACCCAACAGCGTACCATGCTAACAGCGTTATTTAAGGAGGCGGATTTATTCGCTTAGAACCCGCTTAGCTGGCGTATAATTAGTCAGCCTATCTTGCTGATTTCAAGGAGAGAAAAATGCCGCTGTCACTCTGGCTATCGCTGGCTGCTATTTGTGCCATGGGAGCGATGTCCCCAGGACCTAGTCTAGCGCTAGTGTTGCGCCATACGTTAGGCGGGGGCCGCTTGCCCGGTATGACGGCTGCAGTTTTTCATGCGCTGGGTGTCGGGTTTTATGCGTTGCTCACCGTATGGGGCTTGGGTGCACTTATTGTGCGCCACCCAGCGTTATTTCAGCTAGTGACATGGTGCGGCGCAGCCTATTTGGCCTGGCTTGGAATAAAGGCACTACGGGCAGGCAGAGGTGGAGCGCTGTCACCCGAGGCAGCAGTGACGACACCACGCCAAGCGGCTAAAGAAGCAGTGCTAGTGGCGCTAGGTAATCCCAAGTTGATCATCTTTTTTGTGGCGCTATTAAGTCAGTTTGTAACGCCTGACATGAGTCTACTGGCCAAGGCTATCATCGTCGCAACTGCAATTATTATTGACGGGGGGTGGTACGTTTTGGTGGCGGTGGGGCTTTCCCACTCTCGCGTACTGCCTTGGCTTCAGCGTCATGCCCACTGGATCAATCGAATCACTGGTGTGCTGCTTATTGCGCTGGCGCTGCGGGTTGTTGCAGGCCCGATTAGTTGATAAACCGTACTGGTGTAACCGCCATCGCCGTGGCATGGTAAAGCCTATGCTGGTGGAGTCATTTAGGGGGGCCTTGCGATGATTTATGAGCAGGATTGTTACACCCATCAAGGCAAGCCGTTCAACTTGCGGGCGCTGCGCGGGCAAGTATTGTTGGTGGTTAATGTGGCTAGTAAGTGTGGCTTTACCCCGCAGCTAAAAGAGCTAGAGGGTTTATATCAGCGCTATCGAGATCGTGGGTTTACGGTGCTTGGCTTCCCCTGTAACCAGTTTGGTAAGCAGTCGCCAGAGAGTGCAGAGGCTTTCTGTCTTTTTGGCGAGCAACAGTTTGGAGTCAGCTTTCCACTAATGGAAAAAGTATCAGTGAACGGTCCAAACGCCCATCCGCTGTTTGTTGTGCTTAAACAGGAGGCACCGGGCGTATTAGGTACTAAGGCGATCAAGTGGAATTTCACAAAGTTTCTGGTGGGGCGCGATGGCAGGGTGATCGCAAGATTTGCCCCTAACGACCATGGGGCATCACTTCGGCTGGCGTTGGAAGCCGCTCTTGATAAAGAGTAACGGGTAAAAAAACGACGCGCACTGTTATATCTCGCCGCGGGTAACCATCAGTCGCTGCATTAATTCTACCCAGCGATGACGCACCATCATTGTGGTTAATCCTGAAAAAAGCGCCCAGCTTTTGCGCCGCCAGCCTTTTAGGCGCAGGTTGTGGCTTACCAGCTGCTTCATCAGTTGATAGTCATCGAACTTTCGCCATTCACTGGCAATTGATAGCTGGTGTCTCATCATCACGGGAGCAAGCTCCAAGCGGAACATCCACTCTAATTCCTTCAGCGACATGTCATGCTGTTCAATCATCTCAATCATATGGGCGTAATCACGCTCGCTCGGCTCGCGGTCCAACCACAGCGGGGCGAGAGCAAGCCATAAATCGCCGCGTTCATCGACTAGCTGCTGTGCGTTCATCAGGGTCTCGTCGGCAAAGGAGTGGTCAGGTCGCTATCCTGCCGTGAATGGCGGAGAAGCTCAAGAGCGGACAGGGCGCGTCTAGACCGCTAGAATACACCCCACACGGTAATGGCATTGCCATGCTGATAGCGACATCAATCTGATAAAGGGGTCCAACGTGATCATTAAACCAAAAGTGCGTGGCTTTATCTGCACCACCACTCATCCTAAAGGCTGCGAGCAAAACGTTTTAGAACAGATTGAAGCGACCCGCGCGCGTGGTTTAGATAAAAGCCAAGGTCCAAAAAAGGTGCTGGTGATTGGTGCTTCCAGCGGCTACGGCTTAGCAGCTCGTATTACGGCTGCCTTTGGTTATGGCGCTGATACCCTAGGTGTCTTCTTTGAAAAGCCTAGCAGTGAGAAAAAGACCGGTACTGCTGGCTGGTACAACAGCGCCGCGTTCGACAAGTTCGCCAAGCAAGAAGGTCTGTATAGCAAATCAATCAACGGCGATGCGTTTTCTAACGAAGCACGTGAAAAAGCCATTGAATTGATCAAGCAGGACATGGGGGAAGTTGATCTGGTGGTGTACTCCCTGGCTTCGCCAGTGCGTAAGCTGCCAGATACGGGTGAAGTGAAGCGCTCGAGCCTGAAGCCAATTGGTGAAACCTATCGCGCAACCGCGATCGACACCAATAAAGACGCCATCATCGAAGCAGAAGTCGAGCCTGCTACTCAGCAAGAGATCGACGACACCATCACCGTGATGGGCGGCGAAGACTGGGAGCTGTGGATGAGCGCCCTAGACGACGCGGGTGTGCTAGCCAAAGGTGCACGTAGTGTGGCGTTTAGCTATATCGGCACTGAAATCACCTGGCCGATTTACTGGCACGGTGCGTTGGGTAAAGCCAAGGAAGACCTTGATCGCGCCGCCGCAGCGATTGATGCCAAACTGAAAGAGTCCGGTGGTGGTGCCAACGTCGCCGTGCTTAAGTCGGTGGTTACTCAGGCGAGTGCCGCGATTCCTGTGATGCCGCTGTATATCGCCATGGTCTATCGCATCATGAAAGAACAGGGCCTACACGAAGGTACGATTGATCAACTAAACCGCTTGTTTGGTGATTACCTCTACACTGGTCAAGGTGATGCGATGGCCACCGACGATAAAGGTCGCCTACGTCTTGATGATTGGGAACTACGTGACGATGTACAAAAAGCCTGCCAAGACCTATGGCCTGCCGTCACTACAGAGAACCTGTTCGAAATTACCGACTATGCTGGTTATAAGCATGAATTCTTGAAGCTGTTTGGCTTCGAGCGTGATGATGTAGATTACGACGCAGATGTGAACCCTGATGTTCACTTTGATGTCGTTACACTATAGCGCGAAGCGTGTCGAGGAGGGTTAATCGCCGCGTTTTGATCATCTAACCGGAAAGCGAGAGGTGTTGTATGGATACCAAGGAAAGCAAAACCCGGGAAGAAGAGAAAGAGCACGTCATGAACGAACGTCTGCCCGAAGACTTTGAAACGTCACAGCCACAACGGCAGCCGGAAGCGAAAAAGTCTCCTAACGGACTGCATAAAATGCTCCCTTTAATTATTATCGTGATGGGGATTATCGTTGCAGGCATTGTCATGCTGGGGCTTGGCAACAGCGGCGGTTAACGAAGACGACATAGTATCGCCTTTTGTAGTATCCCCCTATTGCCGAGCATTACGCTCGGCAATTTTGTATTTATGCCCGCTATTTTTGTTTTAAGAGCCATAGCGCTGCCTTCACTTGCGCAATTGGGTAAGATGGCTTTTTTCTTGGCTATTTATCTGAGTTGGCGGCGATTTCTATGCAGCAAAGCAACGTGTTATGTCCTCAAGTACGTTGATGTCATCCGCTGGTGAACGCAGGCGGGTGGCCTTTGTGCTGCTGCCTGGTTTTTCGCTGCTGGCCCATGCGAGCGCTATCGAACCGCTGCATATGGCCAATCAGCTAAGCGGGCAGATGCTTTACCAAACCGTTACGTTAAGCTTAACCGATGAACCTGTACGCAGCGGCGCGCAGCTTTCCTTACTCGCTCAACATGTCTTAGGCGCGCCGCTTGGGCCGCTTGATATGCTGTTGGTATGTGCTCCTACACCGCTACCCTATGCATTGCCTGCCAAGCTAAATGAATGGTTGCGCAGCCATCAGGGCAGAGGTGTTGCTATCGGCGGCCTTGCGGGTGGCACGGAAGTGCTTGCCCGCTGTGGGTTGTTGGAAGGTTACCGCGCTACATTGCCCTGGCAACGTTTCGATGCGTTTGCGCAGGCGTACCCCCAGGTCACGCTTTCTCAGCAGCTATTTGAAATTGACCGTGACCGGATAACCTGTGCCGGTGGCACTGCTGCAATGGATATGATGCTAACGCTGATTGGCAAGCATCACGGCCAGCGCCTTGCCGAGCAGGTTTCTGAGCAGTTCGTCTGTGATCGCATCCGCTTAGCCGATGAGCGCCAACATGTACCACTACGTAATCGCCTTGGTCATGCGCCGCAAAGCCTAGTAGATGCCGTTACATTGATGGAGGCCAATATTGAAGAGCCGCTTTCTACGCTAGAGCTGGCCGAGCATTTGGGTATCTCTCGGCGTCAATTAGAGCGCTTATTTAAGAAGTATTTGCAAGCAGTGCCCAGCCGTTATTACCTGGATTTGCGCCTCCAGGATGCGCGTAAACAATTAAGAGAGAGCGACCGGCCGGTCGGCGATATCGCGTTAATGACTGGATTCTCCTCTGGCGCGCATTTTTCTACCGCCTATCGCAATCATTTTGGCATTACGCCACGTGAAGAGCGGCTTGGATAAGCGCAGCTTTTCATAATTTACCGTCCCAATACTGAAAGCACGGCGTCTGTCGCCCCCCGTATACTAACTCTATCCTTTATTTCACCGGAGGTATTGTCCCATGAACTACACCCCAAGCCGTCAGGATTTCGATCACTACATGACGCCTAACTACGCACCACAGCAAATTATCCCGGTACGTGGTGAAGGCAGCCGCTTGTGGGATCAACAGGGACGTGAATACATCGATTTCGCCGGTGGTATTGCGGTCAACTCACTAGGCCATTGCCATCCGGTGCTGGTAAATGCGCTTAAAGAGCAGGGCGAAAAGCTTTGGCATTTGTCGAATGTATTTACCAATGAGCCGGCGCTGGCACTTGCCAAAACGCTTACTGAGCGCACGTTCGCCGATAAGGTGTTCCTATGCTCTTCCGGTGGCGAAGCTAACGAAGCCGCGCTAAAGCTAGCCCGCCGTTGGGCGGTAGACCACCATGGCGAGCATAAAGATAAAATTATCTCGTTTTATCAGTCTTTCCATGGCCGCACTTTCTTTACTGTGAGTGTGGGTGGCCAACCCAAGTACTCTCAAGGCTTTGGCCCAGTGCCTGGTGGCATTCTGCATGCCAACTTCAATGACCTGGAAAGCGTACGCAAGCTAGTGGGCGACGATACCTGCGCCATTATGGTTGAGCCGATGCAGGGCGAAGGTGGCATTGTTCCCGCGACCCAAGAGTTTCTTCAGGGGCTACGTGATCTGTGTGATGAGCACAACGCGCTGCTAATTTTTGATGAAGTACAAACCGGCGTTGGCCGCAGCGGCGAGCTTTACGCCTACAAAAATTTCGGTATCACCCCGGATATTCTCACCAGTGCCAAGTCACTGGGTGGTGGTTTCCCGATTGGTGCCACCTTAACCACGGATGCGATTGCGAAATCTTTAGCGATTGGTACCCATGGTTCTACCTATGGGGGCAATGCGTTGGCATCGGCGGTTGCGCTAGCGGCCGTGGAATTCATTGATACCCCTGAAGTACTTAACGGCGTTAAGCATCGTCACGACCTGTTCCGTGAGCATTTAGAAACTATTAACCGCAAACATGGCGTGTTTAAAGAAATCCGCGGCATGGGGATGCTGATGGGCGCACAAATGTCGGATGCTTTTGAAGGCCGTGCTAAAGACATTCTGCCGTTGGCTATCGAAGAGGGCGTGATGGCATTGATTGCTGGTCCTAACGTGCTACGCATGGCGCCATCTTTAGTTATTCCAGAAGACGATATTTCTGAGGGCATGGCGCGCCTAGAGCGTGCGATTGAGCGGCTAGTTGCCAGCGCATGAGTAGGCAAGAAGCCACACAAGAGGGGGCGTTAAGGATGCTGGTAATTCGACCGGTAACAATGGCTGATCTTCCAGCCCTGGAGCAGTTGGCAGAGCACGCAGTGCCACGGCTCACCAATCTGCCCGCCAACCGTGATCGGCTAGAGGAGCGCATTGTGCGCTCCCAGGAAGCTTTTAATAGTGAAATTGAGTTTCCCGGCAACGAACATTATATGTTTGTGCTGGCGGATGATGACCGCGAGGAAGTGCTAGGCACGGCGACCATCCGTGCCCAAGCCGGTGCAGCAGAAGCCTATTACACTTATCGTCAGGAAACGCTGATTCATGCTTCTCAGCAGTTGAACGTACGTCGGGAAGTGCAAACCTTAGCACTTTCTCACGAAGCCTCTGACGCCACGCTGCTCTGCGCGTTATCGCTCAACCCGCGCTATAAAGGCACCAGTGCAGAAAGTCTGTTACGCCGTGCGCGGCTGATGTTCATTGCTCAATATCCCGAGCGTTTTTCACGCATTCTGGCGGTAGCGTTTCCGGGCTACTTGGATAGCAAAAACGAATCGCCTTTTTGGGAAAGCGTTGGCCGTCACTTTTTTGCCCGCAGCTTTCAAGAGATGAATCACATTGCTGGCGTCCGCTCGAAAAGCTTTATTGCCGAAGTGATGCCGCAATTTCCGCTTTATCTACCGCTGCTAACACCGCAGGCGCGCGCTGCCATTGGTCGCGAGCATCCCGCCCATGAAGATGCGCTAGCCGAAATGTTGGCAGAAGGCTTTGTACGCTCTCGCCATGTCGATATTTTTGACGCAGGGCCGATTGTAAAAGCCGAACGCGAGCGCTTGGAAACCTTCCGGCGTGCTGCCTGGCATCCGGTTAGGGTACGCCCTGAACACGCACTGCCCGATGCAGAACCCGCGATGATTGCCAATCAAACGCTAGGTGATTTCCGCTGTATCGTGGCGCGTTATGCGCTTTCACCTACTGGGCAATTGATGCTTTCACCACAGCACGCTAAACGCTTAGGTGTTGAAGAGGGGCGCGCGGTGCTGGCCGCGCCATTAACCCTGCCAAGCGCGGTAGATGCGCTTGATGAAGGAGAAATGTAATGCGCATTCGACCCATTGCCCGTGACGATTTAGATGGGCTCCAGGCGCTTGCGCAACAGGCAGGCGTTGGTTTTACCTCACTGCCGGATAACCGTGAGTTTTTGGCTGGAAAAATTGAAGCCGCTGCCCGTGCCTTTGAAGAGCGCACGCCGATTAACGATCGACTCTACTTCTTTGTACTGGAAGATGAGCAGAGTGGTGAGTTGGCAGGCTGCTGCGCCATTGAAGGCCAAGTGGGTCGTGAAGTGCCATTTTACAACTACCGGCTGGGTACGTTAGCGCACTCCTCGGTGCAGTTAGATTTGCACCGCACGATCGATACGCTGTTTTTAAGCTCTGATCATACCGGCGATGCCGAAGTGTGCTCGCTGTTCTTACGCCCTGAATATCGCGGCGAAGCGAATAAACACCTACGTAATGGCGCACTTCTTTCCAAAGCCCGCTGGCTGTTTATTGCTCAGTTTCGTGACCGTTTCCCGCAAAAAGTGCTGGCAGAGATGCGCGGCGTGTTTGATGAACATAACACCAGCCCCTTTTGGGAAAGCTTGGGTAAACACTTTTTTCCCATGGACTTTAATGAGGCCGATCGGTTAACCGGGCTAGGCCAGAAAAGCTTTATCGGTGAGTTGATGCCGAAGTTCCCGATCTACACCACGTTTATGTCGGAAGAGGCACGTGCCTGCATTGGTCAAGTGCACCGCCATACACGACCAGCCCTTGAAATGCTCAAGAAAGAAGGTCTGCGTTGGGAAGGCTATATCGATATTTTCGATGGTGGACCCACAGTGGAGGCCTACATTGACGACGTGCGAGCGATTCGTAATTCGCAGCTTTGCCAAGTAGAAGTTTCTCAAAACGCGCCTGACGAAAGCGAGAGCCTCTGGCTGGCAGCCACTACTGAGATGCTTAACTTCAGCGCTAGTTGGATAGGACGCGGTCCCACCCAGGAGAACACTATTGTGCTTAGCCAGCAAGAAGCCGACCGCCTGGGTGTTACAGCAGGTGACCACATTCGCTTGTTGGAAACCTAGCTTTTCAAGCACAGCTATTTAAACACTGATCTTTATTAACAGTCTTTCAAAACAAATACACATAACAAGCTCGCACCACCAGCACGCATACGGGAAGGAGATAACGATGCACGCCCAACAGCAGCAACTGATTAACGGCGCCTGGGTAACGGGCGATGCCGACACCTTTACAAAGCATGATCCTGTTTCTGGAACACTGCTTTGGCAAGGAGCTTCGGCCTCAAACGCACAAGTTAGCGCCGCTATCGATGCCGCGCGTGCCGCTTTTCCTGAATGGGCGCGCACTTCGTTTGCGCAGCGCCAAGCACTTGTTGAGCGTTTTGTTGAGGTACTGACGACTCGCCGTGAAGACCTAGCAATAGCAATTGCCTCCGAGACCGGCAAGCCGCTTTGGGAAGCACGCACTGAAGCCGGCGCGATGGTCGGCAAGGTGGCGCTATCTATCAAGGCCTACCATGAACGTACAGGCGAGCGAGAAAAAGACGTGGGCAGTGCGAAAGCCGTACTGCGCCACCGCCCTCATGGTGTCATGGTGGTGTTTGGCCCCTACAACTTCCCTGGCCACCTACCCAATGGCCATATGGTGCCCGCGTTGCTCGCAGGCAATACCGTAGTGTTTAAACCCAGCGACCAAACCCCGCTGACCGCCGACTTAACCTTGCAGTGCTGGGTGGAAGCGGGGCTGCCTGCTGGGGTGATTAATCTAGTGCAGGGCGGTGTTGCTGTCGGCCAAGCCTTGGCAGCGCACCCCGGTATCGACGGCCTACTGTTTACCGGCAGCGCTAAAGTCGGTGGCATGCTACAGCAGCAGTTCGCTGGACAGCTGGATAAAATTCTCGCTTTGGAGCTGGGAGGCAATAACCCGCTGGTGGTCAAAGACGTCGACGACGAGCGTGCAGCTGTACTGACTATTCTGCAGTCGGCGTTTTTATCTGGTGGCCAGCGCTGCACCTGTGCCCGTCGCTTAATGGTACCGCAGGGTGAGGTTGGCGATCGCCTGATCGACGCGCTTTCTGATGCGATCAGCAAGTTGCACGTGGCTGGGCAATTTGAAGAAGAGCCCGTGGCGCCATTTTATGGCGGCTTGGTCAGCGTGGTAGCTGCCGACGGCCTGCTGAAAGCGCAAGATGAGCTGGAAGCCATGGGCGGTACGGTGATTAACCGGATGCAGCGCCTGAAAGAGAACACCAGCCTGTTAAGCCCGGCGTTGATTGATGTGACGGGGCTGGACGTGCCGGACGAGGAGCATTTCGGCCCGCTGCTGAAAATCCATCGTTACAGCGATTGGGATGAAGCATTAGCCCTTGCCAATGATACACGCTATGGCTTATCTGCAGGACTCATCGGTGGCGATAAAGCTGACTGGGATGATTTCCTGCTGCGCATTCGTGCGGGCATCGTGAACTGGAACCGCCAAACCACAGGTGCCTCTGGCGACGCCCCCTTTGGCGGCGTAGGTGACAGCGGCAACCACCGGCCCAGCGCTTACTACGCGGCGGACTACTGCGCTTACCCAGTGGCATCTATGGAAGCCGACACCCTGGAAATGCCGGACACGCTGCCGCCAGGAGTCAACCTATGAGCGACGTGGTGAATATTAATAACAACGTGGTTAATAACAACGTCAGAGAAGTCAATTTTGATGGTCTGGTAGGGCCTACCCACAACTACTCTGGGCTGGCACACGGCAACGTGGCATCGATGAGTCATGGTGGATTGGTATCCAACCCCAAAGAGGGCGCACTGCAGGGGCTTCTGAAAATGAAGTCACTGATGGATGCGGGCTATGCCCAAGGTGTATTACCACCTCAACAACGACCCGATGTGGGGGCGCTGCGGGATTTAGGCTTCAGCGGTAGCAATAGCGACGTGCTCACCCGCGCTGCAAAAGAGGCTCCTCAGTTACTGCGCGCCGTCTGCTCGGCTTCCAGTATGTGGACGGCCAACGCAGGCACCGTTACCCCCAGCGTTGATGCGCCAGATCGTCGGGTGCACTTCACCCCGGCGAACCTGCAATCGAGCTTTCATCGCTACCTAGAGCCGCAAACCACTGGCCGTGTACTACAGGCTATTTTCCATGATGAGCAGCACTTCGCTCATCACCCTGTACTGCCAGCAACGCCTGCTTTTTCTGATGAGGGCGCGGCCAATCACACCCGGCTATGCGGTGAACACGGCGAGCCAGGCATTCACCTATTTGTGTATGGTCGCCAAGCATTTGGCGGTGAGCGTGAGCCGCAACGCTTCCCCGCTCGTCAAACCCTGGAAGCCAGCCAGGCGGTGGCCCGCCAGCATGGGCTAACAGATGCGCAAACGGTATTTGCCCAGCAGCATCCAGATGCCATCGACGCGGGTGTCTTCCATAACGATGTCATTGCCGTGGGTAATGGCCCCGTGTTGCTTTATCACGAAATGGCCTTTTTGGATGAAGCGCGCACGTTGGATGAGCTGCGCGCCAAAATGTCCACGCCATTGATCCCGGTGCGGGTGCCGTTAGACGCGGTGAGTATGGAGGATGCGGTAGCGTCGTACCTGTTTAACTCCCAGCTACTTTCCAACCCGGATGGCACCATGACACTGGTCGTGCCCAGCGAGTGCCAAGAGCGTGAAGCCGTCTGGCGCACGATCCAGGACTTCATTCTGGCGGGCCATAACCCGATTGCGGAAGTGGTCGTTAAAGATGTTAAACAGAGCATGCGCAATGGTGGTGGACCTGCCTGCCTGCGTTTACGCGTTGCCTTATCAAACGCTGAACAGGCAGCGTTGACCGGCCGCGTGTTAATGAATGATGCGCTATACGATGATCTGACTGCGTGGGTCAACCGCCATTACCGTGACCGCCTTACGGCAGATGATCTTTCCGACCCCCAGCTTGCCACTGAAGTGCTCACCGCGCTGGATGAGCTGACACAACTGCTTAAAATCGGACCTGTCTATCCGTTTCAGTTGGGATAATGGTAGCGGTGGTCGACAGGCTTTCTATGTTGTTTAGTGCTGCTTGGGGGAGGGGTGTAAGCTCCCGCTTCTTTAAATGGGAGCTTACGGAATAATGATACAACGCTGATCCCCGTAATTGGTTAAGGTGGTTCATTACCGTATAGCGGAATAAGGGTGTGGGACTCACTCCTGCCGGAAGTCTATGCGGTAAAGCTAAGCAAGTCTGCGCTATGATTTGATTAAACAATTCTTAGCGGCTGCTAGCCACCTCATCATTCGCGATCTTCTACCGCTATCGTTTTCAAGGAAGAGAGCTGCCTATTCAATGTCTGTAAAATCGATCAGCAAAAGGCCAGATCAGCTTAATGACTATCTCTAACCACCACTTCTCCGATGCCGAGAAGCGCGGGCTGTACCGCGCCATTTATGAACGGCGCGATGTGCGCTCACAGTTCTTACCTGATCCTATTGCCCCCGAGGTGTTATCAAGACTGCTAAAGGCAGCCCATCACGCACCTTCGGTAGGCTTTATGCAGCCGTGGGATTTTATTGTGATCGAAAGCCGCGAGGTTAGAGCAGCGATATTGGCGATGTTTGAGCAAGAAAACCACAAAGCCGCGGAGCGGTTTGAGGGCGATCGCAAGGAGCGTTACCAAGGCTTGAAGCTTCAAGGCATTTTGGAAAGTCCGCTTAACCTCTGTATTACCTGCGATCGCAGTCGGGGAGGCCCCCATGTACTAGGCCGCAATAGTATTGTGGATACCGACCTTTTCAGCACGTGTTTAGCGGTGCAAAATCTTTGGTTGGCGGCGCGGGCAGAAGGCATTGGCGTTGGTTGGGTCAGTATTCTCGACCAAGATCAGCTCAGCACGGCGTTAAAGTTGCCTGAACATGTTTATCCGTTGGCTTATCTTTGCATGGGCTATGTCAGCGAGTTTCTAGATCAGCCTGAGTTGGAAACAAAAGGCTGGCGCTCTCGGCTTTCATTAGATGAATTGGTGCACCATGATGGCTGGGGTAGTTCGTTGGCAGAAAGCCCGCTTCTAACTTTTTTACAAGAGCACGAATAGCCAGATCTTAACGTTGGGGAATTCGTCGATACCCGAGTTAGCTAACTGGCTATAGTTAAAATTTGCTAATGACTTATTCTCTTAACGTTTCTCACCTACGCTGATAGCAGAATGCTTTTTACGCACAGAAAAAGGCAATGCGATGAGCCATGCACTAACCGGACATAACCGCCCACAGCAAGTGATTGAGGCGATTCAGCAGGTGAATGCCCCGCTAAATGTGGCACACCGCCAAGCAAAGTACGCCAAGATGGCTGCCTCTCCCTACCGATTCTTTCGTGGAACTAATCACTTATATTGGCAGGACGTATGGCATGACTGGCGTTTTGCGCTATTTGGCGGATGGCCGTCTACCCAAACATGGCTTCAAGGCGATGCGCATATTTATAACTTTGGTGCTTATGGTCACCACGATGACCAAGTGCGCTATGGCATGGATGATTTTGATGATGCGTTGATAGGCGACTATCAATACGATGTATGGCGGCTGGCGATCAGCGTAGTGTTGGATAGCCGTGAAAACGCAGCGTTAAGTTCTAAAGCGTCTGATAAAGCGCTGAAAAAGCTGTTAGAGGGGTACATCCATACGCTAGCGGATTACAAAGAAGCTCATGTAAAAGATGACCATACTAAAGAGCTGCCCATTGATGCGGTGACTTTGGATAGCGCCAAAGGGCCACTCAAGCCGTTTATGGGGAAAGTTGCCGATAAGCAGAGTCGGGCGCGTATGCTGGAAAAATGGACGACTCTAGATGAGCAGAAAGGGCGCATATTTGCCGAGCGCCCTGGCAAGTTAGCGAACTTACCTGCAGATGTCGCCAGCCAGCTGCGTCGTTTGATTGAGCAAGAGTACCAACAGACGCTACAGCATCCGATCAAAGAGAGTGACCCAAAACACTTTCGTGTAAAAGATACCGCGCGCCGCCTAGATGCGGGAACGGGCTCGCTAGGTGTCGAGCGCTATTATGTATTAATCGAGGGTGGTGCGGCTCATGAACACGACGACGTTATATTAGATGTTAAAGAACAGGTAACGCCGGAAGCTTACAGCTTAATGAATAAAGCTCAGCAGCAGGCGTGGCGAAAGTTATTTCCTAATGAAGGCATTCGCCATGCGGCAGCCTTTCATGCCATTGCTGAACACCCGGACGCCTACTTGGGTTGGCTGACCATGAACGGCAAAGTGTTTTCGGTCAGAGAGCGGTCTCCATTCAAAAAAGATGTGCCTACCCACAAACTTTCAGGGGGCAAGTCTTATCGCAAGTTAGCGCGTCAGTGGGGAGAAATTCTCGCACGTGAACATCTGCGCGGTGCCCAGGCTCTTCACCGTGGGCATTCTGCACCATTTGCCAACGCGGTATGTCAGCGCTTGGAAGGACGTGAAGCGCAATTTATTGAGGTGGTATCTACCCTTGCGGTTGCTTATGCCGACTGCGTATCACAAGATTACGAGGTATTTGTTGAGCACTTTCTGGCGACGGATTCTTGCTAAGAGGCTACGCCATTAATGTTGATGGCGTTTGTTCATAGCGTTTGTTGTTTACTAAACAAGTAGCTTTGCTCTTCAAGCGATTCTTCCCAAACAACACAGCGGTTTCGTCCGCTGTGTTTTGCGTGATAAAGGGCTTCGTCAGCGAGTCGTAATAGCTTCTTTGGGTCTCGAGTGTGATCAGGGTAGGTGGCTATCCCGCAGGACAGCGTTATTTGCCGAAGAGCCGTGCCTTCATGAGTAAATATCTCTTGAGATATAGAGGCTAGTAGCGTGTTTGCCCTGGACTCCGCAGCGATTTGGGACGTGGCAGGTAGCAGAGCAATAAACTCTTCGCCACCGAAACGACAGATAACATCAAGACCGCGTAAATGTTGGCGTAGTAGTCGTGCGACCTCTACCAATACAGCGTCTCCTGTATCGTGACCAAAAACGTCGTTAATCTGTTTGAAATGATCGATATCAAGCATTAAAACTGAAAGTTGGCTGGCGTATTGTTGCGCTCGCTGACAGTGATGATCAAACGCAGTATCGAAGTGGCGTCGGTTATGCAGCCCTGTTAGTGGGTCTTTAAATGATAGCCCTTCGAGTTCCTGAACCAGCTTGTCGAGATCGGCTGTCCGAGACGCTACCTGTTGCTCAAGCGTTTCATTCGCGATAGCAAGCTGTTGCTGGGTATGGCGGTAGTGCCATAGGAAAATAGCAGCATTGGCGAGAGTGAAAGCTAATGTGCCATAGCTTAATGGTACGTTGCGCCAGGTTACAAAGCCGTGAGCAACGGCCATATCAGCTAACAACAACGGTGCAAAAAACGTAAAGCTAACCACCAGCAACCGCTGCTCCACTTTCAGTCGTTGAAAGCGCATAAGTGCGAGTACCAGCATCATGGGAAGTGTGATAGCTAGCATTACGTCAAAGATGGGAAAAGTGATTGAAAGGCTGATCACACCAAGCTGCACTAGCCCCATAGTGGCAACGAGATATACTAGGTGAATAATCCACAGCCGGGTTATCCAGCGCTTAGCAGTGCCCTCCAACCAGTCGCTGAGCAATAAGCCCAATGCCACTGGCAGGGTGTAGTAACTTCCAGCACGCAATATGTCCCAGGCTAGCGCTCCATCTGCCATTAGTTGGCGCGCTGGAGTTTCTGCAATTAACATCAGCCCCGAAGCGTAGGCAAATAGCGCAATGGCACTAAAACCGCGTCGTTCAGGGCCAATTAATGTGAAAATGGTTGCGAGAATAGCCAACACTAATACCAGCGCACTGACGGCTAAATCTTTAGTAGAGTCGTGAATCACTTGCTTTAGAACATCACTACGCTCCATTACCTGGATTTGGCCCCACAAGCCAATACTGGTGTAGTACGAATAGAAGCGAAAAGTGAGGGGCTGGCCGGCGGCATCTTGGGGAAGGTCAATCATATGCCAGGGCCAGCCAGCAAAATCCCCCTTTCCTAGATCGTCAAACTCCCCGTATTGATAAATAAGCGTGTCGCCTAGATAAACTTGACCGATAAGATTAATGCTAGTGATAAATAGAACCGGGTCGTTCCAGTCACCGGCTGGCAGCGTCGTTCGCAACCAAAGATGCTCGTGCCCTTCGCGTCCCGGTGGATTAAACGGAGAGTCAATTGACTGCCATTCACTAAAATTGCCGTGTAGCCATTGTGGCTGGTTATTTGAATCAAGTGGTGAGTCACCCCAGCGAAATTCCCAATTTTGCAGCGGTAGGGGCTGAGCAGCAGCGGTAAGGCCACTAGGCAGGAGCACAAAAGCAGCCAGTATTAGAAGCAGCTGGGTGCAGTGACGTATGGCAAGCCAATGAGGCAGCATGATGAACGCCCTAATCTACTGGTTACAATCCTTGTGCTGAAAAGTGCCTCAGCCCAATAATCCGATGAGTTGGTTGAGGCGCGATGATAAAAACACTAACCCCAGCCGCCCGCTTAACTAGCAAGAAACATCAGGCGATGACAGTGCCTTTAACGTTAAAATGCGTGATAACACTAATAAACAGAGTCAACTATGAAACAGGGTTGGCTGGGTTTTTTAACCAGCCTAACCGTGTTTCACACTGCCTCTAGGTATAACACCTCTAGAAATAGCATTTAGCCTGGTATTATTGAAATAGTACTTTTTAAATGACTACAAAATAATTATTTATCACTAAACAATTAATGACCGCCAGCCGCGCCACCGACGATACCGCTACGAAAGCCGCTTTCGCTGCTGTTGCGCTGTTTTAAGTGATTAGCGACAGTGTCTTCGGGGGAGCCCGCCATTTCACGGAACATGCCCATTGACCCCAGTAGAGCAGAGGACTCGTAAGGCACGAATACCCGCTCTCCGTCTTTCGCCATGTTGGGCAGCCCTTTGATATAGCTTTGGCCAAGTAGGTAGCCCACTACGGTGCGCTTGTTCTCTTCGCTGTCGCCGATGGCGCTAAGCACAAGCTTAATAGATTCCTGTTCACCTTGGGCGCGTAGAATTGCTGACTCTTTGTCCCCCTGGGCATTTAGAATGGCCGACTCACGCTGCCCTTGCGCCATTGCAATGGCGGCGGACTTTTCACCTTCTGCTTCTGTTACCGTCGCACGGCGTTTACGTTCGGCAGCCATTTGCAGGCGCATTGCGGTTTCTACCTCGTCCGGCATGGCAATATCTTGCACCTCTACGCGGGAGATCTTGACTCCCCATTTGGACGCGGGCTCCTCCATTGCTGCCTGGATTTCATTGTTCACCTCAGCACGGGACTCAAACAGTTTATCTAGCTCCATCTTACCGACTACTGAGCGAAGCGTGGTTTTTGCCAGCACCTCGACGGCTTGACTCATATTTTCTACTTCGTAGACGGCACGTTTAGGGTCAATAATTTGGTAGTAGAGCGCACCATTGATTCTCACGGTGACGTTATCTGTGGTGACAACTGGCTGGCCAGGAAAGTCCATGACCGTTTCACGGCGGTCAATACGGATTTCATCGCTGGTAATGGCTGTGTAGTCTTCGCCCATCTTGCGATAGCGCAGCATTGTGATCGCACGCGGCTGCTCAATAAACGGAATAATAATGTTGATGCCGCTTTCAAGTACGCGATGAAACGAACCGAGACGCTCGATCACCATCACTTCTGACTGGCGAACAATGACCAATCCTTTCGAGATGATGAGCACGCCAATAACGACGATAATCAGGCTGATGAGCAGGCCTGGGCTAATCGAGAAATCCATGAGGCTATTCATGTTTATGGCTCCTTGCGTTGGAAATTGCATCCTGGGAAGTAGCGTCTGTTGAAGGTGTCAGCGTCACTAAGGCCGTTGTACCTTCAAAGCGTTTAAAGACCACTTGGGTTCCTGGCGGCAGCTCAGTATCACCGCTTTCGATCACCCGTAAACGGTAGAAGTCACCGTTCACTTTAATACCGGTTGCACTGTCAAAGTCACGTATCAGCGTTCTGTACTGGTTGTCTTTTTCAACGCCGGTACCCGTTGTGCCATAGGCAACGCCTTTTGGCGAAAAGCGCGGGCGGATTACCATAACGCCTAAGGGTACTAGAATGCCTGCGAAAACCCCCATGCTGAGCAACTGCCAAGGTAGCGATAACCCCAGCGCCGTTACCGCGGCGGTCAGCGCCGCAGCGATCCCCAGCGCAAGCAGTAGCATTGCGCCGGAGGTTAGTTCTGCCAAGCTTAGCAACAGGGCAATCACCAACCACGTATAAGCAGGGTTCCAGTCCATGTGTGCTCCTATGCAGTCTATGGGTGAAGCTGTTCACTAGAATCAGCTGTCCACTAGAGTAACCTACTCGACGTCTGTTGACCTGTGTGCTGCCTATAGGTTTTAAACTCTATTTCCTCTTATTTCATGCTTTTATCACTCTCTGGGAGAGTTGCTATGTCGCTCGTTGTTTTAACATGTAAATTAGCCAGTGCACGTTTATTAAATCCATTAAACGTGGCGGTGAGTGTTGTCGCCATGGCGAGTTTGATGGCGGCTCCTTTACTGTTTGCTGATCATCATGGCAGCTATGACCATCATGGCAGCTATGACCATCATGATAGCCATACACAACAAGATAGCCGTACACAGCATGGTAGCCATGGCCACCATGGAGCACCGGCGCAGGCACAGGAAGAAAATCCAGCCGTTACAGCGTATCAAACTGCCAGTGATCGTATGCATGAAGATATGGCAATGTCATTTACAGGCAACCCAGATATAGATTTCGCTAAAGGTATGATTCCTCATCATGAAGGCGCTATTGCTATGGCAGAAATTGTGTTGGAGTACGGCGAAGATTCTGAGATTCGCCAACTGGCAGAAGATATTGTTGCTGCTCAAGAGAGTGAAATTGCTTTCCTTCGCGAATGGTTAGAGCGCCATGGTCACTAGTTAATATTTTCATCGCTTTTGGGATGACCCTCCCATTCACAGGAGTGCTATTCTGCTCGCCTTATTAAGCATGTCTCTAAGGAGCGTCGCGTGTCGGGTGTGATTTACTGGTTGGATATGGCGGGGGTCATCGTATTTGCTTTGTCAGGTGTGATTTTGGCATGCCGCTCGCGGATGGACCCCTTCGGTATGCTGGTGCTCGCGGCGGTGACGGGCATCGGTGGCGGCACGCTCAGGGACTTGGTGCTAGGCGTTCGCCCGGTATTCTGGGTGACAGATCCGACCTATTTGTGGGTGATATTAGCCACAGTGGGCGTATCCTTGGTAGGGTTTCACTATATTCATCGCCTTTCTCGGGGCTTTCTACCTGTTGCTGATGCATTTGGGCTGGCGCTATTTACCGTCATTGGCACTCATAAAGCATTGCTGCTGGGTACATCAGGCGTTGTGGCGGTGTTAATGGGTATGATGACCGGTGTGGCAGGTGGCATGATTCGTGATGTGCTAGCCCAGCGGGTGCCCATGGTGCTCCGTGAAGAGATCTACGCGACCGCAGCCTTGGCGGGGGGCATTGTTTACGTGGCGTTCGATGCGTTAGAGGCGCCGCTAACCGTTGCAATTGCAGCTGCTTTAACAGTGACACTTGGGTTGCGCCTAGCGGCGATTTACTGGCACCTGGCGTTACCGGTGTTTGCCTGGGTAACCCTACCACCGAAAACCCATGATGAGTCTGCCGTACCGTTATCAACCCCTCAGAAAGCCAAAGAGCGGGTGCGGATGATTCGCCGGGAACGCACAAAGCGTTAGCCTGAACGCCTACTTTTTGCGATGTCGCTAAAAGTAGGCGCGCCTATTCTTTTCCTTCATTTTTTCTTGTGTTCGTCGCTATCTTCTCTCTCATTTACTTTCAAAATGCACGTGCTTCTCGCCAGCGATCAAACCAGCGCCTTGGTTGCACTACCTTCAATGTGGGTTCGCTATCGATCAGCTCTACGCCTATTCCTAATGCGCCAAGGTGTGCATAGAGCGCACCGTTGGCGCTTTTGTCAGATAATGTGACATCTGAAAGCAGTAACAGCGGACCACCGGTAAGCGTGAGGTTATGTAGGCGTATGCGTTCGCCGTTGATCTGAAGCTGCGCGTTACCGTTAATGCCATGGACGTTTAATAGCCGCCCCAGCCAGTCACTTTGCCTGGCGCGGGCTAGGAAGAGCCGGGCCAATAGCCCGGTATCACGCATGCCAAGGCGCAGTTGGCTAGTTAAGCGAATAGGGTCACCCCACTCAAGCTGTGCTTCGTCCATGCTAAGTTGCACCCACCAGCCAGCATCTTGTGCGCCTTCCGAGCTTTGCCGAAAAACATTTTCTAGCCGCAGGAAAGAGTCATTGGCGTTGAAGCGCCGTGTTTCTAAATCACCTTCGGTAAGCCGCAGATGTAGTTCAACATCGCCCTTTAACTGCTGATCAAGTAGTGCTAGTTCGGCACCAAATGCACGTAGGGTAATATCTCCCTGAGCGGTAAGTCCATCCAGTAGCCATTCGCTGGTTAGGCTAGCTTGGCCGCCCAGCAAGGTAACTCCTGCATCTTCAGGTAGGTAACGGTTATAACGGGTGAAGTCAGGCACCTCCGTAATAGGCAGCGCGATGCGAGTAGTGAATAAATCGGGCTCTGGCGACTCCAGCACGTCACTAAAGCGGGCTGTTTCAGTTGTGAGTGCAAAGTGGCGGCCCTCCAAATGGGGGCGGTCATCGTCTTGGCGCATCAGCGCAAAGTGTGGAATGCCTAACGAAAGCCGGGCCTGCTCAGACGTGTCGAGTTGGGCCGTCAGTTCGCCGCGCCCAGTAGCGATGTAATCTAAAAATGCCACCTCAAGCTGGTTGGCATTCACCCGTAGGCGAGTGGGTGCTAATAAGCGATCATTACGAAAAGCTCCCTGAGCGAATAGTTGGCCGTTACCGGAAAGTGCCAGCCCGTGGGCGTCGGGTAAAAAGATATTTAAGAACCCCAGTCGCTGAACGCTACCTTCGAGTGAAAACTCGCCGCTGAGCGGTTTATCCCCATCACTGTTACTTCCATTGCGCTGAAAGCGGCCATCATTGAGTACTAGAATACTCTCTAATTGCTCGCTGGTAGCGTGCCTATCCGCTACTTGCCAGCGCAGACGTGAACCGCTGATATCAAGCCTTGTGCCGTCCAGAGCCGCTTGTCGAATGGCTAATCTAAGCTGCGCGTTGCTTTCCAGTACACCGTTCTGTTCCGTGTGTTGCCAGCGGGTGGCTAATTGCTCTCCTTCTAAAAGGATCTCACCCTGCGTTTGCTCGGTGGTGAAGTCGAGCCGCCCACTGCTAGTCGCTTGGCCACTGAGCAGCTGTAAGGGGGCTGGGTCGGGCAAGGCGGCTTTAAGATAGGTTTGTAACACGCTAATGTCGGGTAAGCGCGCGGATTGCCAGGTTAGGCGAGCAGTAGCGTTTCCTTGCGCCAACGTTGGGTCTAGTGGGCTACTTGCATTCAGCGTAATGGCAGCATCGGCCATCAACGTTCGCTGATGGTGGCTGAGGGTGGCGTCAGTGAAGGTGAGTGTCGCGTCTATCGCCTCTTCGTTTGACAGTTGTGCGGCCAATGAGCCGCTTCCTTGAGCCGTGAAATCAAGTAAATTAGCCGCAAGTGTTGGC
This sequence comes from Vreelandella neptunia, assembly GCF_000712975.1. Classification (GTDB taxonomy): domain Bacteria; phylum Pseudomonadota; class Gammaproteobacteria; order Pseudomonadales; family Halomonadaceae; genus Vreelandella; species Vreelandella qaidamensis. The sequence continues at coordinate 169,213 of NZ_JHQL01000004.1, read as the reverse complement.
GCTTGAATCGCTAACGATGCGTGATAAGGCTTGGCGTCACGTAGTGTCACGCTAGCCTCAATTTGACCGTTACCGGCAAGCCGAACTCCTTGGCCGTCAAATGTATGTGCCAGGTAGCGGTCAAGCATATCCAGGCGAGTGACGTCGCCCTTTAGTTCAAGTGAGGCGCCAGTGGGAAGGTCTAGTTGGTCTAGGCGCTGATTGGGCATACTGGTCGCTAGGCGAAGTTGCGTATTGGTGGCGTAGGGGTGGGTATCCGCCAATACGACATCGATGAGCTGGGTTGAAAAGTTAAGCTCATCGTTTTCTACCGCCAAGCGCACAGCGCCTTCACCAACGGCGGTGTGGAGCGGAGGCGGTGCTTCTGCAATCAACCAGCGCAGGTTGTCTGTTTCGCGGGGTCGCAGGCGCTGTTCGTTCACCGATAAGCGCAATTCAGGCGCATTTAAGGTTAGCACGCTGCCATGCTGTAGCTCGCCGTCGCTCAGGTTAAGCTCACCTGTTAAGTTGCCATGACCATCAAGTGTCAACCAGGGTAGCGCTTCTAAGTAGGGCATAAAGACGTCCCAGGCATCTGCTTGGGCCTCTATGGTCAGTTGAGCAGACAGGGCGCTGAGTAACTCCGCGGTGAGTTCTTCGCGGGGGATTTGCGCGGTAGTGACGCTCTCTAAGGAGGCATCTGCGCGTAACTGAATATCTTGCACCAGCGAGGCTTGGTCGCTAAGGCGTATTAGGCGACCTTGGCTGATATCCAACGATACGCTAGGGACGGCTAACGCAGCGCGGCTTAACTGGGTATCCTTCACCTGTAGTTGGCCTTGTGCCTCTAAGGCAATATCGCCGACGGTTAAGCGGCGAATGCCGTTGGCATCCAATGCCTGTATGTGCAGCTCACCGCGCAGGAGTGCCAGTAATGATAGCGAAAGTGTTGCCTGCTGGGCTTCAACGGATATTGGCAAACTGTCGTCTTCTCGTGCCAAGTAAAGATTTTCTACTTCCCAGCGTCCTGGGTGAAGGCTGTTTGCATTCGTCCAGCGCACGTCGACCCCTTCGATCTGAGAAAGTCGTTCTGGTAGCCATTGGCTATTGAGCAGCCAGGTGCTGCCACCTACCCACACCAACGTCGCCACTAATGCGCTTAATAGTAGGATGATCAGGACACGGGGTAGACGTTTTGATCTTGGGTTCTCGTTCGGCATACGGGCTTCCTTGCAGATGACTCCTGTCGGCGCGTGTTTTATGGCATTATGCGCGTCGTGGGACCGTAATGGGTTTTCGATTTCAACGCTAGGCAGGCAGCAAAGCCATGTTCAAGGATTTTTACGCGCAGCGCGGAGAGTATGTTGTGATCTCTGCTGAGCAGGCCAGCCGTTTCGCCAAGGGCGTGGCCGGCGATTACAACCCGATTCATAATCCAGATGCGCGCCGTTTTTGCGTACCTGGTGACCTGCTATTTACGCTGGTATTGGTGAAATTTGGGTTGTCGCGACAAATGGAATTTCGCTTCACCAATATGGTGGGAGCCGACACACCGCTCAAATTTAGTGAAGACGAGAACGGTCATCTACATGTCTGCGATGATGGTGGTAAATGCTACCTTCAGGTAACTCGTGGTGGAGAAGTGACTCACGATGAAGCGGCTATTGAGGCCTTTGCTCGCTGCTATGTGGCATTTTCGGGTAAAAACTTTCCCCACTATTTAAAACCTTTGATGGAGCAGCATGGGGTAATGTTTAATCCTAAGCGCCCCTTGGTTATTTACGACAGCATGGGCTTTTCCCTAGAGCGTTTAGACGGTTTTTCGCCGAACTTAGCGCTAACAAGCTCCTCGCTAGAAGTGCAGGGTAAGCGCGCCGATGCCTTGCTTGAGTTTTCGATTGAGTCTGCTGGAGAAGCGGTTGGGGTGGGCTCTAAGAAATTAGTGGTTAGTGGCTTGTGTGATTACGACGCGACTGAAATGGCAGCAATTGTTGATGAGTTTTACCGCTTAAAAGCGGCTTACGAAGCAGCGTAAGTAGCGTCGTTGCGTTAGCGTAATGGCGGGTGCCATTAACGCTAACGCTAATGTATTCTCAAAGTCTATCAATTAAAAAAACACGCGAAGCGCTATGGGCGCTTCCGCTGGATACAAGAGGCTTTGCATGAATCGCATCAAAACGCTTACGCTTGCCTGCGCAACAGCCACGCTCGCCGTTTCAGCCATGAGTGCTCAAGCGCGGGATTTTCGTCTCGGTCTTATCACGCCTGCACAGCATCTTTGGTCCACCGAGGCGGAAGCCTTTGCCCAAACGCTTAACGAGCGCTCTGATGGCGAGCATAGCGTTAGCGTTTTTCCAGCCCAGCAGCTTGGCAATGAAGCGCAGATGGTTCAGCAGCTTCAAACTGGCGCATTAGATATGGCTTTTTTAACAATTGCCGAAATTTCAAATCGTATTCCTGATTTTGGTGCGCTTTATGCGCCTTATCTAGTGGATGACGTTAACCATGCGGCACAGCTGTTACGTTCTGACGCGGCTGGAGAACTACTCGAATTAATGCCGCAAGAAGTCGGCTTAATTGGCGTTGGTTACGGCATGGTGGGTATGCGCCAAGTGCTCAGCCGTGATCCTATTGAAAGCGCCGACGATCTGCAGGGGCAGCGTTTACGTATTACCCCATTTGAGCCAATCCGTGATTTCTATACGGCCACTGGTGCTGCCCCTGCGCCCATGCCGCTATTAGAAGTATATGATGCGCTGGCTAACGGCCAGGTCGATGCTATTGATATGGATTTCGACTCTATTTTGATTTTGAAATTCTACGAGCAGGCGGAAAATCTGCTGATTTCTAATCATATGATGTTCCCTATGGTGGGCGTGGTGTCTGGTCGAGTGTGGCGCGAGCTGTCGGAAGATGATCGTGAGCTGATTGATACCGCAATGGCGGAGCATCTTGAAAACGTGTTGGTAGGCTTTGAAGAGATGGATGCCGCTCAGGAAGAGGAAATCCGTGCTTTAGATATCAACATTGTTGAAGCGGATGCTGAGTTCTTCTCTGACGCCATTGCACAGTGGGAAAGCATCTGGGCGCCGAAAGCGCCTATGTTAGAAACGTTACGTGCTGAAGCTGAACGGCTGCGCGACGAGTAAGATGCTGCAACGTTTTTCTTCAAGGCTTGCCCGTTGCGAAGAGATAGCCGCCGCTGCTTTAGCAGCGGCAGTTACCTGCTTAATTCTCACCAATATTGCATTTCGTGCGCTGGGTAGTCCGCTTTATTGGATTAGTGAGTTGGCAATTTATTCCATGATTTGGATGACTTTTTTAATTGCCGGCGCGGTATTTAAACGCCGCCAAGGGATAGCGGTAACACTGTTGAGCGATCTACTGCCGCAAACGGGGCGAAAACTAATTGGTCTTTGGGTAGATGCCATTGTGCTGCTATTTGCACTGCTGCTCGTGTGGCTGTGCTGGCGTTGGTATCAGCCTCTTGAACTTGCGCAAGCAGGGTTCGACACCCGTGCGTTCCAGGGGCACACTTTTAATTTTATTTACGCTGAAAACACTTCCACTCTTGGCGTTAAAAAGTTCTGGGCGTGGTTGATTGTGCCGTGGTTTGCACTGTCTCTTAGTCTGCATGGCTGGGCAAATCTTATCCAGTCACTCAACCAGTGGCGCACCCCGACTCAAGAACCTACTGCCAAAACGTGACGCTAATCCTGCTTATCATGTGACGGTACGTTTATGACGATTGCTGTGTTTTTGCTGCTGTTGCTCGGTGCCGTGCCGATTGCGCTGGTATTGGCACTGACCGCGATGTGGTATATCCAAGCATCAGGTAATACGGTGCTATTTGATTCCTATCCGCAGCAGCTGTTTAGTGCCATTGAAAGCTATGGATTGCTGGCGATCCCGCTATTTATGCTGGCGGGCGAGTTAATGAATGAAGGTGGTTTAACCCGTCGTTTAATCGCGCTGGCGCGTATTTTAGTGGGCGGTTTTCGTGGCGGTCTTGCCTACATTAATTTAGTGGCCAATATGATGATGGCCGCGATTATTGGTTCGGCGGCGTCGCAAATTGCCATTATGTCCCGTGCGATGGTGCCGGCAATGGAGCAGGAAGGTTACGACAAATCTTATAGCGCAGCGATTACCGCAGCCGGTGGTTTACTGTCGCCGATTATTCCACCTTCCATGCTGTTTGTGTTGTTTGGTGTTATGGCCCAAGTCCCCATTGCAGAGATGTTTATTGCTGGATTACTGCCAGGGCTACTTTTAGGGGCAAGCTTTTTTATCGTGATTGCGTTGATAGGCTTGGTAGAGCAATACCCTAAAGGCCAATGGCCTAGCCGTCGTCAGGCGCTTCATGACTTGCTTTGGGGGCTGCCTGCACTGCTCATACCCGTGATCATTATTGGCGGTATTTTATGGGGGATTGCCACGCCCACTGAGTCAGCGGCGTTAGCTTCGCTGGCGGCGCTATTAATGGGACGCTTTGTATACGGTGACCTGCGTTTAAGTCAGCTACCTCAGGTACTGACTCGCACAGCGATCAACGCGGGCTTGGTGATAATGCTAATTGCTGCCGCGGGTGTGTTTGGTTGGGTGGTGATTTATGAGCGATTGCCGCAAATGGCCGCAGCGTGGATTGCGGCGTTTACCAGCGACCCCTTTGTATTTTTACTGTTGGTGATTGGCGCGCTGCTGTTGGTGGGAATGGTAATTGACGGTATTGCGGCACTGATCTTGGTCGTGCCGATTTTAATGCCCATTGCTCAAAGCCAGTTCGCGATTAGCCCCTATCAATTTGGTGTGGTGGTGTGTTTAACCTTGGTAATGGGCTTATTAACGCCTCCGGTGGGGGCGGGACTGTTTATTGCCTCTTCGATGACCGGCGCACCGCCGCTCAAAATATTTCGCGCACTGCTGCCATTTTTGTTGGCAACCTTAGTGACTCTAGTGCTTCTTGCCTGGGTGCCTTGGTTAACCAATGGGCTTATTCAGCGCTAATTGGCATCACATCCACTTCCACCTCTAGCTTATGGTCGCCGCCGCCATTCATTACCCCTTTTAATGGTGCAACATCCGCGTAGTCACGTCCCCAGGCCAGCACTGGGTGCTGTTCGCCAGCAAGGGTACCGTTGGTGGGGTCGAGTGCTAGCCAGCCCCAATCGGGAATCCAGGTCGCAAGCCATGCGTGAGATGCGTCTGCCCCCACCAGCCTTGGCTGTCCGGGCGGCGGCTGGGTTTCTAGATAGCCGCTGACATAGCGTGCGGCCAAGCCTATCGAGCGCAGCGCTCCAATCGCTAGGTGAGCAAAGTCTTGGCATACCCCACGACGGTTAGCCAGCACATCACTAAGCGGAGTAGCAAGCGTGGTGAAGCTGGGGTCATACTCGAAGGTATCGTAGATCAGTTGATTGAGCGCCAAGGCGCTCTCTACCAGCGGACGCCCGGGCGTAAAGCAGCTGCGAGCAAAAGCGGCTAAGTCCTCGTTACGGCGAATAAACGGCGAGTCCAGGCGATACAGCTGCATATCAAAGCGGCAATCGCTGTTGAGCTGTTCGGCGACACTCTCCCAGCCAGGAGACGTCGTGGGCAGTGGGGGCAGCGGCTGGGTATTCAGCTGGGTGACCACCGTGACGTCTAACGTCTGGTGAATATCCTCCATGGCAAAATAAAGTACGCGATTACCGAATACGTCGCGTCGTTCTGCTTGAACCTGCGGCAGTGGGCTAATGGTTAGCTCGGATGCGCCGCACTCTTGGTGCAGCGTTTTGCGCGGCAACACCCGTGCCTCACTATGACATAGTGTGACGGGTGCGCTGTAATGATAGCGCGTGGTGTGCCGCAGGGTGTACTTCATGCATCAGGCTCCATGCTAACTAATTGGCGCGGCCGCTCGACATGGCTGAAATGGCTGTGGCTGATAGCATCGGAAAGTGCTGTTAGCGGTTCAATCAGTTCATCAAGCAACTGCTCTAGCGCTTCTTGCGCTTCGGGGGTGTCGGTAAGGTGGCTAAGGCGATCAATATCGGCCAAATGCAGAGCGGCGTTGGCCTGAATTAACAGGCGCCGCTCCGCGTTACGATAGGGTGAAGAGCTACCAGGCAGGCGGTTCATTTGCCGCTCAAGGCGTTTGAGCATGTAGCCCACGGAGCGCGGGTTAGTTTCATCAAAGAGCAGTAGGTCTAAAATCGCTTCTGGATGTAGCTCGCTGCGATAGCGCCTGCGATACGCAGTAAAGTTGTCGGTGGTGGCCAGCACTACTTCCCAGAGCGCAAGGCCGGGAGAGTGAGGAGCATTAAGGGTCAGCTTGAGCAGCGACAGCAGGCCTAAGACGCGGTCTAAAAAGCGCCCAATATCCATAAACCGCCAGCCGTAGTGGTGGGGCATGGTTTCGTTGCATAAGCCAAAAAAAGCGGCTATTTGAGCAGAAAGCCCTTCACAGGCACGTCGTGCGGCACTGGCACCCAGGCTTGAGTTAAAACCGCTGACGCGTTGGCGAAGCTGGTTAATCACCCGCCAAGAGTCATCGCCTAGGTGGTCACGTACGCTACGGGCGTTACGCAGTAGCTGATCAAACAGGGCATGTAAGGCCTGGGTGTCTGTGGTGTCAAATTGGGCTAGCAGGGCTGCGCGTTTCTGCACAAAGCCGACCAGCGGCGGTTTGCTGTTTTCGCTATCTTCGTTAAGCGTAGTGATTTCCAGGGCGATCAACAGTTCATCAAGTAACTGGTCGGCGATTTCATCTTGATCAACTTCCAGCAAGCGCATCAGCGCTTCACGTAGCAAGCGTGCCCGTGCATCCAGGCGTTCGCCGTAGCGTCCTAACCAAAACAGACTTTCGGCCACGCGACTGGGTAAGTCTGTGCCATCCCGGGTGGCGACTACTGGGCCGCGGGCCTGGCGAAGTTGGCTGACATGAGGCTGGGGCGTGCTGGCCGTTACCCACACATCTTTCACAACAGGACTATTCAACGATGGCGAACCCGGCGTACCTACCCAGGCTAAACCACCCGGCATAACGTGGTAGTCGCTTGGCTGCTGGCCTGAACTGGCGATACTTCCCGGCGAGCGAGTAATAAAACAGCGCAGGTTCATGGTGGTAGGCGATAAACGCTGCATCTGATGGTCAAATATGGGTGCCGTGGCCGGTCGCGTGGCGGCATTGGCGTTCGGCAGTAGCAGTTTTTCGCCTAGCAAATGCTCGCAGAGGGCAGGCAGGTAATCGGCAAGCTCGGGTGATTCCAAAATGCCTACGCCTAACGCATTGGACATCGCTACCCCTCCGGCACGAGCAGCTTGAAGTAAACCGGGCACGCCTAACTGAGAGTCACCGCGCAGCTCAAGTGGGTCGCAGTAGGCGTCATCACAATGGCGCAGCACCACATCCACCGGTTGCAAACCGCCTAGAGTGCGAAGCCATAGCTGTGAATCTCTAACGATTAAGTCCTGCCCCTCGGCAAGGTCAATATTGAGATAGTTAGCCAGGTAGGCGTGCTCAAAATAGCGTGGGCTGCCCGGTCCAGGTGTCAGTAGTACAACGTTTGGGTTGTCACGGTGCTGGTAGGCAAGGGCAATAAGCGTGCGGTGGTAATTATCGAGAAAGCCCGCTAATCGTTTAAGTGGCGCATTGCGGTACATGTCAGGCAGTGCCCGCGCCATCAATATGCGGTTTTCAAGGGTGAAACCGGTACCGGAAGGAGCCTGTAAGCGGTCGCCAATCACGCGCCACTGACCTTCGGCATCCTGAATCACATCAACGCCGTGAAAGTTGATGGCTGGACGGTCACTTGGCTGCGAGCCGTGACACGGTAGTAGCAAATGCGGCGAAGCAAGCAGCGCCTGGGTAGGGAGTAGGCCGGTATCAAACAGGCGGCGTGCTCCGTAGATATCGTCAAAGAGAGCATTGAGTAAGCGAGTGCGTTGACGCAAGCCTACTTCAAGCGCTTGCCAGTCGGTGTGGTTAATCACCCAGGGCAGCGGGTCCAGCCGCCAGGAGCGCTTGGCCTCATCATGCATGTTGAAGATAACGCCATTTTCAGCCAACAGTCGCTGGATTTCTTCACGCTGCTGAAGGCGGCCATCGGTCCCGAGTGCTTCAAGCGCCCTAAGAAGGGTTTCCCAACCTGGCCGCAGCTGACCATAACGGTCAACCATGGCATCAAAGACGCCTGGCTGTCCCTCGCAAAGTTGGTTGAAGTAGTCCTCCACAAGCCCGGCTGTGCCGGGCTCGAGAAGAGTGGGAGAGACTGGGGCCGTCATTTTCCTTGTCGTCCTAAGCGAATAGGCTGCGAATTATCCTGCAGCTTGTGTCAATAGGAAAGCATTAGCTTGGCCTCCAGCGAAGATCTAGCGTGTTGGGCAATTCTTGGCTAGGTGTTTCAGCGCTAGGCGACTGGTAACCATGGCGGTGGCCATCATCACTGAACCGACCTAGACGACGGGCTTCCGCTTCAAATGCATTCACGGGGAATGTTTCAAAGCTGCGGCCGGTGGGGTGTGTCACATGGTAGGTGCAGCCTGCAACGGAACGTTGATTCCAGGTATCTAATACATCAAATACCAGTGGGGCATGAATAGGGATTTGCGGATGTAGCGCCGAGGGTGGCTGCCAGGCGCGGTAGCGGACACCGGCAACCGCTTCACCGTTACGGCCAGTGGGAGATAGTGGTACCAGACGGCCATTGCAGGTCACCTTATAGCGGCTGCCGCTCATACCGCTGACTTTAATTTCCAAACGCTCCACAGAGGAGTCGACGTAGCGGGAGGTGCCGCCAGCAGAGGTCTCTTCACCGAGCACATGCCAGGGCTCGATAGCTTGGCGCAGCTCAATATCCAGCATTGGGGTATGCAGTCGTCCGTGAACAGGGAAGCGGAATTCAAGAAAAGGTGCAAACCATTCACGCTTAAAATCAAAGCCATGATGACCCAGGTCACTCAGTACATCGCCTAAGTCTTCCCACAAATAGTGGGGTAGCATCCAACGATCTTGTAGAGCGCTTCCCCATCGAACAGGCTTCGCACGGTAGGGCGCTTTCCAGCAGCGGGCGACAAGCGCGCGAATCAGCAGCATCTGCATTAAGCTCATGCGAGCGTGGGGTGGCATCTCAAAACCGCGCAGTTCTAAAAGCCCTAAACGACCGCTGTCACTATCTGGCGAGTAAAGTTTATCAATGCAGAATTCAGCACGATGAGTGTTGCCGGTTAAGTCGGTGAGCAGGTGGCGCAGCAAGCGATCCACTAGCCAAGGCTGAACAACGTCTCCTTCAGGCATTTGTTGTAATGCAATTTCCAGCTCGTAAAGCGCCTCATGGCGAGCCTCATCGACACGTGGAGCCTGGCTAGTAGGGCCAATAAACAGGCCTGAAAAGAGGTACGAAAGGCTTGGGTGGTGCTGCCAATAAGTGACCAGGCTTGCTAATAAATCAGGACGGCGCAGGAAGGGGGAATCATCGGGCGTAATACCGCCAAGAGTGACATGGTTGCCGCCACCGGTGCCCGTATGACGGCCATCGAGCATAAACTTTTCGGTGCACAAGCGTGCTAGCCGGGCTTCCTCATAGAGTCGCTCGGTTTGAGCGACCAGGGTTTTCCAGCTAGCCGCTGGCATGATGTTAACTTCGATAACACCGGGGTCGGGGGTGATCATAAAGTTTTCAAGACGCGGATCACGGGGCGGCGAGTAGCCCTCGATCATCACTGGACAGCTAAGCGTTCGTGCGCACTCTTCAATACTGCTGAGGAGGTCCAAGTAGTGTTCTAGCCGGGTGAGCGGCGGCAAAAAGATATGCAGACGACCGTCACGGGGCTCTATGCACAGACTGGTATGAATCACTTTATGATCGCGGTCATTCTCGGGAAGGGGCTGCTGCTGAACGGCTTCCCCTTCGGGATGGCTCAGGCTGGGGTGGAGGCTTTGACCATGGCGCTCGACGCTACTCAAACGGTGTTGTTCGGCGTGTCGTCTGGCGACTTCGCCGTGAATGTCGCCAATTTCCGGTCGTGGCGCGAACAGTGACTCAGGCTGGGGCTGCTCTTCAGGATCGGCCCAGGGCAGCGCAGAAAGCGGCAGCCGCAGGCCCATAGGTGAGTCGCCAGGCACCAAAAATAAATGATCGCGTTTGAGTGGCCAGCGCCCACTTTCCCAGCGATGGGATTGGGAAACTGAATGACGCAGTGGCAAGGCATAACCAACGACTGCCGCTAAATCTTGCTCAAGTAGCCGTGCCAGACGGCGGCGTTCGGCATCATCTTTTAAATCGGCTTTGCGCGGATCGATACTGACCGGGAGCGTCTGCTCTTTCCAAAGATAGTAGTAGGCGTCTTCGAAAGCGGGTATCCAATAATGTGGGGCTATGCCTAGACGTTCGCTAAGCGCCTGGGTAAACCGCTGTGTCATGGCATCATCAACCGCTACTTTTGGGGCGCCCTCCATGCAGGCAAGCCATTTGGCGTCACGCCAAAGCGGTACGCCATCTTTACGCCAGTAACATGCTAGCGCCCAGCGGGGCAGCGGCTCGCCGGGGTACCATTTACCCTGCTGCTGTTGAATGACGCTGCCAGGAGCATAAGCTTCCTGCAAACGGCTCAGCAGCACTTCGGCGCGTTCACGTTTATGGTCACCAAGCGCCTCAATGTTCCACTGTGGGCTTTCCATGTCATCAACGGAAACAAACGTAGGTTCGCCGCCCATGGTCAGGCGGACGTCTTGCTTATTAAGCTCCTTATCAACCTGGTCGCCCAGCTGCAAAATTTCCTGCCACTGCTGCTCACTGTAGGGCTTAGTGACGCGTGGGTCTTCGTGGATACGCTCGATGCGCATTTCCACACTAAACTCTACCTCGCATTTATCAGAAAAACCGGTAATCGCGGCGGCACTACCGGTTGTCGGCGTGGCTGCAAGGGGAATATGGCCTTCTCCAGCAAAGAGGCCTGACGTTGGGTCTAAGCCAACCCAGCCCGCGCCGGGTAGAAAAACTTCTGTCCAGGCGTGCAGGTCGGTGAAGTCGACCTCTGTGCCGCTTGGGCCATCAAGTGCTTTGACATCAGGCGCTAGCTGAATCAAATAACCCGATACAAAGCGGGCGGCAAGCCCCAAGTGCCGCAGAATCTGAACCAGAAGCCAGGCACTGTCGCGACAGGAGCCGCTGGCCAGGGTCAATGTCTCTTCGCAGCTCTGAACGCCCGGCTCCATACGCACCAGATAGCTGATGTCGTTCTGAAGGCGCTGATTAAGGGCCACTAAAAAATCAACGCTGACAGTGGGCTCCCTGGGAACTTCTTCAAGCCACGCCATCAGCTTTGGGCCTGCCTCAGTAACTTCAAGATAAGGCCCCAGTTCTTTGCTGAGTTCTTCTGGATAGGCAAACGGGATTTTTTGTGCGATGTCGTCGAGGAAAAAATCAAACGGGTTGATAACGGTCATTGGGGCGATAAGTTCGACCGCAATGGTTAGTTCTTTGCGAGGCTCTGGAAACACAATGCGGGCATTAAAGTTACCAAAGGGGTCTTGCTGCCAGTTTAGATAGTGATCATTACCAGAAATATTCAGCGAATAGGCATCGATATGGGTTCGGCAATGAGGTGCTGGGCGCAAACGAACAACATGGGGTGACAACTTCACCGGACGGTCAAAGTGATAAGTAGTTCGGTGATACAAGGCAACACGAATGGTCATAAGCCACCCTCTGGGTTAAGTCTATATCAACCGATTCGTCATTAAGACGCCTCGATAAAAAGAGCTAAGTTACGGCAGTATCGTTGTAGTTAGGTTTTTTTGCAGCTGCAAAATTAACTAAGCCGTTTAAGAAGTGTGAAAAACATAAAATGCACCATTAGAGTTAGTGGTGCGCACTATTTTGGTGCTTTTGTTTGTGGCTTTAAGTGAGCGCTCAGCTATTCACTAAAAGTAACGGTTCAGTAGAGGGGGCATTAGAGAGATTAGCAGCGTGTTATAAGCAGCGTGTTATTAGCAGTGTTGTTATAAGCAGCATTGTTATTAGTAGCGTAGTTATTAGTAGCGCTGCCAGTAGTAGTAGCGTCGCTAGTAGACGGTGGGCGAGGGTGCGTATTGAAAGCATCCTTTTAACGTTGAAATAGCGAAAAAGATGGTATGCATTTTGCGTGCTTATATGTGAAGAGAACTGCGTAGATCGCGCGGGGCTAGGCCTGCACTACGTAAGAGGAAGTTGCCGCTTCCACCATTGCGCCAGGAGAGCGCCCATGAGCCAAGTGAATTGGAATAACTATGCGTGCCGTGACTATTACGATGAGTTACTAGCGGCGCCAGGCAAGCCACGAGCCTCGGCTGATGAGCTGTGTAATATGTTGGCAAGGTTTAGTGCAGAGGAGTTGGCAGAGCGTAAAACCGCAGCAGAAATTGCCATTCGCACCATGGGGATTACCTTTACCGTTTATTCAGAAGGCGCGATGATTGATCGCGCTTGGCCTTTTGATATTGTGCCGCGAATTATTCCTGCCAGTGAGTGGCGTAAAACTGAAGCGGGTTTAAAACAACGCGTGCAAGCGCTTAATCTATTTATTGATGATCTTTATCACGATCAAAAAGTAATTAAAGACAAAGTGTTACCTGCTGAAGTGTTGGCGCAATCGGTTAACTTCCGCCCCCAGTGTGTTGGTATCAACCCTCCTCATGGCATTTGGGCGCATATTTGCGGGTCAGACTTAGTGCGTGGCGGTGATGGCACGCTTTATGTACTAGAAGACAATTTGCGTATTCCCTCTGGGGTTTCGTACATGCTGGAAAATCGTAATGTAACCAAGCGTGTGCTGCCTGAGCTTTTTGCATCTGGCAAAATTCTTCCCGTAGACGACTACGTTGCCCAGCTATATGACATGTTAGCGTCGATGTCGCCTCGCCCAGGTGACGACCCTCAAGTGGTAGTGCTAACGCCTGGTATCTATAACTCCGCCTACTTTGAACATGCGTATCTTGCTCAGCAAATGGGAGTTGAGTTAGTGCAAGGTAGCGACTTGCTGGTCGATGACGACGACGTGGTTTATATGCGGACTGTGGAAGGGTTGCGCCGTGTCGATGTGATTTATCGTCGTGTAGACGACGAGTTTCTCGATCCTGAAGCGTTTAATCCAGATTCAATGCTTGGGGTGGCCGGCCTAATGCGCGCTTGGCGGGCGGGGAAAGTAGCGCTTGCTAATGCCCCTGGGGCGGGAGTCGCCGACGATAAAGTCGTGTACGCCTTTGTCCCTGAAATCATTCGTTACTATCTAGACCAAGAACCGCTGCTGCCAAACGTACCAAGTTATTTATGTATGTTTGAAGATGATCGCAAGTATGTGTTGGAGCATTTGGATGAGCTGGTGGTGAAGCCAGCAAATGAATCCGGCGGCTATGGCATGTTGATAGGCCCTCGTTCTACTAAAGAAACTCGCGATGAGTTTGCACGCTTAATTAAAGCCAATCCCCGTAACTATATGGCACAGCCAACGCTGGCACTTTCGACGACGCCGACGCTGGCTAACGGCTTGCCCCAGCCGCGCCACGTAGACCTTCGCCCGTTTATTCTTTCTGGGCCGGAAACCCACGTCACCACTGGTGGCTTGACCCGGGTCGCCCTGGTGGAGGGCTCACTGGTGGTTAACTCTTCTCAAGGGGGCGGCAGTAAAGATACTTGGATTGTTGAAACCGATGAGAACGCGGCAGTTGCCGCTGAGCAGGAAGGAGTCTAGCGCCATGCTGTCACGCGTTGCTGAAAACCTCTACTGGATGGCGCGTTACATCGAACGGGCCGAAGATACTGCTCGGTTGCTGAGTGTTAATAGCCACCTAATGCTGGATCTGCCGCGTCACTTGCCCCTGGGCTGGGCGCCGTTAATTGAAATGACCGGCACGTTGGAAGCGTTTAATGAGCGACATTCAAGTTTTGACGAGCGTAGCGTGGTGCACTTTCTGTGTGCAGACGCGCAAAATGGCAGCTCTATTCTTGCCGCCTTAGCGAGCGCTAGGGAAAACCTGCGTACCACTCGTGATGTCGTGCCAAGAGAGATCTGGGAAGAGGTCAATCAACTCTATTTGAGTGTTGCAGATCATGCCGAAAATGGCGTTAGTCCGCGGCGCCGCGACACCTTTTTGAAAAGTGTAATTCGCGGCTGCCAGACATTGACAGGCTTAATAGAAGGTACGCTAAGCCATGGGCCTGCTCGCACCTTCATCAAGTTAGGTCGCCATTTAGAGCGGGCAGATATGACGACCCGAATTGTCGATGTTCGGTCCGCCAGTTTGCTGCCGCAAAATCCAGAGGAACTGCTGCCGTTTGAAAATTTGCAGTGGATGAGCGTGCTGAAGTCGCTCACTGCTTACCAAATGTACCGGCAGCAAGTCCGTTTGCGGGTGCGTGGGCCTGACGTGCTGCGCTTTTTGCTGCAGGACCCCCACCTACCACGCTCTATTGCCTGCAGCCTGGAAACGGTGGGGCACGAGCTACAGCTGTTACCCAGGCAAGACCGAGCGGCGGCAACGGTGTCGCTTGTACGAGCCGATGTGGTCGACGCCGACATTCAGGCGTTGGCTCACTCCCCCAGCAAACTACACGCGTTTGTGGATGAACTGCAGATTGGTTTCGCGGCGATTCACGACACGCTAAGCGCAACCTATTTTGTCAACAGTGATGGCGTTCCCCGCGTGACCCAGCGCCAGTCGCAAAGCCACGCAGGAGAGCACGACAACGATTAACGGTTGTTAAGTACGGGGGCTGGCGTTCGCATTAAGAATCAGTTGATGCAGATACGTCAGCTTCTGTCTCACCGCCGGGGCAATGACGCTCGGTGCTAAATCCAGCAGTCCCATATCACGATTGAGTTCGTTTACGGCCATGCCTACCTGATGGAATGCTCGTAACATGCCGTCTAATGTGCCGTTGTGTTCGGTGCGGGAAAGCCCCATATGACGCGCTGTATCGAGCACAGCGACCATATCTAAGTAGTACGCAAAGGTTTCCGCAAAGTCTTCCCAGGGGTGCATCGAGGCGTAGGCAGAAATAAACTGTGTTGACCAATCAGCAGGCGTTCCCTGTTGGTAATACCGTTCTAAGGCATCACCGTAGGTAGGGTTGTTGTGATCTCCGAACACGTGGCGGCAGGTGTCTTCATCGCGTCCTTTTACCAATAAATCCCAATAGTAGTGACCAATTTCATGGCGGAAGTGGCCGATGAGAGTGCGGTGGGACTCATTCATATCAACCCGCAGGCGCTCGCGTTCAACGTCGTCGGCTTCTTTCACGTTGATCGTGATATGACCATTGGCATGGCCGGTGTATATCTTTTCCTGGCTAGCGGTAGAGCGCCAAAGGCCTTGATCGGGCAAGGCATCTGCCATAAACGAAAAGCTAAGCGGAACACGAATGTTTTCACCGCTGACGCCGTAGGGAAGCGTGAGTAAGTCTAATGTGAGAAATAGCCGTCGCTTGGCAGCTTCAAGCGCAGCCCAGCGCTCCCGGTTGCCATTGATAGTTAAGTCGGGAATCACTTCATTAAAGCGGCAGCAGTCGCAAAGCGTATCGGCATGCCCCTCGACCATCACTACCATTCGGTTGCATACATTCTCAACCGCATAGTTATGGCACTTCATTAAGGTGGATCCACAGTCTGGGTGAGTGCAGCGGTATCCTCCATTTGGTAGCGGTTCAAGAGCTACAATAGCTGAGCAGGTTGGGCACCAGCCCACCTCGGATTCGCAGGCCAAGCAATACGTGTTTTCAAAAAAAAGCGGGTTGCCACAGCGACAGCTAAAGGTCTGCATGGATGCCTCCTGGGGTGTTGAACACGTACGCGTCTAAACAACTGGGCTCACGTCATTGGCCTGCTGTTAGCCAGCATAGCGAGGGCAGTGCTAGGAGGGAAAGCGTAAATAGTAGTGCTAGGTGAGTTTTATCTTTATCAAGTGGCTAATTGACGTTTACGTCAACTTGCTGCTATACCCTAGGGTTCATATTTACGTCTCATAATAAACATAACGATGAGGAAGGTAGTCATGTCTGTTCGTGAAATCCCTATGTATATCGATGGTCAGCCAGTCATGTCACAAAGCCAGGATTGGCGTGATGTGGTGAACCCGGCGACCCAAGAAGTTGTTGCCCGTGTGCCCTTTTGTACCGCCGAAGAAGTGGAGCGTGCGGTTGCGAGTGCTAAAACAGCATTCAAAGAGTGGCGTAAAGTGCCGCTTGGCAAGCGCATGCGCATTATGCTCAAGCTTCAGGCTCTGATACGGGAAAATACCGCTGAGTTAGCCGCATTGATTACGCAAGAGCATGGTAAAACCTTACCAGATGCCGAAGGCGAGGTAGGGCGCGGTTTAGAGGTAGTTGAACACGCTTGTTCGATTACCTCGCTGCAGCTGGGTGAGCTGGCGGAAAACGCCGCTAATGAAGTCGATGTTTACACCATGCACCAGCCACTGGGCGTTGGCGCGGGCATTACCGCCTTTAACTTTCCGATTATGCTGCCCTGTTTTATGTTCCCGATGGCCATTGCTACGGGCAACACCTTTGTACTGAAGCCTTCGGAGCAAGATCCTAGCTCCACAATGCGTCTCGTGGAGCTTGCCCATGAAGCTGGCATACCCGCCGGTGTTTTGAACGTGGTGCATGGTGGTCCAGATGTCGCCAATCAGATCGCCGACCACCAGGATATTAAAGCACTCTCGTTTATCGGTTCGACCCATGTCGGCTCGCTGCTTTACAACCGTGCTGCAGCTGCAGGCAAGCGTATGCAGTCGATGATGGGGGCTAAAAACCACTGTGTGGTGATGCCGGATGCTAACCGCAGCCAAGCTATTGATAGCCTGCTGGGTTCGGCATTTGGCGCCGCTGGCCAGCGCTGCATGGCTAACTCGGTTGTCGTGCTAGTGGGTGAAGCCCGTGAGTGGCTGAAAGATATTGAGGAAGGCGCGCGCCGTATGAAAGTAGGGCCGGGCACTCAGCGCGATGCAGACCTAGGCCCGCTTGTTTCTCCCCAAGCGAAGGATCGCGTTGAGCGCTTGATTTCGGCGGGTGAAAAAGAGGGCGCTAAACTGCTGGTGGATGGCCGTGGTTGCACGGTAGATGGCTATCCAAACGGTAATTTTGTTGGCCCAACCCTGTTTGCCGATGTGACCGCTGATATGACGGTGTACCGAGAAGAAATTTTCGGCCCCGTACTGTGTGTGGTCAATGTGGAAACACTGGATGACGCGATCGAGTTTATCAACGCGAACCCGAATGGAAATGGTACGTCGATATTTACCAATTCAGGTTGGGTGGCACGACGTTTTGAAACAGACATTGACGTTGGCCAAATAGGTATCAATGTGCCGATTCCTGTCCCTGTGGCTTACTTTAGCTTTACTGGGTCGCGTGCTTCCAAGCTTGGTGATCTGGGGCCAAACGGCAAACAGGCAATTACGTTCTGGACGCAAACCAAAACGGTTACCGCCCGTTGGTTTGAGCCAGAAAATGTCTCTAGCGGCATCAACAGTACTATTTCCTTAAGCTAATCGTGATCAATAAAGCCCCGTGAAAACGGGGCTTCTTGGTGTACGGCGTCGGATGGCATGGCTTCAGAGTAAATAACTTTAGCTTGATAAATAACGGGTTATCTATCTGGAAACAAAGGCAGACTTTCGCGGATAAGTTGCTCAATAGGGCCAAGCTGGCCAGCATGCAGTATCAGCATGGTGGGCACTATTTTTTTGTAGTGAGCCGGGGGCGTTAACAGCGCGAACTCGCCTTCTTCAATATGAAATTCATGGAGTTCTTGGAGACCCTCAGGCGTTTCGCATTGAGAACAACGGTAATTGTCGTCTTCACCATATACAAGGCGATGATACATTTTGAATAGCGTGTAAATTGCTAAACCACCCGGTAAGGCAGGCCAGCGTGCGGGTATATTGCGCGTCGCTTCCGTAATGATACGTCCTTCTGCCTCTTCTGCCTGGGCAAAGAGTTTGGCTAATGGCGCAGTAAGAAGCGAGGTATCTTCGGCTGGTAGTGGTTGACGCTGTTGAGAGGCCTGGGAAAATTCGTTTGTCACTCGGTGTAAGTCTTCTAGCGAAGTAAGCGGATAATCAATGTGCTTCAATTCGCTTGGCTCGAAACTGCCGTTTTCCCAACCATGAATGACCCGAAGGGTCATCGGCGACTGTTGCAGGGGCTGTGCAAAGAGGATGTGCAGCATGACTCGAATGTGTAGCTGCCGCTCATCGGTATCGTTGTCGAACGCGCGGTAAGGGTCAGCAAAAAGTGTGTGTAAGCGCCCTGGCGTATGCTCTTTCGCTTCGAAATGCTGCATGTGAGTGTCCCTGTAAGGTGCCATTTTACGCGTTCATTGCGCGGCTTATAGGTTATTGAGTTGTTAAGAGTATGGACAGCGTGAGCCGCGATTGAAAGTCACTTTGTTTAGTATTTTGTTACTGAATAGCGTTCAGTCAGCAGTATAAATGTTTAACCAAAACAAAAATTTAAAACCTGCTTTTAGGAAAAGAGGAACCGCGATGATAAACCCACTTAGCCGTTTCCATGTGCCAGAAACCCTTGACGAACTGCCTGATGATATTCGTGAAGCAATAGTAAATGTTCAAAGCAAGGCGGGCTTTGTACCCAACGTATTTTTAATGTTGGCCCACCGCCCCGATGAGTTTCGCGCGTTTTTTGCGTACCACGATGCGCTAATGGAGCGTGAGTCCGACACGCTCACCAAGGCTGAAAAAGAGATGATTGTGGTAGCCACAAGTGCACGCAATCGTTGTCTTTATTGTGTCGTTGCGCATGGGGCCTTATTGAGAATTTATAGCAAGGACCCGTTAGTAGCAGACAACGTTGCAATTAATCACCTGACCGCAGGACTGAGCGAACGTCATCGCATGATGTTGGATTTTGCAATGCATTGCGGTATTGAAGTGGGTGAGTTCTCTTCCGAATGGCAGGCCAGATTAGAGCAAGTTGGTTTCACGCTGGAAGATTGTTGGGACATTGGTGCCATTGTCGCTTTTTTTGGAATGTCGAACCGATTGGTTACCATGGCAGGCACCCCACCTAATGAAGAGTTCTACTTAATGGGACGCCTACCGCGATCATAAAGGGAAAATAGTAGGAAAAAAGTTACCCACCTAGGCGTTACTCACTGACAGATTTTACTAACGCCCAACCTTTACTAACGAACCACTTTCACCGAGGATAGCGTCTCCATTCACTGTCGCCAGGGGAGCTCCACACTGATGGGCTGAGAATGCGCACTGCGCAGACCCTGGAACCTGATCCGGTTAATACCGGCGGAGGAAGTGCGACATGCCTTACCTAACATCAGCCGTACTGGGTGCGGCACTACTTTGCTTTGCCTTTTTGGGCCTTCGGGCACGCCATGTGCAGGGGTCGCTCGATGACTACGTGACAGCACGCAATTCGCAAACGGCGTCCACGCTGGGGTTCTCATTTTTAGCCTCGGGAATGGGCGCTTGGATTTTGTTTGCACCGCCTGAAATAGGTGCGTTTGTTGGGCCATTAGCGCTCGCAGGCTATGCAATAGGCTCTGCGCTGCCGTTTATTGTCTTAGGGCTTTACGGGCCAAAAATTCGCCGTGCTTTGCCAGAGGGCAGAAGCATTGCTGAATTTGCTGATGCCTGTTATGGCAAAGGCGTGCGTCGCTGGGTATCGCTGGCCTCTGTTGCTTATATGGGCTGTTTTTTAGCGGCGGAACTAACGGCCATCGGCGCGATTACCTCGCTGCTGTCAGAGGTACCTCCGGCGCTGGTGATTATTGGTGTTGCGCTCACAACCTTGGTGTACACGGTGGTTGGTGGGCTACGGGCAAGCCTCGCCACGGATCGCTGGCAAGCGTGGCTTTTGTTGGCCCTGTTAGCAGCTGTTGGCAGCGTTGCCATATGGCGGCTGCCAACCATGCCGAATGACGCAGTGATGCCTTCTATTCCTATCACAAGTGCGCTCAGCGTTGCTCTTACACTTGTCATTGCGGTGACCGCCGCCAATCTTTTCCATCAAGGCTATTGGCAGCGTGTATGGGCTGCCCAGGATGACCAGAGCTTAGGCCGAGGTGCTTGGCTAGGCGGCGGTATGACCGTGTTGGTGGTGATGGTCATTGGCGGTGTCGGCATGATGGCCGCGATGAGTGGAGTGCCACTTGGAGAGCCGCCTATTCCCTTCTTTGCACTGTTAACCGATGCGCCGGTGTGGGTAGCACTGCCCGCCTTAGTGCTGGCTGTCACGTTGGTAACCTCAAGTGTTGATACGCTTCAAAATGGCATCGCGTCGCTGATTGTTGGACGTGGCGGTGAACGGCATACAGCTTCTTTAACGACTGCTCGTTGGATAACGGTCGCCATGATGGTGCCAGTAGTGCTGATTGCGTTGCAGGGGTTGTCGGTACTGCGACTATTCTTAATCGCTGACTTACTGTGCGCTGCCATCGTGGTGCCGGTGCTGCTTGGCCTGTGGCAACGTATGACGCCTCTGGCGGCGATAGGGGGTGGTATGGCAGGGTTGGTAGGAGCAATACTGCCAGGCTGGATAAGTCAGGGAAGTGTCAGCGCGGGTATTGTGGCAGCAACGTTCCCCGGCAGTATTCCCACGCTTGGGCCATTTTTAGGGGCGCTTCTGGCGTCTATTGTTGTCAGTGTGACGCTGGCCTATCTGCCTAATCGTCGTCAAAGCGTTAGGCAGTAACGTTAAGCCGTGAACCAAATTAACAGGGACGATGATGATTCGCAGCCTACTAACGATGCCGGATGGCGATGTGCATGAAGGTGATGAATGCCTTATTGATGTTTGGCAGGCAACGCCTGGCAGCCACCTATGGATAGATATGAAAGGCGAGTCAGAAACGCGTGAGCGCCAGCTACTGGAACGTTTTAATTGTCATCCAATGGCCATTCAGGATGCCCACAAGGAGCGTCACCCGCCTAAAATTGAAGAGTTTGAGCATCATACATTGATTATCTACCGAGGTATTTCTTCGTTTGATGCCCAGCTCAAGTTCGTGCCTCAACAGGTGTGTTTTTTCATTGGTGAGCACTTTCTGATCACCTTGCATGCGGGTGAAGCGCTCAGCATTGAACGGCTTTTTAATGAGCATGGCAAAACGCTGCTGGCATTATCTCCCGAGCGTGTCGCGCTGAAAATCATGTATACCTCAGCAGGTTTCTATATTGATAGCTTATTGGAATTCGAAACTGAGCTAAGCGACATAGAAGATGAGCTGTTAGAGAATGGTAACGATGTGCTGATGCGAAAAATCACCACCTACCGTTCACGTTTGGTGAAGATGCGCCGTATTTTTAGCTATCATAAGGGCATTACCCAAGAGCTTACAGCCTACGATTACGCTCATCTGCCTCGTGGTGAAAGTGAAACGATGCATGCCATTACGGATGTAGAGGAGCGCTTTGAACGTCTTTATACTTTGACGCAAATGTATTATGACATTTGCGGTGACCTTATCGATGGCTATATTTCGATCTCTTCTCATCAGCTAAATATCACCATGCGTGTATTAACGGTGATTACGGCGATCTTTGTACCGTTAACGTTCATTGCTGGTATTTACGGTATGAACTTTGAATACATGCCAGAGCTGCGCTATCAATATGGTTATTTTTTTGTTTGGGGGGCTATGCTGGGTATCGGTGGTAGCTTGATTTGGCTATTTAAACGCAAAAGCTGGTTTTAAATCGAGATAGTTTCGCTGTTAGCGAAAAGTTGATAGTTCGCCATGTGGTTTGGGCGTGAGTGTGGCATGCTCGCAGTCGACCAACGACCTGCAAACAACCTGAGAGCCACCTTTATGACCATCATGATTATTGGCCTGCTGATATTTCTTGGCAGCCACTCCGTGCGTATCTTTGCTGAAGACTGGCGTCAGCAGCAGATTACTAAACATGGCGAAACCTCCTGGAAGCTAGCGTATTCCGTAGTATCAGTGATTGGACTGGCAATCGCTATCTACGGATTTGGCCAAATGCGCTTAGACTCTATTTACGTTTGGTTCCCGCCTATGGGCTTACGCCATGCGGTAGCGCTGCTGATGATTCCCGCCTTTATTATGCTAGTGGCAGCCTATGTGCCGCGCAATGCGATTAAAGCGAAGCTTGGCCACCCAATGATGTTGGCCGTTAAAATTTGGGCATTTTCTCATCTGTTGGCCAATGGCAGGCTTGGCGATATTATCTTTTTTGCAGCGTTTTTGGTGTGGGCTATCCTGGCGTTTAAAGCAGCCAAAAAACGTGATCGTGCCGCCCCGCCACCAGCGACCGTTATCTCTATCCCGGCAACAATAGCCACTGTGGTTGTGGGACTGGTTGCGTATATTGTTTTTGCACTTTATCTACACATGCTGCTTATCGGTGTGCCTGTATTTAGCTGAAATTATTAATAAATATTAGCGGCGTCAACGGTGGCACTCCGTTGACGCCGTTTTGTTTTTATCTCTTTAGTAATTATCAAAGTTTGTTATTGTCGTCGTTTGTTACTGGCAACATTTGCTATTGTCAGTTCGGTTCGTCCACGCTTTTAAACAGGAGCAAATTTATGGCCGAAGCTGCACCTCAACTCCCCAAGACGATGTCTGCCATGCTATTAACTGGCCACGGTGATGTAGATAAGCTGCAGTATCGGCAGGATGTCGTTACCCCCCGACCTGGGCCGGGGCAAGTACTGGTTCAAGTAACGGCAACGGCTAAAAATAATACCGACCGAAAAGCGCGTGAAGGACTTTACCCAACGAAGGGCAAAGAGGAAGTCACATCGTTTGCGATGGGAGGCTCACCCACGCTGACCTTTCCTCGTATTCAAGGTGCCGATATTGCCGGCCGTGTGGTGGCAGTAGGCGAGGGTGTAGACGTTTCCCGTATTGGAGAGCGAGGCCTGCTCGACTTTAATATTTACGCTGATGAACGCCGCGATATTAACCTGACGCCTGATTATTACGGGCATGGCGCAGATGGCGGATACGCCGAGTATGTCGTAGTACCCGCTGATCAGTTCCACCATGTGCCTAACCCTGAATTGCAAGATGCAGAGCTTGCCTCAATGGGTATGTGTTCATATCAGACGGCCTATCACATGATGACCTCTGCCAACATAAGTGCAGGCGAACGCGTGTTAGTGACAGGTGCCAGTGGTGGGGTTGGAACAGCATTAATTCAGCTGTGCAGAATCGTGGGGGCTATTCCTTACGCGGTCAGCCAGTTGGATAAGGCCGATGCACTTTTGGCACTGGGTGCTGAGGCAGTGATCGACCGTGGTGATTTAGCCACTTTTGTTGAGCGTGTGTTGGCCGAAACCAGTGGCAAGCCGATTGATGCAGTGATGGACTTGGTCGGGGGGCAAATGACCGATCTGTTTATCGACACCATGATTGTCGACATGCAGGGGCGTAGCCGCTATCCGCGGCTATCCATTGCTGGCGCGAGTGGCGGCAATATTAGCGAGATGATGTGGACTCGGATCTATCTGTATCAGGTGCAAATTTTTGGTGTTTCTCATGGCACCCGGGAAGAGGCCGAGCAACTGATTGAATGGATTCGTAGCGGAGCACTAAAACCCGTGCTGCACGGCGCCTTTAAACTCTCAGACCTGCATAACGCTGAGCGTTACTTTGTGAACCGTGATAGTAACTATTTGGGCAAGATTGTGATTGTTCCTGATGCACAGTGGGAAACCCACGGCGCACCGTTTGCCCTTGCTACTGCTGAGGAGCAAGGTTTATGAAGAAGCTGCATACGATTCAATTGATGGATACCCATGCTGGTGGCGATGTTAGCCGCATTGTGACAGGGGGCATTGATCTACTTCCAGGTGCCACGGTACGCCAACAAATGGAGTTCATGCGTGATGATGCTGATGGTTTAAGGCGACTGCTATTAGAAGAGCCGTACGGCATTCCAGAAATGTCGGTGGACTTGCTTGTTCCAGCCTCGCATCCAGAGGCAGTGGCGGGCTACATTATTATGGAAGTGATGGGGTATCCGATTTATTCTGGCTCTAACACACTGTGCACTGCCACGGCGGTCTTGGAGAGCGGCCTTGTTCCTAAGCAGGAAGGGATTCAACGCTTTAAACTAGAAGCACCCGCAGGCTTGGTGCAAATTGAAGCAAAGGTGCGTAATGGGGTCGTGGAATCAGTTACCTGTGAAGGTCTGCCAAGCTATATCGATACCTATCGCGACACCATTCAAGTACCCGAAATAGGCACTGTTACTTACTCGGTCGCATACAGCGGTGGGTTTTATGCGTTGGTCGATGCCGAAGAGCTGGGCTTTAAATTAGTGCGCAATGAGGAGCAGGCACTTGCCGCTTGCGCTTATAAAATAGTTGAGGCGATCCAGGCGCAGCGCGGTTTTTCGCATTACACCTTAGGTGACGTCGGGCCATTGCCGTTTTTACACTTTATGGGGCCAGAAGAGAAAATAGCAGAAGGCTATATTCGCTCGCGTTCAACCACCTATGTGCATCCCGGTGTTATTTGCCGTAGCACTACCGGCACCGGTACTTCAGCGCGCTTAGCACTGATGAATTATGAAGGTCGGCTGACGGTTGGCGATAAGTTAGAGACCGTGTCACTGCGTGAAACCGGATTTATTGGCACCTTCACTGGCACCCATCAAGAAGGTGATTACCAAGTGGTGGAAAACACCACAACAGGCCGTAGCTATGTTCTGGCAGAGTCAAAGATCGTGATTAACTGCGATGATCCGATGGTGTCATGTGGCGAACTGCACCATATTTTAAGCGACCGGCATACAGACGAGATCTAGCTTACTTGGCGTACTGTGCGTCGATATAGCCTTCTTGTTCAAGCCGATCCCACACCGGGGTCTTCTCGGCCTCGGTCATACTGCCCCAACAGGCAATCTCATCTAGCGTCCGACCACAGCCTTTGCATAGCGAAGAGGAGGGCTCAATGGTACATACCTGAATGCAGGGCGACAGTGGGCGGGCAACGCGAAGGGTAGAGTGTGATGAGGCGTTGGACATGATGAAAAGACTCAATGAGTGATGAAAAAACGACTAAGCGAGCATTACATACTCAGCTCACAGTTTATGATCGGTGAATATTTTATAACCAGTTTGAACCGCTTATAGCTTATAGTCAGTGCGTATTTTACGAGATCGATACTTTACCACGCAGTAACTTTGTTTTGCCTTTACGAGTTTTGTGATCCACACGGCGGCGCTGCGAACCTTTGGTGGGCTTCGTTGGCCGACGCATTTTCTGTTGTTTTCCTGCGCTTTGAATCAATGCTTTTAAGCGAGCAAGAGCATCCTCTTTGTTCAATTCCAGGGTGCGATAGCTCTGGGCTTTAATAATCACTACACCCTCTTTACTAATGCGCTGATCAGACAGCGCCATTAAACGCTCTTTATAGATCGGCGGTAGTGTAGAGCTTTGAATATCGAAACGTAAATGCACCGCAGAAGCGACTTTATTGACGTTTTGGCCTCCCGAGCCTTGAGCTCTGATCTGGCTGATATCAATCTCCCAATCCGCTATCGTCACGCTATTAGAAATAGTGAGCATTCAGTTCCTTTATGTCGAATATGGCTCATAAGGCTAGCACACTTAGCACCAAGGAGCCGATCAGAGGTGGATGGCCCATCAGTCATGGCGTGTGTCAGGAATAGCCGAGCGCTGGCCTGCTGCAAGCACTAGCGGAGCGCCATGGTTACCAATGTTAGATGTAGTAGCGGTTTACTACCCACTGAGTAAAAGCGCTTGCTACTCTCATCTAACACGCCACGCGTGTGCTCTGGGCCTCGACCAATAACGACAAGGAGAAGTGAGATGAGCAACAAGCGAATTTTAATGATTACCGGAGATTTCACTGAAGATTACGAAACGATGGTGCCTTTCCAGGCGCTGATGGCGGTTGGACATCACGTCGACGCGGTGTGTCCCGACAAAGTAGCCGGTGATACCGTGGCAACGGCAATTCATGATTTTGAAGGTGACCAAACCTACACTGAAAAGCCTGGTCACCGTTTCGCTCTGAACGCCGATTTTGCCAAGGTTAATCCCGCTGACTACGATGCTTTGGTAGTTCCTGGCGGCCGTGCGCCGGAGTATTTGCGTTTAAACCAAGAAGTACTGGCGATGGTGAGACACTTCTTTGAAACCCAGAAACCGGTCGCAGCAATCTGTCATGGCGCGCAGTTGTTGGCCGCGGCGAAGGTGCTAGAAGGCAAGCAGTGTTCGGCTTATCCGGCTTGCCAACCAGAAGTGGAGCTCGCTGGCGGACACTTCGCTAACTTGGAGGTCACCGATGCAGTGACAGATGGCAACTTGGTAACCGCACCTGCTTGGCCCGCACATCCCGCATGGCTTGCCCAGTTTATGGCGTTATTAGATAAGTAGTAGCAGGCTACCCATCTGCGCCCAGTTATATCGCGTCATACGGCTGGGCGTATTTTTTGTCAGCCGCTATGCTGAAAAGCAAGCGATTTGCTCGATAGCACAGCTTTATAGTGAGCCCGATAGAAAAGAGACCGGTAAAAAGAGAAGAGGCTAGCGATGTGCAAACTGTTTATTGATGCAGACCCTGAGCTATGGCGAAGCGCCACACACTCGCTGCGTATTGATGGCATGGTAACTAGCGTCCGCATGGAGAACTACTTCTGGCACCTTCTGGAAGAGATGGCGCAACGGGATGGAATGAATACCGCCCAACTCATCACACGGCTTTATCACGAGTCGATAGATGCAGGGCATGATCTTGGCAACTTTACCTCGTTCTTGAGGGTTTGTGCGCTGCGTTACCAAGCGCTTCAATTAAGCGGTGATATTCCAAGAAACGTAGAGGTAGCCATTGGCTCGTTAGACGCGCAGCAAATTCTGAGCAGAGAAGCCGCCACGCGTACTAACCAAATGCACTGAAAGAAATGCACTGAAATTGGTTTGCTATCGTTAACTCAGTCCACAGGTGAAAGCCGCATCAGATAGGACCGTTATTCTAACCGCTTGCCCAGATTATCCAGGAAGGTCTCTATACGTAGTGCGTTGGTGCCGACATCGCTGGCCCCCAGTCGGGACGCGGAGCGCATGTCTACCTGCACGCCATTTTGTTGTTCGGTCAGGCGAATAATGACGTCATCCTCAAAGCCAAACCAATGGGTTGTCGCAGTCGCCTCAATAGTACTCTCTGTTATCGCAGCAATCTGCCAGCCAGACGCTTCTACTTCTGCCTGAGCGGCCGCAAGCACAGTCGCTTTAGGTGCCGTTACGTTTATAGGCTGCACATTAGGATAAGCATTTTGCTGTTGGTGTGCGGTGGCTTCCCCAGGGTAATCAACCGCATTGGGCGCCGCCTCACGAGCAGCTCTTAATGCGACAAAGGCGGGTGGGTTTTGGGTGTCGGTGGTAATGTCATGAATGACGGGTGCCTGCTGTGCACGCTGCCACTGCTGCCACGGCATATACAACAGGGCAGCGGTTGCAACAATAACGAAGATAGCCACGACGCTGGCGCCAATACGGCGAGTAAAGATGCTTATCAGGAGTAGCAGAACGCTTAACCCTACAGCGGCGGTGGCGGCATAGACACCATTGCGCATAAAATTAAAGGCGTCGCCCAGGCCAATCAACTCCCAGCGATAGGCTGGCCCTGCGCCTGCTAATAAGGAAGCTGCGACGATCAGCGCTAACATGCTCAGCCAGGCAAGTAGCACGGTGGCTTTGCTGGCTCTTCGTTGTTGGTGGTTCGCGCCTTTTGCCATGTCGGCCTCCTGATAATGACGCAGTTAATAATGGCAGCCTACGTTAGTTTGAATGTTGATTACCCGCTTTTTTGGGCGTTTCTTTACGTAGAGGACTCAGTAAATCACTCAAACCATTGTGGTCAATTTCATGCATCAAGTGTAGAAGTTGGCCAATTTCTCCGTTTGGAAACCCTTCTCGTGCGAACCAGTTCAAATAAGGACCAGGCAAGTCGGCAATCAACCAGCCTTCGTATTTACCAAATGGCATGGTGCGCGTTACTAGCTTCTCGAGATCTTCAGGGTTCATAGGGTCAGCTCTGTTCAATTTAGTGTATTAAGGCGTTTTTCAGTTGAGTTCAGTTAATGATTGATTTTATTTTTTTACGGCGCGTTTTAGGATGTTTGCACAGTGACAGCGCAACGCGCTAGTCATCGAAAGTAACGCCATTCCCCTGCTATTAACCAACCACTGCAAATCAATGGGAGACATTCATGAGCCCTTCCCCTTTCCACTTAGCCATTCCTGTTTACGATGTCGCTTTGGCGCGAGTGTTTTATAACGATGTGTTTGGTCTAGAGGAGGGGCGCTCTAGCGATCACTGGGTCGATTTTAACTTCTTTGGCCACCAGTTAGTTATTCATGAACATCCTAAAACCCCAGGCCAAGAGAGCGCCCACACTAACCCTGTCGATGGCCATAATGTGCCAGTGCCGCACTTTGGTGTCATTTTAGAGTGGGGTGAATGGGAAGCTTTAGCCGAGCGCTTAAAAGCGCGGAAGACAGATTTCGTAATTGAGCCTTACATACGTTTTAAAGGCGAAGTCGGTGAACAGGCGACTATGTTCTTACTCGACCCCTGCGGTAATGCCTTGGAATTCAAAGCGTTTAAAGATCAGAGCCAGATTTTTGCTAAATAAACACGATCAACAAGTGTTTTCCAACATGTTGGGCGTCTAGGCGCGTAACGCCTGCTCCTGGCGTTTATGCTGTAGCGGCGATGCGCCAAAGTAGCGCTTATAATCCCTGCTGAATTGGGGAACGCTGCGATAACCGACTGCCTGCGCAGCTTGGTTCACATTGTGGCTATCTTGCAATAAAAGCTGCTGCGCTTTAAGTAGGCGCAGTCGCTTTAAGTACTGCGCGGGAGACGAGCGCGTAATTTGCTTAAAGTGCTGATGAAACGTCGATATGCTCATATTGGCCTGCTGGGCTAACTGATCAACGGTAAAGTCCTCGGCAAAGTGTCTGTGCAGCTGCGATAGCACCTGAACAATGCGCGAATAGTGCCCGTGCCCTTTAACCAATGCCCGCAGTGCTGGGCCTTGTTCCCCTTTTAGTGCCTCAAACACCACATCTCGAATACGCGCTTCCCCCATCGTTGAACACTCAATATCATCATGTAGCGTGCTTGCTAGCCGTAGCATAGCGGCCTGCATGCCCTCATTCATAGCAACTGATGCCATCGGTTTAGGTGAAGTGAACGGTAGGCTCATGTTGCCCATGGCGGTAACCATTTCGCTCAGTAATCCTGGGTCCAATGTCACTGATATACCTAGCAGGGGGGCTTCTGGTGAGCCGTGAGTTTCACACTCAAAGGGTAGTGGCAGGGTTTGCACAAGATAGTGGCCAGGGTTGTAGTGAATCTCTCGATCACCTAAGTAGCCGACTTTTCGGCCTTGGGCGATGATGATTAGGCTAGGTTCGTACATCAAAGGAGTACGTTCCTGACGTCGTGCCAAGCAAAGCACCCCCACTCTGGACAATCGAGAAACGCTTATTCCATCACGTTTTACTAGCGGTGCGATCAAGTCAGCGAGCGCATTGCCTGCGAGAGCAGTACTGGCCACTATGAAGCCTCCTAACTGGGTTGGAAATCAGGATTACACGACGATTATGATATTTTTTTGGGATTTTTTGTTATTTTATTGCATTTAAATAGAGAAATAAGCAAAAAAAAAATAGCTTCGCTCATCGCTATCTAACGTTTAGCAGCGAATAATAAAGGCACTTTCCCACTTACGCGGAAAACCTATTAAGGAGTTTCCATGAGCCAAGCAAAATCTTACGCTGCCTTCTCCGCTGATAAACCACTCGCACCGTATGCCTTTGATCGTCGTGAACCACGTTCAGACGATGTTGCCATCGATATTCTTTACTGTGGCGTTTGCCATAGTGATTTGCACTTTGCACGCAATGATTGGGGTATGAGCCAATACCCTGTGGTGCCAGGGCATGAGATTGTTGGCCGTGTGACCGCCGTAGGGGGGGATGTGACACGCTTTAAAACGGGCGACTTAGTGGGCGTTGGTTGCATGGTAGACTCGTGCCGCACTTGCTCTGCCTGTAAAGACGGCGTGGAGCAGTACTGCCTAGAAGGCTTCACCATGACCTACGGTAGCCCAGACCGCCAAGACGGTACGTTAACCCAGGGCGGCTACTCCGACTCTATCGTGGTGAGTGAGCATTTTGTGTTGCAAATGCCAGATGGCATTGACCTAGCATCCGCTGCGCCCATTCTTTGTGCCGGTATTACCACCTATTCGCCGCTTAAACACTTTGGCGTTGGCAAGGGGCACAAAATCGGTGTAATTGGTATGGGTGGCCTGGGTCATATGGGCGTTAAGCTAGCTAAAGCGCTGGGTGCGGAAGTGACCGTGTTTACTCGTTCTGACGCTAAAGTGGAAGAAGCCAAGCGTAACGGAGCCGATCATGTTGTGGTATCGAGTGATCAAGCGCAGATGGACGCCGTCGCTGAAACATTCGACTTCATGTTGGATACCGTTCCGGTTCAGCATGATCTTAACCCTTACTTAGCATCGCTGAAGTACAACGGTACACATATTATTGTTGGCCTGCTGGAGCCAATTGAGCCTGCTATCGAAGCGTTTAACTTAGTGTTCAAGCGCCGGGTCGTTGCCGGTTCGCTGATTGGTGGTATCGCTGAGACTGAAGAGCTGCTCGCGCTATGTGCTGAGCACAATATCACCTGCGATATCGAGATGTTGGATATCAATAATATCAATGAAGGCTTTGAGCGTATGGAGAAAGGCGACGTGCGCTATCGTTTTGTTATTGATATGGCGACGTTGAAAAACACCACGGCGTAGTGTGGTTATCAACATCCATATCAACACTCGTATTAATATCTATACCGCCTAGCAGCTTGCACCGACATTAATGCTCTAATAACGAAAAACCCACCGTTCGTAACAGTGGGTTTTTCCTGTTTAGGGCGGATGAAGGTTCTACTACACGTGGGCCGAGACACGCAGCCTGACATAGTCAGCGGTCCAGTTACCTTGACCATCGCTTAAGCTGTGAGCGAGCAGCTGTATCGTGTTATCGATAATGGCGTTGCGCAGATCTTCATCTAGCCCGTGCAAAAAGGGGCTTGCAAAGGTTTCGAGCCAGCCCGCTACGCCGGTAGGTAGCGGGGTAGGGCGGGGTATCAGCTCGATTGTATCAACTTGAAAACCAACAGTTTGAAGCAGGTGTGCATACTCTTCAGTGGTTGGAAAATACCACGGGTGGCGTCCATGCGAGCTAATGCCGCGAAATTGAAGCGAGGCAATCAGCGCTGTGCAAATAGCTGCAACATTTCCGTGCCCGCCAAACTCTGCCACAAAACGTCCGCCAGGCTTTAGCGCGCGCTTGATGCCTGCTAACACCGTCTGAGGATCTAGCATCCAATGCAGCGCCGCATTGCTAAATACTGCATCGAACTCATGGTCAAAAGGCAGCTGATGCCCATCGACAACCCGAGCGTTGACGCCGCGCTGCTGGGCAGCGGCCACCATGTTTTCTGAGGCATCGACGCCGAGCACATCAGCACCTGTTTGCATAATGCGTTCGGTGAGCGCGCCATCCCCACAGCCAAGGTCCAATATGCGCTGTCCAGGCTGGGGTGCTAGCAGCTTCATGACATCGTCACCTAACGCTGGGACAAAACCCGCATGTTGCGCATAGTGGCTGGCATTCCATTCCTGCCCTGACGGCATGTGAGGGGCATTAGACATATCGGCTTCCTAGCGTCGGTATTTGTTGGGGGTGACCCAATGACTTGATTTAGTATAGCTTGCTATTAATAGCATGCGCTAAACCTGAATTTAGCAGCACAAGCATTTCAAGAGCACAAGCAGCGAACCGCTAACGTGCATCGCTAATGAAATAGGCGAGGGCATTTTTAGCACTTACATTCATTATATCAAGCATAAAGAGGCGAGACGAAATGAACGATGTTATTAAACTGCTTCAATCTCACCGTTCGATACGCAAGTTTACTGATCAGGAAATACCCCACGGATTATTGTTAGAACTCATTAAGGCAGGTCAGGCTGCTGCGACATCGAGTCATGTACAGGCCTACACAGTGATTAACGTAAAAAATGCGGCTAATCGTGAAAAAATTGCTGAGCTTGCTGGTGGGCAAGGTTACGTGGCAAGTAGTGCGGTGTTTTTAGTGTTCTGTGCTGATATGAAGCGCCCAACAGAGGCCTCTAAACGTACCGGCGCCAACGTAGAACGAGGCATGACCGAACAGCTGTTGGTCGCCACCGTTGATACGGCTTTGATGGCTCAAAACGTGGCGATAGCGGCGGAATCAGAAGGGCTGGGTATTTGTTATATCGGTGGTATCCGCAACAACCCTCAAGCGATTAGTGAGCTATTGCAGCTGCCTGACCATGTCTATCCGGTGTTTGGTATGTGCCTTGGCTATCCAGCCCATGAGCCTGAGGTCAAACCGCGTTTGCCGGTAGAGGCCATCCTCAAAGAAGATACTTATTGTGAAGATACCGATCACGTCGACGCTTTTGACAGCACCATGAAGGCATACTACCAATCACGCAGTACTGGCAATAAAGTGTCGGATTGGTCACATAACCTAACGCCGCTTTTCGATTCAAAATTGCGCCCCCACATGCGTGATTTTCTAGTTAAGCGCGGCTTTGAAATGAAGTAACCAGCGGGTCAAGCGCGAGGAGGCTACCATCTCCTGCTGCAAGGCGTTTAAAAGGCAAGCCTTCTTGCGCTGCACGTTTGCAGCCTTCATCTATACTGGTGGGATATCAAGATGAGTGCCGATAACAATAAAAGGAGCTATGGATGAACCTTCAGCGCGCTTATTACCTGCTAGCGGCTTTTTACAGCTTACTTCCACTTATCGGGCTAATCGCCATTTTTTCAGGAGGGGGCACACCGTTTGCTGCAGCCCACCTTATAGTGGGGGCACTGGCTGTAATAGGGCTGTGGGGTTACATATTAAAACGTGGGTTTATGAACCCTCGCATGTGGCAACCATTAGCGTTAGTACTGGCTGTTATGGCCGTAGGGCAGCTGTTGGTAATTTTTACCATGCCGGTGTCAAATGTCGCTTTAACCTGGATGTTAACAAGCAGTATCTTCTCAGTCATGCTGGTCATTGTGCTATTCCATTACGGCAAGCGTGATCAGCCCCTATGGGCAACACCTCAAGAAGCGGATGCAGCGCAGCAGCTTACAGTCTTGCTCGATAGCGCTTCGCCTCTGTCTGCTGTTCATTGCGAAGGAGAGCAAGAAAATAGTGTTAATGTCACTAAAATAGGCGATCACTATCATGCCAAGGTGATACGCCGAGGCAGAAATGGTCAAGAGACATTTGAACGCCGCTTTCAGCATCCTGAAACGCTGGTGTTTTTTTTAGAAAAATTCGCCAGCGTTTCAGTTCAGGATTTTAGACAACCGGCTACGTCGTAAATGAGCCCATACGTGGGTTATAAAATATCAAGAAGACGGTCAGCGTAATCGGTAAACAAACCGTTGACGCCCCAGTCTTGCAAACGCTTCATCTCATCAGTTTCATTGATGGTGTAAACGTGCACGGGAAGGCCGTTTTCTTGAGCTTGGCGAATAAAACTCGCATTAATAACGTCTTCGCCGTTATACGTCACGTTAGTGCCAATACCCACCGCGTACTCTGCAATAGCTTGAAAGTCTTCATCAGTAATCTCTGCTGGCCCTGGGGTAACGCCTGTCCACTCCACTAAACGATCATTATCTTCTTCGCTAGGCGAGTACCACACTAACTGAATGAGCGGGACACGTTCATTTAGCTCACGTACTTTTAGCAGACTATCTTGTTCAAACGATTGCACTAGCACACGGCCATTTTCAATCATTTCGTGCTTTTCAAGCGTCTCAACCAGGGCTTCTTCTAATCCTGGGTTTAACTGGGGAGATTTAGTCTCAATGTAGTAACGCGCATCGTGACCAAAGCGCTCAAATAGCGCTTCGAGGGTAAGTATTTGTGCACCTTCAAAGGCCGCATCAGCTTTTTCAGCATTGGCTTCGTTGAACCACGTACCGGTGTCCAGTGCCATGAGTTCTTCTAGCGTGTAATCATTAATTTTGCCTTCGCCGTCACTTGTGCGATCGATAGCATCATCGTGAAAGATCACTAACTCGCCATCGGAGGTGAGCTGAACATCCAGCTCTAAGTAATCCACACCCCACTCATGGGCTAGCTCATAGGCTGCCATGGTGCTTTCCGGCGCATGGCCGCTGGCACCGCGATGGGCAATCACCTGAAACGATTCCAGATCCTTTAGCTGTTGCTCTAGCGGTGTTGTCTCTGCGGTAGCAGTGGACGCAGCAGCACCAGCAAAAAGACCCAATGACACGGCAGCAATCAGTGGATGACGTTGCATAGAAATTCCTTAATTGAATGATTGTTCAATTATCCTACAGCTCTCGCCACGCAAATATCAAATGGGTAGCCCTTACTACAAAACAGCACGCTTTGATAAGTGGCTATGTCATTTAACGCTTATCGCCGTGCAACATCCGCTATTCTTAAATAAACGCTTTCATCGCCTACTCGGCAATAGCCCTGACTCTAGGCGAGCTAGAAGCGTGGCTTTGCGATGTGAGAGTAGGGACCGGAGGGCTATTTATTTTCTCACTGGTCACCCCGTGATCGGAGCTTATCTGACTTAAGTAAATAAAGGACGTAGATAAAATAAGCAGATAAACAGGGAGATTGACGATAAGAGGTAGCCACAATGATTGCTTACACAATGGTGGGAACGCATAACCTCGAGCGTGCACTTCATTTTTATGCGCCGTTGTTCAGCACGATGGAGCTAGATGTGTGCTGGCAAGACGATGCCTGTGTGTCGTTTGGAGACCCGGATGATGTCGATGTGCCGAGGTTCTTTGTGGGTTTACCCTTTAATGGTTATCCAGCTAGCGCTGGCAATGGCAGCATGACAGCGTTTCACTTTGCTGACCCTAAAGAGGTCGATACGCTCTATCAGTTAGCCATTCACAATGGCGGCAGCGACGAAGGTGCACCTGGTTATCGACCGCAATATGGCGCAGGATTTTATTCAGCTTACGTGCGAGACCCAGACGGCAACAAGCTAGCGTTTGTCGTCTATCCTCATCGGTAGGCGCTAAAGTCAATGCAACATCAACAAGCAACGCCTTAGTAAAGGTTGAATTCAACAAAAATGCCTGCAACTAAAGGATAGAGGACACTCAAAAGGAGAAATAGGCATGACGACGCTAGTCATTGGTGCAAACGGCCAGATAGGTAAACAGTTTTGCGAGCTGGCGCAGCAGGCAGGCACGCCTGTCAAAGCGATGATCCGAAGCGAAGAGCAAGCATCATGGTTTAACGAGCGTGGCATTGACAGTGTTGTCGCCGATTTGGAAGGTGAATTTGAACATGCCTTTGAAGGTTGCGACCAAGTTGTCTTTACTGCGGGGTCTGGTCCTCACACCGGGCCAGATAAAACGTTGATGATTGATCTTTTTGGTGCCATTCGCGCTGCGGATGTGGCCAGTCAAAAAGGTCTCTCTCGCTATATTATGGTTAGTGCCATGAGAGCAGAAAACCCGTTGGAAGCACCGGAAAAGCTGCGTCCTTATATGGCTGCTAAATTCGCTGCCGATGCGCATTTACGCAACAGCGATCTCCCTCATGTGATCCTTAAACCAGGACGCTTGACCGACGAAACAGCCAGCCGCCAGTTTGCTAGCTCAGTGGATGAAGCGGGCGATAACCAAATCTCACGGGCTAACGTCGCGCATGCGCTGCTGCATGTGGTGCAAACGGCGAGCATTATTAATCAGGAATACACATTGCTGGATGGCAAACGCTCAATTGAGGAAATCGTTCAGTAACCTCGTCTTGAAAAGGCCCCGATGACTCCCGCCGATATTGGCTATGGTTGCACGGGGCGCGTACTTGATTGCTCAAAAGACATGAGATGAAGAGTGAGGGCGAGTCTATAGCCCAGCTTCCTGATGTAGCGTATCAACAAAGCGCGCTAATGCGGGTGACCAAGAGGCGGGTTCTGGTGTCACAAAATAGGTATCGATATTGGCAATGGCGGAGGGCAGTTCCATCGTGTGAATGCCGAAGCGGTGCCGGTGGGCTTCAATAGTAATACGTGGCAACACGGTGTAACCCATCCCAGCCGCGACGCAGCCAAGCATGGCATCTAGCGTGCCAAATTCAAAAACACGCACCGCATTAATTCCCTGAGATGCCAGCAGCAATTCAATACGTTGGCGATAGCTACATCCCTGGCGAAATGCTAAAAACGTAGCTGTCAGCAGCTCTTCAGCGCTGGGTACACTGGTCATAGGGGTTGAGCTTACCAGTACAAGTTGTTCGCTAAACACCTTGAGCGAATGGTAGCGATGATGGTCGACAGCGCCTGCCACAAAAATGCCATCCGCCTGACCGACCATAAGTTTCTCGATCAAGCTGGCGGTGGGGCCTGTCGCCAGCGTTATATCCACTTCTGGAAAGTTGGCATGATAGGCCGCCAGTATTGGGGGAAGACGCAGCGCCATGGTAGTTTCCATCGATCCTAAGCGCAGCTGGCCAGCTGCGTTCTCTGCATTTTGAAATAGCGCTAACGCTTCGTCATGTACCGCTAACAACCGTTCGGCGTAACCCAGTAATGCCCGCCCGGCAGAGGTAAGGCGCACGCCACCAGCGCGATGAACCAGCTGCGCGCCTAACTCTTCCTCCAGCTTTTTGATATGCGTGGTCACGTTAGATTGCACCGTGTGTAATTGCTTCGCAGCGGCCATAAAACTGCCTGTCTCTGCCACCGCCTTAAACAGCCGCAACGATTTCAATTGCATTCCCATCTCCCCCAAGCTTCTGCTATCTCTAAATAAGATAGCTATTATCATTATAAATCGTTTCTAAAGAATTGTTGGTGTGAGTAGGCTACTAGCAAATACGCCCGACGCCACACTTTCCACACAGCGATTCAGTAAGGACACGATATGATCAACAGCAAAGATTTGCCTGCTCTGGTGACCGGCGTAATGGCTACCTTGGCAGGCATCGGCATTGCCCGCTTTGCCTACACACCGCTATTACCGGCGCTGATTCAAGAGGGGTGGTTTACCGCCAGCCAAGGGGCTTACCTGGGGGCTGCCAATCTTCTTGGTTACTTTATCGGTGCATTGATTGCTCACTCCTTGAGTGAACGCTTTCCTGTTCGCGCGGTGATGGGAGCATGTTTCGTGGCGATCGCGCTAAGCTTTTTTCTATGTGCGGGGGCTGGCATTTTTAGTTGGTTCTTCTTTTGGCGATTAGTCTCAGGTATGGCTGGCGCTATTCTGATGGTGGTTGGCCCATCGATGGCTCTATCGGCAACGCCCCCGGAAAGACGAGCCGGTGTCGGTGCCCTGGTTTTCACTGGCATTGGGCTCGGTGCGCTGCTTTCAGCATCGGTAGTACCTATGCTGCTGGAGTTCAGCCTAACCGCTACTTGGGGCGCGCTTGGCCTGCTATGCATCGTGGCGGGGTTGGTAGGTGACCGCGGTGTTACTCGGGTTTCCTTACCGCCGGTGACAGGTAACGAAGGGGCGGCGAGCCAGAACGGGTATGCAGCGGTAAACGTCGCCGTGCTATTGGTGATCGGTGCGTATGCCCTGGACGCCATCGGGTTTGTTCCCCATACCGTATTTTGGGTGGACTATCTCGCCCGAGAAAATGCCTTAGGGCATCAAGCAGCGTCTCTTCAGTGGGGGATTTTCGGCTTGGGCGCTGTGTGCGGGCCACTGGTAGTAGGAGCGTTAGCGCGAAAAGTGGGCTGGCATCGTGGTTTAACCCTCGCGTTTTTAGCCAAGGCGGCCGCTGTATCTCTGCCTGTCTTTTCGCTCGCGCTGCTTAGCCAGTCAGTTTCATCGTTCGTGGTGGGCGCGATGATCCCTGGCATTGTGGCGCTAACGTCTGGTCGACTTGCTGAGTTAGTTGGCCCAGGAGCCCACAAAAAACTCTGGGGGCAAGCGACGGCTGCTTTCGCTGCGGCTCAGGCGTTTTCTGGTTACGTGATGTCTGGGCTATATGTGGCGTGGGGTACGTACTTGCCGCTATTTTTGATTAGCAGTGTAGTGTTGATAGGTGGCTTTGTACTGGTGCTGCTTAGTCGTGGTGTGGAGCAGCGCCACGTTCCTTTTTTAGGCCAAAAACGGAGACAGTAATGCAACTCTTCCTGAACGCCACGTCACCCTATGCGCGCCTCGCGCGGATTATATTGCTGGAAAAAGGTCTGGCAGGTGACGTTACCTTGCGCTGGTGCGACCCTTGGGCAGATGACCAAGCGTTGCTGGACGTTAATCCCGCTGGGCGAATTCCTGCGCTAGTGACAAACGATGGTACGACGCTGAGCGAATCGATGCTGATCGCTGTTTATCTTGATAGCATCAGCCCCAGCGTGCCGATGATGCCCCCATCACGCTTGGCTGATGTAATGCACCTAGCGGGGCTTGGCCAAAACCTTATGGACGCCGCTTTCACCACGGTGATTGCTAGAAAACACCATGGCCCTGAGATTGATCAAAGTGAGCTTGGGCGCAGGCGCCAACGGGCGATGCAACGCATCATTGAGCAACTTGGCAGCGAGCTAAACGAAAGTCAACTGACGCCGTCGATGACTCTTGGTGAAATCGCTATCGCTGTAGCGCTAGATTATTTGGCCTTCAGGCTGCCAGAAGTGAACTGGAAGGAAGAGCACCCAGCGTTACGGAAATGGCATGGCGTAGTGATTGCCAGAGATAGTTTTCAGCAAACAGCCTTTGTGTAGCCGCCCCCGCGGGTGCGCTGACGCTTACGCCGCGCTACGACATATTAAAATTCAATGGCTTGGGTTCTGTAGCGCGGCGTAACGAATCTTGTGAGGGACGAGCAAATGAGGCACCCGCGAATGGAGGCGTAGCCTCCCAGCAAGGCGCCGGTCTCACCCTTTAAGCGCCTGCTTAAACCACTCTGCCAGTGGCTCGCTGCGGCGAAGGTTGGCGTGTTTAGGTAGCAGCAGGCAGAGCTGCGCGGACGTTTCGATACTGCCCCATGGGGCAATCAGCCGCCCGCTGCTCAACTCACCCTCTACTAACAGTGTTGGCGCGATGGCGATCCCTAAACCGGCCACGGCTGCTTCAATCAAATAATAAAGATGAGCAAAGCTTTGGCCCTGCTGAAGAGCGTCCTTCAATGCACCTTGCTCCAACCCTTTAGCACTGGCCCACTGCGGCCACGCCTGGGGCCGTGAAGCGGTTACCAACAGCGTGTTGGCAAACAGCGATTCCGGTTTGGTAGGGTCGATGTGTGCTGCCAGCGCCGGGCTTGCCACTGCACAAATCTGTTCGGACATCAGTGATATAACCTCTATATCGGCAGGCCAGGGCGGCTCCGTAAACGCCAAGGTAGCGCTGGCATCAGTAGGCTTACCGGGTTGCTCAGTATCACTCACCACCACCTGTAGTTTTAGCTCAGGTAGGTCACGGTGAAGGCGATCTAGCCGAGGTATTAGCCAGCGTGCTAACAGGCTGCCTGGGCAGGCCAGGGTAAAGGATGCTTCTTCCACCTCATGCTTGAGCGCTGCGCAACTGTCACGTAGGCGGCTGAATGCTTCGCCCACGCCGCTCTGCAACTGCTCACCGTGATGCGTCAGTACCAACCCGCGGCCAGCTTTAGCAAAGAGCGCCACACCAAAATGTTCATCCAGGCTTTTTAACTGGCGACTAACCGCGCCATGAGTAACGTTTAGCTCATCAGCGGCGGCGGTCACGCTGCCCAAACGGGCGGTGGCTTCAAAAGCGCGCAGGGCGCTAAGCGGCGGCATGCTGTTCTGCATGGCGTATCCAGTAATGTTGAAAATGACTTAACAGTTGACTAAAACTCACCTATTGATGACATCTTATCGATTTTTATCCCCGCCTGCCTGCGCTACCTTCAGTTCATTGCCAATTTCCAACGTGTACTCAGAGGTCGTGATGAACCAATTCGTGAATCTGCCCGATGCCAACGGGCTATTTGGCAGCTTCGGCGGCCGCTTTGTCGCTGAAACACTCATGCCGCTCATTCTAGAGCTGCAAGACGAATACGCCGCCGCGAAAAAAGACCCCGAGTTCCAACGCCAGCTCGCCTATTTTCAAGGGGACTATGTGGGGCGGCCAAGCCCGCTTTATTTCGCTGAACGTCTGACCGAGCATTTCGGCGGGGCGAGTATTTACCTTAAGCGTGAAGAGTTAAACCACACCGGCGCACATAAGATTAACAACTGCATCGGCCAAGTGCTCTTAGCCAAGCAGATGGGCAAAAAACGCATTATTGCCGAGACCGGCGCTGGTATGCACGGGGTGGCCACCGCCACGGTAGCCGCGCGCTTTGGCTTGCCTTGCGTTATCTATATGGGCGCAACCGACATCGAACGTCAGCAGCCCAATGTTTTTCGTATGAAACTGTTGGGGGCAGAAATCGTGCCGGTCACATCAGGCACCGGCACCCTGAAAGACGCCATGAACGAAGCGCTGCGCGACTGGGTAACCAATGTCGACGACACCTTCTACATTATTGGCACCGTGGCTGGGCCGCACCCGTACCCCGCCATGGTGCGCGACTTCCAAGCGGTGATTGGCCATGAAACCCGCAGTCAAATGCTTGAAAAGCAGGGCCGCTTGCCGGATTCACTGGTCGCTTGTGTCGGCGGTGGTTCTAACGCCATGGGGCTGTTCTATCCCTTCATCAACGATCCAGATGTGAAGATGATTGGCGTAGAGGCCGGCGGAAAAGGGGTTAAAAGCGGCCTGCATGCAGCCAGCCTGAATGGCGGCACGCCAGGGGTGCTGCACGGCAACCGCACCTACCTGCTGCAGAATGAAGATGGCCAGATTATTGATGCCCACTCAATTTCAGCGGGGTTGGATTATCCCGGCATTGGCCCAGAGCACGCATGGCTTCATGAGCAGGGGCGGGTAGAGTACGTCTCCGCCACCGACGACGAAGCGCTGGAAGCCTTTCAGGTCTGCTGCCGCCAAGAAGGCATTATTCCTGCCCTTGAAACCGCACACGCCCTGGCCGAAGTCGCCAAGCGTGCGCCAACGTTGCCACGCGAGCACCTAATGGTGATTAACCTAAGCGGTCGTGGCGATAAGGACATGATGAGCGTGGCCCATCACCTGGGCGACAAATTCGGCGTTAAACACCTATGAGCGCGCACAAGGAGCCAGCTATGAACCACTCTTCTCGCCTTGAGCACTGCTTTGCGGCGCTCAAACAGCAAAATCGCCCAGCGCTGGTCAGCTACCTGACGGCAGGCGACCCAGATGCTGAGACTTCGCGCCGCTTGCTACATGGGTTGCCAGAAGCCGGTGTAGACATCATCGAACTTGGTATGCCGTTCAGTGACCCGATGGCCGATGGGCCCGCCATTCAAAAAGCCGCGCTGCGTGCACTTGAAGGCGGCCAAACGCAAGCCAAGACGCTAGACATGGTGCGCCGTTTCCGCGAACAAAATGGCACCACGCCTATCGTGCTGATGGGCTACTACAACCCGATTTACTGTTATGGCGTTGAGCGCTTTCTAGCGGATGCCGCCCGTGCAGGGGTAGATGGCCTGATTGTGGTGGATTTACCCCCCGAGCACGATGAAGAACTCTGCCAGCCAGCGGTGCAACACGGCATTGATTTTATTCGCTTAGCAACCCCGACCACGGATGCTAAACGGCTGCCCAAAGTGTTGAGTAACGCTTCTGGATTTATCTATTACGTCTCCGTTGCGGGGGTTACCGGTGGCAGTGCACCCACGCCAGCGCGGTTGGAAAGCGCAGTTGAGCAACTGCGCGAGCACACCGAGCTACCCATTGCCGTTGGTTTTGGCATTCGTACCGCCGAGCAAGCAGCCACCATTGGCCGCTTTAGCGATGCAGTGGTGGTCGGCTCTGCGCTGGTTGACTGTATTGAGCATGCCAACACGCCTGACGACGCCGTTGAACGCGTGCATGGTTTAGTCAAAGAGTTTGCTGAGAGTATCAGGGCATGTCGCACAGCGAGTGAGCCACAAGTCTGTTGATACAAGCAGATTGATACAGGCAGAGTAAAAAGAACGATACGTTAAGAGAGCAGGCCAGCAGCGCCTGCTCTTCATCAGCTACTCTTCATCAGCTATTCTTCATCAACTACTCTTCACCAACTACCGACACCTCACCATTAGAACTTTTCTCTTTTGTTTGTAAATAATGTTCATTTTTCAATGCTTGTGGCTACTTACTACCGCAGGCATTATCAGCGCTCGCGGCTGTCTGCTAAAAGCGGCAACTACAAGGATTTCATCACCCCGAGGGAAACGAATGGGAAAGCTCTTTTCACTGATCTTACTGCTGGCTCTTGGCTATGCGGGTATCTATTTCTATTACGGCGTCGTTGTAAAACAAGAAGTGCAGCATCAGTTAGATGCCCGCGGCCTATCGTCGTTGAGCGTTGATAAGGTTGAGTATGGCCTGCTTGCACCGATTACCACCTCTGCAGACCTCAGCGTAACTGTTAGCTACCGTGGCTCGCAGGCAGCAGTGGACATGGTGGTTTACGGCCACCCGGTATTTTCTGACGACGTCAACGTCGAGTTCGATGGCCTTCAAGCGCTGCGCTTAAGCATTGGCTTTGGTCAGTAGGTTTTAGCCCTTTCACTTTTACTTCCTAATACCGTGTGGCGATGTGTTTGCCACGCGATCAGAGATATATAGCCACTTTTATGTTGACTAAAATTATAAGCGGCGGCCAAACAGGCGCTGATAGGGCGGCACTAGACGCT
Organism: Vreelandella neptunia; assembly: GCF_000712975.1. GTDB lineage: Bacteria > Pseudomonadota > Gammaproteobacteria > Pseudomonadales > Halomonadaceae > Vreelandella > Vreelandella qaidamensis. The sequence continues at coordinate 126,422 of NZ_JHQL01000004.1, read as the reverse complement.
GCATTAACATTAGACTTCCCCATTGGTGGAACCTGCCCCGTTGGCAGAATGGCCGAAGATGGACCGATCAGTAGCGTCTACTTACTTGAAGAAACTGGCGGTGGATACCGCCAGCGTACTAAGAAAAATGTACAAGATGCGGATGGTACTGCCATCTTCTATGCGTCTTATCTTCAAGGGGGAACAGAGGCCACAGCACTCTTTTGCATTCAGCAATCAAAGCCTTATAAACTGATTGATATAGAGTTGATTGATCCGCTTCACGCAGCAATGCTGCTAGCCGACTTTGTGCATGATCGCCACATTAACGTGCTTAACGTGGCAGGCCCCAGAGCCAGCACTTGTCCGGTAATGTATGCGTACGTAAAGCAAACGATTGAACTGGTTATCAAGCAGTCTCGTTAGGTTACGCTGTTGCTAGGTGAGATCCACACGAACACACAATCCGAAGTCAGCTGCTAGTATCCAGGGGCGTATAAAGCTTTTTAATAGGGCAGACATTTCACAAGGATTCTCCATCATGTTCACTGGCCTGAGCGCGTTTCCGCTAACCCCCATGAACGAGCAAGGTATTCATGAGTATGAGTTCACTCGTTTGGTGGAGCGCTTGGTGGAGGCTAGGGTGGACTCCATCGGCGTGCTGGGCTCGACGGGCAACTACGCTTATTTAAGTGGTGAAGAGCGTGCCCGCGTTGCCAAGCTTTGCGTTGAGCATGCTGCTGACGTACCAGTGGTGGTGGGTATAGGCGCATTACGCACCCGTGATGTACTAACCCATGCAGAAAACGCCCAGCAAGCAGGCGCTAGCGGCGTGCTTCTGGCACCGGTTTCCTATCAAAAGCTCACCGATGATGAGGTGTTTAGCCTTTTCGAGACGGTTTGTCGTTCGCTGAGCGTGCCGCTATGTGTCTATGACAACCCAGGCACTACGCACTTTGAATTTAGCGATGAACTGCATGGGCGCATCGCCCAGCTACCCCAGGTTCACTCGATTAAAATACCCCCTGTACAGAATGACATAGCCGCCGCACAGGCGCGCGTGGCACGGCTGCGTGGGTTAATTCCCAGCGACGTAACCATCGGCATTAGCGGCGACCCAGCCGCCGCCACAGGAATGCTGGCTGGCTGCGATGCCTGGTACTCGGTGATTGGTGGGCTATACCCAGAGACTGCGCTGGCGCTAACCCGTGCCGCCCAAGCGAAAGACGTAAAACAGGCCTGCGCACTGTCCGATGCACTTGAACCGTTATGGGCACTTTATCGTGACTACGGCGGCAGCCTGCGGGTGGCCGCTACCATTGCAGAACTTACCGGCAAAGTAAGCCAGCCTTGTTTGCCCCTGCCGCTTCAAACGCTGCAAGGCGATGCGCGGAAAAGGGTAGCGGCGGTGGTTGAAGAGCTCTCACTGTCAACAGGCTTATAAATACCACACTGTTAGAAGTCTTGGTGATGCCGTTAGCTCAGCGTTACCAACCTTGCCCATGTTTTGCAGATAATTCTGGCGGATTTAGCAGTAGCTAACGGCTCTACAAGCCCTCTGTTCAGCATGAATAGCTCAACCCTTTCATTAAAGAAGGATGCTTCAACAAGCAAATTGCGTTGTACGAGTATGGGCAAGTAAGAACAAGTAAAGTAAACCAAATGTTTTTTTATAGTTTACTTTGATGTTTGAAAAATGGTGATTTCTATTTTTATTTAGCTAATACAAGGTGTTATTAGGGATTTTTTGTCAGTGAAAAGCCGCTAAGTTAATGCTGCTTCAATGAATTAATGCTTTTAAGTGCATGAAGTTGCATTCAGAAAATATTGAAAACACTACTTTTTTATGATCCAGCTAACAACAATGTAAATGATTGTCACAATTGATGGGCTTGGGCTGTACTAGAGGCTGCTGCCAGGTAATCTTAGGACGTGAATTATGATTACTTTTATTGAAGACCAGTTCTTTTTACGTTTAAAAACCAGGGAGTAAAGGTCTGATGCAGGTAGCTCATCACGCGGATAATGCGCACGGCTTAGAGCTTTCTGCTCTATCCACTCTAGAGTCTGCCACGGTATTCCATGCGCGCCACCTCGTCAGTCTTATGGCGAGAGCCGAGCTGATGATTTATGACCTCAACCACCAAGAATCCACACTATTAGACATACATTTGATGCGGATCCGTACGATTGCTAGTGAAGCGGGTATACCCGCTATTCATGATGCAGTAGACCAGCTGATTGCGCAGCTTCCTTACGGTTGTCCGCATGAGACTCAGCGCTGGGTAAGTAAATTACACCACACTATCCTGGACACTTACCTTGCTTCGCAGCATCGGCTGCGCTCCTTAAACTATCATTAAGCGCTTTTAGCTGGTTTATTGCTGTTTCGTGCGCCTTATTATATGGCGTTTCCACTATTTTTCTTCATTTACAGCGAAAAATGTTAATCAATGTCACGTTATCAGTCGGTATTGTCGCATTTAATGTGGTGACTACTTACTATCCAAGTGGTTCGTACATAGAGGGGGCAGCATTGCGCCACGCGATTGTTGATGGCAATCCGCCCTCTCTGGTTCTGGACGGGCATGTGCTGGCAAAGAGTGGTGTTCATGTCCAACACAATTGTTGATTAGGTGGCTTGTTTAACCGACCTAAAACGCTTTTGATCGGTAGAAGGCCGCCGTGGGTTCTTAGTGTTGTAAGGTAAATTTTACTGAGTATAGCGTGTGACATTTTTTTATGACGTGATGAATTTTCTTGTGTCATTTAATAGCTAGGCTCAGTGGCTGATAAAACCAAGCAGTAAAGCTGCAAAACAATAACTTAAGGTGGGCTATTAGCGCGTTTATAGGAAGGTGGTCGGAGCGAGGTTGATTGGCAGGATAAGTTAGTAACGTGTCATATGCGGTAAGTGCCAATAAATGCTAAGTAAATTAAGTATTGTGGTGCTTGTGGCGTAGACTGTTTATACAATCACTGTACAAGGTTTTGCCATGCGTATTGCCGTGCTTGAGGATGATCTTGATCAGCTAGATTTCATTGGTCGTTGTTTGGAGGGGGATCGGCACGATGTAGTGTTAATGCATCGTGCAGGCGAGCTACACCGCCATTTGCAAACGGAACGTTTTGACCTGTTGATTCTCGATTGGCACCTCCCTGATGCCAGCGGGCTAGAGGTAATGGCGCATTTACGCCATGGACACGCATGGCAACAGCCAATTTTGTTTATCACAGCAGCGCCCAGAGAAGATGCAGTGGTCACCGCATTAGAAGCAGGAGCTGACGACTTTTTACACAAACCGCTTCATCCGGCTGAGCTTCGTGCCAGAGTCAATGCTTTGGGACGTCGTACCCCTCATTTACAGAAAACGGCTGATGCGCTGTCGTTAGGTGAGTACCAGCTTTTGCGTGTGCCCCGTGGTGTGGTGGTCGGCGGAGAATCGGTACCACTGACCGAGCGAGAATATCAGCTAGTAAATCTATTTTTCACACATCCTGGTCAATTGTTATCGCGCCATTTTCTACTTGAACTGGTTTGGGGACTACAAGGCGACGTACAGACACGTACACTGGATACACATATCAGTCGGGTAAGGCGAAAGCTTGAGCTAGATGGTAGCTTTGGTTTGCGTTTACATAGTGTTTATCAGTATGGCTATCGACTTGAGGAAGTGCGACTGGCTCATCAGGCATGAAGAGAGCAAATATAACCCTGCTGGACTAGCATTCGTTGCGTTTGTTCTGACAGCAGGGTTAGTTCTTCTATATGTGAGTAAAGCGTTTCCAAACTAGCGCTATGGGCCTGGCGTTCCAGTACGGTGGCAATACCCGCGAGACCAATGCAGCCCATGGTGGAAGCCGCCCCCTTCATCGCGTGGGCTGCTTCGGCAAGGTCGCATCGGTCTTTACGCGCTAAGCTTTGAGACATACGCCTATGCCGTGCGTTTAAGCGCTCTAAAAAACGTTCGATCAGTTCGCGACACATCTCCTCTCCCAGCGTTTCCCTCATAGCGGCCAGTGTGGAAGTATCAAGCAACTCAGTCATGGTAAAAGCCGATAAGGTAGGTGTGTTCATGATAGGGTCTATGGCTAAATCTATGTTCATGTCCCTATTTTTATTTATATCTATATTAATATCTGCAATGGCGCTACTTAGCCTGAAAGGTGTTAATGATTTCCGCATTTTGCCCCCTCCCACCCCTATGTCGTAGCTAGCTGTCGTCAATTACTCTGACTAGACGGCAATATGGCTAAAATTATAGTTTGATAATATAAAGGCTGTAACATAAAAATCATATTTAAATTTTATGTTGCTTTTTTTCATGGCGTAAAAAATTGGCTGATAGACAGTGCTCTTGTGCCATGAGAGCGTTGATACATCATTTTGATACTAAGTTGCTGGTAGGTCATCATTCCTTTTTATAGTTGTGACAATTGTTATGTTTTCGAGGGTATTTGTTTTTGTTTTGTCGGATTAGACTTACAAGGTCAGTGGCACTGTTGGGTAGGCAGGATAAAAATGTGTTAGGACGCCTAGTCAAGCTGGCAGATCTTTAAAAGAAACGTCGCTAATGTGTCAATTGGGCTGTGAGACGACTACCAACGGACGACTTGAGGTGATTACATGGCATATTATGTAGCTGTAACGACTGAACGCGCGGATAAAAAAATCGCTGCCAACGAAAATGCTTTTAGAGGTACTGTTAAAAGTACCGCTGGAAGAGCTACTGATAACATAGTTGATAATATTGTTGATAGTGCTTCTGATAGCACTGTTAACAAGCTAGTTAACGCTACTCCATGTATCAGTCACCGCATTCTTATTGCCGATCCTGATGCTTCTCATCGTGTTTTGATACAAGAAGCATTAGCCGATGAAAACGTTTCGATTCAGATCGCTGATACGCTAGATATGTTGACGCATTACATGATGGAAGGGGCGCCTGATATTGTTATCTTGGATCCAGCATTAGGTAATAGTAATGCATTTGATACATTTGCTAATAATTGCAAAGAGGTACGACCAAGGTTGATGGTGTGTACGGAAGATAAGTCGACTGAAATGCGTGTTCGCTGTGCGGCGGTAGGCAGCGACTACCTGATGTACAAACCTATAGTGAAAGAGGAAATACCACTACTTATTAATAACTTGATAAGTCGTTTCGGTGGCGAAGTACTTGCAGATCAGTGGCAGATTGATAGCTTACGTTGGATTCTCCACACGCCCCAGGGAGAAAAGGTGTCTCTAGTATATCGAGAAGTGATTATTCTTAGTGAGCTTAGCAAGCTTCCAGGTAAGGGCGTCTCTCGTGAGGTACTTATTAGTGCGTTGGGTTTTAATCCTAATGATTATGATGTGCGCCGTTTAGAAAGCTTAGTCCGCCGGCTGAGAAATAAAGTGGAATTTGAAACAAAGCAGGCACTACCAGTCAATACTGTTCATGGCAGTGGCTACGCTTTTACTGCTCCTATCCGCTTCATGCATTGATGTAACAAGTGTGTGGGTGAATAGTTTGGAATAAGCAGATATTAGTTTTGATAAAGCCAGCTAGATTATTAGCAATGGTTGATGGATGTGTGAAGCGCCATTAATTTTAAATTTATCTATATATTGTCTTCTTGCTACCTGATTTTATGGTTAGTTGTCACTTTTGGTGTTTAAGCTAAAGCGCAAAGGTTATAGTGGAGCTGCATTATAATGAAAATGTTAAAGCCATATTTGATGATTAAGGAAGATTCTAATGCAGCTCTTTCATGTGACTATCAGTCTGATGTGTGTCTTCCAGAAGTAAAGAAAAAATTGTTGAAAGCTTCTTATGCAATGTGGGACGAATTAGGAAAGCCGCATCAGTTTTTTTTGTGTTATTTTTTGATTGTAATCAGCAAGCTCTCGGAAGAGGCAGGTGCTCTATGGTTAGCTTGTGATGCAGTTAGAATACTCGATGATTTAGCCAGGTTGGATGCTAACCATACTATGCGTCGTTGTAAAAAGCTGCATAGTAGTATTTTGTTATTTTGCATGGATTAGTTTTTTTTTACTGATTTTCCAGCCCAAGAGAAATCACAATAGCCATTGATAGTATGAAGCAATGGCCCCCCTCTGCAGAAAGGAACCATCGTTAACGCTACGTGGTTTAAGAAGCTATTTTACTGGTGATAAGACTTGTCTTATGGCTTTTCTGTTAAAGCTTTAACTTTCCATTTTTTCTGTCTCTATTGCTGTCTCTGTCTCAGCCAATGGCTCTTCTAAGGCTTGGATCAGCCCGTTGCTGTTCGTTTGGCTGTGTAGGTGTGCAAATATCAACCCTAACAGCCCGTTGCGTGCCCACGCAGCCAACGTGGCATCGTCCAGCGCGTTAAGTCGCGCAACATCGACCATGGCGAAGCCATTTACCGCTACTTCCTTTTTGCCGTCGCGGGTTAAGGTTAACTGGCGCTCTACCAGCACGTCGTGCTCCTTAAGCGGGGCCAGCCAGCGCTCGCTTTGTTCGAGTTCATGATGGAAGTCCAGCAGGAAGGTGCGCGCTTGCTCCACGATGCCTTCTGGCATTGGTTGCCCACCTTCAAACATGGCTAACGCGCCTTCTACCTGCTCGTCAGCGAGGCTAAAATGAGGAGCGGCACGGTCAATCATCACGACAAACTCATTGGCTTTGCCGGTAGCTCCCAATAGAAACGGGTAGCGGCGCAGGTGTGCCGGAATATAACGGCCTTTCCAGCGACCATCGCGGCTAACCAGTGCATTGGTATCACGCCTTAGCCCCATGAGGGCCACTGGGCGCACGTGTTCGCCGGTGGTAAACATCACCGGCATTTCACGGGCGGCTTGTATTATTTCACTGCAGGCTAAGGGCGCCCAACTCACCTGTTGAGCAAACGCATAGCTGTCGACCCCGCGGTAGCAAAGCTGAGCGTGTTGTTGAGTATCAAGCGCTTCCAAAGTCTTAAACATGGCTGGTTTCTCGCTGGTTTGTGTAATTGTTGGTTTGAGTAATCGCTGGTTTGGATAACCATCGTCTTTAAAGGCTAGGCCACTATTCATCAGCGCTATCGCGCGCCAGTAACAGCACAAGCAGCGTATCGGGGTCGGGTAGCCCGGTAACGGTTAGCCCGGCGTTCTCTTGGAAGGTGGTAATAGCTCGCCGTGTACCTGGCCCATAAAGGCCGTCAACGGTGCTGGTGTAATGGCCTAGCGAACTTAGCGCCTGTTGCACTCGGCGCAGCGTTTCTTGGCGCACCGGCACGGAAAGGTCGTTATGGGTGAGGGTGCGGGTATCGGATTCAGCGCGTTCACGCAGCGGCGCTAGGCTGCTTAAGCTTTGTGCTACGGCCGTTTCAAATGCCATCTCAGGGGTTTGCTGGCACACGGTCAATATAAGGTTGGCCATTGCGGTGGTTTCAAGCAACGGCGAGACATCAAAGGTGTCTGGTTGTAGGCGGTTTAAGGCGGTCGCGTAGCCTTCCATCCAGCGCACAAACTGGCGCACATCATCGCTCTGCGAATCAACGGCTGTCATGTAACGTTCGCAGGTAAAGCTACCTGCACCGCGTATCGCGTAGTTGCCTTCCGTGTCGGCCGCCTGCAGGGGCGCTATTAACAACAGTGACCCGGTTAAAAGTGACCCGGTTAATATCGACCTGGTTAAAAAAGACCTAGCGGATAGAGACGTAGCCAAAACGGTGGTTAGCGCGGTTATTTTTGTTCCCAGCATGGTGATATTGACTCCAACTAGCAGAAAAATGAGCCATGTCATATAGGCAGACACGGTTCAATACAGCGGTTCAACAAAGCGAGTTAATAAAACAACGCCATAATAGTGTCGGCGTCTGGCAAGCCGGTGACCGGCAAATCGTTGTCTTGCTGATACTGGCGTAAGGCGTTTTGCATACGCTCATCAAACAGCGCGTCTGGTTCTTCTTCATAATAATTAGCATCCACCAGTGCCTGTTGAATGCGGGCGAGGGTCTCGCTACGAATTGCCACGCTGGCTTCTCCTGATGACAGCTGGGCAATGTCTGATTGCTGGGTAACGCGGCCTGGCATCATAAAGTCATTCAGGCTGACCACGGCCTCTTCTAAGCGGGTTTCTGGGTAGTTGCCACACAGGTTGTAAAGCATCGCCCCAATGCGCGTTGGGCTGAGGATCGGGTAAAGATCGAAGGTGTCGTCAGTGGCTCTGTTGCTGGCGGTGATATGCCCTTGCACCCAAGAAAGGAACTGGTTCAGCTCCGCTGGGTCGTCGGCTTCCACGCTGTTACGAAACTGTTCGCAGCTGAAGCTTCCCGCGCCGCGTACGGCGTAGTTGCCTGCATCATCGGCAGCGTGTACGGCGGTTAGACCGAAAGGCACCATACTGGCGAACGCGAATGCATATAGTGTGTTTTTCATACTTCGTTCCTGTTCACGTTATACGGTTCTAACCCATTGCTATCTTTAACGACGCGCTAAAGCGGCGAGCGGCAATGGTGAGTAATGGTGGTTAATTAGGCGTTTAATGCGCACGCGCGCTAAACGGCTAACCACGAACCTAAGCCTATTAAAAATAAAAGTGACGCTGAAAAAAGATAGTTAAGAAACCGGGCGAGCATGCCCGCCCGGTTAGTTACTCCGCGTTTAGAAGCGGCTAGTGCTCGCCAAACGGCTGCTAACAACGTTACCCGTTGCGCTGGCCGTGATGGCATTGCCGCCAATGCTGGTCGTAGACCCCTGGGTGCCCACACCACCGGTGTTGACGCCAATGTTCACACTATTCGCCGAGGCCAACACCGCGCCGCTGTTCACCTGAGAACTGGTCAGCGCCATACCGGCATTGCCGGACGGTAGCGTTGAGGCGGTCATCAGGTTAGTGGCCGAGTTACCCGTGGCGGTGGCAGCAAAGCGGTTGCCAGACACTGAGAGGCTAGAGCCATCCACAGTGGGGAAGCCTGGTGAAAAACCGCCAGTAAAGTTGGCTAACGCACTGCCATTAACCGTTGCAGTGACCCCAGCGGTGTTGCTCTGGGCATTCAGCACCGCAAAGCTTGCTGTGGCCAGCGCGTCGGTGTTGGTAGCACCCGACGCCGTAGCACCAGCAGCACTTGGGCTCTGATAGCCCGCACCGGCGGTAACGTTCAGCACGTTGGTCGCTTGGTTACCCACCCCAGTGGCCACTACACGGTTATTGTCAACCCGTACAGAAGAGCCATTCAGTGTGGTGATTGCCGTGCCGGTGGTATCTAGAGAAGTTCCTAGCGCTCCCAAGGCGTTTGCTGACGTAGCAACCGCATTTTCCTGGAAGTTAACCACCCCGCCAGTCGCAGACAAATTGCCGTCAGCGTTCAGGTTAAGCGTGCTGTTGGCCAGGTTAGCCACCGACTGCGCCTGGGCCACGTTGCCCATAATGCCGATATTGCTGGCATTAACGCCGTTAGCAAAGGCACCCGCAGCGGCTTCTTGATTGATCGCTTCGAGAGAGGCCGTGCTGGAGACAGTGCTATCCGTGGCGTTGGCTAGCTGGATATTAGACACCAGATTATCCGCCGTGCCGTAGGCAGAAATCCCAGCATTTAGCGTTGCTTGGGTAGGCGAGGCAGGAGCAGCCGAGGACCCTAGGTTGGTGAAGTCAATGGAGGCCATATTGCTGGCTTCATTCAACACCGCCATAGCGACACTGGCGTTATTGGTGATCTCCGTGGTGGAATCCGTTAGCTGCGCTGGTGCGCTTAGCGTCAGGTCACTGTTGGCCGCGACTGCGTTAGTAGTGCCAGATTGTTCCTGCCAGGAAGCCAGGCTGGAAGTGACGCCCTGGCCGGTAGCATCGCCGTTATTGGTACCGCTGAGCATTAGCGTATTGGCGATATTGTTGCTTACCGCCATGGCCTGCTGAATGTTGCCGCTCAGGGTAATCGAGCTGCTATCCACCACCAAGTCATTGGTCGTTTCAGCGGAGACACCAATCTCGGTGACTGCACCGGCAGTCACGCTGTCGGTATTGCGCTGGCCGCTGAACAACGCATAGGTGGCTGAGGTACCAACAGCAATATCATCGCTCGCGATTGCTGGGCCAGCGGTATTAGCCGTGGTTTGCGGGCCCACCTGAGCGTCCATCACGTTGCTGCCGGTGTTGCCACGTGCGGTTGCCAACATGCGGTTATCCAGCACTGCCAGGGCAGAGTCGACGATGATGGCATCAGTCGTGCCAGTAGCACTGCCTGAAGCCGCGATGTCGATATACAACGGCGTGGTTGACGTGCCAGCGTTTGCTGTTACCGCTCCTTCATTGATCTGACCGCTGCTTAGCGCCAGGCTGGCATTGCCACCAGCTGCTGCCCGCTCTTCCATCAGGTTGCTAACCACATTGGCAGAGGCTGTTGCATCAAATACGTTAGCGTTAAGCGTCACAGTCGAATCGTTGACCACCGAGACTTCGTTGCTGGCAAATTCAGCTAGCACGCCACCCTCAGCGTCGGCATCAATAGCGCCTGTATTACCTTGGTAGCTAGATAGGCCAAAGGGTGCCGTTCTTACCTGTGGGCTGGTTAACGATAGATTAGCGTTCGCTGCCGATAGCGTGAGTGCGCCATAGCCTGCTGAAGCGTCCAGCGCTAACTCGTTGCTAGCCCGGTTGCCCTCAGCCGCTGCCAGTACACGGTTGCTGTTCAGCTCAACCGTTGAGGCTTGCAGCGCGCTCACATCGCCCGTAGTGTCCTGCGCATTCATCTGCAGGCTGATGTTACCCGTCGCGGTTGTGTCTACCGCAGTGGCGCTTGTCTGGGCATTGGCCAGTGCGCCGGTGGCACCCAGAGTGTTCGCCGAGAGGCTTAGCAGGTTATTGGCTTGGTTAGCACGGCCGGTCGCCTGGGCGGTGTTGCCGCTCATGGTGACGCTGCTATCCACAATGCCGATATCGCCCGCGCCGTTCAGTTCCTGGTTGAATAACCGCAGAGTGGCGTCAGTGCTCAGCGTGCCAGTACCCGCCGCTTGCTGGCTAAGCAGCGCTTGATCGGCAGATGCGCTCGCAACACTTAGGTTGGCTGTGCCAGCGAGTGTCACGCCTGCAGATACCTGTCCTCCTAAGCTCCCTGCTAGCGTATTAACGTCAACCGTGCTGGCATTATCCACCCGGTTTACGGTGCCTGTGGCGACCGTTTCGTTGTTGGAAATGCTCAGGCTAGAGCCGTCACGCAGGCTGGCGGGGGCGTAAGCTTCCATCCAGCTGCTAGCGTTAACGTTTTCGCCGTTCTCTGCCTGCTGGAACGAGGCTAGTGCGCTGGTAACGCCACCGCCCGCTGCTATGCTGGTATCACCAGCATTGGTGCCGCTGATATCGATACGGTTAATGGCGTTGTTGCCAATCGCATCGGCCTGCTGGCGGTTATCGTCCACGGCCAGTGAGGAATCGCTGGTCACGGCCTCGGCAGAATTACCTGGATCGGCAACGGTAATGCCCAGGGTCATAGCGGCGTCAGCTTCGGTGGTGCCCGTATTGCGCAGTTGCTGGTAGTTGCCCAGCGCAAAGTCGGCATCTGCGGACACTGATGAATCGATGGATGCTGAGGCTTCAGTCTCACCACGCGCTGGTTCCAGGGTAACCGCGCTGGCAGTTAGGCGGTTAACAGCATCGTTGGCGCGGGTGGTCGCCATATCCATGTTCTCGGAAACCGAGACGGTGGAGTCAGTGATACTACCGCTATTACCACCAATCTGAGTCAGAATGGCGTTGGAGGCGGGGTCGCCGTCGGAGGGTGGAATGCCGTCGACTTGGTTATTTAAGCTAACAGGGTCGCCATTAAAAAGGGCAGTGTAGTCTGTGAGTGAAATAGTTCCGAGGGTACTTGCTGATATAGATAATTGCTCACTCGTAGAATTGTAGTCCCAGCCATCTGCCGTTAAAGCAGCGATCTGATCAGTAGAAAAGCTGGAACTATCGGCAACTAAAACTCCACCAGTAAGGGTAACTTCCGCACCTGCGCCAGTTTGAGTCAAATTAGCAGGTACTAAAGCCGAAACCGAAACACTAAACGGCTGATCCAATGTTCCCAGAGTTGGCTCAGTCCCCGCTACCCCCGTCGATGCACTTGTGGTGCTGCTGACTACCTGGAAGTTGGCAATGCCACCGGTGGCCCCTAGGGTGGTGACGTCCTCAAATACCAGGTCGTTGACCGCTTGGTTGTTAACCGCCGTGGCGGAGAACTGGTTGCCGTCTTGCATCACGTTGCTGCTGACCACATCGCCGCCAATGGCAATGCGGCTGCCCATATTGGCAGAAGCGGCGCCATCATCCAGGCCAGCGCTAACGCTATTGGCACCGGACTGGGCGTTCTGCACCGAGAAGGCCGCATCGGCTATGTTGTCGCCATCGCCAATGCTCAGGCTGATACCTGAAAGTACGGCTTCGGGGATGGTCGGTGCCACTACTATGTCACCACCGGTCACCGCTAAGCGGTTGCCAGCGGCGCTATTGCCAAAGGCCTGGGCCTGGGTGGTGTTATCAGAAACAGACACCGTGGAATCGGTGACATCGTAAGCGACCACTGCTTCAAAGCCCGCGCCGCCGGTGTTGATGGTGGAAGAGACCGAGGTATCGGCACCTAACGACTGTACGTTGGTGACATTAGCGACCGGCGCATAGGTGCTGTCGGCAAATGTAGCGAGGGTGACGTTGCCTAAGTCCAGGTCCATATCGTTAGTGGACTGGTTACCAAAGGCCAGCGCGCTGAGAGCGTTGTTTTCGACCTCAACCCTGCTCGCCAATACGTCTCCTACATTCGGATCGACGCTGCTATCACCGACCTCAATTCGATAAGGCGCGGTAGTGCCGGTAATTTCGGCGGAGATCGTATCCGCGGTGGCGCTTTGGTTGCTCAGCAGGCCAAAGTTGGCGGTGACCGTAGGCACGTCGGCGGCATCGAAGAACTGACCGTCATCTGCACCAGTATTTACTGTTACCTCTGAGGCGTAAGTCGTCGTCAGGGGGCCATCGTTCGCTAGCGTGACGCCGCTGCCTGCATTTACGTTAAACGTATTGTTGGCGGTGGTGCCATAGGCCAGGGCGCGGGTGCCCACATCGCGAATTTCTAGGTTGGAACCTGTGATGCCTTCTGCGGCAGTGCCACGATCAGTATCGGCCAAAATTTCAACCGTGGGGCCTGTTACCGAAGCCAACACAGTGTTGTTGGTGGCGGTTTCACCCAGCACTTGCAGGTTGTTTAGGCCTGCGCTGCCGCTAATCGCATTGCCTGAAAGGTTCAGGCTATTGCTGGCACTTAAGCTTGCCGCCACGGCATCAATATCTGCCCCTAAACCGCCTAGAATCGCCAGCGTGCTGCCGTCAACGCCGTTGGCATCACCCGCTAGGTCACCGGCATCAATACGCAGTGCGGTGTTGGTGTTAGTGGCCGTTGTGGCGCTGTTAAAGTTGGCCTGTACGTTGGTAATGCTGGCACCGGCGGTGCTGTCAGCAATGCCGTTGTCGCGGTCGCCGCCGGTTAATACCGCCATGCTGTTACCAAGGTTGCCACCCTCTTGCAGCAGGGTGAGGTCAGCCGCCCCCAGGTCTAGGCTATTGCCTATCTGGTTAGCAATGGCGTTCGCCGTGACGCGGTTGGCATCAAGGGTAACGCTACCCGCAGTGATCGCGCTGCCTACGGCGGGATCGGTAGTGGTATCATTACCCACCTGGGCTTCAATGGTGCTGCCGGTTACCGTCGCGGTGGTGTCACTGGCATTGTTGACCTGCGCACTGGCTAATGCTGCTGTGCCTTCAAACGCAGCGCGGGTGGTGCCGCCAGCATCAATCGCGTTGCTGCCGGTGTTGCCACGAGCGGTTGAGGTAATCGCGTTGCCTTCCAGCGCGATACTGCCGCTGTCTAGGTTCTGGCTTAAGGCGCGAATGGTGTTGCTTGCTGTCTCGCTGGTCAGGCCATCCCCACCGTCGTTGGCCTGGAAGTTAAACAGCGCCAGATCCGCGTCAATTCCGCCCGCTGCGTTGCCACCGGACAAGTTAACGTTTGCATTGGGTGTCGAGGTGCTGATGCCATCAAAGGTGAGGCTATCGGCCAGGGTGAACTGGTTACCGGCATTGCCGTTGACACCCTGGGTCGTGTTACCCGTGGCCGAGGCGGAGATGGTGTTAGCAGAAACGCTCAGCGCCCCCGTTAGGGTGTTGCTTGCACTGCCAGTGGTCGCACCCACCGTGGCTATAATGTCATTGCCATTGGTTTGTGCATCTGTAGTAGTGCTGACGCCTTGATTCGCCTGAACATTGCTCAGTGCTGTGCTGCCGGTAAAGGTGGGGTTAGTACCCGCCTCGACAGCAATCAGCGAGCTGGCAGTGTTGCCAACAAACTGGCTGTTGATACCGTTACTATCCAGTGCTAATGAACCACTAACATCAGCGGTGCCCGCTGTTGGCGTCACTGTCAGGAAAATATCGTTGCCATCGGCTGTGGCAGATGACCCTGAGGCGCCATCCGTGTTGAGCTGCACACTGCCGGTGGCGATAGCGGCATCGGACGCAAGTTGTTCAGTTGTTGAGCCTGAAGCAAACGTAATGTTGCTACCTGATGCCGTGGGTGCATAACCGCTGGGCACTTGGCCGGTCACATCGGTGCTGCCACGGTTTAGTGTGGTCTGAGCGGTAATCAGGTTATCGACGTTTTCCAGCGAGCCGGTGGTGAAGTTCTCCTGTACCACTTCAAGCGTGTTACCCGTTGATGTTGAGCCAATGACGCCTGTATTCAACGAACGGGTAATCACCGCGATGCCTTCTGCAGCGGTGTTAGCGCCGGTTGCTAGCGCATCGTTGATTAGCTCAAGGTCTACACCTGCAGTGAAGTTATTACCGGTGGCAACGGCGGAAATCAGGTTGCCGGCCACGCTAGCGGTGGAGGGCGCAGTGCCAGATCCTGTGCTGACTTCATCTGCTGCCGTGGTGTTTCCCGTTGCGTTGGCGGTAACAGCACCGGTGTTTGTGACAGGGTTTGCGACCCCTTGGAAGCCGTTAGCCGAAGGCACAAACAAGCTATCGACCGTTATTTCTGCTGCCTTGGCGGTTGCCAGGCTGCCCATCAGCGCTGCTAGGCTTGCTGCTGTGGCGAGTTTTATATATTTCATTCTTGCGTTCCTGTTTGGGTTAAGTGCCCGGTGGGGGCGCTTTTTTTGCTTCTTTTACCGCTTGCTTTTGTTTCTTATTAGTCGTCGAGCCGCGTTGTGACAGGCCGCACCTTAGGCTGGAAAATGCAGAGCAGCGTTTACGTTTACGCCTGCGCCTACAACGCGCCAAAGTGGTAACAGATTGATTGGGCACCTCCTTCTATTGCTGAGCGCCACGGTTGGCGCGTTGTTGAA
Organism: Vreelandella neptunia; assembly: GCF_000712975.1. Lineage (GTDB taxonomy): Bacteria > Pseudomonadota > Gammaproteobacteria > Pseudomonadales > Halomonadaceae > Vreelandella > Vreelandella qaidamensis. The sequence continues at coordinate 111,112 of NZ_JHQL01000004.1, read as the reverse complement.
AAACCGGCTAATCGCTAAGGGCATGGCGTTAGCGTTCCCACCAAGGGAGGGGGTTAAGCAGCCATTGGCGATCAGCAGGGGAGAACTGGTTGGGTGGCCTAGGTGCCCACGGTATAGATGCCCCAGGTGCGCGATATAACAGCGGTCTTGCGCCAAACCCGTGGTGCCAGGCTAGAGGGGTGGTGAACAGCCCCCGTTGGATGGCCCGCTGGCGCGGTGTCCTGGTAGGCGTCTCTACAAGCGCAGTGGCGGGTGGTACTGAGTCATTCTGCGGTGTAAACACGCTATTGAGAGGGACGCGCGTTGCATAACTTGTTAGCGCTTGGGTGGTAAGCGTGTGGGCAATGGATGCTTGTACCCACGCTTTACGCTGTGCGCTTAGCGTAGGTGCCAAGACAACGCCCGCCATGCGTTGTGTTTGTGCCTGTGTCACGTGGGCCTGAGCCACCGAGGCCACTAATAAAAAGCCAATTAAACTCATTAGCAGCACACAGGCAGTTAACCAGCGCGCTAATAAAAGTGCTTTCCAGTGATCTAGGCATGTGTGGCAGTACGCGCACTCAACGTTTCGCCCCATAGGTGTAGCACTCCCAATGAGACCTTCCATGGTCGAAAGGAAACTTATTCCGCCAAAATGTGAATGATGGCTCTACGATTAGCGGCTTCAGAGACACCGTCACCCCTATCAATGGCGGGTGCTGATTGCCCATACCAGGCCAGGGAGATACGCGCTCTAGGAACACCGTAGGTAGCCAGCGCGTCTACCACGGTTTCAGCACGGGTGCGGGATAAGTAGAGGTTGTAAACGTCATCACCAGCGGAGTCGGTGTGGCCTTCTACTAGCAGGTCTGCTCCTGCTCCTGCTAGAGCCTCCTGGGCAGCGTCGGCGACCACTTGATTGCCTTCAGGCGTCAGTTCAGCGCTGTTCGCATCAAAGCGAACTTCGTGATGCCGTTGGATGGCAGCGGTTTCAGGGGGCGGCAACGGTGGGCTGACAGCTGGTTCGGCAGCTCTGTTGAAATCAAGACATTCACGATAGGAAACTCCAGTAGCGGTGCTTAGTAGCTCCATCACGCCCATTTCTAGCGTTGTTCTAACACCTAGCTGAAGCGGCTCCTGATTCTTGTTGCCCGCGTTGATGTCTACCAAGTTGTCACTGAAAAAACGGAACACTTCGAAGCCAACTTCGTAGCCGATGATCTGTTTTTGCAACGACGTGGTGTCGACAACAGCCAACGTTTTGGTATCAACAATGCGTAGGTCAGCGGCAACATTGACCGTGTAAGTTCTGACCCTTGGTCCGATGCCGTTGACACGCACCTCGGCACCGCCAGAACTAATGTTGTAGTTAAGCTCGGTAATACCACCAACGATGTAATAGTCGGTTTCCATAATGGAGCCGCCGTAGTAGGGGCGCCACGGCACCTGCTGTTGGGTACCGGCGTCGTTAACCACATGTATCTGGCCGTCGCCCAAGCGGCGCTGATCCATATAGCCCAACTCCATTTCGGCCACTTGCGTGTCAAATCGCTCAAAAAGTTGCACGGCTCCTCGTAACTTACCCAACGCTGAAATGACCATCAGAGAGCCACCTTGGGTGATCGGGTTTCCACCGTCTAATTCGCTAAATTTGCCCGTGTAATCTTTAATATTGCCAACGGCAAGTTTGAGCGGCGCTGAGGTGGTTGATTGGGCGTCACGCAGTCTTTGGGCATAGCACTGAAGCGCATCATCAATGGGCGTGCGGTTGTCGGTGACGGGTGGGCCATTAAGTACGGCAGATTCCATCGGATGCTTCTGGGTCGCTGAAACACTCACGCAGCCAGACAGGAACAAGGCGCATGCCAAGGCAGAACTGATTCGTAACTTAGTGGCAACCTTCATCACGTAGCTCACTCCTTGATGCTTTTTAATAAATGGCTTTTGAGCGGTAGCGTTAAAGCGATTAACTTTTTTTATTGAGGAACGTGAAATATTCATCATGGAGACGCACTGGTTGAGGCGGGACGCACAAATGAGCAGCCAGTGCTTCCCGTGATAGAAGCCTGTAAGTGACTATCTCGGTTTGTTTGACTTGAGTTAAGGGCTTGACTGGTTCTGCCACCTGAAGCGTCGACGCTTCCGACACGGCTACTAATATTGGAGTCACTAACGGAAGATGTTTGCTGACTGTTTAAATTGTCTTGACGGATACTGGCTTGTTGGTTTGCTTGGGTTGGGTTATCTACTGTGGAGTTGCTTATTTTTGAGTCACTGAGTTTTGAGTTGCTTGGCGTTGAACTATCAAGACCGTATTGATTGCTGCTATCGCGACTGGAACCGCTAACATCGGAATAGCTTTCATTGCCGACAGCTGATGAGCCAATATCACCTTGACTGCCGGTAGTCGGTGAAGATGAGGCGCCATCAGCAAACTGTGTGCCATCATTACCAGTAGTAATTGCTTGTTGAAAACAGTTTATTTGATCACCGTTAATGTCTGTAATATTACTAGTGTTGTAAGTGTTGTTTACTTGAAAGCTGTCATAATATCCGCCTTGCTTTCGCTCAATAAGATCGGCTGTACTTGTTTTAGCGATGCGGTCATTGGCTGTGTTGAACTGCCAGGGGGTGTTTTCTCCGAAACCATTAGCTTGTACAGGAGAAATGAAAAGTGAACATATAGCCAGGCCAGCTATTTTTAATTGAAGCATATTGAGTTGAAGCGTATTAGTGCAAGCAAGATGCCGCTTTAAATTTATTAGCCTCACCATGGCTGACTCCAAAAGTTTTTAGTGTGAACAGTGAAATTATAAATTTTCATCGTGTGAAAATGCTGCGCTAACCCTGTGGTGAAGGCGGGCACAGTGCGCAGTAATTTCGTGTATGCTCATGTTCTTAAAATTATTTTCATTAAAACGATGAACGACTGCTTCTGCTTCATTCACGATATGTGGCATGTCACATTGTGTTGCTAAGAAAATAATTCGCTGTAGATGTTGCAGTAGGTTTTCCTGTTCCCCATTCTCTATAGCGCTCATCATCATATGTGACCTGGCTATTAGCAGTGCGAGCGTTGGAATCGAGCCAGCGTTGCCAACATAGGTGTGGTCATAGGTACGATAATAAGTGCGATAATCAACGCTAGCGCCCCTGCCATAATCTAGAGCTGGCTGTTGTTTAAGTGGGCACGCTCGGCGTTCTTCATTAATGCCTGTTTTTTGTTTGGTCGACATTGCAAGCATCATTTTTTTAATCCTTAGGATAAAACTTTTTAACTGTATCCATCATAGCCATTGTGAAAGGATATTTTTCCGACAAAAACCTGCATTTCGCGCTAATAATGAAAACCTTTTTAGTGTTTTTTTGCTTTCTGTCACAATTCAACGAGTGGAACTAATCTAGGGGGGAAGTTAGCCCCTGCTAGTCCACGCACGTTGATAGTTGCTATTAGCGGTTAGAAAACGAATGGGTTGCCAAGTGATAATGAGCAGGGTTAAACGCTTTAGAATTGAGAGATAATTATCAAAGAAGCTTCTTGTGCCGCTCTAGAAAAAAGTTAAGAGCGTAGAAGATGTGCTTAGGGGAGGGGAGGGGAGGGGAGTAATAAGCAGCGCCCTTATCTCTGCCTTAACGCTATCACGTAGTAGAGGGGGCTGCGTTCTGTTGCTTCATGTTTTTTTAAGGGCTGACGCAAGCAAGCGCTGAGTATTTCTTAATACTAACGATAGTTGGTCGATATCGGTTTGCCGAATATGCTGGTGCTGTTTCAAACACGTTTCAACGTGACAAGCACAGTCTGCTAGCTCTACCGCTCCTACCGAGGCTGCCGACCCCTTGAGTGTATGAATATCGCGCTGTATTTCCTCATAGGCAGTGATTTCCAATCCTGCTGCTTGTAACAATCTTGTTGGTAGGTGGGCATAGCGCTCACTAAGCTGGTCAAAAAACAGCCCAAGCACTTGGCGATACAGCGATAAATCTGCTGCTGCTGAATCAAGCCCAACCTGAACATCAACACCGTTTGTTTCAAGCATGGTTAGCCAGGTGTTTTTAGGCGTCGCTTCTGGTGTATGGGCGTGACACGCGTTTGGGTTGGTGGAACCGAGCGAAGTCACAGGGCTAGCTGGTCGCTCACCCGTTAGCCAACGAACCACAGCAGCGGCTAATTGCTGGGAGTTGATGGGTTTAGCCAAGTGCTCATTCATTCCGGCTGATAGCGCATTTTGGCGTTCTTCGTCCAGTACCGCGGCAGAGAGAGCGATGATAGGAAGAGTATTATTCTTGCGGCGAATGCGTCGAGCTGCTTCAAAGCCGTCCATCTCAGGCATTTGCAAATCCATCAAAATCAGTTCTACATCGCGCTTTTGCAACTGTTCTAGGGCTTCGCATCCATTATTAACAACGATGACCTCTAGCCCTAAATCTTCTAACAAGCGTCTCGTTAGTGCTTGATTAACCGGATTATCTTCAGCCAATAGCACGCGTTTACCAACCAAGTTGTGCGTGTTTAAGGGGGGAGACTGTCTCGCTTGGGCTTCTGGCTGTGAGGCGATGGGAAGCGTTAGCTTGATACTAAAACAACTGCCAACTCCCTTTTCGGAGCTGACCCCTAGAGTACCGCCCATCTGCTTAATCAACCGACGGCAGATGACAAGACCTAAACCTGTGCCGCCAAAGCGTCGTGAGATCGAACTGTCGGCCTGAGTGAAGGCATCAAACAAACGGCTTTTTTGCGCCGCAGTGATGCCAATGCCGGTATCTTTTACATCAATAGTAAGCTGACATTTATTGTCTTGAGTGCGAACAGCCCGAAAGCAAAGTTCAACGCTACCGTGCTGGGTGAACTTAATGGCATTGCCAACCAGGTTAGTTAACACCTGACCAAGGCGCATGGCATCCCCCAGCAGTACCGTAGAGAAATCGCCTTCACGCCACATGTGAAAAGTTAGGCCTTTATCCTGTGCTGATAAGGTGAATAAAGCGCTTTGTTGGGTAATAAGCTGCTCAATAGAGAACGGTAAAGATTCAAGCTCAAGTTTGCCAGCTTCAATTTTAGAGTAATCCAAGACGTCATTAACAATACTGAGCAGTAAGTGTGATGCCGTTGATATATTTTCTAGCCACTCCTGCTGCTCTTTTGTCAGCGGGCTTTGGGTCAAAAGTTCGCTAAAGCCAATAATGGCGTTGAGCGGCGTGCGAATCTCATGGCTCATGTTAGCTAGAAATTGGCTCTTGGCATGGCTGGCACTTTGGGCACGCTGCTGGGCCAGCTTTAACGCGGTAATGTCTCGCCCAACGGCCTGAATTTCCAACATATTGCCATCGTTGTCGAGAATGGCACTGCCTTCCCAGGAGAGCCATCTCCACCCTTGCCGGGTCATGGCTCGGTGCTCTACGTGTGTTCTATGGGGAGCATTTTTTAAGCGCTTAATAGCAGCGATTGTATCGCCCATATCATCATCGTGAACCAACAGTACAAAGCTTTTTCCAATCAGCTCATTTTTTGTTTTGCCAAACAAATCGCAATATACGTCGTTAACAAAAGTAAATTGATTAAGACTGTCGACACGCACTATTAAGTCTAGTTGCGACTCCACCAGGCTCCGGTAGAGCTGCTCTTGTCGCTTCAGCTGTTGTTCTTTATCTTTGCGCTCAGTGATATCTGTAGCGATACCTACGACCTGACGCTCTTTAACCGGCGCTTCACACATCAAAGGCACCTTAATAACCTGGTACCAATGCTTATTGCCCAAGGTGTCGTACATCAGCTCCTCGGCAACCACTTTGTGTTTGCCACTGCGCATAACTTCTCGGTCATCTAGTTGAAATTTTGCCGCTAAGGCTTTGTCTATAGGCATTTGCCAATCAGTACGACCCAGCATCTCTTCTGGGGTGGTTCCAAATAACGTGGCTACGTTGCTATTGGCCAGTGTATGACGACCTTGCCAATCTTTAGCAAAGATAGGGCTTGGCAGGCTGTCAATAATCAACTGTAGATAGGCTTTTTCTTTAGCGATTTGCTGCTCAAGCGCAATTCGTGAAGTGACGTCATTGGCGGTTGCATAAATTTGGTCTTCTCTAGATGTTGCGCACCACTCAATATATCGAAAGTCACCATTTTTATGGCGGTAGCGGTTAACAAAGTCAGACACGACACGGCCTTCTTGCAGGTCTGCGATGGCCGCACGGGTGATTTCAAGATCTTCGGGATGTACTAACGTCAGAAAAAAAGTGCCTACTAATTCATCTTCGGCAAAACCAAGTAGGCGTTTCCATGCTTGGTTAACCGTTAGAAATTGACCCCCTAACGTGGTTATGCAGATTAGGCTTGGCGATACATCAAAGAAGCTCTGTAGTTCACGCGTTTTGTTGGCGGCTAAATGGCGGTCCTGAGTTTGATGTGTAATGTCTTCGTTAATCCCAATCAAACACTGTGGAATATTTTCTTCATTATGCAGGCTGCGGGTGACAGCCCGCAGATGGCGAACGTCGTTACCGCTGTTTAGTATGCGAAATTCCATGGTCATTGGCGCATGGTTGGCCAATAAGCGCTGAAACGCATCAGTAACAGAGTCGCGGTCTGCTGGGTGTACGTAGGCTAACCATTCATCGAATCGTGGCGTTGGGCTGTTAGGTGATAAACCGTACAGCGCATACATTTGATCATTCCAGGCGGTGTTTCCGCTTTCTAGATCCAACTCCCAGACGCCTAGGCCAGCGGCTTCTAGCGCGATTCTGTCACGCTGCGCCTCAAGAGTAGAAGGAGAGTTACTGGGCCACAACAGTTCCATAGGTGCATTCCATAAGTGCTTATCACAAGTGCCTACATGGTGCACAAATAGTGATGGACGATGCGCCCTATAGAAGCCTAATGCAGTAGCACTGTAAACAACTGTGACATTTGTTCACATCCTTGGGCCTCCCTTAGCATCCAACTATTGTTAATCTAGGTTAACTTTTTGGGCTAACGTTCTGAATTAGCGTGCTGAATTAACGTTTTAATGACTGAGGGGAGTGTGTAATGACATCAACCAGCGCGACGGTTTTGGTGGTCGATGACGATGCAACGATACGTTTACTGCTAGGCGCCGGGCTTGCAAACTTGGGTTTCTGTGTCCTTGAAGCTGACAATGGGCATACTGCGTTAGAGCTTTTTCGTACCCGTCGGCCAGATCTCGTGCTTATTGATGTCTCCATGCCTGGGTTGAATGGTTTCCAGCTAGTCCGTGCCATGCATTCAATGTTGGGAGGGGCTTTCTTACCCCTAGTAATGTTGACCGGTAGCGACGATCTAGAAACGCGGCGTAAAGCACTAGAAGCCGGTGCCACGGATGTGATTACTAAACCGTTCCAGCTACGCTCTTTAGCCAATTTTTTGCATGGTTTACTGAAAGAAGCGGTGTGAAAAAGCTGAACGACGCCCATCATAAAGAGCAGCCTGTGATACTGCAGGCTGCTCTTTATTAACGGTATCGTGTATCGATCTTCTGAGATAAACGCTGATTAAGCTAACAGGTTATCAGGTAATTCTAGTTAAGCGAATTAAAGCCCCTGAGCACCGCGCCGTAGCCAATCGTGGACAAACGCTAGCTTGCGCATCGCCGCGTCGGAAAGCACAAACGGATACAGATCCGAAAGCCCCATCGAGCGGTTTACATGGTTAACACCGGCAACTAAGGATGCCGCAATGTGAATCAAGCGCTCAGCATCGGGTTCGGCATACGCATCCCAGCCATAGGTGTTGGGCAACGCCGGAGAGGTCATGCCCGCCGACACAAAGCTATCGGTGATATCGGTTAAGTGCAGCAGGTGAGAGGTGGTTTCCGCCCAATCTTCGTGAGGGTGGGAGGACGCATAGGTAGATAGAAACCGCTGCCGCCAATCCGCAGGCGGGCCATTGTGGTAATAGTGCTGCAACGCGGCGGGATAATCCTCCCGCTCATCGCCAAACATTTCACGAAACGCATCAAGAAAGTCATCCCGCAAACTTAGCCGCCACCACAGCATATGTGCGATTTCATGGCGCATATGGCCAATCATCGTGCGGTATGGCTCATCCAACGCCTCTTTGCGCGTTGTCCGCAGCACCGCATCAGCTTCCGCCACGCTGATGGTTACCACGCCGCCCACATGCCCCATGGGCACCGGCGTTCCGCCTTCCGCCAACATATGAAACACCGGTGGCGCACCAGGGTCTTCCGGGCGAAACCAGTTCCAGCGGCCCAGGTTATCAATTACCCAGCGCTTTGCGGCTTCGGTTTGCGCCCAGTTAGGCATGGCATCTGAAATAGAAGGGTCGGGGGCAAGGGCGGTCATCGCGCAGGCACGACAGAATTCACCCTGCTTAGGGGCAATCCAGTTGCAGCCAATCACTTCTCGGTTAGCGCAGAAGGGCGGCATCGGTAGAAAGGCGCGCGCCTGCGGGTCGTAAGCCACAGGAACGCCGTCGGCGGTCACCAAATTATCAAACCACAGTGAACCGGCACCGACCGGATTAGAAAACACACGCATAGGTCGGTAACTCAAAAGAAATGAGCTTTCAGTCTAGGAGGCAAGGCGCGGATAAGCGAATAGCGATTGCAGCACCATGCCAATATGAACACGTAGCCACCGCTACTAGGTCAATAAAGTGCTGGTGTGCACACTGCCCGCTATCGTGCTCGCCCAACTGCCCGTGTAAAGCCGCCGCGTTAGGGCTGGTGTGGAAGTATTCATCGAATGCTCACTGGCTGGCTAAGCGTGTGAGCTGCTCAGTCAGCTCAGCGGTGAGCTAGCAAGTTTTAGAAAAACGCATCAATCTTAACCGGCTTGAATAGCATGGGCTCCGTGCTATTGCGTATTAATGATCGTAAATTTCAAAGACAAAGCGGTAGAAGACTTATTCAATGGAGAGCACACCAAGGCGGCTCGTAAGCTTTGCCCGTCGTCTCTATGGAAGATCGCATCACGGAAACTCGACTTGCTGGACTCAGTGCAGAGGCAGAGGCTTGAGGAACTAAAGGTGCCGCCAGGCAACCGACTCGAAGCGCTATCAGGCGACAGGCTCGGACAGCACAGCATCCGCTTCAATGAGCTAGTGAATAAAAAGCGCGGTGTAACACCCAGTACGGCGTTGAGACTGGCGCGTTTCTTTGGCGTTTCAGCCGATTTTTGGATGAATTTACAAATGCGCTGGGATCTTTACAAAGCAGAGCAGCTAGAACACGACGACTTATCCAGTATTCAAGAGGTAACGCATTGGCAAAAAATGGCCTAGCGCTTTCACTCAGGTAACAATACGCACCATTGGGAGTGGTGTTAACTAGCCATGGCTTCCGCACAAGGGGGTAGGCATTCGCCAAGGCTGCAAAGGCTCAGTATCATAAGTAGCCAACCCAATCACAGAAGCCACCTTCCATGTCATGCCCACCTTGCCCCAATTGCCACTCTGACTTCGTCTACCAGGATCAAAGCCTGTTCATCTGCCCAGAATGTGCCCACGAATGGAACCCTTCCGAGGTTGAAGCGGAAGACACCGTCATGGTGAAAGATGCCAATGGCACTCTGCTGGCTGAAGGCGATAAGGTAACGCTAATCAAAGACCTCAAGGTCAAAGGCAGCTCAATCGTGCTTAAGATTGGCACCAAGGCCGTTATCAAGCGGCTTAAGGAAGGCAAAGACCACCAGCTCGATTGCAAGGTCGATGGCGCTGGCGACATGATGGTCACCGCCCAGTTTGTGAAGAAAGCCTGAATAGATGACAATTAATTCGGCATAAACTGAATCTATCGCAATCAGCCTTTGCAGGTCTTCTTGGGGTCAGCATACGTACACTTCAGGACTGGGAACAAGGCCGCAGAGAGCCTCAAGACCCGGCAGTTGCTCTGTTGCGAATTGCTGAGCAACACCCCGACGTCTTTGAACAGCTTCACTAAGTAAAACAACGTGTAGCGCGTGGTAACGAATCTCGCGAGGAACGAGCGAATGAGGCACCCGCGAGACATGCTTATCCACCCAAACTGGCCCTGGTTGTATAAGGGAGCTTCAGCTTTGGTTCTACACTTCGATGATGATAGAGCTGGCTAAGGGCGGCTACGCCGCCATCGCCCACTAGAAGTGGCCTCCTACAATAGAGCAGTGGCACGATATCTTGTAGGAGGGAGCTTCAGCTCGCGATGAAGTAGGCACCAACATATAGAGCAGGCAGTAAGCCAGTCCTCCCACAACTCTGACCCAGATCAACTCCGTAGCCTAAAGTGCTACTCCTTTGCGGTGGGCTTAAACAAATTTAGCTGCTAGGCTAATTTTACTAGAGCGATAAACGCCGCAGGGAACAACCTAATGCCAAATGCCTCACGCATTGAGCGTCACCCTATTAGCCAACGCGTGCAGGCGCATGTTGATGGCACGTTAATCGCCGACTCCACCAATACGATTAAACTTTGCGAATACGGCTACCCGCCACGCCATTACTTTCCTCGCGAAGACGTGCGAATGGACTTACTCACCGTGTCAGAAACCACCATATTTTGCCCGTTTAAAGAGTATACGGGGTATTTTTCGTTAGGTGGGCGGCAGGATATTGCTTGCAGCTACGAGCAGCTGATTGAAGGCATGGAAGCTATTGCGGGTAGGGTGGTATTTTATGAGGAATTGAGCGAATGATGACGTTCGACCCTGAGCGGACATGCCAGAAATGCAGTAGGCGCGCGAATTTTGGAGATATAGCCTAATTGGAATTAATGGCTATAAAAATCATGGGCTTGGAAGAATCTGGCAGGCTGTATTTGCCGAGAAAAAGTGCTAGCACGTTCATTCAATCATAGAACGCGCCGTATAATACGCTGTTAGGAGCAACAATGTCAGACGACAAATCAACTTCCTTAATAAATCTAGGCGAACTTTCTAAGCCCGCTAATACGCTGGTTAAAAAGGTCTCCAGTGCTGTTGGAGGAATATTTGAACCATGGCAAATTAAGCGTGTAGCAAAAGCTGAAGCTGAAGCCGGCCTAATAAAAGCTAAATCGGAAATTGAGATAACAGATCTTCATCGGCGCGCAATGCACCGATTTGTTGAAGAAGAAGCTACTCGCCAAGAAAATATGGAAGAGATAACGAAAAGATCTATTTCATTACTGAAAGATGAGTCCTCTCCGGAAAATATGGATGATGATTGGGTGACTAACTTTTTCGATAAATCCAGAATTATTTCTGACGATGAAATGCAGTCACTATGGGCTAAGGTATTAGCTGGAGAAGCTAATTCGCCAGGTTCCTACTCAAAACGAACCGTTAACTTACTTGGGGATTTGGATAAGAAGGATGCTGAATTATTTTATTCCTTGTGTAGATTTGGTTGGTTTATAGGGGTTTTTACGCCGGTAGTATTTAATCCAAAAGATGATATCTATAATAAAGTTGGAATTAACTTCAACAGCCTATCCCATTTGGATAGCTTAGGCTTAATACAATTCAATGGTATATCAGGGTTTTCTCAGCAAGGTTTACCAAAACAATTTCAAGTAAGTTATTGTGGTAAGCCTCTCGCGCTAACTATGCAGAATGATAAAGATAATGAACTTGATGTTGGATTAGTCCTTTTGACACAGGCTGGAATGGAATTAGCAAGAGTTTCGGAAGCTCCTGGTATGGATGGTTTTGTAGATTATGTAAAGGGAAAGTGGAAAGCACATCTACCTGATGAAGAAAGCTCCTAATAAAGCCTTGCAGCAGGACCAATGAGTGGCGTTACATTCTTAAGGAGACAACGTGGCATTCCTAAAAAAATTAGAATTCGGTAACTACACGCTGAAGTTTGGAGATAAAAAGGTGCTTCTAGACCTTTTTGATGAAATAGTTATGCCTTCCTTTCATGAGATGCGCTTTGTAAGACACCTTAAAGATAAAGGGGACTATTTTTTCTTAGACACAAAGTTAGTTGTGCTGGATGAGTCTACAGAATACCCTGTTCTTGGCATAGCCGGTCGGATTGTAAAGAATACCAGATTAAGGCGAGAGCAAATATATAGACCGAAAGGAGGAATAATTGAAGACAGGAGTGAGCTTGAAACAGCGCCAAGTTCTACATTTCTACTAATACTCAACAACCACAGGCTTATCCTTTGCAAAGAAGTCCCCGGAGCACCTACGATCCAAAATTTTCAAAGTACTAGCCAATTCTGTTTAAAGAAGAGACACAAAGAGTTTATTGAAGAGAATTTCGAAAAAGCCAAGATTCAAAGGAAAGAAAACCCGGAGTTAGATCGTGTTACAAAAAAATACTTGTTCGAAGAGTATCCTGCACCAGTTCTGAGAATTACGCCGCTTTCAGATAAGGAGTCTCTAAGAGCTTTTGTTAGCCGCCTCGAACATATTGATCGGGTGACAATAAAGCTCCTCCCTACAAACAAGGAAGAAATAGATAACGACGATTTCTGGTCTGACTTCGGTAGGCGACGTGATGAAATGAATAGCAAAAACGCGAAAGTCGAATTCGCGAATACGAAAGAGGGACTTGATGGTGATAAAGTTTATGAGCAGGCTAGTTCTGCCTCAAATCTCGGTAATTCAGATATAAAGTTCAAAGGGTATGATTCTCAAGGTGATACTATTCGAGGAAGTAACGAAGACTTCAATCTAACCGTCGAACTGGAAGATCTTCCAAAGGATGCAGAAAGAGCAGCTAGCCAAAAATATGCACAATTCAAACATTTGGCTCATGCCAACGTAATCGCCTTGCCTGAGGTGGCGATTGGTGTCATCAACAAAATCAAAGATATCTTTGAAAGGCTATAAGGCATGCACTCCTTCGACGAATCTGACCTGACAAGCGAAAAATCGCTCTGGGATGTATATAAGCTGTCGAGACGAATAGTGCCTAGCCGATTGCAGGTGCTTTTTGTTTTGGGTAGCTTTTTAGCATTAGCTGCAAATTCTTTTATCTTTTCTTCTAATGTTCAAGTAATCATTGACGACGTAAGGAAATGGTCTGAAATGGGTTTTAGCTTTGCTATTACAATTCTTGGGTTTTTAATTGCAGGTTTTACGATATTCTCGACTCTTTCAAAGCCAAAAATGATGCTAGCTATGATGGATCATATTAACAAAGAAACTGGACTGCCGACGTTAAAGTATAATTTTTTTGCATTCATGAAGGTTTTTATTGCGTATATAGCATTTCTCCTTTTTTATGCTTTTATATTGTTATTTGGACAGTCGGGCGGGTTGTTGTCTAATATTGTACAGTATGTTCCTAATTCTGATTGTGTAAAATCAGTAGTGGTGAATATTGCATATGCGATCACTGGGAGTAGCTTTGTTTACCTTTTGCTGCTTTTAAAGTCATTCGTTTTTAATATTTACGCTATAGTAATGAACATGCTTAGGTGGGAGTATCATCAAGAGTGAGAATGTAACAAGCCCCTGCACTCGGAAAAATTACTCGCTGCGCTCCTAAGTTTCCGGTGAGCAAGGCGTTAAAGGTCAAAAAATATGAGGGAAATCGAGGGTCTAGATCACGCTTTGGAAGTTCTGCGTCTGAGATGGGAAGAATTTAATCTGCACTTCGATTCAGAAAATGAAAAATTCATAGCTTTGTTGCAGCAAGACTACGATGTCATGGGCCGAGTCTTAAAAGCACACTTAATTCTGGAGCACTACCTAACTGTCTATTTCGGACAGACCATTTGGAATTGACGACATTAATTCAATAAGGCTGTCGTTTGCGCAGAAGGTCGAGCTTATACCTTCTTCGGGTACTGCTGCATCAGTTATTAAGCTAGGGATTAAGCGTCTCAATAGCATTAGAAATAAATTTGCTCATAGAATAGACGTTGATCTAGAACAGCTTGACGTAAATGCGATGAACGAAGTGATTAATATATTTAGGCCTCAGGCAAATTTCGGGAGTAATATTGAAAGAGTTGAAGCTTTTATGACTATAGCTGTTACCTTCCTAATTGTACCTCCTCCTGAATTACAGGAGGCATTTGCTGAGGCATTTTCTCAAGTTCATGCGTACGACCATGACCTTTAACAAATCAATCAACTTCGCGCCTGTGGCGCCGGACAGCTAAAAGTGTGGCTTCGCCACAACGCTGCCGGTTATTGAGGCGTTAATCAGAACTTTCTTAAAGACCACTTTTGGCCGATAGCGGCCAAGCCAACTTTGGTGATGCAGAGTTGCATATCCGAGAATTATGGCACTGAATGCATCTGTTGCCAGGGAGAGAATTGCTTAGCCTGTGCTGTTTAGGTGCGTTGTTATTATCTGTATCAACCTGATGGTCGAGAGGAAATTGAACTGACGCCTGATAGCGCCATCGAAGGAAATATCAGATAAAGGTCGGCTTTTGCTGACAAGCTATTACTACCCGTTCTTGCAGGATGGGGTCTTCGCGGAGAACTTTATGGACTACGAACATGCAATTGTGAAATTCGAAGACGGGATTGGCACCCTGTTCTGCAACGGCTGCGGCATTATCATCGCTGAGGGTACCCAGCATGAGGATAGAGAGCACTACTGTACCATGTGCATGAGCGGCAATTGTAAAGCAAAATTCAAGGACGGAAACTGACATTCCCAGCCCGCCACGCTCCGCGTTTTAGGGCAGGGGGCGTGGAATAGATGTTGTGAACATCATTAATCTGAAAACTCTTTAACATCCGCTCTTGGCCGAAGACCGACATTATCACCACTAATATCGGTTTTGATTTCCTACATCCCACTCACCCTCATCACCTCCCTAGTCACCGCCTCATTCAACACCCCGCCTTTGGCTTCCACCAGCGTGAGCCAGTCGCGGGCGCGGGTGATGCCGGTGTAGACCAGTTCGCGGGTGAGAATCGGGTTGATGGTGGGCGGTAGCAGCAGGGCGGTGTGCAAGAACTCCGAGCCTTGGGATTTGTGTACCGTCATCGCAAATACAGTTTCTACCGCATGCAGGCGGGAGGGCAGCACCCAGCGGATGGTTTTTTCCGGGTCGCTTGTCGGAAAGGCAACGCGTAATAGCGATTTACCCGGCGTGCGCGGGTCTGGCACGGCGAGGGTGATGCCGATATCGCCGTTCATCAATTTTAGGCCGTAGTCGTTTTGGGTGACTAGCACCGGGCGGCCTTCATACCAGCCTTTCTCTAACGTGTAATCACTGCCAAACAGCAGCTTTTCGCTGCGCAGGGTTTTGGCGATATGCAGGTTTAGGCCTTCTACCCCCCAGGGGCCTTTGCGCAGCGCGCATAGCAATTGAAAGTGGCTGTAGGCGCTGAGAACCTCAGCAGCCCAGGCATTATAGGCCGCTGGGTTGTCCTCAAACGATTCCCCACGCGGGCGCTGCGCGTTCAGCACCTTTAGGTAATGGCGATAGCCGGTGGGCGGGGCGATGGGTTCATTTTTGTGGTTGGTGCGGCCTTCACCACTATTCAGAAACTTATCCGCGCTGCCGTGAATGACCAGCTTATCCAGCGCGGTGTCCTCTGAAAGCGTTAGGTGGTGCAGGTCTGGGTAGCCATGGCGCAGCACGGCGTTAACGGCCTGCTGTTTTTCCCGATCAGTTTGGGTATGGCTGGGCTGGTTAATCGCCTGGGCCAACTGGCCGATGCCGCTGTGTTCGTTAAAGCGGTGGCTTACCCGCAGCATGGTAATGGCTTGGTCGAGTGGCTGGCCTTCAGCATCCAGGTACTTTGGCGGTAGCGGCTGGCCGGTGGCGCTTTCCAGCCATTGGGCGGTTTCGTGCGTGTAGTGGGCGGCCTCGGCGCGGCGGCATAAATCGCCAAGTACCGAGCCAGCCTCTACCGAGGCCAACTGGTCTTTATCCCCCAGTAGCACGCACTGGGCATTGGCGGGCAGGGCGCTCAGTACGGCGGCCATCATTTCGATATCTACCATGGAGGCTTCGTCGATGACCAGCACATCCAGCGCTAGCGGATTGGCGGCGCTGTGGCGGAAGTGGCGGGTGTCGGGGCGGGCACCTAGAAGGCGGTGCAGTGTTGTCACTTCAGTGGGAATTGCTATTGCGCTTGATGATACTGTGTTGAAGCGCTCCTCAAACTGCTCATTTACAGGATGTAAACTCCGCGTTTTCGTCGCGCTTCGCCTTGTCTCATCTTCGCTCATAACGCAATTCGTTAAGAGTTTTTCTAACTGTGCCAATGGCAAACTGCTTACCTGCCCGGCGATGGATTCATTCAGGCGGGCGGCGGCTTTGCCGGTGGGGGCGGCTAGGCGAATGCGCAGCGGTTGGCTGGGTGAGTGAGCCAGTTGCAGCGTTTGCAGCAGGGCGAGGAGGCGCACCACGGTGGTGGTTTTGCCGGTGCCGGGGCCGCCGGTAATAATGCCGAAGCGGCTGCGGGCGGCCAGGGCGCAGGTGGTTTTTTGCCAGTCGAGGTCGTCGCTTGGCTTGAACAGAACGTTCAGCGCCTGGGAGAGAAGGCCGGGGTGACTATCGTCACCCATCGCCCAATAAATTGGCCTCCTACAACGGTTATCAGTTGCCGTCGTGGCGTTAACATTCACCGCCTGTGTGTGTGTGATGTTTTCATCTTCTAAGCGGCTGGCGATTTGCTGGTGCAGGGTTTGTTCATACTGCCAGTAGCGGCGTAGGTAGAGTCGCGTTTCTGAAGCTGAGTGAGCGGTCACTACCACCAGCGGCGTTTTGCCAGGGCCTTCACTGGTGAGTAGCGGGTGGTGCAGCGCGGCTTGCCATTCGCTTAGCGTAAGCGTTGCCAGCACGTCGCTAGGCAGCGGTGGTGGGTCGGTTAAATCATCCCCTTCTGGCGGTAGCGAAAGGGCGAAATCCGGTGCGTTAAGCGTGGCGGTTAAATCCAGACACACATGGCCTCGGCCTAGCTGGTGGCTGGCCAGGGCGGCGGCTAACAGCAGCAGCGCTGGGGCATCCGGTGCTTCTGCCGCTAGAAAGCGCACCAGGGCGCGGTCTAAATCACGCAGCCAGCCCCTGGCTACCCAGCGCTCGCATAGGGTTAGCAATTCGGTGGTATCGCTTAACGCAGGGTGAGCGCTCACTGGCGCGGGGGCTATTGAAGGCTGGGCATCCTGTATCTCGACGGCATCGCCAAACAAGTCGAAGGTGTGGGTGTCTTTTGGCTTACTCATACCGTCGCTTCCTGTGCGGGGCTTGAAAACGATGCGCCTGCAAACAGGCTATCCAGTGCTTCGATCAGTTCAACCGGGGCGGGTTCGGAAAATACCCCGCGCCCTGGGCTGCGGCTGCCGCGTAGAAATACCGTCATCGAACCGCCTAGATGCTGGTGCGGGTCGTAATTGGGCAGGCGCGCTTTGAGCAGCCGATGCATAGCTAGCAGGTAAAGCGCGGCCTGGAGGTCGTAGCGTTTGGCCAGCAACGCATGGCGCAAGGCGTCCGGTTCGTAATCGCTGTCATTCGGCCCTAAATAGTTCGATTTCCAGTCCAGCACGTAAAAGCGCCCTTGGTGCTCAAAGGCTAAATCAATAAAGCCTTTCAGCATGCCGTTTAGGGTATCGGCATCCAGCGCTGGGCGCTCAACCCCTGGCAGTAAGTGCTTGCTGACCAGCGCATCAATCGCCTGGGTGTTGACTCGTTGGGCGGCCAGCCAGAACTCTAGCTCTACTTGGTAGCTGCTGAGTTCGGTCAGCGCGACGCTTTGTTGATTTGGCGCGGCTAGCGGTAACGGTGTGGTGAGTAGCGCTGAAAGCCAGCCAGCCAGCGGTTCCTGCCATGCTTGCCAGCCACGCAGCTGCACGCGCCGCCATAGCATATCGTTGAGTGAATCGTGGTCGTTGGCAGCGGCTTCAAACCCCTGCCTGCCTGCCCATTCCAAAAGCCCATGCAAAAATGTGCCCGGCCCTGGCCCCCTTGGAAATTTATGCAGGTGGAAAGTGTCTGGCTGGGCCAACTGGGATAGTTCCTGCGGCTCATCCAATACTTCAAACGCGGTGGCTTCCTGGGCGGTGGTGGGTTCCAGGGGCGTTGCCGTGGGGGCGCTGAGCGTGCCGGAAAGGCGCAGCGCCGAGTAGCTGGCAATCCACCAGTGCTCTTTGGCCGGGCGTGTGGGCGTGCGGGCGTGCCCAAGCGTGGCGTTTTGTTCGGCGCTTTGTTCAGAGAGGGCAAGGCGCTGGGCCGTGGGTGCCGGTGGCTCGCTGACAACAATCTCGCTGCCTTGAGCCAGCGCTTCCAGCGCGGTGGTTAGCTCTGCCGGTGCCATCGTTTTTCCGCCGCTAATTAGGTAGCCGAGGGCGCTATTTTCCAACCCCTGCAGCGGGGCTAGCCCCAGCCAAGTCGCGTGGCGGGCGCGGGTCAGCGCTACATAAAGCTTGCGCAGGTCTTCCCCCAGGCGTTCTCGGTCGGCGGTGGCCTGTGTTTCTTTATCGGCGCTTAGGCTGAGCTGAAGGTTGCCTTGGGCGTCGTGCCAGCGCAGCGGTATGTCTTTATCGCTCACCGGGCGGTGGTTGGCGATAAATGGCAGAAATACCAGAGGGTACTCAAGCCCTTTGGATTTGTGGATGGTGACCACCTTGACCAACTCCGCATCGCTTTCTAGGCGCAGCTTGTGGCTGTCGCCGTGGCTTTCCGGGTCGGCAATGGCCTCATACAGAAAGCGAATCAGCGCGTGTTCGCCGTCTAGTTCAGCACTTGCCTGCTGCAGCAGTTCGCCCAAGTGCAGCAGGTCGGTGAGCAAGCGCTCACCCTCTTCGAATTCTCCCAGCAAGCGGGCTGGAATATCGAAATCCACCATCATGCGGCGTACCAGCGGCAGCACACCCTGGCGCTGCCATAGGCGGTGGTAGTGGCTGAATTGCTCTACCCGTGCTTCCCAAGCCAGTTCGTTCTGTTGCAGATGATCAAGGTCGGCCAAACTGAGCCCTAACACTGGCGTCGCCAAAGCGGCGCGCAGGTGGGCTTCGGCCTGGCGGGAGCTGGCCAGTGGCTCGGCACAGGCGCGCAGCCAGCGTTCTACCTGCTTCGCCATGGGCGAGCTAAACACCTTGTCGTGGTCGGAAAGGTAAACACTCTTTACTCCACGGCTGGCCAGCGCTAAGCGAATGGCGCGGGCTTCCTGCAGGCCGTTGACCAGCACCGCCATATCGGAAGGCTTTAGTGGGGTTAGGTCATCGCCTTTCTGAAAACCGCTTTTGCCTTCTTTATTGCCACCTTGGCCTGCCGTGAGCAGTTCTACCATGTAGGAGGCACAGCATTCGGCCATCTCGGTTTGGTAGGCGGTTTTGGAAAGTGGTTCTTCGCTGGTTAACGGCCAGAGCGTCATGGCGGGCAGCGGCTGGCCTTGGTGAACCAGCTGTTCGTCGCGGCCTTTGGCGGCTACCGGCAAAAACGGTAGCGGGTTGTCGCCGTCTGTCTCGCGGAACAGAAAGGCCCCGGCGGGGTGCTGGTCGGCGTAGTGGAAGCAGTGATTGACGGCTTCCACCATGGCGCGGCTGGAACGGAAGTTGGTGCCTAGCGTGACGTGGCGGCCTGCGGTGTCTTGGCGAGCCTGCAGGTAGGTGAAGATATCCGCACCGCGAAAGGCGTAGATGGCCTGTTTGGGGTCGCCGATCAGCAGCATGGCGGCGTCGCGGCGTGGGTTGGCGACGTCATAGACCGCGTTAAAGATGCGGTACTGAATCGGGTCAGTGTCCTGGAATTCGTCAATTAGCGCGACGGGGAACTGGCGCAGAATCTGCGCTGCCAGGGCGTCTTTGTTGGGGCCTTGCAGGGCGCGGTCTAAATGGGTGAGCAGGTCGTTGGGGCCCATTTCTGCGCGGCGTTCTTGCTCGCGCTCCATACGCACTTTGCACCACTGCACGGCGTGAATCAGCAGGTCGTTACGCGGTTCCGGCAAGGCGTTGAGGGCGGCGGGCAGTGCCTCAAACGCCTCAAACGCTGGGTGGCTCGGTGGCTCTCCGCTCCAGATTTCAGCAATGCCCGCCGGTGTCAGTCGCTTCCATGCAGTGGCCTTCTTATCCATATCAGGACTGACAAGGTCGCTTTCCGCCCATTGCTGAATTTTATCCAGCCATTTTCCTCGATGATCTTTGCGCATTTTGCCAGGGGCAAAGTGCTTGGCTGTTTGGCCATCGTCAAAAAGCTGCCGGAGTTCATTTACCCACGCTCGCCAAGGAGCTTTGAGTTCTTCAAGGCGTGCGCTGCGTTCGGCGTCGGCAGTGCTTAACGTTTCTGCTGGCGCGTGGCGTTGGCTGCCGAGTGCCTCGCTTTCGTGGAGCAGCTTGCGCACCTCTTCATGGAGATTATCCGGCGATTTCCAGTAGCGGGTAATGCTGCCCAGGGCGTCGGCATCCAGCGGGTAGTAGAAGGTGCGCCAGTAGTCGCGTACCACTTCTTGTTCCAGTTCGCGCTGGTCGTTTTCCAGGTTGAGTGAGAACAGGCTGCCGCTATCGAAGGCGTGTTCGCGCAGCATGCGGTAGCACCAGCTGTGGATGGTGGAAACGGCGGCTTCGTCCATCCATTCGGCGGCTAGTTCCAGGCGGCGGGCGCAGGCGGGCCAGGTGGCCTCTGTGTATTGGCTGCGGAGTTGGATGAGCAAAGGATCGTCAGCAGGCTCGGAAGCAGGCCACTGCGAGGGCGCTGTAAACCCATCCTTGGGCGCTACTTTTTCCATCCCTGGAAAAAGACCCTCTCCGTGACCTGTTTCCTTCGCGTCCGGTGCTTTTCTAAACACCGCAGCGGCTTCTACCAGCCGGTTGCGGATACGTTCACGCAGTTCCTGGGTGGCGGCATTGGTAAAGGTGACTACCAGAATTTCCGGCGGGGTGAGCGGGCGCACAAACGCGCTGTCGTCTTCGCTGCGCTGGCCGCCCAGTACCAAGCGCACGTAGAGCAGCGCGATGGTGAAGGTTTTGCCCGTGCCCGCGCTGGCTTCAATCAGGCGGCTGCCGTGAAGCGGTAGCGTGAGCGGGTTGAGTGGGGTGGGTGTGTCAGCCTGGCTCATGCGGCTTTCTCTGTGTCAATGGGCTGTGACTGGGCCAGCGCAATAGCCTGGGTCGAGTGTCAGAGCCGAGTTCCAGCAAGACACAAGCCCGATTGGCTATATACGCCGGTTGGCAAGTTCGTACACTTCGTCATCCCGCCGGGCTCCTACCGCTATGATGAGCACTTGGATAGCGGATCCATCCACTTTATAGATGATTCTCGTATTACCCGTACGCATCCGCCTACAGCCTGCTAGAGCGCCTCGAAGGGGTTTGCCGAGTTTGTCAGGCTCGCCGTCGCGGATCCTCTCTTCAATAACATCAAGGAGGCGATTCGCTGCAGCGGAGCCCAAGCGGGTGAGATCATTTTGAACATCAGGGTGATAGCGCAGATGCCAGGCCATGGCTCAATCGTTCTGACTAAATAGAGCGCGCATGTCATCGTGCGAGACGGCCTGATCTGCCTGGTAGCTCGCTAGGCGGTCTCGGGCGATAGCCTCAATACGCAGGTCTTCAAGCTCATCAACGAGATCCTGATAGGCCTGAACGTTCATCAGTACCGCGGCAGGCTGGTTATCCTTGAACACCACGAGTCTATCCGTCGAACGTGATGATATTTCTTTGAGTCGAGCGCTGAAGGTGCGCGCCATGGCAGTCGCTGAGACCGCGTCTTCTGGACGTTCAAGTAAGGTGGCCATGGTTAACCTCTGGATGTATTAAACTACACGTATTAAAATATGTTTTATTATACATACAATTCTATGTATAGATGGTCGGTTAAGCAAGGTGTATCGCTGATGGCCTTCTGGCGTTTCATTGCTTTTTACCCTCCGGCTTTTTACCCTCTGGCTTTTTGACGGCCTTGAATAGCGGGGCGTAGAGGGCGTCTGTCAGGGTGGCGAAGGTGTGTGTCTGGCCATCATCAGATGCTTCTATGCGGTCGAAAAACAGCCGCTCGAAGCGGGGCCACTGGTGGCCGAGATAAGGGCTTTGCTCGACTTCGCCGGTGGTTTTGTAACCGCTCTCATAGACTTTTACGGCAGCGGCGTAGGCGTCGCTTTCCTGACCTTTCTCAGTGGCAATGTCTGGTGTGCCCAGCTTTGTCAGCCACGCAAAGGCGGCCTGGAGGGCCAGCGGTAACGGCACTTCCAGGCCATGTTGCCAGGCGTTTAGCTGGGTTTCCAGGTGGGCGCGGGCGGTGTCGGCAGCGACAGGTTCCAGGGTGATATTGCCTGCCTTGGAAAGCAGCTGTGTGGTCATCGGGCCGCTGAGGTTGCCAGCTAAATGCGCAACCCAGTGGCGCAGCAGCAGATGCCACTGGTACTTGCCGTTCTTGACCAGGCTGCTGCTGAGTAATAACAGGCGGCAGCGGTTGCCCGCATCATCCTGGCGTAGTTCGCCCAGCCAATCTTCCAGCGTAATACCGTTCTTGCCTTCCAAGTGAATGGCTTCTGGGTCACCTAGCGCAATCGGCCAAGCGCCTAGAGCGTCTTCATAGCCGGTGAACAGCGCTTCCATGGGTTCTGCTAACGCATCGCGCATGCGCTCGCCAAAGGCGCCCATGGCCAGTACACCTTGGCCCTGGAAGCGTTCAAGGGCTGCGTGCAGTGCTTCGATGCGTGGCTCGCCGCGATCAATGGCGTAGCGCTGGGCGGCGATCAGTTGGTCTTGCAGCTGCCAGTTTTGCAGGCCATCCAGGGCGAACGGTTCTTCGTCCAGCTCTGCAATTGCTTCCTGCTCGAAATACACCCCCAGTCGGGTATTGAAGAAGGCACGTACTGGCTCGCGCAGGAATTGGCCCAATTGGCCAAGCGTCAGGCTGGTCGGGGTGTTTTCCGGTGGGGGAAGTGTAGTTTGGGCAGCCTGAGGCGTGCGCGGTGCGTGTACCTCGCGCCATTCATGTGCATAGGTAAAGAGTCGGTTTGCTGCGTTGTTGAAGTAAACGCGGCT
The DNA here is from genome assembly GCF_000712975.1 of Vreelandella neptunia. Taxonomy (GTDB): domain Bacteria; phylum Pseudomonadota; class Gammaproteobacteria; order Pseudomonadales; family Halomonadaceae; genus Vreelandella; species Vreelandella qaidamensis. The sequence continues at coordinate 88,287 of NZ_JHQL01000004.1, read as the reverse complement.
AAACGGCTGCAGCGGGTGCTCGGTGGTCAGCGCTTCCAGCAGCGGCGTACCGTTCTCGAGCTGCCAGCCTGCTTCTAGGTGGTCACGCAGTTGGCCGACCAGCACCGAAGGCGGTAACGGGGTGTTGTCGATTTGGCTTCTGCCGACCCAGCTTATATAGAGCTGGTCCCGGGCGGAGAGCAGCGCTTCCAAAAACAGGTAGCGGTCGTCTTCCCGGCGGGAGCGGTCGCCGGGGCGGTAGTCACTGCCCATTAAGTCAAAATCTAGCGGTGGCTGGGAGCGTGGGTATTCACCGTCGTTCATGCCTAGCAGGCACACGCGCTTAAACGGAATGGCGCGCATGGGCATTAGCGTGGCGAAGTTAACCGCACCTGCTAGAAAGCGCTGGGAAAGGCTGTGTTCATCAATCTGTGCCAGCCAGTGTTCACGCACCATGGAAAGCGGCAGCGGGTCGTTTAATTGAGCTTCTGCGCTGCTTTCCAGCATCTGCTGCAAACCGTTTTCCAGCTTGGTGAGCATCACGCTTTCTTGGGCGTCGTCGGTAAGAAAGAAGGTTTCTAGCAGCGTGCGCAGCCGCGCTACCCAACTGGCGGGATCAGTGGGCTGGCAGAAGGTTTCCCAGGTCTCTTCGAGCTTTTCCAGCAGGGTGGCTAACGGCCCGGCAAGGCCGGCTTCCAGCCCACCGATGTCGTCAAACGGTTCAATGCCTTGCCATGCGTGGCCTTCGCCCACGGTGTAGCCCAGCAGCAGGCGGCGCAGGCCAAAGGCCCAGGTGTTTTGGCTTAGCCCGCCAGGAAGTTCGAGAGTCTGGCGCTGCTTGGCGTTCAGCCCCCAGCGGATGCCTGCGCCTTCCATCCAGCGCTCTAGCACCGGCAGGTCACGCTCTTCAAGCCCAAAGCGCTGGCGCAGAGCGGGCACATCGAGCAGATCCAGCAAATCGCTGACCGAAAGACGCAGCTCTGGCAGGCGCAGCAGCTTTTCCAGGGCAATCATTAGCGGCAGGCGGTGGCGGCTGGCTTGGTCGGAAAGCGTATAGGGGATATGCCGCGGGTCATCGTTTTGTAGCTGGCCAAACACTGCGGCGATATGCGGCGCGTAGCGGTCGATATCCGGCACCATGACGATGATATCCCGTGGGCGCAGATCGGGGTCGGCACTGAAGGCGGCCAGCAACTGGTCGTGAAGAATCTCAACTTCCCGCTGGGGGCCGTGGGCAATATGAAACACCATGGAGTCATCTGCCGAACTTAGCGCGGGCCAGTGAGTTTTGGTTTCCGCCACGGGGCGAAGTTCGCGAATATCATCTTGGAGTTGGCTGAGCAGGCAGTCGCGATCAACGCCGTTAAACGGCTCGAACATATCAATGCGCAGCGCCTGCTGCTCAAACAAGGTTTGGTAGTTGCCCGAATCGTCGTGTTCATCCAGCAGGCGCAGGTAGTCGCGGCCCTGCTTGCCCCAGGCAGCGAGTAGCGGCTGGGCGTGTAGATGCAGGGCATCGTCGGCGTCGCCAGTGCCCAGTACATCTAGCGCTTCGGGCATACCGGTTTTGCGCCGCTGGCGGTAGCGGTTGGCGCGCAGTAAATCCTTGTGCTCGATGATATCCGCCCAGTAGAACTGGCAGGGATTGTGTACACACAGCACAATTTGGCAGCAGCGCGAGAGCGCCGCTAGCGCTTCCAGGGTTTGTTGGGGCAGCGATGAAATACCAAAAATGATTAGCCGCCGGGGCAGGCCGCGCGGGCAGGGTTGGCCTTCCAGCTGTTCAGTGGCGTTCAAAAAGCGCCGATGCACCTGGGCGCGGCTACTGTTCAGACCTGCATCGCCTTGGGTGGTGGCGACATCCTCGCGCAGTATGCGCCATAGCGCAGGTTGCCAGCGCTGATGCTCTTCCAGCGGGCGGGGTTCGCCCCGAGCGGTTATCAGTACGTCGTCACCGTTGGCCCAGGCATCCAGCCAGTCGGCGCGGTAGACTTGATACTGGTCGAACAAATCCGCCAGCCGCTCGGCCAGTTGGTAGTGTTTGCGCTGGTCGCGGTCGACTTCCAAAAACTGTGCCAACGGTGCGAACACTTCCTGCCCAGATAGGCTGGGCAGCAGGCGCAGCAGCCGCCATACCAAGCGCGATTTATCAAACGGCGAGGTTTCAGGTACCGCGTCACCATCTTGATCAACGTGGGTGAGCACCGTGCGGTAGGCCTGCCATAGAAACCGCGCAGGCAGCATGACATCCAACGCGGCGGCGATGCCTGCGCCGCCGTTTTCTGGGTCTTCCGCCAGCGCTAGTTTTAACCACTGCCCAATGCCGTTGCTCTGCACCAGAATGGTCTCGTTTTCCAGCGGCCCCAACGGGTGCAAGCGCATCCACTGAACCACCAGCCCGCGCAAGTCTTCCAGGCGGTTAGCGTGCACCACCATAAAGCCAGGGGTAAGCGACGTTGGCGAGAACGGTGTTGGTGAGCAGTGTGAATTGGCAGGCATGCGGTGGTGTTCCTTCGCGGCATTAGGCAGTGGGAATAGCGCGTAGCACTATGGTGCCATAAGTTAAGTGTCTTGCGGGATGCGCGTTATATCGCCAAGCTATGCGGATACCGTGCGTAACGCGATGTGAGTCAAGCAAAGAGGAACTCCCTATGACCGAGCCTACTAACAATACCCGCCGCCACTCTTCTCAAGTAGTGGACGGCCCTGGCAAAGCGGCCAGCCGCGCGATGTTGCGGGCGGTGGGGTTTAACGATGATGACTTTACTAAGCCCCAGGTGGGCGTTGCCTCTACCTGGAGCATGGTGACCCCGTGCAATAGCCACATTGGTGAGTTAGCAGAGTTCGCCCGTGACGGTGCCGACGCGGCGGGTGGCAAAGGGGTGATCTTTAATACCATTACTATTTCCGATGGCATCGCTAACGGCACGGAAGGCATGAAGTACTCGCTGGTTTCCCGCGAGGTGATCGCTGATTCCATTGAAACCGTAGCGGGTTGTGAAGGCTTTGATGGGCTGGTGGCTATCGGCGGTTGCGATAAAAATATGCCGGGCTGCGTGATGGGCTTGGCGCGGCTGAATCGCCCCAGCGTGTTTGTGTATGGTGGCACCATTATGCCCGGTAAAGGCCATACCGATATCGTGTCGGTATTTGAGGCGATGGGCGCGCACTCCCGCGGTGATATTGATCTGATCGAGCTCAAAAACATCGAAGAAACCGCGATTCCTGGCCCGGGTTCCTGTGGCGGTATGTACACCGCCAATACCATGGCGTCTGCCATTGAAGCATTGGGTATGAGCCTGCCGGGTAGCTCGGCGCAGAACGCCATTTCCCAAGACAAGCGTGATGACTGCAAAGCGGCAGGTGAGGCCGTGCTGGCGCTGTTGGCCAGTGACATCAAACCTTCTGACATCATGACCCGCGAAGCATTTGAAAATGCGATTACCGTGGTGATTGCGCTGGGTGGCTCGACTAACGCGGTGCTGCACTTGATTGGCATGGCGCGCACCATTGGCGTTGAACTGTCGCTTTCTGACTTCACTGAGATTGGCAAGCGCGTACCGGTGGTCGCTGATCTGCGCCCCAGCGGCCACTATATGATGAGCGAGCTGGTGGCGATTGGCGGTATTCAGCCGTTGATGAAAATTTTGCTGGATGCTGGATTACTGCACGGCGACTGCTTAACGGTGACGGGTAAAACGCTGGCCGAAAACCTGGAAGACGTTGAGCCTTACCCTATGGATCAACAGATTATTGCGCCGCTGGGTAACCCGCTTAAAGCCGAAAGCCACCTGCGTATCCTGTTTGGCAACCTAGCACCGGAAGGCGCAGTGGCCAAAATTACGGGTAAAGAAGGAACGCGCTTTAGCGGTTCGGCACGGGTGTTTGGCTCTGAAGAAGAAGCCCAGGCGCGCATTAACGACGGCACCGTGGTGGCAGGCGATGTGGTGGTGATTCGTTATGAAGGCCCGAAAGGCGGACCCGGCATGCGCGAAATGCTTACGCCAACCTCTGCCATTATGGGGCGTGGGTTGGGTAATGATGTGGCGCTAATTACCGATGGGCGTTTCTCCGGCGGCAGCCATGGCTTTGTTGTCGGGCACGTGTCACCGGAAGCCTTCGATGGTGGCCCGTTGGCGCTGGTGCAAGATGGTGATGCCATTACCATTGATGCTGAAGCCGACACCATTGATGTCGACATCAGTGATGAAGAAATGATGCGTCGCCGTGCCGCCTGGCAGCAGCCAGAACCGCGCTATCGCAAAGGTGTGCTGGCGAAGTATGCCAAGTTGGTCAGCTCTGCCAGCACGGGTGCGGTTACTGACTAACCTGCATATAAGGGAAGGTTTAGTCGCGCGGTGTAAGCGTTAGCGCACCCACGGAGGTTGAGAGTAGCGGCGATGGGCGTCGTTCCGCCGCCTGCCGCGGGTGCCTCATTCGCTCGTTCCTCGCGATATTCGTTACCACGCGCTACTTAACGCATTGAATAGGCAGGTTTTGTAGCGCGGTGTAAGCGTCAGCGCACCCGCGGTGGCGGCTCATCCGGCTGGGTGATGGTGCACATTGTCATCACCGTGTCAGTTTTAATAGGTAGGTTAGGCCTTTTGTTCACACGGGGTAGCGTACGCTATGGCTGAAAAACAGCATCTGAACGGTCGGGTAAGCGAGGTGTTTTGGGCGTTCTTGGCGTTGGGGTTGACCTCGTTTGGCGGGCCGGTGGCGCACCTAGGCTATTTTCGTACGGCCTTTGTGGAGCGCCGCCGGTGGTTAAGTGAAAGCGCCTACGCGGATCTTGTGGCGCTGTGCCAATTTTTGCCGGGGCCAGCCAGTAGCCAAGTAGGCTTTGCCTTGGGGTTAATGCGCGCTGGCCCTTGGGGCGCGGCCATGGCGTGGCTAGCGTTCACGCTACCTTCCGCCATTGTATTGGTGCTGTTCGCGTTTGGCGCGGCGGTACTGGATGGCCCGATTGCCAGCGGCATTATTCATGGCTTAAAAGTGGTGGCTGTGGCCATTGTGGCCCACGCGGTGTGGGGCATGGCGCGTAACCTTTGCCCCGATAAAACCCGGGTGGGGATTGCGCTGGCGGCAGTGTTTGTTGTGGTCATGGTCAGCGGGCCGCTGGGGCAGGTCGCCGCTATTGTGCTGGGTGGCATAGCGGGGTTGGCGCTGTGCCGTATGGTGGCTACTGCTACGCCTAGCGAACCACTGCATTTTCCGGTATCTCGCCGTGCAGGCACTATCGCGTTAGTGCTATTCGCGACGCTGCTGGGTTTGCTGCCGTTGTTGGCCGGTAGCGCCGCGTGGCTAGCGGTAGCAGATGCATTTTATCGTTCTGGCGCGCTGGTATTTGGCGGTGGGCATGTGGTTTTACCGCTGTTGGAAGCGGAAGTGGTGCAATCCGGCTGGATTACCGCAGATGAGTTTTTGGCAGGCTATGGGGCTGCCCAGGCGGTGCCAGGGCCGCTGTTCACCTTTGCTGCTTACTTAGGCGCATTACTGCCCGGTATGAATGGTGTGGTGGGTGCGCTGCTGGCGTTGTTGGCGATCTTTATTCCTGGCTTTTTGCTGTTGGTGGGGGTGTTGCCCTTTTGGAATCATTTTCGCCGCTGGCAGAGCGCCCAGGCGTTGATGCGCGGCGCTAACGCGGCAGTGGTGGGTATTTTAGGCGCGGCGCTATATCAACCAGTATGGACCAGCGCGATTATTGGGCCTTATGAATTTGTTCTGGCGTTGACGGGGTTTTTACTGCTGACCGTTTGGAAACTGCCTGCGTGGATGGTGGTGATTGTCATCGCCTTGGGTGGGGTAGTGATCGCTATGTAACGTCACTACCCCATCCACGTTACACGCGGCTCACTTTAACCGGTAAGCCTTGGCGCACGCTGGCACCGCTGATGGGTTCTAGCCATGTACCGCCTACTTCCCGTGTTGGGTCTTGAAAGCCTAGGTCGTTGATGTTGATACCGGCCCGCATCCAGGGCATATCTGGCTGAGGTTTGCCATCAATGGTATGCGGTGTGGCTCCTAAATCCCGATGGCCGTAGCCGTGTTCAATGCCCAATGCGCCGGGCACAACGCTTTCGCTAACCAGCGCAAGCCCCACGACGCTTCCGCCTGGGCTTTCAATGCGGATGGTGTCGCCATGCTGGATGCCGAAGCGCTCGGCGTCTTGGCGGTGCATTTGCACAGGATTGTACGGCTTGATCATTCTTAGCCGCTCGTTGCCAATAGCGTAAGAGTTCATCAGGTTAGATTTGAATGAAAACGCTAGCAGCGGCCACTCCTGCTCTGAAAATACCTCGCGCATGGGTCGCTTGTTGGCGAGCTGGGGCAACTTGTGACAGGGCACGCCGCTGTTGGGGAGCCCGTTAGTGGTATCAATGCTGGTGCCTACCGACTCGTTGTAAATACACAGCGTTCTTTTCCACTGGTGTTTCAAGTGCTCGCCGACAAAGTGTTCGCTGGCATCCTCGAAGCGCCCGCCCCGGGCGTAAAGGTAGGCAACGCGGCCGCGCTCGTCGGTTTTAAGTGTACGTTCGAGTTTGGGCAGCAGCGGGGCAATGCCGCCGTGAGTAATGTCTGCGGCGCTCGCTTCTGGCAGCGGTTCATCTTGAAAGGCGATATTGGCGGCCGCCCGTAGGTAATAGTCTTCAGCGCGGTTGAGCGGGTGAAGATTGCCATCTGCATCGGGAATAGCGTTGTCGCCGAAGCCTGGCAGCCCTAGCCGTTTAGCAACGGCGATAAAGAAGCTGTCCATAGATACTGGCTCGCCTTCGGCTGTTTTTTGCTGGCGGGGTTCTACCACTGGCCAGCAGGCGGTGGAGAGTTTGCCCAGGGTGCCTTTCCAGGAACCAGCAAAGCCCCATACTTCGTACATTACCGAATCAGGCACAATGTAGTCGGCGTAGCGGTTGGTTTCGTTGATAAACCCATCGACGGCCACAAATAGCCCTAACCGCTTGGGGTCTTTCAGCTTATCGACAATCACGCCTTTCAGGCCAGCTTGACCATAAATCGGGTTAGCCATACAGCCAATCACCGCTTTGATGGGATAGGGGTAGCCATCCAGCGCGGAAGGTAAGTGCTCGGTAAGCGTTGGCGGTGCCAGTGAGCGCCAAGGAGCTTTCGCCGGATAGGGGTTTTCGCCTGCCGCGACCTTGCGCTGGTACTCCGAGGATTTCTCATAGGGAAAACGAGAGCGGGAGAGAAATACCCCTTGAGGGCCACGCTTGCCAGGGAAGTTGGCGAGGTCGTAGCGGGGGCCTTCGCCGGTGCCGCTGTAGGTGCCGCCACCTACGGCGCTGCCACCTTTCATATTGTAGTTGCCAGCCAGCAAGTTAAGCATTTGCACACCAAACGCGGCGTAAAAGCCATTGCCTGACATCATGCCGCCGTGGCAGTTAACGGCGGCTTTTCTGCCATGGCTAGCATAACGTTGGGCAAGCTCGATAATCGTTGCCTTGGGAATGCCGCAATGTTCAGCGTAGGTATCTATGTCGTACTCATTGGCGGATTCACGCAGTAGCGCAAGGCTAGTTTTGACGGTGACCGTCGTGCCATCCGCCAGGGTGACTGGGCGTTCGGCAAACAGCTCGGCGGTCATTACCTCTTCACTGAGGGCAAGTTCGCCCTCTGACACCACTACCGGTATGTCGGCATCGCTACCTGGGTCGGCAAAACCAAGGTCGCTGGCGCGCAAAAAGTAACCCCGGCGCGGGTGCTCGAAGGTATCAATCACTAAATGCGTGGCGTTGGAGTGGGTGGTTTCGCCTGCTGCATCGGCGGCAGCTTGGCCGGGCAGCTCAAGAAACGCCTGCGCATAGCCGTCGTTTTCCAGCAGCCACTGAATAAGCGCCATGGCAAAGGCGCTGTCGGTGCCAGGGCGAATAGGTACCCAACGATTGTTATCAGCGGCGTGGGAGGTGGCAGCGTTCAGCGCAGGGTCTACCACCACATATTCCAGCGTACCGGCGGCGCGTGCCTGTGCAATCAAGCGGCCCTGGCGCTTAAACGGGTTGCCTGCTTGGCTGGGCGCGCAGCCGATATACATAATAAAGCGTGCGTTCTGTATATCTGGCTTTACGTGAGCGTTAGTGACGATGTTGTTCATCACTGCCCCAGAGCCCATGCGGAATGCCAAACCACAGTAAGCGCCATGGTGGCCATAGTTGCGGGTCGCAAAGGCGTTTAAGGTGAAGCGTTTAAGTAAATCTGAGCGCCCGTAGTCGGTGGCTTCCATGACCATCAGCTGATTAGCCTTGGGGCCGTACTCCGGATTGTTGGGGTCAATCAGCGTGTCATGGTCGCGAATGTCACGCAGGCCGTCTACCTGACCTTCACCGAACAGGTCGCCCCCTTCGCAAATTTCCTCGATCAGTTGCTCAAACGATATTTTTTGCCACTCGCGGCTGCCTCGTTCACCGACCCGCTTAAGGCAGTGGTCGACACGAAATGGGTTGGTAATTTGGCTCATCATCGCGTTGCCCCTGGCACACGCGGTAGAGCGGTTGACTTGGCCCTGTTCTGCGTAAGCACTCACACTGCGCAGCGCATCCGCCACCGGCGTACGCATAGGCAAATGGTCATCGGCAGAAAGCGGATGATAAGGGTTGCCAGAGACTCGTAGCACTTCACCGCGGGTGTCATCGACCCGCACGCGCACACCGCACTGGGTGGTGCAGCCGTAGCAAATGGTAAAAGCGACCCGCTGATCGGGTGTTAGGGTGAGTTCGCCGGTCGCTAAATCAACGCGATATTCAGGCGTTAATGAGTTGCCATGAATGTTGTGCAGCGGTTTTTCACCCGCGCTGCCGGTAATACCTTTGGCCATTTTGGCCAGCGGGTCGGCGTAGCCCACTGCAAAGGTAGCGGCACCGCCAGCGGCAGCAGCCCCTTTTAGAAAGCGACGGCGTGAGGGGTCTTGAGCAGACTTAGCCATGACTAGGCGCTCCTTTATTAGCAGTAAGTGGGGCGCGAGACGCGTCTTGGTCGTTGGCGGATAGCTGGCCACCTTGTTGGGCCTGTCGCCACGGAAGTAATAGGTCGATCAGTAAAATGGCCGCCAGCCACAGCCCAAAGGTGCCGACAATGCCTAAGATGCCGGAAGAGCCAGCAGGAATGCCGTAGTGGTGGAAACCTGCACTGTTGCGGGCTACGTGTTGAACATCCATCAGCACTACCCAGCGGAACATCCAGCCCATATGAATGGCCACCAGCCCCAGTAACCATGCCCAGGCAAACAGTGCTGGCTGGCGCTTTGATGTGCGTGTTAGCAGAAACACAATGCTGGCAAATAGCGCAACGCCGGTAATGCCACCCCACAGTGCGGTACTGCGCCAAGAGGGGCTGTAACGGACAGACTCCAGCGCCGCCGCTACTGAGCCAACGTGGGCATTCAGGCCATCTAATAGCCAGCTAAGCGCGATAAGCCCTGCCAGCGCACAAAAGGCCAACAGGACATAGAGCATTTGCCGGGTGGTGGCGGATGAGCAGATACCGCTCACACGGTTTAACACCAGTACTAACCCAGCGGCGGCGATAAATCCGGTGGCGACCAGCATGGGCGGTAGCCAAATCGTGTTCCATAAGGGGCGAGCTTTGACGATAGCCAGTTCCGCGCCGGTATAGAGCATGATGCCGCTAGACAGTAACAAGGCGGCTAACCCCACTATTGCCACCAGTACTTTGGGCGTTGAACCACTGCCCATGCTCAGCCACTTGGCGATCAACCCGCTGAACCCCGCTGTCTGTTGCCGAGCTTGCAGTGCGGGACGCCAGGCCAGCCAGGCGAAGCCTAAGACGCTGATCAGATAGAGCGGCAGTACCACGCTGCCAATCGACATCCACGAGTGAGTGTTGGCATAGGCGTAGAAGTGCCAGAAGCGCAGTGGCTGGTGCAGGTCTGCTAATAGAGCCACCGGTGCGACTAACGTTGTGCTGACGCAGGCGATGAGCGCTAGACGTGCGGTGGGCAGCCAGGCTTTTTTGCCAAAGATTAATGCCGGGGCTGCTAGCCATAGGCTCGCGTAGGAGACTGCGATCATAAAAAAGTACTGTACCGCCCAGGGATACCAGGCGATGTCGTAACGGGGTGCGAGTAATTCAATGGTGGAATTCATAGCCCATCTCCTGGCCGTGGGGGTCGAGCACTTCAAGCGCCACGGGTTCTGCCACGGGGCGTGTGGTGAATCGTTCGTCCATACCTAAATAGAACACCTGGGGGAGGGTGTTTTTTTCTGGCTGTAGCACCATAAGGGCGTCGCGATGCTCGTTGATCAGACGGCTGATTTGGCTGTCTGGATTGCGCATGTCGCCGATAATCCGCGCGCCGCCTACGCAGCTTTCAACACAGGCGGGTAGCAGCCCAGCTTCTAGACGATGGGCACAGAACGTGCATTTGTCGGCGGTTTGAGTGCGTTCGTTAATAAAGCGTGCATCGTAGGGGCAGGCGTTAACGCAGTACGCACAGCCGACACAGCGGTCGCTATCCACCACAACGATGCCATCTTGCTGTTGGTAGGTCGCTTCAACGGGACAAACTGGCACGCAGGGTGGGTTTTCGCAGTGATTGCACAGCCGGGGCAGCATAAACGTAGCTAGCTCACCACTCTCTTGATGCTGCACTTCATACTGGGCAACTGTGGTACGAAATTGGCCTAACGGCGCGGCGTTTTCGATATGACACGACACGGTGCAGGCCTGGCAGCCGATACACTGGCGCAGATCAATCAACATGCCATAACGTTTGGTGGGGTCGCCTTCGCGACGAACAGGCTGCTGATTGATGCCTGCGCTGGCAAGGCTGGAAAACGGTACTAGGGCAGCGCCTGCACTTAGGCGGGCCAGCTGGCCTAGTAACGACCGGCGTATGGCGTCCATAACGCCTCCTTAGCTAATAAAAATGTCGCTGTTACCAACGTCGCTAATAAAACGTCGTTGTTGCAGGCGAATGAAGTGGATACGCTAAGGTTACGCCTTTGGTAGTATAAAAAATTGATGCGTGTCAATGGGTTAGCGCAGGTTTCTTAATGCTCCCTTAATCTTAGAGCGCTAACGAACTGTTTTAAAACGAAAACAGGCTAGCCCATGGGCCAGCCTGATAGTAAATAAAAGATAAATATGGGGTAAATAGTGACGTTAGGTAGCAACTGTTGCTATGGCGTCTCCAGTTCTAGAGTGCGACGTAAGACATTGAGTTCGTCAATGCCTAAATGCTCTAGCCTTCCGGCGAGTAGGTCGCTGATCTTTTGCACTGGAAGCCCCGCCCGGCGGGCGATTTCGCGGCTTCCCAAATCTGATACGGCGATCAGGCGGGTAATGATACGCATAAGGCGCGTACGTTTTTCTAAATCCCTGACATCGAGGTCAGGGCTGCTTCGCGGAGGATCTAGCGTGTCTGCGTGAGCAGTTGAGTATGCCGTACTCATGGGACTCCATCAGTCTGAAATGACAATCACACAATGCCGCCAAGTCGCGCGCTTTTCAATGCTACTTTGATTAAAATTTCGATCTATTTACAAACGCGCCCAAAAGCACACGCTCTGGTAGACTATGCGCCTTCTAATTTCCTGGTAAGCCGCCTGTGGTTAGCGGCTTGTTAAACGCTTTATTGCTTTCGTAGGCCTTTGGCCGAGGAGTTTTTGCATGTCGAACAGCGCACCTAAAGTGGGCGTGATCATGGGGTCGAAATCTGATTGGCCCGTCATGGAGCACGCAGTGGCGATGCTAGAGCGGCTAGGTGTTCCTTATGAAACCCGCGTTGTCTCTGCCCATCGTACCCCTGACTTGCTGTTCGACTATGCTAAAAGCGCTGCTGAACGCGGCCTGCAAGTGATTGTGGCTGGCGCTGGCGGTGCTGCCCACTTGCCCGGCATGGTGGCCTCTCAAACGGCGCTGCCGGTGCTAGGCGTGCCGGTGGAATCTAAAGCGCTGAAAGGCCTAGATTCGCTGCTTTCCATCGCCCAGATGCCTGGCGGCATTGCTGTTGGCACACTGGCGATTGGTAAAGCGGGCGCGACCAATGCTGGCTTATTGGCGGCACAGATTGTTGGTTTGCAAGATAGCACCGTGCGCGAAGCGGTTGAGACCTTCCGCGCTGAGCAAACCCAACTGGTGTTGGATAACCCAGACCCACGGCCTGATGCGGAAGCGAACTAAGGAGTTCTGGTCATGAACGCTAGCATTTCAAAAAACATCGGCGTATTAGGCGCAGGCCAGCTGGGCCGCATGCTGGCGCTGGCGGGCTACCCGCTAGGTAATCGCTTCACGTTTTTAGACACTACCGGCAACCCGAGCGCAGGTATTGGCGACGTCATCGTCGACCCCAATAACCAGCACTTGGCAGAATTTCTCGATAAGGTCGATGTCGTGACCTATGAGTTTGAGCACCTGCCGGTCGCGCTGATAGAGCAAATCGAACAGCACAAGCCTGTTTACCCAGGAAGCCGTGCCATCGCGGTGTGTCAAAACCGGGTAGAAGAGAAAGCGCTGTTTGACCATTTAGGAATTCCGACGCCTGCTTACCGTGTGGTTGAAAGCGCTGAGCAGCTTGAAGCGGCGGCCAATGAGTTGGGCTATCCGGTGGTTGCCAAGTCGGTCACCGAAGGCTACGACGGTAAAGGTCAAGCGGTGTTAAAAGCGCCGGAGCAGGCGGAAGAGGCGTGGAACAGCATTGGTCATCGCCAACTGATTGTTGAAGCGTTTGTCGATTTTGTGCGGGAAGTTTCGATGATTGCCGTGCGCGGTCGCGATGGGGAAGTGGTGTTTTACCCCATGGCGGAAAACCAGCACGTGGATGGCATTCTGCGCTATTCGGTTGCGCCACTGCCGGACTTAGCAGCCAGCGTTCAAGAGACTGCTGACAGCTACATTCGCATGCTGTTGGATGAGCTGGAGTACGTAGGTGTGATGGCATTGGAGTTATTTCAAACGCGTGATGGCAGCCTGTTGGCTAACGAAATGGCTCCACGGGTGCATAATTCCGGTCACTGGACCATGGACGGTGCGGTCACTAGCCAGTTTGAGAATCATCTGCGTGCTGTTCAAGGCCTGCCGCTTGGCAGCACCCAAGCCATTGCGCCGACCTGTATGGTGAATGTGATTGGACAGGAAGGCGACAATGCCGCAATGCTGGCGATTAGCAATGCGCACTTGCACCGTTATGACAAGGAAGAGCGGGCAGGGCGGAAGCTGGCACATGTGAATATCGTCGCTGACACGCATGCCGAGCTGCTTGAAAAAGTGCGTGCCTGCCACACACTACTGCCGGAAGCTCCGCCCGTGGCGTGGAGTTTTGAAGCATCGCTTTAATTTTAATAGTGAACACTGTTGAAGCCGCCTATTTCTGGCGGCTTTTTTATTGAGTGAATAGGCTACGTTTACTTGGTAAACGTGCTAAAAGAGATAGCAAAGGAATAGATGCAATGAACTAAAAAGATTGGTTTATAAACCAGCTAATTAAAAGGAAGTTTGTATGGCACCCCCTGCGACGATTTCCGGACGAGCATCCGTAAGAGAAACCGCGACTGCCTCGGGTCTACGCAGTGACTATCAGCGTGAACACCATTTAACACAACTGCGCTTACGCGGTGAAAAAGTGCGCCTGCTTTACGATAATCTTTGGCAGCCAGTGTTAAGTAGTGTGGCAGCCGGCGGGCTCTTGATAGCTGCGATGTGGCCAGTGGTGGACGCTAGTTTGTTAATTGGTTGGTTTATAACACTTACCGCGATTTCTGGACTGCGTTTGTTGCTTGCGCAGCGTTTTAAGCGCTTGCCAGCTGCGCATCAACAGCGCCGCCGCTGGTTGCGCTGGTTTGCTATTGGCGCTATTACATCTGGCTGTGTCTGGGGAGCCACAGGTCTGTTGCTCTTTAGCCATGACCATCCGGGACAAATTGCGGCGCTTTCGATTGTTTTGGCGGGTATCTCTGCGGGAGGCGTTACCACGCTTTCTTCTGTTTGGTGGGTCGCGCTAGGTTTCGTGTTGCCAATTTTGCTGCCCCTAAAGCTGCAGTTTTTACTACAGGGGTCGCCGCTCTCTGTGTTGATTGGCTTAATGCTGGTGCTTTTTTTAGGCTTGATTGTCACTACGAGCCGCCGTTTTAGTCGCACTATTCACGACAATATTGCACTGCGGGTAAGCATGGCCTCGCGGGAAACGCAGCTGCGAGAAAGCGAGAATCGCTATCGTTCTATATTTCAGCACTCACCGCTAGGGGTATTGCACTTCAATGAGCAGGGAGTGATTACTGACTGCAACCGTAAACTGTTGGACATTTTAGGCGTTGGGCGGGCACAGTTGATTGGCTACCACATGCTGGCCCGCTCTGCTGATCATGAGGTAGCGCAAGCCGTTAATGATGCGCTAGAAAAAGGTACGGGCTATTACGAAGGCACTTACCGGTTCCCAAAAGCAACTGCTGGGATACCGCTAAGGGCGTTTTTTAACGGCGTGCTAAGCGCCAGTAACCAAATGATTGGTGGGGTGGCAATTATAGAGGACTTTACTGAGCGTAAACGCAACGAAGCAATTATTTATCGCCAAGCTTACTATGATGCGTTGACCGATTTACCTAACCGCCGACTCTTTATTGAACGCTTAGAAAAGCTGTGTAATGAGCGGATTAGCGAGCAGCGCTTTGGGTTAGTGATGTTTTTGGATATGGATCGTTTTAAGCTGATTAACGACACCTTAGGCCACGCAGCAGGCGATGATTTATTGGTGCAAGTAGCAAGGCGCTTAGAGCAGTGTTTGAACGAGGGTGACATAGCTGCGCGTTTAAGTGGTGATGAGTTTGTACTGTTAGCATTATTTGAAGAGCTTGCTTCAGAGGAGCTGGACCAACAGGCCGAGCGTTATATGTGTAAAATTCAGCAGGTATTGTCGGAACAGTATCGGTTGGAAAAACGCTGGTTAACGGTAACGCCGAGCATGGGGTACACCTGTTTTAATGCGTCTAAGTGTGACCATAGCGACGTATTAAAACAGGCAGATATTGCAATGTATCAGGCCAAAACCGAGGGTCGGGCTCGGCTGCGTCGTTACCAACCCTGGATGAGCGAAGAAGTAAATAAGCGTATCGCAGAGCCTGTCATTACCCCGCCAGCTGACCGCTAAGCAACAGCCACAATGCAATTAGCGCAAAGTGACCTGGATACCAAGCAAGCCACAGGCGACGGGGCATGGCCAAAGCAACAGGAGGGACGCGTTGGGCGGCACCTGCTGCAAGCATGAGCACCACTACACAGGTGCCTACGGTAAATGATTTGGCCATGTCGGAAGCATTCATTTGACCGGCTATCCAAAGTGCGGGAAACGCGGCTAAACCTGCCCATAAGCGCGACTTCATCGCGTCGCGGGTTTCACTTAGCGCCTGCATAGCAAACATTAAGAGCGGGATCAGTAGCAAACCGTTATGACCGTACTCGACCCAGAACCCTAGCAAATACCAAACGGTTACGCCTACTGCTGCGCCTAGCAGTAACCACGCTAACTCAAGGGTCTGCTGTTGATAGTGCTGCCAACCTTGGCGAACCAAGGCTCCCAGCGCTAGACCGCAGGCAAGGGTGAAGCAGACGTTAAGAATAAAATCGTCAGACGAGCGCGGCATCAGCATATAAGGAAGCTGAGCCACTAGGCCAATAACCAGTATGCGTCGTGAGTAACGCAGTGGGTTGCGGGTATTAAACAGCCCGTGCCAGGCTACCATGGCCGCAAATAAGGGAAACGCAATACGGCCAATCGAAGAACCCGCCCAGCTTAAGTCCCAGTCTCCCGGTAACACATAGCGGGTAAGGTGATCCACGGTCATGGTGAATAGCGCCAGCCATTGCCCCCAGGCAGTCCAGTGAGATGAGGGGCGCATATCGCAAGCTGGAGCTGTCTCGGAGGATACGTTTGCAGTAGTTTGTTCAGCCATGAGACTTCCTTGTGAATTTTATACTGGTTTACAGACTCAATTTGGCTGAGCAAGTTCGGTACTCGGTCAGGTGGTAAGGTGTCTGGGAATGTCGGTTGGTCGTTCAACCTTAAGGGTTACTACCGTAAATTGATTTGCCCAGGGCCCATACTTGGTCAATCGCCCAGGGCCCTTCGGCGAGCACGATAAAGTCGGCGTCTGCTCCTTCTTCTAGACGCCCTTTACGGGGCAGCTTTAGGATGTCAGCAGCGGTTGTTGAAGCACATCTCAGCGCCTGCTCCATAGTGATGTGATGTTCATTGATACATTCACCCAGCACCTCGAACAGACTGCTTAGTTTACCGGGTTTTAGACCAACAAAACGGTGCTGTTCGTCAAATTCTGGCAGTGAGGCATTGGCATCGGAAGATAGGCTTATCTGGCTCGGGTCAATACGCGCTTTTAGCGCTCTAGCGACTGCTTCTGATGCTGGTACTTCACCGCCTGCTAATAGTTCAGGCGTGGTGCTGGTAGTGAAGTCGATAAACCCGCCTTCGCGGGCGAAGCGTAGGCCATCTTCGAATAAGTCAGCGGTGCGGTTGATATGGGTGGGGTAGAATTGTGAGAGCGGAATAGCACTGTGCTTGGCAACCTCGCGCAGCGGTTCCAGGTGTGAGTCGGCATCGCCCGTATGGATGAAAACAATCCCTGATTTTCCTGCCAGCAAGCCTGCGGTACGCGCATCTGAGGCTAGTCGGGTTAGCTCTTGGGTGGTGGGTTGTGAGCCTCTGTGATCACTAATAGCGACTTCGCCCACGCCAATAAACTCTGGAATATAGAGGATATCGCTGGCGATAGAACCGGTGAGTGTGACTGGGGGAAGTTGATACGAGCCAGTGTAAGCATAAGCGGTTAAGCCACCTGCTAAGAGTTCACGGGCTTTACCAATTAAATTGGCCGGGGTGCGCGTCAGCGCATCGGTACCTAAGGCACCAATCAGTGTCGTGACGCCAGAGGCGTAGGCATCTTGCAGGCTGAGTTCTGCCGTTCGGTTGCCAAAACCACCTTCACCGCCGCCACCAATATAGTGCACCAGAGGGTCGACCAAACCAGGAATGACCCGACGCCCTTCAAGATCGACGGTGCTAATTAATGGCCCTAAGTTCACCGCTTCGGAGGCGTCTATTACCGCTGCAATGCGCTGGTCAGCGATAAGTAGATGGCACAGGCCGCGGGGTTCTGGCGAGAAAAGCTGGGCGTTTTTAACAAGAGTCAGCATGTACTTCCCAGGGGTTATCAGCAGGTGGTGAACATGCGCCGACCAACGGCCGGCGCAGAGATCGTGCTTATAAACCGTACTTATAAAACGTACTTACAAGCGTACATCGTAGTTGAAATAGCGGTTCATAATTTCATCGTAAGTGCCATCTTCTTTCAGCGCGCTTAATGCTTCGTTGAAACGCTCTGCCAGGGCTTCGTCACGCTGGCGAAAGGCGACACCTACCCCTTTGCCGAAAATATGCTCTGGCTGTTTGATGAAGTCGCTAATGCGCTGGAAGTCGCTGTCTGGCGTATCGATATCAATCGCGGCCTCAGCAATTGGGTAGTCCATGAAGGTGAGATCCAATCGTCCGGCCATAAGGTCGGTCACCACATCGTCTACGCCGGTATAGCGGCGGATTTCCAGTACGTCACCGTAGAGCTCGGTGACGTAGTTATCCTGTAGCGTCGCCCGCTGAACACCGACGGTCAGACCTTCTAGGCTAGCGCGGTCTTCAATGTCGATATCACGCTCTTGTGTGGTGATCCACGCGCTGGGCGTTGTGTAATAGGCCTCCGAGAACAGCACGCGCTGGGCGCGCTCATCGGTAATCGCCATGGATGACATAATGGCATCGTAGTTACGGGCGAGTAGGCCGGGAATAATACCGTCCCAGTCCTGTTCGACCCAGGTGCAGTTGGCTTCTAGGTAATCGCAGACTGCGTTACCCAGCTCGATTTCAAAGCCAGTCAGCGTGCCGTCTGCTTCACGGTACATAAAGGGTTCGTAAGGGACATCGACACCGAGACGAATGTCATCGTAGTCTCGGGCGTCAGCCTGTTGGGTAACAAAAGTCGTCGAAAAACCAACCGCTAAAATAGCGGCAAGGGGCAGCGTTGCATAACGCATAGTCGTCTCCTGAAGCGTTTTTTAGGTATTGATTACATGCCTAGCGGCGATTTTTTATGAGCTAAAGCATGTGGGGTGCGCTAAGCGCAGGGTCGTAATGCGTTATTTCCGCATTACAAAGATCACGCGCAGGGGCGTGGGATGGCACGGGCGTGCCAAGAGGGGAAGGCTATTCGTCGAACCATTCGCTCAGGTAAAAGCAAGCGATATCACCGCTAGTACCTGGGCGGAGCGCGCATATGGCTGGCAATTGCAACAGCACTGGCGCTAAAAAGTGATGTGTATGCATGATGGCTTCTCGCGTTATATGCCTCTCCAATGGAGAGGCATACATAGGCTACTAGCGCTTACTCTTCGCCAAAATAGCGAGTAAAAATCTCATCGTAAGTGCCATCTTCTTGAAGCTCAGCAAGGGCTTCATTGAATTTTTCAGCTAGCGCTTCATCACGCTGACGGAAAGCGATGCCAAAGCCGTCACCAAAATACTCTTTTGGCTCGCTGATGCGCTCGCCGACCACAACGTATTCCGCTTCTTCACTTTCTAACAGCGTAGACTGCCCAATCGGGAAGTCGAGGAACACGATGTCTAAGCGTTGCGCTTCCATATCCAGCACCATGTCGTCGGCGGTGGAGTAGCGGCTGATGCTAGCAACGTTACTGAAGTTGTCGGTCACGTAATTATCTTGCAGCGTGCCGCGCTGAACACCAATAGTTTTTCCTTCTAGGGTTTCTTCATTGGCTTCGCTGATGTCTAAGCTGCTGGGAGCGAACCAAGCAGACGGCATGGTGATGTAGGGGTCGGAGAACAGCACCTGCTGACGACGCTCATCGTTAATGGTCATTGAGGACATGATGGCATCGTAGTTACGCGACATCAGGCCAGGAATAATACCATCCCACTCTTGCTCAACCCACTCACAGGTGACGCCAATGCGCTCACACAGGGCGTTGCCAAGGTCAATATCAAAACCGGTCAGCTCACCCTCTGCGGTGCGGTATTCCATCGGCTCGTAGGGAACATCAACCCCAATACGAACATGATCGTAATCCCGCGCGTGAGCAGAAGAAGCCGCCGCAATTGCTAAGCCAAGCACAGACACTGTTAGTAATTTTTTCATTCTTATACTCCGTAAGAAACAGGTTCACCAAATAGAATCCCTCTTAACGTACCCTAGGTTGGGACGAACGAAAAGAGGGAGCGTGACTAAGAACTAACGTTTGTTTGACGTTAAACCAACCTAGATTGTTTCCTCGCCGCAGGCGTATGTGGTTAACCGTTGGTGAGGCTAGGTATTTTGCGGCCGCAAGTGGGCCAGCAGCTTTTTCTCCAAAAAACGGAAGAAATATAAAATGGCAAACGTAAGACACAGGTAGATAGCTGCGACGAATAAGAAGGCATCAAACGGTGCGTAAAAACGGGCGTAAACAAAGCGCGCAGCACCGGTAAGATCCATTAACGTAACAACGCTAGCAATGGCGCTGGCGTGCAGCATGAAGATCACTTCATTGCCATAGGCGGGCAGGGCGCGCCGGAAGGCACTGGGCAGAATAATTCGTCGCATCATTAGGCTTTGGGACATACCGTAGGCCCTGGCTGCTTCAATTTCCCCTTTAGACGTGGCTTTGATAGCTCCACGGAAAATCTCGGTGGTGTATGCCGCCGTGTTAAGGGTGAAGGCAATTAACGCAGGGTAGAAAGCTTCCCGTAGGACTGGCCACAAAAAGGTTTCCTGGATGCCGTCGATAAACACAACGCCGTAGTAAATAATATAGAGCTGAATCAGTAGCGGTGTGCCACGAAATACATAGGTGTAAAAATAGACCGGCAAGCTAATCCACTTGCGCTTCGAACTGCGCATGATGGCCAGTGGTACGGCAAGTATTAACCCTGCAATCAGCGAAAGAAAGACAAGCTGAGTTGTCGTGACTAACCCTTCCCAGTAATAGCCTAAGGTGGTAGGGGTGAAAATCAGGTTGCCAGCCAGCAGGTCGTTGAACCACGCAGAAATATCCAGCATCTCACTGCCCCCCAAAACCAATGTCGTAACGTTTTTGTAGCCGCACAAAAATCCATTCGGAGACGCTAGCAATCAGCAAATAAACCGCTGCAACAGGAAGTAGAAAAGCAAAGGGTTCGTGAGTGGCTCGGGAAGCTTCTGCGGCCACGCGGACCATATCAGTTAAGCCAATCACTGATACGAGTGCGGTTGTTTTGAGCAGTACCATCCAGTTATTGGACAAGCCAGGCAGTGCGTGGCGCATCATTTGTGGAAAGCGAATACGCCGAAACACCAAGGCATTGCTCATGCCGTATGCTTTACCTGCTTCAATCTGGCCGTTATCAACCGCCATGAAAGCACCGCGGAAGGTTTCGCCCATGTAGGCACCGAAAATAAACCCTATGGTGATAACACCCGCCGCAAAGGCGTTGAAATTAATATAAATATCAATTTCGTAGTTGTAGTAGAGCATGTCACTAATGGCGTTGACACCGATTTGCCCGCCAAAGAACAGTAGCATCATCAGCACCAGATCCGGCACGCCGCGAATTACGGTGGTGTAGACCGTTGCGGTGCGCCGTAAAAACCAATTGCGTGACATTTTTGCCGTTGCTGTTAATAGGCCAAGCACAATGGCCAGTATCAGCGATAGCACCGCTAGTTGAATGGTGACTCCTGCCCCTTCAATTAGGCGGGGGCCGTAACCTTGCAAATCAAGCATGGTATGCCTCGCTGATCAATATTTAGGGGCTAGGAATTGCTTCAAGCGCGGTGACTGCGGGTTGCCAAGTACATCAGCCGGTGCGCCAGCTTCTTCTACTAAACCTTGGTGGAGGTAAATCACTTTGCTGGATACATCTCTTGCAAAGCTCATTTCATGCGTCACCACTACCATGGTACGGCCTTCCTCTGCTAAGCCGTGCATGACTTTCAAAACATCGCCGACTAGCTCGGGGTCGAGGGCAGACGTTGGTTCATCAAACAGCATCACTTCTGGGTCCATCGCGAGTGCTCTGGCAATTGCCCCACGCTGCTGCTGACCGCCCGACATTTGTGCAGGATAAGCATCGGCGCGCGCGCTTAGTCCTACCCGTTCAAGCAGTGCACGAGCGTGCTCGACGGCTTCTTTTTTAGGTTTGCCCAACACATGGATAGGCGCTTCAATGATGTTCTCAAGCAGCGTCATATGTGCCCAGAGATTAAAGCTCTGGAACACCATCGACAGCTTGGCACGCATTTGTACGACCTGCTTCCAATCAGCGGGTTCGCGACCATGCTTGGTAGTTTTAAAGCGAATTTGCTCGCCGTGAACGAAAAGTTCGCCCTCGTCGGGCTGTTCAAGCAGGTTCATACAGCGTAAGAAGGTGCTTTTGCCAGACCCTGAGGCACCAATTAGAGTGATAACATCACCCTTTTGGGCTTCGAGAGAGAGGCCTTTAAGAACTTCTGTATCGCCAAAGCGCTTTTTTATATTGCGTACTTCAAGGGGAGTAGGCGTATCAGCCATAACAGTGGCTCCAGTACAGGGTTGCCGCAGCAGCAACAGGTTTAAAACAGATGCTTGATTTGCGGCTGGCGCGAAAAAAGGGGCGATTCTATCAGGCCTTGCGTACATTGCGCGCCCTACCTAGACGTAAAATAGGCAAGGGATTTGTTTTGTAGCACATTGGCAGGCCTGTGATCACCTCTACGTTATTGTTGTTAATACAATTTATGCTGTTGTCGTGGTTGGTGTGATGGCGTTGATAAGGTTAAGCGACATGTGTTGGAACGACCAATAGAGCGGCTCTCGCACCAATCTCGACGTGGGCGTTCGGAAATACCACGTGTAAAGGTGTATCGCCCACTATAAAATCCCCCGCTACGCTATCCTTGGCGAGACAGGTGCCTGGCTCAAAACGGCTGAAATTGGGAACGTCTTCATCAAAACAAAGGCTAAATGTTGCTGCTTTGCGTATTAGCTCATGTTTAACCTGGAAAAACGTCATTGTCTCAGCGGGCTTGGTGGGCGGCTCTAGTCCTGCGCTAAGAGAGCTAATCAGCGTTAACATTGGCGTTAACGCGGTCATATCATTTTTTCCAAACGGCGCAACACGGCCTAGTTCAAAGGTAAACGATTGGGCTGCATGATAGTGCTTACTATAGTGCGAAAATGTCCAGCTATGTTGGTGTTGGTGCAGCACTGCTTGCATATCCGCCGCTGCTAGCCATTGCCACTGCTCAGGATCTATTACTGTCTCTGCGAAGGGCTCGACGACAAAACGTGTGTAAAGGCTGTCGCGAATGGCCGTGTGTAAGTCGTAGTGGAGTTTGGGCAGTGTGTGGTGTCGCTCATAAAAGGTATCCACTGCCGACATCAGTTCGCGGGCACGGTCTGGCTCTTCACCTGTCTCGATGAGTTCTCGGTTAAACAAACGGTTAAGGTTAGTAGTGATAAAGCGTTGCTGAGCCTTTAAGGCAGGAAGGTTGCCTATGATCACTAACACAGGTGCGCCTAACGTTACCGTGCCAGCCTCAATAGCAGAGAGCCAACTGCCCAGTAGTTCCACCGGTGCTGTTTCATTGCCATGTATGGCAGCTGAAAACACGCAGGCACGAGCGGTTGGTTGAACTGTTGTTGGGGTTATCTCTAAGATTCCCGGCGCATGCAATTGATAGGTGCCGCTTTTAAAGCGGCCTAACTGCGAAGAAGGCGATTTGCCATCGAGTGTCCAATCTAGCCATTGGCCAAGCATGAAGTTTTCCTTGAGCAGGGAGCGTCAGCTTTTTGTAATGCTTTACCTTTAACATGCTGAAGCTTAACCACAAGGGGAGACGTCGATAGCATGAAAAACGCGGGTGCGAACATGAAAAACTTTCGATAAAAAAACGCTTATGCAGACTGCTGCATAAGCGTTTTTTTGTTTAGGGTTGGCTAAAGATAAACGTTATTCTGAACGTTGGCGCTGCATTTCTGCCTGATACAGCGTAGCCAGTGATGTCTTTTGCTGCTCTTTCAATCCCCGACCTGCCAGTTGAAAGACCTCTTGCTCCTCTTCATCTAGGTGGTGGGTAACCAAATGTTGTAATTGCTTGGCATGGGTTAACCAGTTGGTTGCGCTGTAGTCGGTCGTATCGAGCAGCTCTATCATTTCATCAATTTCATGATGCTCTGCAACACTATGGCGAGCTTTTTCCTGGGTTAGGTCAATATCCATCATGGGGTTGTAGAGTGAACGCTCTTCGGCGTTGGCATGATATTTAAGCTCGGCACGCACTTTTTTGTAGAGCTTATCGCGCTCTTCACTGTCGCCGTGGGTTTCCACCAAGCGTGCTAGCAAATCTCGCTGGATATCGTGATCTTTTCGCAAAGCTTCGAAAATGGTCATGCCTGTCTCCGTGGCTATTTTTCTAGCAGAAAGTGTTAAAAATTGAACGTAGGAGTAGTAGATGTAAAAAACTAGTGTGCAAGCGTTGAAAGCGCAAGGCGAGAACGGGGAAGCATCGACAAAATCGAAGCAGCGCGTCGAAAACATTCGCTTTTTTCTACGCGAAGCTGAGCTACTTTATTAGCAGGTATTCATAAGCTTAAGGCGTTTACATCGTATTATCCGACAGCACGACAAGGAGTGAGTAATGACAAAGTTATTAGTTCTTTATTATTCCATGTACGGCCATATAGATACGTTAGCTGCCGCGGTGGCAGAGGGCGCAAAAAGCGTTAATGGTGTTGACGTTACTGTTAAACGCGTTCCTGAAACTATGCCAGAGGACGCCTTCAAAAGTGCTGGAGGTAAACAAGACTTCACCACGCCAGAAGCGACGCCACAGGAGCTTGCGGACTACGATGCGGTTATTTTTGGCACGCCAACGCGGTTCGGCAATATGGCGGGACAGATGCGTACTTTCTTAGACCAAACCGGTGGGCTGTGGGCTAATGGCGCACTACGTGGCAAGGTGGCTAGTGTGTTTACGTCTACCGGGACTGGTGGCGGTGATGAAATGACCATTACCTCCACCTGGACGACATTAGCCCATCACGGCATGGTCATTGTGCCGATTGGCTATGGTATTGAAGAGCAGTTTGATATTTCCAAAGTGAGCGGTGGAACACCCTATGGCGCAGCCACGCTTGCCGGCGGAGACGGTTCACGCCAGCCGGATGAACGTGAACTAAAAATTGCCTGTTTTCAAGGTAAGCATGTCGCAGAAATTGCTGCCAAGCTGGCGAGCTAACTCCCCTCAGCCGACACGCTAGAAACGTAATGCCTCACTGTTTTTACAGCGAGGCATTTTTTCTTAGCCGCCAATACGTTCAGCGATCGCTTGGCCTAGGCTTACCGTACTACCTTGCCCGCCAACGTCGCGGGTCAGTACTTGGCGGCTGCCTTCGCTTAACACTTCTTCAATAGCCGTTACCATTGCATCGGCGGCTTCTTTGTAGCCCAAGTGCTCTAGCATCATGGCACCAGACCAGATTTGGCCAATGGGGTTAGCAATGCCTTTACCCGCGATATCGGGGGCGCTGCCGTGTACTGGTTCAAACAGGCTGGGGAATTTACCTTCTGGATTGATATTAGCGGAGGGCGCGATGCCAATAGTACCTGTACAGGCGGGGCCAAGGTCTGAAAGAATATCGCCAAATAGGTTACTGCCAACCACCACGTCAAACCAGTCTGGGTGTAGAACAAAATTAGCAGTCAGAATATCAATGTGGAATTTATCTACTGCAATCTCGGGATAGTGCTTGGCCATTTCGGCAACCCGCTCATCCCAGTAGGGCATGGTGATTGAAATGCCGTTGGATTTAGTGGCCGAGGTGAGTTTTTTACGCGGACGGGTTTGCGCAAGGTCAAACGCATACTTTAAAACTCGATCAACACCGACGCGGCTCATGACCGTCTCTTGAAGAACAATTTCACGTTCGGTGCCTTCGAACATTTTGCCACCGACACTTGAATACTCGCCTTCGGTGTTTTCGCGCACCACGTAAAAGTCGATGTCACCCGGCTCGCGGCCTGCTAATGGACTTTTGATGCCGGGCATCAGTTTGCAGGGGCGCAAGTTGATGTACTGGTCAAATTGGCGGCGAAACTGTAGCAGCGAGCCCCACAATGAAATATGGTCGGGCACTTTGTCGGGCCAGCCGACGGCACCATAAAACAGCGCATCAAAATCCTTTAACTGATCAAACCAGTCGTCGGGCAGCATTTTGCCGTGTTCTAAATAGTAGTCACAGCTACCAAATTCAAACGTTGTGAAAGCTAAATCAATCTTGAAACGCTTCGCAGCTACTTCCAGGGCGCGAATGCCTTCGGGCATGACTTCGGTACCAATACCATCGCCGGCGATGACTGCAATACGGTGGGCCATAGTGGCTCCTTGTGTTATTAACGTTCAGGGCACGTTTGATCTTGTACGACGTCAATCAACTCATCGGTGGGGAAGTTGAGTTCGGCAGCGCGCTGGCGTAGTCGCTCTTCCACCGCGCTCTCCATGACTGGTGTGCGCGAGAGAATCCATAAGTAATCGCGGTTTGGGCCTGATACCAGTGCCCATTGATAGTCGTCATCCAGTTCTAAAACGTTATAGCCGCCATAAAAAGGGCCAAAGAAGCTGACTTTTAACCGCCCGATGTTTTCATCGTCAATGAAGTAGGCGCGGCCTTCAGCTTCATTCCACTCTTGCTCTGCGAGGTTGTAGCCACGGTTGATAACGCGTACGCCGCCATCGTCACGTAAGCTGTAGCTCGCCGTTACGCAGTCTAAGTCTCGCTCAAAAGAGTGATCCAGGCGGGCTATTTCATACCATTGACCCAAATAGCGGTTAAGCTCAAAACCAGACACTGGTTCAGTACCATCGGGTATGCCAGTGCAGCCAGCTCCAGCTAATGCAACACTGCTGATTGCTACTAGTCCTGCGGCTTTCCCCGCTCTCTTTCCTGAAATTCGTATCTTTCCTGAAATTCGTATCTTCCTTGAAGTTCGTGCGAAAGTGAGCATTAAACGCTCCTTATGACTGCATGGTATATAAGTGTTAAATCTATCAGTATGGAGAAATAAGCGCTATGTGCGGTTTCCTTTTACGCTACTTTTGCCGAAAGGAAGCCCAAATAGGCTATGGTATTTCTGTACCCAATAACCCTCTACAATAGCGATAACAAAGGAGTGTTTATGTGGCATCAACAAGAAATTCACTTACCTGAAACGCCCAGGGGCTTTCATTTAATTACCAATGACATTGCCCGAGCGCTGCCGTGTTTGGCCGAGTGTAGTCAAGGTTTACTACATCTACAGTTAATGCACACCTCTGCCTCGCTTACCCTAAATGAAAACTCTGATCCCGATGTTCGTCATGATTTAGACGCATTTCTTCGTCGCTTAGTACCGGAAGGGCTGAGTTATTTTCGTCATACGCTTGAAGGGCCTGATGATATGCCTGCCCATGTTGCTTCTAGCTTATTGGGCACTCAACTTTGCTTAGCTGTTCGAGATGGTCGTTTAGCATTGGGCACATGGCAGGGTATTTGGCTTGGAGAGCATCGAGAGCATGGTGGTTCGCGGCGTATTTTAGTGACATTAACTGGTTGCTAGCAGAAATGAAGATTTAAATCCGGCGACGGCACTAATTTTTCCGTTTTTCTTGCCATTTTGGTGCAGCCGTGAAGAATGATGCGCCTCCATTGTTTTAAAAAGGACGCATTACCTATGGATTTTACTCTTCCCCCTCTGTTGACGGCGATGGTTGATCGCGGCAACGGGCTTCTCTGGGGCAGTGTGCTGATTTACCTGCTGATCGGGGCTGGTCTCTATTTCACCATCATGACCCGTGGCATTCAGGTACGTTATTTCGGCCACATGTTCAAGCTGCTGCGCAGTTCGCGTCAATCTAACGGTGGTATTTCTTCCTTTCAGGCACTTTCTACTAGCTTAGCGGCAAGGGTGGGTACTGGTAACCTAGCGGGCGTGGCGGTCGCGATTTATTTTGGCGGCCCGGGTGCGATCTTCTGGATGTGGATGACCGCCATGGTGGGTATGGCGACCAGTTTTGTAGAATCTACCCTGGCGCAGGCCTATAAAGTCGATCACGGCGATAACACATTCCGTGGTGGTCCAGCGCGTTATATTGAGCGTGGTCTAGGGCTTCGCTGGCTAGCGGTGCTGTTTTCAATCTGTTTGATCATTGCGTTCGGTTTGGCGTTTAACAGCGTACAGGCCAACTCCATCGCCCAGGCCATGGAACAGGCGTTTGCCATTCCCACCTGGGCCATGGGGTTAGTCTTGATGGCAGTGGTTGCCCCGATCATCTTTGGCGGCCTAAAGTCGATTGCTAGGGTAGCTGAGCTCGTGGTGCCGCTGATGGCACTCTTGTACTTAATACTGGCACTGGTGGTAGTCGCACTTAATATAAGTGATTTGCCTGCGGCCTTTATGACCATTATTCAAAGTGCCTTTGGCTTAGAGCAGGCGGCGGGTGGCGCTATGGGGTATGCCATTTCACAAGCGATTATGAATGGTATTCAGCGTGGGCTGTTTTCCAACGAGGCCGGTATGGGCTCGGCGCCCAATGCGGCTGCGACCGCCAGCACTCGTCCAGACCATCCTGCCGCACAGGGCTTTATTCAAATGTTGGGCGTGTTTCTAGACACCTTGGTCATTTGTACCGCCACTGCCGCTATTATCATTATGGCAGGGCCTGAGCTATTGGCTGGCGAGGAAAACAATGGTATCCAGCTGACTCAGATGGCGCTCTCTAGCCACGTAGGGGAGTGGGGCGGTATGTTTATTGCCGTGGCGATCTTACTGTTTGCGTTTACCTCTGTGATCGCTAATTACTCTTATGGCGAATCTAATATTGAGTACTTAGCAGGCCGTCGTGCACCGGTGGCGGTACTCATTTATCGCTTGGCGGTATTGGGCATGGTCATGGTAGGTTCGGTGGCAAGCCTGGGCGCAATCTGGAATTTTGCTGACCTTTCCATGGGCATGATGGCAGTGATTAACTTAGTGGCCATTTTGTTGCTGTCACCGATTGCCTTTGCGCTATTCCGTGATTATGACGCACAGCTAAAAGCAGGCAAAGAGCCAGTGTTTGACCCCAGCAAATTCCCCAAGCTGGTAGATAAAGTAGACCCTAACGCGTGGCCAAAGCGTAAGTAATCGCTCCCTGGTAATGCGATAGTTGAAAGCCCCGCTACTGTTGAAGCTGACGGTGTGGGGCTTTTTGTTGGGCATCAATTCGTTTTTTTAGAATGAAACTGGGAAAACGTTGCGCTTTTGCTAATCGAAAAGCGACGTAGAATAGCTGCCAACGAACTCACTGATATGGCAGGAATTTTTACATGACCCAACGTACACTGCTGGTTACTTCTTCTATTCTTGGCGAAAATGGTCAGTCCAATGCGCTAGCCAATCATTTTAAAGCCAAAGTGAAAGCCCGCGATATTGCCCTCACCCATCGCGATGTGGTGGCAAACACACTGCCGCACCTTGCCATTGAAGAACTTGGTGCGTGGCAAACGCCAGCTGAAGAGCGCAGCGCTGAGCAGCAGGCGCTAGCGGCTCACTCTGATGAGCTATTGGCAGAGTTGCGAGCGCATGAGGTTCTAGTGCTGGCGGTGCCGTTGTATAACTTAGGTATTCCTTCCCAGCTAAAAGCATGGTTCGACCGTGTACTGCGCGCTGGCGAAACCTTTCGCTACACTGAAAACGGTCCGCAGGGTTTGATTGAAGGTAAACGGGCAATTATTTTAGCTGCTCGCGGTGGTCAATACGCGGGAACTGACTTAGACAGCCAAACGCCGCATCTAAAAGCCATGCTCGGTTTAATGGGCATTAGCGATGTGGAGATCGTCTTTGCTGAAGGGTTGAACATGGGCGACAATCATCGCGATGCCGCGCTAAAAGAGGCGTTCCAAGCAATCGATCAACTGGTCGCAACACTGTAATAACACGCTGATTGACGAAGGGTAACCATGCCACGCCCAGAGCTGCTCGAACAGATTTATACCATTGTTGATCAGATTCCTGCTGGGCGGGTAACGACTTATGGGCGTATCGCAGCAATGACCGATGGCGCAACGCCGCGCATGGTTGGATCGGCGATGCGTCATTTGCCAGAAGGGCATCTGTTGCCCTGGCACCGTGTCATTGCCGCGTCGTTAACGCTCGCCGACCACGGTGGGGCGGAACGCCAGCATCAGAAACTGCGCGATGAAGGCGTTATGTTTGATAGCAAAGGGCGTGTGCCTGCCCATCTTGTTTGGCCTGATTGAGCCAGAAGCGCTTTAAAATAACGCCGCCCAACGGCTGGTGGTCAGTTCATTGGGCGGCGTTGTTGGTTTACTCTTCCAGGTTAGCCCCGGATTTCCAGGACCAGTCGCGCCAGCGAAGGTCAAATAGATCTTTGCGGCGGTCTTTCAGGTTGGTCACTGAACCTTCGGCACGCACAACCGTGAGACGGGTCAGGTCCAAGTCCGAGAAGAAAATCATTTCGGTGTTAGGCGTGGTTTCCGCCAGCACGGCATCATGCGGGAAGGCAAAGTCCGACGGCGAGAAAACAGCCGATTGCGCATACTGGATATCCAGGTTCTCAATGGAAGGCAAGTTGCCAACGCTACCGCACAGCACCACATAGCATTCGTTTTCAATGGCTCGGGCTTGGGCGCAATGGCGCACTCGCAGGTAACCATTTTTGGTATCTGTCCAGAACGGTACAAACAAAATATCCATGTCCTGGTCGGCTAGTAGACGGCCAAGTTCTGGGAACTCAACGTCGTAGCAGATCAAAATGCCCACGCGGCCTGCATCGGTGTCAAAGACCTGTAGGTTGTCACCGCCTTCAATTACCCAGTCACGGCGCTCTTGGGGGGTAATATGCAGCTTTGCCTGCCTTTCAATTTCGCCGTCCCGATGGAATAAGTACGCAATGTTGTAAAGACGGTCATCGTCGCCGACTTCAATCATTGAGCCGCCGACGATGTTGATGTTGTAGGACACCGCCATCCGCGAAAGCTCTGTTTTAAAGCGTTCGGTGAAGCCTGCTAAAAAGCGAATCGCGCCCATTTGATCCTGCTGGGCCGCGCGGTCTTGTAGGCCCATCAGAGGCGCGTTAAACAGCTCTGGGAAGACGGCAAAATCACTTTGATAGTCTGACAGCGCGTCAACAAAGTATTCAATTTGTTGAAGGGCTGCTTCCACCGACGCGAACTCACGCATTTGCCACTGTACGGCGCCAACCCGTACCTGCGTTGGGCGGGTATCCAGCACGCTTTCAGCAGGCTCGAATAGAATATTATTCCACTCTAAGAGCGTGGCATAACCGCGAGACTGTTCATCTTCAGGCAGATACTTGCGCAGCAGGCGCTTAACTTGGAAGTCGTTCGCCAATTGAAACGACAAAATAGGGTCATAAATCTCTTTGCGGGAGACTTTGTCGATATATTCCGCCGGTGTGAGCTCTTTGGCGTGCTGGTGATACTCAGGAATGCGCCCGCCCGCCAAAATGGCACGCAGATTGTGTGAACGACACAGCTCTTTACGTGCTTCATACAACCTCCGGCCCAAACGATAACCACGGTAGTCTGGATGGATAAGGACATCCAGCCCGTACATAGCATCGCCGTCCGAGTCGTTAAGAATAGTTTCGCGATGGCCGATCAAGTCGTCATATTTATGCGGGTTAGAAAACTCGTCATAATCGACCTGTACCGTTAGCGCCACGCCCACCAGCATACCGTCGTCCTCAATGGCTATTTGGCCATCGGGAAATTCCTGGATCAGCTTATCAATGGTGTGCTTAGGCCATGAACCACCGAGGTCGTGATAGACCGCGTCCATCAACGTTTTTAGCTGTTCGTAGTCGTCGCTGGTAAGGTTGCGAAGATTAAGGTGCAGTTCTTCTAGGGACATAGTCAGGGGTTCCCGGCCGTCGAATGAAGTTAGCCTATTGTATCATTGCTGAGCATTGCTCGTTTTATCCGCAGCGACCGCACGCACCAGTGGTCGAGTCAGCGTTTGTGCCATGATGACGCCTGCAAGAATGAGCAGCCCTCCCATAAAGTGGAACCCTGCGACCTGCTCGCCTAAAAATGCCATAGCAATCACAGCACTAAAAAGCGGCATCAAGTTGATAAAAATACTCGACTGGTTCGCACCTATTTGACGCACCGCGCGCATCCATAAAAATGTAGTGATAACGGAAGCGGGAATGCCTGCATAAAGAATCAACCAGACGTTATGGCTGTCTACTGGCGTCATTGGGCCCATTAAGTAAGGGGGAAGCAGAAATAGCACCGCAAAGCAGACTTGAGCATAAAGCATCACCCAAGGGGGGAGTTTCATCGCCCAGCGCTTCAACATAACGCCATAGAGTGCGTAACAGGTGGCCGCCACGACCATTAAGGCATCACCAAACGCTACTTGCAGCTGTAAAAGTGATAAAGGATTGCCACGGCCAAGCAGTACGGTAACGCCAATAAATGCTAACACCCCACCGAAAACACCACCAAGCGTGGGCGGTTCGCGCAAAATCAGCGCACTTAACAGAACCGTTAGTAGGGGCACCATGGCCGCTAAAATGCCCATATTGGTGGCAGTGGTCGTTTCTGCTGCTACATACGCTAAACCTTGCCAAAGCCCCATGCCAAGTAGCCCCAGCAGCGCTAATTTTGGCCAGTTGCGGTAGATTTCATCGCGGTGGCGTATCACCGCAGGGAGTACAAACGGCGTCATCACGGCCAAGGCTAGCAGCCAGCGTAAAAAGGCGATACTGCTAGGCGCAATGGCACCCACTGTTAATTGGTTAATCGTCATATTGCCTGACCAAATCAATACGGTGGCCAGGGGCGGTAAAAAGTAAATCAATGGCATAGCACGTTCCCTTATCGTTAGCAGGGTAATGTGACGTGCTTTCCCGCAGGGGGCAAGTGCTTTGCCATAATGAGCGCTAGTTTCGCAAGACGGCAAAAGAGGTACAGATTAAGCAGGGTAAAGGGCTGTACGTTGCGGGGCGTATGTCATACGCTTGTTTGAATGCTATTAACAAAATGAAGGAGCACCGTGATGAACCAAACGCCCGCTTACCCGCATCTGTTTCAACCGCTGACTATTGGCCACTTAACGCTACCTAATCGTGTATTGATGGGGTCAATGCACACTAATTTAGAAGAGGCACCCAACGGCTTTGAGCGCTTAGCGGCCTTTTATGCTGAGCGTGCCCGTGCGGGCGTTAGCCTGATTGTAACGGGCGGTATTGCTCCTAATGCTGAAGGTGCTGTGTTTCAAGGGGCCAATGCGCTTACCGATGAGTCTCAACTGGCTGAGCATAAGGGCGTTGTTGATGCTGTTCATGAGGCGGGCGGGCATTTATGTATGCAGATTCTCCATGCAGGACGCTATGCGTATTCGCCAGAACTAGTCGCCCCTTCTGCATTGCAGGCACCGATTAATCCGTTTATGCCTCGGGCGCTTTCAAGCGATGAGGTTGAACAGCAAATTGCTGACTATGTGCGCTGTGCGCAGCTTGCACAGCAGGCGGGCTATGACGGTGTTGAGGTCATGGGTTCTGAAGGTTATTTGATTAACCAGTTTATTTGTCGCCGTACCAATCAGCGCGATGATGCGTGGGGCGGTGATTTTGAGCGGCGGATCCGTTTTCCGATTGAAATTGTAAAACGTATTCGTGCGGCAGTGGGCGAGCGCTTTTTGATAATCTTCCGCCTATCGATGATTGATTTAGTGGAAGAGGGCAGCAACTGGGAAGAAGTGGTGCAGCTTGGGCAAGCCATTGAAGCAGCGGGTGCGAATGTGATCAATACCGGTATTGGTTGGCACGAGGCTCGAGTGCCCACCATTGTGACCAGCGTACCTCGTGCCGCTTTTACCGAGGTCACCAAGCGTATTAAAGCCGCACTCTCCATCCCGCTGATCACTACCAACCGTATCAATATGCCTGAAGTTGCCGAGCGCGTGTTGGCAGAGGGACATGCAGATATGGTGTCGATGGCGCGTCCGTTTCTGGCGGACCCTGAATGGGTGCGTAAAGCCGAAGCAGGTCTTGCAGACGAAATTAATACCTGTATTGCCTGCAACCAAGCCTGCCTAGACCACACCTTTATGGGCAAGCTTACCTCGTGCTTGGTTAACCCAAGGGCGTGCCATGAAACCGAGTTCAGCCTAACACCAGTTCATACGCCTAAGCGGGTAGCCGTGGTTGGTGGTGGCCCAGCAGGGCTAGCTACCGCCGTGGCGGCCGCTAGTCGAGGCCACGATGTGGTGCTGTTTGAGCGTCGTAGCGAGCTGGGTGGTCAGTTTAACTATGCCCGTAAAATTCCCGGTAAAGAGGAGTTTAATGAAACCCTACGTTACTTCCGCGTCATGCTAAAAAAACATGCGGTGGACGTTCGCCTCAATACGGCAGCAACGCCCGAAAAATTGGCCGAGTTTGATGAGGTGGTGATTGCCACCGGTGTTATTCCCCGTGAACTGACGCTACCAGGGGCCAACCATGCCAGTGTGCTTAGCTACGCTGAGGCTATTGAGCACCCTGAGCGTGTCGGCCAGCGCGTGGCGGTGATTGGGGCTGGTGGTATTGGCTTTGATGTTTCTGAGCTGCTCGCTCATGAAGGTCACCCCGCAATGGATTTGGCGGCCTGGTGTGATGAATGGGGTGTCGACTTAGCAATGAGTGAGCGAGGAGGTTTAAAGTCACCGATGCCGCCTGCCTCACCTCGTGACATTGTGATGCTCCAGCGTAAAAGCTCTAAGCCAGGTAAAAACCTGGGTAAAACCTCGGGCTGGGTGCATCGGGCCTCACTAAAGCAGCGCGGGGTTAAAACCTTAACTGGCTGTGAATATGTGAAAATTGACGATGCAGGTCTGCATATCCGCCGTGAGGGTGAAGAGCAAGTACTAGCGGTGGACACTATTGTAGTATGTGCAGGCCAAGAGTCGGTACGTGAGTTAATTGAGCCATTGAACCAAACCGGTGGGCGTGTGCATGTGATTGGTGGCGCTGATGAAGCCGCAGAGTTAGATGCAAAACGGGCCATCGATCAGGGCACTCGTCTTGCTGCTGTCCTATAGCTAAATGACATGGCCTAGCAATATTGCTAGGCGAGCCGAGCAGGTGACGTAAACGTTGAAATAGCGATAGACTGGTGGATCAGCATAGCTGTAGATCACAGCTAACCATTTATAAGGTGCGGGTGGCACCCAGCTCGCGCCGCAAGACCGTCAGATAAAAGGACTATCGCCATGACCTCGGAGTGTACCCCACGATTTTTGGCCAGTGACAACACCTCAGGTATTTGCCCAGAGGCGATGGAATACCTGTTGGAAGCTAACCAAGCTGATGATCTCGCCTATGGTAATGACCGTTGGACCGCCCGCGCAGCTGACCGTTTTCGTGAGATGTTCGACTTCGATTGCGACGTTTTTTTTGTGTTCAATGGCACCGCAGCAAATTCACTGGCACTTTCCGCGATGGGGCGCAGCTACCACAGCGTTATTTGTCATGAATTGGCCCATATTGAAACCGATGAGTGTGGTGGCCCTGAGTTCTTTTCAAATGGCGCAAAATTACTAACCTCTCCTGGGGCTAACGGCAAGTTAACGCCACAGGGCATCGAAGCGTTGGTGACCAAGCGCAGTGACATTCACTACCCCAAGCCCAAAGTGGTGTCGCTTACCCAGGCCACGGAAGTGGGCACGGTGTATTCCCGGGAGGAGCTGCTGGCAATACGCGCGATGGCAGACAAGCACGATTTACGCCTGCATATGGACGGTGCGCGGTTTGCTAATGCCTGTGCCGGTCTTAAGGCTAGCCCTGCCGAGCTGACTTGGCAGGTGGGGGTTGATGTGCTGTGTTTCTCGGGTACCAAGAACGGTTTAGCGTTTGGCGAAGCTATTTTGTTTTTCAATCGTGACTTAGCAGAAGACTTTTCGTACCGCTGCAAGCAAGCAGGTCAGCTGGCTTCCAAAATGCGTTATGTTTCTGCCCCTTGGCTGGGGCTGTTGGAAAGTGGCGCATGGTTAACTAACGCGGAACATGCCAATGCCATGGCGCGATATTTATCAGAAGGGCTACAGGCATTGCCAGGTGTTTCGTTGATGTTTCCTACTCAGGCCAATAGCGTTTTCGTTGAATTGCCACCCCATTCCATCGAAGCGTTGAAAGCTAAAGGGTGGACCTTCTATACCTTTATAGGCGCCGGTGGGGCGCGTTTTGTGTGTGCCTGGAACACGACCGTTGAATTATTAGATCAATTATTGGCAGACGTGAAATCTGTGCTGGAGTGATCAATAGTGCCGATAAACAGTGCCGATACTACGACTGCGCCGCCCTCTGGGCGGCGCAGCTACTTCTACCCGTACCTACGCTTCGTGTGTTGTTAAGTATGGGTTTCAACGCAACTAACCCTCTCCTGTGATGCTCAAACTGTTAATCAATATGCGTTGAAGGTTTAGTCATCACATTTTGCTAATGCTGACTACGCTGATAGAGCGACACCTCGTTTTGCACGCCGCTTCGATGTTTGGGCTTGGCGGTAGCTGCTTGGGGATGGACCATAGGAGAGTTCCATGAGCATCTTTGATCACGTTCAAGACCGATTTGCCCGCGTTCAACAAGAAGACATGAGCCTTGAAGAGTATTTGGCGCTTTGTCGTCGAGATCCTAAGGTATATGCCAGCGCTGCCGAGCGTATGTTGGAAGCTATTGGTGAACCTGAAGTGATCGACACGGCGAAAGATCCGCGTCTATCACGTATATTTTCAAACAAGGTTATTCGCCGCTATCCAGCGTTTGCTGAATTTCACGGCATGGAAGAAGCCATTGAGCAAATCGTGTCGTATTTCCGTCATGCGGCTCAGGGGTTGGAAGAGCGTAAGCAGATTCTTTATTTGCTGGGTCCAGTGGGTGGCGGTAAGTCGTCGCTGGCTGAGCGCTTGAAGCTGTTGATGGAGCGTATCCCGTTTTATGCCATTAAAGACTCGCCGGTATATGAGTCACCGTTAGGGCTTTTTTCTCCAGAAGAAGACGGTGAACTGCTAGAGCAAGAGTACGGCATTCCCCAGCGCTATTTGCGCAGCGTGATGTCGCCCTGGGCGGCCAAGCGTTTAAAAGAAGCAGGGGGCGATATTTCCCAGTTTCGGGTGGTGCGTCTTTATCCTTCGCGATTAAATCAAATTGCTATTTCTAAAACCGAACCGGGCGATGAAAATAACCAGGATATCTCGTCGTTGGTAGGTAAGGTTGATATCCGCCAACTAGAACTTTACTCACAAGATGACCCCGATGCCTATAGCTTCTCGGGCGGGCTCTGTCGCGCGAACCAGGGGCTGATGGAGTTTGTTGAGATGTTTAAAGCGCCGATCAAGGTGCTGCATCCACTGCTTACCGCTACCCAAGAGGGTAACTACAACCCCACCGAAGGCATGGGGGCAATTCCTTTTGACGGTGTGATCTTAGCCCACTCTAACGAATCGGAATGGCAGGCGTTTCGTAATAACCGTAACAATGAGGCGTTTCTGGATCGCGTCTATATCGTTAAGGTGCCTTACTGCCTGCGTGTTTCTGAAGAGATCAAGATTTACCAAAAACTGCTGGAAGACTCCTCGCTTAACGCCGCCCCCTGCGCGCCTGATACGCTGCGTATGCTGGCGCAGTTTTCGGTGCTTTCGCGTCTGAAAGTGCCCGAAAACTCAAGCATCTACTCTAAGATGCGCGTATACGACGGTGAAAACCTAAAAGATACCGACCCACGTGCGAAATCTATTCAGGAATACCGCGACGCGGCCGGTGTGGATGAAGGTATGCAGGGCTTATCTACCCGCTTCGCGTTCAAGATACTGTCTAAGGTATTTAACTTCGATGGTAATGAGGTCGCCGCTAACCCTGTGCATCTGCTGTATGTGTTAGAGCAAGCGTTAGAGCGTGAACAACTGCCTTCTGAGGTGTTTGAACGCTATATCGGCTTTATTAAAGAGTTTCTGGCACCGCGCTACGTCGATTTCATTGGTAAGGAAATTCAAACTGCGTACCTGGAATCTTATAGCGAGTATGGGCAGAACATCTTCGACCGCTATGTCACTTATGCTGACTTTTGGATTCAAGATCAAGAGTACCGCGACCCCGAAACGGGCGAATTGTTGAACCGTCAATCGCTGAACGATGAGCTAGAGAAAATCGAGAAACCGGCAGGTATTTCCAACCCGAAAGACTTCCGCCATGAAGTGGTTAACTTTGTACTGCGGGCGCGTGCACAAAATAACGGCATGAATCCTAGCTGGCAGTCTTATGAAAAACTCAAAGGTGTGATCGAGCACAAAATGTTCGCCAATACTGAAGAGTTGCTGCCGGTTATTTCGTTTAATGCTAAGGCGTCAAAGTCGGATCAGAAGAAGCATGAGGATTTTGTAGCGCGCATGGTGGACCGTGGCTATACCGAAAAACAGGTTCGGCTACTTTCCGAGTGGTATCTACGCGTGCGCAAGTCCCAGTAGCGGATAATCGGGAGGTCGTATGACCTACTTTATTGATCGAAGGCCAAACGCTAAGCATAAAAGCGCGGTCAATCGGCAGCGCTTTTTGGAACGTTATCGAAAGCATATTAAGCGTTCAGTCGAGGAGGCGGTTAACCGCCGCTCGATTACTGATATGGAGCGAGGTGAAAAGGTCTCTATTCCGACCAAGGATATTTCTGAACCCGTCTTTCAGCATGGTCCGGGCGGTGCGCGGCATATCGTATCGCCGGGGAACAAAGAGTTTTTAGAGGGAGATAAAATTCGCCGCCCTGGCGGTCAGGGCGGTGGAGACGGGGCGGGGGAAGGGGGGGCATCTAATCAAGGCGAAGGGAACGACGAATTTGCGTTTACGCTTAGCCGTGAAGAGTTTTTAGAATTTGTGTTTGATGGTCTTGAGTTGCCACACCTTCAACGCAAGCCATTA
Source organism: Vreelandella neptunia (assembly GCF_000712975.1). GTDB lineage: Bacteria > Pseudomonadota > Gammaproteobacteria > Pseudomonadales > Halomonadaceae > Vreelandella > Vreelandella qaidamensis. Next base: position 50,314 of record NZ_JHQL01000004.1, on the reverse strand, counting down.
AAATCGCTTGAAGAAATAAAGATGGTGCGAGCGGGCTTAGCTCGCGATGGAGTGCCATCAAGAATTAGCATCACCCGGTCAATGCGCGAAGCCTACGCGCGGCGTATTGCGATGCGCGCTCCCATCAAGCGAGCGTTAAAAGCCGCGCAAGAGGCGCTTGCTGCCGAAGAGCGCAAAGATTCTGTGCTACGCAATCCCGCACGAATTGCTGAGCTAAAGGCAGAAGTAGAGCGGTTGGAAAAGCGTATTGAAGCGGTGCCATTTATTGATACCTATGATCTACGCTATCACCAGCTGGCAGCGCAGCCACAGCCTTCCAGCCAAGCGGTAATGTTTTGTGTGATGGACGTTTCCGGCTCCATGACGCAAAACCATAAAGATATCGCTAAACGGTTTTTCCTACTGCTCTACCTTTTTTTGGAGAAGCATTACGAAAAAGTAGAGCTGGTGTTTGTGCGCCATCATACGGCGGCACGGGAGGTGAACGAGGAGGAGTTTTTCTACTCTCGCGAAACCGGCGGAACCATCGTTTCTAGTGCACTTACATTAGTCAATAACATCATTGAAAAGCGCTATCCTGCAGGGCAGTGGAATCTTTATGTTGCCCAGGCATCAGACGGCGACAACTGGGATGATGATTCGAATATTTGCCGAGATATGTTGGTGAAAAAACTCATGCCTCAGTTGCAGTATTACGCTTACGTAGAGATTACCCCTCATGAGCATCAATCGCTTTGGCATGAGTATGAAATTGTAGCTGAGCAGTTCGCGGAGCGGTTTGCAATGCGTCAAATTGTTGATGCTGGGGATATTTACCCTGTTTTCCGTGAGCTGTTTAAGCGTCGGTTGAGTCAAGAGCAGTAACGCGAACCGAGGAGTACGCCATGAGTGTAGCCCGTCAGCCAATAGCGACCGGTTCCGACTGGAACTTTAGTGTCTTGGAACGTTTTGATGAAGAGCTCGCTAGGCTCGCCGATGAGTACCGCCTAGATACTTATCCAAATCAGATAGAGGTGATAACTACTGAGCAGATGATGGATGCCTACGCGAGTGTAGGCATGCCGGTGGGCTATCATCACTGGTCGTTTGGTAAGCAGTTTTTGGCCGTTGAGCAGGCCTACAAGCGCGGTCAAATGGGTCTTGCCTATGAGTTAGTGATTAATTCCAACCCATGTATTGCGTACCTGATGGAAGAGAACACCTTGATGATGCAGGTGTTGGTGATTGCCCATGCCTGCTACGGGCATAACTCTTTCTTTAAAGGTAATTATTTGTTTCGTACCTGGACCGACGCCGACTCTATCGTCGATTATCTCGTATTTGCACGTAAGTATATTGCCCAGTGTGAAGAGCGCCACGGCGTTCATGCGGTAGAGCAATTGCTAGATGCTTGCCACGCGCTGCAAAACTACGGGGTAGACCGCTATAAACGACCTTCACCGATTTCTGCAGAAGAGGAGGTGAGGCGTCAAGAAGAGCGCGAAGCCTATCTACAAACCCAGGTAAATATGTTGTGGCGAACGATTCCCGAGGCCCCCAGTGGCGTTGCACCATTGCCTGGCAGTTTGGCTAGTGACGATGACCCGCTTGGCTTGCATCATGGAGGTTGTTACCCCTCTGAGCCCCAGGAAAACCTGCTTTATTTTATTGAGAAAAACGCGCCGTTGCTGGCACCCTGGCAACGTGAAATTGTGCGGATTGTTCGCAAGCTAGCGCAGTACTTTTATCCTCAGCGGCAAACCCAAGTAATGAACGAAGGCTGGGCCTGTTTTTGGCACTATACGTTAATGAATAGGCTGTATGACGAAGGAAAAGTCGATGAAGGCTTGATGCTGGAGTTTTTGCAGTCCCATGCAGCGGTGATCAATCAGCCAAGCTTTGATAGCCCGCACTACAGTGGCCTTAACCCCTACGCCTTGGGCTTTGCCATCTTTATGGATATTAAGCGGATTTGTGAAGCACCAACGGATGAAGATCGTGAATGGTTTCCTGATATTGCAGGCAGCCAATGGCGGGATACCGTCGAGTTTGCCATGCGCAACTTTAAAGATGAGTCATTTATCCAGCAGTTTTTATCTCCCAAAGTAATGCGTGATTTGAAGCTATTTTTAATAGTGGATGATGATCAAGAGGAAACGCTGGAAGTCGCAGCAATTCATAATGAGCGCGGTTATCGCCGTGTACGTGAGGCGTTGTCGACCCAGTACGCTTTGTCGGTGCGTGAGCCGAATATACAAGTCGTTGAGGCGGCTATTCGAGGTGATCGGTCGCTGACCTTACACCATGTGCAAGATAGCCGTCGGCCCCTTGGTCGCAGTGTTTATCCAGTGATTCGCCATTTGCAGCAGTTATGGGGCTTTCCAGTGCATTTGGTTTCAATGGAGGAGGGGCGAGTAACGCGTCGTTACCAATGGCCTATTGGAGAAGAGGGTAACGAGAAAGAAGTGGGGTAGGTAATGCCAAGTAGCGTTATGAGCCCTTGTTTGTGCTTGTTCAACTAACTCGGCCCTGCAGTGACTGCAGGGCCGAGTAATTTCACTGGCGGATTTAATAACCGTTAGTGAGAGTAGCAACAGCGAATAGTATTACGCTTGTGCTGTCCAGGATTGACACCAGCCGTCAGGTTCAACGCTATTTTGCGGGAATAGCTGGCAGCCTTCATTGTCTGCATTAAAGAACATGCAGTTTGAGCACAGTTCACCTTCTTCATAGGCGGGGTGATCGCTCGCATCACTGGCTACTTCAACGTAGTTAAGTGCCTGAGCAGTTGGACTAGAAGGATCAAGGCGCGGTAACTCTTGGGCAAAAGCAGTCTTTGATAGAATGCCAGCACCAAACGGTAGGGCGGCGAGGCCCATTACGCTGTTACGCATGAACTTACGACGGCTTTGATTAGCCATGGTGTCTCCTTATCGTCACGGTCTGACGGTTCGCTAATATTATCGGGTGGTTAACCACCTCTTGATTCTCCGACAAGACTTATATAATCGAAGATATCTAACACATGCTAGCGCATGCTCAAAATTAGTGCGAATAACCTTATGATAAGCGCGACAATTGACCACGCCACTGGGCAATGCTTGGCCCTAGCAAGCAGCCTGTTATACTCGCCTCAAGCTGCAAGTTAGATGATTATCAACGCTGTCTATGGGGGAACTATGCAAAACGCTGTGATTTTAATCAATACCGAGAAAGGCCAAGTAAAAGCAGTCGCGGAGCGCCTGGCTGATGTCGAGGGCATTAGTGAAGTGTATTCGACCTGTGGCCGCTATGATTTGGTCGCGATTGCCCGTACACCTGATTTTGAGAGCCTCGCTGAACTCGTCACGGAGCGCCTAAATGCTGTTGAGGGTATCAGCGATACCGAAACATTGAATGCGATGCAGGTACACTCTCGTCACGATCTAGAAACAATGTTTTCGCTAGGTTGGTAGTCAGTTAGCCATCTTACGTAACACATAAAAAAGTAGGGCGTAGAATCTACATTAGGGAGTAAGTCTGTTGGGGAAATCTCTTTCGCGCTGGCGTCGTCAGGGAAAACGCCTTGGTATCGCTGTGCTGTTTGTCGTTGTGGGGGCGGGGCTTTGGGAGTTTCAGGAGCGTCAGCATAAGGACGACTATACATGGATGGGGGTGCCCACCTGGGATGGATTTCATCCAACCACTTTTCATCGTGTGCTGAGAAACGATGGCTTTTTAGCAGGGTGGTCAGATGTGCGAGCCAATGCCTTGTGGGTCAGCTATCAAGTTGAAGCGGTAGCTGATGACACGCGTATTGGTTCACGACCTAATTTTAAAGCTGACTGGCGCACATTATGGCCAATTGGTACCGACAGTTATGCGGGCAGTGGTTATGATCGTGGGCATTTGGCACCTAACTATGCAATTGCAGCGGTACATGGCCGCAGTGCCCAGGTTGATACCTTTTTGATGAGTAATATGACGCCTCAGCGGCCTAATTTAAATCGCCAGCTTTGGCAGCGTCTAGAAGAGTCGGTAATGGATCACTTTGCGCCACGCTTTGATCGTTTGCAGGTGATTACTGGCCCGATTTTTCCAGAGCGTTTTATGGATAATGTGTTTAATCGGGTGGGTTTCGTAGAAGTGCCGGAAGCGTTTTACAAAATTATCGTTGTACCGGATGAAGAGGCAACGTTGGCACTAGCTTTTATCATGCCGCAAGACGTTCGTGGTAATGAACCGTTAGACGATTATCTGGTGACTATTGATGAGATCGAGTCGCGCACAGGGTTGAATTTTTTCCCTGATTTGTCGGCAGAGCGTGAGGCGGTAGTGGAAGGCCAGTTACGAACCCAAGGCTGGGCGTTAGAAGAGGTCGCGCGACGTCCTGGGCGTTTTCAATAATGCAAAATACCGATTGAGCGAATATATTCGCTCAATCGGTTATTTTAGGTGATTTTCTAAGCACTGTTGTCTAAGTGCGGTTTTCTAAGCACCGTTGTCTAAGTGCAGTGCCCTAGCAGGAAAGAGTTTTAAGCAAAACAACTTAAACAAAAAATAAAATAATGAAGGCCTAGAAAAGGAAGTATTGCGAGCAAACAGCTGAAGGTGGGAATGATAGGTTTTTAACTGGAACTGATGGGATCAAGACTATTTAGATGGTGCCCAGAAGAGGACTTGAACCTCCACGTCCATACGGACACTAGCACCTGAAGCTAGCGCGTCTACCAATTCCGCCATCTGGGCATATCATGTTTGCTATTTTTACTGCTGTTTTTCGTACCGCTGTTTGCATTCGTATGGTGCCCAGGAGAGGACTTGAACCTCCACGTCCATACAGACACTAGCACCTGAAGCTAGCGCGTCTACCAATTCCGCCACCTGGGCGAACACAAACTTTTTGCTGACACTTTTTTCAATACTACTTCTAATGCTTGCCGCTGCACCGTTTTACATCATGAAAAGGGGGTAACACGATATAAGATGGTGCCCAGAAGAGGACTTGAACCTCCACGTCCATACGGACACTAGCACCTGAAGCTAGCGCGTCTACCAATTCCGCCATCTGGGCAAGTGGCGCGTATGATACCGAGGCCACGCTTAAATGCAAGGCCCGGCAACTGTTTTTTATCGTTAAAAACGTACAATTGCCGTGCTAGGTGGTTGGGTGATTGAACAGGCAGCGCTATAATGTAGCTATGATCAAACAAAACATGACGTTTTTCAGTCAATCAATGGCTGAATCCCCCCGCTCGCAGCGCACTGTGCCTGCGCCCATTAGCTGCCTCCCGCAAACGCAATCAAGGATGTTGATCGCATGAAGTACTGGACGTTAAGTGATGATCCGCACGCCGAGCGCGAGGCGCAAAAGTATGACAATCCTGCGCCCAGCCGCGAGTATTTATTAGCTGCCCTGGAAACGTACGGCAAGCCGATAACCCACGAAAATATGAGCCGTATGCTCGGCATTGAAGATGAAGATCATCTTGAAGCGGTTCGCCGGCGCATGGCCGCCATGGAGCGCGATGGTCAGGTGCTGCGCGACCGGCGTGGTGCCTATGCCTTGATTGATAAGCTGGATCTGATTAAAGGCAAAGTGCTAGGCCACCGAGATGGCTTTGGTTTTCTGTTGCGCGACGATGGGAAAAAACCGGATTTAGTGCTGCCACCACGCCAGATGCGCCGTGTTTTCCACGGGGATTATGTGCTGGCGCGAGTGAGTGGACGTGATCGCCGCGGCCGTGATGAGGCGACCATCGCTGATGTGATTGCGCGAAATACCCAAACGATTGTGGGGGTATACCGTAGCAATTCACCTGAGTTTGGCGTGCTAATTCCTGAGAATCCTCGTATTACCCAGGAAGTTATTATTCCTCATACCGCAAGCGCTGGCGCAAAAGATGGCCAGGTGATTTCTGCGAAAATCGTTCAGCAGCCAGCTACGCGCGTTCAGCCGGTAGGCGAAGTTATCGAAGTGCTGGGTGAGCGGATGGACCCTGGCATGGAAATAGATATCGCGATTCGTAGTTACGATATCCCCGCTGAGTTTCCGCCAGAAGTGCTTGACCAAACTAGCGGTATTTCAGCAGAAGTATTAGAGGAAGATAAGCAACACCGTGTCGATCTGCGTGAGCTTCCGTTGGTTACCATTGACGATGAGTCTGCCAAAGATTTTGACGATGCGGTGTGTGCTTGGAAGACCAAGTCGGGTAGTTGGAAGCTGCTGGTTGCGATTGCCGATGTGTCGCACTACGTGCGTCCTGGTACCGCGCTTGATGACGAGGCACGTACGCGGGGGAATTCGGTGTACTTCCCCGGCCAAGTGGTGCCGATGTTGCCGGAGCTGCTTTCAAACGGTTTGTGTTCGTTAAACCCCCAAGTGGATCGTTTGGTGATGGTTTGTGAGATGAATATCTCCAAAACCGGCGCAATTAGTCGCTACTCGTTCTATGAGGCGGTAATGAATTCCCACGCCCGCCTGACCTATAACAAGGTGGCGGCCATTCTCGATAGCGAGAGTGACGAAGGCGAAGCGCTGCGTAATGAGTACAAAGGGCTGGTAAAGCCACTGCAAAATCTGCACGAGCTTTACGGCCTGCTGCGTAGTGCGCGCGAAGAGCGCGGTGCGATTGATTTCGATACCACTGAAACGGCGATTATCTTTAATGATGAGCGCAAGATTGAAAAAATTGTGCCTCGCACCCGTAACGATGCTCACAAGCTGATCGAAGAGTGCATGCTGGCAGCCAACGTGGCTACCGCGCGTTTCTTAGATAAACATGATCTGCCAGCCCTGTACCGGATTCACGAGCGGCCAACCCCAGAGCGCCTTGATAAGCTGCGCCTGTTCTTAAGTGAGCTAGGTCTTTCCGTGGGTGGTGGCGATATGCCAACGCCTCAGGACTATCAAGCGTTACGCGAGGCGATTATTGATCGCCCAGATGCTGACATTATCCAAACCGTCATGCTGCGCTCGATGAATCAAGCGGTTTATTCGCCGCAGAACGAGGGGCACTTTGGCTTGGCTTACCAGGCCTACGCGCACTTCACGTCACCCATTCGCCGTTATCCTGATCTGCTGGTACACCGCGCTATCCGCTCGGTTATTCGTGGGCCTCGCCAAACCAATACGGTGGTTCGGGTTGAAGGCGCACCTGTCGATCCGCCGAGCAAGTGGTGCCCTTACACCTTTGAGCAAATGCTTGAGCTGGGTGAGCACTGCTCGATGACCGAGCGGCGGGCTGATGAAGCAACCCGTGATGTTGAAAGCTGGCTCAAGTGTGAGTTTATGTCTGACAAGCTGGGTGAAACCTTCGATGGCACTATTGCTTCGGTAACCCAGTTTGGCCTGTTTGTACGCCTTGATGACTTCTATGTTGAAGGGTTGGTGCATGTCACTTCGCTGCCCTCCGACTACTATCACTATGAGGCGGAAAAGCATCGTCTTAAAGGCGAACGTACAGGTACAACGTACCGCCTGGGCGACGGGCTGACGGTTCAGGTTGCGCGGGTAGACATGGATGATCGTAAGATCGACTTTGGCCTTGCCGATGACAAGCCTAGACCGCGTCGTCAGCCACGTAAGCGTCGTGGTGGAGAAGGCGGGGCTGGTAAAGAAGGTGGGGCTGACAAAGCAGCATCCACCGATAAGCAGCCGACACGCCGTGGTCCAAGACGCACGCGTAATGGCCCGCGTAAACCATCACCGAATAAGGGTTGAGCATGAAATCGTCGTCGTCTCGACGTGGCTCGCGTCCAGCGGTACGTACACCAGATGGGTTAGATCAAGTGTATGGCGTTCACGCCCTTGAAAGCCTGCTGGAGCGGGGTGAAACGCCCCGTGAGCTGTGGGTGCAGCAGGGCTCTGGTAACCGCTTGAAAGAGTTGGTTGCTAATGCTCAGTCCCGTGGTGCGCATGTTAAAGAGCAGTCGCGTGACCTGTTGGATCAGCTTACGCAGGGCGCTGCTCATCAGGGCGTTGTAGCTTTTTGCCCCCCGCTGGTTCCCGAAGGGGAGGAGTCGCTATGGCTGAAGCTGCGTGCATGGCAGGCTTCTGCACCGCCGTTATTGTTAGTGCTGGATGGTGTTACCGATGTGCATAATTTCGGTGCGTGTCTTCGCAGTGCTGATGCAGCGGGTGCTCATGGAGTGATCGTGGCGAAGGATAAAGCTGCACCGCTGAACGCGACGGTGCGCAAAGTAGCGTGCGGTGCTGCTGAAGTGGTGCCTGTGTATCAGGTCACTAACCTGGCTCGTACGCTTGCCAAGCTTAAAGATGCCGGTGTGTGGATTACTGGCACGGCGGGTGAAGCTGACGCAAGTGTGTTTGAGATTGATATGACTGGCCCAACGGCATTAGTGATGGGAGCTGAAGGGAAAGGTATGCGTCGGCTAACTAGAGAAGCTTGCGACAACTTGGCAAAGCTGCCTATGGCGGGTCAAGTCTCCAGTTTGAACGTCTCGGTGGCGACGGGTATTTGTTTGTTTGAAGCTGTTCGTCAGCGGCAGCTTGCAAGTTAGTCCCTGTCCCACTAAAATGCTTGCGCCCGTTTATCCTTAAGCGGGTGCTCGTATTAGTTAATAGTGAATACGAAAAACAGTTCTGCTTGATGCCCCAGACAACATCGTTCGCGGTGAGTAACGGGCACTTCAGTTAACTCCTTGCTTCCCTGTCGTTGCTGAGACATTTGTCTCAATGCACATCGGAAGCTGTCAAACCGCAAGGAGATTCCATGCGTCATTACGAAATCGTGTTTATGGTCCACCCGGATCAGAGCGAGCAAGTGCCGGCTATGGTCGAGCGCTACACCAGCATCGTTACCGAAAACGGTGGCACTGTGCATCGCTTGGAAGATTGGGGCCGTCGTCACCTGGCTTACCCGATTAACAAGATCCACAAAGCCCACTACGTGCTGATGAACGTCGAGTGCACCGGTGAGACTCTCGAAGAAATCGAGAACATCTTCCGTTTCAACGACGCTATCATTCGCAGCTTGGTTGTTCGCTGTAAAGAAGCGATCACTGAAGCTTCACCGATGATGAAGCCGGCAGAAGAGAAGCGTCCGCGTCGCGAAGATAGGCCGCGCGCTGAAGAAGCTGAAGAAACTGCCTGATTTTATCCACCGCACGTTTTAAGGAGCTAGTCCATGGCACGTTTTTTCCGTCGCCGTAAGTTTTGCCGCTTCACCGCTGAAGGCGTCAAGCAGATCGACTATAAAGATCTCGACACGTTGAAGGCTTACATCACCGAAACCGGCAAGATCGTTCCGAGCCGTATTACCGGTACCAAAGCACGCTATCAGCGTCAGCTAGCGACTGCTATCAAGCGTTCGCGCTACCTGGCACTGCTGCCCTACTCCGATAGCCATCAGTAAGCGTTTAACGTGATGCTGGCACTGGCAAGATGGCTCATGCAGAGCACGCCTTATGCCATCGGCGGGGCAGCATTAGCGACGCTAGTGCCTTGGCTGTTCTGGTTAGGGGCAGCCATTGCTGCGTTAGTTACTTTGCGAAAAGGCTTCGCGCCTGCACTGCCGGTAATTATCGCTGCAGCACTACCTGCAGGTTTTTGGTGGTCTCAAGGTGACGTCATTCCACTTGCTAGCGTACTGCTAGTAACCCTGATGGCGGTTATCTTGCGTGAGAGGATGCGCTGGAGTGAAGCATTAATCGTTGGCACATTAGCGGCAGCGGTAATGGTTCAGCTCGGCATCTTTAGCCCGCCAGGTGGAACACAGCTGATGCTGGAGCAGCTGCGAGAAAGCTCGACTGAGATTGATCGCATGCTGACAGAGTTTGCTAACCAAGGTATTGATGCGCCGACACTCGCCGCTATGGTGATTGGTGGAGTAACCGGCTTAGTAGTACTGTTAGCCGCTATTGCGTGTTTAGCCCTAGCGCGAAGCTGGCAGGCTGGGCTTTATAACCCAGGCGGCTTCCGTGAAGAGTTTCACGCATTGCGCCTATCCCCTAAAGAGCTCGCTGTTTTAATCGTGCTTGGTGTAGTGGGTATGGTGCTAGGCGCGCACGCTCTGGCAATGCTTGGATGGATTCCTCTGCTGGTCGCTGGTATTGCGTTAGTGCATGGGTTTATTGGAATAAAGGGGATGAACGGGCTGTGGCTGGTGGCATTTTATGTGCTGCTGATCACGACCTGGCCCACGATTCTCATTGTGCTGCTGTTGGGGCTGATTGATACATTCGCGAACGTTCGCGCACGCCTTGCCCGCAGCAACTGACAAGAGGTTTACGAGATGGAAGTCATTCTGCTCGACAATATTGGTAAGCTGGGCGGCCTGGGTGACAAAGTCACTGTAAAGCCCGGTTATGGTCGTAATTATTTGGTACCTTACGGCTTAGCCGTACCGGCCACCAAAGAGAACGTTGAAGCATTTAAAGCCCAGCGTGCTGAGCTTGAAGCCCAAGCCGCCGAGCGTAAAGCAGAAGCTGAAGCGCGTGCTGAGCAGCTTAACGACATCGAACTGTCGTTGGTTTCTAAAGCAGGTGATGAAGGCAAGCTGTTCGGTTCTATTGGTCCTCGTGACCTGGCCGATGCGATTTCCTCTGCTGGCATCGATGTTGCCAAGAGCGAAGTACGCATGCCGCAAGGTCCGATTCGCCAGACTGGCGAGTACGACATCGCACTACACCTGCATGCAGATGTAGATGCGGTTGTTCGCGTGGTTGTTGTCGCAGAGTAAACGCTCTCGCCAACGCTGACGCCTCAAAGGGCGCGGGACTTCCCGCGCCCTTTGTTTTTTGAAGTAGGTTTTTTAAAGTAGGTTTTTTTAAAACAAATTTTTAAAACAGTTGTGACTCGTCGTTAAGGAGTAACGACTGAGTATGTTTACTTCTAGGCGTTGGTCAAAAGTATGTGCGCTGTTTTGGTGCGTTTTTTTGAACGTCGCTTAGCGTCGATGTACCGCTTATGGTGTATCTGAGGTTGCGCTAAGATAGTGAACGTCGTTGGCTATGTTATTTAAAGGAGCTCGCTATGCAGGACCTGCCATCTGCTGATCAGGAAACGGCAGCGCTAAAGCTGCCGCCGCATTCTCTTGAAGCGGAGCAGTCGGTGCTTGGTGGGCTAATGCTGGACAACCAGGCTTGGGACAATGTGTCGGAGCGGTTAGTGGCAGACGATTTCTACCGCTATGAACATCGCTTGGTGTTCAACGTGATGATTCATCTAGCCGAATCTGGTCAGCCGCTGGACGTTATTACATTATCAGAAGCGCTGGAAGCGCGTGATCAGCTAGATACAGTAGGTGGTTTGGCGTTCCTGGCAGAACTTGCGCGTAATACGCCTTCGGCCAGCAATATTCGTGCTTATGCCGATATCGTTCGTGAGCGGGCGACGCTGCGTAAGCTTATCCGGGCGGCCAATCAAATTGCTGATGGGGCATTTTCGCCCCAGGGGCGGCCTGCAGATGAATTGCTCAATGAAGCTGAACGGCTAGTGTTTCAAATTGCCGAGGAGCGGCCGAAAACCGGCGGCCCTATTGGCATGAGTGAGCTACTAACCAAAGCGGTTGATCGTATTGATGAGCTGTTCAATCTAAAAGGTGAGATGACCGGACTTTCCTCGGGATTTCGTGACCTGGATGAAATGACGTCCGGCCTGCAGCCTTCGGATTTGGTGATTATTGCCGGACGTCCGTCTATGGGTAAGACCACCTTTGCAATGAACCTGGTTGAACATGCGGTGATCTCTAGCGACAAACCGGTGATGGTGTTTTCCATGGAGATGCCCGCTGAGTCGCTGATGCTACGGATGCTGTCGTCACTAGGCCGAATTGATCAGACTCGCGTGCGCTCTGGCCAGTTGGAAGACGAAGACTGGCCGCGGCTTACCTCAGCAGTCAATTTGCTCAAAGACAAGCAGCTGTTTATAGACGACACCGCAGCACTTTCGCCTAACGAAATGCGCTCGCGTTTACGCAGGGTAGTGCGTGAACACGGTAATATGGCACTGATCATGATTGACTATCTGCAGCTGATGCAGATCCCCGGTTTTTCTGAAAACCGAACCGGTGAGATTTCGGAAATATCCCGTTCGTTGAAGGGGTTGGCAAAAGAGTTTCAGTGTCCTGTTGTGGCCCTTTCACAGCTTAACCGTTCGTTAGAGCAACGCCCCAATAAACGTCCTGTGATGTCGGACTTAAGGGAGTCGGGTGCGATCGAGCAGGATGCCGACGTGATTGCTTTTGTTTACCGAGATGAAGTGTATAACCCCGATAATCCTGATAACCAGGGGATTGCTGAGCTGATTATCGGCAAGCAGCGTAACGGCCCGATTGGGACGGTGCATATGGCGTTTATTGGTAAGTACACGCGCTTTGAAGATCTAGCGCCTGATAGCTATGGTGAAGCTTTCGGTGATTAACTTGAGCGTCAGGGGGGAGAACGTATAATGCTCCTCCCCGACGAAACAGATAGACAGGAGTAGCAAATGGCAGGTGGTTTTAGACGTGGCAACCGTAAGCGTCTTCCAAAGTTAGAAGGCCGTGGGGAGTTGCAGTCGCTAGAGCGTGAAGGGCCATTTAAAGAGTGGTTGGGTATGCCTGACCTCTACCGTTACTTCCTAGTGGTCGAAGGGGAAAAATATAGCTACCAGACTGAGGATTCGGAGCTGCCAGTCACCGTGGGCGATAAGGTGGTTTTTCGTTATAAGGAAACCAAAGGCGGCAACTGGATTGATCGCAACTCGTTAGGTAAGGCCATCGACCCATCTGAATATCAATAATTCGATGAATATGTTGATGAAAAAGTTGATGAATTCTTGGCTGAATAGTTGATGGTTTGGTCAGGAACTCTCTTGTGATGTTGCCGTCATAGCTAGTTAGTGTAAAGGTAATAAAATTGTCATGGGGTAACGTCATGCTGTGCCCCATGATAATTAACAATCATAGGAGAGCATCATGGAACTGAAAGAACTGAAACGGTTTGTCGCAGGGCACGACAACTTTGAAATACGCGTCATTACTCATTCTGGTAGCCGTTTTTACCAAGTTGAACTTGAAGATGTTGAGGGTGAGCGGCACATGCTAACTCAGCGTAACAAGCCAATGCTGTTTCGCTCATTAGACGATGTCTACCTTGAGCTAAAGCGCGCTGGCATCCATCGTGCTTACTTAGTTCAGCATGTGCCCCAGGATGAAGTGATTGGTCGTGATGCGCATTACAGCTCGCCACTGACATCGCGTATGCCGCTGGTATTTTAATTTTAACCTGATCTTCTTTTATTCACTTATTTAGCGGCACGTTTTTCCCACCACTGCCCCAGTCGAACGCGGCGACGGGCAAAAAAACGATAGCCTGCATCCATTATCCCCCGTAGGCCTGGTAAGCAAGATAGCCACACTAGCCACCGGTAGCCCAACACCGCATAAAGGGCCCGGCTGGCATCCATCCCGATATACCAACTTCCCTTGCTGTCTCTTACATGTAGCAGTCCCATCATGTCACCAAAGGTGCGTCCAACATCGGCAGCGTTGAAGTTTTCATCCTGAATATCCACTAAGGTCACGCGCTCTTTATGGCGATGTTTTGCAAGCCATGCGACTTCTACGCGGCAAAAGGGGCAGTGACCATCGTGGAATAGGGTGACTGGTGAGTTGGCCTGGAGTGTCGAAAAACGGCTCATTGAGTGTCCTTTGCGTTATAACCTTGGGTATGGTGCGCTTGGCCGTAGCCTTGGCTGGTCGGTAGTGAGGCTAGAAACTGTTCCGCCTGCTGACGCATCGCCTCACGCTTTTCGTCTTTCATGCGTGAGAGAGAGCCATAGATTAGTTTCATGCGCGGGTTACGGTTTAGCTGCTCAGCGTTGGTTTCCAGAAAATGCCAATAAAGGCTGTTAAATGGGCAGGCTTTTGGGCCAGTTACCTGCTTTGGGGAGTAGCGACAGTGCTGGCAGTGGTCAGACATTTTGTCGATATACTTGCCGGAAGCGCAGTAAGGTTTGGAACCCATTAGACCACCATCGGCATGCAGCACCATGCCCAACGTATTGGGCAGCTCGACCCATTCGCAGGCATCGGCATAAACCGCCAGGTACCAATCGCAGAGTGCTTCAGGCTTCACGCCGCAAAGTAGGGCAAAGTTGCCGGTTACCATTAAGCGCTGAATATGGTGTGCATAGCTGTTGTCGATGGTCATTTGAATAGCGCGCTGTAAGCAACGCATATCAGTATTTCCATCCCAGTAAAACGCAGGCAAATCGCGTTCAAAACCAAGCCGGTTTTCACGCTTATAATTCGGCATGTGTGTCCAGTAAAGCCCACGAACATACTCTCGCCAGCCAAGTATCTGACGAATAAACCCTTCAACAGCGTTAAGGGGGGCTTTGCCATCGTAATACTGCTGCTCAGCGGCTTCGCACACTTCTTGAGGGGTTAACAGACCGATATTGAGCGCCGCCGATAGCCTGGAGTGATACAGAAACGGTGCGGCGTCGCTAATTGCATCCTGATAGCGGCCAAAATCGGCCAGGCCGTGGTTGAGAAAGTGCTTCAAATCCACCAGCGCCTGTCGGCGGGTGACGGGGAGGTTGAAGTTATCCAGGGAGCCCATATGGTCGCTAAAATGGCGCTTGGCGTCGTTGAGTGCTTCCTTGGTGAGCGCATCTTGTGTGTGTTGGGGTAGCGCTGGAAAACTGAGGGTTGCATCAATCGGTTCGCGGTTGTCGTGGTCGAAATTCCACTGGCCACCCGCAGGTGCATCGCCTTCCATTAACAGGCCGGTTCGTTTGCGCTGCTCACGATAAAAATACTCTAAACGGAGTTGTTTACGACCGTGAGCCCAGTGAGCGAAGTCGTCGGGTGTGGTAAAGAAACGCTCATCTTCTATCAGTTGCCAGGGTAGGGTAGCCTGTTGGCGCTGGCGCATGGCATCCCATAATCGCCACTCGCCGGGTCTCGTTACGTGTATTTCACTGCAGCCATACTGGGTTGCAATACGTTCGGCTTCTTCGATGAGCGAATGGGTATTGTCGGGATCATCAAGGCGGGTGTAGTGCACGGTATAGCCTTTATCCCGTAACGCTTGGGCAAAATGTCGCATGGCGGCCATGAATAAGCCGATCTTATGTATATGGTGAGGCACATAACGTGCTTCTTCGCTGACTTCACATAGGGCGACCACCGCGTTGTTCGGCGCATCGCGCAAGGTTGCCAGGGAAAGCGACAGCTGATCGCCAAGAACAAGCAGTAAAGGCTTATACATGAGTTTGCCTGCAGTTATACAAATAATGTTGATAGTATAACTTTATGCCGCGGCTTTGCCGAAAAGTGTTAAGATTTTGCCAACTATTAAAAGTACCTAAGGAGTTAGCGACATGGTCGATAGTGTTGTGAAAGATCAGCCGGGCGAAGGGCGTTTGGTTCATGCCCCTAGTGACCACCCTGCGGTTCCTCCTGCCAAGGTGGGTGTGGTTCTGGCCAACTTGGGCACCCCGGATGCAACTGACTATTGGTCCATGCGTCGCTATCTCAGTGAGTTTTTGTCTGATAAGCGCGTTGTTGATTACGCTAACTGGAAGTGGCAGCCGCTGCTGCAGCTGATTATTTTAACCAAGCGGCCGTTTTCTTCTGGGCATGCTTATAAAAGTATTTGGAACAACGAGAAAAACGAGAGCCCACTGTTGACCACCACGCGTGCGCAAACGGAGAAAATGGCCGAACGTTTGAAGGCGCTCTATGGCGATAACGTCGAAGTTGATTTCTGTATGCGCTACGGCAATCCGTCGACCGAAAGTGTGCTCAACCGTATGAAAGAGAAGGGCTGTGAGCGGATCGTCTTTTTCCCGCTATATCCCCAGTACGGCTCGCCCACCACAGCGACGGCAAATGATCAGGCATTCCGCACGCTCATGAAAATGAAGTGGCAACCTTATATTCGTACAGTGCCCGCTTACTTTGAGCACCCAGCCTATATTCAGGCGCTGGCAAACTCGGTACAAGAAGCTTATGACAGCTTTGAAACTCGTCCCACCAAGCTGGTGGCAAGTTACCACGGTGTGCCGGAGCGCTACTTGTTAGAAGGTGACCCCTACCACTGTCAGTGCCAGAAAACGACGCGCTTGATGCGCGAAAAGTTGGGGCTGAGTAAAGAGGAAGTGGACACTGCGTTTCAGTCGCAGTTTGGGCCCGAAAAGTGGGTAGGCCCGCAAACCGTTGATCATGTAGCTGAGTTGGCTAAGCAGGGGCACAAGCATATTGCGATTATGTCGCCGGCTTTCTCTTCTGACTGTGTCGAGACGCTAGAAGAGATAAAGGAAGAGATTCACGATAGCTTCATGGAAGCGGGCGGCGAGACGTTTAGCTACATCCCTTGCTTGAATGACCGGGATGACCATATTGAGGCGCTATTGGCGGTTGTAAACAACGAGTTGTTAGGTTGGCTTTCTACTACGTAAGGATTCATCTTGTCACAAGCCGCCAAGGTACCTAACCACGGCGGCTTTTTTTATGGGTCCTAGATTTCTAGAAATTTGACCAACCTTGGTATAAGGTCTGTGCATTAAAAATCACATTTATTCAACGTTAGGGCCGTTCGATCTTGCTGCTGCCTTAGAGTTAACTGAAACGTTCTTACAGGGAGAAACCACCGGATGCAATTCGCTGTTTTAATGGGCTTTGTGCTGGCAGCGTCGTCGCCTTTTCTCAACCGCTGGTTTGGAGAACGGGCAAGCCTAGCGCTGGCACTGTTTCCTGCCCTAATGGCTGGCTGGCTGCTCAGCCTAGCGCCGGTCGTCATAAGCGAGGGATCATTACTGCTGGAGTGGGCATGGGTGCCGTCTCTAGGCATCAGTCTAAGCTTTTTAGTTGATGGGCTTTCCTTATTATTTGGCCTTTTGATTACAGTGATCGGTACCTTCGTGCTGATTTATGCCGGTGGGTATTTAAAAGGCCATGACGATATCGCACGTTTTCACTTAGCGCTTGTAGCGTTTATGGCCTCTATGTTGGGGTTGGTGCTCGCTGATGGGCTGCTGACACTCTTTGTCTTTTGGGAATTAACCAGTATCACGTCTTACTTATTGATTGGCTTTAACCACTACGACATGGAGGCTCGGAAAGCCGCACGCCAAGGGTTGTTCGTCACTGTCGCGGGTGGACTAGCGTTGATGGCAGGCCTTGTGTTCCTGGGAGTGGCTAGCGGGAGTTGGTCGCTTTATGAAATAAGCCAAATGGAAAGCGATCTTCGCGACCATTCGCTTTATACCCCTATGCTTATTTGCCTGCTGTTGGGAGCTTTTACAAAATCAGCTCAGTTCCCTTTTCATTTTTGGTTGCCCAACGCGATGGCGGCACCGACACCAGTCTCGGCCTATCTGCACTCAGCGACCATGGTAAAGGCAGGTATTTACTTACTGGCCCGTTTGCAGCCAGAGCTCGGTGGCACAGCGCTGTGGGTGGGAATACTGTCAGTGGTCGGCGCGACCACCATGTTAACGGGGGCTTTCTTAGCGATTCATCACACTAATATCAAAAAGCTACTGGCCTATTCCACCATTATGGCACTGGGCACGTTAACCATGCTGTTGGGCATTGGTTCTGAGTACGCTATGACGGCATTTGTTACCTTTTTACTTGCTCATTCGATGTATAAAGGGGCGCTGTTTATGGTTGCCGGTATATTAGACCATGAGACAGGTACCAAAGACGTTACTGCCATGGGTGGGCTGAAGTCTGCCATGCCAATAACCGCGGTGATTGCCTGTGTGGCGGCGCTGTCGTTGGCTGGTGTGCCGCCGCTTTTTGGGTTTATTGGAAAAGAGTTAATGCTAGAAGCAGCGTTAGGCGCAGAGCGTTTTAAAATACTGTTAGTTTTGTTTGCCTTTTTAGCTGCCATTCTGACGATAGCCGTGGCCATCATCATAGCGATTCGCCCCTTTTGGGGGCAGTTGCATACCACCCCAAAAGAGCCCCATGAAGCGCCTTTTAGCATGCTAATTGGGCCTGCTGTGTTGGCGCTTGGTTCGCTTTTGCTAGGGTTGGCACCCGCCATTCTGGGGGCTGATGCGTTACTTACATCAGCCGCAACAGCGGTGGCAGGTGAGCCACTATCGGTGACACTGTCGCTCTGGTATGGCATCAACATGGCATTGATCATGTCGATTGTTAGTCTTGGGCTAGGCTTTTTCCTGTTTAAACGCTGGGACGGGGCCCGTAGCAAATTAGCGATGCTGGTGCCCGTCATGCGCCATGGCCCCGAAGCGGGTTACGAAGGTTTAATGAATGGCATTGTGCGATTTTCTGAATGGCAGACACGCTTGCTGCAAAACGGCTACATGCGCAACTACATTCTTGTCATGTTAGTGGTGCTTATTGCCCTGATTGGAAACTCGATATTGGTTCGCCACTCTCCCCAGCTGGCCTTGACGCTGGACGTGCGTTTCCATGAAGTAATTGTCGTTGGCACGATGGTGATGGGTGCGTTGTTTGCGACCATTTCCCGCTCACGTCTTGGGGCGGTGGTGTCAGTTGGCATTATGGGCTTCTCGATTGCGCTGATCTTTATTCTTTTTAGTGCCCCGGACTTGGGTATTACCCAGCTATTGGTTGAGACCATGACGGTTATCTTATTGGTCTTGGTGCTCTTTCGCTTGCCTCGCTTTTCAAACCTCTCCACCAGTTTGGAACGTATCCGCGATGGTAGTGTGGCTGCGATGATGGGGATTTTAATTTTTCTACTGATTATGACCGCCTGGAGTATCAATCAGTTTGAGCCAATTTCAACATATATGGTCGAGAACAGTGCTCCCTTGGCTTATGGCCGTAACATCGTAAACGTCATTTTGGTGGACTACCGTGCTCTCGATACGCTAGGCGAAATGTTTGTACTTGCTCTCGCTGCAATTGGGGTAATTGCCATGCTTAAGCTTCGCCACGGCGGAGATGAAAACAAAGCAGCAGAAGGCGAAAAAGCCAGTATTAAGGAGCCGTACGATGGTTAAATCAGGCACCATCATTCTCAATACTGCGGCACGTTTTTTGATGCCGCTACAGCTGATGTTTTCAATTTTCTTGTTGCTGCGTGGACACGATGAGCCAGGTGGTGGGTTTATTGCTGGTCTGGTGGCAGCTGGGGCTTTCACGCTTTATCTGTTTGCCTTTGGCGTCAGTGCCACTAAAGAGGTGCTACGCATGGTTGATCCCCGTGACTTAATTGGGGTGGGGCTATTGCTAGGCATGATTTCAGTCGTACCTGCTTGGTTTATGGGACAGCCGTTTTTAACCGCTCAGTGGTGGACTATTCCCGTGATTGATTTTAAAGCATCTACACCGCTCATTTTTGATGTGGGAGTGTACTTTGCTGTGCTTGGTTCGGTCATGGGTATGGTGATGGCGTTGATGGAGGTGGATAAGGATGAACCTTAATAACTCAGGAGGCCCCATATGGAACCGCTAATGGCACTAGCGATTGGGCTACTCTATGCCGCCGCTATTTTTATGATGTTACGCCGCTCTATTGTTAAGTTAGTGATTGGTCTATTGCTGCTGTCTAATGGCGCTAATTTGCTGATTTTTACTACGGCAGGCATGACCCGCGGAGCACCACCGTTAATTCCGGAAGGGATGCTACAACCATTGGGTGAGGTAGCGGATCCGCTACCACAGGCCGTTGTACTAACGGCAATTGTGATTGCATTTGGGGTGCTGGCGTTTGCTGTCGTGTTAATTCGCCGTGCCTACGAAATCGTAAAAGCAGATGATCTGGACAAAATGAAGGATACCGACACGTGAGGCCTGAAGTTGCACTTCCCGTCCTGTTGCCACTGCTTTCTGGGGCGCTTTCACTCCTGTTTTGGCGCTCTCGCCCCGTACAGCGTTTTATTGCGGTAGCGGGTAATGTGGCACTGCTGCTTGTCAGTGTATGGCTATTTGTTGCTGTGTTAGCTGATGGTTACATTACCATGCAGATGGGCAGCTGGCCGGCGCCGTTTGGAATTACGCTCGTTGCCGATATGTTGAGTGCCGTCATGATTTTAATGACAGGCATCATTGGCTTGGCAATGGGTATTTATTCGCTGGCTACCACGGGGCGTGGCCATGAAAAGTTTGGCTATTACCCGCTGATGCACCTGTTGTTAGCAGGGGTAGCGGGGGCTTTTTTAACTGGCGATATTTTTAATCTGTATGTCTGGTTTGAAGTCATGCTGGTGGCGTCGTTTGCGTTGTTGATTCTGGGTGGTGAGCGAGCGCAGATGGAAGGGGCTATTAAGTACGTCACGCTTAACCTGCTTGCATCGGTGATTTTTTTAACAGCAGTGGGGCTACTATACGGCACGGTAGGCACGTTAAACATGGCTGATATAGCGCTGCGCATGGATGAGGCAGAACATAGTGGCATGGTCGAAGTGCTTGCTGTCATGTTTATGGTGGCCTTTGGTATTAAAGCCGCCGCCTTCCCACTCTTTTTCTGGCTACCTGCTTCCTATCATACCCCGCCAGTAGCCGTATCGGCGCTGTTTGCTGGCTTGCTGACCAAGGTCGGGGTGTATTCGTTGTTTCGCGTATTCACGCTTATTTTTGATCAGACAATGGGGTATCTGCAGGACATTATGCTTTGGGGAGCCGTGCTGACGATGGTCACCGGTGTGCTTGGTGCTGCCGCTCAGTATGAGTTCCGTCGCATTCTCTCATTCCACATTGTTAGCCAGATTGGTTATATGATTCTTGGTTTGGCACTTTATACACCCCTAGCGATTGCTGGTGGGGTATTCGCTATCATGCATAACATTATTGTTAAAACAAATCTGTTTCTGATCAGCGGTATTACCCATCGTTTACAAGGCACTTACCAGCTTAAAAAGATGGGAGGCCTTTATCGCGAACGGCCTTGGTTAGCGGTGGCCTTCTTTATTTCGGCATTTTCGCTCGCAGGCATTCCGCCCCTATCGGGCTTCTTTGCCAAGTTCGTGCTGGTTCGCGCTGGCCTTGAAGCAGAAGCTTACGTAGCGACAGGGTTTGCACTGGCGGTAGGAATTATGACGCTTTATTCCATGGTGAAAATTTGGAATGAAGTTTTCTGGAAGGCGCTGCCGGAAGACAACAATGTACCCGCCTCACACACGTCTGTCGGAGATGATGGACGTTTATTAAAACCAAGCCTGTGGATGATGTATACGCCAGTTATTGTGCTGGCCATGATGTCACTATTAATAGGTGTTTTCGCTGAACCCATCATGCAAGTGATGACGCTTATTGGTGAGCAGCTGATGACACCGTCAGGTTACATTGAGGCTGTACTAGGTGTGTCTGCTAGCGCCGAAGCAGCGATGCTTGACCCGATTGAGTTACAGGCCGAGCAGTTAGGCGACCGTACGGAGGACTCCCCATGACCGGTGCGATTTGGAACCTCTTGCTCGGGCTAGCCTGGGTGCTGTTAAGTGGAGACTTCACGGGGCTTAATTTGTTAGTGGGGATGATTTTTGGCTACATCGCATTGCTATTAATCGAGCCTCAAGTCGAGGCGTTGAAAGGTTATCCGGCTCGTGTGCCGAGAATTATTGGTTTTATCGGTTTTTTCATTAAGGAGTTAGTGCAGGCTAACCTACGCGTTGCATTCGATATACTGACACCGCCTTGGCATATGAAACCAGGCGTTATTGCGCTGCCTCTTTCTGCTCGTACCGAAATGGAAATTACTATGGTTGCTAATTTGATTTCGCTAACGCCGGGCACATTGAGCCTTGATGTCTCTGATGACCGAAAAGTGCTCTATATTCATGCGATGTTTTTAGATGATGAAGAAGAGCTTCGAAATAACTTAAAAGAAATGGAGCACCGTGCCTTGGAGCTATTTCGTTAATGGATACCGTTATTTTGATTAGCCAGATCATTATGGGGCTAGCGCTAGTGCTGACCTTTGTGCGTGTTGTGCGAGGCCCTAGCTTACCTGACCGTGTTGTTGCACTTGAGTTGTTCTCCACCACGGTGGTGGGGCTTGTGGGGGTTTATGCAATTCAGTCGGGCGTGGCAAGCTTTCTGGATGCCGCTATTGTGATTGCCTTGATGGGGTTTTTAGCAGCGATTGGTTTTGCACGCTTTCTAGAACGTGGGGGCCCGCGGGATGATTGAGTTTATCAAAGGCACACTGTTGATAACGGGGTCGAGCTTTATGCTACTCGCTGCAATTGGTTTGCTGCGGCTACCAGATCTGCTAACACGTATGCACGCAACTACCAAGGCGGCAGCGCTTGGTGTGATCTTAATTATGTTGGCTGCAGCCATGCACTTTGCCGAAGTTGGCATTGTTGCGCGCTCGTTCGCTATTATTGTTTTTATTTTAATAACAGCACCGATTGCTGCCCATGTGATTGGCAGGGCAGGCTATTTTGTTGGCTCACGCCTCTGGAGCGGTACCGTAAAAGATGAGTTAAGGCCCAACTATGATCCGCTGACTCACGAGCTTAAAAGCGGCCTTGAAACCCATGAAAATGCCAAGCGGCACCCCCGCACTACAGACCCTGATTGACCACAGCGGGCCGGATTAACTCTTTCCCTTGCGTTATAGAATAGCGATTCGCTGCGGTATTCACTATTGAAAAGCCATCCACTCGGATGGCTTTTTTATTGCGCGCACTAGAGAAAAGGGGCTGAGCGTCAGAAACAAACGTGTCAATTTATGTACAATAGTTATACTGTGTAGGATAATGTGTCTATGTTTTTATACGTGGCGTGCAAACGTCAGGCAGCGAGATACTCCTATGCAACGCAAGCAAGATTTACCGCAAAAAGATTGCGTTCAATGTCAGCGTCCTTTTACTTGGCGGAAAAAGTGGGCGCGCTGCTGGAATGAAGTGCGCTATTGCAGTGAACGCTGCCGTCGCGAAGCCAAGCAGCAAAGCACACCAAGGAGGCAAGTGCATGACTAGCACGACTGATATTGTATGGCTTCAGGATAATTTGCGGATAGCGGATAACCCTCTACTACATTTCAATACCCCTCCAGAACAGTTGCTTTGCCTTTATGTGCTAGATCAGCGATGGCTCGAGCCGGCGCTTGAGGGAGATGACACCCCTAGGCTTGGACCAGCTCGCCTGCGTTTTTTATGGCAAAGTTTGATGGAGCTACGTGGTGAGCTGTTACAGCGCGGCAGTGATTTGTTAGTTCGCATTGGCGACCCTGCCAGTATTGTACTGGAAACAGCCAAAACGCTAAGTGCACGAGAAGTTCGAGTAGCAGTCCATTCGGGATATGAAGAATCGCAGCATATCGAGCGTGTTGCTGAGCATCTTCCATCGGGTTGTCAGCTTTTTTGCGCTGATAGTGGTTATTTGATTTCTGAAAATGAGTTGCCCTTTGCGTTGAATGAACTGCCGCCAAGCTTTTCGGCATTCCGACGCCGTATAGAAAAACATTGCGAATTTTCTGAACCGCAACCTGCACCAGTGACACTGCCACCCTGGCCAGACGCAGCGCCCAGAGGGTTTCCTCCTTTAAAGGCCGTTTGCGAAGAGAGTGCTGACTGGCAGCCGGATCAGCGACAAGGCTTTGTATTCGTTGGGGGTGAGCTGGCTGCCCGTGACCGCTTTCAACAGTATCTCTGGCGTCAAAACGGTGCGGAATCTTATAAGAAAACCCGTAATGGGTTACTGGGTGCAAATTTCTCGACGCGTTTTTCTCCTTGGTTAGCACGTGGCTGTTTGTCCGCGCGTCAGGTGCATCAAGAAGTAAAAGCCTGGGAAGCGATAAACGGCAGCTGTGAATCCAGTTACTGGATAGTTTTTGAACTCTTGTGGCGTGATTATTTTCACCGAGCGGCCCAACTGGAAGGCGCTGCGCTATTTGGTCATGAAAAATTGCCGCCTGCTAACAAAGCATTTAATGCGTGGCGCAATGCTACAACCGGCGTGCCATTTATTGACGCTGCCATGCTGGAGCTTAAATACACCGGTTGGATATCTAACCGAGCCCGCCAAAATGTCGCCAGTTTCCTAGTGAAAGATCTGAACGTCGACTGGCGTCTTGGGGCGTGGTGGTTTGAGCACTGTCTGATTGATTATGATGTGGCAAGTAACTGGGGTAATTGGCGTTATGTGGCTGGAGTTGGTCGTGACCCCCGTGAAGACCGTTATTTTAATGTACTAAAGCAAGCAAGCCATTATGATCCTAAGGGGCTTTACGTCGCCTACTGGCTACCTGAATTAGCGACGTTGCCAATAGGATTAGAGCGACAACAACCCTGGCGTGTAGCGCCTTCCAGGTTTGGTGTGCCCTATGTAGAGCCAAGCGAGTGGCAACGCTGGCTAGTAGCTAAAACAGAACTTCAAGAAACAGATGAGTAATGTTTCACTTAGGTACTGACAATAGCGTTCAAGAAGTGGATTTTGAAATATGAGAGAGGTAAGTAGTGACTGCCGCGTTGCTTGGTTTCTTGGTCTTGCAGGGTTAATTCCTTTTGTTGCCGGGGGCGTGATCGCTTGGTGGGGATCTTCTGCTTGGCAAGTAACAGCGGTGTATGGATTTAGCTATTACAGCGCAGTTATTTTGTCTTTTCTAGGGGGTGTTCATTGGGGAAGTGCTCTTCAAGTACCGCGCCCAGACAACCGCCGACGTTTGTTTATCGCTATGGTGCCCAGCTTAATCGCTTGGCCTGCATTATTATTCAATGTGGTGACAGGGTTATGGGTGTTGCTAGCAGGCTTTATTTTAATCGGTGGTTACGATCTTAGTCGCGATGGGCGAGAAGGCTTTCCTGCTTGGTATTTTAAACTGCGTGGTTTGCTGACTGGGGTCGTGGTGGCATTTCACCTGATTGTTTTATTGCGGCTTGGTGGGTAAGACTAGCATCTGCCGTGTTTCTGAGCCATTATCGGAAACACGCCAAGGATTGCCAAGAGATTAATGCTATGTCTTTGAAAGATAAAGGTTCAATAAGTATCCGTCCCGCATTGTGCTTATCACTTGCATTAGCGGCGAGTAGTGTTCCGCTAAGTGCTAGCGTAGCCGCTAATCAGCAGCTAATGAGCGAAGTGGATGCACGCGCAGCCGAACAAGTTAGCTACGCCAGTTTTAACCAGTGGTTAGCTGATTTTCGCCGCTACGCTGCACAGCAAGGAATTAGTGAGGCAACGCTTACCTCTGCGTTTGATGGGCTTCGCTACCGTGAACGGGTGATTGAGCTTGACCAGTATCAGCCAGAGTTTGTTCGTCCTATTTGGCAATACCTTGATACAGCAGTTTCCAGTACACGGATTAATAACGGGTTAGAAAAGCTTGCGGCTCATCGCGATACTGCTCGGCAAATGCAGCAACGCTATGGCGTTCCTGCGGAAATTATCGTCGCCATTTGGGGTATCGAAAGTAATTATGGCAGTAATTTTGGTGACTTCTCGACGCTTGAGTCACTGGCAACACTTGCTTACGATGGCCGTCGGCGTGATTTTGCACGGGGCGAACTGTTAGCGGCTCTACGGATTATTGACCAAGGTGACATTGCCGCTGAGCAAATGAAAGGCTCTTGGGCGGGCGCCATGGGGCATACGCAGTTTATACCCAGCAGTTTTGAAGCCTATGCTGTGGATGGCGATAATGATGGCCGTCGAGACATATGGGGCAGTATTCCTGATGTCATGGCATCTACCGCTAACTATCTTGCGCGGGCAGGCTGGCAGGCTGGACAGCCCTGGGGCGTGGAAGTCAACTTGCCTGACTCGTTCGATTACTCACAAACGCAACGGCGTAGCAGTGCTGAATGGGCGTCACAAGGCGTGCGTCCGATAAGTGGCGAACTTCCTAATTTTGATAGCGCTGCGGTGATTGTGCCCGCAGGAGCAAACGGCCCAGCATTTTTAGTAGGGCCTAACTTTCGGGCAATTTTGCGCTATAACAATGCCACCAGTTATGCTCTAGCCGTGGCTACACTGGCAGATGCTATTGCGGGACGTGATGGCATTAAAGCGTCTTGGCCAAGAGACCAAGCTCCGCTGACACGTGATGATGTACGTACCCTGCAGCAACGTTTAAATAATGCTGGTTATTCAGTAGGAACTGCGGACGGCATCATGGGACCCAATACACGTGAAGGGTTACGCGCTTTCCAACGTGACCAAGGACTCATTCCGGATGGCTTCGCGACACAGGCGCTGTTAGAACGGTTGCGTTAATGGTTTATTAGGTCTTTGTAGTTATTTAAATTTCTTACCAAGGACGAAATGTAATGAGGAAAACTTTTCTGGGTGTTCTGGCTGCTAGTGCTGTTGCCGGTGCATTACTAGTGAGCATGGTTGCTCAAGCAGATGATAAGGTATTTGGCTGGGTTGAAAATGCATTAATTGAGCCTTGGGGTATCGCTGTGAAAGCTAAGCTAGACAGCGGTGCACTGACTTCTTCGCTAGACGCACGTGATATCGAAATGTTTGAGAAAGAGGGCGAAGAGTGGGTTCGTTTCCGGCTCAAGCTAGAGGATCAGGAGAGCGGTGAAACATTTAGCGATCAGATCGAACGCCCCCTCTATCGCGAGCTAGCCGTACGCGGGGCAGGTGGTCGTGATGAGCGTCCGGTGGTGCTAATGGACGTGTGCATGGGTAATACAGTTTATGAAGAGCAGTTTAGCCTGCGTGATCGAGAAGAGATGATTTATCCTCTTCTCTTGGGGCGTCGTACGATTAGTCACTTAGGATTGTTGGATGTGCGTGCTACTTTTCTTCAACAACCAGAGTGTGGGGAAAACGCGGCTTATGTCCCCCACGACCCTGCAGACGAGCAGTCTTAACGCCTGTTTTTTGAGCCTATAGCGCTCGTTACCCAGCAAAAGGCGTAGCGAAGGATTAAAAAAGTCGGGATAACAGCGCGGTTACGGCCGTTTCTACCCGTAAAATGCGGGGGCCTAAGTGTATGCCCTCGCAGCCTGCCTCAAGTAGTTTTTCAACTTCCCAGGGGATAAAACCGCCTTCCGGCCCAACGAGAAGCAGTATTTGCCCGTCAACCGTCCGCGGGCAGGCGTTCGGCATGCCAGGGTGTGCCATCAAGCCGCGCCGTTCTTTTAATAGTTCAGGCAGCTGTTCTTCTAAAAAGGGGCGAAAACCTTTGCATAGCGTCACTTTGGGCATTTGTGTGTCCCGCGCTTGTTCAAGGCCAAGTACTAAGTGGTGGTGAATTTTCTCCGTGCGGAGTTCGGGAGATTGCCAGTAGCTTTTTTCCACCCGTTTAGTGTGTAGCAGTGTAATATTTTTTACACCAAGGGCAGTGACATGCTCTAAGGTACGTGCCAGCATTCTGGGCCGAGGAAGCGCCAACACTAAGTGTACTGGCAGGGGCGGTGGGGGCGGCTCGTTCAAGCTTTCTAATGTGAAAGTTGCCTGGATATCGTTTAGTTCGGTTAGCTGTGCTTTCCCCATTTGCCCCCCCTGCAGGCCAACGGTGAAGTGATCTCCTATACAGGCGCGGTGTACCTCGCGTAAATGGGTGATACGTCGTGCGTCAGTAAGGTAAGCATAAGCTCCCTTCACTTCGCTCGGATTAAGCAGAATCAGATTCATGATTGTCGTCTATTGGTCATAAGGAAGACACGTCTAACGGTACTAATCCGTTAAGCTGGCTTGCATAGGCGCATGTTGCAGGCACAATAGCAGCAATGGCGACAAAGCCTCTACCGCGTTTAAGGAGATGCGCTGTGCGCGTAATTCGTAAATATGCTAACCGTAGGTTATATGATACTCAGCAAAGTCGTTACGTGACGCTTGAGGATCTGCGGCGTTTGATTATTGAGGAAGAACCCTTCCGCGTCGAAGATGCTAAAAGTGGGGAAGATCTAACGCGAACTATCTTGCTGTCGATCATTATCGAACAAGAGCAGGCTGATAGCGATGCTGAGGTCTTCTCGAACGATCTGCTTGCCCAGCTGATCCGTGTTTATGATATGTCATCACCTTTACCGCTGGCACGCTATTTAGAGCAGGGTACCCAGCTCATGCTAGAGCAGCAAAAGCGCATGCAAAGCCAATGGCAACAAGCAATTCGCCACTCTCCCATGGAGTTTATGCGCGAATTGGCGGAAGAGAATATGCGCTTTTGGCAAAAAACGCTTAATCAGCCTAATCAAACGGATGAAGACGATACGCCGGATAAAAGCTCGTAACGCCGCTGGTTGAGACGTTGTGGCATAATGTGGCTGATTAATTCGATGACGCTCTTAACTGCGCTCAACTAGTCTCAACTAGTCTCAACTACGCACTCCCGTTTGAGAAGGATGATAATGAACGTTTTAATGATAGGTGGCGGTGGCCGCGAGCACGCATTGGCTTGGAAATTAGCGCAGTCTAGTGATGTCGAGCAGGTGTTTGTTGCGCCGGGTAATGCAGGTACTGCCACCGAGCCTAAATTGACCAACGTAGCGATTGAAGCAACAGATTTAGACGCGTTGGTTGAGTTTGCCCAGCGTGAGCAGGTGGCGCTGACAGTGGTGGGGCCAGAAGCACCGCTAGTGGAAGGCGTTGTCGATCGCTTTCAGGCTGCGGGCCTGACCATTTTCGGACCTTCTCAACGTGCCGCCCAATTGGAAGGCTCTAAATCGTTCACTAAAGACTTTCTTGCACGTCATCAGATTCCTTCTGCTGCATACCAAACCTTTACGGCGGTAGCACCCGCTTTGGCTTACTTAGCTGAGATGGGCGCGCCGATTGTCATCAAAGCTGACGGCTTGGCGGCGGGTAAGGGGGTCATTGTAGCGATGAGCGAAGCCGAAGCTGAAGCGGCTATTCGCGATATGTTAGAAGCGAATGCCTTTGGCGATGCTGGCGCACGCGTGGTTATTGAAGAGTTTCTTGAGGGTGAAGAAGCCAGCTTTATCGTTATGGTGGATGGTGCAAATGTCGTGCCCATGGCTACTAGCCAAGATCACAAACGTGCTTACGACGGCGACACTGGCCCCAACACGGGCGGCATGGGGGCTTACTCCCCAGCGCCGGTGGTAACGCCAGAGATCGACGAGCGCATCATGGAGCAGGTTATACTTCCTACCGTGCGAGGCATGGCGGAAGAGGGCAATGCATACACAGGCTTTTTGTACGCGGGCCTGATGATTGATGCTGAAGGCAATCCAAAGGTTATTGAATACAATTGTCGTTTTGGTGACCCTGAAACTCAGCCGATTATGATGCGCTTAACGTCAGACTTAGCTGCCCTTTGTCTGGCCGGTGCTAAGGGTGAGCTTGCTGATAAGCAGTGTAAGTGGGACGACCGTGCGGCCGTTGGCGTTGTCATGGCAGCAGGTGGCTATCCCGGTAGTTACCGTAAAGGCGATGTCATTGACGGTTTAGAACAGGCAGAACAGGCCCAGTGCAAGGTCTTTCATGCTGGCACGACACAGGCTGCTGATGGCGCTATTTTGACCGCAGGCGGACGAGTGCTGTGTGTAACAGCATTGGGCAACACGGTCTCTGCTGCTCAACAGCAAGCATATCAGGGTGTTAACGCGATTCATTGGGAAGGCGCTGAGTTTCGCCGTGATATCGCATTCCGTGCTATCGCCCGGGAAGCATAGCAATCAGCGGTGGTTCGCCAGCGCTAAACTATCACCGACAAGGAGCTAGGCATGGAGCGTGTCACGCTGGATTTCCCCACGGCAGCGATTATTCATCGGCATCCTTTGACGGTGCGGGTGACGGATATGAACTATGGCCGTCACTTGGGACATGACGTTTTAGTATCGCTACTACATGAAGCTCGTGTGCATGCCTTCGCAGCGCTAGGCTTGCCTGAGTGGGATATGAAAGGGTACCCAAGCGTTGTTGTCGATCTGGCTGTTCAGTATCAGAGCGAGGCACGCTGGCCAGATGCCTTGATAATTGAGACCGCTGTCCCTGAGCCGCAAGGCAAAGCGTTAACGGTGTACCAGCGCATTTGTCATGCGGAAACCGATAAAGTGGTGGCAACTGCTCGCGTCAATCAGCTTCTTTTAGACCTTTCTACAGGGCGGCCTGTGAACGTGCCTGATGACGTCGTGCAGGCGATTGCTCAGGCGGTCGCACCGGAGAGAGGTGCTTAATGTCGCGGGAATATCCAATCATTGCCATTACCGGCTCTTCAGGAGCGGGCACCACGACGGTGCGGCGCAGTTTTGAACGCATGTTTTTGCGTGAAGATGTGCACGCTGCCATGGTGGATGGCGATGCGTTCCACCGCTACACTCGCGATGACCTTCAGCGGATTTTTCGAGATGAGCCCGAGCGTAAAGATGAACTTTCTCACTTTGCGGTAGAAGCCAATCTGCTTGATCGGCTTGAAGGGCTGTTTATCGAGTACGGTGAACATGGGGCGGGTACGTTCCGCCACTATATTCATGCGGAAGATAAGCAAAAAATTGAGGCGGGTTATCGGGTAGGGACGTTCACTGAATGGCAGTCACTACCCTGTGGTACTGATTTGTTATTTTACGAGGGGCTGCACGGCGGTTTAGTGACGCAAGAGTATGATATTGCTCGTCACGTGGATTTGTTAGTTGGCGTTGCGCCAACCATGAACCTGGAGTGGATTCAAAAAATTGACCGTGATACTAAGCTGCGCGGTTATTCCCAGGAAGCGGTAATCGATACCATATTAGGGCGCATGGATGATTATGTGCGCTACATTCAGCCGCAGTTCTCTCGTACCCATATTAATTTCCAGCGGGTGCCCACCGTCGATACGTCGAACCCGTTTGAAGTACAAGACATTCCCACCGATGCAGAATCATTCGTAGTGATTCGTTTTAGAGACCCGTCAACAGTGGACTTTCCCTGGCTATTGGCGATGATTAAAGACTCGTTTATGACACGCCCACACACGTTGGTAGTGCCTGGCGCGCGAATGTCGCTAGCGATGGAGCTAATCCTAGCCCCCTTGGTTCGCCATTTGCTTTCTCAGCGCCGTTTTCGCTAGGCCGTTTTTGCTAGTTAGTACGTTTTCGCCACTTACAAAATGAAGGAGGCCGTATGGATTGCCTGTTTTGCAAAATAATAAACCGCGAAATTCCCGCAGATATCGTATATGAAGATGAGCACGTGTTGGCATTTAATGATATTAGCCCTCAGGCACCAACGCATCAGCTGATCATTCCTAAAAAGCATATTGCCACGCTGAACGATATTACTCCAGATGACTTAGCGGTTATTGGGCGATTGCAGTACACCGCTGCACAGCTAGCTAAACAGCAAGGCTTCGCAGAAGATGGTTATCGAGTAGTCATGAATTGCAACGAAATGGGCGGCCAGACTGTTTACCATATTCATATGCATTTGATGGGTGGGCGGCAGTTTACTTGGCCGGCAGGCTAGTAACGTTTTCAGTTTTTTTATAAACGTTAAGACAGTAAAAAGCCCCAAGTGCGCTTTCATCCGCACATGGGGCTTTTTTGCATATAAGCAGTGTTGCTACGATGCCACGATCAGGCGTCGATACGCTTATACTTCATCCGCTTAGGCGTGTCATTACCCACGCGCTTTTTGTGGTCTTCTTCATATTCGGTGTAGTTGCCATCGAAGAAGACAACTTCTGAATCGCCTTCAAAGGCGAGAATATGCGTAGCGATACGGTCGAGGAACCAACGATCGTGAGAGATCACCATAGCGCAGCCAGGGAAGGCAAGTAGCGCTTCTTCCAATGCGCGTAAGGTCTCAATGTCCAGATCGTTTGAAGGCTCATCTAGCAGCAGTACGTTTGCGCCTTGCTTCAGCGTTTGGGCAAGTTGCAGACGACCGCGTTCACCACCAGAAAGCTCATCTAAGCGCTTCTGCTGATCGTTCCCCTTAAAGTTGAAGCGGCCAACGTAGGCCCGCGAGGATACTTCATAGCCATTGATGTTGAGAATATCCTGCCCATCAGAGACGGCTTCCCAAACAGTTTGCTTGTCGTCTAGCGCGTCGCGCAGCTGCTCAACGTAGGCAATATCGACTGTCTCGCCAATCACTACTTCGCCAGCATCCGGCTGTTCTTGGCCGGTGGCCAGCTTGAACAGGGTTGACTTACCGGCCCCGTTACCACCTACAATCCCGACAATTGCCCCTTGGGGAATGGTAAACGAGAGATCCTGGTAGAGTAGCTTGTCATCAAACCGCTTGGTGACGTTATGAAACTCAATGACCTTGTCACCCAGGCGTGGGCCAGGCGGAATATAGATCTCGTTTGTTTCATTACGCTTTTGGAAATCACCAGACTGCATCTCTTCAAAGCGATTAAGGCGCGCTTTGCTCTTCGCTTGACGCCCCTTGGTGTTGCTGCGCACCCATTCAAGCTCTTGCTTGATGGCTTTTTGGCGCGATACTTCTTGCTTGGCTTCTTGGTTCAGGCGTTGCTCTTTCTGTTCCAGCCATTGAGAGTAGTTGCCTTCAAAGGGTATGCCCTGGCCACGGTCAAGCTCTAGAATCCATCCAGCAACGTTATCCAGGAAGTAACGGTCGTGGGTGATGGCCACTACAGTGCCGTTATAGTCGTGCAAGAAGCGCTCTAGCCAAGCAACGGATTCAGCATCCAAGTGGTTAGTAGGCTCATCAAGCAGCAGCATATCGGGACTTGAAAGCAGCAGGCGGCATAATGCCACGCGGCGACGCTCACCCCCGGAAAGGTTGCCTACTTTGGCATCCCAAGGCGGTAGACGCAGCGCTTCAGCAGCAACTTCTAGCTTACGCTCAAGGTTATGTGCATCAGCAGCTTCAATAATATTTTCAAGGCGTGCTTGTTCGCTCGCTAAGGCATCAAAATCCGCATCAGGCTCGGCATAGGCGGCGTACACCGCGTCTAGCTTCTCTTGAGCTTCTTTAATGGCGCCTAGGGCTTCTTCTACCGTTTCGCGAACGTTCTTTTCGTCATCAAGCTGTGGCTCCTGAGGGAGGTAGCCCACATTGATACCAGGCATCGGACGAGCTTCACCTTCAAACTCTTTATCGACACCGGCCATGATGCGCAGCAGTGTGGATTTACCGGAACCGTTCAAACCCAACACGCCAATTTTGGCACCAGGGAAGAATGATAGCGAAATATCCTTGAGAATTTGCTTTTTGGGCGGCACAACTTTGCCAACCCGGTTCATGGTGAATACGTATTGCGCCATGGAAATCCGTTAGGTTGTTGGAGAAAAGAGTCGCAGCTATGTGCTGGCATAGGGCTAAGATGATAGTGCTCAGCGCGAACAAAGGCCAGAAGCATAGAAGATAAGACGTTCTGGGATGTTGGTTAGCAGCCTAGTAAAAGCTCGGTGTGTGACAAACAGAGCGTAACAATGATTTTAAGCGCTAGACATCGTGACTAAGCTGCCAACCAATAAAAGCGGTTTAGAAGTGGAAGTTACTCCTCTTCATCCCAATCATCTTCAATAGCGCGCTGCAAACGGCGCTCTTCAAGCCATGCTTCTACCTGGCGGCGGGCGCGTAGCGTGTCTGCTTTGCTGGGTTTACTTTTACCATAATGGTCGTCGTTAACAGCGTCTAAGTTGTCAAACTCATCTGCATCGAGTGCATCATTGGTATAAGTTTCACGATTTAAGGGGTCACGGCTCATGGTATGCCCTCCAACCCAAGCCGGCGCACCGGCATCACAACGGCTTCTCTTTCGATCACTAAGATCTTTCGATCACTAAGACGAAATAAGAAGCGCCTAGCGCTTTTATACGCTTAGCCGCTATTTACCGCAACTTAGGTTGAAGTTCAAGCCCATGAAGATATTTTATTGGTGTTTTTGTTTATTCTGCGACTTCTTGACGTTTTTGGAGCGCTGCTAATGCTTGCTGAGCTTCGACACGCTCAGTCACGTCTTTCTGCACGCCAATGTAGTACATCAAGTTATCCGCTTCATCGTATACAGGCGTAATGGAGAGCTCGTTCCAGAACATAGTGCCGTCTTTGCGGTAGTTACGCAGCACTTCGCGAGAGGGGTGGCCCTCTTTTAGCGCCTCGCGAATAGAGGTCAGCGCATCTTGGTCGCGGTCCTCATTTTGCAAAAAACGGCAGTCGCGATAAAGAATTTCATCCGCACTGTAGCCGGTGAGGCGTTCGAAGCCTTTGTTAACGTAGATAAGGATGTTTTCGTCGCCTTCTTGCTCTGCAACGACGATGCCATCCTCAGAAGCGTCAACAATACGTTCGAGTAACTCCGGGCTGATCAAAGGAGATCGTTTCATCAATGGGTTCCTGTTGCTGCTCTCGTTCTTCCGTAGCTATGGCGCTGTCCATCAACGCGGAGCTAAGCGGCATTTCATGTTGCTTAATAAAGGTAGAATAGCAAAAACCCAGCTAATCACCGCTAATTACCTACCATCATGGCGAGCGTTGAGATGCATTGCAATCGACAGCGCTATTCTGCCTCAGGTAATCGTTGGGCTGATAACATTGCACAGAATGCTGTCCCAGCGAGTATTAACAGCAGTGGCGCGCTACCAAGCCATTGGGCCAACCCACCAATTACTCCGCCCACCACTAACATTAATACGCCGGTTAAGGTGTTCGATAGCGCAACATACAACGCTCGGTTTTCTTGCGTGGCGATATCAACCAAGTAGGTTTTACGGCCAAGGCGTACGCCGTGATGAACGATAACCAGAAGGGCGTAAATAATCGCATAAGGCCAAACGCTTTCACTCCACTGGCTGGGGAGCCATGCCAGGCTTGCGCCCAGCAGACAGCAAATGGCGGTCCCGATGGCTGCATCCCTCATCACACGGCGGCTCGATTGGTCTGCTCGCTTTCCCCATACAGGGCTTGCCACCATCGCAGCAATGCCTGATACCACTACCAGCAGGCCAAGGCCACCTAAGTTAGTACCGCTTTGTTGTTGACCGAGTAGAGCTAAATAGGGGAGTGCCAGTGCGCTGGAAAGAAGCAGGGCGCGAGCCAGATTGAAGTTTAGAAAATTGCGATCTTCTTTGAGTAAAGAAAGCCCTAGCTTAATGCTATCCCAGGCATTTTCGCCGCCTTCTACAGCGCCGGGCACTTCCGCTATGCGCGCCGCACTCACTGCATTGAGTAGCCATCCTGCGGCGGCAACAACCAGTAAAATAGCCAGTGCTACGTTGCCGGGTTGGTCGCCAAACCACATCAGAACGCCGCCAGCTACCAGGGTTGCGGCGCCTGCTACGCTGCCACTCCACCCCATTAGAGTTCCACGGCGTCGCTTCGCGATGGTTTTACCCAACACGTCTTTCGTTGCTATGGATGAGAGTCCTCGCGCCAGTGATAGCAACACCAGGGTAGCTAGCACCATCGCGCCCCCCAAAGAGCCGCTGCCCACCAGTGCTAGCAGTGCTAACGCTAATGCCGCTAGGGCCTGTATCAGTGCGCCTGCTACCCATACCCATTTGCGCGTTGGTTTTAAGCGAATAAAACCAGCTACGAAAAGCTGCGGCAACAGAGCACCCGCTTCACGGATAGGTACTAACAGGCCTACCATCCATACAGGAGCGCCAATAATGCCCATTAACCAAGGCAAGACCAATCGGGCGCTAGATAGCTCATCAGCAAGTTTATTACCTAACGAAGCACAAAGATGCAGGAAGAAATTATGTGGCTGCTCCTGACATGCCTCGTCGGGAATGTCATCGCACATTCGGCTATCATCATCACTGGTCAGCCATTCGTAAACTCGTGTTTGAGAAACATTATGTTCAGCCATGAGGGGTCCTTGGCAGTAGCAAATGTAAGGTGACAGAATGAAAGGTAAGGATGCCCCTATTAAAACGTTAAGGAACCCCTGAATGTCACGTATTCAAATACGTTATTGCACGCAATGCCAGTGGCTGTTGCGAAGTGCTTGGTATGCTCAAGAGCTTCTTTCAACCTTCGGTGAAAGCCTAGCAGAAGTTGCATTATCGCCCTCTCACGGTGGAACTTTTGAAATCTGGTGTGATGAGACATTGCTATGGGAAAGGCAGCGCGATGGCGGTTTTCCAGATATCAAAGTTTTAAAGCAGCGCGTACGAGATCAGATTGAGCCAGCCCGAGACCTGGGGCATATCGACCGATGAACCAAGATCGTCAAGCGATATTGTATGGGCTTGGAGCGGTCGCGCTATGGTCGACGGTTGCCACCGCTTTTAAAGTTGCGCTTGCTTGGATGAGCCCACTGGAATTGATGTGGCTTGCGGCTCTGGTGTCGTGGGTATTCATGTCTGTCTTGATGGTGAAGCAGGGGCATCTACCACAAGCGCTTCGCCATGGTTGGCGTACTGCCGCTTGGGCGGGGTTAATGAACCCGGTTGCTTATTATCTGGTGCTATTTGCTGCTTATGATCGGTTGCCAGGTCAAGAAGCCATGGCCTTGAATTATACCTGGGCATTGGCGATGGCACTTTTGGCTGTGCCGATCCTAGGCCAGCGGCTGACACGTATGGATATAGTGGCGGGGCTTATTGCCTATGCGGGTGTTTGGGTAATCGCCACCCGCGGCAATATCTTCAACGTTGATTTTGCAGACCCACTAGGTGTGGTGTTTGCACTTTTATCGACGTTGCTATGGGCGATGTATTGGTTGCTTAACGCGCGTGATGAGCGAGCACCCTTAATTGCGCAATGGCAGAACTTCAGCGTTGGCTTGCCTGTTTTAACGGCGCTGCTATTCTTTGTTGGGCCAGGGCTTAACTGGCATGGGTGGCAGGCGTTAGGCGCTGGGGTCTACGTAGGGCTTTTCGAAATGGGAGTGGCGTTTGTGCTTTGGCAAATGGCAGTTCGTAAGGTTTCGCGGACTGCTAAGGTTTCTAATCTAATCTTTCTTTCGCCTCCGGTTTCCTTGCTGTTGCTCTATTTAGTGGTGGGGGAGCCGTTGTTGGTGTCAACGCTTATTGGTTTAGGGCTGATTCTACTTGGGCTAGCGCTACAGCAATTGCGTTTAACAACCAACCGGAAATCGGCGATATAGTGTTTTTTTAAGATTTATATTGTAAAATTTTGTGACGTTTGGCTTTATAGTGTGGTTTTCCACTAATGCTACTGAATGAAAAATCTGAGCAAGGGAGCGTCACCGAACCACGTCTAGATCGCACTGAGCATTAGCTAGTAAGTAAGACCAAAAAGAACCATGCCCCAGGGTAGGTGGCGTAGAGCCGCTGCACCTTTAGCTAGCAGCGTAAATATTCATTAGGGATTAACAACGATGAAAAATGGCATCAAAACAACGCTAAATACTGGGTTCCTAAATACAGTTTTTTTTCAGCGCGCAATTCGACCGCTCACGGTGACGACGTTCGTCTGTCTTCCTCTCTCTGCTTTGGGGCAGTCGCTTCCTGCTACACTTTATGCGCCAGGCAGCACAACACTTTCAAGCAGCATTCAACAAGCTATTATCACCAATCCCCAAGTCAATGCTTCCTGGGCAAATTTTTGGGCGTCCGGCAATGACGTTCGAGAGGCGCAAGGTGGTTACTTACCTACGATTGATGTCAGTGCTGGTGTTGGAAGACAGGATCAGCAAAATGATGGGCGTGGCAGTTACGATAGTGATTTTGCAGAACTGACGTTAACCCAGATGGTTTTTGATGGTTTTGCAACCCGCAGTGAGGTTGAGCGCTTAGACCGTTCTCGGCTAGTCGCCTATTTTGAGTTGCTGGGGGCTAGTGAAGAAATTGCCCTTGAAGCCTTTCGTACCTACCTAGACGTAGCACGCTATCGCGAGTTAGTGCGCTTAGCGCAGGATAACTACCGTGAACATCAGCGCGTATTAACGCAAATCGAAGAGCGTTTTAATTCGGGGGCAGGGCGCGGTGTTGATCTTGAACAAATTAGCGGCCGTCTGGCGTTAGCCGAATCCAACCTGATGTCTGAAGCATCAAACCTTCACGATGTTACTGCCCGTTTTCAGCGAATTGTTGGTACGCTTCCCGCACAAAATATGGCACCTGCGCCTTCTCTTGCCGATGACTTACCTACCGATGTTAGCCAAGCCATAGAGCTAGCGTTCCAGGGTAACCCTGAATTTCACGCGGCGATTGAAAATATTGCTGTACAACGTGCAGAGCGTGAAGGCGCTCGCGCTGCCTTTATGCCTCGTCTAGATATTCAAGGACGTACAGGCACGAATAACCAAGATGATTCGATTGCTGGTCGCAGTGATGAACACAGCATTCAGCTTGTGGCGAGCATGAACCTTTATCGAGGCGGTTCGGACTATGCTGCCTTCAATGCAGCGACGACAAGAATTGAACAAGCAGAGAGTCAGCGAGAAACCGCATGTACCAACGTTAGGCAAACGACACAAATTGCTTATAACGACACCCAGCGCTTAAAAGAGCAGTTGGAATATTTGAACGAACATCGTCAATCAATTGACCGTGTCCGCGGTGCATACCAACAGCAGTTCGATATTGGCCAGCGCACCTTGCTCGACCTTCTAGATAGTGAGAACGAGTACTTTGAAGCTAGCCGTGCCTATGCCAATGCACAGTTTGATTTGACGCTAGCAGAAGCGCGTACCCTAGCGGCTATGGGGCAGCTAATGCATACCCTGCAAGTAACCCGTGAAGATATTCCAAGCCTTGATGAGCTGGGCTACGAGGATATGGCTGACAACATTCGCATGGCTTGCGGTGTAGAGGGGCCGCGTGGCTTTACCTTAGATGATTTCACCCGTGGGATTTCTGCGCAGCAAGCCGATAGTCCGCAAAGTGCTTACTCAGAATCTGAGGAGCTGGTAATGGCTGCCCCTATTGAAGCCACTGTCACGAACGTATCAGCACCAAGTCAAACGCAGGGACTTTATGTTCAGGTGGCGTCTTTAAGTGCTATTGAGCGTGCTGAGGCACTGAGCCGTCAATTGAATAACCAGTTATCCAGCAGTGCTAGAGTAGTGACAGCTGCAGGGAATTTTCGCGTGCAAGTAGGGCCCTTCGAATCCCTGAATGATGCAAAGTCATTGCAGTCTGAGCTGCAAGGATTTGGCTATGCGGATGCGTTTGTGACGCGTGGCTGAGTAGTGAACTATGGGCATCTAGTCATCCGAGATATTCAAATTTCGGAAGGGAAATGAGGTTTTTGTGACGCAAAGTGAGCTGTCAGTTTCTGGGGCTGCCCGTAGTGGTGGGCAAGAATCAAGCGATGAGTTACTGGAGTGTTTGAAGGCAGTTGCTTCATATTATCAGCACGAAGTGTCCTCAGAAGCCTTAAAAGCAGGCTTGCCTTTAGAGCAAGGGAAGTTAATTCCTTCTGTCTTTGGGCGAGCAGCCTCGCGAGCAGGGCTTACTGCGCATATTGTGAAAAGTAAGCTTTCGGGACTAAATCCTGCCCTATTTCCCGCAATTTTATTGTTGGAGCCGGGGCGTGCTTGTGTGTTGCTTGGGTTGGATCTCAAGCAGCAAAAAGCAAAAGTAATTTTTCCTGAGCTGTCAGAAGCCGATACGGAAATATCGTTAGAGGAACTTCACGCAGGTTATAGCGGTGAAGCCATCTATGTGCGACCAAAATTTAGAGTTGATAGTGCTTCAGAACCTGGAGTTAAAAAACGCGGTGACCAGCACTGGTTCTGGGGCGTTATTCGTGAGAATCGGCGTCTCTATCGCGATATTGTTTTAGGGTCGGTGGCTATCAATTTATTTGCGCTAGCAATGCCGCTGTTTGTGTTAAATGTCTATGATCGTGTTGTACCCAATCAGGCCACTGAAACGCTTTGGGTGCTGGCAATTGGCATTTTTATTGTGCTCTGCTTTGACTTAGCGCTGCGCTTAATGCGTAGCAGCTTTGTTGATTTGGCAGCCAGTCGAGCAGATGTAAAGCTCTCTTCGTCAATAATGGCGAAAACGTTGGGGTTGCGCTTAGAGGAGCGGCCAGCGTCAACAGGTTCGTTTACCTCAACGCTTCAATCGTTTGAATCGGTGCGGGCGTTTATCGGCTCTGCAACCATTCTTGGCATAGTGGACTTGCCCTTTGTACTGCTTTTTGCGGCCATCATTGCACTGATCAACCCCTGGCTTGTGTTGCCAGTGCTCATAGGGATTGTTTTCGTGCTTTTATATGCCCTTGCAGCACAAGGCAAATTACATGAGCTTTCACAAACAACTTGGGAAGTGGGGGCGCAACGTAATGCGTTGTTGGTAGAGTCCGTTTCTCAATTAGAAAACGTCAAGGCGCTGCGCGCTGAAAGCCGAATTCAACGCCATTGGGAAAAAGCATCTGCTTTCTTATCAAGAACCGGTGCCCAACTCAAAATGGTGAGTTCTTCGGTTTCAAGCGTTGCTCAGTGGGCGCAGCACAGCGTGGCCGTGTGCGTCATTATCATCGGTGTCTATCAAATTATTGAAGGCAACTTGACCCAAGGTGGGTTGATTGCTGCCTATATGCTCTCTTCCCGGGCAATGGCGCCTGTTAGCCAAGCGGCTGCTTTACTGGCTCAATATCATCAGTCCTCAACTGCCCTGGAATCTTTAAATGGCGTGATGGCCAAGAGCGTGGAGCGCCATGAAGGCAAGGCTTACGTAGAAAAGCCCAGTTTTACCGGCAGCATCCGCTTAGAGAAAGTCACCTTGCGCTATCCCAATGAAGAAAGAGAGGCATTGCGTGATGTCTCGATTTCTATCAAAGCCGGTGAAAAAGTCGCGTTGCTCGGCCGTATTGGCTGCGGAAAATCATCGCTGAATAAGCTGGTACTTGGTTTTTATCAGCCCGTATCCGGCGCGGTGCTGGTGGATGGCGTTGATATTCGTCAGCTAGATCCCCTCCAGCTTCGTCGTCATATTGGCTATGTACCTCAGGATGTCAGCCTGTTTGCTGGCACGCTGCGGGATAATATTGTCGCGGGTGGTGGAAACGACCGGGTTGATGACGAGGCGCTACTCAGAGCGATCGAAATTGCGGGTCTAGAATCATTGGTTAATAGCCATCCCAAAGGCGTCGACCTTGAGGTAGGTGAGCGTGGCCAAGCGCTTTCAGGCGGTCAAAAACAAGCTGTTGCAATCGCAAGAGCGGTTGTACAAGACCCACCCATTCTGTTGCTTGATGAGCCAACTAGCTCAATGGATAACGCCAGCGAAGAAGCGTTTAAAGCTAACCTTTCCAGTGTTGCACCTGGGAAAACTATTCTCGTTGTTACCCACCGTACCTCGCTGTTATCCCTGGTTGACCGCATCATCGTTATGGATGCTGGCAAAGTAGTGGCGGATGGTCCGCGCGATACCGTGGTCGAGGCATTGCGCAAAGGGCAGATTGGGAGGGCGTCGTAAATGGCGAAAAAAAACACCTCCACGTCTGAACAAAAAGGCTTTGAGGCCATTGGTCGTTTTTCTGAGAAAGGGCAGAAACCGTTTCGTCCGTTTATGGATAGGCTGTTTGCTCGGCGAGTTACCTCGGCGCACCTCAGTCGTGATTGGGCGAGCGACACTGACTGGGCGCGTATGCAGCAAGAGCCTATTCGCGCTCGGCTATTTCTCTACACCGTTTTACTGACCATTATTGTGCTGGTGGTTTGGGCATCGGTTGCTGCCATCGATGAAGTGACCCGTGGCGCGGGGCGGGTTATTCCAGCAAGCCAACTGCAGCGCATACAGTCGTTTGACGGCGGTGTGATAGAGCAGATCATGGTGCGAGAAGGGCAGGTGGTCAGTGCCGGAGAGGTGTTAATGCAAATTGACCCAACCCGGTTTGTGTCTGATTTTCGCGAAAACCGTGCCCAGCGTTTTGCACTAGAAGCACGTGCAGAGCGGCTAAGGGCGTTGGCGACTGGCACCTCTTTTGAGCCGTCTGAAGAGCTGCGTCAAGAAGTGCCTAATATCGTGATGCAAGAACGTGAGGTGTATGAAAGCCGCCGCGAAGAGCTACGTGAGCAAGAAAACGTCCTCAATGATCGTATTCGGCAACGTCGAGAAGAACTTCGGGAAGCGCAGGCACGTCGTGATACTGCCCAGCGTGAAGCCAATATGGCAGGGCAAGAGCTTAATTTGACGCGCCCATTGCTTGCGTCAGGTGCTGTTTCAGAAGTTGAGGTATTGCGCTTACAGCGTGAAGTGTCGCGTGCCACTGGTGAGCGCAATCAAGCTGCCGCTGCTGTTTCACGTCTGGAAGCGGGAGTGGAAGAAGCGGAGGGGCAGTTACTTGAGCTAGGTGCCGAACGTAGAAGTGAGTGGCGAAATGAGCTTGCTCAGACGTTAGGCGATTTAAATGCACTTCAGCAGTCAGGCACGGGGCTTCAGGACAGGGTGCGACTTACCGAAATACGCTCGCCTGTCGATGGTGTGATTCAGCGTATTCATATCAGTACGATTGGTGGGGTGGTCCAGCCAGGACAAGAAGTATTGGATATCGTGCCCAGCGATGACCAGTTACTGGTTGAAGCCCGTATTGCTCCTCAGGATATTGCCTTTCTACATCCTGGGCAGCCTGCAACGATCAAACTCACTGCCTACGACTACGCCATATATGGTGGGCTGCAGGCTGAGCTTGACCACATCAGTGCAGATACGATTACTGACGACGACGGTAATACGTTTTATTTGGTCCGGGTTCGTAGTTTGCAAGATGAAAGTATTACTGACCGGCTGCAGGTTATTCCAGGGATGACGGCACAAGTCGATATTGTGACAGGCAAAAGAACGGTGATGCAGTTCTTATTAAAACCTGTTTTAAGGGCGTGGCGAGATTCCATGGGGGAGCGCTAATGAAACACTGGTTTGTGACAACGGATGGACGCCTAAAGGCGCGCTGGGAAAGTGCTTTTCCTGCAAGCATGGCCACCACGCCAGATAAAATAGTGGATCAAGTGCAGCCGGGTGACGTGGCATGGCTAACAACGATGGTCGAAAATTGGAGTGAGCTGATTCCGGCGATAACTGCAAACAGTGCCATTGTCGTGATACTCAGCTATGTGCCTAACGATCGTGAGGCGCTTAAGGCGCTTGACCTTGGGGCGCGTGGCTATGTCCATACATTGGCAGCTC
The DNA here is from genome assembly GCF_000712975.1 of Vreelandella neptunia. Lineage (GTDB taxonomy): Bacteria > Pseudomonadota > Gammaproteobacteria > Pseudomonadales > Halomonadaceae > Vreelandella > Vreelandella qaidamensis. Next base: position 7,527 of record NZ_JHQL01000004.1, on the reverse strand, counting down.
CTGACGTCCTTATCCAAGTCGCCCTTGTAGTAACCAATCAAGGTATATGGGTGGGACAAGAGCTGCTTGCCAAGGTAGTAGGTGGCACTTTTAAGGCGCTACAAAAACGTCAGCAAGGTGCGGAGCATCAGCAGAGTGACTATTTGAACCTATTAACGGAGCGCGAGCGGGGTGTGGCGCTAGCCGTTGCTCGTGGTGCAACCAATAAAGAAGTCGCGCGCCAATTAGACATCACGGAACGTACGGTGAAGGCCCACTTAAGTGCCATCTTCAAGAAGTTAGCTGTCCGTGATCGCTTACAGCTAATTTTGAAGCTAACGCCGGTTGCAGAACGCACGTTAGAACAGTTCTAGTTGATATACCTGCATGTGTGCATGTGCATGGCGTTCAGCTTCATACGTCAGTCCTTATTTTTGAGCAATTAAATGCCCAACAATACACGTTCTTCACTGCCTGGCTTGCCCCCATTAAGCAAATCGGGCGCTGAAAAAGCTGGGCCTTCTGCCCAAGCGGTCAACGTTGCGCTCGCTTTAGATGGCATCGGTGAAACGGTGGTGCCGATATGGTTGAACAAGCATGCACAGCCAGCAGAGTTTGCTCAGCTAATGCTGCTATCAGTAAGCGATGGCTATGGGCGCGCTCAAGTCGCTACTGTGCAGATTGATGTGAGCAGCCTGCAGGCAGGCAACTGGGCAGCTTTACTCCCCGCGTTGAAACAGGCACTGCAACGGCTTGAGCGAAAGTTTCAGCACCCATTGGTGTGGTGTCGCTTGGAGTGGCCTTTTGCAGTGCGTGAATGGCAGTGGCAGACGCTAAAGCAAAACATTAAGCGTTATAAACGCAACTATTTTCGTAGTGGCTTAGCGTTTGTGGGCACGAAACTTCCTCGGCTTCTACTCACAGAAATGGAGCTTAACGCTAATGCCTGCCTATACGCAGGCAATCAGGTGGCGCATGCCGATGTTAATTTGGGGCACTTAGAGCGCTATATAAAAGCACGTCATGGTTCAAGCCAGATGCCTGACTTTGGCGATACTATGCCAGTTTGGAGCTTTTCTACTGCTGGCGTATTCGTGGATGTTAGCGGCGAAACTGCTCGAGTTCATGGTCTAGAGACTCAACCAAGATGCTGGGGAAGGCGAGAAGCTCCTCCTCTAACAGCGGCATCCACAGGAGAGTTAATCGAGCGTTCCACCCGTTTTTTGGGTAAGCAGATGAAGGAAGATGGGCGCTATGTGTATGGCTATTTTCCCTGCTTTGATCGCCGTATTAATACCTACAACGTATTGCGGCACGCTAGCAGTACCTATGCTTTGCTAGAAGGCTATGAGGCCTGTGCGGAACAGCGACTGTTAAGTAACGAACAACTCAGACTGATACGCCAGCAGATTGCCGGCGCGCTGTCGGGCTTATGTTCCCAGTTTGTTATTTACCGCCAAGGCGCAGCCTATGTGGTGGATGTTGGCGACATTATCAAACTGGGAGCCAACGCAGTCGCCATTCTTGCATTAGTGAAGTATCACCAGGTCACGGGCGACGATCGTTATGCAGCGCTGGCAGATGCACTGGCACTTGGCATTACAAGAATGCAAGAGGCCGATGGGAGCTTTATACACGTACTTAATGCGGCTGATTTGTCGGTTAAGGAAAAGACCCGGATCATTTATTACGATGGCGAAGCGGCTTTTGCCCTAATGCGGCTTTATGACCATACCCGAAATAACCGTTGGCTAGACTGCGTGGTCAACGCGTTTGACTACTTTATTGCTAGCGGTCACGAAAATGCCCACGACCATTGGCTTGCCTATTGCTCCAATGAACTGGTGGCGCACCGCCCAGAGCGTAAATACTTTGCGTTTGCCGTGCGCAATATCGCGGGCTATGTCGATTTTATCCACGAGCGGATCACCACTTTCCCCACGCTGCTTGAGCTGTCGATGGCGTTTCATAAAACGCTGCTTAAGCTTGAGCAACGGCCTGATTTAGCCGATGTGCTGAATGGCTTTGATGTCAATGCGTTTTACCGCTCTTTGCATGCTAGGGCGAACTATCTGCTGAACGGCTTTTTCTGGCCGGAAGTCGCGATGTACTTTAAAGCTCCGGCGACTGTTGTGGATGGCTTTTTTATTCGCCATCACAGTTTCCGCGTTAGGATTGACGATGTAGAGCACTACTTATCGGGGCTGGTGGCGTATCAGCAGATGCTGCGTGAGGCAAGCTATGCCAGCATTAAGTCGCCACTATTGGGGCAGCGCTTGGATGCTAAAACTATTGTCTCGATAACCGAGGGAGTATGGATATCAACTCCACCTGATGAGTGGCTAGCAAGAGGCCTATGCTGCTGGCCAAGATCTTTTCAAACGGGGCAAGTGGTTATCGCGCGGGGCAAGGGAATGGAAAAAGGTTTTTTGCCATTCGCCGCGGTGAAGTCTCTGGTGAGTAAAGGCGCTTCCGCTGTCATTTGCGATGACCCTGAGTTATATCATGGTATCGGTGTGCCTGTGTTACACGTAGCTGATGTGCGAGCAGCAACGCTGGCGATAGGACAGTGGCAGCGGCGCAGTTACGCTGGTCGCGTCGTCGGTATTACTGGCAGCGCGGGTAAAACAACGGCAGTAGCAATGCTGGCCCATGTGCTGAGCTATAGCGGTGCGGTAGGGCAAACGCAAGGCAGTGCCAACCTGCCGGTTGGCATTGCCTGGAACATCGCTTCGATGCCGCAAGAGGCACGGTACTGGGTGGTTGAAATGGCCATCGGCTCCATGGCCCAGAATACGGATCTTGCTCGCCCTGATATCGCCATAATCACTAATATTGCGGCATCGCACCTGGTGTATCACCGCTCACTAGACGAAATTGCCCGTAAGAAAGCGCTTATTTTTCAGAGCATGCCCCCTAATGGGGTCGCTATTCTGTACCGCGATATGCCTCATTATGCTTATCTGGCCGAACAGGCAAGGCGCTATCACCTGCAGGTGGTGAGTTTCGGTGAGCACCCCGACGCAGATATACGCATGCTTGCGTTTGCAGGGAATAGCGCCCGGATTATGTGTGATGGAAGTGTGTATGAACTTGGCATGAGCGCTGCAGGGCGCCATATGATGCTGAATGCCATGGCAGTACTGGCGGTGGCTAGGCACGATAATTTACCGCTAGACATCGTTATATCCCGGCTGGCCACTTTTCAAGCAGTGGCAGGGCGAGGCGAAGTACGGGCCACGCATTGTCACGGCGTGCCAATCACACTGTACGATGAAACGTACAACGCTAACCCTTTATCGATGCGCATGGCGTTGGAAGCCTTCTCTTCGCTCACTGTGGATACGAGTAAAAAGATGGTGATTATTGGCGATATGCTAGAGCTGGGCGCAGAGACTGAACGGCTACACCAGGAACTTGCTCCTCTTCTTGCCTCACTATCAGCTAGGGAATTACTGCTCTGTGGTCAGCACTGCCAAGTGTTAGCACCCTTATTGGGTGGAGAGGCTGCTGGCGTGTTTCACTTTGCGGATGTTAAAGCCCTTGAGGCAGCGCTGCCGCACCACCTAATGCCCCATGATAGCGTGCTTGTTAAAGCATCCCATGGCATTGGGCTACACGCGCTTTTCCCCCCGCTACCTTATGAGTAAACATCTACCGTTAACTCACCATTGGTGGATCACTCTACTACTGCTTTGCATAGCCACGGCTAAGCTAACGCCAGTAGCCGCTCAGCCGACCCCAGAAGCAGGGGAGTGCCATTACCTGCAACGTGATGCACCACTCCAGATATTAACAAACGGGCCGAACCAAACGTTGGGATTGGAGGAGACCCACTTTTTTATCGAGGTCGTTGAAGAAATTGGGGCGCTGAGCACTACACAACGAGATGACTTGGAAAGACAGCTTAACGCCGCCAATCTACTCTATCGTGACGTTCTTGGGCTTACCCCACCCTTGCTCATGCCACGCTATCAGCGTGCAAACTTCATTATGGTGATATTACGTGCTGACCAGTCACGTGGTGGGCAAGCGTATGATGAAGTAGTGCGCAGCCCAACTGTGCCTGATTGCCATATTCGTATGGCGTTAGGTGGGCAAGTGAATGCTGCAGAAAACTTAACCCCTGCCCATGAGCTGTTTCATCTTTATCAAAATGCCCACATGATGTTCAAGCAAGGTTGGGTGCATGAAGGATTAGCTCGTTGGTCGGAATCTCTCTTTAGAGAGGCTGCGCAGAGAGGTGGTGCACAAGAGGGGATCCCCTTACCTGTGAATGCCGAAGCGCTTGAAGCAGTGATGCAAGCAAGCTACGGCGCAGCGACCTTTTGGCAGCGACTGTTTTATCTGCTTGACTCGCAGGGCAGTCGCTCAATTCAGAAGGAGCTACACGATAAGCGTTACCACGATGGCAGCCAAGTAGTGGCAGCGAGCGAGTTTTATGGCCATGCCTTTCTGCCGTTACTTTTCGCCTCACTCAATGAGGCTGGCGCGACACTGGCCCATCAAGAGCAATGGCCCGTATATGGTTGGGCAGAGGCAGAGCAGCGTAGCCTGCGTCACAATAGGGTCATTTTATCTGCCATCCATGATGCCGTTTCAACGTATAAGCCGATAGCCGATCAACCGGACGAATTACGTGCCTTCATGCAACTTATAGAACCAATGATTAATCGATGAGTAACCCGACGACTAACAGGGAGAGAGAGGAGATTCACGGAGATCAAGTTCTCGACCTAATGGCTGCGTTAGCGCGCGCGGTGCTATGGCCGTTTCGTTGGCGTGTATTAACGATCCTGTTAATGCAAATTGTAAGTCAGGTCATGCTGTTGGCAAGCCTAGTGTTACCTTGGCAGTTGCTTCAAGTGTTGATGACCGGGCGTAGCCGTATCGATGGCTGGGTACCTGGAACAGAATCCCATGGTGCCAAAATAGCGGTATTAATCGTAGCGGCCGTGCTCTGCTTTTGCGCCTACGCCTTACTTAAATGGTTAATTACAAAAGCCATTGCCCAGCTTTCGTCCCTAATCCTAGGGCTTTTGAATAAAACTCGGCTAGTTGCCAACCATCGATTAGTTGGCAAGCGTGTACTTGGCATTGTGATAGGTGCCCTGTCGTCAGCGGTGATCGCACTGCTTTTCTGCTTGATGATCGCTTTTCTACACCCCCTGCTCGCGCTATTGGCAGTGGCATGTGTGTTGGGGTTGGTGATGATGGTTAGCTTTTACTACCGCTTTGAGCGGGTGCAAACTATTCAGAATACCCTGCAAGGTAACGTTCTGACCGTCATCAATATCAGCTTTGCTTTGGGTTTTTTGATTATTGTCCTCGATTATCTCAATGGCACAATGCGGCCACTGTTGACGCTATTTATATTGCTGCTAGCAATGCGCCAACTAATGGTGGCCAGTGTTAATGGGTTGATCAATTTCTTGAGTATCATCAAGTATTTTCAGCAGATTAATATGCTGCTTTTACCTCGCTCCCAACAGATTTCTTTCTCGCTAACCACGGACTTTGTCCAGCGCTTTGAACAAGCGACTCTTCAACAGTGGCTACCGTCATGGTTGATTGAGAGCAAATACTGTGTCGGCGATCTTGAAATTTTGCAATGCCGTTTACTCTATGGGCGATCCGTAGCGCACGTATTAGTTTGTGAAACAGATAGCAACGGCTTGCCATATTATGTATTGCTAAAGTGCTATATCGCTGCCCGAGAGAACGAAGCACTGCATGAAACAGCGCTTTTGAATGAAGTAGGAGGCTATTGCCATGGTGCGGTGTCTCAAAGCGTGATGTCTCAAAGTGCTATGCCCACGGTGCCTGTTTTACGAGCTAGTGGACAGTTACCCTGGTGTCATTTTGTGTTGGTGGAAATAGGAGACAAGCCACCTCAGTGGAAGAATTCCGAAGAGCGTAAGCCTTGGATGAATGAGTTGCGGCAATGCCTATGCCATGTTCCTTTGCCCAATCATCTGATTACCCAATACACAGCAACGTTTGCCTCCTTACCCGAGCGCATGAAGAAAGTGGTAGCTTCACACTTTGCCTACCTGACACAACAAGACCGACAGAGCTTTCAAGTCGAGCGTTTCATGCAGCTATGGCCGTTTATGATCGCTGAAGTGAAAAGGGTTCCCCAGTGTCTAACGGTACAAAATCCTAGTAGCGCCCGCATGGCCGTTATAGACAATCACATGCTGCTATTGGACTGGCAGGGTTGGGTATATGACACATTGGGCGCGCACTGGCCTCTATCAGCAAAGCTACAGGCGGAAATACTTGAGGTTATCAATAGCCAATGGGAAAGCGCTGATAGTCAGCAACCTTGGCATGGGTTTGACTCACCCACCCAAGCGGCAAACTGCGTTGCATTAGCGGCGCGAGCGCACGAATTTTGCCAACGTTGTCATCTTCATAATGACTCAGGCGCACTCAACATGATGTCTGGGCTTATAAAAGCCTACGAGGTCATTACACTCGCGGATGAGCAAAACTCTCCCGTGAAAAGCGCCGTTGAGTATTAAAGCCTCATCCTAGCTTTCAGCATGCCCGTCTTTTCCAATCGCCGTGGTAGTACTGTCCACCAGTACAATATGAATTCGTCGTCATCACGATTAATCTTGCTGCAAAATGCCGTTAATAAAAGTTCACTTTATTGGATTTTCACCAAAAACGGCAACCTCTTGGATGAAGCAGCGGGTGGATACAGCACATGGCAACAGTTATCGCAATTTCAGGTCAGGCATGGGCACGTGACGAAGACGGCAATCTGCGTGAACTTCGCATTGGCGACGTTCTTCAGGAAGGCGAAACGATCATCACGTCTGCAGATGGCCGGGTAGAGCTAGACTTTGCAGACGGAACAGGCGTTAACGTTGTCGAAGGCGGCCAAGAGGTTGCGGTTACCCCCGAACTTGATGTTGACGCGATTGTAGCCACTGATGCCAGCATCCAGGATGACGATCTAGAAGCGCTGCTCACTGCTCTTAATGATGAAGATGGCGACCTACTCGAACTGTTAGATGCGACTGCAGCCGGTGGAGCAGCCGGCGGTGGCGGTGGTGGTAGCAGCTTTGTGCGCCTTGCTCGTATTGCCGAAGAAACCGACCCGCTTAGCTTTAGCACTGAAGGCGGCCTTGAAGGGGCCGAGTTCGTTGAATTTGATGGTGGCCTAGCCGCTGCTACAACAGATCTAGACGACACCGACGCGGATGCAGATGCTGACGCCGATGCGGATGCTGACGCCGATGCTGATGCTGACGCCGATGCTGATGCTGACGCCGATGCCGATGCCGATTCAGATGCGGATGCTGACGCTGATGCCGACGCCGACGCCGACGCGGATGCCGACGCGGATGCCGACGCCGATGCCGATGCCGATGCAGACGCTGATGCTGATGCGGACGCCGATGCAGACGCTGATGCCGATGCGGATGCCGATGCAGACGCTGATGCTGATGCTGATTCAGATGCGGATGCTGACGCCGATGCGGACGCTGATGCCGACGCCGACGCCGACGCCGACGCCGACGCCGACGCCGACGC
>NZ_JHQL01000003.1 GCF_000712975.1 Vreelandella neptunia | reverse complement strand
CGTGTACTAATGGCCCGTGAGGCTTGACCCTATAACACCCAAGGGGTCTGGTCGCAGTGATAACGAAACGAGTGTAACAACACTCAGAAAACCGGATACGCGGATTAAGCCCAACGTGATACACGACAGGCTTAAGACGAAAGAGACGCCACAAAACATTGTCAGCATGATATGCATTACCTGTTACGCCTGACGACCATAGCGAGCGTGAACCACCTGATCCCATGCCGAACTCAGCAGTGAAACCGCTTAGCGCCGATGGTAGTGTGGGGTCTCCCCATGCGAGAGTAGGTCATCGTCAGGCACTTATTAAACAAGAAACCCAGCCACCCGGCTGGGTTTTTTGCGTTCAGAAAGAAAAAACACCCCTAGCCTTCTCTAACAACGTGGCCCCCTCCCGACGCGTGCACCATACGTCATTCAGTCACCGCACGTCGTTCCCGAGTCACCGCACCATTACTCCCGAGTCACCACACCGTCATTCCCGAGTGGGGGTATCGGGAATCCACCTTGACCTTGGCCTGGCCTGCGGGAATGACGAGTGCCGTCTGGAAATCCTTAAAGGTATCCGTTTGGAGGATTTTAAATTTTAAAATTAATCCCGTTGGTGTTGGCACTGCCCATTTGCCCAAGTTTCATAGATAGCGCGATCATCAGCGAGCATCATCAGTGCAAATAATCGTTCGCCAAGCGTTGTGCAATGTTGGATGCGGCGTGTCAGCAGTGGTGTCGCATGAGGGTCAATCACTACAAAATCTGCTTCATAAGACGGTGCAAGTTGACCGATATGGGTATCTAGGGAGAGCGCTTTTGCATTGCCATGGGTTAAACCATAAAAACCTTGCCATGCGGTAAGCGGCTGTCCGCCTAATTGGCCCACTTGATAAGCTGCTTTCAGCGTTCCAAACCCTGATAAATCGGTGCCTGCGCCGATATCGCTGGCATAGGTAAATGCCATGCCGGTCTGTTTAGCTGCTTCTCGGTCAAATAATCCGCTGCCCAAGAAAAGATTGGAGCTTGGGCAAAAGGCAATATTGGCGCCTCGATCAGCCAAGCGTTTACGCATACCATTATCCAGGTGTATGCCGTGGGCGAAGGTGCTACGAGGACCAACTAACCCTGCTTCTTCATAAACGGCTAAGTAGTCTCGGCTGCCGGGAAATAACTCGGCTACCCAGTCTAATTCCCCGCTATTTTCAGCTAAATGAGTTTGTAGCCAAAGGCTTGGGTCATTACGCAGAAGGGCGCCGGCAGCGTCCATTTGCATTTTGGTGGAGGTAGGCGCAAAGCGTGGTGTGACGCTATAGCCTAGTCGGCCATTGCCATGCCAGTCTTGAATAAGGCGCTCACTGTCTGCAATTCCCGACACGCCATCCATCAGAGCATCTGGCGCGTTACGATCCATCAATACCTTGCCGACCAGCATACGTAGCTGACGTTTTTGGCAGGCGGTGAAGAACGCATCCACTGAGCCAGGGTGACTGGAGCCAAATACTTGGGCTGTTGTCGTTCCTGCGCGAAGCATTTCATCTAGAAAAGCGTTCGATAGCGCTTCTGCATGCGCATGATTGGCAAAACGGCACTCTTCAGGAAACGTATAATCATTTAGCCAATCAAGTAGCTGTCGGCCATAAGAAGCCATGATATCTAGCTGCACATAGTGTACGTGGGTATCGATAAAGCCAGGCATAATCAACTTGCCGCGATAATCAATGACGTGGGCGCCACTTGGCAGTTGTTGAGAGAGATCACCATAGTGGCCGACAGCATGAACATGACTGCCTTTTAGCCAAAGTAACCCGTCGCCATAATGCTCAAGGCTACCTGACTGGGGCAGATCATCATCACCTGGGTCACGTGCAAAACTGACAACTTCAGCGCGAATAAACGTATCGATTGGGGAATTCATATTAACTCTAGGTCGTTTTCGTATCGTCAATAAGTGTACGTAAAGCGTTAGGCTCAAGGCCGCGCGTTTCTAGTGAGGCTGGCTTGTCTGTGAGCCATAGCAGTTCGGTTACTACCGTCAAAGCAATGGCATAGGGGGTTTTATTGCTAAGCTTAGTGTTATGAACAGCGCCAATGGGACTGCGTACGCGCTCGATTTCCTCAGCGGAGTAGCCCTCGCGCTGCAGCCGTCCCCGAAAGCTTGCCCACTTACTATCCGAGCCGATTAATCCTATCGAGGCAATATCACGGCGCTGCAGTAAAGCAGTGATAAGGGCATAATCTTCATCATGATTGTGAGTTAATACCAGTGTATGACAGTAGGGAGGCAGGGCTGCAGTGCCTTCCTGTGTACTACTTAGCGTGTGGCAGCTGAGTCGGGGTTGCCGCCTATCCTGTTCGTGAAATACATCAGCACGGCTATCGAACCAGTGTATTTGCCAGGGTAGCGGGGCGCTAAGCTTAACGATTTCACGCCCTACATGGCCTGCACCAAACAGGGTGATATTCACAGTAGCGCCAGGGAACACTTCCAGCAGCACATTAACAAAACCACCACAGCACTGGCCGCTGCGCCCACCTAGGGAAAATGACTCTAAGTGAAAACCTGTACGACCTTGCTGCAAAAACTCTCGGGCAGCGTTGATGGTTTGCCACTCAAAAGTGCCCCCGCCTAGCGTGTCATAAACCGTCTCCTGGGTGATTACCATGCGTGCGCCAGGCTCGCGCGGGGTGGAACCCGCGCTGGTTACCTGGGTGGCTAATACATGGGGAGCACCGCTGCGCTGCAGTCGATCGAGCGCCGTGTGCCAAGTTTCAGACGCGTGTGAAGTCATAGCGCCTTTTCTCTAATTGCGTTGGCAGCCAGCATTACCCGCTCAGGGGTTGCTGGAGTATCCAGATGGGGAGAAGCTTGGTAATTGGTTAAGCTTGAAAGGGCATCACGTAGTGCAGACCATACACAGATACCAAGCATAAATGGTGGCTCACCAACAGCTTTGGAGCGATACAGGCTTGCCATGGAGTTAGGGTGGCCTTCCAGTAGCTCAACGTTAAAAATATCGGGAAGGTCGCCAAACGTAGGTATCTTGTAAGTTGCAGGACCGTCACTCACTAGCACACCTTTTTCGTTCCACTTAAGCTCTTCACTGGTGAGCCAGCCCATTCCCTGGATAAAGCCGCCTTCTACCTGGCCAATATCAATCGCTGGGTTGAGCGAATTGCCAACGTCATGCAGCACATCAACACGGTCGACTAAGTATTCGCCGCTCAATGTATCAACACTTACTTCAGCAACGGCTGCTCCAAACGCGTAATAATAAAAAGGGCGGCCTTGGCCCGTCGCGCGGTTGTAATGAATCAGTGGTGTGGCATAAAAGCCTTTTTCTGAAAGCGAGATGCGATTGAGATAGGCTGTTTGTATAAGCTCTCCCCAGGGGATGCGATGCTCGCTCTCTCCAATACCAGCAATTAGCAGGCCATCTTCCAGGCGCATGCCTTCTCGGTCTAAGCCGCCCTCAAAATGCATCGCGGCAAAGTCGAACAACCTTTCGCGTAATTTGCTGGCAGCGTCTCGCGCGGCCATGCCATTAAGGTCGGCACCGCTTGAGGCCGCCGTAGGGGACGTATTGGGTACTTTATCCGTGCGAGTGGCACTAATCCGTACGCTATCTAAATCCAAGCCAAGCTCGCGAGCGACCACTTGGCAAATCTTGGTGTGTAGACCTTGCCCCATTTCGGTGCCGCCGTGATTGATCATGATGCTGCCATCGGTATATACATGCAGCAGAGCACCGGCTTGGTTAAGATGCTGGGCGGTAAATGAGATGCCAAATTTAACAGGCGTTAGCGCAAGCCCTTTTTTAATAATGGGGCTGTGGGTATTAAATGCCTTAATCGCCGCGCGGCGCGCCCAGTAGTCGCTACTTGTTTCCAGTGTGTCTACCAGCGTATGTAACAGTTGTTTTTGATCCACTTGCTGGCCGTAGTGGGTAACATCACGTCCTTCGCGATAGAAGTTGCGTTTGCGTATGGTGAGAGGGTCTTCACCGACGTTGCGCGCGATATCGTCCATTGCAGCTTCGATAATCATCATGCCCTGAGGGCCGCCGAAACCTCTAAAGGCGGTGTTAGAAGCGGTATGGGTCTTAGCACGATGTCCGGTCACGCGTGCACTGCCTAATGAATAAGCGTTGTCGGCATGGAACATTGCGCGGTCAACAATGGCATCTGATAGATCAGGCGAGTAGCCACAGTCCCCAATAACCGTTATCTCGCCGCCCTGAATAATGCCCTGGGAATCAATCGCTAGTCGGTAGCGATTATGAAAGGGGTGGCGCTTACCGGTTGCGCGCATATCATCACTTCGCGGTAGACGTAAACGGGTGGCCTTTCCGGTTCTGCGGGCAATGATGGCTGCTATACAGGCCCAAGGGGATGCTTGGGTTTCTTTGCCGCCAAACCCACCGCCCATCCGACGCACTTCAACGGTAACCGCATGAAAGGGGATACCCAGTACTTCAGCGACAAGTTTTTGAGTCTCGCTGGGGTGCTGGTTAGAGGTATGAACAATGACCCCTTCATCTTCGGTGGGTATAACCAAGCATGCTTGGCCCTCCAGGTAAAAATGCTCTTGTCCTCCGACGAAAAGTTCGCCTTCAATCGTTTGCTCGGCTTGGCGCAGCTCTGCTTGCCAATCACCGCGCTCTTGAATATGGGTAGGGCGAACCACGTCATCGCGTTCAGCGGCAGCAACGGGGTCGAGGTTTGCCTGTTGTTCATCAATACTTAGTTTGGCTAGCGTTACCGCTCGGCGAGCAGCCTGGAGCGAGGTGGCCGCAACGGCAAAAATACACTGACCTGCGTAGCTGATTTCATGATCAACAAAAATAGGGTCGCCAGGGAATACTGGGCCGATATCCGTATGGCCAGGTACGTCTTGAAAGGTGATGACATCGACAACGCCAGACGCTTGTTTAACTGCTTCGAGATCAAGCGCGGTTAATGTACCGTGTGCAACAGGAGAAAGCCCTAAAGCTACATGCAGTGCATCGGCCGGTGCTTTAAGGTCATCAATATAGGTGGCCTTGCCGGTAACGTGTTTTTCAGCGCTTTCATGAAAGCTAGAGGTGCCTGCTTGTCGCTGACCGTGGCTATCGACAGTATGGCGGGCAAGTGGGCCCGACCCTTGAATATGGTCATGTAGCTCACGACGAGCTCGGCTGCTGTCGCCATCAAGTTTAGTGAGCGTACGCATGGAGCATCACCTCCTGGTTGGGTGAAGAAAGCGATAAGTAGAGGCGTTCTAGTAGGTTGAGTGCAGCCTGTTCTCGGTAATATTGGCTACCCCGTACATCGCTCATTGGCTGAAATTCTTCAGCAAGGGCTCGCTGGGCTGCTTGAAAATTAGCTTTAGAAACGGGCTGGCCCTCTAGCGCAGCTTCTGTTTGACTAGCTCGCTTGGGAGTAGCAGCCATACCGCCAAAGGCAATGCGCACATCCTCCATCACACCGTTATTAACACGGTAGCAAAACGCGCCTAATACCGCTGTGATGTCATCCTCGCGTCGTTTGGAAAGCTTCCACACCCTTAGTGTGGCGGGTTCAGGCATTTGAGGAATAAAAATACGACTGATAACTTCATTATCAGCCAGTGCCGTTTTTTTATAGTTTATAAAGAAGTCGCTCAGTAAAAGCTGGCGAGTATTGTTATGACTGGTAAGTTCTACCCATGCATTGAGCGCCAACAGTACAGGGGGAGTATCTCCAATTGGCGAGGCGTTGGCGATGTTGCCGCCAAGCGTTCCTCGGTTACGAACTTGTTGGGAACCGAGCCTGTGAAGGAGGTGTGCAAACGCAGGAAAGTGACTATTTAATAAGGGTTCAAGCTGTGAGTACGTAACCCCAGCGCCTACCCACCAACCTGGTTGAGCTTGAAAAGACGCCTCTTCAATACGGCATAGCTCTTCCACACGAGTGATATCAATCAGCTGGTGCAATGGGGTAAGGCGCTGAGTGTTTTCCAGCCATAGATCGGTTGCGCCAGCGACAAGGCGTGCAGCAGGGTAACAATGTCTTGCATCAGTCAACTCAGCTAACGTGGTTGGCTGTATAAAGAGCGCTTCATCTTCGGCGATTGGCTCGGGCGACTGAAGCGGTCGACTGGCTTGTTGGGATGCCTCAAACCACTGTGGTGCTTTCCAAGAGAAGTCTTGCATACTCAATGCGGCGTCACGGATAGGGCGGTATCCCGTGCAGCGGCATAAATTTCCGCCTAATGTGGCTTCAAGTGTCTCTGGTGTAAGAGGCGAGGGGCGCTGCTGCTGGTTGGCATGCAATGTAAATAGCGACATAACAATCCCAGGCGTGCAAAAACCACACTGGCTGCCGTGGCACTCAACCATTGCTCGCTGAGCGGGGTGTAAGTTGCCCTCGGTTGCTAATCCTTCGACGGTAATTACGTGCTGGCCGTGCAGTTGATGAGCGGGAGTAATACACGCGTTGACACTTAAAAAACGGCTTTGCGCGTCGCTTGGGTTGTTAATCGCTACTGTGCAAGCACCGCAATCGCCCGATGCGCAGCCCTCTTTCGTACCGGTAATGCCCAAATAATCACGCAACAGCGTTAGAATACTGGTATCTGGAGACACGTCTCTTTGGTGAGGAGTGCCGTTGAGTAGAAACTCGATCGTAGCCATGCCAAACTCCGTTATGATTGTTCTGACCGATCGGTCAATATTGTTGAGCTTGGGACAAAATGACGCGCCTTGCAAGGCTTTGTTTATTGCACTTTGAAAGTGCAATAAATGCGTATACGCCCTATTTTGCAGCGTTAGTTCGCCATAGGAGCGATATACTAAGTGAAATGACCACGACACTTAATCAGCGGTGCTTATTACAGGAGCTTACTCAATGACGGTTGATACCGCTAATCATGAGAACGCCAGCAGGGATCGTATTGAGCAATCCATACTAAGTGCTGCCGAACAGGTATTTGCCCAATATGGCTATCGAGGCGCCAGCCTTCAGGCGATTGCTGACCAAGCAGGGTTACCTAAAGCAAATATTTTATATTACATGGGTAGTAAGCAGGCGCTATATGTACGTTTGCTCAACCGGATGATGCGCCGCTGGAACGCGGTACTTGAAGATATCACGCCAGAAAGCGACCCCGGCCAGGTGCTCAGTGATTTTATTCGCACCAAAATGGTACTTGGGCAGCGCTATCCTGAAGGTTCAAAGCTGTTTGCCGCTGAGATTTTGGCCGGTGCGCCGTTTTTAAGTGACTATTTATCAGGTGAGTTGAAAGAGTGGGTTGCTTCACGTGCGATGATTATTAGGCAGTGGTCTATCCAGGGGAAAATGGATAACGTCGACCCACGCTGGCTTATCTTTCTGATTTGGTCGGCTACCCAGCACTACACAGAATATAGTGCACAAGTAAACGGCATTTTAGGCTCAGAGGCGCTTAGTGAAATGGATCTTGAATCTATTTGCCAATTTTTAGAACAGGTCATTTTGAAAGGGTGCGGTATCCAGCCGCCAAATATATCAATTAGTTAGCCACTGTCAGCGATCATCTTCATTATTTGACCGTACTTACTTTACGGCACTTATTGCCACAGCGCTTTAGCTCCACAGAAACCATTTCTATGCCTACGCTTCCAATTGAACAGCATCTGGTGCCACTACAAGCTGCTTTGAGTGCACATAACCGGCTCATACTCGTTGCACAGCCTGGCGCTGGGAAGACGACACGTGTTCCGTTGACACTGCTGGAGTGCCCGTGGGCGCAAGGGCAAAAGCTCTTATTGCTGGAGCCTCGTCGTGTGGCGGCGCGTCTGGCGGCAACGTTTATGGCTCAACAGCTGAATGAGCCCGTTGGTGGTACAGTGGGCTATCGTATGCGTGGTGACAGTAAGGTAAGCACGCAAACACGCCTGGAAATTATTACCCAGGGTGTGCTTACCCGAATGCTGCAGGATGACCCGCTGTTGGAAGGTGTTGCCGGGATTATCTTTGATGAATTTCATGAGCGTAGTATTGAAGCGGATCTAGGGTTGGCGCTATCGCTGGATATCCAACAAAGCATTCGCGATGACTTACGATTGATTGTGATGTCTGCCACGATGGATGTCGCAGCCTTAAAAAAGGTGCTGGGCGAAGAAACGCCAGTGATTGAAAGTACTGGGCGGCAATTTCCTGTGGAAACGTATTATCGGCCGGCCTCCGGTGATGAAAGTGTCGCATCGGCCGCTTTACGGGTCGTTGATGAAGCGCTGGCAAGGTCAGATAGTCGCGATCTATTAGTTATTCTTCCTGGGATGGCTGAAATTAACCTGCTGGTTCATGCGCTGGATAACAGCCCACGAGAGATTGAAGTGCGGACTCTGCATGGCAGCATGCCAATAGAAATACAGCAAGCCGCCCTCAAACCACATGCAGAGCGCCAACGTGTCATCGTTTCAACGGCCATTGCAGAGTCCAGCGTAACGGTGGATGGTGTGAATGTCGTCATCGATGCTGGATTAGAGCGGGTTCCTCTGTTTCAGCCGCGCACTGGACTAACTCATCTAACCACGCGGCGGGTTAACCGAGCCAGCGCTGATCAGCGCCGGGGGCGCGCAGGGAGACAGCAGCCGGGGGTATGTTATCGCTTGTGGTCTCAGGAGCAGCCTCTTGTAGCTTACGGTGAGCCTGAGATACTACAGGCTGATTTATCAAGATTAACGCTTGAAGTTGCTATGTGGGGAGCGCGTTCGCCAGATGAGCTCAGTTGGATGACATCGCCGCCTAACGGCGCATGGCAAAGTAGTCAGGCTTTGCTTCGTCAGTTGGGTATGCTGGATTCAGCGGGCCTGTTAACGCCGCTAGGCAAGCAAAGTGCGCGTTGGCCGGTTGAACCGCGTTTAGCGGTAATGCTATCGAAAGCTGAACAGCTCAATACATTGCCACTTGCCTGTGCTTTAGCGGCTTTGTTAGAAGGCAGGGAGCGTATTAATGGCTCGCTGAGAGCTGCGTTAGTTCAGCGGTTTAGTCAACCTTCGCGCTTTCCTCAATGGCTGCGTGATGCAAAGCGCTTGGCAGGCATCGCCGATACGGCGTTGCCGCGAGGCATAGCCGAAGAGCCGTTAGGAGCGCTACTGGCGCTGTCTTACCCTGATCGTATTGGCCAGCTTATTAGCCCTGGCCGGTTCAAGCTTGCCAATGGCAAAACGGCTAAACTGTCTATTCACCATCCTCTGACGAACGAAGCGTACATTGTCGCCATTAGCGTCGAAAGCGCCAGTAGTGAAGCCGCTATTTATCTCGCTGAACCTCTTGCGTTGGCAACGCTTATTGACCTTTATCCTGCAACTCAACAGTGGGAAGAGCGAATTACTTGGTCGGATGCACAAGGAAAGCTTCTCGGCGAAGCTGTTCAGCGTCATTGTGAGCTTATGTTGGCAAGCCGTCCTTTGACGGAGCTATCTGCAGAAGCTGTACAGCAAGCATTGCTTCAGGCACTAAAGCAGCGACCTGGGGTGCTTTTTAATGACAGGTTTAAGCAGTTGCAGGGCCGAATGACGCTGTTGGAGAGTACTTATCCTGGTGAATGGCCTGATTGGTCCGAATGTGCGCTGCTAGAAAGTTTAGACGTTTGGCTGGCTCCTTACCTAGCGGGTATAACACGCTTCAGCCAGTTAGAAAAAATGCAGTTCCATACTTATTTAATGTCAACGCTAAGTTGGGATGAACAGACGCGCTTTGAATATTTAACGCCGTCATCGATAACGGTGCCTAGCGGTAATCAGGCATCAATTGATTATAGACCGTGCCTAGTGGGGAGACCTCCAGTGCTTGCTCTGAAGTTACAGGAAGCGTTTGGTTGGCAGGATACTCCCCTCGTTGCGGATGGCCATATACCCGTCGTCATTCACTTGCTTTCACCAGCCAAAAGACCGCTTCAAGTGACTCAGGACTTACGCAGTTTTTGGTTGAACGGCTATCCAGAGGTGCGTAAAGAGATGCGTGGTCGTTACCCTAAGCACCCCTGGCCAGAAGATCCATTGACTGCGCAGGCAACATCGCTAACCAAGCGTCGTCTAGATTAAAAATATCGCCTGATAGTAAAAACATAGCAACGATAAGATCACTCTTTTTGAGTGTCAGGATTTTCTCCCGGTAGCCGATAACGAACCCCGTCAGCGCGCTGCTCTTCATAGCGACGGTTTTCTTCCTCTGGGGGCACTCCCAGCACCGTTTCTTGAGACCCATCTGGCCATGTATAAGTAGTGCATCCAGCCAAGGGTAGTAAGCCCACGACTATTAATGGGAACAACGAAAAAAATCCACGACATTTGGGCATATTAGGCTCCATCACCAGTCCAATGCTGCTTATAAAAAGCAGGCATAGTGTGAATGGCACGACAGTCAGCCGCAAGCTTAATCCAAACGGGTTAAATTTCTTCCCACAGACTACGTCTAAATTCGTGGGAAAGTTGAGACACGTTGGATAAGCGCTCAAGATTAGCGTCAGTCAGTGTTTTAACCATTTCTTGGTAATGTTCAGTGAGTTCCTGAGCTATGCAGTTTTCTTTGCTGTCGGTTAGGCACAGCGTCAGTTTTTCATTGCTTTTGGCAATAGCTTGAAAAAGCTCAGCTTCTAACGCCATAGCCTGCGTCACGTTCTCAAGCCATGCAATCTGACAACGCACTATAGGCATGGTGCTCAAAAGCCAATAACGGTGCCACCAAGTCAACAAATCTTGATTTGTTTCAGTAGCGGAGTTGGCCTGTTGTTTGTTTGAACTGTTCATCGCTTGCTCCTAACACGTTATACGATTTATGAGGCATTTTTTACTACGTTGCCTATCTTCAACTATAGCTAAGCTATGAGGAACAGTTGGCTATTTGGCAACGAAATACTTGGCATCGAGGAGCAATTTAATGTGGTCAGTCGTCAAGTCAGTTTTGTCAGCACTTTTGGGTGTACAAAATGATCACCAGCGTCAGCAAGATTTTTCAAGTGGTAAGCCTACTGTCTTTATTTTGACGGGAATTGCGATCACTTTTCTCTTTGTTTTGATCTTGGTGGGGGTCGCAATGATCGCCTCGCGCTGAAGCGTTGAGTCAAACACGACGGTTGTTCGTGACGAATGCCACATGTTTTCTATACTGACGTTAATCAGTTAATCCTGAGCTAATAAAAGGGTTGGCGAGAACAACAATAATAAAGGAGGTTTCTATGCGCCTAACGTGGCAATGGCTGCTAACCATTATCAGTGCCTCAAGTATCTCACAGGTTTATGCCAATGGCTGGAATATGCCGGTAGGTGTCACTGATATCAGTCGAGATATTTTTGGCCTGCATATGGCCATTTTTTGGGTGTGTGTGGTGATCGGTGTGGTTGTGTTTGGGGTAATGTTTTACTCATTATTTAGATACAGACACTCAAAAGGGGCAAAAGCAGCACATTTTCATGAGCATACCTCTGTCGAGATTCTTTGGACCGCTATCCCGATTTTGATTTTGATTGGAATGGCTGTGCCCGCGACCGCGACATTGAAGAGTATGTACGACTCTTCAGAAGCGGATTTAGACGTGATGATTACCGGCCAACAGTGGCGCTGGCGCTACGAATACCTGGGTGAAGATGTTGCATTTACATCGAACATGAGTACCTCAAGGGAGCAAATTCGAGGAAGCGAAGCTAGAGATGAGCACTACCTGCTAGACGTAGATGAGCCATTGGTTCTACCGATTAACCGGAAAGTACGTTTTTTAATGACATCGGACGATGTCATTCACTCTTGGTGGGTGCCAGAACTTGCCGTTAAGCAGGATACGATACCGGGATTTATCAATGAAAACTGGGTGAAAATCAACGAGCCGGGAATCTATCGTGGTCAGTGTGCTGAGCTTTGCGGCGTTAACCACGGGTTTATGCCAGTGGTTGTGCATGCGATGGAGGAAGAAGAGTTCGAAGCATGGTTGGCAGAACGTAAAGAAGCAGCAGAGCAAGAGGCAATGGGGATTGACCGAGAGTGGGAGATGGAGGATTTGATGGCGCGAGGTGAGTCTGTGTACCAATCCATCTGTTCTTCATGTCATCAAAGCGAAGGTCAGGGAGCTCCGCCGGCATTTCCAGCACTAGCCAACAACGACCAATTAATTAACGACCTAGATTGGCATATCGATCGAATTGTCAACGGCGTTTCCGGTGCTGCAATGCCAGCGTTCCGCAGTACCTTAAATCCTGTCGAAATAGCCGCTGTTGTCACTTTTACTCGTAATGCCTGGGGCAACGAGACAGGTGATGTGGTGCAGCCAGCTGCGGTGGCCGAACGTATTGCACAATAATTTAAGGTACTTACAACAATAAATCAGGCGGAGATGCTCATGGTGCCCAAACTACCTCCTCAACACCCGCTGCAACATAGCTCTACTGCAGCCGCTGGCGGTCATTCTCATCACGACCATGCGGCTCAGCCCAAAGGGATATTGCGATGGGTACTGACGACCAACCATAAAGAAATTGGTTCTCTGTACCTGATTTTTTCTCTCACCATGTTTTTTGTTGGCGGCATATTTGCCTTAGTAGTGAGAGCCGAGCTATTTCAGCCGGGTTTACAGCTTATAGAGCCAGAATTTTTCAATCAAATGACCACCATGCATGGTCTAATCATGGTGTTCGCTGCTGTAATGCCAGCGTTTACTGGGCTAGCCAACTGGATGATTCCGCTTCAGATTGGTGCGCCGGATATGGCGCTGCCCAGGCTTAATAATTTTAGTTTCTGGCTACTTCCGGTGGCGTTTACATTGCTACTTTCTACGCTTTTAATGCCGGGCGGCGGGCCAAATTTTGGCTGGACGTTTTATGCTCCTCTATCAACGACTTATGCTCCCGCCTCTACGACATTTTTTATTCTAGCTCTGCACATCGCAGGTATTAGCTCAATTCTTGGGGCTATCAATATTATTGCGACCATTTTGAACATGCGCGCACCTGGTATGCGCATGATGGATATGCCGCTGTTTGTATGGACATGGTTAATTACGGCTTTTCTACTGATTGCAGTAATGCCCGTTCTAGCAGGCGTCATCACCATGATGCTCATGGATATTAACTTTGGGACCAGTTTTTTTGACGCCGCGGGTGGCGGCGATCCTGTGCTTTTCCAACACTTATTTTGGTTCTTTGGCCATCCTGAAGTTTACATCATGATTTTGCCGGCCTTCGGTATTGTCTCAGCTATTATTCCCACTTTCGCGCGTAAGCCTTTATTTGGCTATGCGTCTATGGTGTACGCCACGGCAGCTATCGCACTGCTGTCGTTTTTAGTATGGGCGCATCATATGTTCATTGTCGGACTTCCGTTAACGGCAGAGCTATTTTTCATGTACTCGACCATGCTGATTGCCGTGCCAACAGGTGTGAAAGTGTTTAACTGGGTGACCACGCTGTTTCGTGGCTCGATCAGTTTTGAGCCGCCCATGCTGTTTGCTTTGGCTTTTGTCGTTCTGTTCACCATTGGCGGTTTCTCAGGGCTGATGTTGGCAATTGCACCTGCAGATTTCCAATACCACGATACCTACTTTGTCGTGGCGCATTTTCATTATGTATTAGTACCAGGCGCTATTTTTGCCATTATGGCTGGCGTCTACTATTGGCTACCCAAATGGACCGGTTATTACCCTAACGAGCGTCTGGCTCAATGCCATTTTTGGTGCTCTATCATTGGCGTTAACCTAACGTTTTTCCCCATGCATTTCGCAGGCTTGGCGGGTATGCCAAGGCGCATTCCTGACTATGCGTTACAGTTTGCAGACTTCAACTTGCTTTCCAGCATTGGCGCATTCTTTTTTGGCGCTTCGCAGCTGATTTTTGTAGTGGTGGTGGTGATGTGTGTGAGGGGAGGAAAAAAAGCGCCTGCAAAAGCTTGGGAAGGTGCAGAAGACCTTGAGTGGAGCGTTCCAAGTCCCGCACCGCTGCACACCTTCGAGACACCACCAATTTTTAACCGTACCCATCACCATGACCAATAAGCTGTGCCTCAGTGAATGGTCTAGGGGGATATATGGCAGCAAGTAATGCGGTGCAATCAGTGGGGGTAAAACGGACGGTCATTCGCACGGTAGCGGCGCTAATAGGGATGTTTGCCTTCGCATTTGCACTTGTCCCTCTTTATGACGTGTTTTGCCGTGTAACGGGTCTTAATGGCAAAGTGGATACGACGGCTAAGGCCATTATTCATGAAGAAGTTGATCAATCCCGCTATGTCACCGTGCAGTTCATTACCCGAGGTAGCGCAGGCTTACCATGGAGAATGAGCGTCGAAAATCGCCAAATGCGCGTGCACCCAGGCCAAACAGCGGAGGTCGATTTTACCTTTACCAACAATAGTCGGGTTGAAAGTTGGGGACGGGCTGTGCCTAGTGTTTCCCCTTCAAGCGCTACGACTCATTTAAGAAAAGTCAGCTGTTTCTGTTTCCAAGAGCAGCAGCTACAAGGGGATGAGCGTTTGACAATTCCTCTAATATTCCAGCTGGCGCGGGATCTCCCAGAGGACATTAATACGATAACGCTAGTGTATACCTTGTACCCAGTTCATCACTTAGTAAAAGACATCTCAAAGAATGACAACAAGACAATAGGGGATTCAATATGAGTGGCGGCTACTATGTTCCAGCAACGAGTCGATGGCCTATTCTAGGATCGCTGGCGCTCGGGGCTATGATGGTGGGTACAGGGATCAAGTTGGTATACGACACGGGTACTCCGCTAATGCTAATCGGTATGGCTAGCGTGATTATTGTTATGGGTCTTTGGTTCAGAGAGGTTATTCGCGAATCAATGAATGGCTTGTACGATGCCCAGATGGATCGCTCATTCCGGTGGGGAATGGGCTGGTTTATTTTTTCTGAAGTTATGTTTTTTGCGGCTTTCTTTGGTGCGCTATTTTACGTGAGAACGTTTGCCATTCCTTGGTTAGGAGGAGAAGGGGCCAAGGGGGTGTCTGCGCTGCTTTGGCCAGAATTTGTTGCACAATGGCCGTTGTTTAACCCGCCAGACAGCTCCGTAATTGGGCCTGAGCGGGTATTTAGTCCTTGGCAATTGCCGTTGGTCAATACACTGATATTAGTTACCTCTAGTATTACATTGACGGTTGCTCATGAGGCGTTGAAATCAGGCGAGCGTAAGACATGCAGGCATTGGCTGGCGGGTACAGTATTACTGGGCTGCTGCTTTATTGTCATACAGGGGGTCGAATACTACGAAGCCTATCATCACTACGGTATCACGCTGGAAGCAGGAATTTTTGGAGCCACCTTCTTTATTCTGACCGGTTTTCATGGAGTCCACGTTATTGTCGGCACGATTATTCTGGCGTGCATGTTAGTACGGATATGGAAAGGGCACTTTGCTAACGACCATCACTTTGGTTTTGAAGCATCTTGTTGGTATTGGCATTTTGTCGATGTTGTCTGGGTTGGGTTATTTATTTTTGTATACGTTTTTTAAACAATCAGCCTAATTCTCCAGACCAGAAGCCAATCACTAACAAAGCCATGAGTAAGCATGTTAGTCCAATGCGCCATTTAAGGGATGCTAGTAGCCGTCGAGAGTTGCTGTCATCTTTCAATAGGAAGCCCGCGCCGGCCGCTAAACTAGCGACTATTCCAATAAAAACTAGGCCAATGAGCAGCTTTAACCACATGACGAAAACCTCTTCTGGGCCGCAACGTTTATACGTATGGTGTGTATTTTGGGGCGTATTAGTTTCGCTGGGTATCTTACTAGGACTATGGCAGTGGGAGCGTGCCGCTGACAAGCGTGTTTTGTTAGCTGCTCGAGAAGCAGCACCTTTTGTTAAATCGCCTACTGTTATGCCAGAAGAAGGGTCCGAGCTGCATTTACAAGGAGAATACCTTGCTGATCACACTCTCTATTTAGATAACCGCATTGTAGATGGACGTCTAGGCGTTGCTGTGCTGACGCCTTTCCGAGACAGTTTTGATCAATTGTGGCTTGTTCAGCGGGGGTTTATTGAAACAGGGCCAAGTAGAGCAGAGCCTGAAGCAGATACTCCTGAGGGCAGCGTGACAGTCTCAGGAGAGTGGCAGGTTGCTCGCCCAGGTGGGCCGTTGTATGGCGAAAACAGGGAAGGGAAAAGACTGCAGCAGATCAGCTTAACCCCTTGGGAGTCAACATTGCCTGAATTTACTTACTCCGGATGGTTACATGCTGAGCAAGGCGATGGAGTGTTTTCGCCTTGGTGGGAAGCTAACGTAATGCCTCCTAGTCGTCATCTTGGGTATGCATTTCAATGGTGGGGGCTAGCGCTTGCTGCGGCAGTAATCATGGTATTAGGAGGTTATCGCTTGCACAAAGACAGTCTTACTGGTTACTGAGGGGAAAGCATGGAACAACGCCAGCCAGTTCGTTACCCGCGAGTTAAGCTGTTGCTTATTTTTGCAGCATTCGCTGCGCCTATTGTGACTGCGTGGGCGATGTTGACATGGCAAATAGGCATACCTAGTGATGATACTGCCCATGGGCAAGTACACGTCGGAGCACCATTACTGGATGATTGGCCTTTAAGCGATAAACCTCAAAAAAACGATGTGTGGACATTAGCATTTGACTGCACTTCGCTCTGTGATGAGCGAATGGATGAATTGTGGCGTTTGCATCGTGCGTTGGGTCGAGAGGCCTCACGCTTAGAGCGTCTTAGAATAGGTGGGAGTGCACAAGCGCTACCTGGGGAGGTCGTTAATCGATGGCTAGTGGAGCCTGAATGGCGCGAAGAAAATGGCGTATGGCTAATGGATCCATTCGGCAGACCCGCGCTGTCATTTAACAATGCAGTACCTGCAGCTGATATTCTCGATGATATACGGCATTTGTTTAAGGTTAATCCGCTGTAATTAATACCCTATTGCTATTCTGGATGCTCGACCTAATAGGTCGTAAGGACACAACGTGCCACATTCTACTGAGCGGCGTTTACAATGGCTGAAATACATCACCTTGGCCGGTACGGCACTGACAGCGCTAGTGATTCTAGTCGGCGCATGGACGCGCTTAGTTGACGCTGGTTTAGGTTGCCCAGACTGGCCAGGGTGTTATGGACGGTTGCTAGTCCCTGATAATGAACATGCTGCGCTACGCCATCCTGATGTGCCTCTTGAGCCTTTTAAGGCGTGGGTAGAGATGGCTCATCGCTATGTGGCGAGTTTTTTAGGGCTTATCGTGCTAAGCGTCGTGGCGCTAGGCTGGTCACTACGCAAGAGTTCAGGATACCCATGGAAAGTTAGTCTTGCTCTACTAGTGGTTATATTGCTTCAAGGAGCATTTGGGGCTTTTACCGTTACTTTAAAGCTTTGGCCGCAGGTGGTTACTCTGCATTTGTTGGGCGGGCTAAGTGTGCTAACGCTATTTTTTTGGGTGCATATGCGAATTCGCCTTAGCTTAACTAGGCATTTGACTACCCCTAGCAATGCTATTTCATCTCCCAAAAGCTATGTCTTCCCAACTAGCAGCATGAATTTACTTTGGGTGATAGGGGTATCGGCATTGATTTTGCAGCTTGCCTTAGGTGGCTGGGTAACCAGCAACTATTCAGGCATTGCTTGTCAAGGGTTCCCGACCTGCAATACGCAGTGGTGGCCAGAAATGGATATAAGTGAAGGCTTTCACCTGACACAAACTGTTGGACCTAATTATTTACATGGGCAGTTACATGCCGACGCACGTACTGCAATACACATGATGCATCGCCTTGGAGCACTTCTTCTTGGGATAGTGCTATTGGTATTATGGTGGCGCTATCGAACGACTGTCTCTGTTGGTCGAGCGCTTACGCTGGTGGTTATGGCTTACGTTATACAAGTCATACTTGGCGTTGCCAACGTTTTGTTGTGGCTGCCGTTATGGCTGGCGCTGTTACATACCGCTGGTGCGGTTGCATTGACAATAAGCATGGGGTGGGCGGTTTGGTGCTGGCGTTATCAAGATAATACCGACTGAACCACGGGAAGGCTTGTAAGAGCTGTAAGCCCCCATATTATGGGGCAGCGCGCATTTTTATATATCCATAAATTGCTGGCTAATGATAAGTAGGTCGAGTTGCCGTTAACTAATATTTTTTATTTTTATCATGCGGCATAAAATTTGCTTGCACCGATGAAAAAATAATTTTTATTAAGTGTGCTTCATGGTTGTTAATCTAACGAATGTGTTTCAAGATTTGAAATTAGTCTACTTGGTTCAATAGGGTGTATAGTTATTGTCAAATTCTTTTAAGACTTTGCGAGGACCGTTATGAGTACCACGCTAGCGTTAATATTGCTTGCGGCTGCAGTAGCGATGATTGTGGCTCTTGGTATTTATGCCTTTAAACTTCGTCAAGAAGTAAAGCGTCGAGAAGCCTTCAGAATCGATGAAGACCGACGAGCCCACCAAAATAGCTTGGAAAATCTCGATTACGTCGTCAGTGCACTTGTCCAAGAGCAAGTCGACATTACGGAAGGTTCTTGGCGTTGCAAGGTACTGCTGGAGATTGTCGATCCAAGCCTAGCGGAGCGGCCGGAATTTCAAGCATTTGCAGAAGTATATAACCGTACACGTCATCTAAAAACACACTCTGCACGAAAGCAGCTAACACCACGAGAACGGATGCAAGAAGACAAAGAGCGGCTTGCTGTTGAGGATGAAATGCGTTCTGCAGTTCTGGCAGCAGCGCAGCAGGTAATCAACTGGAGATCTAAAGGGGGAGTAGGGCTTCATTAACGTTGTTTAACGAGCGTTATGATTAGTAAATGCGTTACCCTACGTTTTTTGACGCTTATTGCGTCAGCTTTGCTATGCTGAAAATGTCGGTATTGGCAAGAAGTTGATATCTCGGCATTGTTGCCTTCTCGTGATTAAAGGTTAATCATAGGCAAACGCCCAGCCTTACGGTGACCGTAGAATATCGCCATAGCGCTGGGCAGCGAAAAATGGATGCTCTCGCAATAAGAAGCATTGGATAGATTTGGTCTCATGACCATGTCAGCATTGGATCAAGAAGGAGTCTTGCATGAAAAAATCAACGACTGGCTTGCTAATCGGTTCCGCACTGGTAGTAGGCTTATCAGGCTGCGCCAGCTCAGCATCACAATCATCTGGCCAAACCAGCGCAAATAGTGACCGCGATTGGTATCAACATCCTTTCGTTTGTGGCTTAGCTGGCAGTGTCATCGGCGGCAGTATTGCCTACGCTACTAGTGGCAACTCTGATGAAGATGAAAATACCGCTATTGGTGCAACAGCTGGTGCAGCAATTGGGGGCTTGCTATGTGCAGACCGCACGCCTGAGCCAGTGGCTCCGCAGTGTCCGAGCTATGGTGAAGTGCCTGCAGGCGTTGCAGTTGATGCTGAAGGCTGCCCGCTGGACTCCGATGGTGATGGTGTTCCTGATTACCGTGACCAGTGCCCAGGAACGCCTGCTGGCGTATCTGTTGATGCCAATGGTTGCCCGCTGGACTCTGATAATGATGGCGTGCCGGATTATCGTGATCAGTGCCCTAACACCCCTGCAGGTGTTGAAGTTAACTCACTTGGCTGCCCAGAGAGTCTAGTGCTTCGTGATGTTAATTTTGAATTTGACTCTGCTCAGCTAACGCCGAACGCGCAGAACGTGCTCAACGGTGTTGCCGAGCGTTTGGTTAACAACCCGAACGTACGCGTAAGCATCGAAGGCCACACTGATTCGCGTGGTTCTGATCAGTACAACAAGAACCTTTCACAGCGTCGTGCAGAGTCGGTTGCTGCTTACCTGGCTCAGCGTGGCGTAAGTGCAAACCGTATGCGCGCCATTGGTTATGGCGAAGAGCGTCCGGTTGCTTCTAATGACACAGAAGAAGGTCGCTTCCAGAACCGCCGTGTTGAATTGGATGAGTGGAACTAAGCTACTCATTGATTCATCTTTATTAAGGGGCTAAATACGGCTGTTGATACTTGCCCTTTAAGTACGAAACGGGAGGCTTTTTGCCTCCCGTTTTATTTTACGGCTTGCTAAATTCTGGTAGGCTGAACGACTTTAAAAAACTCAACACTTTCCACCATTGATAGCGAAATGTGATCCTTGGTATGGATCACCACTGCGCTCAAGGAATACCTTAATGCCCATAGTAACATTGCCTGATGGCAGCCAAAGAACGTTCGAAACACCACTTTCTATCATGCAGCTCGCAGAATCGATTGGCCCTGGTTTGGCCAAGGCCTGTGTGGCTGGCAAGATTGATGGTGTGTTGGTCGATGCTGCTGATTTAATCGAGCATGATGCTGAAATAGCGATAATTACCGCCCGTGATCCAGAGGGCCTGGAGATTATTCGTCACTCTTGCGCTCACCTGATTGGGCATGCGGTTAAACAGCTATATCCTGATGCTAAAATGGCCATTGGGCCGGTGATTGATGATGGTTTTTATTACGATATTGACTTTGGTAAGTCTGTAACGCCTGAAGACTTAGATGCCATTGAAAAACGTATGCAATCGCTCATTGAGCGTGACTACGATGTGATACGCGAGTACGTTGATCGCGACAAAGCGATGAGTACATTTGTTGAGCGTGGCGAGACATTCAAGCAAGAAATTGTTCGCGATATACCCAAAGATGCAACAATTCGTTTGTATCACCATGAAGAATATACGGATATGTGTCGTGGGCCGCACGTGCCAAATACGCGACACCTTAAAGCTTTTAAGCTGACAAAGTTGGCGGGTGCCTATTGGCGTGGTGATGCTTCTAACCCAATGCTGACACGTATTTATGGCACCGCATGGGGCGATAAGAAGCAGCTCAAGGCTTATTTAAAACGCCTAGAAGAAGCTGAAAAACGAGATCACCGTAAACTGGCGCGAAAAATGGATCTTTTCCATTTACAAGAAGAAGCGCCTGGAATGGTGTTTTGGCACCCCAATGGCTGGACGATGTACCAGGCCTTGGAAGATTACATGCGTAAAATTCAGCGTGCGCATGGCTATCAAGAGATTAAAACGCCGCAGGTGGTAGATCTTTCATTGTGGAAGAAATCTGGTCATTGGGGGCATTATAGTGAACTCATGTTTACCACTGAGTCGGAAAAGCGTGAATATGCCGTTAAACCGATGAATTGCCCCTGTCATGTGCAGGTATTTAATCAGGGGTTGAAAAGCTACCGCGATTTGCCGTTGCGCCTAGCAGAGTTTGGTAGCTGCCACCGAAATGAACCATCGGGTTCCTTACATGGTCTGATGCGTGTTCGTGGTTTTACTCAAGATGATGCGCATATCTTTTGTACTGAAAGCCAAATTCAGGCAGAAGCAGAAGCATTTATTGTGCTTACCTTGCAGGTTTATAAAACGCTCGGCTTTGAAGACGTTGAGCTTAAACTCTCAACACGGCCTGAAGATTTTCTTGGCGAAGCAGAGATGTGGGATCGAGCAGAGCATGGGCTTGAGGCTGCACTTAATGCAACGGGGCTTGATTGGGAGCTTCAGCCAGGAGAAGGGGCTTTTTATGGGCCGAAAATTGAATTTGCCCTGCGTGATTGCCTGAATCGTGTTTGGCAATGTGGTACTCTACAGTTAGATTTTAATTTGCCAGGGCGGTTAGGCGCGCAATATGTAGATGAAGATGGGACGCGTAAGACCCCTGTTATGCTTCATCGTGCTATCTTAGGGTCCTTTGAGCGGTTTTTGGGAATCCTAATTGAGCACTATGCTGGTGCTATGCCATTGTGGTTGGCGCCTCAGCAAGTCGTTTTGATGACCATTACTGATGCGCAGCGTGATTATGCGCTTGAGTTGGAGCAACGGCTGCAAAAAAATGGTTTACGTGTCAAAGCGGACTTGAGGAACGAGAAGATCGGCTTTAAAATCCGTGAACACACATTACAGAAAGTTCCCTATCTCCTTGTGGTGGGAGATAAGGAAGTCGAAGCTGACTCAGTGGCCGTGCGAACTCGCAGCGGCGAAAACCTCGGCACAATGACAGTCGATGAATTCATTGACCGTTGCAGTGCCGAGCGAGCAGCCCTGGCGACATCGTCAATTGCCTAAGGAGACGGAGCAATCAAGCGAAGCAATCAGCGCGGGCGTCCACAAGACAAACGCCCACCAATGAACGAGAGAATTATCGAAGAAGAAGTACGTTTAATCGATGCTGAAGGTGAGCAGTTGGGTGTTGTGCCCACCACCGAAGCACTTGAGCGTGCCGAAGCTGCCGGTTTAGACCTCGTACAAATTTCGAATGCCGATCCGATCGTGTGTAAGATCATGGATTATGGCAAATTTGTTTTTGAGACGAAGAAACAAAAAGCGGCTCAAAAGAAAAAGCAAAAGCAAATCCAGGTTAAGGAAGTTAAGTTTCGTCCTGGCACCGATGAAGGCGATTATCAGGTCAAGCTTAAAAACCTGACACGCTTTCTAGAAGGTGGTGATAAGGGCAAAGTCACATTGCGCTTCCGTGGTCGTGAAATGGCGCATCAAGACATTGGCCGTAAGCTAATGGAAAGGATCGCGGCAGACCTGGAAGAGATCGGAGCGGTTGAGTCTTTCCCCAAAATGGAAGGCCGCCAGATGATCATGATTATTGCCCCGAAAAAGAAGTGATCCAACGGCGAAGTTAACGGATCAGCGCGAAAGCGCTGATCGGCCCTGGGTTTTCTAAAAAACATCGAGCGGAGTTTTCTCATGCCGAAAATCAAAAGCAACAGCGGCGCTGCCAAGCGCTTCAAAAAGACCGCGAATGGCTTCAAGCACAAGCAGTCTTTCCGTAGCCACATCTTGACCAAGAAGTCGACCAAGCGTAAGCGTCAGCTGCGTGGCATGAAACAGATTCATGCTTCTGATAAAGCGCTGATCCAGCGCATGCTGCCGAATCTGTAAGGTCGAATTTTCTTATCTGAGAGCATTTAGCCTCAGTCATAAAGTCAGGAGTGTGTTATGACCCGTGTTAAGCGTGGCGTAGTTGCCCGTCGTCGCCATAAAAAAGTATTGAAGCAGGCCAAAGGTTACTACGGTGCCCGTTCGCGTGTTTTCCGCGTAGCCAAACAGGCTGTTATCAAAGCCGGTCAGTATGCTTACCGTGACCGTCGCAACCGCAAGCGTCAATTCCGCGCTTTGTGGATTCAGCGTATTAACGCTGGCGCGCGTATCAATGGCATGTCTTACAGCCGCTTTGTTGGCGGTCTGAAGAAAGCCGGTATTGAAATTGACCGTAAAGTATTGGCCGACCTGGCAGTACACGAAAAAGCTGCGTTTGCAGCTATCGTGGAAAAAGCCAAGGCTGCCCAATAAAGCATATAACGCTGAGCTAAATCAGTGTGATGTGTCTGAGGTCATTTTAGTGTGACCCATGCAGGGGAAGAGCAGCCGCTCTTCCCCTGTTTTTTTGTCACCTTCAACATGCCAGCCATCTTTAGAGATGGAAACCGCTTAATTCGGAGTGAATCGGATGGACCATCTTCCTACTCTGGTCACAGAGGCCCGCGATGCGATTCAGGCAGCGCAAAGTGTCTCTGCCCTAGATGAGTTGCGCGTACGTTACTTAGGTAAAAAAGGCGAAGTGACGGCCTTGTTGAAAGGCTTAGGAAAGCTATCAGCAGAAGAGCGTCCTGCCGCCGGTGAGCAAATTAATCAGGCAAAACAGACCCTGGCTACTGAAATTGATACAAAGCGTCAACAGCTTGAAAGCCAAGCACTCAACGCTCGCTTGGCGGCAGAGAGAATTGATGTAACGCTACCCGGTCGTGGTCAAGAGAGTGGTGGTCTGCACCCTGTTACCCGCACGCTTGAGCGCATTGAGGGCTTATTTACCAGGATTGGCTACGATGTGGCGGTAGGGCCAGAAATTGAAGATGATTATCACAATTTTGAGGCGCTAAATATACCTGCCCATCACCCGGCGCGCGGTATGGCCGATACCTTCTATTTCGATGCTACCCGCCTGTTGCGTACCCATACGTCGCCAGTTCAAGTGCGTACGATGAAGAGTAGCGAGCCGCCAATTCGCATTGTCTGCCCCGGTCGCGTCTACCGCAGCGATTCAGATCTCACCCATACGCCAATGTTCCATCAAGTGGAGGGTCTGTTGGTTGATGAAGGTGTGAGTTTTGCAGATCTTAAAGGCACGATTGAAGATTTCCTCCAAGCTTTTTTTGAACGCAATGATCTTTCAGTGCGCTTCCGTCCCTCTTACTTTCCATTCACTGAACCTTCTGCAGAGGTCGATATTCAGTGCGTGATGTGTAGCGGTGATGGCTGTCGTGTTTGCTCGCATAGCGGCTGGTTGGAAGTGATGGGCTGTGGCATGGTGCATCCCGAGGTATTTCGGCACTCAGGTATTGATGCTGAGCGCTACACAGGGTTTGCATTTGGAATGGGTGCCGAGCGGCTTGCAATGTTGCGCTACGGTGTTAACGACCTGCGTTTGTTCTTTGAGAACGATCTGCGTTTTCTTCGCCAATTTACCTAAGACCGCTGCCAACGACGGGAACCCTTATGAAATTTTCAGAACAGTGGCTGCGTGATTGGGTGGCACCGCAGCTTGATACACAGGCAATCGCCGATCAGATCACCATGGCAGGCCTTGAGGTTGATGGCATTGAGGCCGTTGCATCCCCATTTAGCGGGGTAGTGGTCGCAGAGGTATTGACCAAGGCGAAGCATCCAGACGCGGATAAACTCAACGTCTGTACCGTTAATGATGGTACGGGTGAACCTGTGCAGGTGGTGTGCGGCGCTCCCAACGTTGATGTGGGCCAAAAAATTCCATTTGCTCAAGTGGGTGGTGTGTTACCTGGCGACTTCAAGATCAAGAAAGCCAAATTGCGTGGCGTAGAGTCTCGCGGAATGATTTGCTCCGCCTCTGAGTTAGGTTTGGCGGAGGAGGTGTCACCAGGTATTTTTGTGCTACCTGCCTCCGCGCCGGTAGGCGTAAATTTTCGTGAGTACATGCAACTCGATGATATGACTATTGAAGTTGATCTCACGCCGAACCGTGGTGATTGCCTCAGTATTAAGGGGCTAGCCCGAGAAGTGGGTGTGCTCAATCGTCTTCCGGTAAGTGGGCCTGAAATGGCCACTGTTGATGCTAGTATCAGTGATACTTTTTCAGTGCGTATTGAGGCGCCAGAACAGTGCCCGCGCTACTTGGGGCGTATTATTAAAGACGTTGATGTTAGTGCCGAAACCCCGTTGTGGATGGTAGAACGTTTACGTCGCAGTGGTGTTCGATCTATTGATCCTGTGGTTGATGTCACTAACTATGTGATGCTGGAGCTTGGTCAGCCGCTGCATGCATTCGACCGCGATAACCTTCATGGCGGTATCACCGTTCGGTTGGCGGGCAAGGATGAGCGTTTGACTTTGCTGGATGGGCAAGAAGTAGCGCTGAGGTCGGAGACGCTGGTTATTGCAGACGATAATGGCCCGCTAGCAATGGCTGGTGTCATGGGGGGTGAGAACTCAGGTGTAAACGAGAAAACAGACACGATTTTCTTGGAGTCTGCCTATTTCACGCCGTTGGCTATCGCAGGGCAAGCGCGTTCATATGGTCTTCATACGGATGCATCTCACCGGTTTGAGCGTGGCGTTGACCCGGCACTTGCCAGAGTGGCAATTGAGCGAGCCACCAAGCTTTTGATGGAGATATGTGGCGGCCAGGCAGGGCCCGTTGTTGAGTCATCTAGTAGTGAATACTTGCCAGCGCCACGCAACATCGTACTGCGCGAAGCACGTCTAGAAAGTGCGCTTTCAAAGCGGCTGCCAGCTGAAGATGTAACTGACATTCTTCAGCGTTTAGGGCTAGCGGTTGATAAACAGGGAGATGGCTGGTCCGTTACAGCACCAAGTTGGCGCTTTGATTTGGCAATTGAAGAAGATCTCATTGAAGAGATTGCCCGGATTCATGGCTATAATAATCTGCCTGTCCGGCGCCCCGCAGCGCGTTTAGCGCTACGTCCCGCTAACGAAGCAATGCTGACACAGGCTCAATTGCGTAATCAGATGGTGGCGCGTGGTTTTCAGGAGGCGATAACCTATAGTTTCGTTGCGCCTGACCTACAGACGGCGCTGCTGCCAGACGCGGTATCGCCAGTGTTGGCAAACCCGATTTCGTCAGATTTGTCAGTGATGCGCGCTAGCCTGTTCCCGGGCTTGGTGCGTGCGCTTGAACATAATCTTAACCGCCAGCAGACCCGTGTCAGATTGTTTGAAACCGGTTTAGTATTTAATGGTCATTTAGACAACCTGACGCAGGTGCCCATGATGGGAGCCCTGGTGTGTGGGAGTCGTGAGCCAGAAGGCTGGAGCGGGGCTAAGGCTCAGGTCGACTTTTATGACCTAAAAGGGGATTTAGAAAGTCTATTAGCGCTTGGTGGCGCGTTTGATGCTTGGCGCTTTGAGCCAGATGAGCACCCTTCGCTACATCCTGGGCAAACGGCTAAGCTGTTGCACAATGGTAAGCCTGCTGGTTGGATTGGTGCGTTACATCCTCAGGTGCGAGCTAAGTTGGGACTGAAGGTTGATGCTGTTATGTTCGAAGTTCGCCTAGATGCACTCAGTGAGGGCGCCATTCCAGCGTTTGAGCCACTGTCTCGCTATCCAGAGGTTCGTCGCGACTTGGCTTTCACCGTCAAGGCAGAAACACCAGTTCAGGCACTGCTTGATTGTGCAAAAGCACAAGCGGGCGATTACTTAAAAGACATTAGACTGTTTGATGTCTATGCTGGTAAGGGCGTGGCCGATGGTGACAAGAGTATTGCGTTGGGCTTGACGTGGCAGCATGCATCGCGCACGCTAAATGATGATGAAATCAACCTGTTGGTAGATTCCATCATAGCGCAAGTACGATCTGAACTAGGCGCCGAGCTACGAGCATAGCCGTTGTAGCCAGGACGGTAGGTGATGTTTGGGATCAGTTCTTGCGAATAACTAAATAGCGCCATAACGCGACGCTTATCACGTTCTTGGCAATGCGTTTGCTACATGGAGGGGGCCTTATGGGTGCGTTGACCAAAGCAGAGCTAGCAGAACATTTACACACTGAGCTTGCGCTGTCGAAGCGAAAAGCAAAAGCCATGGTTGAGGCTTTTTTTGAAGAGATTCGTGCCTGCTTACGCGAAAATGAGCAAGTTAAGCTGTCGGGTTTCGGAAACTTCGACTTGCGTGATAAGCGCGAAAGACCAGGGCGTAACCCCAAGACAGGTGAGGAAATTCCAATTTCTGCCCGCCGCGTCGTTACTTTCCGTCCCGGCCAAAAACTGAAGCAACAGGTAGAACGCTACAAGTAGCTATTGATTGGTTAAGTAAGTAAAAAGGAGTGCCGAACGGCACTCCTTTTTCATCTGTTGGCTAAACGCCACGCCCTTCGATCAGCCAGGTAATCACCACCTTAATAACGTAGCCCAGCATGCCAGCTCCCAAAACAACAAAAAGCATGATGGTGCCGAATTTTCCAGCGTTCGATTTTTTCGCTAAATCCCAAATAATAAAACACATAAATACGATTAGACCACCAACCATAATGGGTGTGATCCATGCCTCAAAAAGTTGTTGCATAACATTTCCTGTGCAAAATTAATGATCCCACCTGGGGAGGCGTGTGCCGTCTTTACAAGTCGTGTTAATATTTGACCAAATTAATCGGGTATTTGTCGACTGAACGACGTGTAGTGCGACACTTTTACAGAGGAGTACGAGCATGCCAACGCTAACAATCTTAGTCGGTACTATGTACGGTGGTGCGTTAGATGTCGCAGAGCAAGTAAAACCGTTGTTTGAACAAGCGGGCTACAAAGTTGATATTTCAGAACAGCCAACCATCAATGACTTGACTCATTCTGCAGATCTCACGCTTTTTTGCGTATCGACAACGGGGAGTGGCGATTTTCCAGGTAATTTTGTTTCCTTTGTGCGTGGTTTGCAGGAAAAAAGTCCTTCACTCGCATCGTTACGCTACGGCTTGATTGCGTTGGGCGATAGCTCGTATGGAGAAACTTTCTGTGGAGCGGGAAGGGCACTAGATGCTCTATTAGAAGAGCACGGTGCCACGCGTCTAGGAGATCGTCTTGAAGTCGATGCAATGGAAACCTTCATGGCAGATGACGCCGCTGTTCCATGGGTGGAAGAGTGGATAGTGGCTCAGCAGCTAAAGGTTGCCTAATAATGCAGCGGGTCCCTTATTCTCCGGAACGTATAAGTGTTGCCATCGGACTTTGCATCGTAATGTTGGCAGCTATACCACGCTACATGGTAGAAGGGCATGAAACACGCCAAACACTGCTGCTTATCGCACTCGCTATTGTACTAGGGGCCGCTGCTGTTCAGTGGAAAATGCTCTCTGTTAGTGCACGAAAAGAGTTACCTAAGTTATGTCAGCGTTTAGCGTTGATGTTGCTAATGGGTGCCCTCGTGATGGGGGCATGGCATGCTTTGTTCACTGATTGGATTAGTTGGCAAGTATTTATTTCGCACGCAGCGACGTGCGGGCTACTATTTCATGCCATTTCCCTATGGTGGGGAAAACACGAGTAAAGACCATTGCGTTGGGTTAGCTAATTAGGCTACAACGCTATCTTTAACGTTTCGAAAGGGTTTTGGTTGCCTTGCAACCAAAAAAACGGCCTAAAACGGCCGTTTTGCTAGTAATTACTCTTGTATTTGTGGGTTGTGCCCCCATCTTGCGAGTATGGCGCTTGCCACGATGCGCTAGGGTTCTTAAAATTGCCCCCTTGAACTTATTTTACGCAATCAACATAACGCCCAGCCGCTAGAGGACAATTCATGCAAGTTTCCGTCGAGACGACCTCCCAGATCGAACGCCGTATCACTATTCAGGTGCCGGCCGCCGAAATCGACGAGGCCGTCAGCGCTCGCTTGAAAGACACCGCGAAAAACGTTCGCTTGAATGGTTTTCGCCAGGGCCGAGTGCCGATGGCTGTAGTTCGTCAGCGCTATGGCGACAGCGTGCGCAACGAAGTGGTAGGTGAAGTGATGCGTGAGCGCTATGTGCGCGCCATCACAGAGGAAGGCCTTAATCCTGCCGGTTTCCCCCAGATTGAGCCAAAAGTAAATCAAACTGGTAAAGATTTAGAGTTTGTAGCGGTAATGGAAATTTATCCGCAGGTCGAGCTTGCTTCTATCGAAGGGACTGAGGTTGAGCGCCCAGTAGTAACTGTCAGCGATAGTGATGTTGATGAAATGATCGACACACTGCGTAAGCAAAACGCTGCCTGGGAAGAAGTAGACGCTGCTGCCGCTGATGGCGATCAGGTCACTATCGATTTCCAGGGCTTCCTGGGCGATGAGCCGTTCGAAGGTGGAAGTGCAGAAGGCCATGCTCTGGTGATTGGCTCTAACAGCTTCATTCCAGGCTTTGAAGAGCAGTTAATCGGTGCGAAAGCAGGTGATGAGAAAACGATAACTGTTACGTTCCCTGACGATTATCAGGCGGAGCATCTTGCAGGCCAAGAGGCGACTTTTAAAGTTACTGTTCATAAAGTCAGCAGCCAAACGCTGCCGGCCGTAGACGCTGAGTTTATTGCTCGCTTTGGCGTTGAAGATGGTGATGAAGACAAGTTCCGTGCTGAAATCAAAAAGAACATGACGCGCGAAGCTGCTCAAGCGGTTGATAACCGTGTTAAGCAGCAAGTGCTAGATGCACTGAAAAAAGCGAATGATATCCCTGTGCCTAGTGCGCTTGTTCAGCAGGAAACTGATGGCATGAAACGCCAAGCAGCGCAGCAGTTTGGTTTGGGTGAAGACTTTGACGTTAGTCAACTGCCAAATGAATTGTTCGAAGCGCAAGCGAAAGGCCGTGTTCAGGTAGGCTTGTTGTTGGCTGAGGTTATCAAAGCGAATGAGTTGGACGCTGACGATGACGCGATTAAAGCTAAAGTTGAAGAGCTGGCAGAGCAGTACCAGGATCCTTCCGAGGTGGTTGAGTACTACATGAGTAATGAGCAACTCAAAACTCAAGTGAAGTCTGCCATTCTGGAAGAGAAAGCAGTTGATAAGCTATTAGAGCAGACGAACGTTAAAGACGTTGAAATGTCCTATCAACAGGCATTGGCAGCAGCTCAGCAACAAGCCGAGCAAGATGAAGATGTTGAAGAAAGCGAGCAAGCTAGCGCCTAACTTCATCGAGTGGCGCACCCTTTCATCGGGTGCGCTTTCCCTTACCGGACGCAAGGAATCACGAATGAGTGAGTTTGATATTCAAAACGCCGGCGGTTTAGTGCCCATGGTGGTTGAGCAGAGCGCCAAAGGGGAAAGAGCCTACGACATCTACTCACGGCTTCTAAAAGAGCGTGTTATTTTCCTGGTAGGACCAGTTGAAGATTACATGGCAAATTTAGTGGTGGCGCAGCTGCTATTTCTTGAGTCAGAAAATCCTGATAAAGATATCCATCTTTACATCAATTCGCCTGGTGGATCGGTTACGGCTGGTATGTCTATTTATGACACCATGCAGTTTATTAAGCCGGATGTATCAACGGTATGTATTGGCCAAGCGGCTAGCATGGGTGCGTTGTTGTTAACAGCGGGTGCTGCGGGTAAACGTTACTGCTTACCTAATTCCCGTGTAATGATTCATCAGCCGTTGGGTGGCTATCAAGGTCAAGCGTCTGATATTGAAATTCACACCCGTGAAATTCTAGGTATTCGTGAAAAGTTGAATCAAATTTTAGCGCACCACACTGGCCAAGATCTTGATACCGTTGCTCGGGATACTGACCGTGACAACTTTATGAGCGCCACGAAAGCCCAAGAATATGGCTTGATTGACGCAGTGCTGGATAAGCGGCCTACATCCTGATAGCGTGATAGGATTCTGCTTTTCTAACGAGCTTTTCCGGCGGCGTAAGCCGCCGCAGTGATAGAGGTACGCGAATGGCCGACGGCAAAGGCAAGGACGAAGGTGGCAAGCTTTTATACTGCTCGTTTTGTGGTAAAAACCAAAACGAAGTGCGCAAGCTAATTGCAGGCCCGTCCGTGTATATCTGCGATGAGTGTGTCGACTTATGTAATGACATCATTCGCGAAGAAGTTCTCGAAGCCGATGCCGAGAGCGATGAAGAGCGTTTACCTACGCCGCGCGAAATACGTCATACGTTAGACGACTACGTCATCGGACAGGATCGCGCCAAAATGGTGCTTTCTGTGGCGGTTTATAACCACTACAAACGTCTCAAGTCAGAAGTGCGCGAAGGCGATGTAGAGTTAGGTA
This sequence comes from Vreelandella neptunia, assembly GCF_000712975.1. Classification (GTDB taxonomy): domain Bacteria; phylum Pseudomonadota; class Gammaproteobacteria; order Pseudomonadales; family Halomonadaceae; genus Vreelandella; species Vreelandella qaidamensis. The sequence goes on along the minus strand of NZ_JHQL01000003.1, from coordinate 838,839 downwards.
AATCAAATATTCTGCTTATTGGTCCTACAGGTAGTGGTAAAACGCTGCTAGCGGAAACCATGGCACGGCTACTTAATGTACCTTTTACCATTGCCGATGCCACCACGCTGACAGAAGCGGGTTACGTGGGTGAAGATGTTGAAAATATCATCCAAAAGCTTCTGCAAAAGTGTGATTACGACGTTGAGAAGGCTGAGCGTGGCATTGTCTATATCGATGAAATTGATAAGATTTCACGCAAATCCGATAACCCTTCCATCACGCGTGATGTGTCGGGTGAGGGCGTTCAACAGGCGCTGCTCAAGTTGATTGAAGGGACAACCGCCTCTGTGCCGCCCCAAGGTGGTCGTAAACATCCCCAGCAAGAGTTTGTTCAGGTCAATACGGCCAACATTCTGTTTATTGTGGGGGGGGCTTTCGCGGGACTTGATAAAGTTATCCGTGATCGGGCTGAGAAAGGTGGCATTGGCTTTAATGCCAGCGTGAAGAGCAAAGAGTCCTCGCGTGGCGTTGGTGAGCTGCTGGCTGATGTAGAACCAGACGACTTGGTGAAGTTTGGGTTAATACCTGAATTTGTTGGCCGTTTGCCAGTGATTGCAACACTCACCGAGCTAACAGAAGATGCACTGGTACAAATCTTAACTGAGCCAAAGAACTCACTGGTTAAGCAATACGCTAAGCTCTTCGAAATGGAAGATGTGACGCTGGAGTTTAGAGATGATGCGCTGCGTGCAGTGGCTATCAAAGCGATGGAGCGTAAGACCGGTGCGCGAGGGCTGCGTTCTATCCTTGAGTCCGTTCTGCTAGATACCATGTATGAAATTCCTTCGCTTGAAGGTGTTAGCAAAGTGGTAATTGATAGTTCAGTGATTGCTGGTGAAAGCGAACCGTTGCTGATTTATTCAAAGCAGGAAGAAACACGTGTTGATGGCACCGATGGCTAGTGGTTAAGCATTTACGATGGCCTAGTCTTGCTCGCTTGCGCCAAACAAAGGGGTCGCCTAGGCGGCCCCTCGTTATTCATCTGTTACTCGTAAAGTTTCTGCCTAGTTGCCCAGCGCCATGCTTTTCATACTGTGAGGTACTTGATTAAGTACCCTTTCAAGTACTCATCCGATTTTGAGGAACGTCTGCGATGCAGCAGAACGCCGATCAGACACAATGTCTACCCCTGTTGCCTTTGCGGGATGTCGTTGTGTATCCGCAAATGGTTATTCCACTTTTTGTTGGTCGCGAGAAATCCATCCAAGCATTGGAAGCAGCGATGGATGCCGACAAACGTGTGCTGCTGGTAGCTCAGCGCGAGGCCTCACAGGACGAGCCTGACAATGCTGATCTTTATGCCATGGGCACCGTGGCTGATATCATGCAGTTGCTAAAATTACCCGATGGCACGGTGAAAGTGCTGATAGAAGGTAATTTTCGCGCCGATGTCATGAAGATTGAAGAAAACGAAGCTGGTTACACCCAGGCACATCTAGTGCCGCGTGAGAGTCAGCCATTGACTAGTCGTGAGCAAGAAGCGTTAGTACGCGTATTGCTCAATCAATTTGAGCAATACGTCAAACTGTCCAAAAAAGTGCCTAACGAGGTTCTCAATTCGCTTTCTGGAATTGAAGATCCAAGCCGCTTGGTGGACACCATTTGCGCACACCTGTCGTTAAAGATAGGTGATAAGCAAGAGCTGCTTGAAATGGATCGTGTCCGCGACCGTATCGAGCACTTAATGGCACTTATTGAATCAGAAATTGATTTGTTGCAGGTTGAAAAGCGCATCCGCTCACGCGTAAAAGAGCAGATGGAAAAGACCCAGCGCGAGTATTATCTCAATGAGCAGATGAAGGCCATCCAGAAAGAAATGGGTGAGCTGGAAAATGTGCCAAATGAAGCTGAAAAATACGAGCAGGCCATTGCCGCTTCTGGAATGCCTAAAGAGGCAGCTGATAAAGCGACCCAGGAGCTTAATAAGCTCAAGATGATGGCTGCTAATTCTGCCGAAGCAACGGTTGTTCGCTCCTATCTTGACTGGCTAATTGCGGTCCCGTGGAAGAAGCGCACACGTGTAAAGCACGACCTAGTGAAAGCACAGGAAGTGCTCGATCAGGATCACTACGGTTTAGAAGAAGTAAAAGCACGTATTCTTGAATATCTTGCTGTACAGAAGCGTGTTCGTAAGATGAAAGGGCCTGTATTATGTTTGGTAGGGCCGCCAGGGGTGGGGAAAACCTCTCTTGGACAATCTATCGCTCGGGCAACAAATCGTAAGTATGTTCGTTTGGCGTTAGGCGGTGTTCGTGACGAGTCTGAGATTCGTGGTCACCGCCGCACCTACATTGGCTCATTGCCGGGTAAGTTAATGCAGCGGATGAGCCGTGCTGGTGTTAAAAACCCGCTTTTCTTACTGGATGAAGTCGATAAGCTAGGGATGGATCATCGTGGTGATCCTGCCTCAGCGCTGCTAGAAGTGCTTGATCCAGAGCAAAATAATAGCTTCAGTGATCACTATCTGGAATTGGACTACGACTTGTCTGAAACCCTATTCATCTGTACTGCTAACTCGATGAATATTCCAGGCCCGCTTTTGGATCGCATGGAAATAATTCGTTTGCCGGGTTACACAGAAGATGAAAAGCTAGCAATCGCGAGACGATATTTGTTGCCGAAGCAGCAGGAAGCGAATGGCCTAAAGACGGAAGAGCTGGCACTTAACGACGACGCATTGTTAGAACTAGTGCGTTATTACACCCGTGAAGCTGGGGTGCGAGAGCTAGAGCGTCAGATCGCTAAAGTATGCCGTAAAGTGCTGCGTGAACGTCTAGAAGCCGAGCAGACAACTGGTGGTAAGCAGGGTAGCCAACTACAGGCACAGCAGGTACTAGCAGCTGAAGATATTGAAGCCTATGCGGGCGTACGTCGTTATAGCTACGGGTTGGCTGAACAGGAAGATCAAGTTGGTCGCGTGACGGGGCTAGCATGGACATCAGTTGGCGGCGAATTACTGAATATCGAATCTGTTGTGACACCTGGTAAGGGGCGTATTAACAAAACCGGCTCGCTGGGCGATGTTATGAAAGAGTCAGTGAGTGCGGCGCAAACGGTCGTTAAGGCCCGTGCGAAAGAGTATGGGATTGACCCTCAGAGATTTGAGAACGAAGACTTGCATATTCATGTGCCAGAAGGAGCCACGCCAAAAGATGGCCCTAGTGCAGGCGTTGCCATGGTAACCGCTATTGTTTCTGCCTACACTCAACGCCCTGTACGCTGTGATGTGGCGATGACTGGAGAAGTTAACCTGCGTGGTGAAGTGATGCCTATTGGGGGGCTGAAGGAGAAATTGCTGGCAGCTCGTCGCGGTGGTATAAAGATAGTCTTGATCCCCGAGGAAAATCGTCGAGATCTTAAGGAAGTGCCAGAAAATATCAAAGGGGCCCTTGATATTCGCCCAGTGCAGTGGATAGATGAGGTACTAGCGGTAGCCTTGCATAATGATCCGGTTGATGAGAGTTCTGCGTTAAAAAGTTCTGACGCAGCTTTTGGTTCAACCACTGTAGCAAGTACCCATTAAGCGTTAATGCTCCGTTGAGTTTTTGACATTAATTAATAAGTTTGTCCAAGACATTGAGTTTTGGGCATTTCACGGCTCTGTCGCTTGACAGGTGTTTCAATGCATTGCTATAAATCGCAGCCATGCTTTGAAGTTATATCTTACGGTGGCAGTGCCGTTCAGAGCCATTTTTTTGAAATAGTCAAGGGGTGAAGTGTGAATAAGTCTGAGCTGATTGAAGCTATTGCCGCGTCTGCTGATATTCCCAAAGCAGTGGCAACCCGCGCATTGGATGCCATGGTGGAGTCTGTCACCGATAGCCTCAAAAAGGGCGAAAGTGTTTCACTGGTAGGCTTTGGCACTTTCGCTATTAAAGAGCGTGCTGCACGTACTGGTCGTAACCCGCAGACTGGTCAGCCGATTGAAATTAGCGCTGCGAAAGTACCTAGCTTTAAAGCCGGTAAAGCGCTGAAAGACGCCGTCAACTAATTGGCTCGCGTTTGCTGTAAGCTAATGGGCGCATCGCATCCGCGATGCGCCCATGTTTTTTTCTGGCCCGATAGTTGGGGCGATAGATGGCTGTGATGATCTGAGGCTAGCATGCTGCAAAGTATTCGAGATGGCTCCAGAAGCTGGGGTGCCAAAATAATTATTGGTGTTATGGTTGCTGCCATGGCACTTTTTGGTGTGGAGTCGCTGTTTAGTGTTTTTGGCGACGATCCTAATCAAGTGGCGAGCGTTAATGGCGAGCCAATCATGCGCCAGCAAATTGAGCTTGAAGTGCAACGTGCACTTCGCTCTGGACAGGTACCACCAGAGCAAGAACGGGCGCTTCGCAATGATGTCCTTGACCAGTTGATAACTCAGCAACTGCTAACGCAGTATGCTGAAGACGGTGGTGTGTTCGTCTCCGATGCCCAACTAGATCAAATGATTGTTGGTTTGCCAGAGTTCCATGATCAAGATGGTCGTTTTTCATCTGAGATATTTCGCAACCGTCTCGCCGGCGCAGGGTATACCCCAGTGGCGTTTCGGGAAGAGCTGCGTGCTGACATCAAACGCCAACATTTACAACAAGGCCTTGCGTTTAGCGACTTCAGCCTGGAAAGCGAGCAGGAGCGTTTAGCTGAGTTACAACGTCAGCAGCGTAGCTTTCGGTATGTTTTATTAGATGCTGATGATGTAAGTGTTGACGTAGAGGTTACTGATGCGCAAATGCAGGAATATTTCGATGTCAATCAAGCACGTTTCGAACGACCTGAACAGGTGCGCGTTGAGTATGTGTTAGTTGACCGCCAAGCCATGGCGGAGGGCGTTGACATTGATGAGGAAAAGTTGCGCGATGCGTGGCGTGAACAGAATCGCAATGCTGATCGGCGTGTTTCTCATATCATGGTGACGTTTGGTGATGAGCGTAGCCGTGAAGAAGCGCAAGCAGAAGCTAACGAAGCATTAAATGCGTTGAACAACGGTGAATCGTTTGCCGATACCGCATTGCGTTACTCAGATGATACGGCAAGTGCCGAAGAGGGGGGTGACTTAGGCGTTATTAGCCGCGGTTTCTTTGGCGATGCTTTTGATGAAGCTGCTTTTGCTCTTGATGAGGGAGAGACATCTCAGCTGGTAGAGATGGATGGTGCATTTCATATTCTCCAGGTAACTGAGCTTTCAGCGCCACCTTTTGAGGAGCAGCGTGAAGCACTTCAGCAAGATGTTGCACTGCGTGATGTCAGTGATGAATTTAATCAAAAAGTGCAGCGATTAATTGATGAGAGTTTTGCCGCAGATGACCTACAGAGTGTGGCAGATGATCTTGGTCTAACGCTGAACAAAACCGACTGGTTGGCACGTGGCGAGGGCGAAGGGGTACTTTCTGAACCGGGCGTACTTGATGAAGCCTTTAGTGATGACGTGCTAGAGGAAGGCTACAACAGCGAAGTAATCGAGCTTGATGATGATCGTCGTCTTGTGCTGCGTGTTGCAGAGCATCGTGAAACAACACAGCTGGCACTAGATGATGTGCGTGATGAAGTCGCTAACGCGGTTGCTGCTCAACAGCGTCAAGAAGCGCTTGAGCAAGAAGCAGCTCGTATGATTGCAGCATTAACATCAGGTGAAGCCAATAACATTGAATGGCTTGAGGCTAACAATATCTCACGCCAATCTAACAGTGTGCTTCCCCAAACATTGGTGCAGGAGGTATTTCGAATGCCTCGCCCCGAGGGTGGTAGCGTTTATCGCTCAGTGTCACTGCCAGAAAGTGTCGCGATCATAGCGCTTGATAGCGTCTCGGTGGGTGACGTTGACGAGCAGCTTACCTCTTTTGTCGCGCAAATGGCTGAACAGCTTCGTGCCCAGTCTGTTATCCAGGGCTTGGTTGACGATCTGCTTAGTGATGCGGAAATTGAACGTTAATTAAAGCTATATCAGCACGATAAAAAAGCCGGCCATCTTTTTTTGGTCGGCTTTTTTGATGATGTTGCAAATGTTAGCAATTAAGGTGGGTTATCTAAGGTGAATTGGCGTAAAACAGGCATGGGGTCATGGTCTGCGGTGCGCTCAACTACAATATCCCAGCCGTGCTGATCATCCCAGTCACCAAGTACAAATCGTTTTGCCGGCACATCTTCGACCGTTAAATCATGTACCTTAGGCCGGTGAGTGTGGCCATGAATCATAGTGGTGACACCGGCGTGCGACATCAGTGTCACTACTTCTTCAGGCGTTACATCCATGATCGCCTCTGCTTTGCTTGCGTTAGCATCGCCTGACTGCATACGGAGACTCTTAGCAAGTTCTAACCTCTGATCAAGAGGCAACGATAAGATTTGCGCTTGCCACTGAGGGTCTCTCGATTGTTGGCGGAATGCCATATAGGCTTCATCTCTAGTGCAAAGGCTATCGCCGTGTAGAATAACGGCTGGCACGCCCTGGAGTTCCACCGTTTGGCTTTCGGGTAGCAGGGAGGCTTGGCACTCATGGATGAAGCGCTCGCCAATCAGAAAGTCTCGGTTGCCGTGTAAGAAGTAAACGGCGGTTCCGTTACTGCTCAATTTGCGTAACCGCTTGACCACTTCCCAGGCAACGTCGCCAAGAGGGTGTGGTGTATCAAGAAGATCATCTCCGATCCAGGCGTCAAATAAGTCGCCTAATAGATACAGAGCATCAGACCCTGTAGCGGTGTGCTCTAAGTAGCGATAAAACCCCTGATTAATCTCAGGGGTATCACTGCTTAGATGCATGTCAGCTATCAGCAGAGTGCGCATAGGATTCCTAAAATTAGTCGGTTTCTTTTACGTAAGCGCGCTCAATGATGACATCGTCAGCAGGTACGTCGGCGTGCATGCCGCGTCGGGTAGTGCTGACACCACGAATGGCGTCTACGACGTCCATACCCTCGACAACTTCTCCAAACACTGCGTAGCCCCAACCTTGAAGGCTTTTACCGCTATGGTTCAAGAAGCTATTGTTGCCAACATTGATAAAAAATTGCGCGGTAGCAGAGTGAGGATCTTGGGTGCGCGCCATCGCAAGTGTGCCAACGGTGTTTTGTAATCCATTGTCGGCTTCGTTTTCGATTGGGTCCCGTGTTGGCTTTTGGTTGAACTCTTGATCGAAACCGCCGCCTTGCACCATGAAACCATCGATAACACGATGAAACAGAGTGCCATCATAAAAACCATCACGGACATATTGCTCAAAGTTAGCGGCAGTTATCGGCGCTTTCTCGTGATTAAGCGCAATAGTGATGTCACCGTGGTTGGTCTGTAATACGATCATAAATAAATTCCTGTTCAATAAAGGCGTTCGCCTTGGCGCTGTGCATCGGCGTCACGTTATAATAGCGGTTTTGCTTGGCACCGCGAAGCGCAAACCCTAATAGCGTAGGCATTGGTTGCCTAGTACGCCATCCACCATGAGGTTATCAACACCACCATGACCAACGAGACCACCCCAGCGCCGAACTTCATTCGCAACCAAGTACGCGACGAGATAGAGGGCGGCCAGGTCACCAAAATTGTGACGCGCTTTCCCCCTGAACCCAACGGTTTTTTGCATATTGGACATGCAAAATCGATCTGTTTGAACTTCGGGTTGGCGGAACAGCTAGGGGGTGACTGTCATCTACGCTTCGATGATACCAACCCAGCGAAGGAAGAGCAGGCATATATCGACGCGATTAAGGAAGACGTTAGCTGGTTAGGCTTTCAATGGGCAGGACCTGTGCGTTTTGCGTCAGATTACTTTGACCAGCTTTATGCCTGGGCACAGCACCTGATCCGCGAAGATAAAGCCTATGTTGATGATCTTTCACCGGATGAAATTCGTGAATACCGCGGCACGCTTACGGCACCAGGTAAGCCAAGCCCCTACCGCGAGCGTAGTGTAGATGAAAATCTAGACTTGCTTGAGCGCATGCGTAACGGTGAGTTTGGTGAAGGTGAAAAAGTGCTTCGGGCTAAAATTGATATGGCGTCGCCCAATATCAATCTTCGCGACCCGATCCTTTATCGTATTCGCCACGCAAGCCACCATCAAACAGGCGATAAGTGGAAAATATACCCGTCGTATGATTTTACCCACGGCCAGTCGGATGCCATTGAAGGCATAACGCACTCCATTTGTACGCTGGAGTTTGAAGACCACCGTCCGCTTTACGAGTGGTTTTTGAATAACTTGCCAGTCCCCGCTAAGCCGCGCCAAATCGAGTTTGCTCGACTTAATTTGGATTACACCCTCACGTCGAAGCGTAAGTTAAAGCTGCTGGTTGATGAACAGATCGTCGATGGCTGGGACGACCCGCGTATGCCAACCATTTCAGGTATGCGTCGTCGCGGTTATACCCCAGCATCTATTCGCAAGTTCTGTGAGATGATTGGCGTTACTCGCGCCGATGGTGGCTTGGTGGATATTGCCATGCTAACCCATGCGATTCGCTCAGATCTTGAGGACAATGCGCCGCGGGCAATGTGCGTATTGAACCCCCTTAAGGTGGTTCTGACTAACGTCCCTGAAGATCATGAAGAAGTATATGACGTGCCTGGTCACCCCGCACGTGAAGATATGGCTGTGCGTAAAGTGCCATTTAGTCGCGAGCTGTACATTGACCAAGACGACTTTATGGAAGACGCACCCAAAAAGTTCTTTCGTTTAGCGCCCGGCAAAGAAGTTCGCCTGCGTAACAGCTATGTGATTCGCTGTGATGACGTTGTTAAGAACGAAGCCGGAGATGTAACAGAGCTGCACTGTTCAGTTGATTTCGATACTCTGGGCAAAAATCCGGAAGGCCGTAAAGTGAAAGGCGTGATTCACTGGGTGAGTGCAGCCCATGGTGTACCGATGGAAGTGCGCCTGTATGACAATTTATTCACGGTTGAACAGCCGGACCGTGATAAAGATGTCGACTTCCTTGAACACTTAAATCCAGACTCTTTGACGGTGTGCCACGCTATTGGTGAGCCAAGCTTAGCGAATGCTGCTCCAGAAGACCGTTTTCAGTTTGAGCGGGTGGGCTATTTCTGTGCTGACCGTCATGCGTCTAAGCCAGGGCAACTAGTGTTTAATCGTACCGTTGGGTTGAAAGATAGCTGGGCGAAAATCAAACAGAAGGGCTAAGGAATCGTCATATGCACATTTATAATACGCTGACACGTCGCAAAGAACCGTTTACTCCGCTAGTGGCGGGTAAAGTCAGCATGTATGTCTGCGGCATGACGGTGTATGACTACTGTCACCTTGGCCACGCGCGGGTGATGGTGGCTTTTGATGTGATAACTCGCTACCTGCGTCATCGTGGCTATGATGTTACTTATGTGCGTAACATCACTGATATCGACGATAAAATCCTCAAGCGGGCCGAGGAAAATGGCGAATCCATTAGTGAGCTTACCGAGCGTATGATCCAGGCGATGCATGAAGACGAAGCACGTCTTAATGTATTGCCGCCAAGCCATGAGCCAAGGGCGACGGGGCATATCGACGATATCATTGCCATGATTGAGACGCTGATTGAAAAAGGCTTTGCCTATGCCGCGAGTAATGGTGATGTGTATTACCGCGTTCGCAAGTTCGCTGATTACGGCAAATTGAATAATCGCCAACTGGATGATATGCGCTCGGGTGCCCGGGTTGAGGTTGATGTTCATAAAGAAGACCCGCTCGATTTTGTGCTTTGGAAAGCCGCAAAACCGGGCGAAGCTCACTGGCACTCCCCCTGGGGCGATGGCCGACCAGGGTGGCACATTGAGTGCTCGGCTATGTCGACGTGCTGCTTAGGCGATACTTTCGATATTCATGGAGGTGGGCCTGACCTTACATTTCCACATCACGAAAACGAAATTGCCCAATCAGAGGCCGCGACTGGTAAAACCTACGTTAACACCTGGATGCATGCTGGGGCTGTGCGGGTTAACCAGGAAAAAATGTCAAAGTCGCTGGGTAACTTTTTTACCATCCGTGATGTACTTGCTGAGCATGATCCGGAAGTGGTGCGCTACTTGCTGGTCGCTAGCCACTACCGCAGCCCCATTAACTATTCAGTCGATTCTCTCCATGAGGCTCGTAAATCACTGACACGTTTTTATACCGCTCTTGAAGGTGTCGAGGCGTTTAATGGGCTAAGCAGCGACAGTGGTGGATATGCCGAACGTTTCGCAACGGCAATGGACGATGACTTCAATACGCCTGAGGCGTTAGCGGTATTATTCGACTTGGCTCGGGAGCTTAATCGTGCCAAGAGTGAATCGCCCGAGAAAGCACAGGGTTTAGCGGTTGAGTTAAAGCGCTTGGCAAGTGTATTGGGGCTTTTGCAGCAGGTTCCGCAAACCTTTTTAAAGGGAGCGCAGCAGCAGGTGGCGCTGAGCGACGCTGACATTGAAGCTAAGATAGCGCAGCGCAAGGAAGCGAAAGTAAGCAAAGACTTTGCTCAAGCAGATGCTATTCGTGACGAGTTAGCGGGCATGGGCATTATTTTGAAAGATTCCCGTGAGGGAACAACGTGGGTAATTGAAGCGCCTTAAGCGTTATCAATGTTAAGCGTGTTATTCAAGACGAGTATCATCAAATAAAGCACCGTAGACGTTAGGCGCCGTTAATAGGGCGTCTGACGTCAGCGTTATTGGCTCTTATACTAAGATGATACTTTCAAGACGCTAAATAATAGGATGACCACTATGCGCTTTATTTTAAAACCGACCATTGTCACTTGCTTATTCGCCTTTGCTGTCTCAACCGCTTATGCAAGAGACCCTGTTGTCGTGTCTTCTAAAATCGACACTGAAGGTGCCGTGCTGGGTGAGCTGATTATTCAAACGCTGGAACGAGGTGGCGTGGATACGGAAGACCGCCTACAGCTAGGTGGCACCAGTGTTGTGCGAAGTGCGCTTGAGGCTGGAGAGATTGACCTTTATCCTGAGTATACTGGTAACGGTGCTTTCTTTTTTGATATGACCGATAGCCCAGTTTGGAATAACGCTGATGATGCTTATCAGACTGTGCGGGAGCGTGACGCAGAGCGAGGGTTAGTATGGCTAAAGCCTGCCAGTGCTAATAACACGTGGGCGATGAGTGTTCGTGAAGACGTGGCTAACGCTAACGACTTAACGACTCTTGATGACCTTGCCAACTACGTTAATAAAGGCGGTGAATTTAAATTCGCGGCGAGTGCAGAATTTGTAGAGTCTGCTCAGGCATTACCTGCATTCCAGGATGCCTACGGTTTCGAGCTTAGCGATGACCAATTACTCGTGCTCTCCGGAGGTAACACGGCGGCGACTATGCGTGCTGCTGCCCAACAAACGAGCGGTGTTAATGGTGCCATGACCTATGGAACCGATGGTGGCTTGAGTGCTCTGGGGCTAGTTGTTTTAGAAGATAGTCAGGGTGTTCAGCCGGTATATCAGCCGTCGCCAGTGGTGCGTGCCGAGGTGCTGGATGCCTACCCTGAGATTGAGACGCTACTCAATGACGTATTTGCAACGCTTGACCTTGAGACGTTGCAAACGTTGAACGCTGATGTAGCGGTGAATGGTTTCTCTCCTGATCAAGTCGCAAGCGACTATCTTGATAGCCTGGATGACTAATGAATGTCACAGATAGACGCCTTGCCATTGCCATCCCGTCAGTATGGGCATTTAAATTCAGTACTGATATGTTTAAGTGCTGCTATGTTAGGTGCTTCTTGGCTATTAAGTCTTGTTAGTATCGCGCCCAATAGAATTGTAGCGGGTACCTCTTATGGACTAGTGCCCGCGGTTGGGTGGCCCGGCGCGCTGCTTGTCTCCTTGCTATTTATCGCTATGGGCGGCTTGGCTATTAGGCCAAGTCGTCTTCACTACTACGCTCAGTTATGCATTGTCATCCTTACCCTGCTATTGATGCCGTTTGGGCTTATGGTGGCAGGTCACTGGCTGATTGATCCGGCTATGCCGCAAGCGCGTTTAGGTATTGGTGGTGCCTATTGGGTCGTGCTTTTTTTGCTTTTGTTGTGCTTGGTGGAGCTACGCCTACGCTTGGGGTTGTCGCGTCTTTGGACCACCTTATTGCTGGGCAGCGTAGCGGGCGCATGGCTGGTTTGTGCGGTGTTATGGCTTGATAGATTAGCCCTAGTGCAGGAATTTCAGGCGCGAGACCAGCAGTTTTATGATGCCATGCTGCAACATGTGTTGCTGGTCGGTACGGCGGTTAGCGTTAGTGTGGTGATAGGCTTAGTTCTCGCTATGCTTATGCGACGCTACCAAGGGCTGCAACGAACAGCTTTTGGCCTGCTAAATTTCCTGCAAACAATTCCGAGCTTAGCCTTGTTTGGTTTATTGCTAGCCCCCCTTGCCTGGTTAGCCGCCAACGTGCCTTTTTTAGCACAATTAGGCGTCAGTGGTATTGGCACTACCCCCGCGCTAATTGCGCTAATTGCCTACAGCTTATTGCCTATGGTGCGTAATACCTATATTGCGCTTGATGAGGTAGATCCTGACGTTCTAGAGGCAGCAAAGGCGATGGGGATGCGTGCCCGTCAGCGCTTCTGGCAGGTGAGGTTTCCGCTGGCGCTGCCAATACTGCTAGAAGGCGTGCGGATTACGGCCGTGCAAGCGATTGGATTAACTGCCGTTGCCGCGTTGATAGGGGCAGGTGGACTAGGTACGTTTATCTTTCAAGGGTTGGGTCAAGCGGCCATGGATATGGTGCTGTTAGGTGCACTACCTATTTTAGTGATGGCTCTTATTGTAGATGCTAGTTTAGGGGCATTAGCCGACGCGCTACGCCCTGGAGAACATGAATGATAGAACTTTCCCATGTGTCAAAGCACTTTGGAGAAGACACAGCGGTTGACGATATATCCTTACACGTCGCGAAAGGAAAGTTCTGTGCGCTGGTAGGAACATCTGGCTGCGGAAAATCAACAACGCTACGTATGCTCAATCGCTTGATTGAGCATACTAGCGGCGACATTATCATCGACGGCCAATCAATAGAGCATTATGACCCGGTTAAGCTTCGTCGTCGTATTGGTTATGTGATCCAGAGTACCGGCCTATTTCCCCATTGGAACGTAGCTCGTAATATTGGGCTGGTGCCGCGTTTACTTAAATGGTCGGCCGCTGATGTCAATGCCCGTGTCGAAGAGCTCATGCGTTTATTAGGCCTCCCCACGCACGAATTTGCCCATAAGTACCCTCACCAGCTCTCTGGTGGACAGGCGCAACGCGTTGGCGTTGCCCGTGCATTGGCGGCAGATCCCGATATTTTGTTGATGGATGAGCCTTTTGGGGCGCTAGACCCCATTACCAGAGAAAAGCTTCAAGATGAGCTGGCAAAGCTGCAGGCGCGGCTACATAAAACGGTGCTGTTCGTAACTCACGATATGGATGAAGCGCTAAAGCTTGCTGATCATCTCGTCGTGATGCGTGAAGGCCGTATTGTTCAGCAGGGGACGCCGCTGGAACTGCTTCAAACCCCTGTCGACCCGTTTGTGGAGTCCTTACTAGGAGGGTTGGAGCGTGGTTTAAAGCAGGCAGCATTAACCCGTGTGAAAGATCATATGTCATCGCTTGGACAGTCTTTGCCCGCTCAGTCACGCATTCCCGCCGATTTTTCATTGCGCCAAGCGCTTTCTATGATGCTGCGTGATCATTGCGATAGGTTAACAGTGGTTGATCAACAAGATATGCCAATTGGTGAGCTATCTCTGCGTAAGATTGTGAAAGAGGCTCAGCTTGTTGGTAAGCCATCGTGATGCGTAGCGGCTTTCGTGGTAACCCGCCAATAATGACTGGATCTCCATGGCTCTGGCCTGCTGGGTGGGCGCTCCTACTGATGGCAGGCATCTGGGGGATGCCGATGCTAGAACCCAGTTTTCGTTGGTTAGAGCCCGAAGCGCGTCAAGTTATATACTCTCGCGCTGATTTTATTTCACTGCTGACTAGGCATGTGTTTGTTGTAGGAATAGCGGCTATTGTCACGATAAGTGTGGGGGTCTTGGCAGGCATCGCGGTAACGAGGCAGTGGGGGCAAGACTTCTTACCTCTCGTCGGGCAGGTAGCCTCGCTTGGGCAGACATTTCCGCCTGTGGCTGTGCTTGCGTTAGCGGTTCCTATTTTGGGCTTTGGCACCATTCCTATTATCGTGGCGTTAACTCTCTATGGCTTATTGCCCATTGTGCGAAACACGCTAGCAGGACTGCAAGATGTCGATGCCAGCCTTAAACAAGCGGCGATTGCCATGGGAATGACATCGTGGCAAGTGTTAACCCGCGTTGAACTACCGCTTGCTGCGCCTGTCATTTTGGCCGGCATTCGCACATCGGTCACTATTAACATTGCCACAGCAGCGTTAGGAGCGACAGTTGGGGCTAGTAACTTAGGTGACCCCATTATTGCGGGTATCGTTAATAGTAATGTGGCCTACGTCGTTCAAGGTGCAATACTGATTGCATTACTCGCGTTGGCAGTGGATAGCCTGTTTGAGGCAATCCAACAGCGTTTGCGCATGCGTCTCTCTGCGTCTTAAGTTGTATCCCTAAAAGTAGCGTACTGCGTTACTGTCCTTGTGTTGCGTTGATCGAGGTGGCACTAACCTCGTAAGGCTTGACCTATGCTAGATAAATCCACTGGCACAAATGGTCAACACCAACAACACTGCCCTCAAAAGGGGTAATACAAGGATAATAAACATGACAAAGTACGTACATCAGCCGCTCTTTATGACCGGCGACGAATTCTCAATAGCTACCTTCAGCCTGCTCGATCCAGAGGGTGAGCTTTATGAAGGTGCCAAAGAGCCAGACCTCCCACGTGATCATGCTCGACGGCTCTATCAAGCCATGCTGGGCACCCGCATCTTAGATGAGCGTATGATGGCTGCCCAACGCCAGGGGCGGCTTAGTTTTTATATGCAAAGTACGGGAGAAGAAGCCGCCGTTGTTGGTGCAGCGGCTGCGTTAGACGATGCCGATATGATCATGGCGCAATATCGCGAGCAAGGCGCACTAATGTACCGCGGCTTCACCATTGATGAGTTCATGAATCAGCTATTCGGCAATGAGCTGGATTACGGCAAAGGCCGTCAAATGCCGATTCATTATGGTTCGCGCAAACTGCACTACATGACTATCTCTTCGCCGCTTGCAACGCAGATTCCCCAGGCGACAGGTTACGCTTACGGTCAAAAACTAGCGGGTGATGGGCACTGTACCTTAACGTTTTTTGGTGAAGGCGCTGCCTCTGAAGGGGATTTTCATGCCGCACTGAATATGGCGTCCGTTCATCAAGTGCCGGTGATTTTTTTCTGCCGTAACAATGGCTATGCCATTTCGACGCCTTCTAACGAGCAGTTTGCCGCTGACGGCATTGCCCCCAGAGCATTTGGCTACCACATGCACGTTATTCGTGTGGATGGCAACGATGCGTTAGCGGTCTATGAAGCGACACGTCAAGCGCGCAAGATTGCCGTTGAGCAGAATCAGCCGGTACTCATTGAAGCAATGTCTTATCGGCTTGCTGCCCACTCTTCTTCTGATGATCCTTCGGGTTACCGGGCTAAGAGTGAAGAAGAAGCTTGGCGCTTAAAAGACCCCATACTGCGCATGCAAAAGTGGCTAACAAAAAAAGGTTGGTGGAGTGACGAGGAGGAAGCCAGCGAACAGGAAACGCTGCGCCGAGAAGTATTGGACACCATGAAACGGGCAGAAAAACGCTCTCCACCCTCCCTGGACTCGCTGATTACTGATGTCTACGCCGACATAACCCCAGAGCTACAGCGTCAATACGACCAACTTAAGCGTCATATTCGTCGCTACCCAGACGCCTATCCGCGTGGCGCGCGGTCGCTAGACCTTGAGGTGAACACGTCCACAGAATCCCAGGGGGAGGCGTAATATGCCCACTATGAATATGCTGCAGGCGATTAATAATGCCCTTGATATCGCCATGGCTGAAGATGAAAAAGTTATCTGTTTTGGTGAAGACGTGGGCGTCTTTGGTGGTGTTTTCCGTGCCACTAGCCATTTGCAGGAAAAGTACGGTAAAGCGCGCTGCTTTAACACGCCGCTGGTAGAACAAGGCATTATTGGTTTTGCCAATGGGTTGGCGGCCCAAGGCTCAGTGCCCGTTGCTGAAATACAGTTTGCCGACTACATTTTTCCCGCCTTTGATCAAATCGTTAATGAGTCAGCGAAATTTCGCTACCGCTCTGGAGATTTATTCAATGTGGGTGGATTAACTATCCGCACACCCTATGGCGGTGGCATCGCAGGTGGTCTCTATCATTCACAATCACCAGAAGCTTACTTCACACATACACCTGGCTTAAAAGTTGTAGTGCCGCGCAACCCCTACCAAGCGAAAGGGTTACTACTTGCCGCAATTCGTGACCCAGATCCGGTACTTTTCCTAGAACCTAAACGCCTATACCGTGCCTCGGTGGGTGAGGTGCCCCAAGAAGATTATCAGCTTCCTATTGGTGAAGCGGAGGTCATCAAAGAAGGTACGGATATCACCCTGGTAGGCTGGGGGGCGCAAATGGAAGTCATTGGCAAAGCCGTTGAGCTCGCTGAAGAGCAGGGCATTGCCTGTGAAGTGATTGATCTGCGTTCGCTACTGCCTTGGGACGCCGATACCGTTGTTGAGTCTGTGTTAAAAACAGGACGTTTGGTCGTTAGTCATGAAGCGCCGTTAACGGGGGGCTTCGCGGGTGAGATCGCTGCGACAATTCAAGAGCGCTGTTTTCTCTACCTGGAATCGCCGATTACTCGGGTAACGGGATTAGATACGCCTTTCCCGCTAGTGCTGGAAAAAGAGTATCTGCCCGATCATCTGAAAATTTTTGAAGCGATTCGCGAAAGCGTTAACTTTTGACGCCAGGGAGAAAAATAATGAGCGATTTTATGCTGCCGGATATTGGCGAAGGCATTGTCGAGTGTGAAGTGGTGGAGTGGCGCGTTGCGGAAGGTGATCGGATTGAGGAAGATCAGCCAATTGTTGAAGTGATGACCGACAAAGCGCTAGTGGAAATTACCGCTCCCGAAGCAGGCGTTGTTACCAAACTGTATGTTGCCCAAGGGCAAATTGCTAAAGTCCACGCACCACTGTATGCCTACCAAGCAGAAAACGACACGCAAGAAGCGGGCACGACGGATCAAGCTAATGAGCCGCAAACACCCGAAACTGTCACGGTTGATAGTTCACCCAAGGTAAGTGAGCCAACCACTGTGGCGACCAGCACTAGCACCACTTGGACGAGTGCTGGCAAGGTGCCTGCCAGCCCAGCCGTGCGGCGTCTTGTGCGTGAACATCAACTTGAGTTAAGCGCCATTGCTGGCAGTGGGAAAGATGGCCGGGTATTAAAAGAAGACGTGCTGGCGCACCTGAATCAACCTTCCAAAGCCCCTGCCCAAGCATCATCTCAAGTAACCCAGCCGCCTAGGGTTGAACCGCTTCGCGGTGTACGCGCGGTGATGGCGAAAAGAATGGTTGAGGCAGCCAGCTCTATTCCGCATTTTCACTATGGCGAAGAGATTGATGTGACCGATCTGCTGGCATTGCGCGAGCGCCTAAAGCCACGGGTAGAGGCTCTTGGTGAGAGGCTAACACTCATGCCTTTTTTTATGAAAGCCATGGCGCTTGCGGTAAATGAGACGCCGATCATCAATGCTCAACTAAATGCGGAAGCTAATGAGCTGCACTACTACGAACAGTGCAATATTGGCATGGCAGTAGATAGCAAAGCCGGTTTGCTGGTGCCTAATGTGAAAAGTGTTGAGCGCCTAACGCTGCTGGAAATTGCTCGTGAAGTGGGTCGTTTGACCATTGCAGCACGAGAAGGGCGTGTCGATCAGGCGGATCTCAAAGGGGGCACCATTAGTATTTCTAACATTGGTGCGCTTGGCGGAACCTATGCGGCGCCTATCATCAATGCGCCGGAAGCGGCGATAGTGGCCATTGGTAAAACTCAATGGTTACCGCGCTTTGACGAGCAAGGTGAGGTTCAGCGGCGGGCGATCATGACCATTACCTGGGCAGGCGATCACCGCTTTATTGATGGCGGTACCATCGCCCGGTTCTGCAATGCCTGGAAAGGCTACCTGGAAGCGCCTGAAACCATGCTGCTGCACTTGGGGTAAGGTTGTCAGAAGTTGAGCACTCATAGGTTAAATAGCCAGAGGTTAAATAGCCAGAGGTTGGTGAGAAAGGAATGAGAAATGTCTCAGGCACCGCTCCAGCAGTTTTATATACCAGAAGAGCAGTCGGTATACCTGCTAAGCCATCACGATGCCCGTAAGCTTAAAGACTGGGTAGCACTGTGTCAGGCACAGCTCGCCCAGTTGGGCTACACGGGAATTGAGCTGGTTGGTAAAGGTGCCTATGGCTTTGTATTTGCGGGCAGTGCACAACAGCAGGGTGTGCCTGCCCACTACGTGTTCAAATTCTCACGCATTACGCTACCTACTCATTTACAAGAACGCCTCGAAGAGGAGGCGTTTATGCTTGATCAGGTTTCCCACCCCCGCATACCAAAGTTAGTGGCTTATCAACGTTCCCGCGGTCAGTCGATTCTGGTGATGGAGCGTGCGCCTGGCTGGAACCTTGAGCAGGTGTCGCTGAAAGAAGGACGTCTTTCTCCTCGTTTGGTGGTCCACATTGCCAACCAGTTAGCCGATATTCTCTCAGCGTTGCGCCGAGAGTCAGGCCCTAATGCGCGCCCTGTGGTGCATGGCGACATCAAACCCTCAAATCTGGTATTTGATCCTGCTACTGAGTCCATTGCATTAATTGACTGGGGCTCATCTGTGTTTGCCCAGTTAGATGAAAAGCTCCAGTTTGTTGGGGCAAATGTGATGGAGTTGATGTCCGATAATCTGCAGCAAACCAACGCCCGGCTGGGCGATGTCTACTTTATTGGTGAAGAGCAGCTCAATGGAGCGCTATCATCGCCCCGCTTCGATGAGCAAGGGGCTGCAGGAACGCTATATGCATTAGCTTCGGCGCAATCTTGCCGTTTTGGTCATCGTGCTATTCCCGCTAGTTCGTTGGGGCTACCCTTAGAATTTGCCCGTACCCTGGATGGCATGCTTGATCCTGATCCCCGCATACGCCATAAAGCAGGAGATCACTATTTACAGGCAATGTCCCGGATGGCAAAGGTGGTGATGTTAGATTTACCCATCCCACCACAAGTGCCGCTAGTGCCAGTCTGGGGCCGGCCGGCACATCAAGAAATTGATACAGTGGTGTACAGTTCTCGGAAGGCGTTTTTGCGCGAAGCTAACGCCGAAGAGACGCTAAATGATGTCAATGATGTGCAGCTAGACCGTTATTACAAACAGTTTATGCAGGGCATGGGGGAAACCGAAAAGGCTTTTTTGGCCTCGGTGAGTCGTTTAGGAAAATACCCGGTTGTAGGTGGCTTAGCCGTGCGCTGGGAGCGGGAAGGCGTGTATATCGACTCGTCGCTGAACCTGCATGACCCGGCGTTAAAACCGGCGTTTATTCAAGCGGTCAATAATATGGTTCATTTAGCACGTGCTATTCACCGCCAAGGGGTGTTTAAAAGCTGCTTATTTAATGCGCGACAAACGCTGCATTTAGAGCGTGCGAGTGTAGAAGAACCTTTTAATTGTGAGCCTGGCACGGCTATTGACTATGAGCTGAGCGCGGTTCCGGAAATGGAAGACCGCACCCGCCAGCATAGTTACTTTGAAGACGGCCCTGATCCAGAAGAGCTACTTGTCCTGCCTGACACTATTATGCACATACTGCAACGGCTGAATGAGATTCATCACACCGGCATGATTATTTTTGAGGCACTGCCGAAGCATCTTAAAATCCATAGCTATTATCGACTTCTAGACCCTAGCCGAGAGTCAGAGTTTCGTGCCTTGCTGGCGCGAATGCTGGCGTCGGTAAGTCAGATAGAAGGGCTGGGAGTCTCCGGCTTTATGAAAATGCCTTATAAGGATACGCGATTTTTTACCCATCTAGAGCGTCAACCTGAGCACTTTTATCCTAAAGACCCGCGTGATTTTTTAAGAAGGACGCCGTCAATCGGCGGTTCTCAGATCGCTTGATTGTGCCACGAGCCATGCCGAAAGCTGCTCTGCTAGCATGTCGCTTGCGTTCCCAAACGCATTCACAACATCCGGTATTTCTGTACTTTCCGCACGGGTGCGGATAACAAAACTGCTCGCTGCTAGCGGTTTTCGCTGCTGTGTCGTTAACAACTGTACATCTAGCTGGAGATGAACACTTGGTGGAGAGGTGTCGTACTCACTTTGAAAATGGCGCAGCTCGCTCAGTAGAAGTACATCGTGGGGCAATCGGTCGCTACTCACACCAGTGAATAGCTGGCGCTGCTGCAGGTCAGAAATTAAGCGTGCTTGAAGCATTTCAGGGGCGTCTTCATGCCAGCGTACACCCTCATAGACATTAACTACATTGCCTTCTGGATATACCACAATACGGTTGCTGTTAAGCAAGTGGCCTGCCCCCGGGGTAGCAATGCCTAGTCTTACAGGGAAGGTGGCGGCCGTGTGTTCAGACAGCGTGGCAGCCGATGGCAGCCGATAGAGCGTTGCAGGATTACTTTCGGGCAGTATTGAACAGCCTGTGTTTAATAACAGCACCGCTAATGTGATGCTACCCAACGTTATGCGCAAACTCATGGACGAAACTCCTCTATCTGATCCCGGCCCAAGAAAAAGTCCGCGGGGCTCTCCTCAAGCTGACGAGTAATGCGGTCAAGATTAGTAAGTGTAGAGCGCAGGGCTGAAAGCGCCGGGGCTATGTCTTGTGCCCCCTGTAGCGTACTGTCGACAGCGCCGGCATTGTCGTTAACGAGCTGTTCAATTCGTCGGGCGGCGCTGGCGACATCACGACTGGCGCTTTCAGCGCTTTGCATCATTTGCTGACCATCTTGTCGCAATAGCAGGGTCGCCTCTTGGCTGAGGGTGTCGATGCTTGCTAGCGTAGCGGTTGCTTGGCGTGATACCTCACCAAACAGAGCCATATTTTGATCAAGCGCTGTCTGTTGCGACGCGATCATCTCAGTGATTTGCGCAATACTCGTTAAAATAGTGCCAGCTTGTTCGCGATTGCCGTCATTAAAGAGTTCATTAACGTTTTGCAGAATAGCATTGATGTTTTGAATCACTGCTTCACCTTCATCAAACAGCGTAGCGATAGGCGAAGGATCAGCACTAATAAATGGTGCAAACTCGTCAGTTTGATTTATCAAACGCGGGCTTTCGGGTGTGCCACCATATAGCTGAACTGACATACTGCCGGTAATGCTGGCAAACGCTAGCTTGGCACGGGTATCTGTTTTGACGGGGGTGTCTTCATAGACACGCACGCTGGCAATCACTTGGCGGGGGTCGTCAGGATTCAGCGTCAGTTCGGTGACATCGCCAACTTCAATACCGTTGTACTGCACCTTACTGCCAATCGATAAACCACTGACATTGCGCTCAAACAGTATCCGGTAGGGTTGGTAATCGCGTTCCCCAGCGGCGTAGCTCATCCACAGCGCAAACAGCAGTGCTGCTGCGGCAGATAATAGGGTAAATAACCCTATAACGACGTGATGGGCACGGGTTTCCATTGTTAACTTACTCCTTTAAACCGGCCGTTGATGCGTTAGTGGCGTATTGAGCGGCACGTCCGCGAGGTCCATTAAAGTAGGCTTGCACCCACTCATCGTCAGTATTAGCGACATTTTCAAGCGTATCTGCTACTAACACGCGTTTCTGAGAAAGCACGGCGACTCGGTCGCAGGTAGCATAAAGCGTATCTAAATCGTGGGTAACTAAAAAAACGCTAAAGCCTAACGCGTCGCGCAGCGTAACTAATAGCTGATCAAAGGCGGCAGCACCGATAGGGTCAAGACCCGCTGTTGGCTCATCAAGAAACAAAATATCGGGATCAAGCGCCAGCGCTCTTGCGAGTGCTGCACGTTTTACCATGCCGCCAGAAAGAGACTCAGGAAACTGAAGCGCTGCCTTGGTGGGCAGCCCAACTAATGAGAGTTTGATGCGTGCGAGGTATTCTGCATCTTTTCGCGACAGTTTGGCGTGTTCAATCAGTGGCAGGGCGACATTTTCTTGTAAATTTAGCGAGCTAAATAATGCGCCGCGTTGAAACAGCACGCCAAAACGGCGTTCTATCTGGCTACGTTGCTCATTGTTTAACTCACTAAGGCGGTTACCCAGTACATCAATCGTACCTCCGTTTGGGCGCTTTAAGCCCACAATGCTTCTTAACAGCACAGACTTGCCGGTTCCTGAGCCGCCCACTACACCGAGAATCTCCCCCCGCTTTAACGACAAGTCGAGGTCGTCATGAACCACCACCGGGCCAAAGCGATTGATTAACCCTTCAACATGGATAACGGTTTGGTCATTTTGTGCGTGCTGAGTATGTGTCGTTGTCACCATCCCAGCTCCATAAAAAACAGTGCAGCTAGCGCATCAATAAGGATGACCATAAAAATGGATTGCACGACGCTTGAGGTAGTGTGGGCACCAACCGATTGCGCGCTACCGCTAACTTTAAAGCCTTCTAGACACCCAATGACGGCAATAACAAACGCAAACACGGGTGCTTTGCTGAGGCCTACCAAGAAATGGTTGACGGATACATCTTTTTGTAGCGTGGTCATAAACTGGCTAATCGAGATATCCAACGAAAGCGTAGCCACCATGGCCCCGCCTATGAGTCCGCTGAGCATTCCCACGAACGCGAGCAGCGGCAGGCTAATCAGTAGGGCGATGACTCGGGGAAGTACTAAAAGCTCTATAGGATCAAGCCCTTGAGTTTGAAGCGCATCAATTTCTTCATTAGATTTCATGGCTCCAAGTTGGGCGGTAAAGGCACTGGCAGTGCGGCCTGCTAACAAAATTGCCGCGAGCAACACACCAAATTCACGTAAAAAAGAGAAAGCCACTAAATCAATTGTGTAGACCGTGGCACCAAAGTCTTGAAGCACGGTAGCACCCAGAAAAGCCACTACCGCGCCCACCATAAAGGTCAGCAGCGCAACAATCGGTACTGCATTTAGCCCGCTTGAATGAATGTGTGCCACTGTCGCAGTGAAACGCCAGCGATGAGGGCGAAGTAGTAAAGAAAATAGTGTTGCTAGCACAAGCCCAATAAACGCTAATAGCTGGCGCTGTTGCGACCATAACCCCATCATTTGCTGGCCAACTGTTGCCAATGCATCGGTTATTCGATTGTGCTTAGGGGGTGTGACATCGAGAGACGTCTCCATCGCCTCAGCAACCCGCACTAAAAGCGCCTGCTGTTTTTTAGGTAATGAGCTTTCTGCTTGCTGTTTGGCGTTTTCGATGCCCAATAGCTCAACGATTAACGCGGCACCCGCTGTGTCGAGTTGGGTAATACCTTCCAAAGAGATCGTGAAATTGTTGGCAGTATTTCTATGCTGTGCCACTAACGATTTAAGCGCCTGATAATGAACAAGGGTCCACTCATGCTGGAGCGATAGAGTGCCACTGTCGCGTGTTATCCATTCGTTTGGCATCCTTGCTCCTCATCGTCATTCACAATAGTGAAAACACTATGATGCATTCAAACAAGCGTTAGTTAAAGTTGCATCAACAAACCTAGGCAAATCAACTCTATGAAAATTCGCGCCAAGCCGCATAAGTGCTAAGAAAAACGCGCCCAGTCAGAGCGTCTAAAAAATCGCTTTTTTTAAGCTGGTCCATGACGGGACCTTTCACTTCGGATAGGTGTAGTTTTACATCGGAATCTTTTAAACGGGCGTTGATGGCATCCAGGCTCTCAAGCGCAGACGCATCAATTAAATTAACGGCTGAACAAATAAGGACGACGTGCTCAAGTTCTGGATAACTGGCAACTAAATTATAGACGGTATCCTCAAGATAGCGGGCGTTAGCAAAATAGAGACTTTCATCGATTCGCAGTAGAGCCACATTATTGACGGTTTCAACATCATGACGTTCTGTATTACGGAAGTGCTCAGTGTCCGGCACTCGGCCTACCAGTGCGCTATGAGGGCGACTAGTGCGGTACAAAAATAACGCGATAGAGAGGCTTACGCCGCCAATGATCCCGGCTTCTACTCCTTCAACCAGTGTCAGTAGAATTGTGACAGCCATCGCGGCGAAATCACTGCGAGAGTAGCGCCACGTTTGGCGCAGCATGGGGACATCGACCAGGGTCAAAATAGATACGGTGATGGTTGCCGCTAACGTTGCAATCGGTAGGTAGTAGAGCCAGCCGGTAAAGGTCAGCGTTACTATGCCGATCCCGAGTGCTGCAAAGGCACCAGCAGCAGGTGTCTGTGCACCTGCATCATAGTTGATGACCGTGCGCGAAAGGCCACCGGTGACTGGCATCCCACTGGTAAACCCAGCCGCTAGATTGGCGGCACCTAAGCCAATCAGCTCTTGATTGGGAGAAATACGCTGGCGCCTTTTCGCGGCCAACATTTGCCCCATGGAGACAGACTCTACAAACCCTACCAGGCTGATAAGCAGTGCTGGAATCAGCAGTGCGCGCCAGAGTGAAGCATCACCCCACGGAAGGCTCAGCGCAGGCAAACCACTGGGTATCGTGCCGACAACAGCAACGCCTTGATCGGCCAACTGCCAATGCCAGGTCACCAGGGTGGTGATAACAACCGCAAAGACAGGCCCAGCTTTGGTAATTAAATCAGCAAGCGTTTTAGACAAGCCAATGGCACGAAGGCTTTGCTTACCAAAACGACGCACAATGACGAGAAACAATAGTGTGCCAACACCGATAGCAAAGGTGTAAGGGTTTACAGTGGAGAGATTAGGCAGGAGTGTCATGATGCGTTCGATTAACGTAAAGCCACTACTAGAGACGCCCATTAGGCTGCCCAACTGGCTGACGGCAATAAGAATGCCGGACGCTGTTAAAAAGCCAGAGATAACCGGATGACTTAAAAAATTGCTAAAAAAGCCCATCTTCAGTGCGCCCATCGCAACCAGTAGGCCGCCAGAAAGTAACGAAAGCACCAGCGCAGCTTGTAAATACTCAGGGCTACCGGGCATGGCGACAGAAGAGAGCGCAGCACCCGTCATTAATGCAATGATGGCCACCGGACCAACGGCCAAAGTGCGGCTTGTACCTAACAAGGTGTACAGCAGTTGAGGCAAGATGCTGGCATACAAGCCTACAACTGCAGGTAAACCCGCAAGTAGGGCATAGGCTAACGACTGAGGAATTACCATTGCAGTTACGATGAGTCCCGCTACTACATCGGCTCCTAACAGGCGCTTATGGTAGTGGGGCAACCATGTAAGAATAGGAAAATAGCGCTTAAACATAAGCTCCTGGCGTCAGCCTTATCTTTTAGAGTAGTTGAAACCGCCAGTTTAACGCGTTGCACAGCATCTGACGGCTTTTGCTTTCTATCTTGGGTTTAGGCTACAGAGAGGTTCTCCCCCGAAAGTGCTACTTCATTAATTAGTGTAAACCGCTAATCTGGTTCAAAAGCAGCGCCTGGCTCTTTCGATCCATGTTGATCCACCGCTCAATAACGTCAAATAAAAAAGAGTACACCTTCACATGCGACTATTTCGGCTGTTAGTGCCTCTAATATTGCTTAGCGTTTCTGCCTGGATGATCTCTCACCCTGGTGCGCTATCTTATATTGCACTTCTTCTGGCGACGGGGGCTGGAGCGAGCTTGATGCTCGTTCCAATCACAACGGTTTATTCAGCCGATCAAGCGCGTTTAATCAAACCTATTCACGGTCCAAAGCCCATTCGTGATTATGGCTCGCTTCGGTCGATGGCTTATCGATTAATGAATCGAGCTAGTAGCACGGCAATTGCATCGGCAGAGGTATCTCACTATGCCGACCTCATGGCCCAGCGGCTTGCCAAACAGGAAACCATGGCCAGTGAGGCCTCATCGAGCATGAGTGCCATTAATACTGCCATTATGCAGGTGAGCGCCAGTGCTTCTCAGGTTGCTTCACTTGCGGAAAGTGCCCGTCAGGCAAGCCATCACAATCATGATGAGTTGGCCGATATCATCCATGATATGAGCGATGTTGCGGAAGGTTCTAATCAGGCGCTTGAGATGCTATCTGCGTTAAATGACAAAATCGAGCGTGTGCGCAATGTCACCTCCATGATAGAGGGTATTGCTGAACAGACCCACCTGCTATCGCTAAATGCTTCCATTGAAGCGGCACGGGCGGGCGAACATGGCCGTGGTTTTGCTGTTGTCGCGGGTGAAGTACGCAATTTGGCACTGAAGACCTCAACGGCAACGCAAAGCGTCGATGAACTTGTAAAAGATATGCATCAAAGCGGGCAAAGTGTTGTTAGTACAATGGGAGCGCTAATGAGCCGGGTTCGGGAGCGTTCTCAAGGGATGCAGAAGGTCGGCAGTAGCCTAGCTACTATTACCGAGCAGTTCGATCACGTTGAGCAGGAAATTACTAGCGTCGCAGAAGCCATGGAAAGTACTAAAACGCATAGCCAAACGGTTGCCGATAGCCTTCGCCAGCTGGAAGATGATGTTGATGAGGGCAATCGCGATATGCGCGATTTAGCCCAGCAAGCTAGGGCGTTAATGGAGGCTGCAGAAGGGGTTGATGGCGAGTTGGCACAGCAGCGTTTACAGGGGCGGCACCAGCACGTATTTAGCGCTGCTCGCCAAGCAGCTGACCGTATTGGTAAATTGTTTGAGAAAGCGATTGCCTCCGGTGAGTTATCAGAAACGTCGCTGTTTCAACCTGAGTACAGGGTCATGCCAGGGACACAGCCACCGCTTTACCACACCGGCTTTGATACGTTCACAGACCAACGGCTACCCAGTTTACAAGAACCTTTACTTATTGGGCATGGGTTAAGTTACGCTATTGCCTGTGACCGTAATGGGTATGTGCCTACTCACAATGCTGCTGTCAGCCGCGAGCCTACCGGTGATTACGATCACGACCTCAAGTATTGCCGCAGCAAACGCATTTTTGATGACCCAACTGGTAGCCGTTGCGGCGCCCACGAGAAACCGCTGCTGCTACAAACCTACAAGCGAGATACTGGCGAAATTATGCACGATCTTTCGGTGCCTATTTACATTCATGGTAAACATTGGGGAGGCTTTCGCGTGGGTTATCAGCCTGAGCAGTCAGCCGATACCAGTGTCTCAGCTGTTGAAAAACAAGTAGTGTCAGAAGCCTCAAATAGCCGCCTTTTGGCGCGGACGTGACTGCCAAGAGGACCAAGAATACAGTGCTAAGCCTGTCCAGATCATTGCAAAGGTAATTAACTGGATGAGTCCTAGAGGCTCATCGAAAATAATAATCGCAATTAAAAATTGAATGCTGGGGTTGATGTACATTAGAAATCCCAGCGTTGCCAGCCGCAGGCGTCGTGCTGCTCCAGCAAAGGCCATCAATGGTAGGGCGGTTAACACGCCACTAATCATTAGCAATACGCTCATCGGCACATCAGATATAAAGTGAGACTCCCCCTGCCAGCTGAGCCACGTGAGCGCTATTAAGGCTAGTGGAAAAAGCAACAGTGTCTCTACGAATAGGCCTGAGAGCCCATCGAGTGGCACCTGCTTGCGAAATAATCCGTAGCTACCAAAGCTGAGAGCAAGCGCCAGGCTGATCCAAGGCAGCTCCCCAAGCATAACGAACTGTATTGCAATTGCTAAACTTGCCAAGCCAAGGGCGATTAGCTGGAGGCGTGCCATTACTTCACGTAGCACCAACACACCTAAGGCAACGTTGACCAGTGGGGTTAAAAAGTAGCCTAAACTGGCTTGTAATACCTGCTTACTTTCGACAGCGTAGATATAGAGCCCCCAATTAAAGGCAATTAGTAGCGCGCAAGCGAGCACGCGCCCTAAGCGCTTAGGCTCAATAAGGGCTGCGATTACTGGTGGCCACCGGCGTAAAAGGCTGATTAGGCCTACCAGGAAAATACACGACCACAGGATCCTGTGTGTCAGGATTTCAAACGCGGGAATGCCGTCAAAAAGAGCGAAAAATAGCGGAAAACAGCCCCACATGGTGTAAGCAGTTAAGCCAAACATAACGCCCTTAACCGCTTCAGGATCCCTTGATGCAGGTGAAAGCATAGCAGCCTCATTAATTAAAAATGCTAATCTAGCACACTATTGACGAACACACTGATGCAAAGGAGACATGGCATGAGCCAACTGAAAACGAGCTTAGTGCAGTGCGATTTGCGCTGGGAAGATCCTCAGGCCAACCATGCGCATCTTGAACGGCTATTGGGCGAGTTAGATAGTCGCGATACCGATTTAATTGTGTTGCCAGAAATGTTTGCGACTGGTTTCACCATGAACTCTCGGGAAATGGCCCAGCCCATGAACGCGAGCCAGAGCGTTGCCTGGTTACAGATGCAGGCCAAAGCGAGAGGCTGTGTCATGACCGGCAGTGTGGCAATTATGGATGGAGGTCAATACTACAACCGTATGGTATGGGCTACCCCCAGCGGCGACTTGCAGTACTACGATAAGCGCCATTTATTTCGTATGGCCGGAGAGCATGAACGCTATGGTATGGGCAACAGCCGGAAGATAGTTGAACTGAAAGGCTTCAGGCTGCTATTGAGCGTATGCTACGACCTGAGGTTTCCCGTTTGGATGCGCCAGCAGCCAGCAGAGGGCGAACATTTCGAGTATGATGCCGCGTTGTGTGTAGCGAACTGGCCTGCACCCCGGCGTCATCCTTGGCGCACGCTTTTACAAGCGCGTGCCGTTGAAAACCTAGTTTATGTAGTGGGTGTAAATCGCGTCGGTGAAGATGCCAAAGGACTCGCCTATAGCGGCGATTCCATGCTGGTCGATTTCAAAGGGGAACCGATGATCGACCACCCTGCAAACTCTCCGTTTATTGAAACGGGGACGCTAAATAAAACGGACCTAGATGCTTTTCGAGAAAAATTTCCTGCCTGGCAAGATGCCGACCGCTTTTCGCTTCTGCCAGGAGTGGGTCAATAATGCGCCTTGATCGCTTTTTGAGTGAAACAACCCCGTTGACGCGCAGCCTAGCAAAGCGTGCGTTAAAGAATGGCGAGGTGACCCTGAATGGCGAACCCATTAAGCAGTCTGCGACTCAAGTTGACACTCAGCACGATGAGGTGAAACTTAATGGTGAGACGCTAGCGCTAGTTGGGTTACGTTACCTGATGATGCATAAGCCGCTGGAAGTAGAGTGTACTGCCCGCCGAGGGCTCTACCCAAGGGTGATTGACCTAATTGATTTACCCAAAGTAGAGCGACTGCAGCCGGTAGGACGGTTGGATGTAGATACCACCGGCTTGTTATTGCTCACTGATGATGGCCAATGGTCCCATCGTGTTACCTCGCCGCGCCATCGCTGCGCCAAGGTGTATATAGCCGAGTTGGCGGAACCTATGGAAGGTGAGGCTGCTCAGTGGGCGATTAACCAAGTCGCGGAAGGGGTTCTTCTCGACGGCGAGGAAACGCCAACGCAACCTGCCGTGCTAAGATTTATTACTCCACAGCAAGCAGAGCTGACGATCACTGAAGGTCGCTATCATCAAGTGAAACGCATGTTTGCTGCGTTGGGGAATCATGTCAATGCATTGCATCGCCAGTCGATTGGTGATGTAGCCTTACCAGATGATCTAGCGCCTGGTGAATGGCGGGAGCTAACGCCTGAAGAAATTGCCAGCTTCTAAACACACTTAGCGTCACTGCTAGTGGATAAAACGCCCCGGTCAGCACACCCGTGCCAAGGCCGGGGCGTTTTTATTATGAGTAATGAATTTTTATACCGTTATCTTGCTTCTGCGTTCATACGTGGCCAACTTGAAAAAGTTGCCGAGACAAACGTTTATGTTAACTAGGTAGCTAATGCAAGTGGGCAGCTTCTATCAACGCTTTGGTATAGGGATGCTGCGGCGCAGCGAGCACTTCCAGGCAGTCTCCTTGTTCTACTACCTCACCATCTTTTAACACCATAATGCGGTGGGCCATAGCGCGCACTACGGCAAGGTCGTGGCTAATAAATAGATAGCTTAGCTGGCGGCGTGCCTGAAGTTCGCGTAGCAGTGTGACCAGCTGCTTTTGCACTGTACGGTCTAATGCAGAGGTTGGTTCGTCGAGTACCAGTAACTCAGGCTCTAAGATAATTGCTCGGGCCACCGCTATGCGCTGGCGTTGGCCTCCCGAGAACTCATGAGGATAACGGGCAGCACAGCTTTCCGGTAGGCCCACTTCGCTCAGTGTGCGATGCACGTGCTCGGTGACTTCGGCATTGCTTAGGCTGGGGTAGTGAAACCGTAGGCCTTCACTGACAATATCAAACACTGGCATACGTGGGGAAAGCGCCCCGTATGGATCTTGAAAAACCATTTGCAGCCGATGGCGCTGGCGTCGAAGCGCGTCACCAGAGAGTTGGCTTAAGATGGCGCTGCCCAGTGTCACCTCGCCTTGGCTAGCGACTAAGCGCATAACCGCTGAAGCCAGCGTTGTTTTTCCAGAGCCTGATTCGCCAACAATGCCAAGCGTTTCGCCAGGGGCAATCGTTAAGTCGGTAGCTTTTAAGGCCTCAAATGGCGGCGGCTGACGCTGAAAAAGACCTGCCCTCGGGCGCTTGAAGCTCACGCTAAGCTGGCGTGTGATCAAAAGCGGCGTAGCGTCGGCAGGTTCATCAGGCCGTCCTTCTGGTTCGGCGGCAATGAGGGCTTTGGTGTAGTCGCTTTGGGGATTATTAAATACATCGGCAACGCTACCAGTTTCCTGGATTTTTCCTTGATACATGACACAAACACGGTCTGCATGGCGACGCACCAAGTTTAAGTCATGACTGATAAACAGTACGCCCATGCCGTGTTGATCACGGAGTTCTTTCAGCAGCGCTAAAATTTCTTGCTGAACGGTCACATCGAGTGCTGTAGTCGGCTCATCTGCAATCAATAGTGCCGGATTGTTGGCAATGGCCATGGCAATCATTACCCGCTGGCGCTGGCCGCCCGAAAGTTGATGTGGCCATGCGTCAAGCAGTTCGTCGGGGCGCGGTAGTTTGACGTGTTCTAATAGTACTTTGGCCCTGGAGCGTGCAGCGTTCCCGCTAAGGCCCTGGTGTAAACGCAGGGTTTCGCCAATTTGTTTGCCAATACGGTGCAGCGGGTTTAGCGATGTCATTGGCTCTTGAAAAATAAAACCTACCCGATTGCCGCGTATCCCGTTCCAATCTCGTTTGCCTAGCTGACTGAGATCCGTTTCTTCTAACCAACGTTGACCACTTACCGAGGCATTGTCCGGCAATAAATTAATCGCCCCTAGTGCCGAAACCGACTTTCCAGAGCCAGATTCCCCCACGATAGCGAGGGTTTCACCGGCATTGACGGTGAGCGAAAGGGAATCGACAACTACGTTGCCATCGAAGGAAACCGAAAACTCGTTCAAGCGCAGTAATGGTATAGCGCTGTTTGCGTGATTAGGCATGTTTGGTTTCCTGAACAGGTGACTGATGCTGCTTCACATGGCGTGGGTCGAAGGCGTCTCGTAATCCTTCACCAATAAACACCAACAGTGAGAGCATGATGGCAAGCGTCATAAACGCGGTGATGCCGAGCCACGGGGCGTGCAGGTTGTTTTTGCCCTGTGCTGCCAGTTCGCCCAGTGAAGGAGCTCCAGGCGGCAGGCCAAAGCCTAAGAAGTCCAGCGCAGTGAGCGTGCCAATGGCACCAGTGAACAGGAAAGGGATAAACGTCAGTGTGGCTACCATAGCGTTAGGTAAAACGTGCCGCCACATAATCAGCCTAGAAGGGAGCCCCATGGCCTTCGCTGCACGAACGTACTCAAGATTGCGTGCACGCAAAAACTCGGCGCGTACGATATCAACCAGCCCTAGCCACGAAAACAGTAACATTATCCCCAGTAACCACCAGAAGCCTGGCTGCACAAAACTAGCTAAAATAATCAGTAGAAATAGCACAGGTAACCCAGACCAGATTTCAGTGATGCGCTGGCCGATAAGGTCTACTTTTCCGCCGAAGTATCCCTGCACACCGCCTACCAGCACGCCCAGTACCAAAGAGCCGGCGGTGAGCACCAAGGCAAAAGCAACCGATAGTCGAAACCCGTAAATGACTCGCGCTAATACATCACGGCCCTGATCGTCGGTCCCCAGCCAATGGCGCCTATCTGGCGGTGCAGGCGAAGGTTGTGTCATCTGCATATCGAGGGTTTGATAGGAGTAGGGAACGATCGGCCAAAGCGCCCAACCGTGATCGCTAATTTGCTGTTGAACAAAGGGGTCTAAGTAGTCGGTACGAGTGGGTAAAAAGCCACCGAATTCGGTTTCCGGATAATCGACCAGTAACGGCACATACCACTGCCCATCATATTTCATTACAAGGGGCTTATCGTTGGCGATGAGTTCGGCAAATAAGCTGACAATAAACAGAACGCTAAACAGCCACAACGACACACGAGCGCGGCGATTGGCTTTAAATGCAGCCAGACGGCGTAACGTAATCGGTGAAAGACGCGAGCTAATAAATGTCATATTTATGACTCCCTCGACGCAAAATCAATGCGTGGGTCAACCCACACATAGGTCAAGTCGGATACTAGCTTGAGCAGCAGACCGATCACTGTATATAGAAATAGTGTTCCGAAAATGACGGGGTAATCACGCTGCATTACCGCCTCAAAACCTAACAAGCCGAGGCCATCCAAGGAAAAAATTACTTCGATGAGCAGTGCGCCAGTAAAGAAAATGCCAATCATTGCAGAGGGCAAGCCAGCAATGATAATTAGCATAGCGTTGCGGAAAACATGGCCATACAGAATACGCTGCTCGTCAGCACCTTTGGCTCGGGCTGTCAGTACGTACTGCTTATGAATTTCATCTAAAAAACTGTTTTTCGTCAGCATGGTGAGGGTGGCAAAACTGCCAATCGCAGCAGCCAGTACTGGCAGGGTGATATGCCAGAAGTAATCTTTAATTTTGCCCCATGCAGATAGCTCGGAGAAATCGGGTGATGTTAGGCCGCGAAGAGGAAACCAATCTAGGTAAGTACCCCCAGCAAATACAACAATAAGGAGGATGGCGAATAAAAAACCTGGGATGGCGTAGCCCACGATTACTAGACCTGAGGTCCAGACATCAAAGCGAGATCCATGTCGTAGTGCTTTGCTGATGCCTAACGGGATAGAAATGAGATAGACCAACAGCGTTGTCCATAAGCCTAGTGAAATAGACACGGGCAGGCGTTCGATCATTAGTTCAATGACCGGACGGTCGCGAAAAAAACTGGTGCCGAAATCGAAGGTGAGATAGTCCACCATCATGCCGATAAATCGTTCGTGAGCGGGTTTGTCAAAGCCAAACTGCTGCTCTAACTGCTCAATAAAGCGCGGATCAATCCCTCGTGCACCTCGAGAATCATCGCTAACTTGCACATCCGCACCACCCATATCCAGGCGTGTGCTTGCCATAGCATCCGCTCCTTCAAAGCGGGCTAGCATTTGATCAATGGGGCCTCCGGGGGCCGCTTGAACGATCATGAAGTTAAGCAGCATGATGCCGAACAGAGTCGGAATCATCAGTAGCAGTCGGCGTAAGGTGTAGCGTGCCACAGTGCGCTCCATGAGTAAGTGCAGGCCATGAAAAACGGCTAGCCAAGCGTTAGTGTAGATAAGCCATTAGTTAATAAGCAGTCTCAGGTTTTCAACGGCGACGATTACGACGCTGCAACGCTGCTTCACGTTCGGCATCTACCCACCAAGCGTCTAGATCCATGGCATAAGCTGGAAACGGCTCTGGATAGCCAAATTTATCCCACACGGCAATCCGTGTCTCGCCTGAATGATAATGAGGGATGACATAAAAGCCCCAACGCAGTACTCGATCAAGCGCTTTTGCAATGGTGTCCAGCGTTTCGCGGTCGTTAGCACGAATGAGCTGCTCCACTAGTGCATCAACAGCAGGGTGGGCAAGAGCCATGCGATTACGACTTTGTGGCGCCTCTGCGGCAGCACTGGTCCAGTAGTCGCGCTGCTCATTACCAGGGTTGTTAGACTGCGGGAAGTGGCTGATGACCATATCGTAATCGTAGCTGCGTACCCTGTTAAGATACTGATTGATATCGACAATGCGTAGCGACGTTTGAACCCCAAGACGCGCCATATTGCGCAGCATGGGTTGCACAACACGCTCAAGTCCCGAGTCGTATAGCAGTACTTCTAGTGTAAGAGGTCGGCCTGTCTCGCTGTTCACTAGCACACCATTTTCTATGCGATAGCCAGCATCACGCAGCAGATCAAGCGCAAGCCGCAAACGCTCACGTAGGTCGGTAGGGTGTTCGATGGGCAGCGGGTCAGTGAATAGTCGTTCTGAATGATGGGAGTCAATCAACGCTTCACGGAACGGTTCGAGCAGCGCAAGCTCTTCCTCTGACGGTGTTCCAATCGCTTCCATTTCAGAGTTTTGAAAGAAACTTTCCGTGCGCCGATAGGTATCATAGAAAATGTTAGTGTTAAGCCAGGGAAAATCGAACGTAAGGCTCAGTGCTTCTCGGACCCTTGGGTCTTGAAATTTTTCTTTACGTAAGTTGAAGACAAACGCCTGCATCATGGATGGGTTAACATCGGGTACAGTAATTCGCTTTATCAAACCGTCACGATAAGCTGGGAAATTATAGCCAATCGCCCAAGTGGCGGCGCGTGCATCTGTCCGATAGTCGGTAAGTCCTGCTTTGAAGGCTTCCCAAGCAATATCCCGGTCACGGTAATACTCGTACACAACACGGTCAATATTGTAACGGCCAACATTGACGGGTAAGTGCTTACCCCAATAGTTGTCATCTCGCTGATAGACAATGCGCCGCCCAGGATCTACTTCGCTAATGCGATAAGGCCCAGACCCCGGGTGAGCCTCTAAGGTGGGAGACGTGAAATCGCGCGGTTCCCAGTAGTGGCGAGGTAAAATAGGGAGTTGTGCAACAATCAGTGGCAACTCACGTGATTCTGTGTCGTTAAATTCAAAACGGACCAAATGATCGTTTAAGGCGACAACTCTCTCGACACCTGAATAGTAGCTGCTGTAGAAGGGGTTACCTTCTTCACGTAACAAATTTAGAGAGAATACTACGTCATAGGCAGTTACTGGTTCACCGTCCTGAAAGCGTGCCTCTGGACGCAAATCAAACTCTATCCACTGGCGATCTGGGGCTAAGCGAACGCCTTCAGCCAGCAGACCGTACAAACTGAAGGGCTCGCCAGGATTACTCGCCATCAGCGAGTCGTAAATCTGAAAAATGCCGGTAACAGGCGTGCCACGAATAATAAACGGGTTGGTAGAGTCGAAGCTGCCGCCCACAGCGGTATGTGTAATTGTTCCACCCTTGGGGGCGGAAGGGTTCACGTGGGGGAAGTAGGCAAAGTCGGGAGGAAGCTGTGGGCTATTGTAAAGAGATAGCCCGTGCACAGTCTCAACGGGTGTAGAAGTGTTGTTGTCGGCGACGTTTTCAGAAGCCAACAGCGACAGGCTTAGCAGCAAGCCGCTGGTTAACAAAAGTGCTTTGGTAAACAACACACTACGTAGCATTGGTAACTTCCTGTAACAACAAAGGCTTAGTAGTTGAGTCTTGGTAGTTGAGTCTTAGTAGCCTAGTCTTAATAACTGGCCTTAGAAACTGAGGCGCAGCTGATAAGACAATGTTATGGCGATGATAATAACTGAGACATAGCCACAAAAGACTAATAAAGACTACTTTTAAACCTAGTTAACAAAGCCTGGTTGGTTTCCCCATGTTACCGTCCTGAAAGCGACAGCAGTTGGCCTGGCTTCAGAGCCTCTGGGCGTTCGATAGCATTCCATCTGATTAAGTCTTGCTGAGCGACATTATAGCGGGCTGCAATCACAGAAAGGTTATCGCCACTTTCAACGCGGTGAACGTCAGGCGTGTTGGTCGATGCTAATGAGGTGCTGCTTGATTGCGAAAGCTGAGCTAATACCTGAGTGTCAACTTCTTCAGGCACAAGTAACGTCTGCGCGCTGCGTGGGTCAAGGCTGCCATTTAGCAGGCCAGGGTTTAGCTCGGCCAGCGCGGTTTGGCTGACATCAAGAAGCTGAGAGGCTTGCGCTAGGCTAACTGGTTGCTCCAGCTGAACTTTGGCAAAAGCGGGATCAGGGTGAATGTCGGGCAGTGCAACGCCATACTGTTCTGGATCATTGATGATCGTCGCAATTGCTTTAAGTTTAGGAACATAATGCATCGTTTCGTGGGGTAGGGATAGTTCCCAGTAGTCGCCTGCAAGGCCTTGGCCCTGAGCTTGGCGTTGCGCACGGTTAACGGTGCCAGCACCGGCGTTGTAAGCGGCCAGCGAGAGCATCAGGTCGCCCTCGTACCACTCATCAGCCTGCATTTCCAGGTAATCAAGCGCTGCTGCAGTAGACGTTACTACGTCTAAACGACCATCGTAATTGCCGTTGCGAACCAAGCCTAATGCATCTCCTGTACCTGGCATGAACTGCCAAAGCCCAGCGGCTCCTCGATGGCTTCGGGCGCTTGGATCGAAAGAACTCTCAACAAACGGAATCAGTGCAATTTCACCAGGAAGACCGCGTTCAGTTACTTGCTGGGTGATCCAAGCAAGCCAGGGCGTCGCGCGCTCAGTGATAGCGGCAATATTTTGCGGGCTGGAACGATAGTGCTCTATCCATTTATCGACACGTGCTTGCGCATCGGCAGGTAACTGTTTTTCCTGCCACTGGAAGCTGTCACGTAGTGTGCTCCACGCATCTTGGGGTTGCAGTTCTAGTGCTTCCCAGAAGTGATGCTGAAAGGCAGTGGGGCGGAAGTTGGGTGAAGCAGGCGCGTCCATAAGGGCGCTTTCAGATTGGTATGCTTCGGTAGTAGAGGCTTGAGAGCTGGCCGCTGCGGCTAAAAATAGGCTCACAATAACAGTGCTTCCAGTGCTTAGTAATAAGCGCTGGCGAATCGTTCGATAAGTCATAGTCGGTTCGTTTTACTCGATAGCGTTTTTAAAAACGGTTCTTCCACTCACGTAACGTGGAGAACGTGGCGAGATCATCATCATTGGCCCCTTGGGTACCTACTGCTTGACGCACACTATTGGTGCTCACACGCAAGTAGGGGTTGATCTTCAGCTCGCGTCCTATCGTGCTGGGTAAGGTAGGTCGGTCTAATGCCCGAGCCTTCTCACACTCCTGCAATGCATATTTAACGTCTTCGTTATCAGGGTCTGCAGCACGAGCAAAGGTTAGATTCGCTTGCGTATATTCATGCGCTGCAAAGACCAGCGTATCCTCTGGGAGTTCCTCTAATGTTTGAAGAGATGCAAACATTTGCTCTGGCGACCCTTCAAACAGCCGACCACATCCACCACAAAATAGGGTGTCGCCGCAGAAAAGTAGCGCAGGAATGCCTGGGGTGAAGTAGCTCACATGATCTAATGTATGCCCTGGCGTTGCTATAACTTCAAACAGACGGCCCATGATACGTACTTCATCGCCATGTCCTACCTGTTCATCAATGCCTTCAATGGTCGGGTTGGAGGGGCCAATCACCCGAGGCGAGAAGCGTTTAATCAGCTCTGAAAGGCCACCGGTATGATCATGATGATGGTGAGTGATTAAAATCGTATCAAGCGTTAAGGATTCTCGCTCAAGAAGCTCAATC
This sequence comes from Vreelandella neptunia, assembly GCF_000712975.1. Taxonomy (GTDB): domain Bacteria; phylum Pseudomonadota; class Gammaproteobacteria; order Pseudomonadales; family Halomonadaceae; genus Vreelandella; species Vreelandella qaidamensis. The sequence goes on along the minus strand of NZ_JHQL01000003.1, from coordinate 801,124 downwards.
ACAGGCGTTGCTTCACCGGGATCCACCACGCAAACGCTTTGACTGGTATCCTGTCTTAATAGCCAAATGTAGTTATCGCTAAGTGCGGGAATCGGTGTCACGCTCATCATGGGCGAGATCCTTTGAAGTTCAAAATAGACGCTTAATGAAACGCTTTTCTGTGCGCCAATGCTGGCGCTCAAAACGTTAAAAAGCAGTTACTGTGGAGGGAAGCGCTGTTCATGTCAACTTCGTCAATGGCAACCCGGCTCGCCCAGCAGATGGCAGAAAGCCAAGCGTACTGGCAAACAGAAGCAGGCCGTTCGCTATGGGAAACGCAGCGAGCGTGTTTGGGGCCGCTGGTTGAAGGGCGCAAAGGTGGCCACAGTTTAGAGATGAGCATGGGGCCCACATTGATGACGATGTCGGCCATTCCGCATGTCATTCGCTGGTCGCCGACGAGAGCAGCGGCAGAGTCCTTGTCTACGTTAGTCTGTCCACCAGATCACCTTGCCTTACCAGATCGCAGTTTGGAGGTAGTGGTTATTCATCACTGGCTAGAGCATCTGTCAGACGCCCATCATGTCTTACAAGAAGCCGCTCGGGTAACATCAGACAATGGTGTGTTAGTGCTTTTTGGGTTTAATCCAATCGGATTGAACGGGTTAACCCAGCGTTGGCGTAAGCAGCAGGCAAACTACCCCTGGAGCGGCCAGTGGCGTACTGCTAGTCGTTTGCGTGACTGGTTGGCATTTGTCGATTTTGACGTGGAACGCGTAGACTATTGCTGCTTTCGGGGGCCGATGAGCACCACCTGTGGAGAGCGCTGGGAAGCATTGGGACGCAGGCACAATTTACCGTTGGGTGAAAGTTATATGATTCAAGCGCAGCGGCGGCAGCGTCATGCGCCGATAGAGCGTCTTAAATTTGGGTTGCGCGCACCGGTTACATCCTCCTCTTTGGGAGCCACACGAACCGGTGTTTCTGCGCGATACCACTCAGGTCAACGTCGTTTAGAAAAGGATAGTGAAAGTGAGTAAGCAAGCAACCGATGGGTTGCCTCGCGTTACGGTGTATACCGATGGGGCCTGCCGAGGAAATCCAGGCCCAGGCGGCTGGGGAGTTGTGCTGTCAAGCGGGCAGCACGAGAAGACATTAAAAGGCTTTGAAGCAGATACCACCAATAACCGCATGGAGTTAATAGCGGCGATTATGGCATTGCGTACCTTGAACAAGCCTTGTGAAGTAGCTCTCTGGACTGATTCTCAGTATGTGCGCCAGGGAATTACTCAATGGATTCACAATTGGATTAAGCGAGGCTGGAAGACAGCGGCCAAACAACCGGTTAAAAACGCTGAGCTTTGGAAGACTCTCCACGAGGAAACGCAGCGACATCGTGTCGAGTGGCATTGGGTGAAGGGGCATAGCGGGCACCCCGGCAATGAGCGCGCCGATGCGTTGGCCAACGAAGCTATTGATGAGCATAACAGGAGAGCAGCATGCGCCAAGTAATCTTGGATACTGAAACAACTGGTATTGACCCAAAAGATGGCCACCGATTAGTGGAAATTGGCGCCGTCGAAATGATCAACCGGCGGTTTACAGGGCGCTCCTATCATCAATATATCAATCCTGAACGGCATATTGATGCTGAAGTCGTGGCGGTTCACGGTATTGATGACGCCAAGGTGGCTAATGAGCCGGTGTTTGCCGATATAGCGGATGACTTCTGGGCATTTATAGCAGGGGCCGAGCTGGTGATTCATAACGCCCCCTTTGATGTGGGGTTTATTGATCATGAGTTAACCATGTTAAACCAGCGGCGATGGTCACCCGCATTAGGCCCTGTTAGTGAGCATTGCCGTATTCTTGATACGCTGGTGATGGCCCGTCAGATGCACCCCGGCCAGCGTAATAGCCTCGATGCGTTATGCAAGCGCTACGATATTGATAATGGCCATCGTGTGTTGCACGGCGCATTGCTTGATGCTGAGATCTTAGCCGACGTCTATCTGGCGATGACCGGCGGACAAACGGCGCTGACGCTTGATTCAGAATCATCGTCCGGTGAGCAGCAAAGTAATCAAGCCAATGAAGGGCTATCGGTAAAGCGTTTAGCGCTGACGCCAGGGCAGTTGAGGGTCGTCCGGCCTAGTGAAGAAGAGCGCGCAGCCCACCAAGCTAAGTGCCAAGCACATCAGTTACATTGGTTCGAGAGTGGTTTGACTGAAGGTAATCGTGGCGATGCTTAGACGTGAAATTCCCCATTATGCGCGAGAAGGTCGTGTTATTCGTGTGTCCCGAAGTCATCTAGCGCCAGCACCACTGGCTGAAAGCGGCGAGTTAACGCCGTTACAACCGACTCAACCATGGGATGAACGTATGCAGCCGCTGTGCTATTGGCACGATGAGCCGGTGGCGCTCTTTGTGGAAAGTAAGCCGGGTGAGGACTGGATAGATGGACGGCAGTGGCTAGGGGAGTTACCTGCTTCCTGGTTTAGCCTCCTATCGACGGCACTTCAAGTCGGTGCTTGGTTAGAGAACCATCGTTTTTGTGGGCGTTGTGGCGAGAAGGCCACCAAGTTGGAAGCTGAGTTTGCTATGCACTGCCATGCTTGCGGGCATCGCAACTATCCGCGTATTTCTCCCTGCATTATTACGCTAGTCACCAGTGGAGAGGCGATGTTGTTAGCACGAAGCCCAAGATTTCCACCCGGACGTTACTCGACGCTTGCGGGCTTTATTGAGCCTGGAGAGTCTGCTGAAGAAGCGGTGCATCGTGAGATATACGAAGAGGTAGGCGTGCATGTGGAAAAGCTTCGTTATCATCAAAGCCAAGCGTGGCCATTTCCGCATTCGCTAATGTTTGGTTTTTTTGCCGAAGCGACGACGCGGCGCATTCATATTGATGGTGTGGAAATTAGCGATGCCGCTTGGTTTTCGCCAAGGCAATTGCCTTCGCTGCCGCCACCGTACTCTATTTCACGTGAACTTATCGAAACACATCTCGCCCGCTGGCGGTAACAGCACGCGGGCGAGAATGGGCGTTATTTGCTGGGAAACAGGCTGGTCAGTTTAGTGGCCAGCATGACATTGCCAGTCGCTTTTAGCTTACCTGTCATGAAGGCTGTCATACCATTGATATCGCCACTCATAATGCCTTTTAGCGTATCTGTGGTCATGCTTAGGCTGACTGATGGGTCATCATGTTCTCCTTCGTGTACACCTAGTGTTCCATCTTGAATATTCAGGTAATGGCTGCCTGCATCAGAAAAATGGAATTGAAACACCTCATTCATGCCCTTGGCGGCTTCTGGGCTGAAGCGGGATTGCAGCTTATCTAACGTATTCGATGACATAATAAATTCTCAAAAATTATTTGGTCGTTAGCCCAGCGTAGGCAAGGCGTTAGGTGAGGTTCTCACAATGCGACAAACGAGGTTATTTTAAACAAGTGTTTTAATCAAGCGAGTTTGTCAATCTTAATGACTTAAACCGTCATTTGGCAAAACGTTAATCGGTATAAACGTTTAAAAACAGTGACAGGAGAGAACGTATGAGTGAGTGGTTGATAGAGATGGGCACATTTTTGATTCAAACCGTCTTGCTAATGGCGATTGTTGGCATGGTGCTGGCAATAGTGTTACGCAATAAAGAGAGTGAAGAACATAGCCTTAAACTGACCGTAGAGTCTCTCAACGACCAGCGACGCTCACGTGGCCGCAAGCTGCGTGTTACCACCACCGAACATGGCGCGCGCAAAAAATTGGTGAAAGCGTTTCGCCAGGAAGAGAAGGCAAAACACAAAGCTGCTAAGCAAGGTAAAGGAAAAGCACAGGCTGTCCAGAAGGTATGGGTATTGGATTTTCACGGTGATCTTAAGGCATCACAAACTGAGAAATTTGCTCAGGAAGTGTCTGCCATTATTGATGTTGCCGCTGCGGAAGATGAAGTTGTTGTGCGATTAGAGTCAGCGGGCGGGCTTGTTCATGCCTATGGGTTAGCGGCAGCACAGCTTGATCGGCTTCAAACTGCAGGCTTAACTACCACCGTGTGCATCGACAAAGTTGCTGCTAGCGGTGGTTATATGATGGCGTGTACAGCTAACCATATCAAAGCTGCACCTTTTGCTGTGATTGGTTCTATTGGTGTGGTGGCGCAGGTGCCTAACATTCATCGACTACTGAAACGCAATGATATTGATGTTGAGCTACTGACAGCTGGTAAGTACAAACGGACCCTGACAGTGTTGGGGAAAAACACCGAAGAGGGCCGCGAAAAATTCATAGACGACTTGGAAAATACCCACCGGTTGTTTAAACAGTACGTTGCTCAACATCGGCCGGAAATGGATATTGATGCGTTAGCAACAGGCGAAATTTGGTATGGCAGTGAAGCATTAGAACAAAAGTTAACAGATAGCGTAGGCACCAGCGAAGCATATTTGGTGGAGCGCATGGCACAGGCCCACGTGTATAGCGTGAGGCTTGAGCCACCAAAAACTTTCAGCCGCAAGGTCGGGTTGGCTGTATCAGCAGGTATTGAGCAAGCCATTGTGAAAGGACTTGGTTTAATCGAAGCGGCGGGTTGGCAGCGTCGATAGTGGTTAGCCAACATTAGCAACTTATGTTGATAAATGCATAACGGTTAAGCAGCGTAGTGATGCGCCAGGGTGTCAATAATTGCCTTGGCGCTTTCGCTGCTTAACGAGTAGTAAATAGTTTGCGATTCACGGCGGGTATCGACCAACTGATCGCGGCGCAAAATAGCTAAGTGTTGGCTTAATGCTGACTGGCTAAGCGCAAGTTCCTGGTTAATTTGAGTAACTGAGAGTTCTTTTTCAGCCAGAAGGCAGAGTATTTGAAGGCGTTTTTCATTTGCTAAGGCTTTCAACAGATTGGTACCCGCCTCAATGGCGTGACAATCATGTTCTAGCAAACGAGCAGCGGCGCTAGTAGAAGCAGACATGAGAATCTCCTTGCCCACGCTGTTATGACAGCGTTGTTATAGGTTTATTTAGGCATCGTCGCGTCGCGAGGATCAGTTGTTGAATGATCAGTAATTTAGCGGAGTTTGTCCAAACGCTGCTTTAACGATCTATCAATGGTAGTGAAGCTCTTTTTTGTCGACAATGTTGCTGGGCATATAGCGCTTTAGTCGCGATTTATCCCATAGTATGAGGGTATGAAGGCCATTTACTTTATAAAGTGTCAACAATTGGCTACTTTCACTGACACAATAAAAGGCATGTCGACCATGAGCCTCCAACAAAAGAGCTATCAAGAGACCTATCAGCAATCGATTGAGCATCCCGAAATGTTCTGGGCTGAGCAGGCCCAGCGTCTACCTTGGTACAAATTCCCCTCCACCATCCTTAGCTACGACGATCAGCAGCATGCGCGTTGGTTTGGAGATGGCGAGTTAAATATTTGTTATGCGGCGATTGATTATCACGTAGAACAAGGCAGGGGCGAGCAGCCAGCCATTTTCTGGGACTCTCCCGTTACTCAATCGAAACAAACCATTACTTATCAGGCGCTGCGTGATCGCGTTGCGCACTTTGCTGGTGGGCTTTATCGTCTGGGTGTGACGAAAGGCGACCGAGTCGTCATTTATATGCCGATGGTGCCAGAGGCGCTCATTGCCATGTATGCCTGTGCTCGCTTGGGGGCAGTACATTCGGTGGTTTTTGGTGGATTCGCACCCCACGAGCTAGCTGTGCGTATTGAGGATGCTGAGCCAAAAGTAGTGATCGCCGCTTCTTGTGGCATTGAAGTAGATAAAGTCCTTCCCTATAAGCCTATTGTTGACCAGGCTATTGCGCTTAGTAGTTTTAAGCCGGATGCCTGTGTTGTTTTTCAGCGTGATGCTCATCGCGCGGAACTTCACGAAGGCGATCATGATTGGCAGGCGTTGGTAGCGGATGCTCCTTTTGCTGATTGTGTGCCCGTAAAAGCGACCGACCCACTTTATGTTCTATATACCTCTGGGACAACCGGTAAACCTAAGGGGGTAATGCGCGATACCGGTGGCTATGCCGTGGCGTTAGCCTACTCAATGGAAGCAATTTATGCCTTAAATCCTGGCGATGTGATGTTCACAGCGTCAGATGTAGGTTGGGTGGTAGGGCACTCTTATATTGTGTATGCGCCGCTATTAAGAGGGTGTACTACTGTAGTGTACGAGGGAAAACCTGTTAGAACACCGGATGCTGGTGGTTTTTGGCGGTTAATTGACGAGTACAAAGTAAAAAGCTTTTTCACTGCCCCTACGGCCTTCCGGGCGATCAAAAAAGAGGATCCTGATGCGAAGCTCTTGGCTAATTATGACATCAGCAGCCTTGAGCACTTATATGTAGCAGGCGAGCGTTTAGATCCTCCAACCTTTCATTGGCTTGATGATTTGTTAGATGTGCCGGTGATTGATCATTGGTGGCAAACAGAAACGGGCTGGCCGATTGCGGCAAACTTGCCTGGTATTGAATCTGCGCCTACTAAAGCGGGCTCGGCTACTTTTCCAGTACCTGGCTTTAATGTACAAATTTTGGATCGTGATGGTGAAGAAACAGCGTCAATGCATCAGGGCAGTGTGGTTATAAAACAACCACTTCCACCTGGCTGTCTCACTGGTATTTGGCGTGATCCTCAGCGTTTTCATAGTGCCTATATGGCTGCCTATCCAGGTTATTATCTCACTGGCGATGGTGGCTACTTTGATGAAGAGGGGTATTTGTTCATCATGGGTAGAACCGATGACGTGATCAACGTTGCTGGGCATCGTCTTTCTACCGGCGAAATGGAAGAGATCGTCGGTGCGCACCCTGCAGTGGCTGAGTGTGCTGTGATTGGTATTCATGATGAGCTAAAAGGTCAACTGCCTATTGGGCTGGTGATTACCAAAGATGGTTTCGATGGCGATGAAGCGATGCTGGAAGAAGAGCTTATCAGCCGCGTGCGAGAACACATTGGGCCAATTGCTTGCTTTAAGCAGGTGTTGGTCGTCAATCGATTGCCTAAAACCCGTTCTGGTAAAATATTGCGTAAGTTGCTGCGTAATATTGCTGACGGTAAATCGTTCGGTATTCCTTCAACTATTGATGATCCGACCAGCTTAGAAGATGTGCATGCCGCGATGCGTGATCGCTCTGTCGGGGCAGCGGATCAAGCTAAGTCGCTAGACGCTTAGGTTAAAACATAGCTAATAGCGTGATGAATGGAGTCGCCCAGGCAGGTGGGCGACTTTAATTACCCAACGGAAGGCGTATAATGCGCGCCCCAGTGGCGTTAACCGCGCTTAAATGAGGGTTCCCTAACCCCTCGGACTTGCAAAAAAAGGCCAACCTGCATGTTTGCATTAACCGACACCCAGCACCGCCGTTGCCTCCTGGTAATGGTTGCATTTCATATTGGTATAATTGCCGCCAGTAATTATCTGGTTCAGTTGCCATTTACCTTGTTTGGTTTTCATACCACTTGGGGCGCGTTCAGTTTCCCCTTTATTTTCCTGGCAACTGACTTAACGGTTCGTTTGTTCGGTAAAGGGCCTGCTCGCTCCATTATATTGCGCGTTATGTTTCCAGCGCTGGTGATTTCCTACGTTGTTTCGGTAATTTTTCCGCGGGGAAGTTTTGCCGGTATCGAAGCCTTAGGTGAGTGGAACTTATTTGTTGCCCGTATTGCGTTAGCTAGCTTCCTTGCTTACGTGCTAGGCCAGTTACTCGATGTTCAAGTGTTTGATCGGCTGCGTCAGTGGGCGTGGTGGGTAGCTCCCGTGTGTTCTACCGTGCTAGGCAACCTAGCGGATACGTTTGCTTTCTTTTCTACCGCGTTTTACAACAGTCCAGACCCTTTTATGGCGGAACATTGGGTAGAAATAGCAGTGGTTGACTACGCCATTAAGCTCGGCATTAGTCTCTTGTTCTTCCTGCCATTATATGGCTTGTTGCTCGCGTGGTTAACGCGTCGACTAGTGGTGTGGACAGGGCAAACTGACGCATCGCCCCGGACCGCATAATGGCTAGGTTGAGCGACCAAGCATAAAAATCAAGCGTAACGACTGAGGAGCCTGCATGACTGATGATGCCCGTGTTGATCTTTATATTATCGATTTGCCCGACGAATCAGGTAGCGACGATCAACTACCTATTGTGGTGATCCACGGTTTATTGGGTAGTGCCGATAACTGGCGTTCGCATTTAAAGGTTTGGCAGCGCAGTAGGCGGGTCATTGCTGTGGATCTTCGTAACCACGGCCGTTCACCTCATGCAGAAGGTATGAGCTATACCGCTATGAGCCAAGATGTGTTGGCGGCGCTCGATAAGCTTGGGATCGAACGCGCGCATGTACTGGGTCACTCCATGGGCGGGAAGGTGGCTATTACGCTGGCGCGTATGAACCCTGAACGCTGTGCGTCACTGATGGTGGCAGATATCGCCCCGGTAGCTTATCAGCATGGCCACGACGATGTATTTGCTGCACTCGAACGGGTAAAAGCGGGTAAGCCCACTAATCGCCGTGAAGCTGACGCCTTGTTGGCTGAGCATGTCGACTCCCGTCCAACTCGACTGTTTCTTGCCACCAATTTAGTGCGCAATGAGCAAGGTGAGATGGAGGTGCGGGTTGGGTTAGATGAAATTCAACGTGGTTATGAAGCGATTATTGGCAAACCTGATGGTGACCGCGCTTTTGAAGGGCCGACACTGGTACTTAAAGGCGCTGATTCGCACTACGTGGCTGATGATATGTTGCCAGCGCTGCGCGAAGTACTGCCCCGCGCAAGAGTAGTGGCACTTAAAAACGCTGGGCATTGGCTTCACGCTGATCAGCCAGAGGCGTTTCAGCAAGCCGTTGATACGTTTATTGCTGCCCACTCGTAGCGGGGGCAGGCAAAGTTAGAGCGGCGATATTGTCAGGTTGTGTCGCTCTGGTTCACGTAAAAAGCGGTTTAGAATGCGATAGGTATCTACATCAAATTTGGCAGCGACGCCTTTTAGCCTAAGGGCACGCTGTTTGGTTGTGGCGCTGCCTAAATAGCACCAGTGGTCGATTACATGATGGCTGGTTGGGCCGTTTTTACGGCTTTTCTCGCGAATAATAATGCGGCCTGGCCAAGGCCATGTGTTGACTTGAAAAGATGCTAGTGCTTCTTGGGCGCGCTGTGAGTGGCTTTCAAGGGGCTCCTGTCCACAGCAGGCGCCTCTACATTTGCCTAACTGGTTAGCAAAACACCGTCCTGTTCCTTTATCTATTCCTAGCACTTGCGGGCAAAGCTGATGTGTTTCGGCAATACTGCGTAGCGCAGCTTTAGCTTCTTTGGCGCTGCGAAACAGCCCAAACAGCTTTCCCGACTGAGGCTGGCTGATCGCCTTGCCGCTGACCAGCGTTGGGCAAGGTTGGTCAGTTGGCCAGTACCATGTTTTTAAATGCCCCTGACGGCGCAGTTGGCGATTCATAATCGGCATCAGCTCTTTAACCAGTTCAGCTTCTCTTAGCTGGGCGCTTAAGTCGCCAGCGGTTTCCTCCCATTCAATATGCTGTATTTGCTGGACAAGGCGCATTTCTTTGTCGTCTTGGTGGTCGCGTTGGAAATGGCCAAGAACTCGGCTGCGTAAATTAATGCTTTTGCCAACGTACAGCGGAAGGCGGTTGTGGCCATAAAACAAATAAACCCCAGGCGAGGCAGGCAGCCCAGTTAGCTGTTCGCTGGCTAAGTGGGCGGGTAGGCTGCGGTGGCGTTGTTCATCAGCAAGGGCGGCTTGCCAACTGGCAGCGTCAAATTGCTGCTGCCAGACTTTCCACAGCTGCCAAAGGGCAGTGGCATCATCCTCTGCTCGGTGCTGGCGGGCTTGATGAATATTGAAGTGAGCCAATAAGCTTCGGAGATTGTGCTTAGGCAGTTCAGGCATTAAACGGCGGGAAATGCGCAGTGTGCAGCGCAGCTGCGGCTGGTAGTTGATACCGACACGTTTGAATTCGTTGCGCAAAAAGCTGGCGTCAAATCGCGCATTGTGGGCCACCAAGCAATCTTCACCAAGCCATTCGCGCAAGCTGGGAGCAATGGTATAAAACGAGGGCGCATCAATTAGCATGTCATCATAAATGCCGGTGAGTTGGCAGATGTGAGAGGGCACGCTAGTGCCAGGATTAATCAGGCTGACCCAGCGATCCGTTATGTGACCGTCCACTACCTTGAAGGCCGCAATTTCGGTTATTCGATCCCTCGTCGCACGAGTGCCTGTTGTCTCGATATCAATAAAAATCAGCGGCATATTTCTCATTGTGCATATGCATTGTGCTTTCGTCAGCGTATATCGATCAACGCATGGGGGTTAACGGCCAGTCGTGATATCGGCAGTGCCGTTTCGGTAATACCTGACTGTTGAAGATAGCGCTCGAAAGCTGCATAACGCCGGGCATCAAGTGCTGCCGGACTAATGGCTATACGTCGCATTAGATCGTCCCAGGCGGCTTCGTTAATTGCATTATCCAGTACAGGGTGGCTGCTAATTAGCAGTGACCACGCGGCTTCTGGGTTTTCAATAATCCAATTGCTGGCTTCTTCCAGGGCAATAAGTACCCTTGACCAAGTGGCTGCTCGTCTTGTGACTGTGTCGCTATTTGCCAGCAGTATCAAGCCGTCATGATGTGGCACATCAATATCGTGATAACGCACGGTGTGGGTGACAATGCCCTCTGACGCCAGTTGTTGTGGCAGCGTGAGATAAAAACCATCGGCAATGGCATTAACGCGCCCTTCGCGTAGGGCACTGGCAGCATCGAAATGGACACTTTCAGGCGGGTTAAAATCGTCGATTTGGCGAAGTGAGGTAGGCACCAGTTGATCCACCAGCACATCACGCCCTTCGCGGGTAGAAAAGCCATAGTGCAAGCCTGCAAGTTGGTCGGTAGTTTCGTTTGTTGGGACATCTCCCGCCACGATGACAGCATTTAGCGGTGTCTCAATCAGCGTTCCTATGCGGGTAATAGCAGCGCCATCGTGAGCGTGTAAATGCAACAACGGCTGGCGCGTTAACGCCAGATCGACCTCTCCCGCAGTCAATAGCTTGATCGCAATGGAGGGGTCTGCAGGCGTTAATAATTCAAGTTCGAGACCTTGGGCAGCAAACAAGCCGCGCTGCTTTGCCACAATTAAGGCAGCGTGTTGCGGGCTAACATACCAATCTAGCATTAAAAGGAGCTGCTTTAAGGGTGGTGGGTCCAATGGCGGAGGTGGTGCAAGAGCCATACTGGGCGCCTCTTCCTGTTGTTCTCCTTGTTCGCCTATTTCCGCTGCTGTTTCATTGTCAGAGTGTGTCCACAGCTCAGGGGGCAGAGATATTTCGCCATCAAGCGTTAATGGTTCACTGTTATTAACCGACTCGTTTTCTGTGTTTGCGTAAGTGGCTGAAATTGAAAATAATAAAAAGAAGCTCAATGTAATAAATACTAGTGAACGGACACGCCAAAAAGCGTTCAACATAACCTTAACTCCCCATGGTATGACGGCGGAGTTTAGCGTTGAGGTGAAGGATCTGGCTAGCCCCCGTAAGCGACAAGCCTAACAAGCTCAGTAAATTTTACGGTGGCATGCAATAATAGAACGGCATTGATGGTGAGATGGAGAGACATGGACGCAATTTACACGTTCTTCTTAGTAGGCGGTTCCTTGATGGCGCTCAGTATTCTTGCGAGTCGCCTTTCCTCCATGATGGGTGTTCCGCTACTACTGATTTTCCTAGGGCTTGGCATGCTAGCGGGGGAAGAGGGCCTGCTAGGAGTCGAGTTTGACGATTACTCCATGGCGTTCACGATTGGTCATCTGGCGCTTGCCATGATTTTGCTAGATGGCGGCCTTCGTACCCGATTAAAAACCTTTCGCGTCGGCTTTAGGCCAGCACTCTCATTAGCCACCTTTGGCGTCTTTATCACCAGCGCTATTGTTGGTGTTATTGCTATGTGGGTGTTTGATCTCTCCTTAGCGCAAGGGTTACTTGTTGGTGCAATTGTCGGTTCTACCGATGCTGCAGCCGTGTTCTCAATGTTGAGTGGCCGTGGGGTCAACCTTAACGAGCGGGTAGGGGCCACGCTCGAAATTGAATCGGGTACCAACGACCCGATGGCTATTTTCCTTACGCTGATGTTGGTCGAGCTGTTGGTTGGTGATATTGGCGGCATTGCTGAAACACTGCTGTTCTTCATTTCCCAGTTTGGTATTGGTTTAGTGGTTGGTATTGGCGGTGGCTGGCTAAGCGCTAAGCTGCTGCGTTGGTTAGATCTAGCCCCCGGTCTTTATGCCATGCTAGCGCTGGCGCTTGGGTTTAGCGTATTTGGATTAACCAGTGTGCTTGGTGGCAGCGGCTTCCTGGCAATTTATTTAGCAGGGTTGATGATTGGTAATCAGCCTGGGCGGCACCTTAACTTTATTCTTCCGGTACACGATGGATTGGCCTGGTTGAGCCAGATTGGTTTATTCCTGGTGTTGGGCTTACTCGTTACGCCAAGCCAGCTCTGGGAAGTAGCCTTGCCAGCAGGGCTAGTCGCGCTAGCTCTGATTTTTGTTGCACGGCCGCTGGCGGTATTGATCACCATTAAGCCGTTTTTCAAATTCCGCTGGCGAGAGACTTTCTTTATTGCCTGGGTTGGCTTGCGCGGTGCGGTGCCTATCGTGCTGGCTATCTTCCCTTTAATCGGCGGGGTAGAGAATGCGTCGTTGTACTTTAACGTGGCGTTCGCGGTGGTACTTATGTCGCTGCTTATCCAGGGCGGCTCGCTAACCTTTATGGCGCGGTGGTTAAAAGTAGAAGTGCCTATAGGCACGACGCCAAATCGCCGAGGTCCTCTTGGCATACTGCCAGATAACGATTTTGAGATGTTTGTCTATGTGGTCGAAAATGAAGACTTAGAAGACGTTCCCATTCGGCTACTGCGTTTCCCCTCAGGCGCGTTGATTTCGGCACTATTCCGCAACCACGTTATGCTCCACCCGAAAGGAAGCACGCGACTGAAGCTAAATGACGTCATTTGCGTTATTGGCCGTACTGAAGATCTCGTCGCGCTTAATCGCTTATTTAATGGAGATGCAAAACTCAAACAAGAGCGAGCCTTCTTCGGCACCTTCACTTTAGATGGCGAGGCGCAAATGCAAGATATTGCCCAAGCCTATGGTTTAACCTTAAGCCCAGGCGAGCAAGACATGACGCTTGCAGAATTTATCTCGCTACGTGTCGGCGGTCACCCTGTGGTTGGTGACGATGTCGACTGGCATGGCATTCACTGGGTGGTAAGTGAAATGGAAGGCGGGAACATTACCCGTGTCGGCTTAAGGCTCTACTAATTAACCGTAAAGGCGTTGACTTCCAAGGGAAAGCTGTTATTATACGCACCCATAAGCCGGAGGGATGGCAGAGCGGTTGAATGCACCGGTCTTGAAAACCGGCATAGGTTAATAGCCTATCCAGGGTTCGAATCCCTGTCCCTCCGCCAAGTATTACGAATAAGCCGCTGATTTCAGCGGCTTTTTTGTGTCTGCAATTTAGCCATTGCTGTGAAACATCGAAGGTGCTCGGTTGGCGGCACAGATGTGTATGATAGTACCCATTAATTTTCACTAAATTTGGGGAAGCCTCTGTGAACACGGAAAGTCACTCTCAGCTTGCTACTTTGATCTAGTCGGTCGCTGCCCTATTACGCGGCGATTGACCTAAGCCCCGCGCAAGTTAGCAACCACGGCATGGGCGGCATCTTTGAAGAACTGATTCGCAAGTTCGCCGAAAGCTCCAACGAAACCGCCGGGGAGCACTTCACGCCTCGCGATATCGTTCACCTGACGACCTCACTGGTGCTCACCGGCCAGGAAGCCAAGCTCAAGCCCAACAGCATCGTCACCGTGTATGACCCAACGGCGAGCACTGGCGGGCTTCTTTCTGAAAGCGACGAGTACGTTCAGTAGGTCAGCGTGGGTGTGACGGTCTCGCTGCATGGGCAAGAGCTGAACCCCGAGTCCTACGCCATCTGCAAGGGCGATATGCTGGTTAAAGCAATACGCTTTCCGACGACCAGCTGGCGGGCGCTTTGACTACATGCTTTCCAATCCGCCGTCTGGTGTGGAGTGGAAGAAGGTACAGAAGCAAGTCACCGACGAGTTCTGAATGCTTTTAGGCGCTGCCTTAAACAGCGCCTAAATGTGACAAGTGCTGGTATTTGCCACGTAGCTTTTCCAATGTCGTTCTTATGCCGCTCAGCGTTGAGCACCTCTGAGGTACGTGTGGCCGTCAGTATCAAAAACTGAAGTATTTTTAATGACATACTGTTGTAAAGCTGAACAGAACCTATAAATGTCGCTACCTGGTCATAAGGCATAGCAGGGTGGTGGTTCACCTTTTGGATCCTTGACAGCTTAGCGAGCAATTTGTCGGGCTGGCGACGCCAGCGGGCAGGGTTAAGCGGGTCGCTATATTCATGTGCCTTTCCTGCATCTAGTGCTGAATATTAGATAGCCTTTGAAAAGCTCTAGCTGAAGTGAATGGCGCTAATCCAGTAGCGATTCGCCCGAACGTGTCAGCAGTGCTTTTAGGCTCGGTGATTCAAATCGCCGTTGAATAGTAATCGCGTAAAACTCCTCCCAAACGCCGGGTAGTGCGCCGTAATCGGTTAGCGTGCCGTTATGCAGTTCATCGCGTACAACAACCGGCGGCATGATGGCAATGTGCTGGGTGTCTCTGGCCAATAGTCGCATCATGGCCATGTCGTCTACCTCGGCAGCAATCTTAGGTGAAACCCGGTAATGGCTACAGAGCTGGTCAAAGGCGTGGCGGGTGGCATTTTCAACGCCTGGCAGAATAAAAGCATGTTCCTTTAGACCGCTAGGAAATACCGGTGGCGGCGAGAGGTGGGGCGATGCAATTAAACTCACTGGCTGGCGCGCCAAGCGCTGCGAGCGCCAAGGGTGCTCGCTATCGCCACGTACAGGCTGGTTCGAGAGCACTACGTCTAGCTTATGGGCGGAAAGCCTCCGCAGTAGATCATCTAGCCCACCGCTTTGCAGTATTAAGTCCAAGTCGTCTCGGCCCAATAGCGGCCGTACAAAACCCTCTTGAAAATTACGTGACAGCGTCGCTACTGCTCCCACTCGCACTACCTCTCGGTGGGCGTGACCACCTTCAGCAAACAGCGCGCTTAGCTCTTCGCCTTGGGTGAAGATAGTGTCGGCATAATCAAACGCTAGTCTGCCCGCTTCTGAAAGATGTAGCTGCCGACCCTCGCGTAAAAAAAGAGGTTGTCCTAGGCGCTCTTCCAGCTGGCGAATTTGTTGTGAGAGCGATGACTGAGACACATGTAGCGCATTGGCAGTACGGGTCAGGTGGCCTGATTTAGCAACTTGCCAGAAATAGTAAAGATGGTGGTAATTGAGCTTCATGGAGGTGTGCCTTCAGCAGCGGTTTAGCCTTTCGTTCTTTTTTAAAGAACGTTTTATCAGAAATAAACTATTTTTTATATGATGACGAGAGGGGCATAGTCGTTGGCAAACGATTAGGGGGGAAAGGCTATGCCAAATGTCGTCGATATAACGGTGTTTTCATTGCTGTTGCTATGGTTGCTGGTCCCGATATCGCTACTGCTGATGGCGGGGATTAGCGCACGCGCCAGCACGTCAGAATCGCTGCAGCGCGCTTGGAAAATCAGCCGCTGGTTAACGGCAAGTGCTTTGGCTGCCAGCCTAGCGGTGGGTGTGCTGCTGTTGCTCGATGCACAGGGTGTGCCCACAGGCCTGCCTGAAGCGGCCCAGCCACTGGGGCTATATCCTGATGGCTTGGCGGTGTGGATGGCGCTGTTGATTAGCTTGTTAGGGACGGTGTTGTTGCGTTTTGCAGAGAACTACTTAAAGGGCGACCGCGGCGAACGTCGTTTCTTGCCCTGGTGTTTGGTGGTGTTAGCGAGCGTTATGTTGCTGGTCTTTACCCACCATTTGGTCGTTATGTTGATTGCCTGGGTAGGCATTAGCGTGGCGCTGCATCATCTACTCACCCTTTACCCAGAGCGGGTGGAAGCGCAGCGGGCGGCATGGCAAAAATTCATAGTAAGCCGCTTGGGGGATGCCGCGCTGATCGTCGCGGTGGCGCTGCTATACGCTCGTTTCGGTACTTTTCAATTACCTGAGCTGTTTGCCGCGGCGGCCTTAACTCCTGGCGGCTGGCAAGTCGAAGCAGCCTCGGTGGCATTAGCTATTGCTGCGCTGTGCAAATGTGCTCAGGTGCCGATGCATGGCTGGTTAATCAAAGTAATGGAAGCGCCTACGCCGGTCTCCGCACTGCTTCATGCGGGGGTGATTAACCTGGGAGGCTTTGTGTGGCTGCGGCTGTTTCCGGTCTTCGATGGTCTGACGCTTGGGCACTATCTGCTGATTGTCATCGGTGGCTTCACTGCGTTGGTAGCCGTCATGACGATGTTGACCCAAGCCTCTGTAAAGCATGCCCTTGCATGGTCAACCTGTGCGCAGATGGGCTTTATGCTGTTCGAGATTGGCGTTGGAGCGTATACCTTGGCGCTGGCCCATTTGCTGGCGCACTCGCTCTACAAAGCGCACTCCTTCCTGGCCTCTGGGCGTACTGTTAGAGCATCGCGCTGTGTACGTTTGCCGCTTGCGTCGCTGCGTCAGCGGCTCTCTCTGGCGCTACCCGCTGCAGCACTAGCGGCGGGGGTTTTGGTCGTTTGGCCTGCGCTCGTCAGCCACAACCCGCTGTTAGGTGCGCTACTGAGCTTAGCAGTAGGCAGTACGCTGCTGGGCATGCCGCTAGGTACCGCCAAACTTAATCGCTTGGGAATGTTTGTCATGGCGCTGGCCTTGGTGCCCTTGTATGCCTTGCTACATAGCTTACTAGCGCCTGCGCTGCCAAGCGCTTACACCCCTTTAACTTTCTCGGCAGGCCTGCTTGGTGGCATGGTGCTGGTAAGCATGGTGCTAGTCGCTGGATTGGTCACGCTCTTTCCTCAAGCGGCGTGGGTTGCCCGTTGGCGCGTCCACTTTAGTCAAGGGTTGTATCTTGCGCTGCCGTTTCAGCGCGTGGTGGACGCAGTTGCCCCCATTCGTGCTTGGCGGCGTGCCTCATCGCCTGCGCCAGATTTAAAAGGAGAGTGGTCATGAGAGCGACTATGAGAGAGTCCATGAAGCAATTTATGGGAGAGCCCGCTGCAATGGATGCGACTACCTCTACAAGCCAACAGTCTTTTCAGTATCGTGACGCACTAAAGCGGGCGACCGATGCTATTGCACCCGTTTGGCCGCTTGATCAGTGGATTGCGGTGAATCCTTGGTGGGGCTTGAAACATCAGCCCATCGAACAGGTCAGCCATGATCTGAATCGTCGGGCTGGGCAGCCGATGACCATGCCTGCTCAGTTTTATCGTCATGCTTGGGAAACCGGTCGGATTACACCGCATGACTTGCGCCAGGCCCTGCGCCAGGGTAGTTACGCCTTTAGTGAGCAGCGCTTAGTGGATTACTTGGCATTGCCCGCTAAACCTATTACGCCGCTATGTAGCGCTTGGGACATTCTAGAAGCGCATACGGGATTTGACCCTATTGCGGAGAGCTGCGCTAGCTACTTCGATCAACATCAGCAGCGCTGGGCAAGCTGTTCTGTGCCTTCACTTTATTATGCTTGGAAAAAAACGGTACAACACGATTTGCGCTGGTCAACAGAGCAGCGATGCTCGTTGCAGTCGCTGCCAGATAACGCCGCTGCAGCTAGTGAGCAGGTAGCAGCGGATTGGGAATTAACTCCCGATGCATTTGAAGTGTTAGCTCATACGCTACTGTTACGGGTGAATGGCTGGGCCTCATGGTGTCAAGGAATTAGCTGGCACACGCCTGAACAGCAGCAGGAGGCTGGCATTAGCCAGCTGGTGGCAATGGTGTTGGCTTGGGAGTGGCTAGGGGTTCGCCAGCTTAATCAACAACAGAAAAGTGAATGGTTTGCCCAGTGGCAAGCAGCGGATGCTGCTTTGACCACTCATTATGATCATGAAGCGCTATGGTGTTGGCAACACGCCTACGAAGTGGGTTATCAGCGGATGTTAGCCGCTACATTGACTGCGCCTAGTACGTCGTCACCTCCGGCTGCACAGGTGCAGGCAGCGTTTTGCATTGATGTACGTTCTGAGCGGTTTCGTCGCCATTTAGAACAAGCTGCCCCCACGGTGGCAACGCTTGGGGTGGCGGGTTTTTTTGCTATGCCGGTAACCGATGCCGCGATCGGACCTGAGCGCGCTCTTCCCCGTGTGCCTGGTTTGTTAAAGCCCACCTATCGGGTAGGGGCTACACGGCCTCAGCAGCAGGGTGTCAAGCGCTATCAGAAAGAGAGTCAGCGCCAAAGCGTACGGCATGCGAAGTACGCGCCGCTTTCAACCTTTACTCTGGTCGAGACTACTGGCATTGCCTGGGGCTGGAAGCTGATTAAGGATAGCCTGCGCAAGCAAGCACCGGTGGCACAGTGCGATGCGCCTGCTGGGTTGTTCCATACTTACGATGGGGAGCCAATCGCGCGTCACGAAAAAATAGCGCTGGCCAAAAACCTACTCACCCTGCTTGGCAACCTCACTGCACCGCTGCTGGTGCTAGTGGGTCATGACTCTCAAAGTGAAAATAACCCACACCACGCCGGGCTAACTTGCGGTGCGTGTGGCGGGCAAGGCGGCGGAATGAATGCTCGGGTAGCCGCTGCGCTACTGAATGATCCGGACGTGCAGCAATCTGTTCAACAAATGGGCATTTCATTACCTAGTGCGTTTTATGTACTGGCGGCGACCCACTGCACCCTAACGGATAGGGTACATATTTATCGGGATAAGCAAATGCCTGTGGGGCTAGAGGCTGCACTCACTACGTTTGAAAGCGGCGTGCAACGTGCTGGCGAAGCCACTCGGCTTGAGCGTGCTTCGGCATTGGGCGTGGATGAAACTACTCACGTTGCGCGCCTGAAAACCCTGGCAATGCGCGGTGCCGATTGGTCGCAGCCCCGGCCAGAGTGGGGGCTGGTGAATAATGCTGCCTTGATTTTAGCTCCGCGGTCGCTTACCCAAGGAAAAATGCTCGAAGGGCGTGCATTTTTGCATGACTACCACCCTTCCGAAGACCCCGATGGCAAGGTGTTAGAAGGGCTGATGATGGCGCCCATGCTAGTGGCTAGCTGGATCAATCTGCAGTACTACGCATCCACTGTGGTGCCAGAGCTGTATGGCGCAGGCAACAAGCTGCTGCATTCAGTCGTGGGTGGGCATGTTGGTGTCATTGAAGGTAACTCGCCACAGTTGCGGATTGGGTTGCCCGAGCAGTCGCTTCGCGATGGTGAAAAATTGCATCATGAGCCGCTGCGCTTAACCGTGGTGATCGATGCGCCTAAAGAACGTATTGAAGCAATTTTGAAGCGCCAGCCCGTGGTGGCTGATTTGATAAACCACCGTTGGTTGTGGCTAACACGGATAGGTGATGAGGGCGTAGAGTGCTATACGCCGCAGGGCTGGCAGCCTGTGCTTGCCGATTGAAACCCCGTCACTTATTCAATGAAGTAATTTTCAAGTAGCTTACGAGGTGAATAGTGGCAACGCGACATTAGTCTTTTAGTGAGCATGCTAATATTTAACCAGAGTTAATACGTCAATAGATCAAGAAATGTCGATATTCTTTGGTAAATAGAAGAATTTTTGTAGTAGCTAAACAGTTTTTCATAGTATTTTGCGGCATCGTCACGTTATTGACTGTCAGCAGGATCGTTTTATGCCCCGGAAGTTGGTTGGATTCAGCCTAGTGCTAGGCTGGGGTACGTTTATTGTGATTGCTTTTTGGCTATTTACTTACAAAAATCTTCGCCTGTTTGCTGACGAACAAGACGTATTAGCTCAATTTCCGGCGGATGTTGCTCAATCCATGACGAGCATTGGTCCTTTGCCAACTCAATCTATCGGGCGTCTTATTCATTTTTGGAATCCCGCCTGTCGTTGCAGTCGCTTTAGCCAAAGCCATGTTGAAGAAATCATAACGAGCTACGAAAAACAGGGCATTGATTTTGTCGTGGCAGTGCCAAACCAGAGCTTAGTTGATAGAGCGTTAACTACGTTCCCAAGGGTATCTGATGTAATTGTTATTAATAATCTAGAGGGGCTTAGCAGTCCCTCGGCGGTTATCTTTGATTCACAAAATACGTTGGTCTATTTCGGTCCTTATAGCGATGGTGCCTTCTGTTCAAGTGATGGAAGCACTCCCGTTGAGCAGGTGCTAGATGGCGCCATTACCCAGCAAAGCGTGACACCGTGGCTTAATTTGTCCACTTTTGGCTGTTATTGCGATTGGCCTAATTAAAAATCATTAATAAGCTAATCATTAACCCCCATATCTACCTAACGACAGGGACACTTCTTTCATGCAGTTGAATAGACTCGATAAGGATCTTTTTCATGAGCAGTGGCAAGATGCGAGCCTCCTCATGTTTAAAATCCTCATTGCCCAGGGAGTGCTAGCACTGGCACTTGCTAGTTGGTATTCCACCTGGTTGGAGGCGCTCATTATTGGCGTGCCGACAGTAATACTAGGTGGTTACTTAACCTATTCACAAGGAAGTGACTTACTAACGCGTCTTTACATGGGCGCAGCATTTATGGTGATGACTGGGCTGCATATCCACCAAGCCCATGGGCTTATTGAAGTACACTTTGGATTGTTTGTGCTGTTAGCAATCCTTCTTTATTACCGCGACTGGCGTGTCATTGCTGCGGCTGCTGTTGTGGCGCTTATCCATCACCTTTCTTTTCATGTCTTACAAAGCATGGATATAGGCATTTATGTCATGCCTGAAGCGAGTCTGAAGATGGTCCTTGTTCATGGTGGTTATTTAGCATTTGAAGCGGCTGTGCTCGTGGTACTTGCTAACATTATGGCGGGTGAATTTATCCGTTCGCAAGATGCACTTAATGAAAGCGATCGCCTGGGAAGTGAGTTGCAACGCCAGCGTGCGGCATTATTAAGTGAAGTTGAGCAAGCCATTAATAATATGGCAGGCCTCTCAAGCCGAGTCTCGTCGGCCTCTGAAAGCCTATCATCAGCAACTACACAGCAGGCGGCTAGCGTTGAACAGACAACGGCATCACTGGATGAATTAAGTGCCACTGTTGCGCAAAATGCTGAAAACGCCGTAGAAACAGAAAGTGTTGCTAATCAAGCCGCTAGGGATGCAAGTGACGGAAGTGCTGCCGTTTTACAGACTATTCAAGCCATGCGTGATATTGCCAGTAAAGTCAAAATCATTGATGACATTGCGTTTCAGACGAACTTACTGGCTCTTAATGCCTCGGTGGAGGCGGCAAGGGCAGGGGAGCACGGTCGTGGTTTTGCTGTCGTAGCCTCTGAAGTGCGTAAGCTGGCAGAAGGAAGTCGGCTGGCTGCTCAGGACATTGGTGCAACTTCTACCCAGTCGGTAATTACGGCAGAACAAGCAGGCGAGCGTATTAAGGGATTAGTACCTGCCATCGAACGGACTGCTCAATTAGTGCGCGATATTGCCAGCAGCAGCCAGGAACAGTCGTTAGGTATCGAGCAGATCAATAAGGCGACTTACGAGCTGTACCAAGGCGCGCAAGATATTTCAAAACTTGCAGAACAGTTGACGAGCACGTCGCTTGAAATGGAAGAAACTGCGACCTCTTTGCAACGCGAAGCGTCTGTTTAAGATCTGCTTGTTTTTTATCTACCGTGTTTTTGTGCTGTGTTTTGCACTGAGTATTTTTCCATAAAGCTAGCCGCGTCTAATGACGCGGCATCATCGGAAAATGCACGGTTAAAAGGTTGTTTAGACTCGCTTCTTTGATAACAGAGTTTAGCAACCTAAGAGCTTAGACATCTAAGAGCTTAGTCATCTAAGGGCTTAGCAACCGAGAAGCGAGCTGGCTTACAACCAAGTGCAGTATGTCTTCAAGTACTGTTGGTTAGTGTTGTGCAGCACTAAAGGTCGTACTGTTCCCGGGCATAGCCCCCAAGGCCAATAGCATCTAGGCGAGATAGGGGGGCAAGGAAAGTCACTTGTATCACGCCCGGTGCACGGCCAATTTCTATAGCACCGTTAATGGTGGCTCGATTACGGATTTCAGCGACACTCATATTAAGTAGGGTAGCCGCTCGCTGAATGCCGTTTTCAATTGCCTCATTGAGGTTAGCAGCGGTTCCAATCACCGAGATTGGCGCTAGCGGCTCAATGTTTTCTACTCCCCATTTTTCTGCCAATTGCTGGCCTTTGGCCTTTTCAGATGCACTAAACGGTTTGGCTAATGGTGGCAGATCTTCCAGCAGCGGGAATAAAACGGGGCCGTCCAGTGGGTAGTTTTTCACGGCTTCTACCTGAAGCGTGACGCTTCCTGCTACATCCATAGTGTGCCCAGCAATTTCGCCATCACCCTGGCCTGCATGCATATCTCCCATATAAACCCCTGCGCCTGGCACCTTAACAGGGGCAATAAGGATGGCGCCGGCACGAACAGCATCAATATCCATGTGTCCGTCGGTTTTGTGCGTAGCTAATTGCTCGGGCGTAATAGCATACTCATGTGGCGCCCCGATCAAGAAAGCACCAAAATCACCAGCGTTGTGGCTGTCTGGCATTGGCATTGACGGGCAAGTACCAAGCTGCCCCATAAACGGCCGTGTGCGAATTAGCGTTCCAGGCATATCTGATGGTGCATAGTTAAGAATAGAGTGCTGTCGGCTGCCTGGGGGTAAAGCTGAGTAATGGTCAGCGCGTTGGGCAATGGTAGTTGCCACATTGCTAGGTACGGTAAGCCCGATTGTTCTGTCATCGTCAAAGGTGACGGTGTAGCCATGGACTATTTCGAAGGGTTTTACAGGGTTATTGCAGGCATCACACTTTACGGCATCTTGCCCGATGCCATCGATATGGGTCTCGGGCCACAGTGTGTCACAAACAGGGCAGCGAGCGGCAACGTAGGGGTCGCCAAGGCAAAATCCTTCGGGCGAGCTATCATGTCCAGACGCGGTCGCGATAGAGGTAACGGCAATATCGCGAATACGGATGGCAACACCATCACCTACTTCTGCGCCCTCAATAAACACGGGAGTAGTCACCTCATGTCCGCCGCGAAGACGTGGGGTAATCATCGGTCCCCAACAGCCAGGTACAGTGTTGGCTGTGATGGTTCCCCCATTTTTAACTGGTCCCAACATGGGGGCATTGGGGTCTAGCACACTGTTAGTAAATTCTTGCACAACAACGTGTTGCTGAACGGTTGATGACTTATCTATGGTATGTTGCATGGGAAGTATCCTTTTGTTTTTTTATGCATTTTTATACAATCGACCGCTGCCTATCACATGCTTAACCCTAAAGAGTCTTTATAGGTGGCTGTTGTTAGGGCGACGCTTTTGAATTTATCATTATTTTATTTTTTTTAAACCTGAAAACTTCATTGGTATAGGATGTGTAGAGGTTATTCAGACAAGCTATTCAGACAAGTTATCCAGAGTAGCGCTTCGTCCTGTGTGACTGACTAGGTCATTTTCTGTCTCTTTACCATTACTTCTTTAATTATTCTGAGGTGACTGATGCACACAACACGTATCGCTATTGTCGGCGGTGGGTTAGCAGGTCTTTACGCCGCTTACCTGTTAGAGCAGCAGGGAATTAGTGACTTTGTATTGTTGGAAGGGCGTGACGAGCTAGGTGGTCGTATTGCATCAGTAACGCCAGAAGGCAAGTCGGCGCCAGGACAACAACCTGAGGCATTTGATATGGGGCCTTCGTGGTTTTGGCCAGGCTTTCAGCATGCTCTTGGTGCATTGGTGGAGTCTCTGGGTATCGTTTCTTTTGCCCAGTTTGAAACGGGGGATATGTTGGTTGAACGTACGCTTAATGGAACCCCAGTTCGCATGCAGGGGTTTGTGAATACGCCGCCTTCAATGCGTTTAAAGGGTGGCATGAGCGTGTTAATTGAAGCTTTGCGCCAGCGTGTCGATGCTCAGAGGATAGTGACAGGTCAAACGGTTGAGCGTTTGTCGTTCAATGGTGAGGCAGTTGAACTACTAAGTGAAGATAAAGGTGGGCTTATACAACGCTATTACGCAGATCATGTTCTTCTGGCGGTACCGCCAAGACTTGCTGAGCAACGTATTACGTTCTCGCCAGCGTTACCAGTAAGTCTTGCCCATCAATGGCGGCACACAGCAACATGGATGGCCCCACACGCTAAATATGTCGCTCTTTTCCCAACACCTTTCTGGCGTGAACATGGTCTTTCTGGCGAGGCACGTAGTTTGATTGGCCCATTAGGTGAAATACACGATGCGTCCGATCCCAGTGGTCATGGGGCGCTCTTTGGCTTTTTTAGCGTGCCTGCAAGCGCGAGAAAAAATAGTAGAGAAAACGTCTTGCGGCAACGCTGCCGTGATCAATTGATCAGGTTATTTGGCCCGCAGGCAGGTACGCCTGTTATCGATATTATTAAGGATTGGGCTGTAGAGCCGTTAACGGCGACAGCCTCAGATTGCCAACTCGGTGAGCATAGTACGCCGCCGCCCGCGAGCGCTTTAGAAGGGCCTTGGCAGCATCGTTTAACAGGCATTGGTAGTGAATGGGGGCAGCAGTACCCTGGCTATTTAGCAGGCGCTATTGAAGCAGCAGAGCGCGGCGTAAGCGGTCTGCTAGCGTCAGGTCAGCTCTTAAGTGCCGATCGTTAGTGGATAGACCCTAAAGTTTAAGCACTTTCACACCGTAGTCCAACGGGTTGACGATACCTTCTAGATGGCCAAGTTGAGAGATGTCGCTTTGAGAAATAATGCTGCTTATATTCGTGTCAGGAAAGCGCAGGTTTTTGACGATGTGAACCTGGTTCGGCATCCCTTTAGCATCGACATCCATTACCCAGGCAAGAAAATTGCCAGAATACTTAGCCAAGCAGCCAATCGGGTAAAGTCCGTATACTTGCATGTATTCTACAAGCACCGTTTTGTCATAGGCTGTGTTGGCATTACTAACAACCCGATAGGCATCAAGGGGAGAGTGAGCAGGTTCTCCATTACGTGAATGTAAGTACTTATTGATCACTTTGATGACGGCTATTAGCCGAATGAGTGTTGATAACTGATAGTCGCGTTTTGATGCGGGATAGCCAGAACCGTCTAATCGTTCATTAGCATTCTCAATCACATCTCGGCAGGTTGGGCTTGGCTCCCAGCCTAATGTGTTCAGTTTTTTGAGCAGCTCTTCTATATGGCCACTCAGCATCAGCTTTTGCACAGGGTTCATATTCACGTTCAACGACGGTAACGCTTCGCTGACGAGCAATGGTTTGCCTGCGGTATGTAGCATTACGCCGAGCATCGCCTCACGTACCTGAGGGTCATGTGGGTCGCGTAGCAGTAGTAAGTCAGCCAGCAAACCTGTTACCTGAACGGCATGCCTGACCCAATCCGGTTCTTCTCTTAGAAATGCTAGGGCATACAGAAAGGCTTTGCGGTCCTGTTCGACTAGATAGCGAAGCGTATCGACGCAATCGTATAAAATCTCGCTAGGAAACACGTTGCGGTTTTTCATATACATCAGCGCCACCTGAAGTTGATGGGCGACATCCAACACACCGCGTTCCATCGGTGGCTGGCGAGACCGCTTGTCACGCTCAAGGGTTTCTTGCTGCAAAATTTTCTTCTCCTTAAGACCTGGAATAAAAAGGGAAGAGTGATATGCCAGCTTATCGTTGGAGCCAGTACGGTAGGCGGCTTCTCTTTCGGACTCGTTGACGAATTGAAATAGTATTTCAGCTTGTGAGGTTGATAGATTGGTGAACTCCACGCCCACTGCCGCATAGCCATGATTACCAAAAGGACGCATATGACGGATTTTGCCCTCAGCGAAAAAGCTGTCGCCGTTAGGAAACTCAAGCATCACACCAGGAATATCCTGGTTTACCCCGATGGCGATGCTATCCGCTAGATGAATATCGACCATACAGCCACCGATCGACAAGTTGCGCAATCGGCCTGACACGTTAAGCGTATTTGGGTAAACATCCAGGCCGACGCGGGCTAACATACCGAGAATAAAAGGTATGCGAACGGCGCCTCTATTTTCTTGCACAAATACTGACTCAGGAAGCAAACACTCTAAACGATAGTGAGTGCTATCTGATTTCTGCAGTTTGGCAGTGACATTGCTAAGACTGTACGTTTCACGCTCAATGGTGTGAGCGCCTTTTAGTGCCTCCAGATCGAAGCTTATGCTGCCGTTGGTAACATAGCGCTCAATATCCAATCCTGCGTATTCGATTTCCAATACCATGTGCCCTGTGCTCAGATCTAGCTCTGCCACCTCTGCTGTTAAGGCATAGGGCATATCTTTACAGTAGACAGAAAGCTCATTCGTGTGCTGTAGCAACGAGCGAATTATATTGGCTGAAGGATTCTGGTGCTGGGCGGGGGGGAGCATCTGAAATACCTGCCTATGTGAGTCGTTTTTATTTGCCCAGGTCAAGGCACTGTTTTTAGTTGTTATAAGTGCAAACTCTACACATTAATTAGCAGTATCATCAATTTAATCAGTGTTTTTTGCTATTAAATTGCCTCGAAATAAGATGAATATAAGATTATTTAGCTACTTATTAGGCTAGCACTCAGAAGAACGGCCCGCCAGCACCGCTGCTTTTAGATAATGAATTCGCTAAAGGCGGAGTACTATAAAAGCAGTAACCAAGAGCAGCAAACGGCTTTTATTGTCGTCGGTCTTGGTTAATAGCCAGTCATTTCTAAGTAGCCTACACCAATCTGTTGTTGGGTGGACGTGTTGCGCACCACTACATCACCTTCCCAATAGGGCACGGTGGTGGGCATCCAGCGATTGGGGTGCCGCGCTTCTATGGTGAGTTCAAGATTGGCGTCGGGGAGCGTTAACTGCCATTGGGTGGGAATGTCTCTTTCTGCTACACGTTCAGTGGCAAGAGGTAAGAGCATAACGCTGTCTGGCCCGATCAGTTCTGTCTGGCCATCTGCGTTAAACAGGTGTGCAAAGCGATAGTCCGAGCCATTTTCGCCACCGCCGCGCAACCGGTAAGCCATCAGCTTGCGGCCATCATCCAGGTGCAGGGAAAACCAATCCCAGCCCGTTTGTTCGGCGTTGAGTAGCTGGCTGCTCCATTCCCTGTCTAACCAACCGCTGCCTTGCACGTGCCGGGATTCACCATTTAGGGTGACGCTTCCTTCAATGTGTAAAAACGGCTGGCTGTAGTAGTGAGAACCCTGGCCCTGAACTGTTTTGGCGTTAAACCCGTTTTCACCATGCCACACCAAAGGGCCTTCCGCGCTAAGTGTGAGATCGTAGCCAAACCGTTCGTTTCCGTGACCACTATAAGCGCTTAGAGTAAAACGTTCGAAGTTAGCCTCTAACGGGCTTCTAAAGAACCAATCATCAATCCACGCATGAAAAGGAGTAGCCACCACACCCGCTTGCCCCCGTTGCTGAACAAGTTTGGAAGACGATTCACCACTGTGGCTACGGGCAAAGCGCTCGGCAGCAACATGGGTTGCGTGCTGAGAGATGCCCATATGAGCCATCCAAACTTGATCGGTGGCCCAGGGGGCAGGAGTCGGGCGTTGCTGTGGTGGCATAAGGGCCTGCCGGAACAGGGTCCATTGAAGGCCTAGCGGTTCACCTTGGCTATCTTCAAGGTTAGCTGTGAGATACCACCATTCAATGCGGTAGTCTGGATGGGGGCCGTGATCATGTGGAAACACCAAAGACACGGAAGCATCTGCTTGAGCAAATCCTTGTGCCTGCGCGCCCAGGCCCGCAAAGCCGTTGTGTGATGGCTGTTGAGTCTGTGTGCTTTCAGTGGACGGCGCGTCACTGCAGGACGCAAGCCCAAGGCCGATAGCGATAGCTGCGAATGCGTTAACCCAACCGTAGATCATTGGGCACCTTCGTTAAGCAACGCACGAGGCGATGTTCGCCAAAGCTGCAGGGCCGGTAACGCCGCAGCGACAAGGGCAACGCTAAATGCGGTAAACAGCATGACCAGTATATCCAGGGGAAATAGCTGAAGTGGTAGCCGCCAGCCAAAAGCGGCGACATTAATTACGGCCACCAGGAGCCAGGTAATTGAGATGCCAAGCGGTACAGCCAGTAAGCCAGTAAGTAACGCCAGCCCACCCAACTGAACCAGTGGCAGCAGCGCAAGGGTGGCACGCGGTACGCCTAGCGCCCACAGTGTAGCAAGTTGCCGCTGTCGATGTTGCGCTTGGGCCAGTAGTGTTGCCAGAAGTGCGAGTGCAGCCACAGCCAGCGTTAAGCCATTCAATGCCCGGGTGATGCTGAAGGTACGCTCAAAAATTTGTGTGGCTACCTTCTTCACCTCATGTTGGTTTATTAAGGCATCAGGTGAAAGGTCAAATGTCGTGATTAACGCTTGGCGAAATGTATCTGCATCGGCCTCATCATGTAATGCGATGCCTGTTGATGCTAGTTCGCCTTCAAAGCGCTGTGTAAGCGTATCAACAGTAACCAATAGCTGCTGCTGTGGGTTACCGTAATCAGGGTAAATGGCCGCTACCGTCAACCATTCAGCGCCTTGTAGTGTTTCAAGAAGAACGCTGTCGCCAGGTTGAAGTTTTCGGGCTACCGCCATTTGTTCATTGATGAATACGCTTTGATTGTTCAGGGCTTCCCAAGCTTGCGGTGCCCCATTAAGTGTCTTTAGCAACGGCCACTGGGAGGTTAGTGTTGGCACCGTGCTGATACCAAAAAGGGCAAGGGACCCAAGCGATGCCATTTGAGTCGAGATGTTTTCGTGAGACGAAGAATTAATAGCCAGCAACTCAGTGTTACCGCGCGCGGTAGGTAAGGTTTCCAGCACCTCTGGCTGTGAGATTAGCCACTCATTGAGAGTAATGAGCGTTGCTGGTGTTGCATTGATGTATAGCGGTGCTACTAATCGCTGGTCTAGCCATTCTAAAAACGTTAGCCGGAAACCTCCTACCATACTGCTAACGCCCA
Organism: Vreelandella neptunia; assembly: GCF_000712975.1. GTDB lineage: Bacteria > Pseudomonadota > Gammaproteobacteria > Pseudomonadales > Halomonadaceae > Vreelandella > Vreelandella qaidamensis. The sequence goes on along the minus strand of NZ_JHQL01000003.1, from coordinate 772,113 downwards.
AATTAGTTGCCAATGCAATGAATAAGGCCATCATCGCGAGGGATAAACGGGGCAGCTGTTGTTGCATATCCGCAGTTGCCCATTGACCCAGCGGGTAGCGCTGCAATCGCCGTTGCAACAACCGTAGTAAGGTATTGAGAGCTGGTGGTAGACACAGTGCACAGCTGAAAAGTAACGCAGCGACTAAGCTGAAACTGACCACTAACCCCTCGCCGGCTGGAAGCATCTTCAACCAAGCGGCTAACCCTAACGTTAACACTCCGGCTAATCCGCCCGCTTGCAGCATGCGCACTAGCTGGCGCTGATAGCTGTATCGCCAGGCGTAAGACTGCCCAAGGGCCAAGACTTGTAGCTTGGAAGCACGCCACAGCACGCCACTACCTGCTAATAGCAAACCACCCAAAGTGACGGCTACACTGCCAAGCCAATAATGCCAGGGCAGTGCTAGCGAGTGCTGAACGTCAGTCTGATACAGCGAGGTAAGTGTGCTGGCCACATCAGGTAGCAGCTTGCCGGCCAGCCATAGGCCGCTGATGAGTCCAAGCACAGCGCCAACCAGACCAAAGATCAGTAGCTCTATAAGAATGGCGAGAGTGATTGTTTTGCCGGGCACGCCGATGGCTCGCAATGTGCGTAGAGTCGCCATACGCTGTTCCATAGCTAGCCCTAAGGCGGCTTGGACAATAAACATCCCAACCACCAGCGAAAGCAGTGCTAGTGCCGTCAAGTTGAGATGAAAGCTATCGGTGAGCTGTTCAGGCGAAGCAAGATTGGCCGCGCGAGTAAGGCGATAGCCTTCTGGCGGCTGAGTCAATGCTCCTGCTGCGGTGACCAAACTGAGTGTGGACTGATCGCCAAAAAGTGCAGATACAGCGGCGATATCCATTACCAGTGTGTTAGGGGGAAGGTCGTTGCGGAGTGCTAACGGTGGTAGCCGCTGATTACCAATAGCAGGGGTAGCGCCGGTAGCCTGTTGACTGTTGAGTTTGAAGACTTCTAACGTATCTGGAGCGAGCTGAGTTTGCCAAGGTGGCGATAAAAACTGGGTCAGTGAACCGCCGTTTCCATTGGCACGGTTGCTTTCATTTGAAGAGGGTAGTGTTAATGGGTCGATGCCAAGTACCGTCACCTGAGTATTTCTTATTGTCAGTGAGCTCTCCAGTAGCGGTGATACGGGGAGACCTGCGTGACGGAGTGATAAGTAGTCATCGATGCTAAGGGCGTTGCCATCGCGACGGGTAAGCTGGTCGGTTTCTACGCTCAGCAGCGCGTTAGAACGGGCATAGCTCTCTTTGGCGGTGGCGTTAATGGCTTGCACGCTACTCCAAAGGGCACTGGCAACCCAAAGGCCTACCAACAGCATAGCAAGCTGGCCAGGGTGACGTCGGTAATGAGCCAACAGAGTCATTAACACCCGCAGTATCATTGCCTTGTTTCCTTCAGCTGCCCTAAGTGAAGGCGAAACGTGCGGTTCAATGGGGCTGCTACCCGTGCGCTATGGGTAACCATCAGCAGTGCGCATTGAGTCTCTTTGACTAAATCCAGCAATAAAGTTAGCACGGTATCGGCACTTTGTTCGTCAAGGTTACCGGTCGGTTCGTCGGCAAGTAATAAGGCTGGGCGTACTGCTAGGGCACGGCCAATTGCTAAACGTTGTTGCTGGCCGCCTGATAGCTGCTCGGGGTAGTGCTCTTCACGACCAGAAAGCCCTAGCCGATCAAGCAAATACGCACTCCATTCAGCATTTTCAGTGCGTGCAAGCCGAGCTTGCAGCGAGAGGTTATCAATGACGTTGAGACTTGGCACAAGGTGAAATTGCTGAAAAATAAGCCCCAATTGCTGGCGGCGCAGTCTCGCTCGGGCTGGTTCGTTGAGCGATGACAAAGCTTGCCCAGCGATAGCGACCTCTCCCTGATTAGGCATTTCTAGTCCTGCAGCGATGTGTAGCAAGGTAGATTTACCACTGCCCGACTCGCCCATCAACGCAAGGCTTTCTCCTTGGGAAAGGGTGAGATTTATCTCGTTGAGCACGTGTAGTGAGCCTTGCGGAGTGCTGAAGGTTTTGCTTATCTGATGCAGGGCTAACAGGGGGGGTAACATAAGTATCTCCCAGCATTAATGCTCACTATCTTGGTGATTGTTATTATACCAACTTGTTGATTGCTTGTACGAATCTTGTAGTTAATTTTGTTTTTGTATATTTATTTTTTAACTATAGTGATTGTCTGTTCTAGATGTTTAGGAAAACAATCTCTCTTGAGGGTGTGCCATGCCGATCTATACCAGCATTGAAGATCTTCGTCGCCATTATGTTCGCCGTACGCCAAAAATGTTCTACGACTATGCCGAGTCGGGTAGCTGGACAGAACAAACCTTTCGCGAAAATACCAGCGACTTCCAGCATATTCATTTGAAACAGCGCGTGGCGGTCGATATGTCAGGGCGCTCTACCCGAAGTTCTATGATTGGCGAAGATGTTGCAATGCCGGTTGCGCTGGCGCCAGTGGGTCTAACGGGAATGCAGTCGGCGGATGGTGAAATTAAAGCAGCGCGCGCCGCTGAAAAATTCGGTGTGCCGTTTACACTTTCGACCATGTCGATTTGTTCGATTGAGGATGTTGCAGAACACACCACGCAACCTTTCTGGTTCCAAGTGTATACCTTAAAAGACGATGACTTTATGCGTCGCTTGTTTGAGCGCGCAAAAGCGGCTAACTGTTCTGCTGTGGTGGTCACTGTCGATTTGCAAGTCCTGGGGCAACGTCACAAAGATCTTAAAAATGGGTTATCTGCACCGCCTAAATTGACTGCAAAATCAATCGCTAATATGGCGACGAAAATTCCTTGGGGGTTGGAGATGTTGAAAACCAAACGTCGATCGTTTGGTAATATTGTTGGGCATGCAAAAGGTGTTACCGACCCTTCTTCATTATCAGCATGGACAGCAGAGGCATTTGATGTATCGCTAGACTGGAAGCGGATTGCTCAATTTAAAGAGTGGTGGGGTGGCAAGTTGATTGTGAAGGGGATTATGACCCCGGAAGATGCGCGCTGCGCCGTAGAAATTGGTGCCGATGCCATTATTGTTTCTAATCATGGTGGTCGTCAGCTGGATGGCGCAATGAGTTCAATTCGTATGCTGCCAAGTATTATGGACGAGGTAGGCAATGAGATTGAAGTGCATCTCGATTCTGGTATTCGTTCAGGCCAGGATGTACTCAAAGCATTGGCGCTGGGTGCCAAGGGGACCTACATTGGACGCGCTTTCACCTATGGTTTAGGGGCTGCTGGCGAAGAGGGAGTGACCAAGGCGCTCCAGATTATTCATAAAGAGCTTGATACCACTATGGCGCTGTGCGGTGAAACAGACGTCAGCCGTTTAGGCCCTCATAACCTTTATGTGCCGAATGGCTTTGCTGACCCTACCGTCAAGCTTTAAGCCTCCTTCATTTAGGCCTGTTTTATTGCTGATACATTTAGCTTAATTGATATATTCGCTTTCGATGTTGTATCAAAAAGGGGTGCCATGTAGGCACCCCTTTTTATCGTGAAAAAGCAGTCAATAGGCTAAATAGTGACGCTTCAGTGATATCCTTCGCCTACTTTTACCTTGCCACGGAACACCCAGTAGGTCCAAGCGGTGTATGCCAGCACAATAGGGATAACAAACAGCACGCCGACTAATAAAAATAGCTGTGACTCAGGTGCCGATGCGGCATCCCAAATCGTATAGTTAGGCGGGACGATAACCGGCCATTTGCTAGCGATTAGGCCCAGGTAGGTAAAGATAAATAGGCCCAGCGTTGCGACAAAAGGTAAACCTTCCTGCTGGCGTTTTACTGCGCGATAAAGAGCTCCAGCGCACACCATTGCAAGAATCGGGAAGAACCAAATTAAGTGAATCTGGTTCATCCAGCGGTCGCGCACTTCGGGGCTAACCAGTGGTGTCCATAAGCTAACAATACCGAATACTACCAGTACTGCTAAAAGCAGTTTTGGTGTAATACGATAAGCCCACTGTTGGACATGACCTTCAGACTTCAAGATTAGCCAAGTAGAGCCAAGCAGCGCATAGCCTGCCATTAGTCCAAGCCCTGTCAGTATAGTGAAAGGTGTCAGCCAATCCAGTGCACCACCGACATAGCGGAAATCTTCAACAGCAAATCCTTGAATATAAGCACCAACTACTGCGCCTTGTGCGAAGGTGGCTATGGCAGAGCCCCAACAGAAAGCACGGTTCCACCAGCGGCGATTTTTCTTAGACTTGAAACGAAACTCAAACGAGATCCCGCGAAAAATTAACCCAGCTAACATCAGAAAAACACCGATATAGAGCGCGGGTAAAAACACAGAATAAACCAGGGGAAACGCGCCAAGTAGACCCGCTCCGCCCAACACCAGCCACGTCTCATTGCCATCCCACACAGGGGCAACAGAGTTCATCATGACATCACGTGACTCTTCATCAGGTGCGAAGGGAAACAAAATGCCTAACCCTAGATCAAAGCCATCCATTAAGACGTACATAATGACGCCGAAACCAATGATGGCAGCCCAAATGAGCGAAAGATCAATACTCATGCGTTGGCTCCTTCCAAATCATCGTCAAAGGGAGTGTGTGCAGCGGACAACGGACGTTTCGGGCGTTCAACTTCGCCTTCCACTTCTATTTGCTCTTCGTGCATACCGTTGCGTACAACACGCGTGAGGTAATAAATCCCTGTTAAAAACACTACGCTGTAAACAGCGATGTAGCCAATTAAAGTAAATAGAGCCATACCACCTGTCAGTGAAGGCGTTAACCCTTCTGCATGGGTCATAACGCCATACACCAACCATGGGGCACGTCCGGATTCAGTAACGATCCAGCCACCCAGAACTGCTAGGAAGGGGGAAATAATCATGACAGTCAGCGTTTTTAGGAACAGGCGGTTTTCATAGACACGGCCCTTACGACGTAGCAACAAGCCTACTAGTGCAACAGCAATCATCAGTAAGCCAATACCTACCATGACGCGGAACGACCAAAAAACAATCGCTACCGGTGGCTGCTCTTCTAACGGGACTGCGTTAAGCCCAGGAACTTCACCATCAGCACGGTGAGTTAGAATTAAGCTAGCCAAGTTAGGAATACCAATTTCAAAGTGGTTGGTTTGTGATTCTTGATCAGGAATCGCGAACAGTAGCAGCGGTACGTTGGTTTGCGTTTCCCAGTTACCTTCCATGGCCGCTACTTTAGTTGGTTGATGCTCTAGCGTGTTTAAGCCGTGAAAATCCCCTACCACTGCCTGTGCAGGCGCTAAGATCAATAATAACCATAAGCACATGGATAATGCTTTTTTGTTGGCTTCTACATCACGCTTGCGTAGTAAGAACCAAGCGCTAACGCCCGCAACCACGAACCCACCGGTGAGGAAAGACGCCATGCCCATGTGAACGAAGCGGTACCAGAAGGAGGGGTTAAAGAGTGCTTCCATCCAGGAAGTGATATGAAAGCGACCATCAATTAGCTCAAAACCTGCCGGTGTTTGCATCCAGCTGTTAGCGGAAAGTATCCAGAAAGAAGAGATGAACGTGCCAACTGCGACCATGATGGCGGCAAACAAGTGCACGCCTTCAGGCACTTTATTGCGGCCAAACAAGAGCACGCCTAAAAAAGCAGCTTCTAAGAAAAAGGCTGTTACTACTTCATAGCTGAGCACTGGGCCTAAGAAGTTAGACGTCGCGTAGGCAAAGTTGCTCCAGTTGGTACCAAACTGAAATGACATAACAATGCCTGATACCACACCCATGCCAAATACGACGGCAAACACTTTTGTCCAGAAGAGCGCCAAGCGATCCCAAGCAGGGTTTTCCGTTTTGTAGAACAAGCCATGCAGCAGCGCAATGTAGGAAGCCAAACCGATAGTAAACACCGGGAAAATGGCGTGAAAAGAAACAACAAAGGCGAACTGCAGCCTTGAAAGTAACAGAGGATCTAATTCCATGGCGACCTCCTAGATCGTGTGACATGAAAATTTGACAGGCATTGATTGTCGCAGAAGCTATATTCTTAAAAGCTATGGTTATATTTCTTTCTTGATTCATGATAGTTGAAACTGCTTTACGCCGTAAGTTGAAAGTACCCTATGACGCATGGCGTATTGTCGCATCTTTATTAATGGTAAATATTCTCATTATTATACGCTTTTGCTTCTATTTTAGATTTGAGGGTGCTAAATTGGTTTTCGTAATCAGATGAATGATGAAGAAGTGATCAATTCGCCAATTTTTAATGGCCAATGCTTGATACGTTAACGTTTGAAAAGGAACTCTCGATGAAACGAACTGCTTCACTTTTATTGGCCGGTCTATTGAGCAGTGGACTCGTGGTGGCCAGTGACAATGAACGTCTGGATCATTTTGAAGGGAAAGCTTCCGATACCTTGGAACAGGCTTTTGCAAATTTGACCGAAGGGAATCAGCAGCTAGCAGAATTACTTTCACAAGATGAGATCACAGATGCGCAAATGAGTGATATTCATATGCTCACGTACACGCTAGAAAATGCTTTGCAGAAAGTCGATGAAGAAGTCAGTGCTATGGCTGTGCTGCTGGAGGAAGTCCATCTAGGGTCGGAAACACTCGATCAGGAGCGTGTAGCAAGCCACGGTGAACGTTATCTGGAAGCCTCTTCACTGTTAATTGAATAAAGAAGCTGAAAAATTCTGAAAGAGCACCACTAACGTGGCGTGGTAAACAAGGCTTGTCTATTTTAGGCGAGCCTTGCTTGTGTCTGTGTAAGATGCATTAGTTAAAACAAGCCATTACCAGCCCCAGGGCGGGTAGTTCTTCTAGAGCAAACGGCCTAAAAATTTTGCTAAGCTAGCCAGCTGTTTTTTGCTGGCACTTTCCCTCTATGATCCCGTTTCGATCCGCATTCCCATTTCGTGCTTCGCGCTGGTTGCCTGGCGGACATTTGCAAACGCTTTACAGTCCTTTATGTCGCAAGCCGCCTCAATTGCGCCGTCAGCGAGAGCGGTTAACGCTGGAAGACGGCGATTTTATCGACATGGATTGGTATGGGCCTGAGGGAGCATCGGGCCATTGCGTGCTGCTGCTCCATGGGCTAACCGGCAGTTCTTCTTCTTTGTATATCCTAGGGCAGCAGCAGGCATTAGCGGCGTATGGTTGGCAAAGCGTGGCCGTTAATTGGCGCGGTTGCTCTGGTGAGCCAAACCAGCGTGCGAGGGGGTACCACTCAGGGGCGAGTGATGACTTGGCAGAAGTGGTTAATCAACTGACCTCACGCTACCCCACTAAACTATTTACCGCCGTGGGTTATTCACTAGGCGGGAACGTGCTGCTTAAGTATTTAGGTGAGGAGGGTAGTAATACACCGCTGAGGGCGGCAGTAGCGGTATCGGTGCCGTTTCGGCTAGATCACTGTGCAGATCGAATAAACAAAGGGGTGTCCAAGATTTATCAAGCACGTTTCCTGCGTGACCTACGCCATTATGTTCAAAGCAAACAGCGCGCACTTTCACATCAAGGCCGTCATAAGGAGCTGGCGCATTTAGCGGCGCTGGAAACGCTAGATGGTATGAAAACATTTTGGGATTTTGATGGCCGTGTAACTGCGCCACTACACGGCTTTGAAAGTGCCGATGACTATTATCGCCGCTGTAGCAGTGCCTTTTTTGTTGAGCGCCTACGTATTCCAACGCTCATGGTGCATGCACAAGATGACCCCTTTATCTATCCTCACAGTATTCCTGATGCTAAGGCCCTGCCAAGTTATGTCACCCTGGAGTTGCATGCTTCTGGGGGGCATGTGGGGTTTGTCGAAGGCCCTCCTTGGCGGCCGCGTTATTATCTTGAGCACCGCTTGCCCGACTGGCTGCGTTCGCAGGTTTTCAATCTTAGTGAAGCGGATAACACTGAAGGGTTATTATTCTAACTAAAGACAATCACTTAGAGGTTGCTATGTCTGCGTTTTTTGACCGATTAAATGATGTTTCATCTCCTCGTATTGGCCTGGGGTGTATGAACCTTTCTCATGGCTATGGACAGTATGTGCCAGAAAAGGAGGCGCTTCAGGTGTTAGAAGAAGCCTTTGAGATGGGGTACCGCCATTTTGATACGGCGACACTCTATGGTGGAACCGCTAATGAACGCCTGTTAGGGCTTGCCTTAAAGACAAAGCGACATCAACTGCTTCTTGCCAGTAAATGTGGTATGGCATTAGACGCTGAAACGGGAAATCGCGTGATCGATGGACGGCCTAATACGCTGCGCCGTCAGTGTGAGGAGAGCTTAAAACGACTGAAAACGGATCATTTAGACATCTATTATCTACATCGCTTAGATCGTAACGTTGCCATCGAAGAGAGTGTGGGGGCGATTGGCCGACTCGTCGAAGAGGGTAAAGTCGGTGCGGTTGGTTTATCTGAGATATCAGCAGAAACACTTCGCAAGGGCAATGCGGAGTATCCTATAGCAGCAGTTCAGTCAGAGTACTCACTCTGGACACGTAATCCCGAGATTGCTCTTAAGGAGGTATGTCTAGAATTAGGTGTAGCCTTGGTTGCGTTTAGCCCCTTAGGGCGTGGCTTTTTGACGGGGTTAATGGAGGAAAATACGGAGTTTTCAACGGGTGACATGCGCGCAGGAATGCCCCGGTTTAGCAAAGAAAACTTACCTAATAATCTATCTTTATTAACTGACTTCAAGGCACTGGCTACTCGTTTGGAGGTGTCTCCTGCACAGCTGGCGTTGGCATGGTTAAACGCCCAAGGGAATCATATTATCCCCATACCAGGAACCCGTTTAGTAACGCATATGCGCGAGAATTTAAGCGCTGAAACGATCAAGTTAGAAGATGCAACCGTGGTTCAGCTCAATGGAATGATGTTACCGAATCAAGTGGCTGGTGCTCGTTATAATGATGCGCAACAAGCTGATATTGATACCGAAGAATTTGCAGGTTAATAGGTGAGCGATGACTTGTAAAAGGTCTTAAAAGCGTGGGGGAAAAGGATCAGGTGATGACAGGGTAAATTATTTTTCAACCCCCATTGCTTTCTTTCAGCTCAGGGCTATTATTCGCTACTAACGACAATGTTGTTAGCCTACTAAGGAATGCTGCCATGTTGAAAGGCCTTATTATTTGTTTCGCAGTGCTATTTGCACAGTTGGCGGTGTTGAGCGTACTTGATGCGCGGCTTTACAACGCTCAGGATGTGCGTCAGGCAGCGACAACACAGCATTTGCCTCACAACAGAGAAGACGATGACGATAACGTTTCACTGACATAGAAAATAAGCGGCGATGGATAGCGATTTTAGCTGCTGCCGCCGTTGTTTTCTAAACGTTTTACAGCCTTCCATTTCACCACTGTTTGAATTTTTCAAAGAGCGCTTGCTTGCAAGTTGTCGTTCCTTAGTTTCAATGCTGCCCCCGCCGTGAATGATTAGCACGCTGCCTTTTGTATTCTCGCCAGCAGATATAAAGTAGCCTCGTTAGGATCGACAACCATTTCGTAGCGAATATCTTCATTGCCAATGCTGCAGCCTTCGGTAGAGGTGAAGACAATCAAGCTAAATGTGTTGACGTTCAGGGGAATTCCATAGGGTATTTTCATGTCCAAAACAGCGTAAAATGTTAAGCATAGTCAACGCTGGGGGAGCGACTGCCCCAAAAAGCAGTTATTTACGTGGAAGACAAATACTTGCGTCTGGAACTTGGTAACGGCATTCTTGTCCGTTGTTAGTATTACTATTAGGGAGCATAGAAAAATGGCTTTTAACGATTCGAGCACGGCGAGAGCGCAAACGCGCAGCGGAGTAAGCAGTGTTAGCGCTAATAAAGTGTTGCGTAACACCTATGCACTGTTGGCCATGACACTGCTATTTTCTGCGCTCACTGCGGGTGCTTCTGTCGCAATGGGCATCCAACAAATGAACATTTTTGTGTTCTTTATCGGCGCGTATGGGCTGATGTTCCTGGTACACAAGACGGCTAATTCTGCTGTTGGTTTATTGTCTACTTTCGCATTCACCGGTTTTATGGGCTTTACGCTTGGCCCTATCATCTCCGCTTATCTTACGTTGCCTAACGGTGGCGCTTTGATTATGAATGCGTTGGCAATGACAGGGCTGACGTTCATTGGTCTTTCTGCAATTGCATTAACCACCAAGAAAGATTTCAGCTTTTTAGGCAATTTCCTAATGGCAGGTGCCATTGTGCTGATTTTGGCCATGGTCGCTGGCCTGATCTTTAATATTCCTGCGCTTTCTTTAATGGTTTCCGCTGGTTTTGTGCTATTTGCGTCAGCAGCGATTCTTTATCAAACCAGTGAAATCGTTCACCGGGCAGGAGAAACCAACTACATTCTCGCGACTGTCACACTCTACGTATCTATCTATAACTTGTTTGTCAGTCTGCTCGCGATATTGGGCATCATGAGCAACGACTGATTAAATCAGTAGTACGTTTCATAGCAGGCCCTACTTGGTAGGGTCTGTTTTTTTATGACAACCATGTACGAGATGACTGCGATGCAGTACGGCTTATTGATCATGGGGGCACCGTATAGTAGTTCAGCTCCTCATTCTGCGCTGCGCTTTGCTCAAGCGGTTCTAAATAAAGGGCATCAAATTAAGGGTGTTTTTTTCTACCAGGATGGCGTTCAGAATGCCTCTCAACTGATGGCTCCTCCACAAGATGAGCTTAATATGCGAGACGCATGGGTAGAATTGCATCGTCAACATGGAGTGGCTCTAGACGTCTGTATCGCAGCGGCATTACGACGTGGTGTAATGAGTGAATCAGAAGCTAAGCGGCATGGGCAGGTGAATTTCAACCTTGAGGCCCCCTTTGAACTAACCGGGCTAGGGCAGTTGCTTGAGTTACAGCAGTGCTGTGATCGGTTGATTACATTTGCATAGGAATTACAAATGGCTAGAGCAAATGAGCAGCTCATTGTTATACGGCATGCGCCGTATAGCTCAAACGCATTGCGAGAAGGGCTGGATGTAGCGCTAGTGGCCGCTGCTTTTGGGCAGTCTGTTAGCCTGCTATTTCTAGGGCAGGGCGTACTTGCGTTGCTTAAAGAACAGAAGTCAGGCGCTCCGGGCCAAAAAGCGACACTGCCGACGATTGATATGTTAGAGATGTATGATATAGAAAATATTCTAGTGCCCTTAGAGACACTGATGGCTTTTAACATAAGGGCTGAGCAGCTGGTCGAGGGAGTTACCTTAGTAACAACCGCAGAGATACCGGAACTATTTCAGCGTTATCCTTATGTACTCAATTTTTAATAGAGTAGTCAAACATGCTGCATATTTTGAATAAACCTCCTTATAGCGATTCAGCGCTACAAATGCTTAATGCCCTCAGCAGTGGCGATGCTGTTGTGCTGATTGAGGATGGTGTTCAGGCAGCGTTTTATCCTGAATGGCAAGGCTGGCTAGTAAGTACAGTTTCGATTTACTTATTAGCGGAAGATGCTATTTCAAGGGGGGTGCATACCATTGCTGCTATTCATGAGATGCCTTTGATAGAGGTTGATGGTTTTGTTGCGCTGACTGAGCAAAATGAACAGATTATTTCTTGGCACTAAACATGAGTAATCAAAAATTATACCGTTATCTTGATTCATCTGAAAAAATTAAACTAGACCCTGAGGGATATCTTGTTAATCAACAGCAATGGAACATTGAAATTGCTAATTTACTTGCTGAAGACGAAGGACTAACCCTCACAGAAAAGCACTGGGAAATTATTCAGTTAGTACGCGATTTCTATAACCGATATGAGATGGCACCCGCGATGCGCCCATTGGTCAAAGCAACTAAACAGACCCTGGGTGACGATAAAGGAAATTCGATTTATTTAATGACGCTGTTCCCAGGTAGCCCACCAAAACGTATTGCTCGTATTGCTGGCTTGCCTAAGCCAACAAATTGTTTGTAGTGCTGCTTGCTTTAAGCAGCCTACACTAAGTCGCCCCGGGTACAAACGGAAAGCACGACTGCATCTTCTGGGCTGGTAGACACAAGGGCATGGCCCATATCACTATCAAAATAAATACTATCGCCTTCGGCTAACACCAGCGGGGCATAAAACTCCGTGTAAAGCATGATGTCACCCTGCAAAATCATTAGGAATTCTTCGCCATCGTGGCGTACCCACTGATGATACTCATCAAAACTGCGTGCTCTGACAATAGTTTTAAAGGGAATCATGCGCTTTTGAGCAAGCTGATGCCCTAGTAATTCATGTTCGTACGTTGGGGTGGGGTGTAGCTGACCTTTACCTTTACGGGTAAGGTCTCTACGCCCCATGGTATAGCGTTCACGCTTTGGCGGAGTAAAAAGCTGGGGCAAATCGATGTTCAGCCCTGTAATTAGCTTTTGAACCACACTGAATGTTGGCGACACCTGATCATTTTCGATCTTAGAAAGCGTTGACCGTGCTAAGCCTGTGCGCTGGCTAACGTCCTCCAGTGTCCACTGGTTAGCAAGGCGAATCTGTTTTAATCGTTCACCCAACCGTAAAGGTTCGACAAAGGGCTTACGCCCTGAGGCTATGCGCAGCGCAGCATGCTCTTCAGAAGTAGCGGTCATAAAAGTCACGTGAGTAAACGTCAATAGAGCCGCATGTTATCACACTCGTCCAGTTTTAAGGTGGCACAGTTTTCAAGCAATACAGTGCAACGAGCTGCTGTAGTTGTTGGTACCCTTTATGGAACATCCATAAAAGGTAAACCCAATAAAGCTTTTAAGTGGGCTTCTGCACCACTGGCAAGCGTCTTAGGGTTATAGCCTCCTTCAAGCACAGAAACCACACGGTTTTCTGCATAAAGGGCCGCAATCTCCATTGCTAAGTGCGTTACCCAATAGAAATCTTCATCTTCTAAACAAATGTCTCCCATTGGATCGTCACGGTGAGCATCGAAACCAGCAGAAAGCATCACCAAATCTGGTTTGAACGCATGAAGAGCAGGAAGCCACTGTCGTTCTATAATGCGTCTAAACTCAGTACTGTCAGTGCCTACTTCTAGCGGTGTATTAACTACGTTTTGCCATTCACTGCGTAAATAGCGCCATGGGTAAAATGGATATTGGAAGCTGGTGCATATCAATACCTCAGGATCGTTTTTGAAAATATCGATAGTGCCGTTACATTGATGGACATCAAAATCGAGAATTGCAATACGCCTAGCGCCATATTTAGCTTTAGCGTGGGCAGCACCAACGGCAACGTTGTTATAAAAGCAAAATCCCATTGCATCAGCTGCTTCTGCATGATGACCAGGTGGTCGTACTGCACAAAAAACATTATCTGCTTGGCGTTTAAAAACCTGATCAACACCACGGATAACGGCACCTGCGGCTACTTTTGCCGCTTTTAAGCTATCGGGGTTCATCATTGTGTCGCTATCGAGCGTAACAATGCCTTCATCGGGAACGCACTTCTTGAGTGCGTTAAGATGCCTGACCGGATGCACTCTTGCTAATGCTTCGTCACACGCTTCTTTGGCATCTGCTTGCATGGTTTGTTGAAGAAGTCCCGCTAGGGATAGGCGCGCGCGTATCGCCTCAAGCCGCTGCGGACTTTCAGGATGTTCAGGCCCCATATGATGCAATGAGCAGTCGGGGTGGGTAAGGTAGGCAGTAATCATGCAAGTGCTCCGAAGACAATATCGACACCTTAATCGTCTCGGGGGCTTGCGCGACAGTGTCAATAAGTCGTACATAGTGGCTATTAATTTCAGGGGAGACGCATTCGTGAGTACACGCTTTTTGCATCATTTTTTCGAACCGCGCACAGTGGCCGTGTTCGGTGCCTCTGAAAAGCCAGCGTCGTTAGGGGGGTTAGTGCTTAATAACCTTCAGGAGGGCGGGTTCAAAGGAAAAATATGGGCAGTCAATCTTAAAGGGTATGACAAGGTTTTTGGCGTAAATTGTTTCCGTACGGTAAATGAGCTGCCTGAAATTCCTGATCTAGCAGTTATTTGTTCTCCTATTGATGGCGTTCCTAGCCTTATCAAAAAGCTTGGCCAGTTTGGTGTAAAAGCAGCTCTGGTACTATCAGGTGGTGCTTACCTTGATCGTGAAACGGGTAATAAAGGGTCTATCCGGCAGCGTATGCTGCAATCAGCGATAGAGTCCGGTATTCGTGTGTTAGGGCCAGAGTGCATGGGCTTGATTGTGCCTGGCAAAAAGCTGAATGCCTCCTATGCTAGTCAGCCTGTAAAAGCGGGCAGAGTGGCTTATTTAGGGCAGTCGGGGATGCTAGCCAATGCCATGATCGATTGGGCGGCTGGTCGTGACGTTGGGTTTTCGCACCTAATAACGGTAGGCGACAGTGTCGATGTATTGCTGCCAGATTTAATTGACTACGTAAATCAGTTCTCTCCAGCGCAAGCCATTTTGCTACACCTCGAGCGAGTAATGGACGCTCAACATTTTATGACCTCGGTACGTGATGCCTCGCGTAACCGCTTGGTTGTCGCTATTAAAAGCGGTCGAACGCCACAATCTGATATTTCTGGCATGGCGCCAACCCCGGGTATTGCTAATCGTGACGTGGTGTTTGACGCGGCTTTTGCCCGCGCGGGTGTTGTTCGTGTTAATGACTATGATGAGCTGCTGGATGCGCTTGAAACTTTATCGCGAATGAAACCGCTACGCGGTGATCGCTTGGCAATTGTCTCTAATGGGTTAGGGCCTGCCATGCTAGCAATCGATAAACTGATTAGCGCTGGTGGGAAGCTGGCAGAGTTTACCGAAGAGACTCAGCGCGCTCTGCATAAAAGTCAGGTAGATATGAGCAAACCCGGTGAAAACCCGGTGGATCTAGGAGGCAATGCGACGCCAGAGCGGTTTGTTGAAGCGCTAAAAATTGTTACTGCGGATCCTCATGTAGATGCAGTTCTGGTAGTACACGCGCCTACCCGCTTAGCCCCCTCATTGGCCACCGCCCAGGCGTTAATTGATCACCGAAAGTCGTTTAAGCGCAATTTGCTGACAAGCTGGATGGGGCTGAAAGAAGCATTGAACGCCCGGCATATTTGCAATTTGGCTGGTATTCCTACCTATACGTCGCCAGAAAAGACGGTGAAAGCATTTATGCATATGGTGGACTACCAGCGTGTTCAAGCGCTACTGCATGAAATTCCGCCTAGCTTACCCTTTTCCACCAGCGTAGAGATTCGTGCGGAGTGTCGCGCACTGATTAAAAACGCCAAAGCGGAGGGGCGACAAACGTTGACCCATTCCGAAACGGCTCAGGTATTAGAAGCCTACGGCATTCCTGCTGCGCCTAGTGTCTACCTGGCAAACCCTGAAAAAGCATTGGCAATGGCGGATCATTTTCCTGGGCCTAAGGCACTAAAAGTCATTCACGAAGGTAACTGTCGACCTTATCGTTATCGCAAACATCCTCATAAAATTTCCGCAGGGTTGCTCCAGGATTTAGAAACGCCGGAACAAATTGCGGAAGGTATCCGCCAGCTAGGCGACAAGGTTCGCGAGAAATTTCCCGAATATGCCATTCGCGAATACTGTTTACAGCCCATGCAACGTGGTAAACATTCAATGCAGATTTGTGCGGGTATTACTCGTGATCCTGTATTTGGTCCACTTATTGTGTTTGGCATTGGTGGTTACAAAGTGAATGTGTTGGCAGATCGTCAGGTAGCATTGCCACCACTGAACATGAGCTTGGCCGCTGACGTAGTAGGCAGAACCCATGCGGCTTCATTGATTCGCGAGCATTCGGCTGATCCTGAGCGGGATATTCAACGGCTATGTCAGCTGTTGGTCAAGCTGTCACAGATGGCGTCCGACTTAGGCGACTTGAGAGGACTGGAGCTCAATCCACTACTGCTGAACCGTGATGGGATGTTAGCAGTAGATTTTGCGATGGATCTAGGCACACCTGCGCGATTTGCCATCATGCCTTACCCTGAAGAGTTACGTGAGTGGGTAACGCTCAAAAATGGATGGCGTGTAGAGGTTCGCCCCATCCGCGCGGAAGACGCGCCCCTAATTACAACGTTTCACAAGCAGTTGTCAGAGGAGAGCATTCGTTTTCGCTACTTCCACAATAAATCTAATTTAACCCAGCGTGATTTGTCGATTCTGTCACATATTAACTACGATCGTCAGATGGCTTTTATTGCTGAACATCAACACGATGACGGTAGCAAAGAGATGTTAGGCGTTGTACGTGTGTGGAACGACCCCGACAATATTCGTACGGAATTTTCGGTCATCATCCGTGACGATTTACAGGGGCTGGGCATCGGTAGTCTGTTGATGAAAAAGATGATCGATTACTGCACCAACATTGGCACGCTCGAAATGATCGGCAAAATTATGGTCGATAATCATCCCATGCGCGCTTTGATGAAACACTTGGGCTTTAGATGCCGTTACAACATGGAAGAGCAGGTCATTGATGCTGTACTGAAGCTTAACGAACCGGAAAGTGAATGGCAGAGACATCGGTTGGAGAGTCTGCCTGATTAGATTACATGCTGACATGATTAGGCCCGACTCTTTTGAGGCGGGCCTAATCATGAAATGGCAACAGCGCTACATCAAAGGGCTAAATTAAGGAGCTAAGCGAAAGCGGCTCCAATCGCCGCCGTCACGCCGTTCAAAGCGGAGGCGGTCGTGAAGACGACTGGGTTGCCCTTGCCAGAACTCAATCATTTCCGGATTAACTCGATAACCACCCCAATGATTCGGACGCGGTATATCTTGGCCTTCGTAGGCTTGTTCAAAGCGCTTTTGACGCTCTTCAATCCAGTTGCGATCGGGGATTACTACGCTTTGTGTGGCAATCCAAGCGCCGAGTTGGCTGCCGCGTGGGCGGCTCGAAAAGTAGTCATCAGACTCTTCATGGCTTACTTGCTCGACAGGCCCCTCAATACGGATCTGGCGCGACAGCGAAGGCCACCAAAAAGTCATTGCTGCATAAGGTACATTGCTTAGCTCGCTGCCTTTATGGCTGTGATAGTTGGTGAAAAACACCATGCCGCGCTCATCAAATCCTTTTAGTAGCACAACCCGGGCATGAGGACGGCCCTGGCTATCTACAGTAGAAAGGGTCATCGCGTTGCCATCTTTTCCTTCTGTTTCTAGCGCTAGGCTAAACCACTCATCAAACAGAACAAAAGGGTTGTCGGGGGCCTGATCTTCGTCAAGGCGGCCACCTTCATAATCGCGCCTAATGTCAGCTATATTGCGTGTCATTGAATGCTGCTCCCTTTAAGTTTTGTTCATATTCGCTGGTCTTTTTGCAAAGCTCAAGCTCTGTCTCGTGGCCCTGCTTAGAAGCCTTAATCAGAGGATGGAGATACATGACCAACCTTAAGCTGTTTGATTGTATAACGCGTTGACCACCTTCTGTAATGCGTTCTATCAGAAACATAGAAGAAATGAGAAAATGTATGAACTACAGACAAAGGGCAATGTAATGCAGCACGATAGAAAACAGGTAGCCGTTTGGGATGTCTTTATACGTTTATTTCATTGGTGCCTGCTGGTGGCCGTAGCCGTTTCTTTCTACACCACAAAAACTGACGGCATTCCGTTTTTGTTTCCCATTGAGGTGCATGCTCAAGCCGGCTACCTCATTATTGGTTTGCTGATTTTTCGCATCATTTGGGGCGTCTTAGGCACTACTTATGCGCGCTTTAGCACCTTTGTATACGGGCCTAGAGACACGGCAGTGTATACCAAGGCGCTGTTCAAGCGCCGTGCGCCACGCTATGCAAGCCACAACCCACTAGGTGGCTGGATGGTAGTACTTTTATTACTCTCACTGAGCTTTCAAGCGGTGAGTGGGCTGTTTCTTAGTGACGATATCTTTTTTCAGGGACCGCTTTACGGTTTGCTAGGCCGAGACATAAGTGGCGAACTAGCCAGCTTGCATGCACTCAATAGCGATATATTGCTTATCCTCATAGGGCTTCATCTTGTGGGTGTCGTGGTGCATGCTCTGCAGGGAGAGAATTTAGTAGCGGCGATGGTGACGGGCATCAAACGTTTTACGAGTGAACCGGTTGATATAAAACAGACCCACCGAACTAAACACCACCTGTTTGCGCTAGGTGCTTTTTTAGTAGCGGCAGGCATATGTGGCTGGTTATGGTTTTATCCCTACTAGCGCATCTCTTTTACTCTTAGCGCTCGCTAAGCTTACCCTTGGCGCTGTTGGCGGCTGCGAAAACGTGCGTACGCCATGCAACCAGTGAACAGCGCCAGCGAGATAACCGCCTCAAGTACACCGCGCATACCTTGCCCAGGCAAGGTGGCTAACATGACGCCTTGGGTAAAGTAGAGCAGGCTGACAAACGCTAACCAAGCATGACCCCTAGCACGCTGACCAATGATAGAGGGGAGAAATAGTAACAATGGCAATACAAAAGCGACCACAGGACGCCAGTTAAAGGTATCTCCTTGGATAAAAAAGCCTCGGTAAATAACCAGTAGCAGTAAAATAACAAAGCTGACCAGGACTAACTGCCTTGCTTGCCGTGTGAGCTTATCTAGTCCGTGTTGGGCTTCTAGACCTTCTAACCACTGCCTCATGCAGATTCCTCCTGACGCATTGCATGTAGCGCAAGCGCCAATTTAGCTAACCGTTTACCTTGGGCAAGACATAAGGCACGCTCGTGTTCATCAACAGAACGGTCGCTTCGCGCACCAGCGACATGGCTAGCCCCATAGGGTGTGCCTCCCGTTTGGGTATTCAGCAGGGCGGTTTCATTATAAGGGATGCCTGCGTAGACCATGCCATGGTGCAGCAGTGGAATAAGCATAGTAAGTAGTGTGCTTTCCTGGCCGCCGTGAAGGCTTGAAGTGGACGTAAACGCACAGGCAGGTTTGTCGATTAATGCCCCGTTCATCCACAAACTACTTGTAGTATCAAGGAAGTATTTAAGCGGCGCGGCCATATTGCCAAAGCGTGTAGGGCTGCCCAATGCTAAAGCACTGCAGTGGCGCAAATCATCAAGATCTGCATAAACGGCTCCTTCTTCCGGAATCTCAGGGGCAACGGCTTCACAGGTAGTGGAGACAGGCGGCACAGTGCGCAGGCGGGCTTCTATGCCGGGCATGCTTTCGACACCCGCCGCTATTTGGCGTGCCATATCCGCAGTGGCTCCAGAGCGCGAATAATAAAGAATCAGAACAAACGGCGTCGAATCACTCATGAGATATCCCAGGGGTAAGGGCTAAAAAGGCATTACTGTAATGGTTGTCTATGTTATCAGAGCTGCTTGTTGGACAGGAGAGGTCAATTGACTCAGCGTTGGCAATCGAACATAAACCCAAACCGTTGAACCATCGGATAAGGTTTGCTTTATACGCTCATAACGGATGCCCAAACGCTCATATCGGTCTAAACGCGCTAACTGATCGGCGGTGACTGCTAACCGTAAACCCTCTACAACGCTATTGGCATCGGGAGCCAGATCAAGGCCCTCTTTTGTAAAGCCTTCAAGCCGAGCTGGCTGTGGGTTACCTGAGCTGCCCATCACCACCCAGCGCACTGGCGAGTAGCGCAATGTACCGTACACAAACACATGGTGGGTACGTTGTTCGATGACCGGTAGGTGAGCGGGGCGTTCATAAAACCATGGGCTGAGCATGGTTAACCATAACCAGCCCGCGCTACCAACGGTAAGTAATATACCGAGTGCCGCTAATCGTTTTAACCACTTCATATAACCTCCTTCCATTGGGCTGGCGATCCGCGTCGTGTCAGATGTTAATGAAAACAAGTCTTAAGCAATGTCAGTGGGTTTGCTAGGATAGGCAGTAGACGCTTAGGCATTAGACCCTACCGGAGGAGCCTGTTATGAACCAGTCACTTCATGGCGATATGGATTTCCGTGCGTTAGTTGGTGATGTTAAACCACTAACCAAGCGTAACCGCGCAGACACAGGCACTCAGCGTCATCAGCCGTCTGAGGCTCAGCTAGCTCGCCGTGACAGCGCCCAAGAGCAGCTAGAAGAGCGCAATTTCTTATCTGACGATTTTGTTGATCTTTTGCCGCCTTTTGATCCAATGGAATTCCGCCGGGAAGGTATTCAACAAGGGGTCGTCGATAAACTGAAACACGGAGGTTACAGTGTTCAGGCGCAGCTGCATCTTTTACGAAGGCCGTTGTCAGAGTGCCGCAGAATGCTTTTTCCGTTTATTCAAGAAGCTTACGCCCATGACCTTCGTTCTGTGCTAATTGTGCATGGGAGAGGGCGAGAGGTAGACAGCCCTGCAAATGTCCTACGCTCTTACCTAGCCAAGTGGCTTAGTCAGTTTGATGAAGTACAAGCGTATGTCTCTGCGCAGCCTTCAGAGGGCGGCCTGGGGGCTACCTGGGTCATGTTGCGTAAAAGCGATCGGGCTAAAATGAATAATCGTGAGCGCCAGCAAAAACGTCGCGGTTAATAAACTCGTTATTATTAAGCAAAAGGGCAGCTGTGGCTGCCCTTTTGTTGCTAGCTCTGTCTTTGCGTCGACCTATGCATTGACAGCGTTATTGCTTGTTACTATTCACTGGCCAATAAGCGGCGTTCGAACAGTGCTTGGCGCTGTTCAACGTCAGTTTGATAGCGAACGCTGAACATATTAAGCGCACGGATAGCATCATCAGGGTGCTGGTCATCACGCAAGGCCATAGCGGTAAAACCACAGCGGCGCATGTAATCCAACTGATCGACTAGAACATCACCGACAGCACGTATTTCACCGGTATAGCCATAGCGTTCGCGCAGCAAACGGGCCAGGGTATAGCCACGTCCGTCAGTGAATGCTGGGAAATCAACGGCAATAGCGTTGGTTCCGCTCAGCTGCTGGCCAAGTTCAGTGGTTAACTCGGTATCACTTGAAAGCAGCGGTGCTAGCTCGACATCGTCTTGGTTCGCTTGCCAGAGTGCCAACGGCACAAAGGCAGGACGCTGTTCAGGAAGTGTTTCTGTGTCATAAGAGACACACCAAGCATTTTCGGCGGCCAGCTCACCATCAGCGATCAGATGGTCGACATGTACTGGCGTAAGCTCAACCGCGTCAGTTTGAGTGTCATTGCTGGGCATAAACACGCTCCTTAAAGGGTTTTAAGCCAATACGGCGATAGGTGTCGAGGAATCGCTCGTCTTCATGGCGTTCGGCCACATAGACTTGAAGTACTTTATCGACCACGTCTGGTACATCTTCGCGGAAGAAGGAGGGCCCAAGGATTTTGCCTAATGACGCATCGTCTGTTGAGTTACCGCCAATTGAGATCTGGTAATACTCTTCGCCTTTTTTATCAACGCCAAGTATGCCGATGTGACCAACATGGTGGTGCCCACAGGCGTTCATGCAGCCTGAGATGTTGAGATCCAAGGGACCGAGATCGTAGAGAAAATCCAGGTCTTCAAACCGCTCCTGTAGTGCTTGAGCGATAGGAATGGAGACCGCATTAGCCAAGCCGCAGTAGTCGCCACCAGGGCAGCAGATAATATCGTTCAGCGTACCCACTGTTGGGTTAGCCATGCCCAGTGCATCAAGCTCTTTCCAAAGTGCTTCCAGTTCGTCGACGGGAACGTCAGACAGCACCAGATTCTGTTCGTGGGTCACGCGGACTTCACCAAAGCTATAGCGATCTGCCAAGTCGGCGACGGCTTCCATCTGGTCTGCAGTGACGTCGCCAGGCGCGTGCTCGCGGCGCTTAAGCGAAAGGGTCACGGCTTTATAGCCCGAAACTTTGTGGTCGGTGACGTTATTTGTCACAAAGCGAGCTAAGCTGCGATTTTCGCCGCGAAGTCGTTCGAATTCGGCAATGGCGCTATCAGTAACCGGACGACGCGCTGGCTCGGGGAAATGGATCTTGGCCGCATCAACCGCTGCTTGGTTGAGTGTTTGTGGGCCATCTTTAAGGTGCGCCCACTCTTCATCAACGCGACGACGGAACTCTTCAATACCGAGCGCTTTGACCAGTATTTTAATACGTGCTTTAAACTTGTTATCGCGACGACCAAATTGGTTATAAACGCGAACACACGCTTCCAAATATGTTAGCAAATGCTGCCAGGGCAAGTCCTCGCGCACTACGTCGCCAATCATCGGCGTACGGCCAAGACCACCACCGGCTAACACTTTAATGCGTACTTCACCGTCTGCGTTATGCCAAAGACGTAGGCCGATATCATGCACTTGGATGGCTGCACGATCCTGTGCGGCACCGCTGACGGCAATTTTAAATTTGCGCGGCAGATAGGCAAACTCAGGATGTAACGTCGACCATTGGCGAATTAACTCACACCAAGGGCGTGGATCTTCGACTTCATCACCCGCGATACCGGCAAATTGGTCACTGGTGGTATTACGGATACAGTTGCCACTGGTTTGAATGGCGTGCATTTGTACTTTGGCTAGGTCTGCCAAAATATCGGGCACATCTTCCAAGGCGGGCCAGTTCAACTGCAAGTTTTGCCGAGTCGTGAAGTGACCATAACCACGGTCATAACGACGGGTAATGTCCGCTAATGCACGAAGCTGTTTGCCTGCCAACATGCCGTAAGGAATGGCAATACGTAGCATGGGCGCATGCTTCTGAATATAGAGGCCGTTCTGGAGTCGCAATGGGCGAAACTCTTCTTCTCCCAAACGCCCGGCGCGGTAGCGGTCCATCTGGTCACGAAACTGAGCAACACGCTCGTCAACCAACGTTTGGTCGTGAATATCATAACGGTACATGTGGCACGATCCTGCTAAAAGCGAAATGGTCACGTCGAGACGGACGGTAATGTGCCGCCACCTTAACGCGGGCGTCATATTCTACAAAAGAATATATAATTATCTTTTTATCGCTAAATGGTATTTATGGTTCATAAGTCATAGCGCTTGAGCTAACCAGCGTCGACGCTGCCAAACCCATAAGAAGCTGCCGGAATTGAGCGAGCGGTAAAAGAGTTGCACTAACCAGACACCGAGTAGCCCATAGCCCAGTTCAATACCTACCCACCAAGCCATTGGTAAGAATACCAACCACTGTATACCCAAAGTAAGCAGCATCACTGTTCGCTGGGCTCCGGCGCCCATTAATGCCTGAGCCAGCACCAGGGCGGCTGCATCTAGCACAATCATAAGGCCAGTAATTTGTAACGGTAGAGTACCCAGCTGAATGAGCGAAGGGTCTTCGAAGAAAATAGTCAGAACCGCTGCAGGGAACAAGAGCATGGGGAGTGCCAACACGGTTAGCATCACGCCAGCGACACTTAAAGCGTCGATCCCCCAGCGGTGAGCCGCCTGTAGATCATCTCGGCCTAATGCTTCTCCCACCAAACTCATCGCTGCGATGCCAACACCGACCCCAGGTAAAATAAGTAGCAACGATAAATTCACTAACACATGGCCAACAGCGACACTTTCCGTGCCCATCCTGCCTAATAGCCAGAACAACACCACATAACCTGCTGCGAACCACACTTGTTGCATGGAGTGGGGAAAGGCGAGTAATAGCGTTGTTTTTAGTGAGTGCAACGTCTGCTTCTGTTGTGTAAGCGCACCAGCGTGATACGTTACGCCCGCCCAAATGAGTAGCCCAAGCAGTAAAGAAAGCGTTGTACCAATACCCGCGCCACTGATGCCCAGCGCCGGAAGGCCGCCGATGCCGTAAATTAGCCCGGCGCTGGCAATTACGTTAAACACATGCACAATCACAATAATGCGGAGGTAAAGGTGCGTGTGCTGTCGCCCGTTCCAGTAACCACGAAAGCAAAGTGTCAGGGCAATCGCTGTTAACGACACCACGCGCCAGCGGAAATACTCCACGGCAATGGCCGTCACATCATCGGCAGGCGCAATCACTTGTATTAGCCAAGGCGCTTGCCACCATGCCAGGCACGAGAGTGGAAGGGCGACGATTACCGCGATAAGCAAGCCCGAGTGAAGTGAGCGAGTCAGTGGGAAGTGTTTTGCGCCCAGGTCCTGAGAGGTTTGTGACTGGACGCTGGAGGAGAGGCCAAAGACCAGCGCTGTCATCATAAACATGGCATAGCCGCCGATACCAACCCCTGCCAAGGCTTCTTGTCCTAAATGCCCGACCAATGCAGCGTCAATAAGGTTGAGCATGCTTTGTGAGAGCATGCCCAACATGATGGGTAAGGCTAGGCGCATTACCTTACCTTGGCGGCGACCCACTGGCGACATCAGCTAAACGTTAGCTAGGATCGTAGGAAAGCACCGGAGAGAGCCAGCGCTCCATTTCTACTAGTGGCATTTGCTTACGCTGTGCAATCGCTTCCACTTGATCCCGAGTGATTTTGCCCGTAGAGAAGTATTTTGACTGTGGGTGGGCGAAGTACCAACCAGATACTGCCGCCGCAGGCCACATGGCAAAGTTTTCGGTCAGTGCCAAGCCGGTGTTTTGTGTCGCATCAAGCAGCCGGAACAGCGTGGCCTTTTCGGTATGGTCAGGGCAGGCTGGGTAGCCGGGAGCAGGGCGGATACCCTGATATTTCTCGGCAATTAGGGCGTCGTTATCTAGTGTTTCTTCCGGTACGTAGCCCCAAAACTCTTTGCGCACACGCTCGTGCATGCGTTCGGCAAACGCCTCTGCCAAACGGTCAGTTAATGCTTGCACCATGATGGCGTTGTAATCGTCACCAGCTGCTTCATAGGCTTTGGAAAGTTCATCAACCCCATGGCCTGTGGTAACCGCAAAGCCCCCAATCCAGTCGGCTTTGCCGCTCTCTTTAGGCGCAATAAAATCTGCTAGGCTGTAGCAAATACCATCACGCCCTTTGGTGGTCTGCTGGCGAATGTGATGTAAACGCTCAATAACCTCGCTGCGGCTTTCATCGGCATAGACTTCAATGACATCGTCATCAACGCTGTTAGCGGGCCATAAGCCAATCACACCACGCGCCTGTACACGTTTTTCGTCGATTAGCTTGCGCAGCATTACTTTAGCATCGGCAAACAAATTGCGTGCAGCATCGCCAACTATTTCATCTTCAAGGATTTTGGGGTACTTACCGGCCAACTGCCAGCTCATAAAGAATGGCGTCCAGTCGATTCGCTCCACCAGCTCTTCAAGGTCGTAGTTATCAAAGGTTTTTAGACCCAATATTTGGGGCTTAACCGGGGTATGGCTGCTCCAGTCGGTACGAAAGCGCCGTTTTCGAGCTTGGGTGTAATCCAAATCCGCTGCTTTCGGGCGACGTTTGGCGTTACGCTCGCGTACTTTTTCATACTCTTCACGAATTTCGCTAACGTAGGCTTCTTTCAGATTAGGTGCCAGCAAGCGACCCGCTACCCCAACGGCTCGGGAAGCATCTGTCACGTAAATCACCGGGTGATCGTACTGTGGCTCAATTTTTACCGCGGTATGCGCTTTAGAGGTGGTGGCACCGCCAATTAGCAGCGGCAAATCCATTCCTCTACGCTTCATTTCTTTGGCAACGTGCACCATTTCATCAAGCGATGGGGTGATTAGCCCAGAAAGCCCAATAATATCGGCGTTATGATCCAGCGCTGCCTGGAGGATTTTTTCGGTGGGCACCATCACGCCTAGATCGATAACTTCATAGTTATTACACTGCAGCACCACGCCGACAATGTTTTTGCCAATATCGTGAACATCGCCTTTAACCGTGGCCATTACGATTTTGCCTTTGGCTTTGGTCTCTTCGCTTTTTTCCGCTTCGATATAGGGAATCAGATAGGCGACTGCCTGTTTCATGACACGGGCCGACTTAACCACCTGGGGAAGGAACATTTTTCCTGCGCCAAACAGGTCGCCAACCACGTTCATGCCGTCCATCAACGGGCCTTCAATCACTTCTATAGGTCTTGCAGCCTGGGCGCGAGCTTCTTCGGTATCCTCTTCTATGTACGCCGTTACGCCTTTTACTAACGCGTGCTCGATACGCTTATTAACTGGCCAGCTGCGCCACTCCAGATCCTCTTTTTTGGCCGCGCCGCTGCCGTCGCCCTTGTACTTGTCGGCAAGGTCAAGTAGCCGCTCGGTGCCATCGCTACGACGGTTAAGTACAACGTCTTCTACGGCATCACGCAGCTCGGCGGGTAGGTCGTCATACACCGCCAATTGGCCCGCATTGACGATGCCCATGGAGAGGCCAGCGCGAATGGCGTGGTAGAGAAACACCGAGTGGATGGCTTCACGAACGGGATTATTACCCCGAAATGAAAACGAGACGTTCGATACGCCGCCGGAAATCATCGCATGGGGCAGGTGTTCACGAATCCACTGGGTGGCCTCAATAAAATCGACGGCGTAGTTATTGTGCTCGTCTATGCCGGTAGCGATGGCAAAGATATTAGGGTCAAAAATAATATCTTCGGCAGGGAAGCCGATGTCATCGACCAGTAAGCGATAGGCGCGCTCACATATTTCAGTTTTGCGAGCGAAAGTATCCGCCTGACCTTCTTCATCAAACGCCATGACCACGATGGCGGCACCAAAGCGGCGACACTTAGTGGCTTGTTCACGGAACGCGGCTTCGCCTTCTTTTAGCGAGATAGAGTTCACCACCGCTTTGCCTTGAACACACTTTAAACCCGCTTCGATGATGTCCCACTTAGAGGAGTCGATCATGATCGGCACGCGAGCGATATCGGGTTCGCCAGCGATTAAATTCAGGAAACGAACCATCGCTTCCTGGGACTCCAACATGCCTTCATCCATGTTGATGTCAATAATTTGTGCGCCGTTTTCGACTTGCTCAAGGGCAACTTCAAGCGCGGTAGTGAAATCTTCTTCGACGATTAACCGCTTGAAGCGCGCAGAGCCTGTCACGTTAGTGCGCTCGCCCACGTTGACGAACAGAGAGTCGGCTTCAATGTTGAAGGGCTCTAAGCCAGATAGGCGGCAGGCATGGCTGCGCTTAGCCACGTTACGAGGCGCCATGGAGCTAACAGCCTCAGCAATGGCTCGAATATGCTCAGGGGTTGAACCACAGCAGCCACCAATAATATTGACCAGTCCGCTTTGTGCGAATTCGCTGACAATAGCGGCCATTTCCTCTGGTGTTTGGTCATACTCACCAAACTCATTGGGCAGACCCGCATTAGGATGCGCAGAGACAAAAGTATCGGCTTTAGTGGAAAGCTCTTCGATATACGGGCGCAGCTCTTCAGCACCTAGGGCACAGTTCAAGCCAACCGAAAGCGGCTGGGCATGGCGAACTGAGTTCCAGAATGCTTCGGTAGTTTGGCCAGAAAGCGTACGACCTGACGCATCAGTGATCGTACCGGAAATCATCACCGGTAGCCGTGTGCCCAGATCATCAAATAGCTCTTCAAGAGCGTAAATAGCGGCTTTGGCATTAAGTGTGTCGAAGATGGTTTCGATCATAATAAGATCGGCACCGCCTTCGATTAACGCACTAGCAGCTTCATAATAGTTCTCGCGAAGCTCATCAAAGGTGACGTTGCGTTTCGATGGATCGTTCACATCCGGCGACAGCGACGCGGTGCGCGAAGTTGGCCCAAGTACCCCGGCAACATAACGCGGGATATCCGTTTCGGCAGCTACGGCGTCACAAACGTTACGCGCCAGGCGCGCCGACTCGCGGTTTAACTCGGGCACTAGGTCTTCCATGCCATAGTCTGACTGGGAAAGACGCGTGCTGTTAAACGTATTGGTTTCGATGATGTCTGCGCCAGCTTCTAAGTAATCGCGGTGGATACGCGCTACTAAATCAGGGCAGGTAAGTGCTAATAAATCGTTATTACCCTTAAGATCCGATGGCCAGTTACGGAAACGGTCACTACGAAAATCGTCCTCGCTGAGTTCGGCGTTCTGCAACATGGTGCCCATGCCGCCGTCCAAAATCAGGATGCGTTGGGCAAGGCGTTGGGTGAGGGAAGCAGTCAAATCACTAGCAGCCATGGCAGGGGGGAATCTCCAGCGTCTCGGTCAAAAAAGGATATTTTTATAGTCGTCGTTATAGTGTGAGCGGCCACTATCATAACAAAGGGCACACCATAGGGCAGCAAGTAAGGGCGTGAAGTTATTGCAGTATCTGCATTAGGCACGTTCATATACCTAGCCAATAGCCTACTAAAATGGTCGGGATTGTGCTGGCGAGCACTTTTGCTTACCATAGGCGTTAATGAAATAGTTATAAATGACATGTGATGTGGCCACGCCACAACCACGGGAGGATAACATCCCTTATGACCGCGACTACCGAAACTGAAACTCAAGGTATTGATATTACTGACAGTGCTCAGGAGTATCTTGCTGAGCTGCTGGAAAAACAGAACGTTGAGGGTATCGCTGTACGCATTTTTATCACCCAGCCAGGCACACCCTACGCAGAAACCTGCCTAGCGTATTGCCGCCCAGGTGAAGAAGAGCCAACTGACGTTAAGCTTGAGCTTGAAAAGATTAACGTATTTCTTGATAAAAACAGCCTGGCGTTTCTAGATGAAGCAGTAGTTGATTTTAATGCAGATCGTATGGGAGGCCAGTTAACCATTAAGGCTCCTAACGCGAAAATGCCTAAAGTCAATGCCAATAGTCCGCTGGAAGACCGTATCAATTATACGCTTTACAGTGAGATTAACCCTGGGTTGGCAGCTCATGGCGGTGAAATCAAACTGGTCGAACTCACTGAAGACAACGTGGCAATTCTTGCCTTCGGTGGCGGTTGCCAAGGCTGTGCTGCGGTCGATCTAACGCTAAAAGATGGTGTTGAGAAAACACTCATGGAGCGGATTCCCGAATTAGCAGGCATCCGTGATGTGACTGACCATACCGATACAACGAACGCCTATTACCGCTAACGTTATAGTAGTGACATTGTGTTCGCTCCAAAAGCCCAGCAGTAATTTGCTGGGCTTTTTTATGAGTGAACGGTCACTCGTCGTTTGTTCTGTTCTCTTTTTCTTGGAAAGAGAGCGTCTTTGGCAAAGCCGTTAGCTGTTCCTGAAGCGCTTCCATACGCTGCCAAAGCTGCTGCTGCCAGTTATCATCCTTAAGCGCTGTTTGATGCTGTTTTTCTAATGCTTGGTAGGCCTTATTAAGATCATTTTTTAGGCTGTTGTGCTGCTCTTCAAGCGATGCGTTCATGCGCTCAAGTTCATTAATGCGCTGTTGCAAGCTACTGTTGTCTAACTGGTAGTGCTGTAGCGTCTCTTTTTTTAGCTGAAGCTCCTTCGTAAGCGTGTCTGCACGTTGCTCCGTCTGTTGCAGGCGTTTTTGCAGTGCTTTTTCTTCTTGGGCCCGCTCTTGCCTCAACGTATCTAGCAGCGCCATCAGTTTTCCTTCTGCTGCTTCGTTACGCTGCTCTTCCTGCGTAAGACGCTGTTCCCAAACGGCTTGTCGCTGTTGCTGCTCTTCAGCAAAGCGCTCTTTAAGTGTAGCTACTTCATACTCAGATTTCGTTAACAGCTGCTGATACTGCTTGGCATCTTTAGCGGCTTGTTCTGCCTGGTGTTGCCATTGATGCTCATTGGCTTGGCTAGCCGCCAGCTCCCGGTTTAGCGTTTCCAGGCGCTGCTCTGTATGTCTCAAATGCTCCGCAAGGGCGCTTTCACGTTGTTCGGCATTTGCCGCTTGCTGAAGGGCTTCAGCGGCTTCCTGCTGGGCGTTCTCCACTTGTCGATTGGCATCCTCGCGATAGTGGATGAGAGCCTGGTTAGCGACTTCTTGCGCTTCTCTCCACAGCTCGCTTGCCACATTAACGATGACTTCTGGAACGCCCTTAGGTGGCGGAACGTCACGATTTTGCTCTCGCTCAATACGCCAACTACGGAAATGCTCACTGATCGTGGTGAAGCTGCCTGTGCCCAGTACTTCCCGAATGCGTTGAACGCTTGGGGTATCGCCACGAGCGAGCAGGGTATCGACTGCTTGCTGAACATCACTGTATTGAATCCCGCTGCGAGCCATGGCGCTTATCCTTATCAGATTGATAGCACTATTTTCATAGCATTTGGTTAAAATTACAATAATTACGTAATACATAAAACGTAATATTATTTACACTTAGCGCTATAAATTCAAGATTACCCCCATTATCTTGAATTTCTTCGCTCGTAACGTCACACTTAACCCATTGAAGAAGCACTCATAGAGGGAAGCGTAGCGATGCCCACAGAGGTAACAAAACAGCGATCGCTAGGGAGTAAGCGTCTAGAAAAGGACAGCTGGTCTGATTTGTTGCCTAAGCTCTCCTTGCTTGATGCGCCACAAACTGACGTTTTGTTAATTGACGCCCAAAACGATGTCGAGGCGGTGGCTGCGTGGCTGCAGGAGTATCAAGATAGTTCTCAAACGCTGAAAAGTTACCGCCGGGAAGCAGAGCGACTGTTGCTTTGGCTGGCTAGCCAAAACAATCAGTTACGCGATATGAATCGTGAATTGTTGCGCCAATACGAGGCTTTTTTGGAAGATCCACAGCCAGCTGAGCAGTGGGTGGGGCCAAGTAAGCCTCGTTATCATGCCCAATGGCGGCCTTTTCGTGGCGGGCTTTCACCGGCAAGCCGGCGTCAAAGCCTGATTATTCTGCAGGGCCTATATAGCTGGTTGGTAGAAGCTGGGTGGGTAAGGCACAACCCATTTGTGCTGATGCGTGACAAGGCAAGGCGGCTAAATAACCAGACTCAAACCATTGAGCGCTATTTAGAAGGCGATCTCTGGGCCTGGTTTTGGCAGTGGCTAAATACACCAACAAAGCTCACTAGTGAGCGAGAAGCTTACGAGCAAGCGCGGCGACGGTTTATCGTCAGCTTCGCTTATCTGTTAGCCCCTCGGATTAGTGAAATGGCTAACGCACGGATGGATGATTTTCAGGAAAGAGAGGGGCGCTGGTGGTGGGTAGTGGTTGGCAAGGGCAGTAAGCTTGCGCGCATTCCGGTGCCCAACGACATGCTGGAATGCTTAATCGAGTGGCGAGGAGCGCTTGAGTTACAAGGATTGCCCAGTTACCACGAGCCTACTCCACTCATTCGCGCGCTTGATAAGCATCGTGGCATTAGCGATAACCAGCTCTACCGGTTGCTTAAAAGCACATTTAGCGAAGCCGCTGATGCGCTAGAGGCGCAAAATGGCAAGCTCGCTTATGTTAGTGCGCTGCGTAGGGCGACTCCCCACTGGCTACGGCACACGGCGATCACTCATCAGGCGCAGTCGGGGGTAAGTCTGCGCTATTTATCTGAAAGTGCCCGTCACTCTAAGCTAGATACAACAAGCCGCTATTTGCATATCGAGGACAACGAATGGCACCAAGAGCAGCAACGCCATCGCTTGAAATCAGCCCCCAAACCCCCCTCTAAACCGTTATAATATCAGCCACATTAGCCATCAACCCAAAGGTAACGCCATGGCAACTTCAGGCGCTGAGCTGGCCCAGCAAGAGTTGGTCGAAGAGTTTGAAATTTTTGATAACTGGATGGATCGTTATCAATACATCATCGATATGGGGAAGCAACTGCCTGACTTCCCCGAGGAGCAGCGAACCGAGGAGTTTAAGATTCAAGGCTGTCAATCCAACGTATGGATGTGTCATGAAGAGAAGGGCGACAAGCTGGTCTTCAAGGCAACCTCAGATGCTGCCATCGTGTCTGGCTTAATTGCGCTGCTGCTGAGAATCTATAGCGATCGCACACCCGATGAGATTAATCATACCCAGCCACACTTCTTGAAAGATTTAGGCTTAGATAAGCACTTATCACCGACCCGCAGCAACGGCTTACATGCCATGTTGGAGCGTATTTACCAAGTGGCAAAGCAGCCAGAATAAGAAGCTAAAGAACAATCGACTTGAGGTATATCAGCGCCGGTGATTGCAGGTTGAGCACGGCGCCTCGGCTAGGTCGGGATCTTCCTGGCATAATCGTTCACTTCTACCGCCGGGAACCGGGTCAATACCGCCAGCACTGCCTGGGTGACACTTTATAATGCGTTTTATCGCCATCCAGCCCCCTTTAAAAGGGCCATGTACTTGGATGGCTTCAACGGTATAGGAAGAGCAGCTAGGCCAGAATCGGCAGCGAGGCCCCAGCAGTGGGCTAATAGTGTATTGGTAGACTTTAATAAAGCCTATCATCACCAATGAAAGTGTGTTCAAAGTCCAGTGCTTTATTAACGTTAGCAGGCGTAACACTATTTTTTGCCGTAAAGAGTCGCTGGATCGATAAGCGGTTCACTGGTAATCGCTGCGTGCTCATTACTAAGCGATACGTAGAAGCAACTGCGTCGGCCGGTGTGACAGGCGGGACCCGTTTGGTCAACTTGGAGTAGCAGCGTGTCGCCATCACAGTCAAGCGCAGCACTTTTTAGTTGCTGCTGCTGGCCAGAGGTTTCACCTTTACGCCACAGCTTTTGACGCGAACGGGAGTAGTAGCAAACACGCTGAGTGGTTAGCGTTTCTTCGAGTGCCTCGCGGTTCATCCATGCCATCATTAGCACTTCGCCTGAATCAAACTGTTGGGCGATGGCAGGAAGCAATCCGCCTTCATTAAATCGTACGGCATCTAACAAGGCATTTATCTGGGGCAAATCATCAGAAGGGCTGGCAACTTCCAATGCCTTGAAGAGATCACCAGGAGGTAATTGATCAAAACGGGACATCACTCATTACTCGCAGTTCGACATTGTTGACACAAGCCTTGAAGCTCTATGGTTTGACGCTCGACATTAAACCCTTGATGCTTAGCTAACGCAGCCAACTGGTCACTTATTTCATCTAAGTGAAGCTCTTCAACATAACCGCATTTGCGACAAATCAATAGTTGAAAGCCGTGGACATGCTCGGGGCAGGCGCAGGCCACGTAAGCATTCTGAGACTCAATGCGATGTACTAGGCCTTGCTCAATCAGAAAATCGAGAGCGCGATAAACGGTTGGAGGGCGGGCAGCAGCATGCTCAGTAGATAGTTGATCTAGCAAATCATATGCTTTTAAGCCGCCACCATTTTCCGCAATCAGTTCCAACACCCTGCGACGAATAGGCGTAAACCTGACGCCACGGGTATGGCACTGAGACTCCGCTTGTTGTAATAGCGTATTAGCTTCTGTCATTAGGTAACTCGTTGAACGTCTTAGGCGTAGTCTACGCCGTTACCGAAGGCGTGTCAGGGGTTTCGACGAGCTCACTTTGTCGGGCGAAATGATGTTGTGCAAACGCCACCCGCTTAGCAACAGGAACACCGTCTGGCTGTTGTTCGATTAAATCGAGCCGACGCCTCAGCCCTTCACCGTTTGTCATTTGAATAGCAAGACCTGGGCGTGCATTAAGCTCTAGCAGCATAGGGCCATGCTGACGATCAAGTACCATGTCGGTACCTAGGTAGCCAAGCCCAGTCATCTCGTAGCAGCTAGCGGCAAGGTGAAGTAGGGTGTCCCACTGAGGCACGACCAAGCTTGCTAAATCGTGGCCTGTATCAGGGTGGCTATAACAGGGCCTATCAAACTGTACGCCGCGCAATGCCGCCCCTGTCGCAATGTTTAAACCCACCCCAACAGCACCTTGGTGAAGGTTGGCCTTACCATCTGAGGCGGCAGTAGAAAGCCGCATCATCGCCATGACGGGGTAGCCTTTAAACACAATGACACGGATGTCTGGTACACCTTCGTAGGTATAAGCCATCAAGCTTTCATCAAAATTGATCAGTGTTTCGATGACCGCGACATCTGGTGAGCCGCCTAGTGAGTACAGCCCAGAAAGTATGTTTGAAACGTGGCGCTCAATGTCTTCAATCGTCAAACTGACACCGCTGGGCTTGATAAAGGTACCCTCGTGTACTTTCTCTATAACGAGGATTCCTTTGCCGCCACTGCCTTTGGCTGGCTTGATCACAAAGCCTGAGTGGCCACTCAGCATCTCATCGATATGTTTCACACCAAACTGAGTTGTTACCGTACCGATGAGCTCAGGTGTCGTGATGCCGTAGCGTTGAGCAATCAGCTTGGTTTTCAACTTATCATCAACAAGTGGGTACAGGCGACGTGAATTATAGCGGCCAATGTAGCGAATGTTTCGCCGGTTCATGCCGATAATTCCCTTATCTCTGAGCCGAGAGGGCCACGTCCAGTTCTTTAGCCAACTCATGAGGATTTCTCTTCATCGGTAATGGGCTTAAAGCGACGTAACTCTAATAGACGATAACCGGTGTAATTACCTAACAATAAGATCAGCGCCATCAGAATGAACTGAACACCAAGGAAATTGAAGGTGATATGACGGATCCAGGGGTTGTTCATCGCGAGGAACGCTAATACAGCCGTTAAAAGACTGCCCCCACCTTGAATCAATACCTGCTTTGGCCCTTCCTCTTCCCAAAGAATCGACATCCGCTCAATCGTCCACGCTAGAATAATCATCGGGAAAAAAGTGACGGTTAACCCCGCGCTTAGGCCCATACGATAAGCAATGACAGTGAAAATTGAGATAATTGCTATGACGGTAATGATGACCGCTGAAACCCTCGCTACCAAAAGTAAATTAAGGTAGGAGAGGTAGTTGCGAATAATCAGTCCCATCGCCACGATGAGCAGAAACCCTATCAAGCCAGTCAGCAGCGTCGTTTGAATAAATGCTAATGCAATAAGCACCGGCATAAATGTGCCCGACGTTTTCACCCCAACTAGCACTCGCAAGAACACCACTACCAGTGCACCAATGGGAATCAGTAGAATCGTTTGGAAAAGCGCTTGCTCTTCCAGAGGAAGGCTATGGATAGAGAAGTTCAGTAGCGTGTCGTCGGAATAGTGATTACGAACCGCAGCAGAGGCAGGCTGATAGTGCGTCAGCATAGAAAAAGTGACGCGAGAATTGGTGCCGCCTTGAACCTCTAGGACAGCACGACCACCCGTCTCCCAAAGCAGCAAGTTATCTGGCTTTCCTTGTTCTCCAGTGGCAGGGTTAAATAGTGTCCACGATTCAGCAGCTTCATCGAACACCTGAATCCAGCTGCTCAGGGTTTGGCGTCGACGGCCATCTTCCATCAACAGCCCACTAACTTCTCTTGCTTGCACACCGGCTTGATTTAACAAGCGCACAATCAGTGCCGAAGGCTGCTCTTGTGTCAAAAGCAGCCGCGCGTTTTCACCTTGTCTTTCACTATTGATATCTAAAATCAACTCTCTGGCAAAGGTGGCATTATTGGCACTGCGTGACCAAGCTCTATCAATGAGCTGGCTGGCCGCTGTGTCATAAGGGCTCTCCCAAGGAGGTATAGTTGATAATTCTGGCGGCGTTTGTACCGGCGAACGTGCATCAGGCGAAACAAGCATTTGGACGGAATAGTAAAGCTGTTGACTACCAGCTGCCTCCCGAATCGTCCATTCAGCCTGGCGACCTAATTCATCCGCTTTATAGGCAAGTCCATAACCTGAGGAAGCGGTGTTTTCCGTTAAAACCCGGTAGCCGGCCTGATGAGAAGGTAGCGCCAAGTCAACTTGGACAGGGCCGTTTTGGGCATTAAAGTTGATAACCGCTTCAATTTCCCACACTTGGCGCTGTTCACCAGGCAGCCAAGGAATTTCGAATTGAATGTGTCGATGCACACTGGCCGCAATGCCAACCAGCAATAGTAATCCTACAATCAAATAAAACGGCAACCGTGACATCATGATTCCTTTCAGCGAAAAACGGCGGGGGAGAGCTGTTATTCTTCAGTGTCGTCCTGATCAGCGGCTTCATCTTCAGCGGCTTGATCGGCGGGTTCGCCACCCGGGAATTCTGGGCGTTCGTAGAGATACGTTTGAGCCACATCGATAGTGGCAATATCCATCATAAATCGCCGTCCTAATAGCACTGGATAGTCCAGATGAGAACGGTCATTAAGCGTGAACTCAACATTTTCGCGTATCGGGCCTAGGGTCATTAACAGTGAGATTACCGGACGAGATTCTTCACCTGACGCTTGCACAATACGCACGCGGCGAACAATAGGAGCTTCAATCCACTCATCGCGAACACGATCTACCACCACGTCATCGTCATTAAGTGCCAGTTTAAAACGCACCCAGTTTTCACCATCACGCTCAAAGCGGGTAATATCCGATGCTGATAGAGAGGATGTGTTTGCACCGGAATCAACCCGTGCTTTCAAATAAGTGCCAATACTGGGCAGCCCAACCCATTCACTGCGGCCGAGCAGAGTTTTGGTGTCATGAGTGGGATCAATATCACACTCTTCGCGAACAATAACCGGTTCTTCACCCCGTGCTTGGAGGTTGGCCACGTCTTGACGCAAATTGCGCAGCAAGCTGCCAACTTCGCGAACATCAGCCGTTAAACCCTGCTGTTGGCTGAGCTGTTGCTCATGCAAGGCCGAAGAGGAAGCACACTGCCTGGTAAGAGAGGTTTCAAGCTCAAGGATACGAGTGTTAAATGACGCTTCGCTTAATGGCGGTGGTTCATTCGTTTCTGGCGGCGTCACAGCACAGCCTGCAAACGAAAGCGACAAACCAGCCATTAGCCACAATACACCTGAGCGCATAACGAGAGATATCCTTAAACAATAAGAGAAGGAATGATAAGGAGAAGGACATTGTATTGTCCAACCTGAGCATAGCGTTTTGATACCTTTATTTACAAATTTAACATAATATATATTATGCGAACTACGATGAAGACAATTTTATACGCTGCTGGTACTTTGCCTCACTTTTTTCTCCTACAATAGCTATACGAAAACCATTCTCTATGTAAGGGATTTATAATGATTAGCATGCGCAAGCTTATCTATATTGCCACTGCGTTTGTACTAGCAGGCTGTGCCAATGTCGACATCGAAAATTATGCCAGCACAACGCCCCGTTTAGATATCGCTGAGTACTTCACTGGTGACACCCGGGCCTGGGGCATGGTGCAAGACTACTCTGGTGAAGTACAGCGCCGTTTTACAGTCGATATTGTTGGTACTTATGAAAACAACACGCTAACGCTTGATGAAGCCTTTGTGTTTGCGGATGGTGAAACAGATCGTCGGGTCTGGGTATTTGAGCGTGTTGACGATCACCACTGGATTGGCACGGCTAATGATGTGGAGGGTCAAGTAGATGCTCGTCAGTATGGGCATGCCTTTCATATGCGCTATCCGCTTGATATTGAAGTCAGTGGTCGCACTATTCGTTTTACCATGGATGATTGGATGTACTTACAGCCTGATGG
Organism: Vreelandella neptunia; assembly: GCF_000712975.1. Lineage (GTDB taxonomy): Bacteria > Pseudomonadota > Gammaproteobacteria > Pseudomonadales > Halomonadaceae > Vreelandella > Vreelandella qaidamensis. The sequence goes on along the minus strand of NZ_JHQL01000003.1, from coordinate 734,972 downwards.
GCGTTTAATTAATCGGACTGCCATGCGTAAATTTGGCCTTACATTAGGAGAAATCACGCTGGTTTTTGAGCAGATTGTTCCTTAAGTGACCAACTTAGCGACCTTTTACTTGCTCTCCATCAACCTTGTCTCAATTGTTGATCAAAAAAACAGCCTGCTAGTTAAGCAGGCTGTTTTTATAAGCCATTAATCTAATTGAGGTTTTATTCACTTGCAGGTGCGTAAGAACCGTCTTCCTGATGTACTTCATTGCCAGTAATAGGTGGCGTAAACACACATGCTAAATGCATCGTTTTGTGCGCACGCAGCAGATGTTCATCATGCTGGTCCAGGATATAAATATCGCCTGGCTTGATTGGCCAGATTTTACCATCTGCCAACGTCTCTACTTCGCCTTCACCTTCGATGCAGTATACGGATTCGTAGTGATGCTTGTAATGAATATGAGTCTCAGTACCTTCAAAGATACGAGTGATGTGGAACGAGAAGTTTCCGCCATCATTGGCAAGCACTAGGCGCGTACTATCCCAGTTGCCATTTTCTGCGGTTACCAAACGATCCGTTTTGCGTGCTTCTTCAATATTGCGAACGATCATAGAAGTACTCCATAGTGAGGCGTTTAGCTGAGTCGCTCAACGGCCCAGTACTGAATCGATGCCACTTATTCAAGTGACTGAAAAAGTAGCCTAAAACTGCATTACTCTTGGATAACAGCATTAACCGACGCTTCAAGAATATCCAGTGCTTCCAGTAGATCTTCATCACTAATTGTTAGCGGACATAGGCACTTCACTACTTCGCCATCTTGGCCGCTGGTTTCAATAATGAGCCCATGCTCAAACGCTTTGCTGGTGATCTTGTCAGCAATATCACCTGAGACAACATCAATACCACGCATAAGGCCGCGGCCACGCTCGGTTGCCGGCATGCCGTTATCACTAAGTAAGGCCGCTAGCTTCTGGAAACGTTCTTCAACGATACGCGCTTTACGCTGAATATCACGCTCAAAGATGTCGTTTGACCAATATTTTTTAAGTGCAGCGGTGGCAGTTACCATCGCCAAACTGAAGCCACGGAAAGTGCCGTTGTATTGACCGGGCTTCCATTTATCTAGTTCAGGGCGCATCAATACGTGGGCAAAAGGCAGCCCAAAACCAGAAAGAGATTTCGAATTGGTGATGATATCTGGCGTAATACCGGCATGTTCGAAACTAAAGAATTTACCTGTACGGCCACAACCTGCCTGGATGTCATCAACGATTAATAAAATGTCGTGGGCGTGACAAATACCTTCTAGGCGTTTGAGCCACTCAAGGCCTGCCACGTTAATACCGCCCTCGCCTTGCACGGTTTCAACAATAACGCCCGCGGGAATATCTAGCCCGCCAGACTTATCATTAAGCAGTTTTTCAAAGTAGTCCAGCGTATCTGCGTGTTCACCCATATAGCCATCAAAGGGTAGAAAACTTGCGCCCTGGGTGGGAATGCCGCCGGTTGCTTCACGGAACTTACGGTTACCCGTAGTCGCTAATGCGCCCATAGTAACGCCGTGGAAGCCGTTGGTGAAGGTCACAATATTATGGCGACCTTTAGCAACACGGGCCAATCGGATGGCCGCTTCGACTGCGTTAGTCCCTGTTGGCCCAGGTAGATGTACTTTGTAATCTAAGCCGCGTGGTTTGAAGATAACTTCTTCTAAGGTCTCTAAATAATCACGTTTTGCTGCGGTCCACATATCCAAACCATGCACGATGCCATCTGTAGACAGATAGTCAATCATCGCTTGTTTGAGATGCGGGTTATTATGACCGTAATTAAGCGTACCGGCGCCGGCTAGGAAATCAATGTACTCACGTCCATTCTCGTCAGTTAAACGAGCATTCTGGGCTTTCGTAAACACAACGGGAAATGAGCGCGAATAAGTACGTACGTTGGATTCCATGCGTTCAAGCGTCTGGGTCTGCATTAACGACCTCCTTTTTTAATCATTGAGCCAAGCGTGAGACAAACTGGCAGAAATAGCAGAATCTATTCAAAATGTGGGTCAGCGGGAATAGTTGAGTTGAGCTGATCAGCTTTGTTACATGCTGTCAGTTTGAAATGGACCTATACGAACTAGATTTTCTGGATCATGTTCTCCACCTAGCTGTTCGGTAGAGAAATATTCTCGGCTGTTTAATGGGGCTTGCCAACGTGCTGCTAGACGGCGAAACAACCCCCATGAAGCCTGGTTATCTGGTGTGATGGTGGTTTCTAGGTGATGCACATTGTCGAGTTCTGGACGCGACATGATGGCTTCAACTAAACGGCGTGCTAGGCCTGTACCACGCGCTTTCTCACCAACGGCAACTTGCCATAAGAAGTAGGTGTCTGGTGCGTTGTCTTTCACATAACCAGATACAAAACCTACTATTTCGCCCTCTTCATTTGTCGCAACGGCACAGGTGTCACGAAACTGAGTTGCCAGCAATAGATAGGCATAAGCAGAGTTAACATCAAGTGGTGGGCATGCTTTGATTAATTCATAAACGCCCCAGCCATCATCTGCATTTGGCTTACGAATAAATAGCGGCGTAGACGCATGACCCACGACAGCATCTGCAACTGTCGGGCGTGCAAGATCCGCAGAAGGGGTAAAAGGTGTTATTGGCGTACTCATGGTTATGCTTCGCTGTAGCGAATTTGAGAATCATTATAACAGCTGATTATGAGCAATTCAAAAATCATATTATTCATCCTTACGTTTTCCATAATTTTTGGTTATCAAACGCCGTGTGGTATGCCGAAAGGCTAGGGGGTAAAAAAACAGTTGCGGTAAAAATTACTGGTGATAGAAAACAGTCGTACTGAAGGAGTTTAGATCAACCTGCCATAGTGCGAGATAAAAAAAGGCGAGCTAAGGCTCGCCATAAATAGTGTTGCTAAAATATCAATTGCGTGCAGGTGTTCTCATTGTGACAAACTCTTCTGCGCCTGTTGGATGGATACCGATGGTGCGATCAAAATCTTCTTTTGTAAGACCAGCCCTGACCGCAATTGCAATCCCTTGTATTAATTCACCAGCCTCATCCCCTACCATATGCGCCCCTACGACAACATCCGACGCATCATCCACAATCAATTTCATTAGGGTTCGTTCTTGGCTACCTGACAACGTGTGTTTCATTGCTTTGAAATTCGTACAATAGACGCGTATGTTGCCAATTTTTTTTCTGGCAGCCTCCTCAGATAGCCCTACGGTTCCGATGTTAGGATGGCAAAAAACAGCGGTAGGAATCGTGGCGTAGTCCAGTGGTTTGGGCAGTGTCTTTGTGTAGTGGATGTCCACTAGTTGCATTGCTTCGGCTAAAGCGACAGGGGTTAATTCAGGCCCTTGAGTTAAATCGCCAAGCGCCAAAATGGAAGGAATCGCCGTCTCATAACGCTCGTTGACAGGAATTTTTCCACTGCTGTCGAGGTGAATTCCTAACGCTTCAAGGCCCAGTCCCTGCGTATTGGCATTACGTCCTGTTGCGGCTAAAACGGCATCTACTTCTTGGCACTCACCGTTAGTTAAATACACCTTAAACGCAGAACCATGCGGTTCAATACGCTCAATATTAGTATTGAAATGGAGGTTGACACCCTTTTTAATCATTTCATCGCGAGTAAACGCTCGAACTTCCTCATCAAAGCCCTTCAGAAACAAGTCGCCCCGATAAATCAAGTGAGTATCGCTACCGAGGCCGTTAAAAATACTTGCAAACTCGACTGCAATATAGCCACCACCTAAAACCAAAAAGCGCTCTGGAAATGCATCTAGGTCAAATATTTGGTTAGAAGTGACGGTGTGTTCACTGCCAGGAAAGTCAGGAACCCATGGCCAGCCACCCGTGGCGAGTAGTATCTTTTGCGCGGTGACCTGGTTAACACCCTCTTCCGAAGTCAACGCAACGGTGTGCGGCCCCGTTACCGTTGCTCTGGCATTTAATAACATCACTCCAGCGCCTTCCAACATCCGTTGATAAATGCCATTTAATCTTTTTATTTCGCTGGTTTTATTGTCACGTAAAACGGACCATTCAAATGTTGCAGGACCTGGTAAATGCCAACCAAAGCCTTCAGCATCATCAAAACTATCGTGAAAATGGGCAGCATAAGAGTAAAGCTTTTTTGGAACACAGCCGACATTGACACACGTGCCGCCTAAGTAACGATCTTCTGATATGGCGACTCTGGCTCCTGCTGCAGCGGCCATTCGCGCAGCGCGAACACCGCCTGAACCTGCTCCTATCACCAGTAAATCGAATTCATATTGCGCATTTTCCGACATGTGCTACTCCTGTCCTAAACCACTGCATATACTTGCCATCATCTGCTTAGCACTAACGAGCACTAAGCACAAAGATTGACCTTAGATTCTGAGAAGGTTAAAAACGCTCTCTCTGTAACCTAGTGTGCTCTATCTTGAACCTAACAGCTTTTAACCTGTAGCGGAGATTCAATGTCAAACCCTATTGCGACGCTCCTGGATAATAATCGTGCCTGGGCTGAGCGTATGTGCGATGAAGACCCGGAATATTTCAAGCGCCTTTCTAACCAACAGAACCCTGACTATTTATGGATTGGTTGTTCAGATAGTCGTGTGCCCGCTAATCAGATAATCGCACTTCCACCGGGCGAAGTGTTTGTCCACCGTAACGTCGCTAACCTTCTCCATCATACCGACATGAATGCCTTGTCTGTTGTCCAATATGCGGTGGATGTACTTCACGTTAGTCACATAATGATTGTGGGGCATTATGGTTGCGGTGGTATTAAAGCAGCAGTGACTGGTGGTGAGTGCGGCGTGGTGGACTATTGGCTTCACTCGGTTCGCGAACAATATAATCGCCATCGCGATGCGCTTGAGCATCTCCCACTTGAAGATCAAATCAATCGCATGTGCGAATTGAACGTTAAAGCTCAGGTTAATAGCCTATGCCGGACTAAAATCTTACAACGCGCATGGCAAAGGGGCCAAGATATCTCAGTTCACGGCTGGGTTTACGGGTTAAGCGATGGCCGAGTAAAGGATCTCAATTGCACCATAACTGGTCTGGAACAGGTTGAAACCCTTTACCGTATCGACCGCCTTCAGCAAAGCGACTGACAATAGCCGCGTCTATCTCTGTGAGGTCTATCTCTATTAGTTATAACCCCCCCCCCGGCTAGTTATAGCGATAGGCGCGATGACAGCTTTTACAGCTCAAACCAACATCCGAAAATGCTTGCGTGGCAGCGCGATAATCCTCTTGCTCGGCGGCATCCACTAGCGTTTCCACTTTTTGCTCAAGATCTGTGAAGCCCTCAGCAAAATCTTCCCACTCTTCCCAAATTTCTGGACGGGCATCAGAGCCGCGCCCATGAGTGCCGACGATAAACGCGGGTAAAAAATGTGCTTGGGTAGCTCGCTCTTGGAGCATTACTAGACGTGGGGCAGCCCCGCGCGCATCTTGGTTATTGACCAAGTCAAAACGCAGCTGACGAAGAAGCCTTTCTAACTCCTTCAGCTCGTCTTGGCGCCAAATAACAGCTTCTCTCTCACTTGCAAAGGGGCTGTCTTCAATCGTTTGTGGCATCGGCGGCACAGTATTTTCGACTACCATTTCTTCTGCCATAGCATCGGTAGCAATGCCACTAGAGATAACCACGAACCACACCGAAGGTATGAGCCATAGGCGTTTAAATGTGTGTGGCATGTTAATGACCTTGTGATGGGTTTATTTTGCCGATTTCACCACGATTAAATTGGGCACGTGACGCCGGTACCTTTGAGACCACAGTATCCATTAGGATTCTTGTCCAAATACTGCTGGTGATAAGCTTCCGCATAATAAAAAACGTCCAGGGGTTTGATCTCGGTGGTAATCGCACCACGCCCCGCACTATCAAGAGCTTTTTGATAGGCGTCGGCGCTTTTTTCAGCGGCAATTAACTGTGCAGCTGTTGTCGTAAAAATAGCCGAACGGTATTGGCTACCCACATCGTTGCCTTGACGATTCCCTTGAGTAGGGTCGTGTTGTTCCCAAAAAATTTGCAACAGTGTTTCTAGAGCAGTGGTGCTTGGGTCGTAGACTACCCTGACGACTTCGGTATGACCGGTTTGGCCCGTACAGGTTTCTTGATAAGTGGGGTTTTGTGTTTCGCCTCCGGCATAGCCTGCAGCGGTAACATAAACCCCTGGCACTTGCCAAAATAGACGCTCAACTCCCCAAAAGCATCCCATTCCTAACACGATTTCTTCATACCCTGCTGGAAAAGGAGGATGAAGTGAATGTCCGTTAACGGTATGTGTATGACTCGTTTCAATCGGCGTTAAGCGGCCAAGTGGTGCTGAACTTGCTTTAGAAAATAGCGTCATAACGCCCTCTTACTGCCGTGGAAAAATAGTAGGGTCACCTGAACGAGTGAAGGTATAAATTAAGTCAACTGCTTGGTTAGCGCCCGATACTGCTTGAACGTACAAGTTACGCCAAAGGGTATAGCGAAGTGTTAATTCTGCGATAGGAGAGAAAATGCCGACGCCATAGCTAATGCGAATATCATCGGTTAACTGCCCAGTAAGTGCTACTTGGCTATTATCACCTGCACCTGTGGTATCTAACGTTAAATCGCTAATACCGAATGCTTCCCCAATAGAGCCAACAGCGCCCCCCGTTCGGCCGAGTGACATCCCAATTAGCGCAGTCGTCAGCGCACTATCAATCCCCCCACCAGACGCATCGGGTGCACGCCCTCTTAATAAATATGACAGCGCTCGAGTTTCATCCATACCTGGTTCAGAAAAAATTAATACGTTGGGTTCTTCTGCATTACCACTGACCCGAAGACCGGCAATAACTTCATCTTCGGTGATATCTGGATTGCGAATTGCTTCGAAATCGAGAATTGGAAGCCCCGGAGGGCCACTGAAAATGAGCTGCCCCCTACGGATCAAAAGGTCTTGACCAAAGGCTTGAAAACGCCCATCAACTAGGTTGACATCACCAAATAGCTGAAGTGCCCCACTGTCTTGACGAATTTCTAACGTACCACCTAAGCCAGAATTAAGCCCATATGCTGAGATCTGCATATCACGGCCTAACGTTAGAGTAATGAGCACATCAAGGGCCATGCCTGACTGTGATAATTCGTCAGCAGCACTTGGCTCACCATTCGTTGCCCGTTGCTGGGCTAGCCGCTCAGCTTCTTGGTCGTCACGTTCCGTGATAATGACTTCATCAGAGCTTGGACTAACAGCCGAAGCAGGAAGATCACCAACCTCCAAGCGCGCCCACGGTAAATCCACATTACCTCGCACTTGCAGGCGATCTGGCGTTACCCGGATACGAATATCAGGCGCTGCTTCTAAGCGTCCAAACTGTGGCAGCACGATTAATAATGGCTCTTGGATAGCATTAACATCGACCCCAATACGCCAATCGTCACCCGCGGGCCAGTAGGCATCCCCGGTGATATTTAAGCGGCCACGTTCAGCAGCAACAAACCCATTTATGTCGCCTTGCTCACCATCAAATGCTACGACCAGCTCGCCATCTTTGATATCGATAGGAATATCTGGACCATGAACGCTTAGGTTACGAAGTGCAAGCTGACCTTGTAGGTCTGGCTGATTGGTTGTTCCAGAAATCTGTATACTGCCATTTAAATCGCCTTCTAAGCGATCCATGCCTACCACTAATGGACGATATGGGGTTAAAGAAACTTGCTGGGCTCGTAGCTCGCCATTTAAACCACCACTGCCAAGGGGGTCGCTAACGGTAAGATCAAGGGTAAGTTCACCGGCTTCTTCAAACGACAGCACAATATTGGCATCGGCCTGAGCTTGGTTGGCTTCCAGCTGTGTATCCAAACGAATCACGGGAAGCTGTACTGGCTGGCCGTAATCGTTAACCGCAGTAATCGCCAACTCACTTAATACTTGAACATCCGCCTGCCACTGTGTTCCGCCCTGGCGCCAAGCTGCAACGATGTCTGCCGTCGTGTCACCTTCTAAGCTCCACGCTTCTGGCAGTACCGGCTCCACTGCTTCCATTGGTACTTCTCTAATGCTTAGTACCGCTCGTCCTTGGTCAGCCGACGCGCTAATCGGTTCTTCCGAACAAACGATCCCTCCTTCTTCGCGACGTATACAAAAAGGTGAAAGCTGTGCTTGGCCGTCAGCAAGGCTGTAACGAATATCAAGGGGGGCTTCTAAACGTAGATTGCCAAACTCGGAGTCAACTTCCAGCGGTGTGAGCTGACCCTGATACTGCTGTGCTTGCTGATCAAAACCTCCCTCTAAAGAGACAAATGCACGGCTTAGCATGTTATCGGCTTGGCCGTCGACACTGACAGTCATTGCATGCTGTGATAAACGACCGTTAAGCTCCAGGGCAATATTTGAAAATGCCTGACCACTTGCACTGACTTGCTGCAAGCCAAGGTCAATGTCTAGCGACGGGTCTTCGATCCCGTCGATATTGCTGGTCAGTGATAAGGCGTCAATCCGGTTTTCGGCAAACTGTAAATCACGACCAGTCAATTCGGCTTCCACTCGAGGTTGGCTAAAGCTACCCCTAGCGAGAATATTACCCGTTAATGTACCCGCCAAATCTGGATGCAGCGTCTGTAATTGTCGCAATGCAATCTCGGTATCTAGCGACATTGCTTGCTCACTCATCTGGCCAGAGGCCGTTAATCGGTTGTCTCCTTGAGTGAAAAGAAGTTCTTGAATATCAACTTCGAGAGCACTGTTAGCCTCTAAAGCGGCCTGTAACGTTAAAGGATATTCCTGAAGCTGCCCGTCAATATCAAGCACCGGTAGACTGACTTCCCACAGGTCACCGGTTTGGCGCACGCTAGCCGTAATATTACCATTGAGATTGCCGTTAAGTTGTTCGATAAAGTGTGAAGGATCGAACTGCTCCAGCTTGATGGTGGTGTCAACCCGAAGTGACGAAGCCCAGTTAACTTCCCCTTCACTGCTAAGTGAACTGTCATCAATCGCTAGGGTTAGCGGCGTCCAACGGAATGATGAAAGATCGCCGTCGCCACTGAGTCGGATAGTGGTGGCTGGTACTTGAGGACCTTGAGCGTTCAAGGAAAGCGTCGTTTGGTACGCCTCCAAACTGCCACTGGCAATGATATCTATATCTTCAGCAATATAGGGCTCTGCCGTTGACTCATCACTATTAGGCTGGGTGAGTGGCCACTGCAGGCGGCTACTCTGTAGTCGTAAATCGAAGGGTAGCGTCGGCGCTAACGCATCAACTTGAGCCTCCAGTGACGCATTAACGACACCGGATGCTTCTAAATTGGCTGTAAGCGCCTCTAGTGATCCCGATAGCTCGAGAACAAGCTCTTCGCCACTTAGCTCAGGAAACATCTCGGGTAAAAACAAGGTTGACGTTAATTGGGCATCTAGCGGATAACTGCCTGATAATGTAGCACTGGCTGTTAAATTGGCCTCAGCATCAGGCGTAAGCAACTCTAACGACCGGAGGTTTATTTGGCTACCCTCGGCATTAGCAACGACAGTTAATCGTTCGATTTGGTAATCAACTGATCCGCTGATAGTGACGTCGGCCACGGTAAAAGATGCTAAGTCGATATCAATAGGTAGCACTATCTCGGGTAGTTCAATTCGTTCCCGTGCGGCCAATGCTTCGGACGCTTCATCAGATTCTGCTTTGATAGGCTGGGTAGACTTAATAGCACCATCAATGCCAGATGCATGTAACGGCGTTTGGATACCTTCAGTCAGTTGAGTGCCAGCAGAGGTAGGTAAATAGAGTGTTGGACGCATGAGCGTGGTGGGCGCGACATTAACAAGATGCTGCTGTGCAGTCATTGCGGTTGAAAACGATTCCCAGCCGATACGTGTTCCGTCAGCCAGCTGCAGCTGAACGTTATTCAACTCAACCGAGCGTAGTTCAATAGGAAAAGGAAGTTGGATGCTAGGCATCCCTTCCGATTCAGTTGATTCTGGCGCCGATTCGGTGCTCTCGCCCAAACGAATATCCGCACCTTCTAGATGAAATTTGTCCAGGCACAGCTTACCTGACAGCACACAATCTTCAGCCCAGGCTAGCGCTAGGCTGTCAACGTTGATTCGTGTCTCACCAAGCGACAGCTGAAAACCTTGCAATTCAAAGTGATCAAGCAGTGCGCCTGCTTGATGTTCATAGGTGAAATAGCCTCGCTGCTCGCCCTGAGAGAATAGCTGGCCAGTACCCCAGGGCGAAAGCGCAACGCCGAGCAGTAGCGCAATCAAACCAAATAACCATAGTGGCAGTACAATAACTAGCCGCACTAAACTCCACAATAATAATCCAAAGCGATGTTGAACTGAGAGCGGTTGACGCTTAGTAGATGCCGCTGTTGCAACCTTAGCCAAAGTGCTCTCCTAGAATTCCGGTCCGATGGAAAAATGCAGGCGCCAATCATCTTCATCGTCAAAGGGATGTGCTACGTCTAGTCGGATAGGCCCGACTGGTGAAATCCAGCGTACGCCAAGCCCTGCGCCTGTTTTCAACTCCTCAGGGCCCCAGTTATCGAAGGCGTCACCGCTATCAATAAAAGTGGCTCCCCACCAATCCCCAGAGACTCTGCGCTGGTACTCGAATGTCGAGGTCAACATTTGTTGGCCACCACGTAAGCGCCCTTCTTCATTTCGCGGGGATAGGCTTTCGTAAGAGTAACCCCGAACACTTCGGTCACCGCCTGCAAAAAAGCGTAGCGATGGAGGCAGTTTATCGAAATTATCTGTTTCAATAGCGCCAATGCTTAGTCTTGCTGAAAAACGGTTGTCATTGCCGATGGTTCGGATCCATTCGGTATCGCCTGTTAAACGTGTAAATTGTGCGTCAGATCCCCATAAAGGGTCTGAATATTCGATTGATAGCTGTTGTCGGTCTCCCCATAGGGGGAACCGCTGCGGACGCGTTCTTGTGCGTGACCATTGAATGCCTGGATAAAAGAGCAACACTTCATCGGATACCCCACCTTGGGTAAAGTCTTCGAAGGTGCTACGGAAGTAAAGTGTTTGTACCCAGCGGTTTTCAAATTCCCAGCGCCTCGCGATTTCTACGGTGCCTTCTAACGACTGAGTATCGCCATCATCTAGGTTGCGCAGGCCATACTGCAGCCGGTAGCTATCACGTAAGGGATCGTCTAGCGGAATATTGTAGTTACCTGTAAAACGTTGGTCGGGTGCTGAAATATATAAATCATGATTTAAGCTATGACCAAAACGATTAATCCATGGTTGTTGCCAACCAAAGCGCAAACGTGGCCCTACATCGGTAGCAAAGCCAACCCCCACTTCGAATTGATGACGGTCAGCAGGCTCTACACTTACGTCAATAGGTAGGCGTGTATCGTCGCGCTGAGTAACACTTAGTGCACTTGCGAACGCAGCACTAGAAAGTCGGGGGCGCTTAGGCTGCGACGCCGTTGCCTCATCCCACCACGGCGAGCCACCTGTTGGCGGTGATAGGGCCAGCTCACGTGCTGTTTCTAAGCGTGGTCGAACCGTTACCGAGCTAAACCAACCTGTCTCGGCTAAGCGTTGATTATAAAGTGCTACTGATTCCGCTAGATAAGGCTCCCCTTCCGCAAAGGTCTGCATTTTATGCAAGCGTTCAGGCTCAATATGACTGCCTGAAATAAACGTATTGCCAAATTGATAACGTGGTCCACTATCGAAATCCATATAGAGGCGCGCACTTTCAAGATATGGCCTTATTTCCATACGGCGGTCGGTGAACCCCCAATCAAAATAGCCACGTTCCAGCGCTAAGCCTGAAAATTGATTACGCAGGCGATCCCAGGGTGCATGGCGTAATGTATCTCCCTCCGCTAAGGGAAATGCGTCGAGCGCTTCCTGAAAGGGCGGGTCATCTCTTGCTTCGCCGGCGATATTGATAGACAGCACGTCGATTTTGACCTGTGAACCAGGTTCAATGCGAAGCGTGATGGGAGAGCTTTCAACGTCAACTGTAATGTCAGGTTCGTAATAGCCGAAAACACGCATTGCTTCTCGCGTACGTTTACGTATTTCACCTTCTAACCTGACATCGGTGTACTGGCCCTCATCAATATTTTGTAAATACGCATCAATATTAGCTTCCACTTCACTGCTGACACCATTGATGGAGGCATTAAGCGCCCATCCGGGAGCGGCCCACGTTATAAAAAGTGGTAAAACCACCCCACAAGTCGCTTTTTTGACGGTAGGCCATCGCCGTTTACTTTCCATGCAGTTCATCCCTAACCAAATCAGCGACTCGGTGGCTTCATTACCAATTGCCCCATAACGGACAATTCCTAGCGTTTCATTTCTAGCGGAGCATCTCCATTTGGGCACTAAATGCCAGCTGAGCTTGCCGCACTTGACGGATATCACTCTCTAAGGTGTTAAGCTGTTGTGCCCATTGTTGCTCAAGCGCTTCTAGAGCTTCCACAGTTGCTGGAGTGTCAGTACTGCTTAGAGTCTCAAGTGTTGAGTTTACCTCACTAAAGCGCTGATCAATCTCTTCTTGCCATGCGGTAACTTTTGTTACCAATTCAGTGCTCTCATTTTCCAACTGCTCAATGTCTTCTAATCGGCTTGAAGTAGCTGCTAAGCGCTGTGATAGCACCTCTTCGAGGTAAGTAACCTCTTCGGCTAGGTTTTGGCGCCCAGCAATACCAGCTTGCTCAAGTGCATCAAGCGACGTCCTAATGGCAGCGAGTTGTTGGTCACGCAGTGCTGCCTGCTCTTCTAATTGGTTGATACGCTCTGCAATACTGCTGAGCGCATCGTTATTTACAAGCTCTTCGTTAGACGTTAAAAGCCCATACAGTTCTTCACGAGTGTCCGTTACTGCGACAGCCAGCATCTCCTGTTCTTGGAACAGTGTTGTCATTTGAGCTTGTACAAAGGCTATCGCATCTTGCGTATCCGTGTCACCTGAGTCTAGCCTTGCATGTAGGTTTGATACTTCTCCACTTACTCGATGAACCTCCTCTAGTAAACGTTCTCTTTCATACCAAAGACCTACCCCTGCGGCACCTAATGAAATAATGATAAGCACTATAAATAGCCACAATGGCCACAATGTAGGCCCCTTGCGATGACGCAAGTGTTGTGCAGTCAAGCTTTGATCCACATCGGGAACAATGCGAGAAGACCCAGTGCTATTGGGCATGTTTTTTCCTCAATGCGTTGTAGGGTCGGCACGGCGACCAATTCCTCTATACCTTAAGCCACAGCTAGCTACGAAGGCTGGATCATAGATATTACGCCCATCCAATACTAACTTAGCGCTCAATAATGAGGCTAAACGATGCCAGTCTGGGTTCCAATAAGATTTCCACTCAGTTACTAACATCAGTGCATCTGCACCTTCACATGCTTGGTAAGGATCACTGGTAAACGTAGTTAGATCATTTCGCTGGCCTACTGCTTCATGAAGCGCTGGGGTTGCCGCTGGATCATGAAGGTTTACCTTTACTCCTTGTGCCCATAAAGCGGCAAGAAGCGTGAGTACTGGCGCATGATCGATTCGAGTGGTGCCAGGTTTAAAAGCAGCCCCCCATATAGCAACCGTTTTGCCTGCTAAATCTCCCTCAAAGAATGTCCATAATTTCCTGAACAAGGTCTCTTTTTTCTGCTCATTAATGTCCATTACTTGCTCTAATAACGCCGAATTACGGCCGCTGGCTGACTGAACGTCCGCTAAGCGCATCAGATCGCGAGAGAAATTAGGGCCACCAAAGCCACAGCCAGGATATAAATACTCATAGCCAATACGTGTGTCCGCTCCCATACCACGACGCACATGCTCGACATCTACGCCCAACGTGTCTGCCAGTCCTGCAATTTCGTTCATATAGCTGATGCGTGTTGCCAGCATGCCATTAATAGCTAGCTTAGTGAGCTCAGCAGCTCTACAAGGCATGCGCTGAAATACATCATTGCGACGATTAAAAGCGCGCAAAAGTTCACGTGCCACTTGCTCACCGACGGCATCATCACAGCCCAAAAGCCAACGTGTGGGGCGAGTAAATGCTATCCAAGCTCGTCCTTCTTCAAGCGTGTCTGGTAAAGCAACACTACTGTGCTGAGCTCCCATAAGCGCATGCAGCTTTTCTGTCTCTCCTACAGGAAAAGTAGAATTATTAATTAAGACCGCACCGGGATGGTGTTCAAAAATAGGTATTTTGAGCAGCTGTTTAGCCGCTGGACGCTGGTCTGGAGAAAGTGCCAGCCACACAATATCAGGGGAACTTGCCTGATCCGGAGTGTCAATAATCTTAAGTGTTCCGCCCGCTATCGCCTGATCAATATGAGTCATTAATTCGGGTTCGCGGCGTAGCCAGTCTGCCTTTGAAAGCGCTGACCATGGTGCGCTCTTATGAGGCAACCACTCAACTTGATGTCCCACCCAGGCTAATGCAGCGGCGGCGGTGGCGGCACTTAATTCACTACCATGGAGTAACACTTGCATTCATTACGCTCCCTGAGAAGATAAAAGCCGCGAAAGTAGAAGGTTAAAAATCATGTCGCGTTCCTTTTCATGCGTTGTGCTCCAGGAGTGGTTAGAATGACATCATACTGAACGGCTGGTTGGATGCCACCTTCATGCCAACATAACGACGACGGGAGTCAGAATATGCAAGCGATATCTCAGGATAGCACTACTCATCGCAACCACGACAATGTCGACGCAGCAGAAGTTGCTAAATTTGAAGCACTTGCTAGCCGTTGGTGGGACTTAGAGGGTGAATTTAAACCACTGCATGAGATTAACCCTTTACGTCTTGATTTTATCGACGCTCGCGCAGGGCTAGCCGGCAAACGCGTAGTGGATGTTGGATGTGGTGGCGGCATCTTAAGCGAGTCTATGGCCCATCGTGGGGCCAACGTTACTGGCATTGATCTTGGAGATGCCCCTCTGAGTGTTGCTCGTTTACATGCTGCAGAAAGTGGCGTAACAGTAGATTATCGATTGATAAGTGTTGAAGCCTTAGCAGCAGAAAAGCCAGGGCATTATGATGTTGTCACTTGTATGGAAATGCTTGAGCACGTCCCAGACCCGGCATCTGTTATCCGCGCTTGCAGTAAACTGGTTCGTCCAGGGGGATATATTTTCTTCTCGACCTTAAATCGCACCCCTAAATCCTATGCTTTTGCGATTTTAGGTGCTGAGTACGTGCTTAAACTGTTGCCCCGTGGCACCCATGATTATGCGAAATTTATACGCCCTTCTGAGATGGCTGCTTGGGCAAGAGCTGCCGATCTTGAGATTAACGAACAAACCGGGCTCACATATAATCCCATAACTCGTCACTACCGTTTAGTAGCTAATGATGTGTCGGTTAACTATATGATGTATTGCCGTAAAGCGAGTCAATAAATGTCAACGTCTCTCCCTGAAGCCATACTGTTTGATCTAGACGGAACTCTCGTTGACACAGCCCCAGACCTTGCTGAAGCGACAAATGCATTGAGACGGCATCATGGTCTGGTATCCCTGCCTTACAGCCAAATACGTGGTCAAGTATCTAATGGGGGTAGCGCCTTAGTTACCCTGGCTATTGGTATCGAAAGTGGTTCTACTGAGCATGATACAGCGCGCCAGTATTTGCTAGATGCTTACGAACAGGCCGTTGCTGTCCACAGTCGACTATTTGAACCCCTTGATCAATGGCTCGTCCGCTGGCATGCCGAATCACGCTTATGGGGAATTGTAACGAACAAGCCTCGGCGCTATACCCTTCCACTGCTTGAAGCCTTGGCACTGACCCCAGGTGCGCTTTTATGTGCGGATGATCTTGCGGTTAAAAAACCTGCCCCTGAACCTCTGTGGGAAGCTGCGCGCAGGCTTAACGTGGCGCCGCAAGCGTGTTGGTACGTTGGTGACCATATCCGTGATATTGAGGCGGCAAAAGCAGCGGGAATGACGGCTGTCGCAGTTGGGTACGGGTATATCAGTGAGGAAGACGATTACCATCAGTGGCCAGCTGACTTATGGTTTGAAACCTGTAAAGACTTAGTCGATGCCCTAACGGCCTTTCATCGGTAGGGTTATTGGGCAACGTTATTTGATGAAAATGCGTAGAACATCGACAAGCGGCACGTCAAAAGCTATGTATCAAAAAACTGTGTATCAAAAAGCTGTGTGTCAAAAAGCTATGGGAAGCGTACGCTCATGCACGTGGTGGTTGAGCATCAAATTTTTGACCACTGGTGCCGGCACTATCAGGACCCATCAACCATAAGTAGGTGGGCATTATCTCTTCGGGAGTACGCAGAGTAAGAGGGTCTTCACCAGGATAAGCAGTGCGACGCATTTGAGTACGTGTTGCACCTGGGTTTAGGGTGTTAACCCTTACAGTTGACTGGTTATCAAGTTCGTCAGCAAGCACTTCCACGAAGCCTTCAGTGGCGAACTTGGACACTGAGTACGCCCCCCAATAAGCTCGGCCTTTTCGCCCAACGCTTGATGAAGTGAAAATGACAGAGGCATCTTTTGACTGCTGAAGCAGTGGCAACAACGCTTGGGTCATCCAAATAGGTCCATTGATATTGACCTGCATGACTTGCTCCCACAGCTCTGGGTTGTATTGCTCAAAAGGGGTAATTCTTCCCAGTAAGCCAGCGTTATGAAGCAACCCATCTAAACGACCAAATTCCTTATCGAGGGTTTCAGCCATGTCGTGGAAGTCTTTAAGCGTTGCACCTTCAAAATTGAGCGGAAAAATTGCGGGCTGAGGCCCACCTTCTGCTTCAATTTCATCATAAACACGTTCAAGTTTTGCAATTGTACGGCCAAGCAGTATTACAGTTGCCCCATGACGGGCGTAGCTAAGTGCCGCAGCACGTCCAATACCATCACCCGCACCGGTTACCAACACGACGCGGTTTTCCAAAAGATTGGACGCTGGTTGATAGTCGATTTTGCAGCTCATGAGGTTTCCTTGATGCGAAAGTGTAATCAATATTATCCTGCAGACTGACGTAAAAAGTCATTTGCAAGCCCTGCAGCGCTACTCTGCGGATAATCATCACGTACTTGTTCCAGCAATTCACGGCTGCGTTCAGCCTCGCCTTGGCGTGCTTTCACTAACCCCAGTTTATAGAGCGCGTCGGGCACTTTGCTACTACCGTTGTACTGCTCAATGACGCGACTAAACGACGCATCAGCTGCGCTAAGTTCGCCTTCCGCCGCATAGAGCTCACCCAGCCAGTAATAACCGTTAGCCGTCAAACTACTGTCGGGATGATCGCTGACAAAAGCTTTGAACGCATCGATAGCATCTTCAAATTGACGTGCTTGAACATGGGCGAAGGCCGCCTGATAGTCAGCCTGAGCATCTTCACTGACGTTACGGCTAGAAGGAGCATTGACTACTTGCTCAGCTGCTTCTGGCTCTACTTCCGGTGTGGATTGCTCAATTTGATTTGAAGCGCTATTCATTAAGCGATCTTCAATGTCTAGGTACTGTTGCTGGGATTGTCGACGAAGCTGCTCTAGCTGATGCCGTAGTTCTTCGATCTGGCCACGTAGTTGCTGAATTTCCTTCTGATGCTCTTGTACTTGATTAAACAATACAAGGTTTCCGCCAGATGATTCCTGACGTTGAGTTTGCTGATAAAAGCCACTCGAACCGCTGGATAAATCTTGAACGAGGGGCTGCTGACCAAAGGCCGTCAGGGGCAATACGGACAGCGGGAGCACTATGGCTCCCGCACCGCACAGCCTCTCAAAATAACGTTTGAGACTGTGATTCATGATGACTCCAATCATTACTTAGTTAGCGTACCTAGCGCCTAATAACGCGTACTTAATGTTCAGCACTAGGTACACCAATGCCATCAGTAGTTAAAGACAACGCGACGGTTTTGAGAGTAGGCACTCTCACCTTGGCCACTAGCGGCTGGGCGCTCTTCGCCGTAGCTCACCACGCTCATTTGCGAAGGAGATACGCCTTGAATATTCAAGAAACGCTGAACAGCTCCGGCACGACGCTCACCAAGGGCCATGTTGTATTCGCGAGTACCACGCTCGTCGGTGTGACCATGCAGAACAACTTGAGCGCTGGGGTTGGCGCGTAGGTAGCGAGCATGGGCCATCACTACTGATTCGTACTCGCTTTTGATTGTATCGCGGTCAAAATCAAAATAAATGGTGCGTACTTCTGGAATGCGTGAGTCTGCTTGTTGATTAGAGCCGGCACCTGAACCAGATGTGGAGCCATACTGACCACCAGCGCCCGCACCGGAGGTACTAGACCCCATGCTGCTGCCATCCTGGCTTCCATAAGAATCACCGTCCTGGGTGCCGCCGGTGCTGGAACAGCCAGCGATAACTACGATAGATAGCGCTACTGCCAATGAGCGAGCCAACGGTTTGAGTTGCATAATCAGACTCCTTGCCTGAAAACAAAAAATTAATACTTTTCGTCAATTAATTTAAAAAAGGTGACCACGCGGGATCACGGACATCACCCTGCGCTGCGGGTAATCTAAATGACGAGCGGCCATCCGCTGAAACGGCACTTAATACCCCATTGCTACCCTGTTGGGTAGCGAAGATTACCATGGTCCCGTTCGGGGCAACACTAGGAGATTCATCTCTTGTTGTTTCACTTATGACAACAAGGCGTCCTCCATCACGTTCTTGCCGTGCAACTTGATAACCACGGCTAGAGCGGTGAATCAAAAAGATGTACTCACCATCAGGAGAGTAACGCGCGCGGGCATTATAGTTGCCTGTAAACGTTATGCGGTTTGCCTCACCGCTACCTAGTGAATACTCATAAATTTGTGGTCCGCCGCTACGGTCAGAGGTAAATAGTAAACTACGCCCATCCGGTGCCCAAGCGGGCTCGGTATCAATACTGCTATTTTGAGTAATACGTTCTACCGAGCGATTATTGATATCTAGAATATAAATTTCAGGTTGTCCATCTTTAGACAATGACATCGCGATGCGGCGGCCATCCGGTGACCATGTTGGGGCGCCATTAATGCCTTCAAAAGACGTAGCCTGGACCCGCTGACCAGTCGAGACATCTTGAATATAGATCGCTGGGCGCTCTGTTTCGAAAGAAACATAAGCAAGCTTACGACCATCAGGAGACCAAGCGGGCGACATAATCGGCTGGTCTGAAGTAAGTATCTGTTGGCTATTACGCCCATCAGCATCGGCAACATACAGGCCAAATTGCATGTTATCGCCAAGCCCTTGCGCGGTGACATAGGCAATCCGAGTAGAGAAAGCTCCTCGGATATCGGTGATCTCTTCAAAAATTTGATCACTAATATAGTGTGCGGCTCCACGTAAATCATTTGTGCTCGCAGTAACCGTTTCACTAATCATGCGACGCTGCCCACTAATATCCATTAGCTCAAACTGAATCTGATAACCGCTATCCGTTTGTTGCGCACGACCTACCACTAAATATCGCACGTCTAGCGAACGCCAAGTTCCAAATTCAACGTCATCCGCTTGGTTTGGCCTATCAAACATGGCATCGCGTTCTAAGGGCGCAAAAAAGCCACTGCGTTCGAGATTATCCTGAATGATTTGAGCGACGTCTTCAGGCATATTGTCGCCGCCTGCAAAGGGTACAACACCGATCGGTAAGGCCTGATCACTCCCTCGTGTTATCTCGATCGTTAGGTTTGCATTTGCGTAACTACTCACAAAAAGCAGTACACACAATAGCCATACTTTGCTTATGGTTTGCATCAGCGAACATCCCCCGGGGTAAATCGCAGATTAAATTGACGTAAATTGCGCTGCTGCTCTGCGGGCAAGTCCCTCAGCTCGCTGAACGGTGCAGCGTGTTCTACGGCCTGCATCGCAGATCGGTCAAAGGCGCTATCACCGCTCGATGAGGCGATAGTAGTTAAAAGGACTTCTCCTGACGGGCCAAGCCTTACTTGAATCGTAGCACTCATCGTGTCACTAGCTCCCGCTGGAATTAACCATGCTTGCTCTACCGCACGACGCACAATATTAATAAAACTATTCGCGGCTTGCTGAGCCTGCTGGGCATTAGCGGCAGCCTGAGCTTCCCCTTCTAGCTGACGCTGCCTAGCTGCCTCGGCTTCACGCTGGCGTTGGGCTTCTGCCTCAGCTTCACGCTGGCGTTGGGCTTCTGCCTCGGCTTCACGTTGGCGCTGGGCTTCTGCCTCGGCTTCACGCTGGCGCTGGGCTTCTGCCTCAGCTTCACGTTGGCGCTGGGCTTCTGCCTCAGCTTCACGCTGGCGCTGGGCTTCTGCCTCGGCTTCACGTTGGCGCTGGGCTTCTGCCTCGGCTTCACGCTGGCGCTGGGCTTCTGCCTCAGCTTCACGTTGAGCGTCTTCCCGAGCTTGAGCTTCTACCTCTTGCTGTTCGGCTAGACGCTGGGCTTCTTCTGCCCTTCGCTGCGCTTCAGCTTCGGCCTGAGCTTGAGCCTCTTGAAGCTCGCGTGCTTGCTCTTCTGCCTGCGCTTGAGCCTCTTCTCTCGCAGCAGCTTCATCGGCTTGCTGTTGTAAGGCTTCTTGTTCACTTGTATCAGGTTCAGGCGCTGGTTCAGCTTCGTCAGGTTCACTCGAACTATTAAGTGCAGCCTGTTGCTCCGTTGCCTGCTGGGCCTGATCGGTAAATGTCTCAGTACTGACGAAGGTAGCTTGCACAATAGACGAAGAGTCTGGTTCTGTTGTAGAGCTTGGCAAACTCACTAAACTAAAAAACACTACTAATAGATGCACTGCAACCGCTAGAACGGTAGGCCAAGTATAGCCAACATCCTGCGGGTCACGTGGTGGTTTAACTGCCATTTGCGCGCTACCTTTAACCATCTTGTGGTGGCTCAGATAACAGCCCTACATTAGCAACACCTGAACGTTGTAGTGTGCTCATCAATAACACTATTTGTCCATAAGGCACATTGCGGTCACCACGCACCATGACTGGCGTGCCAGGTCGACGCTGCAATATTGCTACTACCCGTTCGGACATTTGTTCAAGCGAAACAGACGTTGAGTCTTCACCTAACGTAATGAAATAACCACCCTCTCGATCAACTGAAATGATGATTGGGTCACTTTCTTCTTGGCTTTCAATCGGCTCTGAGGTGACTTGTGGAAGGTCTACTTGTACCCCTTGCGTCAGCATCGGTGCGGTAATCATGAAGATCACCAGCAAAACCAGCATGACATCAATGAAGGGCACTACGTTAATTTCCGCCATCGGCTTTTTATTGCCGCTACGATTAAACGGGCCTTGCATAGCGTACTCCCTTAGCTAGCGCTGGACTTACTTTCACGGCCTTGCAAATTACGATGCAAAATGGCGTGAAATTCCTCGGCAAAGTCTTCGTACTTACCCAGCAAGCGTGCAGCATCATTAGATAGGCGGTTATAGAAAATCACCGCTGGGATAGCTGCAAAAAGACCCATTGCTGTTGCGATTAGCGCCTCAGCAATCCACGGGGCAACGGTAGCCAGCGTAGCTTGTTGTGTCATCGAAAGGGATTGAAAGGAACCCATGATTCCCCACACCGTGCCAAACAAGCCAATGTAAGGGCTCGCTGACGCGACGGTGGCAAGAAACACCAAGTGCTGAGTTAGGCGATCTTCTTCTCGAGACCAGGCAACGCGCATACTACGCTGCACACCTTCCAAGATTGTGTCGGGGTTACGTGTTTTTGGCATTAAGCGATTAAATTCACGGAAGCCTGCCTGAAAGATATGTTCTGCACCATAGTGCGGGTCATCCGCGGGAATTTCTCGATACAGCTCGTTTAAATCGACCCCCGACCAAAACGATTCTTCAAATTGGTTGTATTCCTGTTTTGCCCTACGTAGGGCAATGCTACGTTGGAAAATAACCACCCATGAGAGGATTGAACCCACCACCAGCAGCAACATCACCAGCTGAACAACCGTGCTGGCACTCATTATCAAGTGGGGAATAGACATGGTGTTATCGTTCACAGTTACCCTCGTCAAGCTATTAGCGTCGGAAGTTCCGAACAGTGGTGGTGTCTAAAGGTAATGAGGTAGCGCGCTACATCGCACTACTTCATAGATTTACGCAAGTTATCAGCGTTCGCCTAAAATGAATCATCTAAGTGCTTTCAATGCTTGTGGCCATGCCTTAGGCCGCATCTTGTCTGCGCACAGGCAGGCTATCTCGACTGTAGCAGCGCATAAGAGTTCCTCATCTCGCTGAACTTGCTGTAAAAAAGTCATGCGGCATTTGCCAACACTCTCAACAGTTGTGCTGACAATAAGCGAGTCATCTAAGCGAGCTGGCTTGCTGTAGTGGCAGGCTAGGCGATATACCACTAGCTGGGTACCTGCGTCTAGTAACGTTTGCTGATTAAGCCCTAATGTACGCAACCACTCACTACGAGCACGTTCCATAAACTTCAAATAGTTAACGTAGTAGACAATTCCGCCGGCGTCAGTATCTTCCATATATACTCTCACCGACATCGTGGCCCCATTTTTCATGGGCGACGCTCTCCCTCTGGGTCAATAGCATTCTCGTGAGGCGTTTTATTGAAGTGTAACCATGCTTGTCGCGTCACTACACGTCCTCTTGGTGTGCGCATCATTAGTCCTTGCTGGATCAAGTAAGGCTCGATGACATCTTCAATGGTGCCGCGCTCTTCACTGATAGCCGCTGAAATCGAATCTACCCCGACAGGGCCGCCATCAAATTTATCGATCATTGCCAGTAAAAGGCGCCGATCCATATGATCCAGCCCATGGTGATCGACATTTAGCATATTAAGGGCTGCATCGGCGAGCGTTACATCAACGATGCCATTGCCCTTTATTTCTGCGTAGTCACGCACCCGACGCAGCAGTCTATTGGCGATACGAGGGGTCCCTCTTGAGCGTCGTGCGACTTCTACTGCTCCTTCATAGCTGGTTTCTACACCAAGCAAGCGAGCCGAGCGCGTGACAATCTCAGTAAGTTCTTCGAGATTGTAAAACTCCAGCCGCTGCACAATGCCAAAGCGGTCACGTAGGGGGGAAGTTAGTAGGCCTGCGCGCGTTGTCGCGCCCACCAAGGTAAAACGAGGCAAATCGAGCTTGATTGACCGGGCTGCTGGCCCTTCGCCAATCATAATGTCTAACTGAAAATCTTCCATCGCCGGGTACAGTACTTCCTCTACCACAGGGGACAGGCGATGAATTTCATCAATAAACAGTACATCACCGGGTTCTAGATTTGTCAGCATGGCTGCCAAATCACCTGCACGCTCAAGCACGGGGCCAGAAGTTGATTTCAGCCCTACCCCCATCTCAGTAGCAATAATATTAGCAAGCGTTGTTTTACCAAGCCCTGGTGGGCCAAAGACCAAGGTATGATCTAGGCTTTCCTGACGTAGTTTTGCAGCCCCCATGAAGATTTCGAGCTGCTCACGTACGCGTGGTTGCCCAATATAATCCTTGAGATGTTTAGGACGAATCGCATGATCAATACGCCCTTCCCCGTGCTCGGGCTGTGCTGCAATTAATCGGTCATGTTCTAACATAAGGTGCGCACTATCCGTCGTTCCATGAAATAACCTACGTTGTTACCCAGCCATGCGTTTGGTCAGCGCGGCTTTAATAATTGCCTCTGTTGACTGCTTAGGGTTGATATCAGCCAACATCTTTGATGCTTCAGTGAGCTTATAGCCCAAACTTACCAGGGCAGCTTCTGCATCTGCCAGTGTGTCGCGTGGAGCAGGTTCACCATTGGTCGCTTCTAAAGCTAGGGGCGCATCCGCCCCGTTTTCCCATTCAGGGAAGCGATCACGCATTTCAATAATTAACCGCTCTGCGGTTTTTTTACCAACGCCAGGAAGTTTCGTCAGTGCTTTGCTATCGTCGTCACGGATACAGCGCATAAACGCGGCTTCGTCCATACCAGAAAGGATGGCTAATGCTAGTTTAGGCCCTACGCCGTTGACTTTAATTAAGGCCCGAAACAATGCGCGCTCTTGCTCACGCCCGAAACCGTAAAGCAAATGGGCATCATCACGAATCGTAAGGTGCGTATACATAGATACGCTCTCTCCCACAGCAGGGAGCGCTATTAATGTGTTCATGGAGGCTTCTAGCTCGTAACCGACGCCATGTACATCTACTACTATCCAAGGGGGATGCTTTTCTAATAAAAAACCATTGATACGACCGATCATAAGCACGCTCACAATAATAAAAAGCTGTTATTTACTATAAAGACACTCTGTACAAATGACCAGTAGACGGCTAAAGCCGCCATCGACCGGTACTGCGCCTACGGCCACCTCTAGCAGTAGACGATACTGGTAAAAGACCATGCCCAGCGTAGGCATGGGTAAGCGCGATTGCTAGCGCGTCTGCAGCGTCAGCCTGTGGCGTTGATGATAGCTGGAGAATGGCGGTTACCATATGCTGAACTTGGCTTTTATCCGCACCGCCCTGACCTGTAACGGCTTGTTTGATCTGTCTTGCTGCGTATTCCGCAATGTTTAAGCCGTGATTCGCAATGCAAACAAGTGCTGTGCCCCGTGCTTGACCAAGCTTCAGCGCTGAATCAGGGTTTTTAGCCATAAAGACGCGCTCAATTGCCACTGTATTGGGTCGATGTAACCCGACCACTTCGCTCAAGCCTGCATAAATTTGCGCTAAGCGCTGCTCTAAAGGGCCATCGGTGGTTCTAATACAGCCACTGGAGACATAATGAGGCTTAACACCCACTAAATCGATGACACCATAGCCTGTGATACGCGACCCTGGATCGATACCCAAAATTCTAATCGCAGGGGCGGGCTGCTTTTCATCCATGTCACCTTTCCTATAATTGCGAGCTGTTCAAACAAAAACACCGACGCCTAAACGTCGGTGCTGAACTACTCATCATTGACCTAATTGTTGCTGAACCATTCGTTACTGAACGACAAGCAGAGCCGAGCAATTATTCGCTGGTGGTTTCTGCTTTTGCTTTTTGGCGCAGGCGGATATTTAGGTCTTTCAACTGGTCTGCGCTGACTTCACCCGGTGCGTCGGTCATTAAGCAGCCGGCACTTTGGGTTTTCGGGAAGGCAATGACTTCACGAATTGTCTTAGCGCCGGCCATCAGCATGACTAGGCGATCTAAACCGAACGCTAGGCCGCCATGGGGAGGTGCGCCATACTGGAGTGCATCCAGCAAGAAGCCAAATTTTTCTTGCGCTTCTTCTTGGCCAATTCCCAAAATTTCAAACACTGTGCTCTGCATGGTTTGATCGTGAATACGAATGGAACCACCGCCTAGCTCGGTACCGTTAAGCACCATATCGTAAGCGCGTGAAAGTGCGCTTGCAGGGTCAGCTTTCAGCGCTTCTGGCGAGCAAGAAGGGGCTGTGAACGGATGGTGTAGCGGGCTAAGACGACCGTTGTCATCCGCTTCAAACATCGGGAAATCAACAACCCATAACGGTGCCCACGCCTGGGTGTAAAGCTCAAGGTCGGCACCTAACTTGACGCGTAATGCACCAATTGCCTCATTGACGATGCGCGCTTTGTCGGCACCGAAGAAAATGATGTCTCCATCTTCAGCTCCGACCCGATCAAGCAGCTCTTCAACGATGTTTTCCATGAACTTAACAATCGGCGACTGCAGACCCTCAAGCCCTTTTGCGCGCTCATTGACTTTAATCCATGCCAGGCCTTTTGCACCGTAAATACCAACGAACTTAGTGTATTCATCGATTTCTTTACGCGACAGTTTGGCACCACCGGGCACTTTCAATGCCGCTACACGGCCATCTTCAGCACTTGCTGGACCTGAGAAAACCTTGAAGTCAACCTGCTTCATCAGATCGTCAACATCGGTCAACTCTAGCGGAATGCGTAGATCCGGCTTATCAGAACCAAAGCGATCCATGGCTTCTTGCCACGTCATGCGTGGAAACTCAGGCAGCTCAACGCTCATCACTTCTTGGAAGAGTTGACGAATCATGGCTTCGGTAATGCCCATGATGTCGTTTTCTTCGACAAAAGAGGCTTCGATATCAATTTGCGTGAATTCGGGCTGACGGTCAGCGCGCAAATCTTCATCACGGAAACATTTTGCTATTTGGTAGTAGCGGTCAAAACCAGCCACCATTAACAGCTGCTTAAACAACTGTGGTGACTGTGGTAGTGCAAAGAAGCTGCCTGCATGAGTTCGGCTAGGAACTAGGTAGTCGCGGGCACCTTCGGGCGTTGCGCGAGTTAATACCGGCGTCTCGATATCCAAGAAGCCTTGGTTTTCCAAATAGGCGCGAACGTTATGAGAAATACGCGAACGCAAGCGTAGCTTCTCAATCATATCCGGACGACGAAGATCGATATAACGATGCTTTAAGCGAACTTCCTCGCCTACTTTGTTATGTTCATCCAGCTGAAAAGGGGGTGTGGCAGCAGTGTTGAGTACTTCCACCTCTTTAGCTAATACCTCAATCATGCCCGTTGGCATATTGGGGTTTTGCGTTCCTTCAGGGCGCAGCCGGACACGGCCAGTAATACGAAGTACGTACTCACTGCGAGCACGGTCAGCATTAGCAAATGCTTCGGCGGTGTCAGGGTCGACAACGAACTGAGCGATGCCATCGCGATCGCGCATATCTAGAAAGATGACCCCACCATGATCACGGCGGCGATGAACCCAACCGCAGACAGTGACCGTTTGTTCCACCAAAGTTTCGTTAAGCTGGCCGCAATAATGGCTGCGCATGTCTAATCCTGTTCTGTTACGTGGCAATGAGATTGTCGTGGGTCTTTCTGACCCTGACAACCGCGGCTAAGCCGCGGCGCCCTTTTTCGTTGATGCGCTACTGGTATCGTTTGTAGCACTAGCGCTGGAAGTAGATTGGCCATCTGCCGCCAAGTTTTTCTTACTTCCTGTTTTAAAATCGGTTTCATACCAACCGCCGCCAGCAAGGCGAAAACCAGCTGCTGAGACCAAGCGCTCAAGACTGGCTCCCTGGCACGCGGGGCAATCCTTCAGCGGATCCGCGCTGATTTTCTGCAATTTTTCCATGCGATGACCGCAGGCCTTGCACTCGTACTCATAGATGGGCATGTTGATAACTCCTGAAAAGCTCAACTCCGACAGGCTAAGTTTGTATAGACTAGCGGCAAATATAACGGTTGCCAGGCAAAGAATATGTGGCCTACCGGAATAAATTCCAAGACTGCGGTTGATAGAGCGACACATTATACCCTTTTGTGCCCCCTGCTGAGCAAGGCCAAGCGCCTTTCGACAGATAATGGAGAAAAGAAAAATGCCCAATGCGGTAATGCTAGATGCCGAGAGCTTAGGTGCGGATATCGATCTCACAGCAATTCGTCACATTGTTAATCATTTAGAGGTGTATCAGCAAAGTACCTCCGAGCAAGCAAGTGAGCGCTTGGCGGAGGCGGACATAGCGATTGTCAACAAGGTTGTACTGAACGCAGAAACACTAGCAACATTGCCTAAACTGAAGCTGATATGTGTGCTAGCTACTGGGCTTAACAACATTGACATTCACACAGCTAAAGCCCAGAACATAATGGTAAAAAACGTCACTGCCTACGGAACAGCTAGTGTCTCTCAGCATACGTTAATGCTAATGCTGGCATTGGCAAATCGGTTGCCACGCTATCAAGCCGACATTGCTCAGGGTGAATGGCAGCGCAGCGATTTCTTTTGCTTACAAGGCCACCCAACGCTACAACTGTCGGATAAGCATTTAGTAATGGTCGGCCAAGGGGAGCTAGGAACCGAGGTGGCGCGCTTAGCTGAAGCGTTTGGTATGAAAGTAACCTTTGCTGCTCGACCTGGAAATGAAACAGACGACAAACGCCCCTCTCTCGACGACTTATTACCGACGGCAGATATTATTAGCTTGCATTGCCCGCTTAACGAAACAACCAAGCACCTTATCAATCGCACACGATTGGCAAGCGCAAAGCCATCACTACTACTTATTAACTGTGCTCGTGGTGGCATTATTGACGAGGAAGCCGCGCTTGAAGCGCTTCGCGATGGAAAAATTGGCGGGCTAGCGGTTGATGTGCTTCCCACAGAGCCGCCGAAAGAAGGCCATCCTCTATTAACTGCGTTAGCAGAAGGCGAGGCACTCAATTTGATAGTGACTCCTCATAATGCCTGGATTACGCCAGAGGCTCGCCAAAATATTGTGGCCCTCACCGCTGATAATATAAAACAGTGGCAAAGTGAGGCGAATTAATCGAGCGCCGCTTAATAAGTAGCGAAATGATCAGGAGCGCGGTGATCATCCAGTACTTCAATTGTGACATGGGTGACTCGCGCTCCTTCTGGCCCCTGCCATAGCCACTCTGTTAGAGCAGACACAGCCGCTGAATCACCGCATAGAACGACTTCAACACGCCCGTCAGGTAGATTTTTAGCATACCCCGTTAGGCCTCGTTGTAGCGCTTGCTCTTGTGTTGATCGCCGAAACCATACTCCCTGCACTTGCCCCGTTACATAGGCACGCACACAACAAGTCGACATAAACTGTCCTCCCAGTGTTTATAAATCAGTGCTTATAAGAACAGTCCTTTTAGAATTCAGCCTGATAAAGATGCAAACTGAACTCTGTTGATACCCGTACTTCTAAAACAAACCTTTTCTAGGACCATCTACCTATCTGTTTTAAAACAACATTTTTAAATCAACACACGCTTTATAACAACTCTCGTTTCACCAGCACTGCACTATTACGCGGTACCAATGGTCGTCCACGACGGAGTAACAAAGAGCGAGTAAACGCAGCGCCAAATAACAATATTAATGAACTGTAATATACCCATAGCAAAATCATCACAACAGACCCCGCTGCTCCATAGGTAGATGCTGTGGCGGTATATGCCAAATAGATAGCAATGACGCTGCGACCAATTGTAAATAGCACGGCGGTCACTACCGCACCAATTAGTACATCTTGCCAACGGAGAACAACATCTGGCAACACTTTGAAAATAGTAGCGAACAATAGCGCTACCATCGCCAGTGAAATTAATGACTCAAGCGATGTAGTTAATAAGCTAGCATAGGGTAATAAATTACCGGCTCCATGGAGCATACCCCGCAAGATAACTCCTAACACTAACGATACTAGTAGGATGAAGCCAATAGACAAAACAACCGTTAAAGACAGTAAACGATTTTTTATAAAGATAAGAGCACTATTAGAGGTGGGCTTTGCAGTGACGCCCCATATGGTATTAAGCGAAAATTGCATTTGCGCAAATACGGTCGTGGCCCCTACCAATAAGGCCACAAAGCCAAGTATTGTTGGTAAGATACCTGACTCTTCGATACGTGATTGGGCAACGGCCTGCTCAATCGCAAGTGCAGCTTCAGCGCCTAATGTACCCTGAAGCTGAGCAACAATCTGACCTTGAGCAGCCTCTTCCCCCAGGACGACTCCAATAACAGTCACCGCTATGATGACGGTGGGTGCTAAAGAGAACAGTGTGTAAAACGCTAATGATCCTGCATAGCTGAAGGCATTTCGTTCAAGCCATAACGCTGTTGCATCTTGAACCACATTCCACCAAAAAATGATCGTTTTTTTCAGCATATTCATTCCCTTAACAAAAAGTGTCCCTATTAAGCACTTACATAAGCTACATCTGACAATCATACCGAACTAAAACGTTGAGCGCAGGTGGAGACACATTGCGCCCCTTAACTACCCACTTCATAATGGCTCTCCTTTCTCTCTTACGACCAAGGAAGCGTTATGAATTCGGATGCTGTTACACCTGCTACGGCTTACGACTTTGATTGCTTGGTGTTTATTGGTCGTTTTCAGCCGCCTCATCTTGGCCATCTTGCTATTATCCGTGAGGCGTTAAAACAGGCACGTCAAGTCATTGTATTAGTGGGGTCTGCCTGGCAGGCGCGCTCTTTACGCAACCCGTGGAAGTTCGATGAGCGTCAAGCAATGATTCGCTCTGGATTTGATGACCTAGACAATCAACGTCTAGAGATTACGCCATTACTTGATGCGCTTTACAACGATGATGTGTGGGTACGAGACGTGCAACGTAAAGTGCGCGACTTAACTTCGCCTGCGAACGCTCGCTTACCCCGTATTGGTTTGATTGGTGCCAGCAGGGGGCAATCAAGCTACTACTTATCGCTATTCCCCCAATGGGAATCCGTCAGTGTTCCACTCGTTGAAGGTATCTCGGCGAGCCAAATACGTGAGCGCCTATTCCGTTCTCTCGGCTCTACTGATGACTATTTGAGCACGGGGGCTTACCATGATTTACCACCAGAAGTTGTTAAAAGCGTTGATAAATTTTGTAAAGGTATTGACTACCATTGCCTATTAGAAGAGCAGCAGTTACTGGATCAGTATAAGCAAGCGTGGGCACAAGCCCCCTACCCGCCAATTTTTGTAACCGTTAATGCGGTTGTTGTCCAATCGGGCCATATTCTGCTGGTGAAGCGAACGGCTGCGCCAGGAAAAGGGCTTTTTGCATTACCGGGTGGCTTCATAAATCCCCATGAGCGTTTATTAGATGCTTGTCTGAGAGAGCTTCGCGAACGTTTAAGGCTGAAAGTACCCGAACCAGTTTTGAAAGGCTCGCTGCGCGGACAACGATTGTTTGATGAGCCTCATCGAAGTTGGCGAGGAAGAACACTAGCGGAAGCTTTCTATTTTGCCCTTAGACCTGACCAGCAGTTGCCCCGCTTAAAACCAGTCAAAGGTGGTGACCATGCTCGCTGGGTTGCTCTCGCAGACTTGGAACCTGAAAGTTTGTTTGAAGATCACTTTTTTATTATTCAAAACTTCCTCGGTTTGCCGGCAGATTTAAGTACATTTTAGTATCCTGGCGCTTTCTCACATCAATTTTCTAGCTATTATTCTGCAGGCTATGCCTGCAGAAAATCGCGGGGCAGCTTCATCATTTGACGCCAAAGACGCTCAACGCCAGGCTTATGGACTAACGAACAGCGGTAAAGTCTTATTTCTAGAGGAATATCCCAATTTTCATCGCCAGCTCTTACTAATTTGCCGGTTTTGAGCTCTTCACGGATACAAAAATCAGGAATCCAAGCGATCCCCACTCCTTGCAGCACCATACCTTTCAAACCTTCTGCCATGGCTGTTTCATAAACCGTACGAAGCTTGAGTCGCAATGGATCGTTTTTGAGCAGCATGCGTACGCTTCGCCCCAGAAATGCCCCCTGCGTATATGCTAGATAAGGAATTGAACTGTCGTTTTGAATTGAGAACAGTGGTTTGCCTTGTTCATCCGGCAATGAAACCGGCAACATTTTCACTTGGCCAATAGAAAAAGAGGGAAAGACTTCTGCGTCCAGCTGCATAGTGGCAAAGGGGTCATAATATGCCAACATCAGATCACAGTTACCTTCGCGCAGAACATGGATGGCCTCGCCAACGTTCATGGCGACTAACCGAGTAGGTAGTTCACCTAACCCTTTTTGTAGGCGAGAAATCCAAGGGGGATAAAAACTTAACGCTAACGAATGAGCGGCTACGATATCAAGCGCTTCATTAGCAATCGAAACGCCTCTGAGGTGGCTTAAGGATTCATTTAATTGCTCTACTAGGTTCCGCGCGGTGATTAAAAATAACTGCCCCTCTGATGTAAGGCCAATTGGAGTCGTAGAGCGATCAACCAAGGTGACCCCCACTGCTTGTTCTAGCGCACGAATACGACGGCTAAAGGCAGGCTGTGTGACGTGGCGCTGCCTGGCAGATGCCGAAAAGCTTCGTGTGTTTGCTAACGCAACGAAATCTTCGAGCCATTTTGTTTCTAAATTCACCCAAAACTCCTTGTGACTAATCATTGTTAGCAGCGTGCAGGGGGGATTGTTAATTACTGAATAGGCGCGGTTAAATATGCCGCACGTGAAATCACTTTTTTCCACATTGGGCGCTGGCTAATTTCGTCAATGGTAACGCGACGACATTGAGCAAAATCTTGCTCTAGCATGGCATGTACTTTACTAGCAAACACTGTGCTTGGGATGAAAGCTGTTATCTCAAAGTTAAGCCTAAAAGACCGATTATCCAGGTTTATTGTGCCGACTGTCGCGGCACTGCTATCAATCAGCATCACTTTTTGGTGTAAAAACCCAGGGAGATAACGGTATATTTTTACGCCTGCTCTTAACATATCCGGTAGAAATGAAAATGCTGATAAAAACACAAGCAAATGGTCAGGCCGTTCGGGAATCATCACACGAACATCGACGCCTCGCATTGCTGCCAATCTCAGCGCATCCTGTACTCCCTGATCAGGAACAAAATACGGGCTAGTTACCCAGAGTCGTTCATTGGCACTATGAATTAATTGTTGAATTAAAAGACTAGCCGTGTCCTGTTTATCGGCAGGGCCAGATGGCACAATCACTACGTGATGGTCATCTTGTGGATGACTCTCTGCATGCCAGTTTAGGGTAATGACTTCACCTGTAGCCCAGTGCCAGTCTTCCCAAAAAGCTTCCTGTAACCCCAGCACACAAGGGCCGCTCAGGGCTAAATGGGTATCACGCCAAGGACCATGGCGGGGATTTTGCCCAAGATATTCAACACCTACATTAAATCCACCTACCCATCCCTGCTTCCCATCCACTACTGCTATTTTTCTATGATTACGAAAATTAAGCTGAAAGCGATGTTTAAAGCCACGAGAAGAACGAAATGCTTTAACCTCAACGCCTTCTTTCACCATTTCGTTTAAAAAACCATCATTTAACTTTCGGCTACCCACTTCATCGTAAAGAAAATAAACACGCACGCCGCGCTGTGCCGCTTTTATCAAATGATGCTGCAATCGTTTACCTAAGGCATCATTACGCACAATAAAAAATTGTAGCAACAAATAATCTTTAGCCTGATCGATTCCTTCAAAAAGACTTGCAAAGGTCGCTTCACCATCAATTAATAAGTCGGCACTGTTGCCCTTAGTCAACGGCATCATAGCTAGTTGCTCTACTGCCTGGATATCAGTGCTAGTTGGTAATGAAAGGTGGGGCTTAATATTATGGCGATAACGCACTAACACTCGGCGTAACACATTATCTCGTGCACCCCTTGCTGTTACATAGCCATAAAAGCGCGGCCGTCCGAAAAACCAATAGGCGGGTAGCGCCACATAAGGAAACGTTAACAGTGAAATAATCCACGCCACAGCACCCTGGGACGTTCGGCTTGACATAAGCGCCATGACCGCTGACACAATACCCAATAGATGTATCAGCATAATGCTGGTCCCTAGCAACCATGAGGTCATTGACTTTTCCTCGTATGTAGTGAGCTGTTTACTGGGTTATTTCACCGCTAATGCACAAAAGCCCCGTGCGAGACGGGGCTTATTTGCAACCGATAGCAGCTTTACGCCGTCATTGTGCTACGCCTTTTGGGCGATAATTTCCTTCCACTTAGCCGGACCTGTTTGGTGAACAGACGTACCTTGGCTGTCGACAGCGACGGTAACCGGCATATCTTCAACCTCAAATTCGTAGATGGCTTCCATGCCTAAATCTTCAAAGCCAACGACACGGGATTTTTTAATTGCTTGGGCAACAAGGTAAGCAGAACCACCAACGGCCATCAGGTAAACCGCATTGTTGTCACGAATGGCATCAATCGCAGTCTGACCACGTTCAGCTTTACCGACCATACCAAGCAAGCCAGTCTCTTCAAGCATAGTACGGGTAAATTTATCCATCCGAGTAGCGGTAGTTGGGCCAGCAGGGCCAACAACTTCATCACCGATTGGATCAACAGGCCCCACGTAGTATATAAACCTTCCTTTCATATCAACGGGAAGCGGCTCGCCTTTTGCAATCATATCTACCATACGTTTATGTGCTGCATCTCGGCCAGTTAATAACTTGCCGTTCAGCAGTAACGTATCACCTGGCTGCCAGGTTTTCACTTCTTCAGGAGTAACCGTATCAAGGTTAACGCGTTTAACGTTGTCGCCCGTTTCCCGAGTAATTTCTGGCCAATCTTCAAGTTTAGGAGCAGGAAGAGCCACTGGGCCACTGCCATCAAGTGTGAAATGTGCGTGGCGGGTAGCTGCACAGTTCGGGATGATCGCCACGGGTTTATTGGCCGCATGGGTCGGATAGTCTTTAACTTTGATATCCAGCACCGTGGTTAAACCACCTAAACCTTGAGCCCCAATACCGCTTTTATTAACTTTATCAAACAGTTCAAGACGCAGCTCTTCAGCGCGATTGCTAGGACCACGCGCTTGTAAATCTTGAATATCGATAGGATCCAGCAACGCCTCTTTGGCAATCATCATTGCCTTTTCAGCAGTGCCACCGATGCCAATACCCAGCATACCGGGCGGGCACCAACCAGCACCCATTTTGGGCAATTGCTCCATCACCCAATCAACCACACTATCAGAGGGGTTTAACATCGCGAACTTAGATTTTGCTTCACTGCCACCGCCCTTAGCGGCCACATGGATATCAACCTTATCGCCAGGCACAATTGAGTGATGAATAATCGCTGGCGTGTTGTCTTTAGTGTTTGCTCGCTTACCGTCTGGATCTGCTAGAACGGAGGCACGCAGCACGTTATCCGGCAGCTTGTATGCACGCCGAACGCCTTCGTTAATCATATCGTCAAGGCTAAGTTCGGCGTCCCAAGTGACGTTCATACCCACATGGACAAATACCGTCACAATGCCGGTATCTTGGCAAATCGGACGATGGCCAGTAGCGCACATTCTCGAGTTAATTAAGATTTGTGCTATTGCATCTTTTGCAGCAGGGTTCTCTTCACGCTCGTAAGCGGCTGACATTGCATCAATAAAATCTTTTGGGTGGTAGTAAGAGATGTACTGTAGAGCATCGGCAACGCTCTGAATGACGTCGTCCTGGCGAATCACGGTCATGGACTAACAACTCCTCGGTTATCGTCTTGGCTGCGACCTTTGTAATGGCCGTCTAGATGTGTAGTAAGTATACCGTATTGGCCTTTATGCGGCAGCCACATAGGCGGTGAACCTGTTGGTAACACCTACGGCATTAGTCTGATGCAATTAATCGAATTAGAAAGATAACGGTATAAAATATTAATCCAAAGACTGGCACACTGGGCACAAATACAGCCGACGAGAACCAATCATCATCCGCTCTATCACTGAGCCACAGCGATGACAGGAAAGACCAGCGCGTTCAAACACGCTAAAACGCCATTGTCGGCGTGGTTCACCGGCGGCAATGGCCTGTTTAATCCATGCCTCGCGATTAGTAACACCTGCTTCTAAATACGCTTGACGGGTCGTTTCCACGATCATAGCGGCGAGCTGGCTTAACTGATTTTCAGTTAAGTCAACGGGGCGCTTTTTAGGGTGCAAATTAGCTAGAAAAAGAATTTCAGAGCGCAAGTAGTTTCCTAGCCCAGCGACAAGCCCTTGATCAAGTAACAATGCGCCGAGGCTTCTACGCATAAATACTGGATCAGTAAGTCGTTGTTTCACATCATCAGGAGATATGTTTTGACTTAATAAATCAGGCCCAAGGCGCGACAAGAAAGGATGTTGGTTTAGCTCGCTCTCATGCCACAGCGAAATATCAGACGCGCTGTAAAGACTGGCCGCCCTGCCCTCGGCAACCAGCCGAACACGTAACGATCTTTTCGTGCTTGGCAGCTTATCTTCGCTATGCAGCTTCCATACGCCATAGAGCTGATTGTGGGAATACAGCACACGATGGTCTGCAAAACGAATGAGCATGGCTTTGCCCCACGTATCGACTGCCTGAACCCGCTGACCAATCAGCGTTCCTGCTTGCTGGGCGAGTTCAGGAAATGCAAACCAGACATCATCAAGGTGCTTGCCGCCTATCTGTTTCTGTATTTTATCCGCAGCACGACGAATCTCAGGACCTTCAGGCATTATTTATCCTAGCGCCAGCTGTTTTTCTTTCATCTGATGAAGCTGATCACGAAGCCTCGCTGCTTCTTCAAACTCCAAATTTTGCGCAGCCTCGAACATGGCATCCTCTAACTTACTAATAGCGCCCAGCAAATCATGCTTGCTCATCGTGGCAACATCATACTCAGCCGTATTTTCAGCTACTTTCCGGTCGTTGCCACGCCGACGACTACTCTTTTTGCCCGGTGCTTGAGCGGCTTCAAGAATATCCGCTACCGAGCGTGTCACCGTCGTTGGGGTAATACCATGCTCTTCATTATGAGCGGTCTGCTTGGCACGGCGACGCTCGGTTTCATCAATTGCCTTTCGCATTGAATCAGTGATTTTGTCACCGTATAAAATAGCTTTACCATGAGCGTTACGTGCTGCACGGCCAATGGTTTGAATCAGTGAGCGCTCAGCGCGTAAAAAGCCCTCTTTATCCGCATCTAAGATGGCAACCAGCGACACTTCAGGAATATCCAAGCCTTCTCGAAGTAAGTTAATGCCGACTAATACATCGAACTTACCAAGACGCAGATCGCGAATGATTTCTACACGCTCAACGGTATCAATATCCGAGTGCAAATAACGCACGCGGATACCGTGCTCATCAAAGTACTCGGTCAGATCTTCTGCCATGCGCTTGGTCAGCGTAGTTACAAGAACACGCTCACCAACAGCGGTACGTAAGCCAATTTCTGAGAGCAGGTCATCAACCTGGGTGCTGGCAGGGCGAACCTCTATTTCCGGGTCTAACAACCCCGTTGGACGCACCACCTGTTCAACAATTTGACTGGCATGCTCGGCTTCATACTTGCCTGGTGTTGCCGACACAAAGATGGTTTGTGGCGAAATAGATTCCCACTCTTCAAATTTCATTGGGCGGTTATCTAGCGCTGAGGGTAGCCGAAAGCCATATTCAACCAGGGTCTCTTTTCTAGAACGGTCGCCCTTATACATACCGCCAACCTGGGGTACGCTTACATGAGACTCATCAATAAACAGCAACGCGTCATCCGGCAGATAGTCGAAGAACGTCGGGGGTGGCTCGCCAGGCGCGCGGCCTGAAAGATAGCGTGAGTAGTTTTCAATGCCGTTGCAGTAGCCGAGTTCCAGCATCATTTCGATATCGTAGAGAGTGCGCTGTTCTAATCGCTGCGCTTCAACTAAACGCTCATGTTTGCGCATCCACTCAAGACGCTCTTTAAGCTCTGATTTAATCGCATCAATCGCGCCTAAAATAGTTTCTCGCGGTGTGACATAGTGCGATTTTGGATAGATAGTCATGCGAGGCACGTGGGTACGCACCTCGCCGGTTAAGGGGTCAAATAGGCGAATAGAATCAACTTCATTGTCAAATAATTCGACTCTCACCGCTTCCTCGTCAGAGTCCGCAGGAAAAATATCGATGACATCGCCACGTACCCGATAGGTACCTCGGCGGAAATCCATATCGTTACGGGTATATTGCAGCTCGGCTAAGCGGCGTAAAAATGCACGCTGGTCAATCAGCTCCCCGCGGGTAAAATGCAGCCGCATTTTGAGATACTGATCTGGATCACCTAGACCATAGATCGCCGATACCGAGACAACGATAAGCGCATCACGACGCTCCAGCAGCGCTTTCGTAGCAGATAAGCGCATTTGCTCGATATGGTCATTGATAGAAGCGTCTTTCTCGATAAAGGTGTCTGAAGAAGGGACATAGGCTTCTGGCTGATAATAGTCATAGTAAGAGACAAAGTACTCTACTGCGTTATCCGGGAAAAATGCTTTGAACTCGCCATATAGCTGGGCAGCTAGCGTTTTATTGGGAGCCATGACGATCGTTGGTCGCTGCTGCTGCTGCACAACATTTGCCATCGTGAACGTCTTACCCGAGCCAGTCACCCCTAACAAGGTCTGATGGGCAAGCCCCGACTCAAGCCCGCTAATCAGGCTGCGTATCGCGGCGGGCTGATCACCAGCAGGCTTAAATTTGGACTGCAGCCGGAATTCCTTGCTCATCATGACTCCTTCAGAGGGAAAGTGAACTACTCGGTAAACGTGGAAATTTCTACCGTCGCCTGGGTCATCAACCGCTGTATTGGGCAGCGGTGGCTAATATCTTCGAGCTTTGCCCGCTGTTCAGGGTCATCAATACCGTGGAAAGTCATCGTCACGGCTAACTTATAGACACCTTTTCTTTCCTCACTATCATCGCGCTGAACTTTAACGGTGATGCCTTCTAGAGGCCACTCTTTGCGCTTGGCATACATTTGCACGGTAATTGCTTTGCAGGTACCTAGTGCAATATCAAAGTAATCATGCGGATCTGGTGCACTACCGTCTCCGCCTACTACCGGAGGCACGTCCCCATAGAGGTCTTCCAAACCATCCACTTCAATACGCTGACGAAAGGTATGGTTTCGTTCACTGATAATCGTAATTGGCTTATGCATCAGGATACCTTTATGCCGAGATTTAATTTATCGACCGCTTTTATAAGTGCTTCACGCTTCGCCCGCCCCTCCACCTCGGCACCGTAGCGACCTACCTCGGCACTATCGACCCCATCCAGCATCATCAGTGCCGTGGTAATCTTATTTACCTGATCTGCTGTTTTGACACCTTGAAACGTCAATGATTGATACGCCATTCCTTGCCCTTTTCTACGCTGGATTGAAGTCACTATGTTGAAGTCACTACGTTAGTGTAAGTAGACAACTAAAAGCTATGCAAAACTGATACGGACGTAAAATTCTAGCACGCACTAGAACCCTTGCAATCTGCAAGCATTGCCCGCACCT
This sequence comes from Vreelandella neptunia, assembly GCF_000712975.1. Taxonomy (GTDB): domain Bacteria; phylum Pseudomonadota; class Gammaproteobacteria; order Pseudomonadales; family Halomonadaceae; genus Vreelandella; species Vreelandella qaidamensis. Next base: position 696,254 of record NZ_JHQL01000003.1, on the reverse strand, counting down.
TTGGTACAAATACGATTACGTTACATTTACCCTACCTTGCCTCTTATGGAGTTTATATGGCGACTGCCTCTTCGCTACTCAACATAAACGGCTGCGTCCGTTTGCCTCACCTCGCCGCCTTAGATATCAAAGGAGCAGATGCTGAGAAATTCCTGCAAGGACAAACAAGTGCTCAAGTAGCGTTAGCTGATGGCTTTTTTGCCCCTCTTACCTGCTTTTGTACGCCAAAAGGAAGAATGCTGGCGAATGCTCAACTGCTAAAAGTCAGTGACGGGCATTATAGACTACTGCTGAGCACGTCATTAATAGAGATGCTTGCCAGTCATTTAGCTAAGTTTGCCGCTTTCTATCGCGTCGAATTGCAGACTCAGTCATCAATGCTTATCGTGGGCGCTAGCGAAAGTGCCAACAAGGCTGCCCAGGCGTTTGATTTAGCTCTTCCTAACCAACCCTTTACCCATCACAGTAATGCCCAAGCGACAGCCTTGTGCCAGCCAGGTCACGGGCGTTGGTTAATCACTATAGAGAATGCTGCTGAACAACACGCCATTGAAGTTAATGATAATGAAGATGCGTTCAACACGTGGCTATTAGAAGATATCCGCAGTGGTTTGGCGTGGTTAACAGCTTCTCAGCAAGACCACTTTTTGCCACAAATGCTCAACTGGGAAGCGCTAGGGGGGATTAGCTTTAAGAAAGGTTGTTATACAGGACAAGAGGTTGTCGCTCGGGCGCATTTTCGTGGCCAAGTGAAAAAACGCTTGGTGCGCGTTACAACCACCGCTGACACTTTACCCCGTGTTGGTGACACGTTAGTGGATGAGCAGGATAAAACCGTAGGGGAAGTGGTTAGCAGCGCGTTTAGCGATAAACAGCAAATTGAGATGCTCGCGGTAGCAAATACTAAGGTCACTGAAGCGCTAACCCCCCTTTATTGGCAAGGACATTCGATAACACTCTGCGATTTGCCTTATGCTGTTGAGCGCCTAGATCCTGAACAGTTAGTTAACACTCTCACATCGTAATGGCAGGTCAAATAACCGAATAGCATTTGCACTACTTAGTGCTGCTATCCGTTCAAATGGCTGATGTCGTAGCGCTGCCACCACGTTACCTACCTTCGCCACCCTGCACGGTTCATTACGTTGGCCCTGATAGCCGCTCAGCGGCATATCGGGGCTGTCAGTTTCCAACACAAACCCATTGTCAGGTAAGCGTGCCACCACCTCACGAAGACGCTGCGCGCGCTCGTAAGTAACCGCTCCTCCCAAGCCAAGAGTAAATCCTAGATCGAGAAACTTAGCAGCCTGGTCATAAGAACCTGAAAACGCGTGAATGAGCCCACCACGAGGAAGCGCCAGCTGACGCAGCCGTTTACTCACCTGATCATTAGCTTTTACGCAGTGCACCACGACAGGCAAATCAAATTGTTTAGCTAAGCGGAGCTGCGCGTTGAAGTACTTCCACTGTTCTTCTAATGACTCAGTAAAACGGCCATCGATACCGCACTCACCTACTGCCACAAAGCGTTTTCCCGCCTCAGCTTCGTGCTTAGCTAACAGCGTTTCAAGGGCGACTAAATCGTGGTCAGAGTGCGCATCAATAAAGTAAGGGTGTAAACCGACACACAGGCTTACATCCGTTCGTGAGCCCAGCGCCAGCACATTCGGCCAATGGGAACGTGTCGTTGCTGGCACGACAAAGTGTTCAACACCCACCGCCTTGGCATTTTCGATAACCGCATCGCGATCATCATCAAACGCTGTAAAATCCAGGTGGCAGTGGGCATCAATCAACATAGCAAGGAACGCTAGATCAGTGCTCGCGAGTGGGCTGGAAACGAATATCCGGCCAACGCTCTTGGGTCATCTGAAGGTTAACTCGCGTTGGTGCGATATAGGTCAAGTATCCACCGCCATCGATGGCAAGGTTGGAACTCGCTTTACGCTTAAACTCTTCCAACATCTTGGCATCTTCGCAATAGACCCAGCGTGCGGTTTGTACATTGACCCCTTCATACAGGCAGTCAACTTTGTACTCTTCCTTCAAACGGTGAGCAACAACGTCAAACTGCAGCGTACCGACAGCGCCAAGAATCAGGTCGTTATTATCCATCGGCATAAAGACCTGAGTAGCGCCTTCTTCAGAGAGCTGCTGGAGCCCTTTTTGCAACGCTTTCATTTTTAACGGATCTTTTAAACGAACCCGTTTGAACAATTCTGGCGCAAAGTGGGGAATGCCGGTAAAGCGCATATCCTCACCCACCGTAAAAGTATCACCAATCTGAATCGTGCCGTGATTGTGCAAGCCAATAATATCGCCTGGCCAAGCTTCCTCTACCTGAGAACGGTCTGATGCCATAAACGTTAGCGCATCAGCAATTTTCACGTCTTTGCCTATGCGTACGTGGCGCATCTTCATATTCTTTTCGTACTTACCGGAACACACACGCAAAAAGGCAATACGGTCACGATGGTTCGGATCCATATTCGCCTGAATTTTAAACACGAAACCAGTAAAGCGGTCATCTTGAGCGGTTACTTCACGGGTATCAGTCTCACGCGGCTGGGGCGGCGGCGCATACTCGACAAATCCATCCATCATTTCGCGCACGCCGAAGTTACCCATCGCGGTGCCGAAGTACACAGGTGACAGCTCACCACGACGATAGGCTTCCAGATCAAACTCATGAGAAGCACCGCGAACCAACTCGACTTCCATGCGTAATTCTTCGGCTTGCTCCTCGCCAAGCACAGCTTCAACTTCCGGGTTATCTAAGCCCTCAATCCGCTTGTCGTCTGTAATGCGGCTGCCTTGACCCTGGGTATATAAATGAATGACATCATTATAGAGGTGATACACACCCTTAAAGTGCCGCCCCATACCAATTGGCCATGTCATGGGCGCGCATTGAATGTTGAGCACTGTCTCCACCTCGTCCATAACTTCGATGGGATCGCGAATATCACGATCCATTTTGTTGATGAACGTTAGAATAGGTGTCGTGCGCAAACGGCAGACTTCCATCAGCTTGATGGTACGATCCTCAACACCTTTTGCACCATCAATCACCATTAACGCGGAATCCACCGCGGTTAACGTACGGTAAGTATCTTCGGAAAAGTCTTCGTGCCCCGGAGTATCCAGCAAGTTCACGATACGGCCGCCGTAGGGGAACTGCATCACCGACGTTGTGACCGAGATCCCCCGCTCTTGCTCCATCTTCATCCAGTCTGATGTCGCATGCCGATCATTGCGCTTACTCTTAACAGAGCCAGCTAACTGAATCGCATTTCCAAACAACAGCATTTTTTCGGTGATGGTGGTCTTACCAGCGTCAGGGTGCGAAATAATCGCAAACGTACGGCGTAGTTCAGCTTCGCGCGCTAATTTGGCGTCAGACATGGAGTTCTCTAAAAATGGTACAACGTTATGACTGGGGTGGCGCCTTAAATATCGGCGTTTACATGGATATATGGTAACGCAACTAGGCCGCTGCGGCATACCATGGATAGCAAAGGGGGGATCAAGAAAGTAACCACTTGCGGAGTAAAAAGAAAAGCTTCGGCATACGCTAGTAAAGTCGTTAAGTGAACTCTTAAAAAAAGCGCCGAACTTGTCGGCGCTTTTCTCGTACTGATTTCTGTTTGGCTAGGCGTAAGTATTAACTTGCGTGCCTACGCTGCCCTCTTGGGCAAGGTCTGGCTGGGCCCCCATATTAGCAGAGGCAAGCACTTCAGATACTTGCTGAGCCTGCATATCAAGAGACTGCTTAAAAATCTGCATCTGTGCTTGCTCAGCAGATTGCGCTTGATTCATATAAAGTGCGGTGCTCACTGCGTTGCTTACGGCAACATCCATCTTTCACCTCACGATTGGCTGCATGTTTTACCAAGATAGCAAACATCATGCTTTACTACCAAGAGTCTCTCCCCTTAAACACTTAGGCAACCATCACTCACTGCTTTAGAAACGATCAGCCCTAAAAGGGGTCATATCAATCTCAGTCGGCTTACCTTCCATCATATCCGCCAACAATTGCCCAGTAGCAGGGCCTAAGGTGAATCCCTGATGCCCATGTCCAAAAGCTAGCCATAGACCACGATGCTTAGGAGCAGGACCTATAACAGGCTTCATGTCAGGCAAACATGGCCGCGCACCCTTCCAAGCAGATGCATCTCGCCGTTCACCAAGCGGAAATACTGAACGGGCCACTTTTTCTGCAGCTCCTAACTGCTGCTCATCTGCCGGTGACTCAAGGCGATCAAGCTCAGCCCCTGTTGTTAACCGAACGCCTGCGTTCATTGGAGCAAGTAAATACCCCACCTCAGCATCCATCAGCCAGTAATGAAGCTTCGCAGGTGCTTGGGTGGCGTAGTGCATATGATAGCCACGTTTAACAAACGTCGGAAAATGATAGCCCAGCCCTTTCATCCAGCTGCCTGCCCAAGGCCCTAATGCAACAGCAACATTGTCTGCTTCAAGACACTCAGCGGCAGTATCAACTTGCCAACGCTCTCCCTGCTGCTTCAACCCTTGGATATCTGTTTGTAGAATACGTCCGCCTAACTGAGTAAATGCTTCTGCATAAGCAGCAACTAAACCACCGGGATCTGCAACCGTCCAAGGGTCAAGCCAATGAATAGCGCCGATAATGTCACTGCTTATATCAGGCTCTTTTTCAACTAGTGTGTCACGGTCTAAAACTGAGAACTGGACACCGTAAAGGTCCCGCGCCTCTTCTGCTTCTTTCACTCGCTTGTAGAGCTTGCTTGGCGTGCGATAAATCTCCAGCCACCCTTCGCGGCGAACCAAATGATCCGCCTTAGCCGCTTCAATCATAGGCGCATGAGTTTTCAAACAGAGCTGTATCAATGATGCGTATTCAGGCACTATTTTTTTATAAAGTCGGCTAGACGAATTATGCCAGTAACTGAGCAATGGCGATGCTGCGTTAATCATGCCGGCAGGACGATAGCGGATATCAACACGATTGTTTGGCAGTACGCTCAGTATCGTTTTCATATCCCGTGGAAAAGGATAAGGACGCACCGCTTCCCGCTGAATAATACCGGCATTGCCGAAAGAGGTTTCACGGCCTGGTTGGCGGCGATCAACCAACGTTACTTGATGACCACGCTGCTGTAGGTGCCAAGCAATACTGACACCAACCATACCTGCCCCTAAAACCACCGTTTGACACGCCATTGTGTTGCACTCCCTGAAAGAAAATACCAACTAAAGTTCAGATAATTGTTTTCAACAAATAACCTGCTAAAAAATATCACTAACCAAACAGCTTTAATATAGCTAAAAAAACTGTTTTCAGGCCAGCCAACAGCAATAAACGCCAAATAAATAATGAATATAGATGACTTTACTATCTGTGACGTTAACATTATCAAAATGTACTCACACACCTTATTAAAGAGCTTTTTAAGTGGCTCATCAGGCGCAAGCTGCGCACGCGATTAAAGCGACATCGCGATAAGAAGGCTAGAAAAGAATCTCAGTAACGTCAGGTAGACAGGACATGTTTTTGGCGGGATCAATCAAAAGATAGACAGGCATTGCCTAGCAAATAAGATAACAGATGTTTAAAACACGAGCGATCAAAGCGAAAAAGCCGAATATGAGTCAGCTTGGCTTAAAAAAAGAGTAGTTTAATTAAAAAACAGAGGAGTTAGTAAGGGAGGAAAAACAGAGTGAAGAGGGAATTTTCAAAACAACAGTGAGGTTAATGGGGTGGATGATGGGGATCGAACCCACGACCACCGGAGCCACAATCCGGGGCTCTACCACTGAGCTACATCCACCACAACCTAAAACTACACATAAATAATACGTTACATCAAATGGGGTGGATGATGGGGATCGAACCCACGACCACCGGAGCCACAATCCGGGGCTCTACCACTGAGCTACATCCACCATTGATGAAGTACTGATTTGCATGTCTTACCGAATGCGTCCACTTAAAAGCTTTTTGTGGCACGCCCAGCAGGACTCGAACCCGCAACCTACGGCTTAGAAGGCCGTTGCTCTATCCGGTTGAGCTATGGGCGCACATAAAGCATTCTAAGAGACTGAATACTGATGAGCACTTGACCACAACCAATGTTTGGAAAAGCAAATTACTACCTTCCGCGCTAGGTATGTGGTCGGGATGGAGGGATTCGAACCCCCGACATCCTGCTCCCAAAGCAGGCGCGCTACCAGACTGCGCTACATCCCGATTTCTTACCTTAGACGCTGCTGCATGTCCCGTCTCAAGCGAGGCATATATTACTATTTCTGAGTTTAAAGTCAACACCTAAAATGAATGATTCGTTAGATGCTTTGCCTTACCGCCCTAGCGTGCGAAAATTAGCCCTTCTTGAAAGCCCGTGACCGCCTGCGCTCTGGCGAGCAATTTTAGAACAGTAGTCACTTTGTTCCGCACCTAACCTTCAAGGGATTCTATTACATGACCGCCCAACTCATCGATGGTAAAGCCATCGCCGCTAATGTCCGCCAGCAAGTTGCCGAGAAAATCAGCGCACGCCAGAAGGCCGGCGAGCGGGCACCTGGACTAGCTGTTGTTGTGGTCGGGCAAGACCCAGCTTCTCATGTCTATGTCAGTAACAAACACCGCGCCTGTGAGCAGGCGGGCATCCTCTCCTTTCAGCATGCACTATCAGCCGATACGCAGCAGCACGAACTAGAAGCGCTGGTCGATCAGTTAAACGACGATGCAACAGTCGACGGCATTCTTGTTCAGCTGCCTTTGCCAGAGCACTTAGACTCTCGCCCCATTCTTGAGCGAATTCGACCTGATAAGGACGTTGATGGCTTTCACCCCTACAACATTGGGCGACTAGCTCAACGCATGCCATCACTAAGGCCTTGTACGCCCAAAGGCATTATGACCATGCTGGCCCACAGCGGCATCGCTGTTCGAGGCTTAGACGCCACTGTTGTAGGCGCTTCTAACATTGTCGGCCGACCTATGGCTTTGGAACTGATGCTAGCAGGCTGCACAACGACGGTATGTCATCGCTTTACTCAGCAGCTTGAGACCCATGTTCGCCGTGCAGACCTAGTTGTGGTGGCAGTCGGCAAGCCTGGTATTGTTAAGGGCGAATGGATCAAACCCGGTGCTATCGTGATTGATGTCGGCATTAACCGCCAAGAAGATGGCACCCTCATCGGTGATGTTGATTTTAACGCCGCAGCAGAGCGCGCCAGCTTTATTACCCCAGTGCCTGGAGGGGTGGGCCCAATGACAGTGGCGACGCTGCTTGAGAACACTCTAGAGGCTGCTGAACGTCACGATCAAAGCCAAGGCCAGTAGTCTCTTCTTAACGCTACTGTAAATAACGCTTTCTTAAGGAGTAATGACGCGTGCGACGCATTGGAATTATTGGCGCTATGGCGCAGGAAGTGAAGCAACTAGCTGGTCAGTTAGAAGACGCTCAACGCTACGAGCACGCTGGCTTTGTTTTTTATACAGGTACGCGTCATGGCTTGGAAATCATTGTGCTGCAGTCGGGGATAGGCAAGGTCAACGCGGCGGTAGGCACTGCGATTCTACTTGAGCGTCACCAGCCAGATGCAATCATTAATACCGGCTCCGCAGGCGGCTTTGCGACCGACCTCACTATTGGTGATGTCATCATCTCGGATGAAGTACGCCACCATGACGTAGATGCGGTGGTCTTTGGCTACGAGCTTGGCCAGGTTCCAGGGATGCCTGCAGCCTACCAAGCAGACAAGCAACTTCGTGATATCGCCCGCAACGCCATTACCGCATTAGGTGAAGTCAATGTACGTGAGGGGCTCATCGCTACAGGCGATGCCTTCATGGCCGACCCCGATCGTGTCGCTACTACCCGTGCACAGTTTCCAACCATGCTAGCCGTCGAAATGGAAGGCGCCGCTATTGCACAAACCTGCCATCTTTATAACTGTCCGTTTGTAGTCATTCGCGCACTTTCCGACATTCCCGGCAGTGGTGATAACCACCTATCATTCGAGCAATTTTTGGACGTAGCCGCTGATCACTCATCACGCATGGTAGACCAGATGCTCATCGACCTTGGCAAGCAATAGACCTCAAGAAACACGCCTTAATGAATAGCTTTTTAAAACAGCATTTATAAACAACATTTATAAATTTCTACTAAAAAAACGGAGCCCATCGGCTCCGTTTTTTGTTCAGCTACACTACTGTTCAGATGTTCGAGCTACGCTTTCAGCTTCCATGCCAAGCTCTCACCTGCCATTAACGGGATAATATGCTGACCAGCCGTATAGGGATAATGTGCTGGCAGACTCCAGGAACGACGCTCCAACGTCACGCTATCGGCATTAGTTGGTAATCCATAAAAACGCGGTCCGTTTAGGCTGGCAAACGCTTCTAACTTGTCCAAGGCATCCATTTCTTCAAAGGCTGCTGCATACAGCTCAATGGCAGCTGGAGCTGTATACGCGCCTGCGCAGCCACAACTCGATTCCTTATCGCCCTGAGCATGAGGAGCACTATCGGTGCCCAAAAAGAATTTGGGGCTACCACTGGTCGCCGCTTTTAACAGTGCTTGACGATGCTGTTCACGCTTCAAAATAGGTAGGCAGTAATAATGCGGACGAATACCACCCGCCAGCATTTTGTTGCGGTTAAACAACAGGTGATGAGCCGTAATCGTAGCGGCAATGTTATCAGGTGCAGCGGCGACAAACTCGGCGGCTTGCTGGGTGGTAATGTGCTCAAATACCACGTTTAGGCTAGGATGACGAGCCAAAAGCGGTTTCATAATCTGCTCAATAAACACCGCCTCGCGATCAAAAATATCAATTGCATGATCGGTCACTTCACCATGCACCAACAAGGGCATACCAACTTTTGCTAGCATGGCAATAGTGTCATCGCAGTGCGCAATGTCAGTGACACCCGATGCAGAGTTAGTAGTAGCACCAGCAGGATAGAGCTTTACGGCTTTTACGACACCACTTTCAGCAGCGCGCTCAATTTCTTCAGGGGGCGTTGTGTCTGTTAAATAGAGCGTCATCAATGGCTCAAAAGCACTCCCTTCAGGCAACGCTGCTAAAATTCTCTGACGATACGCTAGTGCTTGAGCGGTAGTCGTTACCGGCGGCTTTAGATTAGGCATTATAATCGCACGCCCCATTTGGGCGGCGGTATGACCTACCACAGCGCTTAGCGCCTCATCATCACGTAAATGAAGATGCCAATCATCGGGGCGAGTCAACGTAATAGCGTCCACGGCAAGTCCTGTGCAGAAATGAATTAAGTAAAAGGGTTAGAACAGTATACCCAATACCGGTAAGGGATAAATCTCCCCTATCCATCCCACAGCCGTTCCCAAGTGTCGTATCATGGCGGCACTTTGTAAGATCAAGGATTAAGTTTGTTATGCAGAATGTGCGTCGCTATGCGGACATTATCGCCAGCATCGAGGGTTTACTATGGCTAGGTCTTGCCTGGTCGATATCTTTTTCGATGCATTTTGGGAGTACCGAACCGACGCTGGCAGTTATCTTCGTTGTGGGTGCACTGGTCTTATTCGGCTGGGCACATCGTCCGATGCGTTATTTATTAAAACGTTATCATGTGCGTAAACGCCGTACTGACATGTGGATTCACACGCTGGCGTTGCCACTCCTGCTCGCCATGTTTTTCCATATTATGCTAGAAGCCATACTAGGCAGCGCTTGGCTTCCCCCTAAAATACTGTTGTTCAACTTACTCGCCTCTGCGGGATGGCTGACGTTTGTTATGACATTATTTATTAAATTTGTTATTCACAACGTGAAAACATCGAGCAAATAGCAACGCTATGCCTACCGCCCTTCCTCTTCCACTTTCGACGCCGAACCGCAACCTCGTTAGACTAACAATCGTACGAGGCATTACCTGGACCGGCTTTTTACTGGCCATTATTGTTGGCATTGAACTACTCACTTTCGATTTGCCCGTAACTGCAGTTGTCAGCGTCGTGATAGCCATGGGCATACTCAATATCGCCACTTGGTGGCGGTTAGGTAGACCCAAAGCGGTTAATCATTTCGAATATCTTGCCCACTTATTGGCGGATATTGCTGGCTTAACGCTGCTATTTTATTTTTCAGGTGGGTCAACAAATCCCTTTATTACTTACTATTTAGTGCCTGTCACTATTGCCGCAGCAACCCTCCCATGGCGCCACGCTTGGATCATTGCCGCTTGCGCAATGGCGGGTTATACCTATTTGATGTTCTTTTACCACCCAATACCACAGCTAGGGCACATTAATAGCGACGGCCCATTAAGCCTTCACGTATTGGGGATGTGGCTTAATTTCGGCCTGTCTGCCGGCTTGGTCACATTTTTTATCTATAAAATGGCACACGCCCTGCGTAATCGAGACAAAGCTCTATCTCGAACCAGAGAGGCTGCGCTGCGCAATGAACAAGTGCTGGCGGTTGCCACTCAGGCCGCTGGCACGGCCCATGAGCTTGGCACGCCGCTTTCAACCATGGCCGTGCTGCTCAATGAAATGCACCAGGACGCGCCCGATGGCTCTACTTTGCAACAAGATATAGCCATACTTCGTCAGCAAGTAGATGTGTGCAAATCACGTTTACAACACCTTGTTACAACAGCTGACCGTCGGCGCATGGCAGAACCAGAAGTACTAGACGCTGAAATATGGCTAGCCGCTGTGGTGCAACGCTGGCTGGTTATTAGGCCTGATGTTAGCCACTTTTTTGAAGTTGCCGAAAAACGTGGCCGACCCTGGATAGCCGTAGATGCCACATTAGATCAAGCGCTAACCAATTTGCTGAATAACGCTGCCGACGCCAACCCAGAGCAAATAGCTATTCGCTTGGATTGGCAAGATGAAAGTGTTGTCATTGATATACGCGACCATGGGCCCGGCATCGCGATGTCGATTGCTGATCAGCTAGGCGACACATTTATTTCCACTAAAAGCAAAGGCATGGGAATTGGCCTGTTTTTAACCCATGCCACCATTAATCGTTTCGGTGGTGGAGTAAGCCTGTACAATCATCCTGAAGGCGGTACGTTAACAGAAGTAACGCTGCCTCTTTGTTCCGCCCCTGACAAGTAACCGTGGCAAGCATTCGTAAGAAAAACGAGGACATCATGCAGACGCAAGACCAACGCCTTTTAATCGTCGACGATGATGAAATGTTTTGTCACGTGTTGAGCAGAGCACTTATACGCCGTGGTTTTGAGGTCAACGTTGCTCACGATGCTGAACAAGCAATGGCACTTGTAGCGCAATTTATGCCAACAATGGCAACACTTGATCTAAAACTTGAGCACAGCTCTGGCCTTAAGCTGCTACCGGATATGCTGGCAAGTGCGCCGAACTGCCGTATTGTTGTGTTAACAGGATATTCAAGTATTGCCACAGCAGTAGAAGCAATCAAACTTGGTGCTGTTAACTACCTATGTAAGCCAGCAGATGCTGACGATGTTATTGCTGCCTTTGAGCACCAGGGGGGCGACCCAAATATTGAATTAGCCGACAACCCTCCCTCTATCAACCGTATTACCTGGGAGCATATTCAGAAGGTGCTGCAAGAGCATGATGGCAATATTTCAGCCACGGCTAGGGCACTTGGTATGCATCGGCGAACATTACAACGTAAATTACAGAAGCGCCCGGTACGCCGATAATTCTCCACTCTTTGCGCAACAACGCCGCAAAGAGTGGACTTCAACTTGATGTTATTGGGCGGTCCATCCTAGATCAATGTTCCAACTGGAGCCTGTCACAGCTCCTGCTGCGTCGGATGCCAAATAGGCGACTAACTGAGCAACCTCGGAAGGTTCAATCAGGCGCTTAACCGCGGCGTTTTTCAGCATAATTTTTTCAATGACTTCTTGCTCATCCATGCCATGAAGCTTGGCTTGGTCAGCAATTTGGTTATCTACCAACGGTGTTTTCACATAGGCTGGACAAATAGTATTAGCCGTAATCCCTTGCTCGCCACCTTCCAGTGCAGCGGTTTTGGTCAGCCCTATCATGCCATGCTTGGCGCTGATATAAGCGGCTTTACCTGGTGAAGCCACTTGCGCATGAACAGACGCAATATTAATCACGCGCCCCCAGCCTTTTTTACGCATATGGGGCCAGGCGGCCTGGGTAAGCAAAAAAGGCGCCGTTAGCATTAGATCGATAATTTGACGCCACTTCTCTTCAGGGAACGTTTCAATAGAAGCGACGTGTTGAATACCCGCATTATTTACCAAAATATCGATGCCACCGAAGCGCTTAACCGCATCGGCAATGGCTCCACGACACGCATCGGGGTCGGTTAAATCCCCTTGATAAAACGCTGCGCCAGCCGCATCCGCTACTTCTTTTCCAGCAGGATTAAAGTCTACTGCTAACACTTGAAAACCCTGTTCACAGAAATGCTTCACCACCGCTTCACCGATACCGCTGCTGGTGCCAGTGACCACTGCAACACGGGGGGTAACAGCTTTTTCAGAGGACATAAACGTTCCTTTTGTTGAGATTATTCAAAGTGATAATGTAAGTTGTCATCATATAAGAACAGACAGTGTAGATAGTGGCTGACGTTTCTGCCTATTCAACCTCTGGAGAAGCGTCGGGAGGTACCATTAATTGCCCCATCATACGCTGAGCCAACCGCGCCGCTTCCTGCATACTGTCAAGATCCGTTAAATCTTCAAGAACAATGCGTTTATAGAGTGCGTTGCCGTCAGGCAGTTGCTCCAGTGTGAGCGAATAGACACCAGAAGGAAGTTTTAAACGCAGCGTAGTGGTTAGTGGCCCCTGCTGAATAGCACTTGGCAAGGCCACTAACCACATTGCACATGGCGTAATTAAGGCACCTACCAGCAACGACTCTTGCTGCTCCTTAAAGGGCGCTTCTAAGAATTGGAAACACAAGGCATCAACACCGAGGCGGGGATTAAAATGATGCTTCTGCTTCATTGAACGTAAGTGTATATCTCGATAATGCACCGCTAGATCGGCTAAGCGTTCATAGTCGTGAGGAGCTAAAGTTCGCATAATGTTTGTCCGATTATGTAACAGCCGCCCATAACGCGGCTTAATAGCCCATGTAGCGTGGCACTATTAGCCAAATACAGCAGGCTAAGCCACAATGGGTAATCAATCTTTCATAGACCATCATCCTAAAGGAGTTTATGCGATGTTTGTGGTAATTTTTGGCCGTATGTCATGCCCTTTCTGCGTTCGTGCAAAGCGTCTTGCTGAATATTTAGAAAGCAATGGAAAGATAGAGGGGTATCGTTACGTTGATATGCCCTCAGAAGGCGTTACCAAAGAGGATATTGCAAAAACGGCTGGCAAACCTATTCATACCGTTCCCCAAATATTTGTCGACCAACAGCACATAGGCGGATTTACCGAATTCGACCATTTTGTGCGTCAACAACAGCTTCTGGCCTCTTAACCCAGACGTTAAAACTGGCGTTTATACCCGTTGAACACCGAAATCTTCGCTTGCCTATACTGAAGTAGCACAGATTATATGACAGTTCATATAACGGCTCATGTGACGTTCGATTAGGCGGCGAGGGTACCCCAATGCAGCAAAAGGAGTTTGTTCAACAGCTTTGGCTAGATTATGTCCACACGCATCCAGATCTCGGTGGGCTTAGATTGTGGCCACTAAGTACGTCAGCTGAATATTTAACCTTGGTCACCTTAAACTACGGGCCTTTTGCAGCCAGCGAACTCAATACCAACCTTGCCCACATGGGTTATCGCTCAGTAGGCCATTACGCTATGGCCGACAAAGGTCTGTTAGTGCACTTGCTGTCACCCAACGACAATAGTAGCTGGCTGGTATTAGCAGAGTTACAGCTTGGTACTCTTTCAAAAGCACCGCGTGAAGCACTGACGCAACTTATCCTGCAAAGCCACCCTGCCGACTGCAAAGGACAAAATCTGTTATGCCGAGGTCGTCCATGGCCAATGCCCTCTTGGGCACTTTATCAACAGCTGCAACAAGCACATCCCCTTGCTGCTTGGCTGGCGATTATGGGTCCCAGACTGCATCATGCAGGCTTTGACTGCTCAACCATTGGCGAATCTTTAGATACGCTGCATAACCAACTTGAGGCTTGCGGCATGCCGAGCTTTGAAGGCCAACAAAATGGCGTGTTTTCCGTTTCACCACTCCTTGAACATCGGTTTTATCCTGCGATGCCGCAAAAAACTGTTTTTAGCTTAGGAGACGAGCATCGCCTTTGTTTAGGCGGTTTAGCACTTGTACAAAAGCATGTTGGCGATGACCATGAACGTATTGCAGAAATCCTACTCCCCTTCCACACTCGCTGTGAAATGGCGTGAGCTGATTAGCTCACGCCTAGCAGGATTTATACGGCTAAAGATTATTCAGCGTCGAACGTCATTTCAGGTACATGATCAGGCACAATCAGTTTACCCGCTGTTTTTTCAACAATTTCTTCGACACTGACACCTGGTGCGCGTTCTTTAAGGATAAAAGCACCGTCTTTAATTTCCAGGTAAGCGAGATCGGTCAACACTCGATTGATGCAGCCTGCTCCCGTTAAAGGAAGCGTGCACTTCTCAAGTAGCTTGGACTCACCATGCTTCGAGGCATGTGTCATGGTGCAAATAATATTTTCTGCGCCAGCAACTAAGTCCATGGCACCCCCCATCCCTTTGATGAGCTTGCCAGGCACCATCCATGATGCAATGTTGCCTTCTTGATCTACCTCAAAAGCACCCAATACGGTCAAATCAACATGACCACCACGAATCATGGCAAATGATTCTGCAGAAGAAAAAATAGCAGCACCTGGACGAGCAGTGACCGTTTGCTTACCAGCGTTGATCATATCTGCATCTACTTCTTCCTCGGTGGGGAAACGCCCCATTCCCAACAGACCATTTTCAGACTGCAGCATGACATCAATGCCGTCAGGCACGTAGTTAGCAACCAACGTGGGAATACCGATACCTAAATTGACGTAAAAGCCATCTTCAAGTTCACGTGCGACGCGTTGTGCCATTTGCTCACGTGTTAAAGCCATGGTGTATACCTCTTAATGAGTGAAAGTGTCTAAACCAAAGAGCGATCAGCTACGCACCGTACGTTTCTCGATTCGCTTCTCGAAGGAGCCTTGGATAATGCGATCCACATAAATACCGGGAGTATGGATCTGACTCGGCTCCAATTCGCCTGGCTCAACAATTTCCTCAACTTCTACAACCGTTATTTTTCCCGCGGTGGCTGCCATGGGATTAAAGTTCTGGGCCGTATGCCGATACATGACGTTGCCGTACCGATCTGCTTTCCAGCCTTTAACAATCGCAAAGTCACCGGTAATGGCTTCTTCTAGAATATAGTGCCGGCCGTTAAATTCACGCACCTCTTTACCTTCACCAATAGGCGTGCCGTAACCAGTGGCAGTGTAAAAGGCGGGTATACCGGCACCACCAGCGCGCATTTTCTCGGCTAACGTACCTTGAGGGGTAAGCACAACTTCAATTTCATCATTCAGCATTTGCTGTTCAAACATAGCGTTCTCGCCGACATAAGAAGCGAGAATTTTACGAATCTGACGATCTTCAAGCAGCACACCAAGGCCAAAACCATCAACGCCGCAATTATTGGATACAACCGTTAGATCGGTGACAGCCCGACGTTTAATCTCAGCAATCAGGTTTTCAGGAATGCCACAGAGGCCGAAACCGCCAGCAATGACGGTCATGCCGCTTTCGATTCCTTCCATTGCTTCCTCATAGGAAGATACACGCTTATCAAATCCTGCCATTGTTATGCCTCGCATTGTTATCGGTGGTACGTTGCACGCGTCGTTATGATGCGGTTGGATCTGTGTAGCCAGTGTTGTACTAGATGATATATTTGTTAAGTTTGTTTTTCTTATCAATTTATATAAATAACTTATAAAAGGGTCAGTATGACCGTCAAGCAACTTCGAGCTTTTCTTGCGGTAGCGCAAACCCTGAGCTTTACCCAAGCCTGTGAACGCCTGCACCTATCTCAACCAGCGCTTAGCTTAGCCATCAAAGGGCTTGAGGACTCCCTCGGGGGGAAACTGTTAATACGCAGTACCCGTAGTGTTCGGCTCACTCCCGAAGGCGAGTCACTTCTCCCACTGGCAAAGCATCTGCTCGCCCAGTGGGACAATACCGAAGAGCGATTACGCCAGCGCTTTACACTCCAGCTTGGTCGTTTAAGCGTAGCAGCCATGCCTTCTTTTGCGTGCAATTTACTGCCAAGCGCGCTAGTAACCTTCCGGCGGCAATACCCTAAGATTAATATTACTGTTCATGATGTTATCAATGAAGAAGTCATCGACATGGTGCGCTCACGCCAAGTGGAAATCGGTATTGCCTTTTCGCCTGAAGGAGACAACAGCCTAACGTTTACGCCACTTTTTGAAGATCAGTTTATTGCAGTGGTCCCACCGCATTCCGTTTTGGCTAAGGCTAGCACGCTCAGTTGGGCGACCTTGTTGCAACAAGATTTTATTACCTTGCAGCGCCCCTCAATGGTACGGCGATTGTTAGAACAAGAGCTTGCCAAACAGCACATTGAATTACCGGTTGCTTTTGAAAGCCATCAGCTGTCGACCGTTGGTAGAATGGTGGCAGATGGTTTAGGTGCAAGTGCGGTGCCTTCTATGTGTTTTCAGCAAATGCACCAACTCGGCGCTCGCTGTGTGCCCCTAACCTCACCGAGCATTGCCTGTCGGGTTGGAATTCTGACACATCACGAGCTATCGGTTGCTGCACAGGCCCTGCGTAAGGTGCTTATCGAAAACATTAATACACCTGTGCTCGCGTCCTGATCTCTGTCCTAATACTGCTGCCAATGCAAAGGTTTCGTAATGTGCTGGGCAGCATGAGCGAGATCCTTTAGCATTTACGCTAGGTTACGTATCGGGTTGCGTATATCGAGCCACGATAACTAGCATTGCGTCACTGCTGTCATCATTTGTAAAAGGAAATGGGGTATGTCTACTGTCAAAGGAGTCGTCAGCTTATTATTGCTGACGCTAACGACGCTATTTTGGGGCGTGCCGCTCATTTTATTAACGCTATTAAAAGTTATTATTCCTGGGCGGCACCAAAAACAGTGGGTGCTTAAAGGGTTATGCAGCGTGGCACTCAATTGGATCGGTGCAAACCTATGGTGGATGCGCCGCTGGATAAAACCTCACGTCAGCATCACGATTCCCGAATCACTCAGCCCACATCAATGGTGGCTGGTTATTTCTAATCATCGTAGCTGGACAGATATATTTATCCTTTTTATGGCACTGCATCGTCGTATTCCCATGCCTAGGTTTTTTTTAAAACATCAATTAATCTGGATTCCTATCGTCGGACTGGCATTTTGGGCGTTAGAATTCCCTTTTATGCGACGCTTCAGTCGCGAGCAAATAGCCAAGAATCCAAAACTTGCCACCATCGATCGTGAATCCACCGAGCGCGTTTGTAGGCAAGCTAGAAATTCACCAATTGCTATATTTAATTTTGTTGAGGGAACACGATTTACCGTAGAAAAACGGGAAAAGCAGCAAAGTCCTTTTCAGCATTTGCTCAGGCCTAAAGCAGGCGGTGTGTCACAGGTACTCAGCCTGCTTGGCGACAAACTAGATGGCATTTTGGATGTAACCATCAGCTATGAAAATCCAACACCCACCTTTTGGGGTTTTCTATGCGGAAAAGAAGCTGGCATTACACTTAACGCAAGGCAACTCGCTATTCCCCAGTGGATGAACGAAGCCAACTATCATGAAGAACAGCAGCACAAGGAACGTTTCCACGCATGGATCAACTCACTCTGGCAGGAAAAAGACGCCTTACTAGCAAAGCAAACCAACCACGACTAGCCCATTGGCTCGCGGTCTGTTTACTGGCTACGGTATTAGTCGGGTGTGCTGGCTCGCCTTCTTCGAACAGCCAAAATAACCCCATGCCAAGCAGTACCGTCGGCCAAATAAACGGCGAATGGATAGAGGTACAGCGTGGTGATACGTTGGGGAAACTTGCGAACCGAGCAAACGTTCCACTGGAGCGTCTTGAACGCTTCAACCCTGGAACAAATGCGCAACGCTTAAACGTTGGACAACGTCTATTAATACCTACCCAGCAAGAGCGTGCCCCCTCTGGCGGGCCATATCGATACCAAATTCGTCCCGGCGACACATACTCAAGTATCGCCCGCCACTTTGGCACTACCTCTGGGCGCATACAGAGTGCCAATCCAGGTACATCTCCAACCGCCCTTAGAGTAGGGCAAATTGTCAGTGTGCCCTTAAGCGGCAGCGTAACTACCAACCGTTCCACAGCAAGCAGTAACCAAACTAGCCAGCCAGCGCCTGCCCCTAGCGCTAGCTTACCGACTTCTGCACGCCGCTGGCCTTGGCCGCTGGAAGATTACCGTATTGTGCGGCGCTTTGGAGCCGATAGCCGTGGCACGCTACAACCCATGTTGCTCGCTACTCAGGCGGGTGCGAAAGCCCAAGCAGTGGCGCCAGGCGAAGTACGCTTTGCAGATGGTATGCGCCAACTGGGTGACGTGGTCATTGTGCATCACGCAGACAACTTACAAACGGTGTATGCACTATGCGAACGGATCCTGGTCAGCGTCGGCCAACAAGTAAGCACCGGAGACGCTCTATGCGATGTCGGCCAAAGCAGCGCTAGCCAGCGTTATGACCTTCTTTTCGACTTACGCCAAGGCGGCAAACCGATTGACCCACGACAGGTGTTGAAATAGCTGTTGAGATAGATATTGAGATAGCTGTTGAACCAAGTGTTGAGACAGTTTTAAGATTGCTATTGAAACAGCCATTGCGCAAAAAACCTCAAGCAAAAAACCTTAAACTACAAAAAAGCCCCTGGTGTGGGGCTTTTCGTATTATCGATTTTTTACATTACCCGCGATAGTAATTGGGCTTAACAAACGGCGTTGCCGCAACCGTCATAGGCAACTGTTTACCACGTACTACCGCATAAACCGTTGTTCCTGGCACTTCCCATTCACGACCCACATAGCCCATAGCAATCGGCTTACCAACACTTGGCCCAAAACCACCCGAGGTGACTTCACCAATTTGGTTGCCCTCGGCATCCACTAACGGAGCTCCTTCTCTTACGGGCGCACGCCCTTCTGCTAACAATCCTACCCGCTTACGCGTATGATCTTTGGCCTCTACTTGGTGCAGAATAAGATCCGCCCCAGGGAAACCTGCTGGACGCTCACCACCATGACGCCGCGGCTTACCAATTGCCCAGATAAGTCCAGCTTCCACAGGCGTTGTCGTCATATCCATATCGTGCCCGTATAAACACAGCCCTGCCTCTAACCGAAGCGAATCCCGTGCTCCCAAGCCAATGGCTTCTACTTCCGGCGCTGCCAATAACTGCTCGGCGAATGCCTGACAGGCATCAGCAGCAACTGATATCTCAAAGCCGTCTTCCCCGGTATAACCGCTGCGACTGACCCACACTTCCTGACCAGCTATCGTGAAACGCCCATGCTGCATAAACGTTAAATCACAGGCGGCTGGACACAAGCGCTGCATCACCTCTCGTGCTTGCGGGCCCTGCAAGGCCAGTAAGCCACGGTCTACCACTTCGATGTGATGTGTGGAGCCAAGATTGGTGCGCAAATGAGCGATATCCTGCTCTTTGCAGGCCGCATTAACGACCAGATAAAAGTGATCACCAGCATTGACGGCCATGAGGTCATCAATTATTCCGCCCTCAGTGCTAGTTAGTAGACCATAGCGCTGCTCACCTTTATTTAATCCCACAAGATCTGCTGGAATCAGTGACTCAAGCGCCTCTGCTACCTTGTCGCCAGAAACAATTATTTGACCCATATGAGAAACATCAAACAGCCCACATTGCTTGCGCGTGTGTTCATGCTCTTTTTTGACACCTAATGGATATTGCACCGGCATGTCATAACCCGCGAAAGGTACCATTTTGGCCCCTAGCGAAAGATGCAATTCATGGAGGGGCGTCTGCTTAAGGTTGGTCATGGGATTTCCTTGGTCGAGAAAGAGAAACGGGAAGCCATGACTGGCTTCCCGGCTCTATTACAACTTACTGACCCCGATTACATTGAACAGGGCTTACTTATCATGATCAAGTGCTTCGCCTGGCAGCACTTCTTTACCAGCAAAGTAATCACGCGTCAGTTTGAATACTACCGGTGAAAGCAGCGCCAACGCGATTAAGTTCGGAATGGCCATCATAGCGTTGAAGGTATCGGCCATCAGCCAAATAAAACCAAGCTGCGCGATAGCGCCCAGCGGAATCGCCAAAACGAACAGCACGCGATACAGCATAATCGAACGTGTGCCGAACAGGAACTGAAAGCACTTCTCACCATAAAAAGACCAGCCAAGGATAGTGGTAAACGCAAACACCGCCAAGGCCACTGCAACAATCTGATTTCCAAAACCGGGCAATGCAGCATCAAACGAAAGAGCGGTTAGCGATGCGCCCGCCTCACCATCAATCCACACTGTGGAGGTCAAAATAACCAGTGCCGTAATGGTACAAACGATGATGGTATCGATAAAGGTACCCAGCATGGCGATAAGACCTTGGCGAACGGGGTTTTTGGTTTGCGCTGCTGCGTGTGCAATTGGCGCGCTACCTAAACCTGCTTCGTTCGAGAAAATACCGCGTGCCACACCAAACCGAATAGCTGCCATTACTGCCGCGCCAGCAAAACCACCCGCTGCTGCCATCGGATTAAAGGCGTAATAGAAAATCAAACCAAACGCTTCGCCAATTTGGCTTGCGTTAACGATCAGTACTAATAGCCCAGCAATAACGTAAGCAATACCCATAATTGGCACTAGCTTACCGGCTACTTTTGCAATGCGCTTAATGCCACCCAGAATGACAGCACCCGCTAGCACCATGATAATGACGCCGGTTAGCCAGTGTGGCACCCCAAAGGTGGAGTCCATGGCATCTGCCACTGAGTTAGACTGTACGGTATTACCGATACCAAAGGCAGCGATTGCCCCAAAAAATGAGAATAAACCACCTAGCCATAGCCACTTTTTGCCCAAGCCATTTTTGATGTAGAACATCGGGCCACCCACGTGGTAACCGGTGCTGTCGGTTTCACGGTAACGCACTGCCAAAACGGCTTCGGCAAACTTAGTGGCCATGCCAACTAACGCAGTGATCCACATCCAGAACACTGCACCGGGGCCACCCAGCGCAATAGCGGTTGCCACGCCAGCAATATTACCGGTGCCAATCGTTGCAGAAAGCGCCGTCATTAGCGCATCAAAAGGCGAAATTTCACCGTCACTGTCTGCTTTGCTTGTTGTTGCTTTATCAGCATCAGCGGTGCCAGGTTTCGGGTCTCGACCTTGCCACATTAGCTTGAAACCTACACCGAGCTTTCTAATCGGCATTAGTTTCAAGCCAATCTGTAGGTATATCCCCACACCTAGCAACAAGATCAACATTAACGGTCCCCAAACGACGCCGTTAATCGCCCCCAAGAGGCTAGTTAAAGTTTCCACTCAATTCTCCTTACCCTGTTCATTAGCTGATTTATTATGGGTGTCGGGCAGTCAGGCTGCCTTCATTCAATGTCGCTGTATCATCAAACGTTCCCACCATAGCGCGTCTCGCGCTTTGAAAAAACGCATGATCTGCATGTTTTACACCATTTTCCTAGTGCGCATCCATCGTAATGTCGCAACTTGGCAGAGAAAGCATCTGTTTTTACAACTTGCGACAGTCACAAAGCAACTGGCAACGCGACGTAATGAATTTACCACCATGGGGTGTTTAAGAAATTTGTTTCCGATTGGAAACACGTTAATATAGGACACCAATCGCCTTACTCAGAGCAGGCCAATAGTCGCCAAGGCGAACGACAGACGTTAGTATGCTCCTGTCCAGACAACTGTTTCATAAAGGGAATCATCATGAGCAATCTTCCTGCTAATCTTCGTTATGCCGAAAGCCACGAATGGGTACTCGACCATCAAGATGGTACCGTCACAATCGGCATTACTGATCATGCCCAAGAAGCACTGGGCGACGTTGTTTTTGTTGAGTTGCCAGAAGTCGGCCAAGAACTCAATAAAGGTGTTGAGTTTGGCGTCATTGAATCTGTTAAAGCAGCCTCTGATTTATACTCGCCAGTAAACGGCGAAGTTATCGAAGTTAACGAAGCGCTTGAAGATTCACCTGAGACCGTTAACGAAGCCCCTTATGAAGGCGGCTGGATCATGAAAGTGCGCTTGGCAGACACAGCCCTTGACGGCTTGTTAGACGCAGACGCTTATCAAGCGACGCTTAGTTCAGACGATTAATTAGCCGGAAAGCCTGCATCCTGCAGGCTTTCTAGTTTTGCCGCTGCACGGTTTTCTCATTACGTTCGGAACCTTCCCATGCCATTTGAAACACGCCGTTTGGCCGAACTGGCCGACCACGATGCTTTTATCAAACGCCACAATGGGCCCAGCCTCGCTGACGTCGACACCATGTTAAAAGCGCTCAATATGCAGCGCATGGAAGACCTAATTGAGCAAACCGTGCCTAGCGATATTCGCCTGGGCCGCGAGTTAGCCTTAGACGACCCGCGCAGCGAAGCAGAAGCGCTAGACTACTTAAGCCAGCTAGCTCGCCAAAACCGCGTTGCCAAAAGTTATATTGGTCAAGGCTATTACGGCACTCACATGCCCGCCGTCATACAGCGCAATGTGCTGGAGAACCCAGGCTGGTATACCGCCTATACGCCCTACCAACCAGAAATTTCCCAAGGCCGCCTAGAAGGCCTGCTTAACTTTCAGCAGGTCATTATGGATTTAACCGGCATGGAGCTTGCCAATGCTTCGCTACTTGACGAAGCAACCGCCGCTGCTGAAGCAATGGCACTTTGCAAGCGTAGCAATAAAAAAAGTAAGTCCAATGCTTTTTTTGTTGCCGATGACCTGTTTCCGCAAACGCTAGACGTGATAAAAACTCGCGCGGAGTTCTTTGGTTTTGAGCTTATCAGTGGTCCTGCCGCTACGCTGGCAGAACATGATGTGTTTGGCGCACTGGTACAGTACCCCTCCGCCAGTGGCAATATTACCGATATCTCGCCTCTGCTAAGCGCTGCCAAAGAACACGGCATCATGACTTGCGTCGCCACGGACCTACTGAGCCTAGTACTACTTAAAGAGCCAGGAGCAATGGGGGCTGATATCGTCGTCGGTAACTCTCAGCGTTTTGGAGTTCCCATGGGCTTTGGTGGCCCACACGCTGCCTTCTTCGCCACATCCGACAAATTAAAACGCTCAATTCCTGGCCGCATTATCGGTGTATCTAAAGATAGCCGCGGTAACACTGCATTACGCATGGCCATGCAGACCCGCGAGCAGCATATTCGCCGCGAAAAAGCGACCTCTAATATCTGTACTGCTCAGGCATTACTGGCCAATATTGCTGGCTTCTACGCCACTTACCATGGTGCTGAAGGCTTACGCAAAATTGCAGGCCGCGTGCATCGCCTCACTACCTTGCTAGCAGAAGGTCTTAAGCAAGCGGGTATCACATTAGCTAACGACAGCTGGTTTGACACGCTGCGTCTTACCCAAGTGGATGCCGGTAAGATTCATGGCCGTGCCATGACCCATGACATCAACCTACACTATTTCGCCAATGGCGATGTGGGCATTAGCTTGGATGAAACCACGACGGCTCATGACGTCGCGACGCTACTTGATGTCCTGTTAGGCGATGAGCACGGCTTGTCAGTGGCAGCGCTCGATGAAAAAGTCATTAACGACAAGATCAGTGGCATTCCAGCGGCATACCATCGTGATAGCAGCTTTTTGCAACACCCCACCTTTAAGCGCTATCGCAGCGAAACTGAGATGCTGCGTTACTTGAAACGTCTCGAGAATAAAGATCTTTCCTTGGCCCATGCCATGATCCCGCTGGGATCGTGCACTATGAAGCTAAATGCTACCAGTGAAATGATCCCGGTCTCCTGGCCTGCGTTTGCGCACCTCCACCCATTCGCTCCTCGCGATCAGGTGGCAGGCTATCATCAAATGATTGATGAGTTAGCCGCTTTCTTAGTGGAAGTAACGGGTTACGATCATATTTCTATGCAACCCAACTCAGGTGCCCAGGGTGAATATGCGGGCTTGCTGGCCATTCGCCGCTATCAGGCAGCCCAAGGGGAAGCCCATCGCGACGTGTGCTTGATTCCCAGCTCAGCCCACGGCACTAACCCTGCCTCTGCTGCTATGCTTAGCATGGACGTGGTGGTGGTTGAGTGTGACGCCAACGGTAACATTGACCTAGATGATCTGACACGCAAAGCCGAGCAGCACAGTGATCGACTTTCTGCGGTGATGATTACGTATCCGTCTACCCATGGCGTATTTGAGTCCCATGTGCGTAAGGTGTGTGATGTGGTTCATCAGCACGGCGGACAAGTGTACGTAGACGGCGCTAACATGAATGCTCAGGTTGGTTTAACGCGCCCCGGTGATTTTGGTGGCGATGTTTCTCACCTCAACCTGCACAAAACATTCTGCATTCCTCACGGTGGCGGTGGCCCAGGCATGGGGCCAATTGGCGTTAAAGCTCATCTTGCACCTTTCGTCTCCAATCATGTGGTCACGCCTATTAATGGCGTTAACCCTGAAAACGGTGCTGTCTCCGCTGCGGCATTTGGCAGCGCGTCGATTCTACCCATTTCGTGGGCTTACATTAAGATGATGGGCGCACGTGGGCTTCGTGAAGCAACCGAACTGGCTATTCTTAATGCCAACTATATTGCCAAGCGATTAGAGAATGCCTACCCGATTCTCTACCGCGGTCAGAACGGCAATGTGGCACACGAGTGCATTATCGACATTCGTCCGCTGAAAAGTGCGTCTGGTATTAGTGAGGAAGATATTGCCAAGCGTTTGATGGATTACGGTTTCCATGCGCCCACTATGTCGTTCCCCGTTCCAGGAACGTTGATGATCGAGCCAACAGAGTCTGAGTCACTCTACGAAATCGATCGTTTCTGTGATGCCATGATTGCAATACGCGAAGAAGTTGCTCGTGTAGAGAGTGGTGAGTGGCCGCTGGATAATAATCCGTTAGTGAATGCCCCTCATACTCAAGCAGATTTGATGGACAGCGAATGGCAGCGCCCCTATGACCGCAAACTTGGCGCTTTCCCAACAGACGCCGTCGCTGCGTCTAAGTATTGGCCTGCGGTTAACCGCGTTGACAACGTATTTGGTGATCGGCAGCTCATCTGCTCTTGCCCAAGCATTGACGAATACCGCCGCTAATACTTAATACTGGCGAACTCTAAACGCTCCTGGCGCTCGTTATTCGGGCATCAGGGGCGTTTTTTCTTGCAGACGTTGACGATGAAAACCCTCTAACAGTTTTTCATACCGTTTTGGCAACACGGAGTCTCGTCGACGCAACAAGTGAAGCACTTCATTGATCCCTTGGGGTAATGCCAATGCTTTTACCTGGCGCTGCCAAGGAGAAGTTTCCAATACCAAACGAGACACCACGGTAAAACCGAGACCACGCGCAACCGCATCTAGCACCATGCTCACTTCGTTGGTAAACCCTTGATGACGAAAATGAGTCATTGAACGAAATTCGTCTGGATAATTGGCGCGCAACAGTGCATTGGCGTGATTAATACCGTCGTAGTAATTAAGAAAACCAATGCCCATTAGATCGGATAGCGTGCTGCCAGCAAAATCAGCGGGTACGACTAAGCATAGTGGCTCTTTATGCCATACCGTACAGGTAAGCTCAGTATGATTAACCTGCTCAGTCACGATACCAATATCGTAGCGGCCTTCAAGCAAGTCATTAACGATTTCATGATTAAACGCAAAACTGTAATTGACCGTTAAGTTGGGATGCATCTGCTGCTGGCCAAGAATAAAAGGATAAAACATAAGCCCAACGCTTCCAGGGGAGGCAATCCGGCACTCGCCGCTATCAAGCGAGTCATCATCTAACCCATGGCGAAACTGTTCATGTTCAGCAAACAGTTTTAAGGCGTAATCATAAGCCCTGCGGCCAGACTCTGTTAACGTAAAACTTCGCCCCTTTCTTTCAATCAGCGGTTTATCTAAATAGCTTTCCAACTTACGAATGTGCTGGCTGACGCCAGGCTGCGTCATCTCCAAACGGCGCGCGGTACGTGTGAAGCTCCCCGTTTCCACCAACGTTATAAACGTCCGAAAATACTGGGCATTAAACATAATAAAGCGCCATCTTAACTAGCCACCATGTGCTTTCAACGAACGTACAGGGTAGCACAAACCACCTACTAAACGGATGCTAGGCTGGATCGCGGCACTTTTGCTTGAATTCAGTCGGTAATGGTCATGATAGTATGTAGATTCATTAATACTATGATTAGGGACAGCCAGACTAATGACGCAACTCCCAGAGCCACGGGCAACTATTTCCAGCATTATTTCCCCAGAGGGAAGCCTTGAAGTACTTTCTCAGCATGAGGTTAATCGCTTAAAAAGCACCTCTAAGAGTGGCTTGCACGATTTACTGCGCCGCTGTGCACTTGCAGTACTTAATTGCGGCAGCCCAACCGATGATAGCGTAGCCATAATGGAAGCTTACAAGGACTTCGATATTGAAGTTCTACAACAAGACCGTGGCATTCGTCTTAAGCTGACCAACGCGCCTGCCGAGGCGTTTGTAGACGGACGTATGATTCGCGGTATTCGCGAACATCTCTCATCGGTTCTGCGCGACATTGTTTATGTTTACAATGAAATCCAGCACCACAAGCGGTTTGACCTGACCACCGGAGAAGGCACCACCAACGCGGTGTTTCATATCTTACGTAAGGCCGGCACCCTAAAACCCGGCCTTGAACCCAGTTTGGTGGTGTGCTGGGGCGGCCACTCTATTTCCAGGGAAGAGTATGAATACACTAAAGATGTCGGTTATCACCTAGGTCTGCGGGAGTTAGATATCTGTACGGGCTGCGGTCCGGGTGCTATGAAAGGCCCTATGAAAGGAGCTAACGTTGCCCATGCCAAACAGCGTCGCAAGGATGGTCGCTATTTAGGCATTTCTGAGCCTGGCATTATCGCCGCTGAAGCGCCCAACCCGATTGTTAACGAACTGGTTGTTATGCCTGATATCGAAAAGCGCCTGGAAGCCTTTGTGCGCTTAGGACATGGCATTATTGTCTTTCCTGGTGGCGTTGGCACAGCAGAAGAAATTCTATACTTGCTGGGCATTCTGCTTCACCCCAGCAACCACGACATTCCCTTCCCTCTCGTATTTACCGGCCCAGCCGACTCCGCTGCATATTTCCAGAAAATTGATGAATTTTTGGTTTATACATTGGGCGAGGATATCCGCCGCTACTACACCATTATTACCGGTGACCCAGTGGCCGTTGCACGCAAGATGCGCCAGGAAATCGACGAAGTTGCTAACTTCCGCCGTACGCACCAGGATGCATTCTATTACAACTGGCGGTTAACCATTGCCCGCGACTTCCAGGCACCCTTTGAACCCACCCATGAAGCCATGCGCGGCCTTGCCCTTCACCGCCAACAGCCTACCCATGAGCTAGCAGCTAACCTGCGACGCGCCTTTTCAGGCATAGTGGCAGGTAATGTTAAAGAGCCAGGCATTCGCGCCATTGCAGCCCATGGCCCCTTTGAGCTAACCGCTGAACCAGCACTCATGCAGCGCTTAGATGAGCTGTTAACTTCGTTTGTCGCCCAAGGACGCATGAAGCTTGACGGGCAAGCTTATACACCCTGCTATGTTCTAAAGTAACGTACTGTTTTAAAGTAACGTACAGTTCTAAAGTGACGCATTTAGCAAAATCATTATCTGTTAGGCACAGTAACCGCTGTGCCTGATCCGTCAGGAAACTCCCAGTGATTATTGCTCTTTTAACGCTAGTTGCAGCAGGCATCGTCAAAGGTGCTATCGGTTCCGGTGTACCCGTTCTCGTAGTACCTGTACTTACCATGCTATATGACGTGAAGCTGGCGATTGCTGTGTTGATTGCGCCCAATTTGTTTAGCAATGTTTTACAGGTATGGCAATATCGGCACCATCTGTTACCGCTGCGTTTTCTTGCCGCTTTCTCTCTATCAGGTGGGTTAGGCATTGTACTCGGCACCTGGGGGCTAGTCGTGCTATCACCCACGCTTTTATCACTGGGTGTCGCGACTGCGATTGTGCTCTATTTAGTAGTTAAACTGGCTAATCGTCAGGTAATTCTTCCTTTCACTACCGCTAAGCGCGTTGTAATGCCTGTCGGTTTGCTAGCTGGCGTACTGCAAGGCGCGGCGGGCATGTCTGCGCCCGCATCCGTAACATTTCTTAACGCCATGCAGCTAGAGCGTCAGGTATTTATTGGCTCTATTTCAGTCTTTTTTGTCGCGATTACCTGCGTTCAAATACCGGCACTACTAAGTGCGGAAATACTCACACTGGAACGCGCATATTACAGTTTCATAGCACTATTCATCATTCTTGCCGCCATGCCAATTGGCGCGCGGCTCGGCAAACGCCTACCACATCGCTGGTTCGATAATCTCATCATGCTGCTGTTAGCGAGTATTGCGGTAAAAATCATTGTAGATGCTGTACTTTAATGTACGAGCGCTTCACCCTTGGGCAAACATGGCGTCAAACCGCTACACTCATTGTGCAGTACTCAAACCTTGCCAGCATAAGCAAGCGGGAGACCACCCACCAAGGAAAGGATAAACAGAATGGAAATGATTAATCAGCTTCAAGACGGCAAAACCAAAGCATTCGCCAAGCACTGCTTTGAACGCTATTCGCCTGAAGAGCTAAATGCCGCTTCAGAAGGCGCACCAGATCAAGATGAAATGGCGCACTGGGAAATTACCGCAGGCCAATGGGAAGAAGCCGTTGCAACTGCGCTCGCAGATCACAAAGCGCAAGGCTAAATAAGCGGCACCTGTGCTTATATTAAAAACGCCACCTACATTAGCTAATCGCTTAACGTAGGTGGCGTTTTTTTGGGTCTTGCTGTTTTTACTTACCTTTTGTATTTATGCCAGCTGTACTTAGACCAAAAGTGCTTAGACCAGCTGTACTTAGACCAGTTTGTACGATCATCAGTCTGCACATAATTAATTTACCTTAGCGTGGGTTTGCTTAGATTCAAGTAAGCGCCACACCTTTTTTTCAATCTCAATGAACAGATAAATCGCCAAACTACCGATTAAGATAGCGAACCAATGCGTAAGGCTTAACCCTTCACTTCCAAAAATAAGCTGCATAAAGGGCAGATACGTAAACGCCATTTGGAGCAACATCACCATCATAATGGCAATCCATACCGGCCGACTGCCAAAAATACCGGCAAACGACAGCGTGCTGTTGATTAAAAAGCGGCTATTGATTAAATAAGCGGCACTGCCTGTAACCAGCATATTGACCGCCCCAGCTCGCGCTAACGCTTCACTACCCCCTTGGTTGAGTATCCAAGAGAACATGCCGAAGACGCCGATAAGTAGCAGCACAGACACAAAAATCACCCGCCACAGTAAAAACAGATCAAGCAACGGTGCTTTCGGGTCTCTTGGCTGGCGCGCCATTAAGTCTTTTTCCCCTGTCTCAAACGCCAATGCCAAGCCTAGCGTAATCGCTACCACCATATTTACCCATAATGCCTGTAACGGCGTTACCGGTAGCACCGAGCCTGACAGCACGGCCAGCATAATCGCCAAGCCCTGAGCACCGTTAGTAGGAAGAATAAACGTAATTGTTTTACGAATATTATCGTAAACCTTACGCCCTTCTTCGATCGCACTAACAATCGTTGCAAAGTTATCATCAGCCAATACCATTTCAGAAGCATCTTTAGCCGCTTCAGTCCCTTGCACGCCCATGGCAACACCAACATCAGCACGTTTTAAGGCCGGGCCATCGTTAACGCCATCCCCCGTCATCGAACAAACCCCGCCCCGAGCCTGCATGGCCTTAACCAAACGCAGTTTATGCTCGGGCGATGCACGAGCGAACACATCAATATCTAAAATAATCTCCTCTAGCGCCTGATCGCTCATTGCTTCAATTTCTCTTCCAGTTAGCGCTTTTTCCGTTTGTGAAAAGCCTAACTGCTTAGCAATAGCAAGCGCTGTCGACGCATGGTCACCAGTAATCATAACGGGGCGAATACCGGCTTGTTGGCAACGCTTAACCGCTTCAATCACTTCTGCTCTGGGTGGATCCAGCAGGCCGATAATACCCAACAAGCGCAGCTTGCCTTCAATATGGTGATGATCAAGTGCATCAATCGCCGCCGCTGGTTTATCTGCAATGGCCAGAACGCGTAAACCACGGGAAGATAGCTCGTGAATGCGGTGCTCCCACTCATGACGGTCAATTTCGACCGAGCCTTCCTTAGTAGCGACGCTATCGCACATTTCTATCAAGCGATCAGGCGCCCCCTTCACAATGACACGCTGCCCGTCATTTTCTGTATGCAGCGTGGCCATGTACTTAAACTCTGACTCGAAAGGGATCGCATCCAGGCGCGGAAATTGCTGGCGCACCTCTAATGTTTTTACACCCGCTTTTTCACCAGCGACCACCAGCGCACCCTCTGTTGGGTCGCCATATATCTGATACTGACCTGACTGCTGGTGCAATTCGGTGTCATTGCACAATACGCCTGCACGCAAAAAATCACTTAAGCCTGGCGCACTGGCGAGATCGACGTGATCAGGTTCTTTTTCACCATCCGGCTGAACACGATAAAAGCGTCCCTTTGGTTCAAAGCCAATACCATCGATTTGGAACTGCTCGTCACCTAACCAAATCGCCTGAGCGGTCATTTCATTACGTGTTAAGGTACCTGTCTTATCGGAAAAAATAGTCGAAATAGACCCCAGCGTTTCTACCGCAGGAAGCCGGCGGATAATAGCGTTGCGCTTAGCCATGCTTTGCACGCCAAGTGCAAGTCCAATCGTCACAATGGCCGGCAAGCCTTCTGGGATAGCGGCTACCGCCAGCCCAACCGCCGCCATAAACATATCTGCAGCGGGCTGGTCATGGATTAAGGTGCCTAGCAAGGCAGTGATGGCTGCCGCTGCTAAGATAAAAATCGCCAGCACCCTGCCTGCCCGATCAAGCTGCTGGATCAGCGGCGTTTTGATTTGTTCTACGCCACGCAGGAGTTCAGAAATTTTGCCGATTTCAGTATAACGGCCTGTCTCAACCACCAAACCACGGGCATTACCTTGCACTACGATCGTGCTGGCAAACGCCATACTACTTCGCTCAGCAAGGTCTGTATCTGCTTTCACGGGGTCAGACAACTTTTCCACAGGCACCGACTCGCCTGTTAACGCCGCCTCATCCGTACGAAAACGCCGCGCTTCAATCAGCCGCAGATCTGCCGGCACACGGTCACCACTTTCAACCAATACAATATCCCCTGGCACTAACTCCTCTGCAGGAATGGTGGAACGCTTTCCATCACGCAAGACATTCGCCTGGGGAGATAACATATTGCGAATGCTATCAAGTGCTTGTTCAGCTTTTCCCTCCTGGATAAACCCAATCAACGCAATGATAGCCACCACGGCAACAATCGCCGCTGCGTCGATCGTATGCCCTAACAAAAAGCTAGCAACAGCAGCAACCAACAAAATAAGAATTAAAATATTATTCAGCTGATCCAGTAAACGTCGATACCAGGGACGCCCTTGAGCCTGCTGAAGTTTATTTGGTCCATAGCGCTGCAGACGCGTCTGCGCTTCAGTGCTCGATAGCCCGTCCACTGACGTAGATTGCCACTCCAGCGCTTGATCCGCTGAAGCACTGTGCCAGTCACGCGATGGCTTAGCAGGTGATTGAGGGTTTTCCATCCATAAGCTCCCTTAATGAATATATCGTCAGCTTACAGCAGGTTGTTGCGCTGCAGTACTGTCATTATTTATAAAGTACCGAGGAAATGATGCAACGCAAAAAACCCGCACCCGATCCTTCCCTCATAATAAGCTAATGGGCAGTAGCTAGAGTTAAATGCAGTTTTGTTTTTAGTAAAGCGAGTACTGTTGACGCTATGAAGCTGGCGATATGCTGCCAATGACTGGGTATGCATAAGGTTGACATCTACCCTACGATAGCAAACGTCAACCTCACGCTTACTCTTGGAGCTAATGCTTGAACGTTACCCATTTAGAGCATGTTGTGATCGCCCTATGCATTCAGCTTGCCCTTCTCCCCTTTTTTACCCCCCGGGCAGCAGGCGCTATTGCTATTACTCTTTTTTTAGGACGGGAAATTGCACAACACGAATATAAACTGGGTATACAACGTGGGTGGAAATGGGGGGAAACTTTACCAGTAGGCATGTTCGAGGGCGTGTGGCGGGGCTGGACACTTGATTCCGCTCTTGACGTACTTCTACCTGCACTTGTATGCATATTGGTCGCAACGGTGCTGAATGCGCGAAACAAGTCGAAATAAAAACAGTCCGCTCCGACTGACTTTCCCTCTAGGCTATTCTCGCCAAGGCCATCAAGACCAAGCCAACATGATCGTGAATGGATCACCCACTGTGACTGCGCCCATTATCTAAACAAGCCAGATACAACGTTTTGGACATGCACAAAAAACCGCCGCTCGGTGTTACCCGTAAGCGGCGGTTTCATTAGAAATTCTTGGTCGGAGTGACAGGATTCGAACCTGCGACCTTTGCAACCCCATTGCAACGCGCTACCAAGCTGCGCCACACTCCGATGTCTTAATTAGCAACGACTGTTAACCAACATCGTTTGCCTCAAGACGGTGCGTATACTAGCGTTTTATTAACCAAATGAAAAGCTCTTTTTGCGCTTTCTTTTCAATTGGTTGCCGCTTGCGCTCAATCGATGCTTTTCAGTAACGATGCCATTGCATCATATACCTTGGGCGTGGTGACAAGCAGTTGCTTTGGGTACAAGTCAGCTGGCACGCCGTCTGGCACGTCTGTTAAGTGGCCTACTTTTGCGCCTGCTTCGCGGGCGATTACCCAGCCCGCAACAAAGTCCCACGGGGAAACACTTTCGTAATACGCATCTAAGCGCCCACAGGCAACGTCGCACAAATCAATCGCAGCGGCACCGTTACGGCGAACATCCTGGCAGTTCGTCAATACGGCTTCTAAACGAGGCAAGAGTTGTTTGCGGGCCTCTTTATCATAGGGAAAGCCGGTCGCTACCAGGGTACTTTCAAGCGTCTCCGCCTGGCTTGGTTTGATCGGCTGCTGATTGCAAAATGCTCCTAGCCCTTGCGCGGCACTAAAGGTATCACCTAGAAAAGGCGCATGAACAACACCAACTTTACCAATGCCATCTTCAATCCAGCCTATCGATACGGCCACATGGCGCAGGCCTTGAGCAAAATTAACGGTACCATCGATGGGGTCCACCACCCACAGCTGCTTAGCGGGGGTTTGCAAGGCACGCTCGGGGCTTAACTCTTCGCTCAACCTTGCCTCACCAGGAAAATGATCTTCCAGGCGCTGGCTAATAAGCGTATCCACTGCCACATCCACATCGGTGACCAGCTCAATGCCGCCTTTCAAACGCTGGCTAAAGTCTTGCTGTTCACGGGCGCGACGAATCATGTCGCCCGCTTCTTCTGCAATACGTACTGCCAGCGCCAGCCGCGCTTCTAGGGTATAGGCCGTCATTAACGCTCCTTACTTGTTGCACGTTAGCTAATATCAACTCAGCATAAGCGGTGGCGTTTGGCATTACTATGACAGTAAGCAAATCCATTATTAACGAAGCGCATTTACCAACACATCAACAACAACGCGGGTAGCGGCTTCAATAAGCACCACATCGGCCCCAACCCGCTCCCACTCGTAGCCTGGGTATTGGGGCAGTTGAGATGCCAGTTGGCCATCAAAACGTTTGGCAATGCCTGGGGGCAGTGGCTTACCGCGTTCTACGTTGCGCTGTATGCCGGGCGGTAAAGGCTGGGCACGCGGCGCATCGTATTGGCGTAGAAGGTGCAACAACTCACGCTCGTTGATACGGGGAAGATCTATACCACGCTCATCACGATGGCGACGCTCGTAGCGTCCTAAATCTTGCTCATTACGCTGGCGCTCAGAATGGTGACCGTTATTGTCTCTAGCACCATGTGCGGGTGCGTGAGCAGGCTGTGCAATAGCCGCTATCTGCCAAAATAGAGTGAAAACTAATAGGCAAGCGCTAAGGGGGATCGATCTCATCATTGGCTCCTTCTGGTCAGGAGCGTTAAGTGTAGAGAGCAAATGCGCAGGCAGTGTGAAGGTTTAGAAAGAGCTAGCGAAAAACAAAGTGAGCTAAGGGGCTACCACCCGCTCAACGCGCCCCTGCTGAGTGATTTGGGCTTGAACGCTCTGGCGTTGGGTATCAATCAGCAGCGCGGTATTTTCTCCTTCGAATATGCCACCAAACGCTGCGGCCACAGCCGCTTGATTGGGCTGGCCATCCCCACCAATGGCGCAAGCACCAAACGCAAACGGCACCAAGGTATCGTCAAGGTGGTCACTTGCTAAGACCTGGGTCTTAAACGTACCCAGCTCCCGCTGACAAGCGCCAAACGCGGAGTGGTCAAGGTAGGTTAAGTAGGCGGGAAGGCTCACTGTTGCCAAGATTCCGACAATGGCAATTACAATGAGAAGTTCAATTAAAGAGAAACCGCTAAACACTGAGTTGATATTTTTTTGCATTAAAATAACCAAAGCTAAATCGCCCCAATGGGCGATTTAGATCAAATTTTAATGCATTTAAACTTAGGCGCAACAATTACCTACTCTAGTGCAGCTACTGAACAACAATACGGCCGTTTTCAATATCAATTACTCCAGCATCGCTGCGACTTGTTGTAATACCTGTTGCGCTCTCATCAGTAATGAAAGCCGTAGCAACCGCTTCATTAGAAGGAGTCGTATCAGCAGTGATGTTACATGCGTCGAAATTAAACTCGACTGCCGTAACCACATCAGTAGCATTAGCGTTACTAGTGGCCGACTCAGCAATAACGGCACTTCTGAAAGATGATAGCTCTGCCTGACAAGCACCTATAGCTGAACGATCCAAATAATTCCCATACTGCGGCACGCCGACGGCGGCGAGTACACCAATGATCGCGACAACGATCAGTAGCTCAATCAGGGTGAAACCGCGTTGCTTAAAGCGGCGCGGGTGGTGCGGTTGGGTAGTTTGCATCATAAGAATCCCTTGCAGTTGTTAATCATTTTTAGTTGGTGAGCAGCCACATTAGCTAATAGAAACTCGGCTAACATTATCCGACCCTTTTCAACTTGGCAATTAGCGATTTCATGCTGTTATTGCCCGCTATTCAGCCTTTTGAGCGAGTTAAGACTGCACTTTATCATGACGAGCACAAGTACCGTGCATAGGCCAAATATGGTACAAGGTGGCTTACATTCGCCATCCTGCCGAGACCACTATGAGCCACCCTGCCCCAGAGTCTACGCTAAGTCATGCGACCTCACATGGTGGTCTACGCGGCATTGCTAAACGACTTGTGAATCACGGTGTGCTTACCGATGCGCAGGCTGCCGTTGCTGAACAAACGGCGGCAGAACTCGAAATATCGCTACTTCAGCACGTCGTGGACAGCGGCTTGGTAGAAACCCATGCTGCTGCGCTGGCCGCCGCCTGGGAGTACGGTTTACCGGTTGTGGATCTTGATGCTATTCGTATTAATGCCCTGCCACCCGCCAACGACTATCCCGTTAAAATTTTAGAACGATTAGACATTCTGCCCCTGGCACGCCACGGACATCGTCTTACCGTTGCGGTGCCCTACCCCGCAACGCTTACCCAGCTTGATGAGCTGCAGTTTGCTACCGGTCTCAGTGTGGATGGCGTACTGGCACCCGCTGACCAGCTAAAGAGCTCTCTGACGCAGTACCTAGCGCAAAATGAACGCAGCATGCTGGATGAGCTGGAAAACGTTGACGACGCCGTCAGTGCACTCAATATCGTTCAGCTTGGCGAAGATGAGGCGACATTTGATAAGGCAATAAAAGATAGCGAAGACGCCCCGGTGGTTAAATTCGTTAACAAAATATTGCTTGATGCCATCAGCCGTGGCGCGTCCGATATTCACTTTGAGCCTTATGAAACCCAGTACCGGGTGCGCTTTCGTATCGATGGCATGCTAATTGAAATTGCGCGCCCGCCTTTCGCGCTGCGACACCGTATTGCAGCCCGTTTAAAAATCATGTCACGACTAGATATTTCTGAACGCCGCCTGCCTCAGGATGGCGCGATTAAGCTACAGCTTTCCCGTACCCGCTCAATTGATTTCCGGGTGAACTCACTGCCCACCGTGTTTGGTGAGAAAATAGTATTGCGCCTGCTAGACCCAGCCTCTGCGCAGTTGGGCATCGAACAGCTAGGCTTTAGCCCTGAACAACAGGCCGCCTATGAGCACGCCCTAAAGAAGCCACAAGGGATGATTCTGGTGACGGGGCCTACCGGTAGCGGTAAAACCGTCACGCTTTACACAGGCATTAATATTCTCAACCAAATTGAGCGCAATATTTGTACCGCAGAAGACCCGGTCGAAATTAAAGTATCCGGCATTAACCAAGTGAACGTTCTTCCTAAAATCGGCCTAAACTTTGCCAGCGCGCTGCGTGCCTTTTTGCGTCAAGACCCGGATGTCGTGATGGTAGGCGAGATTCGTGATCTAGAAACCGCTGAAATTGCCGTGAAAGCAGCCCAAACAGGCCACTTGGTGCTATCTACCGTACACACTAACTCAGCGGCTGAAACACTAACCCGTTTAGCCAATATGGGCGTCGCGTCTTATAACATTGCCAGCTCGGTGAGTTTAATCATTGCCCAGCGCTTAGCGCGTAAGCTATGCAACCTATGTAAAAAGCCCGCCAATATGCCAGCGGAAGCACTGCGAAAAGCTGGCTTTAGCCAGCAGGATATTCGTAATGGCACTATTTACACGGCAGTTGGCTGCAAACAGTGTACTCAAGGTTATAAAGGGCGTATTGGCATTTACGAAGTAGTGCCAATTACCGATGCTATGCGCCAGTTGATCATGCGCGATGGCAACGCGCTGGATATTGACCAGCAAGCCCGCCGTGAAGGCTACCCCAGCCTGTATCAGCGCTGTTTAAGCCGCGTGTTGGATGGCAGCACTAGCCTGGAAGAAGTTAACCGCATTAGTAAGGAGTAACGCGCGACATGGCGAACGCTAAAGCACGCCGCATAAAGCCAGCG
Organism: Vreelandella neptunia; assembly: GCF_000712975.1. GTDB lineage: Bacteria > Pseudomonadota > Gammaproteobacteria > Pseudomonadales > Halomonadaceae > Vreelandella > Vreelandella qaidamensis. The sequence continues at coordinate 658,942 of NZ_JHQL01000003.1, read as the reverse complement.
CCGCTGCACCGCTGGAAGTGGGAAGGCAAAGGGCCACAAGACCGAGCAATGCGCGGCGAGCTAATTGGGCGCACTAAACCCGATATTGTTGAACAGCTGGCTAAGCAGCGTATTGTCGCTACAAAGGTGCAAAAGCGCAGTAGCTTTAGCGGCCGAGGCAAAGTCACCAACGTCGACATTATGATTTTTGCCCGGCAAATGGCTACCATGGTGCGGGCTGGTATACCTATTCTTCAAGCGCTACAGGCCGTTTCGGAAAGCCTAAAAAAACCCGCCATGGTGGCACTCACCCAGCAAATTATGGAAGACGTTTCTTCCGGCGATAGCCTTTCCAGCGCCATGGCAAAACACCCCAAACAATTTGACCGCCTGTTTGTTAACCTAGTGGAGGCGGGGGAACAAGCAGGTGCGCTTGACCAGATGCTAGAGCGCATTGCCAGCTACAAAGAGAAAGTTGAATCGCTCAAAAATCGCGTTAAAAAAGCACTCTGGTACCCTACAGCGGTAATGACCATTGGCGTTGCGGTTACCATGCTGTTGCTTATCAAAGTCGTACCTGAATTTGAAAGCATGTTCCAAGGTTTTGGCGCGGAACTGCCTGCGCTGACGCAATTCACTGTTAACTTATCAGAGATAGCCCAGGCATATTGGTTACACGCCTTAGGCGCGCTAATCGCCAGTTTTATACTCCTTAAAGCTGCTGTACGGCGATCATCCCGCGTTGCCTATCGGTTGGACAGTCTAATGCTTCACCTACCTATCCTTGGCGATATTTTGCATAAGTCGGCTGTCTCACGGTTTACCCGCACCCTAGCGACTACCTTTACATCAGGTGTTCCACTGATAGAGGGGCTTGAAACCGCCGCTGGGGCAGCGGATAACCGAGTTTACATTAAGGCCATTAATGAGGTGCGCCAAGATGTAACTACCGGACAACAGCTACATTTTGCAATGCGCATGACCAACCGATTTCCCGCCCTGGCTGTACAAATGGTCAGCATTGGTGAAGAAGCGGGTTCGTTGGATGCGATGCTAAACCGTGTTGCCGATTACTACGAAGAAGAGGTTGATAATAAAGTCGATGCCCTGACCTCATTAATGGAACCTATTATTATCGTAGTACTGGGTGCTCTGGTCGGTGGCGTGGTCGTTTCCATGTATTTGCCTATCTTCGAAATTGGCACCGCTCTATAAATCATCCCTCTATTGGTATTTTAACACATAGCAGGAGCACCATGGGCTTACCGCCGAGCGTTATTACTCTTTTTGCGTTACTGATTGGCCTCTGTTTTGGCAGTTTTCTTAATGTTGTCATCACCCGCTTGCCCGTGATGTTAATGCGCGGCTGGCGCAGTGAGGCACGCGCCTCTCTTGAGTTACCCGAAGAGTCGTCACCCCGCTTTAATCTTGCGACCCCTGGATCGATGTGCCCGCGTTGCGAACAGCCCATTGCCTGGCACGACAATCTTCCCTTGGTAGGCTGGTTAAAAAGAAGGGGCAAGTGCGCGCATTGCCAAACGACCATTAGCGCCCAATATCCTCTCGTTGAACTGATGGGCGGACTGCTTGCCGTAGTTGTTGTTATGTTACATGGGGCTACGCTAAGCGCGGCGTTTATTTATGGCGCTTGTTTAACGCTACTTGCCTTGGCAGTCATTGATTTTCGCACCTATTTACTGCCTGATATATTGACCTTGCCACTGCTATGGGCCGGCTTGGTATACCAGCTACTTTTTCAGCCTCTGTTGCTATCAGGCGCTGTCATGGGCGCAATAGCGGGCTATCTTGTGCTGTGGAGCTTTTATTGGCTGTTTAAGCTAGTAACCGGTAAAGAAGGCATGGGCTATGGGGATTTCAAATTGCTCGCAGCACTTGGCGCTTGGTTAGGTTGGGGTATGTTACCGCTGTTGCTTATTTTATCGGCAGGCGTTGGCGCAATAGTTGGATTAGTTGCCCAGGCCCTCTCCCCACGCTTACGTGGACAACCTCTCCCCTTTGGCCCCTTTCTCGCCCTGGCGGGCTGGATTTGCTTACTTGTCGGCAACGAGTTAATGGCACTGTATACGTCGTTGCTTTATTAACCCTCACGCCAATTTTGGTTCGTCCTTTTTGGGAGCTTGCATGATCATTGGGCTAACAGGTGGTATTGGCTCGGGAAAGTCTACCGTTGCTCGGGCGTTTGCAGAACTGGGTATTGGCTGGGTGGATGCCGATGATGTGGCAAGAGAAGTCGTTGCCCTTGGTGAACCTGCGCTAACAGCCATTGCCGAACACTTTGGCACCCACGTTTTGAATACCGATGGCACGCTAAACAGATCAGCACTGCGCACCATCATTTTTGAAGACCCTCAACAACGCCAGTGGTTAGAATCTGTCACCCACCCCAGGGTTCGTGAGCGTCTACTTTTGCATATTAACCGCCTAAAGCAGCACTCTCCCTACGTTCTACTTGTATCGCCACTGCTGTTTGAATCTGGACAAGATAAGCTTGTTGATCGCACGTTAGTCATCGATGTCCCCGAATCGCTCCAGTTGGAACGCACGCTTGCACGGGATGGCGTGAGTGAAAACCAGGTGCGTGCTATCCTCGCCGCCCAACTTCCACGCGAAGAGCGACTTGCTAAAGGCGATGATGTTATCGATAACAGTGGGAACCACGATGATATGATGCGCCAAGTCGTTAAGCTGGATCAGCGTTATCGGGCAACATGTGATTAACAACTGTTCCATTCTTGCGTCAGCTTTTGGCACAGTAATAATAGTAGCTTTAAAATAGGAGTATTAAATGCCTATACCGGCAAACGATTCACCGCTTGAGGTTGCTTGCCCTCAATGCGGCAAAAAAATTATCTGGGGGCCAGAAAGCACCTATCGCCCTTTTTGTAGCAAGCGCTGCCAACTGCTTGATTTAGGTGCTTGGGCGGAAGAGTCGCATCGCATTGCAGGTGAATCTGCCATGGACGAAGCAGACTTGGATACTCTGCTTGCTCAAGCGGATAGAGATGCGCCACTTTCTTAAAGAATGACTTAGGTATTAAGTATCATCTTAGCGCTTAACTAACGTCCTAGGGCTTAAGGAACGTCTTAGGTAACAGCATAAGTGCTTTATTATTGATACCTTAACTTCCTTTTAGCGGTGATCAGAAAGAGTGTTGCTGATAAAGTGGTGCTGATAGAGTGTCACTTTACTCGCATTAAGGCCCGCCCATGACTGATGCTCCGCTATCTTTGTATCACCTACTCCATGAGCTTGATACACACTTTGACCAACTGGTGGCCACTATTGAGCAGGCCGCAGCGCTGTATGAAGCTCACCAACCGCCTACCTGGCGATTTCAGCATGCCTCTAGCAATTCTTTTTGGCTGCGTGAAGCACTGCTAGATATGTGGCATCAGCAAGGTCAAGATGGACGCGAAACGCGTAATTATATAGCTGTTATTGCCGCTGATACTGCATTAATTGATGCGTGTCATCATATTAACCATGCAAAAGCGCGCATCAGCGATCTGCTTGCTCATATTAAACAAGCTCACCCAAATGCATTGAATGATGCCAAATCGCGCCTGCCCCATCGCCACCCACATATTAATGATGTACTACGTAAAAGCGGTTTTGCAAGGCTCCATCTAAAGCAGTGCTGGCGGCAACTCCCTATTGCCCCTGCGCCCGTGTCCAGAGTTAGGCTGGCGTGGTATAGCAGCGGTCGCTCAATTAAAAGAATAAGCGTTCAGGAAGCAGAACAAAAGTTATTGCAACTTGATAGCGACGCACCCCATATTCGTATACAGCTACGCAAGCTCGCCAATCTTCCAAGTGCAGAAATATTGGCACAGGTACAACCTCAGGCACCATTAATGCGCGCTAATCTGTTTTTTGTGGAGCCCCTGGATGATGGACACACGCGACGAGCGCTTAATATTGCCATGCCGTTGATAGTGCCTGCCAATGAAGGGCGGTTGCCGCACCTCAAAGCACCTGCCGAAACGCCTCCAACAACGCGTACTAGAGCCAAGCGGCGTGACGAAAAATTAGAAGAAAACGTTTACTTACCAAGTCTAAGAGTCTTTCGCTATCGCTAGGTAGCCATATCTACCTAGTGAGTTGCTACTGGTGTCTTATCAAGCTCCCATAGCTGATAGTCAACGAGGATCTGAATGACCTCACTGACATCTCGCTCAGATAAACCATACTCTTCAATCAGTGCTTTTAGACGTTGATTAAATAAGCGATCCTGCTCACTCGCGCGTGCAGCTTGATCGTCAGCTTCTAATGCTGCAATTGAGCGTACTGGCGGTCCTGTGGGAATATCGAAACCGCTATTGGGATCTTCTAACTGACGCAACGCCTGAGCGAAGGCATCATCCAACTCACGAAACTTACGAAGCTTTTCACGCTCATCGAGCTGTTTTTGAACCTTTTGATATTTCATTGATGTTTCATTTACACCTTACTTGAAATGGACGACAAGCCTGCTGGTTAGGCCCTTTCCAGAGAGCGATGGTCAAACGCATAAAATCTTCGGGTAAACGTGACGTTGCTCTCTTCTCTCCGAAAAAAACAGCCAATCAACTCTCTTAATCGATTCTCTCAACCAACTATCTCAACCAACTATCTCAATCGACTATCTCTCATAGTGGGCGAGCATCTTGCTGGCAAATCAAACAGCAACTCACAATCACCATTCTCTAATATCACCGGACAGTGGTCTTATAGGTGATACATATAGGAGGCACTGGTGCTTTCTAAAAACGATACGCATACATCGCTAATTGCAGTGTAGGCTAGGCAAACCATCACACGTAGAGGCGATAAGCCACTTGATCACCCTGGACACTGTTTAGTGCCGTACGGCCTTCACTGCTAGAACACCCTAAAGCAGCTCTATCTTCACTCAATTTACCAAATATAGCGCAAATTGCTGTTTGGTGCGGAGATAAATCCTAAAGCCGCGGGCGGGTAAAAAAGTACGCCTGGACAATAGATGCTAGGCCAGCCACATCGCACATTATCTAACGAGACGTTATCGTGCAGCCAGGACCTAAAGTTCACTTACGAACAGCCTGTGTTAAACAATGCGAAAATTCCCTTAAGGCTGCCTCTCGTCAAAAGCTACTCATAACAAGCAGACCTTCAAAAAATCGCCTATCAAAACACGGGGCATACCCAAAGGATTAACACCGCTTTCACTATCCATCATTAGGGTGCTAAGCCGTCACACTAATCTGCAAAATATCGATAAAATTTTGTAGAAGTCTTATACAACAGCCATAACATCAATAAACGGATGAATAAGTACTCACTAGCAGCGATTCATCGTAAATACGATAGCAGTGAATACGACGGCTATAAATACTATGATATCGAAAATATTCGCAATGTGTCATTTTCATCAGTCAGTCCAGCACGGCTACTAGACTAACTATCCAAACTAAAACCGGCACTTCTAATTAGAAATGCCGGCCCCGATTACTCAGTCTTCCATACGCTCAAGCCAAGATTCAACGGCTTCATCACCATGCTCGTCTTTCCAGCTACGCAAGCCTTTATGGTTACCGCCACGAGTTTCAATGACTTCGCCAGTATGTGGATTTTTATAAATTTTCAAGCGGCGTTTACGACGTGTTGAAGCCACTGCTGTGCCTTTAGAGCCGCGTTGTTCCGCGTTAGGGTCAAGCAATGCGATAACATCAGCAGGACGCTTACCAAACTCATTCATTAGTGCTTCAAGATTAGCTTTAAACTCAAGCTCGCCTTTCAGGCGCTGGTCGCTTTCCAAACGCTGCAAATCTTCTTGCAGTTGTTTTAACTGCTGTTCCTTTTGAATATACTCATTTAATAGCGACATACTAATTCCTTTTTAGAGTAGGTTTAGCTGTGTGAGTTATTTGATTGACCAACTCAACACGCACAAGTTCAGGATGCGCATATATTATTGCTGTAAATGAGCTAACTGACAATAGTCTAGTTGATTTTGGCTTAATTACTAATCGATTTTATAGCTTAGGCTTAGTCATTACTAAAAGGGCAAGCTTTACACTCAGCCAAAACAATTACTAATCTCTGTTTAAAATCATACATATTTATAAAAAACGCCGCCCATTAGGGCGGCGTTTTTATAGGCTATCGACTAATTTATTAGTCTTGACCCATTTGCTGCTTGATCAAATCACCGATGGTGGTTGGACCACCCGCTTCCGGCTCTTGGTCACGCAGTTTCTTCAGGTTTTGGCGAGTATCGTCTTGCTCTTTCGCTTTAACCGACAGATTAATCTGGCGGCTCTTACGATCGACGCTAACAATACGAGCTTCAATGCTGTCGCCTTCATTCAGCACATTGCGTGCGTCTTCAATGCGGTCAGCACTGATTTCAGACGCTTTGAGGATAGCGATAACATCAGTCGCCAGCTCGACATGTGCTTCTTTAGCGTCTACTTCGACAATACGACCAGTAACAATGCTTCCTTTGTCATTTACTGACAGGTATTCAGCAACTGGATCAGAATCCATTTGCTTAATACCTAAGGAGATACGCTCACGCTCAGGGTCGATTGAAAGAATAACGGCTTCAGCTTCGTCACCCTTCTTGAAGTTACGAACCGCTTCTTCACCGGTTTCTGTCCAAGAGATATCAGACAGATGAACCAGACCATCAATACCGCCTTCAAGGCCGATAAAGATACCAAAGTCAGTGATTGACTTAATGGTACCGGAAACACGGTCGCCCTTGTTGTATTCAGCGTTGAATGTTTCCCATGGGTTAGCAGTGCACTGCTTGATACCCAGAGAAATACGACGACGCTCTTCGTCGATATCAAGAACCATAACGTCAACATCGTCGCCCACTTGGACAACTTTAGACGGATGGATATTCTTGTTAGTCCAGTCCATTTCTGAAACGTGAACCAGACCTTCAACGCCCTCTTCCAGCTCAGCAAAGCAGCCGTAGTCAGTCAGGTTAGTGACGACTGCGTGTACTTTGGTGCCTTCCGGGTAACGGTCTTTGATGTTGACCCAAGGATCTTCACCCAGCTGCTTAAGACCTAGCGATACGCGGTTACGCTCACGGTCAAACTTCAGTACTTTGACGTTGATCTCGTCGCCAACAGCAACGATTTCAGACGGATGCTTGATACGCTTCCACGCCATGTCGGTGATGTGAAGCAGACCATCAACGCCGCCTAAATCAACGAAAGCACCGTAATCAGTCAGGTTCTTAACGATACCTTTGATTTGCTGACCTTCCTGCAAGGTCGCCAGCAGTGCTTCGCGCTCAGCGCTGTTTTCTGCTTCTAGCACGGCACGACGCGAAACAACAACGTTGTTGCGCTTCGGATCAAGCTTGATAACTTTAAAATCTAGCTCTTTGTTCTCTAGGTGCGCAGTGTCGCGAACAGGGCGAACATCTACCAAAGAACCCGGCAAGAAGGCACGGATAGAGTCGACGTCGACAGTGAAGCCGCCTTTGACCTTACCGTTGATCACGCCCTTGATAACTTCATCTTTCTCGAAGGCCGCTTCCAGAATCTTCCAAGCTTCTGCGCGCTTGGCTTTTTCACGGGACAGACGCGTTTCACCGAAGCCATCTTCTACAGCTTCTAGAGCAACGTGTACGTCATCACCGATAGCGATGGTCAGTTCACCATTCTCATCGCGGAATTGTGATGCAGGGATCTGACCTTCAGATTTCAGACCAGCGTTAACGGTAACCCAGTCACCGTCAATGTCGACAACTTGAGCCGCGACAATAGCGCCTGGCTCCATGTTGATGTCGTTAAGAGACTGTTCAAACAGTTCAGCAAAGCTTTCGCTCATGGTTTTCCTACGTGATCAACGTTGTTGAGGCATAACTGCCTTCTCCGTACCACCAGCAAGTACGGGCCTAATGTCATTCAGCTTTTGGAGGTGTTAGCGCTGGTTAGACCTGACCGGGCTCTCTGATATGGAGTAGTCGCCCTGCCACGTCGTGACACCTTTCCAAAAACGCCGCAAGGGGGAATCAAATGCCGTTTGCCATTCCACGCTGGATTAGCAATTCGGTCAGCTGATCTACCACTTCCGGTATGCTCAGGCGTGTGGTATCAAGCGTTATGGCATCATCTGCCGGCTTGAGAGGAGCCACACTGCGCTGCGTATCGCGTGCATCGCGTGCCTGAATCTCCTTTAAAAGACTCGATAGACTAGCACCCACCCCTGCTTCCTGCAACTGTAGATACCGTCTCCGTGCCCGTTCTTCGGCACTGGCGGTTAGAAAAATTTTCAATGGTGCTTCCGGAAACACCACGGTTCCCATATCGCGACCATCGGCCACCAAGCCAGGCGATCGCCGAAAATCTTGCTGACGCTGAAGCAACGCCTTACGAACCTGTGGTAGCGCTGCTACACGAGAAGCACGCTCCCCAGCGTGCTCTGTGCGTATTTCCCGAGAAACATCTTCACCTTCTAAAAGTGTCCGGGGCTGACCATCCTTAACGGGGAAAGCAACGTCAAGTTGGCTTGCGAGCGATGCTAACGATGCCTCATCATCTAAGGCTACGTTATGTTTTAAGGCTGCCTGGGCGGTAAGCCGATATAACGCCCCGCTATCTAATAGGTGCCACCCCAAGCGCTCAGCCACCAACCCACTAATGGTGCCTTTACCAGCCCCACCTGGGCCATCGATCGTTAGCACGGGGACATTAAGCGTCATTAGCACCCTCCACGCTGACACGCATGCCAATGTGTTGTGCTAGGGCCACGAAGTCAGGGAAAGAAGTTGCCACATTGGCACAGTCATCGATAATGATTTCTTCATTCGCGCGCAATGAGGCAATTGCAAAGGCCATGGCAATACGGTGGTCGCCTAAACTATCAATACGTCCGCCGCCGTAGCTAGCAACGTTATCGTCAGCATTGCCAACGATATCTATACCGTCTTCAACCACTGTATGTTCAACGCCTAGTATCGCTAGTCCATCGGCCATTGCTTGAATCCGGTCAGACTCTTTGACCCGCAGCTCCTCAGCGCCGCGCAAACGTGTTTTACCCTGCGCATTGGCAGCGGCAATAAACAGTGCGGGAAATTCATCTATCGCCAGCGGCACCTGGTCAACAGGAATATCAATACCCTTCAACGGCGTGTAACGAATGCGGATATCCGCCACTGGCTCACCACCAACCTCATGCTCATTTTCAAGTGTTAAATCAGCACCCATCAAACTGAGAATATTAATCACGCCAATACGCGTAGGATTAATGCCTACGTGTTCAAGGGTAATATCTGCCCCTGGTGTAATAGCTGCTGCCACTAAAAAGAACGTTGCCGACGAGATATCCGAAGGCACGTCAATCGGTCCTGCCGTTAGCTTACCGCCACCTTGCAACCAGCAGGTATCACCCTCGCGTGAGACGCTATAGCCAAAGCCATTGAGCATGCGTTCAGTGTGATCGCGAGTAGGCGCTGGCTCACGCACGCGCGTTTCACCTTCGGCGTACATGCCGGCTAACAGCAAGCAGGATTTCACCTGCGCACTGGCCATGGGCATGTCGTAATTGATTCCCTTGAGCGCAGCACCACCTTTAATCCTGAGCGGCGGACGACCGCCCTCAGCGGTGTCGATAGTGGCGCCCATCAAACGCAATGGGTCAGCAACACGTCCCATTGGCCGTTTGGTTAACGACTCATCACCAGTTAGCTCACTGTCAAATGCCTGACCAGCCAATAGCCCAGCAAACAAACGCATGGCAGTGCCAGAGTTACCCACATAAAGCGGGCCTGCTGGGGCTTTCAGTCCATGCATGCCCACGCCGTGAATAGTAACCCGCCCCTGATGAGGCCCTTCAATGGCGACACCCATTTCACGGAAGGACTGCAAAGTCGCGAGGCTATCCTCACCCTCTAAAAACCCTTTAACTTCAGTAACACCCTCTGCCAAGGCGCCCAGCATAATTGAACGATGGGACATTGATTTGTCCCCTGGCACGCGAAGACGACCTTGCGCCTGGCCGCCGGGCTGCACCCGATAAGTCACTTTACCGTGTGGTTGCATATGATATTCCGCCTGATAGCTGGTTTTATTCAATAACGTATCAAAATAATGGCGTGCATGACTGGCACGATCAAACGTTGCAATGAGGGTGTCGCTATCGCCGCTTTCTACCGCCTGCCGTAACCTTGCAAGGCCTGCTTCGAAATCATCTAACGATGACAAGACGGCATCGCGGTTGGCAATAAAGATATCTCGCCACATCACAGGGTCGCTGCCAGCAATCCGGGTAAAATCACGAAACCCACCGGCAGCATAGCGAAAAATTTCTAACCGCTCGTCTTGGCGCGCCAGCGTGTCGACCAACGAAAATGCTAGTAAATGTGGCAAATGACTAGTGCGCGCCAGCACTTGGTCATGCCGCTCTACACTCATTTGCAGTACGTCTGCGCCAGCAGCGCGCCACAGCGCCTCAACCCGCGTAAGCGCGTCTGAATCTGTCGTAGGCTCGGGGGTCAAAATCACTTTATGATTGATATAAAGCGCTGCATTAGCGGCTGCAACACCACTTTTTTCAGAACCAGCAATCGGATGGCCCAGCACCATTGCAGGGGGCATTTCACCAAAGGTACGCACAGCACAGTCACGGATTGTCGCTTTCGTACTGCCTACGTCAGTAATAACCACGTGCTCAGACGCACGGTGAAGAGCCGCCGACAACGTCGACATTACGCTCTCCATGGCTAAGACCGGCACGGCCAGCACCACCATAGAGACACCGTCCAGCAGCTCTGTTAATTGTGATCCGCCGCTATCTATTAACCCTAAATTTATCCCCAAGGCGATTTCTGACGGGTTGGGGTCACACGCTGAAATGCGGCCTTTGAAGCCTGATTGCCGAAGTGCGGCAGCCAGCGACCCCCCAATCAAACCAAGGCCAACAATCAGTAGATGTGACTCTTGACATGGCGGCCAAACGTCAGCGCTAGCTTCCAACGCCCCAAAGGTACACGCCGTCACAGCACGCCTAACGGATAGGAGCCAAGCACACGCAACTCAGAAGCGCGTAGCCTGACTTCTTCAAGCACAGCTGCCACCTGAGGCTCATCACGATGCCCTTTAAAATCAATAAAGAACACGTAGTTCCAAACACCCGTACGTGAAGGACGTGTTTCGATCCGCGTTAAGTCAATACGGTGACGATGAAACGGTTCTAATAAGTCATGCAGCGCCCCAGGCTGGTTGCGCATAGCAACAACAATGGAGGTTTTATCCTCGCCTGATAGTGGCACATCTTGATTACCAATAATCAGAAAACGCGTCGAGTTATCAGGCCGGTCTTCGATCTTGTCAGCTATACGTTCTAAACCATACAGCTTTGCCGCCATATCACCTGCAATTGCCGCGCTGTGCCACTCGGTTTTTACCAGTTTGGCTGCTTCTGCGTTAGAAGAAACAGGCACTCTCTCAGCATGAGGGTAATGGGCATCAAGCCATTTACGGCATTGACCAAATGACTGCGGATGAGAATAAATCCGTGAGACCTTATCGCGCCGCGTGGTTTCGCTAATTAGCAGATGATGATGAATACGCAGAACCACTTCACCGCAGATTTTGATTGACGAGTCCATAAAGGTGTCGAGCGTGTGATTAACAACGCCTTCGGTAGAGTTCTCTACCGGCACCACCCCGTAATGAACGGCGCCCGCCTCAACTTCACGAAAGACTTCGTCAATTGCCGCCATCGGCAAGCTAACAGCGCTCTCACCAAAGTGTTTAAGTGCCGCCTGCTGGGTAAATGTACCCTCTGGCCCCAAGTAAGCAACTTTGACAGGCTGCTCCAGCGCAAGGCACGCTGACATAATTTCACGGAACAGCCTCGCCATTTCCTCTGAATCTAGCGGGCCTTGGTTCAACGACATAATGCGGCGCAACACCTGCGCCTCCCGCTCAGGACGATAAAATATGGCGTCTTTATCTTGAGCAAGTTTAACGTGTGCCACCTGCTGGGCGCAGTTGGCGCGCTCACTAATCAAGCGCAGAATATCGCCATCCAACTGGTCGATACGTTGACGTAAGTCGTCTAAATTAATCGGCGTATCGGACATGATGGTTAGCCTCTTCGTTGTTCAAAATCCGCCATAAAGGCGATTAGCGCATCAACGGCCTCTTCAGGCACCGCGTTATATAAACTCGCACGCATGCCGCCAACACTACGATGGCCCTTCAGGTTAAGAAGCCCCGCCTCGTCAGCTTCTTGCAGGAATACGTTGTCTAAACCACTATCGGCTAACACAAACGGAACATTCATGCGGGACCGGTTACGGCTGGCAATGGGATTGCTATAGAAATCACTGGCATCAATAGCAGCATAAAGCTTCTGCGCTTTGCGCTGGTTTATGTCATCCATCGCCTCTAAACCACCGATATCATCCTTTAACCACTGGAAAACAAGGCCTGCCAAGTACCATGCAAAGGTTGGCGGCGTATTTACCATAGAACCGGCATCGGCAAGCATTTGATAGTCAAACAGTGACGGAATGGAGCTAGGCGCTTTGCCAAGCAAGTCATCACGGACAGCGACCAACGTTAAGCCAGCTGGGCCAATGTTTTTCTGAGCTCCCGCGTAAATCACTCCAAACTGCGCCACATCGATAGGACCGGATAGAATGTTCGAAGACATATCGCAAACCAGCGGTATGTCCATGCCATCAGCGCGCTGAACCCTTGGCGTATAGTCGAACTCTAGACCACCGATGGTTTCATTTGAGGTGTAATGCAAATAGGCGGCATCGCTACTTACTGCCAGCGCTTCTGCTTCAGGCACCGCTGTATGGCCATTGCTTTCGCTACTCGCCGCTACATGACAGTTAAACCCTAATCGCCGCGCTTCACTGATCGCCTTTTTACCCCAAATACCCGTTTGGATAAAATTGGCGCTACCCCCCTGCCCAAGCAAGTTCATCGGCAACATCGCAAACTGCATGCTGGCCCCGCCCTGCAAGAAAAGCACTTTGTAGTTACTTGGAATATCCAGCAACTGGCGCAGGTCGGCTTCAGCGCGATCCGCAATAGCGACAAACTCGTCGCTACGGTGGCTCATCTCCATAACAGACAGGCCACGCCCTTGAAAATCCAGCAGTTCGCTGCGCGCACGTTCAAGCACTGCGACAGGCAGGGCCGCTGGCCCTGCACAAAAATTATAATGACGTGTCATCGGTTCCCGGTTCCTGTTCGCCATTGTCAGTGTTGGCTGACTCACCCGTATCAACGGTATCTGTATCGACCGTGTCCGTGCTATGAACGTCTGTATCTGAAATGTCTGATTCAAATACATCAATTTCTGCAGGCTCATCCACGCGGACAGTTTTGACTAGTTTTTCTTCTTTACCCAGGCGAATCAGCATAACCCCTTGGGTATTACGTGAGGTCGTTGATACCTCTTCGACTCGGGTACGAACTAAGGTGCCTCGGTCGGTGATCAGCATCATTTCGTCACTGTCGTAAACCTGCATTGCCGCCACCAAAGCGCCGTTACGCTCGCTGGTTTGCATCGCAATTACGCCTTGCCCACCACGGCCGCGCAGCGGAAATTCTTCCAGGCGCGTGCGCTTACCATAGCCATTCTCACTGGCTGTGAGAATATAGATCTGACCTTCCGCTTGAGCATTCTCGGCCGCAACAACTTGGGTATCTGCATCTACGTCAGCGTCATCTTCAGCGTCAATTTGCTGGCTCTTAGGTATGATCAAGCTAATAACTTCAGCGGCACCTGCCAGACGCATACCACGCACACCACGTGCGGTACGGCCCATCGCTCGCACATTGCCTTCTTCGAAGCGAATAGCCTTACCGTTAGAAGAAAGCAGCATGGCGTGATCAGAGCCAGACGTAATAGCAGCCCCCACCAAACGATCGCCCTCTTCCAAATCAATAGCAATCAAACCAACACTACGTGGACGAGAGAACTGCTCAAGACTGGTGCGTTTTACGGTGCCTTTCGCCGTTGCAAAGAAAATGTAGTGTTCAGGATCGTAGTCACGCACCGGCAAAATGGCATTGACGGCTTCACCTTCTTCTAGCGGTAGCATGTTGACCAGCGGCTTGCCCCGAGAGCCACGACTGGCATTTGGCATCTCGTACACTTTCAGCCAATACACCTTGCCACGGTTAGAGAACAGCAGCACGGTGTCATGGGTAGACGCCACCAGCAGGTGCTCAATAACATCTTCATCTTTCATCGCGGTGGCTGACTTACCGCGTCCACCACGGCGTTGAGCCTGATAATCAGACAACGGCTGTGTCTTGGCGTAGCCAGAGCGGGAGACAGTCACCACCATATCTTCTTCAGCGATTAGATCTTCAATCGACAGATCAAGGTGGCTCGCCTGAATTTCCGTACGACGGTCATCGCCATACTGGTCACGTACGGCATGCAGCTCTTCTCGAATCACTTCCATCAGACGATCTGGAGACGCCAAAATAGTCGTGAACTCGGCTATCTTTTCAAGAATCGACAGGTATTCGTCTAATAGCTTCTCGGTTTCAAGACCCGTTAGGCGATGCAAGCGAAGCTCAAGAATTGCCTGAGCCTGCGCCGGCGACAGCCGATACTCTGTTGCCGCCGTATTTAGACCAAACCCTTCATCTAGCTCTTCAGGCTTACATGAAGTTGCGCCCGCGCGCTCCAGCATCGCGGTCACCTGACCAGGCTTCCACGTTTTCGCCAATAACTTTTCGCGCGCCTCAGCAGCATTGGGAGATGCTTTGATCAGCTCGATAACGTCATCAATGTTGGAGATGGCAACTGCCAAACCTTCCAACAGATGTCCACGCTCACGGGCTTTCTTTAGTTCATATAAAGTTCGGCGAGTAACAACTTCACGGCGGTGGCGAATAAACGCCTCTAGCATCTCTTTAATATTCAGAGTGCGCGGCTGGCCGTTTTCCAGTGCCACCATGTTGATGCCAAACACATTCTGCAGCTGTGTTTGTGCAAATAGGTTGTTGACAACAACATCACCCGATTCACCACGCTTGATCTCGATTACCACACGCAGACCATCTTTATCCGACTCATCGCGGAGTTCTGCGATACCTTCGATTTTCTTCTCTTTTACCAGCTCAGCGATCTTCTCGATCAATCGCGCTTTATTCACCTGGTAAGGCAGCTCAGTGATGATAATGTGATCTCGACCACTCTTATCATCATGCTCAATCGTGTGGCAGGCACGCACGTAGATGCGCCCACGCCCAGTGCGATAAGCGTCTAAAATACCCGCACGACCATTGATAATACCGCCGGTAGGGAAATCCGGTCCTGGAATGTACTGCATGAGGTCATCGACGGTGAGCGTGTAGTCATCAATTAACGCCAGACAACCATCAATTATTTCCCGCATATTATGGGGCGGGATATTGGTAGCCATGCCCACTGCAATCCCTGATGACCCATTGATCAACAGGTTAGGAACTTTGGTTGGCAGCACAGCCGGAATGCGCTCAGTGCCGTCGTAGTTATCGACCCAATCGACGGTGTCTTTTTCCAGGTCAGCTAACAGCTCGTGGGCAAGGCGTGCCATGCGCACTTCGGTGTAACGCATGGCAGCCGCGTTATCACCATCAATGGAACCAAAGTTACCCTGACCATCCACCAGTACGTGACGCATGGAAAAGTGCTGGGCCATACGAACGATAGTGTCATAAACCGCACTGTCACCGTGCGGATGGTATTTACCGATGACATCGCCGACGACACGCGCCGACTTCTTGTACGGTTTATTCCAATCGTTGCTCAGCTCGTGCATGGCAAAAAGCACACGCCGGTGAACAGGCTTGAGGCCGTCACGCACATCGGGAAGAGCGCGACCGATAATGACACTCATCGCGTAGTCGAGGTACGACTGTTTAAGCTCGTCTTCAATATTGACGGGCAAGATTTCTCTGGCGATGTCACCCATGAAAGTCAGATCCTTTGCACTGCATTGGCACTGCGAGAGTTAAAAGCGCTTAAAAAGCCGCCCTTGATACCACAACAAGGCGGCGCGCAGAGTCAGCACCATCATACCACTGCATAAGCACCATGGGCAGTCAGTGGCAGCGGCATTACGATTTACGCTAAAAAGGTCGATTTATCGACTACAAGGCCATTAAGCACCTCTCGCACGTCTCCCTCGATAGGAGCCGCTTTATTAGCCTTCATATCCAGCAGTACAAAGGTCAAATCTGCTTGAGCAACGAGTACGCCGTCTTGTCGCACAATTCGATGATGACAAATCGCACTACGCTCCCCCACATCGACAATACCGGTCATAATCCGCAAATCATCGTTTTGTACGGCAGCAGCTCGATAATCAATATTTAAATTGACCACGACAAAAGCTCGTCCGGCCTTATGAAGTTGATTGATCAGACGCGGGTGATCATCAAAAAAAGCCCAACGTCCTTCTTCCATAAATTCAAGATAACGTGCGTTGTTGACGTGACCATAGCCATCTAGATGGTAACCACGTACACGAAGCGAAACGCTGGAAATCGATGTAGACATAACCATCCTTTATTCAAAATTCATTAGCGACTAATTTTAAATTCCGTGAACTAGACAAAGCCTCTCAAATCAAACACAAGTTTTAAACTAGCACAACAACCAGGTTAACCCCCTAAGGCGCTGGTAGGAAGGGCTTGGTTTCGCCATAATGTGCCACCTTTTAAATAGGATCGGTGACATGTGGTTTAAGCACCTACATTTATATCGCCTTCATGGCGCCCCTGAACTAGATAGCGCGACACTAGAGGATGCGTTAAACGAGTTTGCAGCCAAACCGCTAGGAAGCGCCGACGCGCGTCGTTTAGGGTGGACAGCCCCCGCAGGCAGATTAGGTAGTGGCCAGCGACTACACGAACTCCAGGGCCATCGGCTACTTTCTGCCCTACGCCAGGAGCGCCTACTGCCTGCTTCTGTAGTTAAAGAGGAAGTGGACGAAAAAGTCGCTGATATCGAAGCTAGCGAAGGACGAAAAGTCACCCGCAAAGAAAAAACAGCGCTAAAAGAGCAGGTCACAGAGGAACTAATGCCTCGGGCATTTGTTCGCAGTCAGAAAATCGATTTATGGTGGGACACGCGTCACCAGTTAATCGGTATCAATGCAAGCTCCCGCACACGCGCTGAAGATGTGCTGGACCTATTACGCGAAACACTGGGTAGCTTGAAAGTCACGCCACTCACATCGCAAACCCTGCCGATACGCGCGATGACTCAATGGTTGGGCGAAGCGGCTAGCCGCCCTGCTGATCTTCAATTAGGGGATCAAGTTGAGTTAAAAGCGAAAGGCGATGACGGCGTGCTACGTGCTCGCCAGGTTGATCTGGACAGTGACGAGATCCAGCAATTACTGGAAAGTGGACGGCAAGCCAGTAAGCTCGCGATTAGCTTGGAGGGCCGTTTAAGCTTTGTTCTGCATGATGACTTGGCGCTGAAATCACTGCGCTTTGGCGATGCATTAATTGAAGAAGCCGATCACGCAGACGATGGCGATGATGCGCTTGCCCGCTTAGAAACTGATTTTATTTTGATGGCGCAGGCACTGTCAGAGGATATTCCTCGCCTAATCGAGTGGCTAGGTGGGGAAGCTCAGCGCGAAGCTGTCACGCAGCCAGACGCTTAATTTAGCCTTCAGCCTGCTGATGTAAACTGTTTATATTTGCCTATATCCAACGGATCGCATGACTCATCACAACAACGCACTTAACGCTGACAACGCCAACGACCCCTGGGCTGACATTCGTCCCTATATGGATCATGAAGTGGCCAATGTTCTTGAGCGTCTATCGCACGATAGCGAGCTTTTAAACGCATTGACCCGCTTCAGGCTACCGCGCATGGCCAAATGGGCGCCTCCCGTTGCCCGCGCTCTGGCGGGCTATGCGATACGTCGTGAAGTAAAGGGCGTTACCTCTGTCTACGACTTCCAAATGCGTATCGCAAGCTACATGGAGCGCATGATCCGCACCACCACGGATGCTTTCGAGGTCTCCGGGCTTGATAAGCTCGACAACGACAGCGCTTATCTGTTTATAGGCAATCATCGCGATATATCGCTAGATCCTGCATTTGTGAACTACGCGCTTTACCAAGCTGGCCGCGATACGGTTCGTATCGCGATCGGAGACAACTTACTTAAAAAGCCCTACGTCACTGATCTGATGCGGCTAAACAAAAGCTTTATCGTACCGCGCAGCGCCCGCGGCAAGCGTGCCATGCTGGCGGCCTATCAGCAGCTATCGGCCTATATTCGCCACTCAATCACCGTTGACCAACACTCTATTTGGATGGCGCAACGCGAGGGACGCGCGAAAAATGGCATTGATCGAACTGACCCCGCTATCATTAAAATGCTAACCATGGCCAGACGGAACGCAGAGCGAGATATGGTGTTTGGTGACGCCATCGCCGAGTTAAAATTAGTGCCGGTATCGATTAGTTATGAATATGATCCGTGTGATCGGCAAAAAGCTCAGGAACTTCATGATATTGCGACTGAAGGCAGCTACGCGAAAAGCGAATTCGAAGATATTAGCTCTATTGTGTCAGGCATCACTGGCTCTAAAGGGCGGGTTCAGCTGCGTTTTGGAAGCCCGGTAGGTGCTGATATGGCGACACCTGATGAAGTAGCAGCAGAAATTGACCGTCAAGTGATCGGCGGCTACCGCTTATTTCCTAGCCACTATTTAGCTCTAGAAGCGCTTGGCGAGTCACCAGAACTCATCGCCCGCAAAACGATCACCCGTCAAGACAGAGAACGCTTTAACGCACGGCTAGCCAGCATACCTGAAGCGTTGCGGCCTTATTGGTTGGAACAGTACGCCAATCCGGTCAAACATAAGGCAGGCCGTTTGAGTTTATAAACCTTGCCTTGGTGGAAGCGCTGTGGCACCAGAGTGCTATTAGAATTGGCAATAAACGGTGCCCAATACCTACTAGGAACCGATGCTCAGCGGTAAAAAAAGTGCTATGGTCAAAGCATTCATTGGTCTCGCTTGAATATTCCTCAAGCGCGGTCTTAAGGAGAACTCCAATGTCCGCATCAGAAATTCAAAAAACCCGCATTATTAACGAACTGCGTGGTTTTATTCGCAAGCTGCTTCAAGATCCAAAAATTTTGGAACAATCGCTGACGATTGCACGGCAACAGCTGCTTGAAGGCAACAGCCCTGCTGTAATGGCCAAAATTGCCAACGAAATCTCCGATACTACTAGCGTTCATATTCCCGAAGACCCCGCTGAGCACTCTGAAGCGGATAAGCTGTTTTTAGAGCTTCTGCGGGAAGTCGTTCAGGAAGAACAGGCTCTCTACTAGCCGATGAGCAGCTTGCGAAAAAGAAATATTCAGTAACTTATTGTCGTTACCGGCGAAGCGCACGCCTACTTCGCCGTCTTTATTTGCCCTGCCTAACCGGAATTATCATTCACCATGTCAAATACTGCTCCGCGCAACATTTTGGTGACAAGCGCGCTTCCTTATGCCAACGGCGCCATTCACTTGGGACACCTTCTTGAGTACATCCAAACCGACATTTGGGTGCGTTTTCAAAAAAGTCGTGGCCAGCAGTGCTACTACGTATGTGCCGATGATGCCCATGGCACTGCCATTATGCTACGCGCCGAGCAGGAAGGTATTACGCCCGAGGCTTTAATTGAACGTGTTTCCCAAGATCATCAAGAAGATTTCGCCCGTTTTGGCGTTGAGTTTGATAACTATCACTCCACTCACTCTGACGAAAACCGTTACTTCAGCGAACTGATTTACACCCGCTTACGTGATAAAGGCCATATTGCCACCCGCGATATTGAGCAAATGTTTGATCCTCAAAAAGGCCTGTTCTTAGCTGACCGCTTTATTAAAGGAACGTGCCCTAAGTGCGGCGCCGATGATCAATATGGCGATAACTGTGAAAAGTGTGGCGCTACTTACACGCCTGCTGACTTAATCAATCCCGTTTCTGCTATTTCAGGGGCAACGCCTGAAGTACGCAGCTCAACTCATTACTTTTTCAAGCTGCCAGATTTTGCTGAGTTTCTTCAGCAGTGGATTAATGACGACCATGTCCAGCCGCAAATTCGCAACAAGCTAATGGAGTGGTTCGAGTCAGGCTTCAATGAGTGGGACATCTCTCGAGATGCACCCTACTTTGGCTTTGAAATTCCTGATGCGCCTGGCAAATACTTCTATGTCTGGCTAGACGCCCCTATTGGCTACCTAGCAAGCTTCAAACACCTATGTGACCGGAAGGGCATCGACTTCGATACTTTTTGGAAAAAGGATTCGGACGCAGAGGTTTACCACTTCATTGGCAAAGATATCGTCTATTTCCATGCCCTATTTTGGCCTGCCATGTTGCATGGTGCAGACCTTCGAACGCCTACTGCGGTTAACTGTCACGGTTTTCTAACGGTTGACGGTGCCAAAATGTCTAAATCGCGTGGCACTTTTATCAAAGCAGCAACTTATGCTGAACATTTAAATCCAGAGTACTTACGCTACTATTTTGCCGCTAAATTAACGTCCAAAGTAGATGACTTGGATCTCAACCTCGACGATTTTTCTGCACGGGTTAACTCTGATCTGGTAGGAAAAGTTGTCAATATCGCCAGCCGTTGCGCCGGTTTTGTGAAAAAACTGGGCGGCGGTAAGCTAGCTGATCATTGCGCCGAACCACAAATGGTTGCGCGTTTTATTGCTGCTGGCGACCAAATTGCTGACGATTTTGAGGCACGTGAATTTAGCCGGGCCATGCGCAAAATCATGGAATTGGCCGATGAAGCCAATACCTATATTGCTGATAAGGCCCCCTGGGCACTGGCTAAACAAGGTGGTCAGGATACCGAGGTACTGGAAATCTGTTCAGTCGGTATCAACTTGTTCCGGCAACTGATGGTCTATCTTGCGCCCGTGGTGCCCGTTATGGCTGAGCAGGCGCGCGACTTTTTAAATATTGAGTCACTCGACTGGAACAGCCGTGGTGACGTGCTGGTCAATCACCCAATCAACAAATTTAAGCCACTGATGACTCGGGTTGAGCGAGATAAAATTGACGCTATGATTGAGGCATCCAAGGAGGATTTAGTGGAAGAACAGAAGCTAAAAAACACGCCCAAAGGCCCTCTGTCGGAAGAGCCAATTGCCGATGAAATCAGCTTTGACGATTTTGCTAAAGTTGATTTACGCATTGCCCGTATCGCCAAAGCGCAGTACGTTGAAGGTGCAGATAAACTGCTTCAGCTTACGCTGGACCTAGGCGGTGAAACACGTAATGTCTTTTCAGGCATTCGTTCGGCTTATTCACCAGAAGCCCTAGAAGGCCGTTTGACTATCATGGTGGCTAATTTAGCCCCTCGCAAAATGCGTTTCGGCTTGTCGGAAGGTATGGTGTTAGCATCGGCCAATAAAGATGGGATTTACTTGCTCTCCCCCGACGCAGGCGCGGAACCAGGGCAGCGCGTTACTTAATTAGATATAGGTTGGCGAAGGGGCTGAGTGAGCAACCTCAGCCCTTTTTTATGAGTCTGCGCTAATATTTTAACCCTACTGAGTTTGCTATATGCACCAGCGTATCCCACGCTCATTGCGTTTTCGTTTTTTTGTTGCACTTGGCGGATTACTTCTATGTGCAATAGCCTCGCTGGCGGCTATCAGCGCATGGCTTATCTTTCCGACATTACAAGCAGAAGAGCGCGCAACGGTCAAACGGGAGCTGGATCGTGTTGAACGTAGTTTTAAACTAGATCAACAACAGCTACATGCCCAAGTAAGGGACTGGGCTCACTGGGATGACACTTATCAGTTTATACGAGGTGATTATCCACGTTACGCAGACGTCAATTTCAGTCAAGAAATGTTTGAAGATATGCGTTATCAGTTCATGGCGTTTTTCACTAGCAGCGGAGAGGTCCACTTTCTAGCTGGCATTAACCCTGAGACAGGTAGTTATCAAACCTGCAGAGCTACCATTGGTGACTGCAGCTGGATGACGCCATGGGTAAACAGCATGCAGGCTGCCATTGAAGATAATAGAACCGATCAAATTAGCATCTATGCTAACCACCCCCCAGCCATCGTTGCTTCCAGCCCCGTATTACGTACTGACAAAAGTGGCGTATCACCCGGATGGTTGTTTAAGACGCGCACACTAAATAGCGAATGGCTAAGTTTTATGGAGGTTTATACAGGCCTACCAATCAGCCTTAGCCTCAGTCACGAGTCAGCGCCTCTCAGCGACTCTTTTAGCTTCTCAGGCAACACGGTAGTTGCTGAACGTTACTTCCCCGTTTCAGGCTCGCCGACGCCTATGTCGTTAAGTATTGGTATAGAACTTAATCGCACGAGCTATTTGACCAGTTTAACCACCTTTCGTTATGTACTGCTATGGACAGCGGGCTTGATGATCATGGTCATTGCTTTAGTGCTATTGCTACTTGAGAAAATTGTGCTTAAGCCGCTGCGGTTATTAACCCAATTTACCCAGCAAGTAGGAACAGATGGGACAGATACCTATGGACTTACCAAGCGCAATGATGAGATTGGCTTGCTGTCACGTACGTTTCAAGAGCAGTTCGCCTGCCAGCAGCAACTCAATGCTGAGCTACTAAAGCTATCTACCCATGACGCTCTGACAGGGCTACCTAATCGTCGGCTTTTTGATCAACGCCTGGAAACAGCTTTTGCAGAGGCAGTCTTAGCACCCAATGCTTTAGCGGTGATGATGTTAGATATCGATCACTTTAAGTTATATAACGATCACTATGGTCACCAATGTGGCGATGAATGCTTGCAGCAAGTGGCGGGGGCCTTTAATAGCATCGCAACCGCATTTAATTTCTTAATTGCCAGAACGGGAGGAGAAGAGTTCAGTGCCATTTTACCCGGTGTTTCCCCAGAGTCTGCCAAAGAAATTGGCGAGCAGCTAACCCAAGCCATCGACCACCTACAGTTGCCCCACGCGACATCTCCTGTGAAGCCTTATGTAACAGTAAGCGTTGGCATTGCTATGCTGAAAGACAGCAAATCGCCTTCAGCAAGCGCAGTAATGAGCGCTGCCGACCAAGCCCTGTATCTTGCTAAGGCAGCCGGGCGGCACCAAGTTGTGCTATTCAAACCACCCCTAGCCAACACTACGTTTTCTGCGCACAATACGCCGCTATGAATGAACTTTTTCTAATTTTGATTAGCACTGCGCTGGTCAATAACTTTGTATTGGTGCAGTTTTTAGGGCTTTGCCCATTTATGGGGGTTTCAAATAAACTGGAATCCGCCATGGGCATGTCTCTGGCGACCACGTTCGTACTCACACTGGCATCTGCCGCTAGTTATGTGGTCTATCATGGCTTACTTGCGCCCTTGGATGTTACCTATCTGCGCACCATCAGTTTTATCGTTGTTATTGCCGCTGTCGTGCAATTTACCGAAATTATGGTGCGCCAACTAAGCCCCCTATTGCATCAAGTGCTGGGGATTTTTCTACCGCTGATTACCACTAACTGTGCGGTACTTGGTGTCGCCCTGTTATCGCTTAACCGCGAGCTGAGTTTCTTTCATACTACCCTTTATGGGCTGGGTGCAGCGCTTGGTTTTTCGATGATTTTGGTGCTGTTCGCAGCAATGCGCGAGCGATTGGCCAATGCTGATATACCAACTCCTTTTAGAGGTGCCGCCATTGCTATGGTCACAGCGAGCCTTATGTCACTGGCCTTTCTCGGTTTTTCAGGATTAGCGCAGGGGTAACCGCCATGGGAGATATATTTTCTTGGTGGAGCATTCTCAGTGCAGTGGGTGTGTTGACCGGAATTGGAATAACGTTTGGAGCACTACTGGGTATGGCCAGTGTGCGCTTCAAAGGAGAAGATAATCCGTTAGTAGAGCAGATTGATGCACTATTACCACAAACCCAATGTGGCCAGTGCGGTTACCCAGGCTGTCGGCCGTATGCGGAAGCTATCAATCAGGGTGATGCGTTGAATAAGTGCCCGCCTGGCGGCGAAGCGACTATTCACGCATTAGCAGACTTATTAGGCCGAGAGCCTGTGCCACTAGATGGCGAAGCAGCTACTGAAGACACTGTCGCGTTTATTCGTGAAGCTGAATGCATTGGCTGTACTAAGTGCATTCAAGCATGCCCGGTGGATGCCATTATTGGCGCTGCAAAGCAAATGCATACGGTGATAGAAGATGAATGCACCGGCTGCGATTTGTGCGTTGCGCCCTGCCCCGTCGACTGTATTGATATGTTGCCTCGAAGCAAGCCTCTCAACCAATGGCAACCTGTGGTCACCATCGCACCTTTAATCGCCAGCGATCGACAGCCAACTAGGAGTCAGCATGCCAGCCTATAAATTCCCAGGTGGCATTACTCCGCCAGAACGTAAAGATCGCTCGAATCAATTACCGCTTCGAAACGCGATTCTGCCTACCCAAGTAACACTTCCGCTCAAACAACACTCAGGTAATTCTGCGATCCCCTGTGTTGATATCGGTGATGCAGTTCAGGTGGGTAGCCTAATTGCCGAGCGAAACGGCATGGTATCGGCCAACTTGCACGCCAGTATTAGCGGGACAGTGACTCAGATTAGTGATAACGCCATCACCATCGATGCTGATGGATTGGACCACTGGCAAGTGCTGCCCTCACTTGATTGGCGAGCCGATAACCACCAAACGATCATTGATCGGCTCGACAGCTGCGGCCTAGTAGGCCTTGGTGGTGCCGGCTTTCCCGCTTATATCAAAGCCCAAATAGCGGATCATCATCGGATTGATACACTCGTTGTTAATGCCGCCGAATGCGAGCCATATATCACAGCAGACGACTTGGCTCTTCGCCATTATCCAACCGAGATACTGGAAAGTGCGCAAATGGTCGCTAAGCTCTGCGGCGCCCGTCAGATTGTAGTGGGTATTGAAGATAATAAGCCCGAAGCGATCCATGGATTAAAAAAGGCACTCTCTCACTTTCAACCGCCTGACCACCAGCAATCAGTAGGCATAACCATCAAGGTCATCGAGACCCGTTATCCCAGCGGTGGTGAGCGCCAATTGATCAAGAAATTGCTCAACCTTGATGTACCCAGTGGCGGCCTTCCTGCCGATGTCGGTGTTCTCTGCCACAACCCCGGCACGCTGCTGGCAGCGCTATACGCAGTACGTGATGGTAAACCTTTAGTCGAGCGAATCGTCACCTTGACGGGAGACGCCATCAGAAAGCCAGGCAACTACTGGGTGCGCCTTGGCACATCTGTTGAAACGCTGCTTCAGCAGGTAGGAGTAGCAAACCAACAACTTCATCAAGTCATTGTGGGCGGCCCAATGATGGGGACACCTCTCCCAATACTTAATACGCCGGTGATCAAAACGACAAACTGTTTAATTGCTGCCACTCGTGAAGAGCTGCCCCCTCTTCCCGAGGAGTCTCCTTGTATTCGCTGTGGTGCTTGTGAAAGCGTGTGCCCGGTCCAGCTGCTTCCGCAACAGCTGCATTGGTATGCCCGTGCGGAGAACGACGATACATTGGAAAAGCTTCACTTATTTGACTGTATTGAGTGCGGTGCCTGCAGCTATGTTTGCCCAAGTTATATTCCATTAGTGCAGGATTATCGCTTAGCAAAACAGCGTATTCGCATTAAACGTATTGAGACCGCTAAAGCCGATCACGCTAAGCATCGATTTGAATTTCGTCAGGCTCGGCTGGCGCGCGAGGATGCAGAGAAGCAAGCTCGCCGCCAAGCCAGACAAGCACAAAGCCGTCAGACGTCAGATAGCTCAAAGGTAGCCGACAGTGCCACACCAGTGGTTGATTTGCGCAGTTTGCGCATTGCTCAGACCGCCGCTAAAGCAGCAGTGAGAAAAGCTGAAAAAACCCTCGCAAGGGCCGCAGCACAAGACCCAAGCCAGCGCCACGATGATTTAGAAACTCAACTGGCCACCGCCCAGGAAAATCTTAAGGCAGCTGATACTCGGCTGGCTGAAGCTCGCGCCACAATGGCACAACAGGAATCGCCATGAGCATGATGCACGCCTCGCAGCGAACGACTGAATCATTCAATACGATGCCACCCACCGCCTATTTAATGCGTTGGGTGATTGTCGCTACCGTGCCTGGACTTGGCGCGATGACGTTTTACTTCGGCCTGGGCATTATTAGCAATGTGCTTTTAGCCGCCCTGTTTGCACTCGGCGCAGAAGCGCTGGTGTTAAAACTGCGCCAGCGCCCGTTACGGCCTGCACTGAGAGATTCAAGTGCGTTATTAACCGGCGTACTGTTAGGTGCATCGCTACCACCTGCTAGCCCCTGGTGGCTCATAGGGATAGGTGTTATTACCGCTGTTGTAGTTGCTAAACAACTGTATGGCGGTCTAGGCCAGAATCCTTTCAACCCCGCTATGGTAGGCTATGCCCTGCTACTCATATCATTTCCCACTCACATGACGTTATGGTCACCTCCACAGCCTCTTATCTCCGACAATTTATGGGCCCAGATCAGCGGCATTTTACCGGCTTCCACGCTTGATGCGCTAAGTGGGGCTACGCCGCTAGATGCCTTTAAACATAAAGGTGAAACGGTGCTGGCTAGCGAATTTTGGGCTAGTCAACCGTTACCTGAAGGCGCATTGAACGCTTGGCGCAACGTAGCGCTGGCTTGGTTAGCAGGTGGGGTGTTGCTAATTGCGAAACGAATTATCAGCTGGCACATTCCTGTTTCAATGCTTGTTAGCATGGCAGTGCTTGCCACACTTTTTTATGCCAGCGACCCAAGCCACTTTGCTTCACCGCTGTTTCACCTAACCACAGGTGCAGCCATATTCGGGGCCTTTTTCATTGCCACTGATCCTGTTTCAGCAGCGACTAGCCGCCGAGGAAAACTTATTTTTGGCGCTGGGATTGGCGCGTTGGTCATGATTATTCGCACGTTTGGCGGCTACCCCGATGCAGTAGCATTTGCCGTTTTACTAATGAACTTATGTGTACCGCTACTGGATATTTATACCGTGCCACGCCCTACAGGCCAGCCTAAAGCACAGCAACATGCAAAGCACGGTGACTCAACATGACACCCCGCCAAGCCATGCTTCGCGGCGCTTTCGCCTTAGGAATGTTCTCTCTAGTCACCGCAGGCAGCGTTGCGTTGACTCGGGCGGTAACTGCCGAGCGTATCGATGATCATCAGCGAGCCTATCAACACCGCCAACTTCAGGAGGTATTACCAGCCATTTTGAAAGATATGGCGGTTCAAACGGTCTTAGACAGCGCATTTCAATTACCCAACCCAGAACAGCTGGGCCATCGCGAACCTCAATATGGGTGGCACGTTGAGCATGATCATCAGCAGGTCGTTATTCTGCCGGTCGTTACTCGTCAAGGGTACAATGGCGAAATTCGGCTACTGGTGGGCATTGATCAGCAGCAACGCATTACCGGTGTACGCGTTACCCAACACCAAGAAACGCCTGGGCTTGGCGATGACATTGAGCGCCAGCGAAGTGACTGGATAACCGAGTTTAATGGCTTGAGTTTAAACAGCCTGCCGCCGGGTGGATGGGCAGTACGTAAAGATGGCGGCCACTTTGACGCTTTTACAGGCGCCACCATTACGCCACGTGCAGTCGTCAACGCCGTCCAGCGTGCACTGAGCTATGTCACCGAACATGTCGCCGAAAACGCCGCTGAAACAGAACTCCCTATCACTTTTGAAGAGACCACCCAATGAGTCAGTGGCGCGAACTAGCCCGAAACGGTCTATGGTCGAATAATCCTGCTCTCGTACAGTTACTGGGGCTATGCCCCTTACTGGCCGTCAGTGGTAGCGTTGTCAATGCACTGGGGTTAGCATTCGCCACCCTGCTTGTCATGGTGGGCGCTAGCACTACTATTTCACTGATTCGCCATCAGGTTCCCAGCGCAGTAAGACTACCCGCCTTTGTCATGGTGATTGCTGCCTTTGTTACCTGTGCTGAGCTTTTAATGGCTGCATTTGCCTATTCGCTTTACCAAGTATTGGGAATTTTTATTCCGCTGATTGTCACTAATTGCGCCATTTTAGGCCGTGCTGATGCGTTCGCTTCCCGCCAGCCAGTATTACCGGCTGCCATCGATGGATTTATGATGGGCCTAGGATTCGGTGCCGTATTGGTTCTGCTAGGAGCTCTACGCGAGCTGCTTGGGCAAGGCACACTGTTTAGCGATATGACGCTGCTATTTGGGCCTATTGCCACCAACTGGCAAATCACGTTCGTAGATGATTATCAGTTTTTGTTTTTCGTGCTGCCTCCTGGGGCTTTTTTCGTTGCGGGGCTATTGATTGCGTTAAAGAATGTACTTGATCAACGCCGTAGCGCTCACGCGCAACCTGCTAAAACAGCGCCCCGAATAGAGCGTCGAGTACGTGTTACCGGCACTATCAAATAACCAAGAGAGCATCCTATGAATGCCCAAAAGCGTCATGAAATTTTTGCTCGTCTACAGGCAGAGAATCCGCATCCCACGACTGAGCTAAACTGGAGCACGCCGTTTGAACTGTTGGCCGCTGTGCTGCTATCTGCTCAAGCGACAGACGTAGGTGTTAATAAGGCCACTGACAAGCTCTTCCCTGTGGCCAATACGCCCCAAGGAATTATTGATCTAGGTATCGATAGGCTAAAGAGTTACATTAAAACCATCGGACTATTTAACACGAAAGCCGAAAACCTGATGAAAACCTGTCACTTGCTGGTCAATCAACATGATGGCGAGGTGCCACAAACACGTCAGGCGCTGGAAGCCTTACCGGGTGTAGGAAGAAAGACCGCCAATGTGATTCTCAATACTGCCTTTGGTCAACCCACCATTGCCGTGGACACGCATATTTTTCGAGTTTCTAACCGCACGGGTATCGCCAAAGGCAAAGATGTCGTTGAGGTTGAGCAAAAGCTACTGCGTCATATTCCTAGTGCTTTTAAACAGGATGCTCACCACTGGCTGATTCTGCATGGGCGCTATACCTGCATTGCCCGCAAGCCACGCTGCGGTAGCTGTATTATTGAAGACTTATGCGACTATAAAGATAAAACCGAACTTGCCTAAGGGCGCTGGTTGTTAACACGAGATAACAAGATGCCAACCCCAGCCAAGCTTCTTCATGACCAGCCCATTGCCCAACGTATTGATGCGCTATTGGATCTCTCCAAACAGCACGCTGAGCATTTTTGTAGCCCTGGTGCGTGGCTGGCACGGCAACGTTACAGGGCACAGCACCCTACCTCAATCGTCGTGATGAAGTGCATGGATGGTCGTATTCATATTCCACACGCCACCCGCACTCCTCTGGGCATTATTACTCCATTTAGGAACTTAGGGGGTATTTTTGATTTAGGCTGGCCCTATTTAGGGGAACTGCTAACCGATGCTGTCATAGACGCTGCAAGCGTGGGTCACGCTACCCTCATGCTGATTACCTACCACTTTTCAAGCGGCCATCAGGCCCGCGGCTGTGCAGGGTTTGATTGTGACACTGAAGCCGCCAAAGCCCATGCCTACGCAATCGCTAAACAGGCAGGCCAGCTATTCGGCAATGACTATCAGCAGGTTTATCCGTTAGTGTGTGGCTTTGAGACCGACAGCGATGCGCTGATTATTCACGGCCACCATAATGAAGTACTTGATATACGCGACTGGCGAAACCAGCCTGTTGAAGACTTAGCCGTAGCGCTTGCCAGTGTATGTCCCGATATGCCTAAAGAAATCCAACGGGATTTACTGCCATTACTTAAGGGTAACCTAGCGCATATCTCTGATTTGCAGAGTGCTGAGCGGGTATTGGATATTGAACATCGCGAATGGGTGATTTGCATAGGTCGTGGGTTTGACTTTCTACACCTTCCCAACACCGCGCTAATTATTGGCCCTTACGGCCCCAATTTAGCGGAACCTATTGGCACTGCCGCCGCCATCATTGATGCGAACATGCGCGCAGGGAGAATCCCTGACGATGGCTTTATGCTGCTTGCCTCAACGCCCTATCAGCATAGCGGCGTGGATCGGGCACGCGCCGAGCTGAAATCGCGCTTTTTATCCGACTTCGCCGAACACGTTATTCAGCGCGAACACCCTGCTCTGGCTAAAAAAATGCGCCGCCATACGGCGGTAGTACACTGGCCCACTAGGCGATTGGATTCACTAACGTGAGTCTCAAGTGGTTCAATGCTCCATCAACAACGCACGATAAGCGCCACGCCATTCAGGCCACTGCCATTGCTCGGTAGCCAACAGTGATGGTTGGCTAACGGGGTCGATTAGCCACGCGCGCAACCGCTGATAAAGCCCCTCTTGCGTACCATCAAAACGATACTCATTCGGGTACAGCTCAGGGAAACACAGCCTGTCAGGCACCAGCGGAATCGCGCCCCGCTGGGCGGCTTCCATAATGGCTAGCCCTTGGAACTCGTGCCAGGTAGTGGAGATCACAATGCCACCGCCCATTAGCAATGCTCGGTACTCCGCTTCTGGCTGTGGCCCCCAGCAAATCGTGTGCGCCGTCAAGCGCTCTTCTGCCTCAGCAAAAATGGCGGGGACATCCCTAAAGCGCTGGCCTAGCACTGCTAGTTCAAAAGGCACCTGCTGCTCAATCAGCTTGAACAGCACGGCAAAAAAATCCTCAGGATTTTTATCGTACTCCCAGCGATGATTCCAAATAATGCGTCGTGGGTGGGTGTTAGCGTGGGGAGTCTCACCCAGCGGCATGATTGGCACGGGCAATACTTTTGCCTGCTGGCGTAAGCGCTCTAACGGTTTGGCTGCTGGCAGGTTTTCAGGCAATTTTTTTAAAAACTGCCGCGCGCCGTCGAAAAAAGAATCACGGTTGTAGGTGGTATTAAACACCAACGTATCCGCCGCCAAAGCCGCGTACAAATTAACCATTTTGGCCTCTACTTGGGAAATTTGATCGCTAGATTCTGGATAGGCAAACTGGTTTTCATGGAAGTAAATAATCTTTCTAGCTCGTCCTAAGTGGGGAAATAAGCCAACGAGCGTGGCAATATCCACCATCGAAGTAGCTAGCACAACCTCATAAGATTCACTAAGGGTTTCGTACTCTTTTAACCACCAACTCAATGGATTACCACGAATTCGCCATGAAAAGTGACGTGGCGGCAAGCTAAGTAGTGTCCACGACACATCATCGACTTCGGCCATCAAGCTTTGTGCCCAATAGCGATGACTAACAGCCTCATAAGCAGACAACAATAAAACGCGCATAAACACCTTACTTAAAAGTCCATTAAGCTTGAATTCAGCTAAGCAAAAGCAGCCGGTTGCTACGGTACTTTGCGAGCATTCGGCCAAGGTCGTCTTGGCCTAACCTGCCGCGCTACATACACTCTAATTAAATACCTAACAACGACACCTTTGGGGAGGGGCATCATGGCCAAAGTACTCGTGGTCGACGACGAGCCCAACATTGTACTGTCTCTGGAATTTTTAATGGAGCAGGCAGGCTTTCAAGTCGTCACTGCTTATGATGGCGAGGCCGCACTTGAACGCATCAATGATTCAGCCCCTGACCTGCTGCTGCTTGATATCAGCCTGCCAGGCATCAGCGGTTTTGATGTACTCGAACACCTTCGCCATTCAGAAGCGACTGCCCAACTGCCCGTTATTATGCTGACAGCACATGGGCGAGATATTGAACGCGAGAAAGGCCTGGCGCTAGGGGCTGATGACTACATCACCAAGCCTTTTTCGACCCAGTCGTTAATAGAGAAAGTTAAATCACTGCTAAAGGGTAACTCGCAATGACCCGTGACGGGCTCCCTAAACGTCAGCGACTCATTGGCCTGTGGCTGTTACTAAGTGGTATCAGCCTACTGGGGGGCGCTATTTTTGCTGCCTGGCTGGATGCTCAGCTTTCGCCTACGGGCATTACCCGGGTAGCACTCTGGCTGGGCAGTTTTTCCGGCGGTGCAACGATATTTTTAGTTGGCCTGCTACTAGAACGCATGCTGTTCACTCCCCTGCGTCATTTACAGGTACAGCTGGCCAGATTAGTAGCTAACCCAGATGCCCGTGATGAGCACCCGCCCGAGGGTTGGCTGAAAGGGCTTGGGCCTGACCTGCGCAGAGTGCGTGAAAGTTGGCGCGTTGACCGCAACCAACTGGCTACCGCTCACGCAGATGGTGCACGCAGTGCCGCCAAAATTCGTCGTGAATTAGAAACGCTACTGCAAGTACTCGAAACCCCCTTGTTACTATGTGACCACCATCGCCGTTTAATGCTATTCAATCAGGCTGCGGAAGACTTTTTCGTCGATAACACGGCGTTAGGCTTGGGTAAACGCCTAGAAGCGCTACTGCCCGTTGCCAGCCTGCAACAAGCTCTTAGCCAGCTACCAGCGGATGGTTCACCTCGCGAGCTGCTTGCTCCCTGTGATAACCGCTGGTTAAAAGTTGTGTTACGCCGTGTGCCAGGCAGTGACGGCGAAACACTGCTAACGTTTAGCGATGCGACTGCATCCTGGTCAAATGAAATGGGGGTTAGAGCGGAACTTGCTACTAAGCTCCCCCTCTTACGCCAACATACGGCAAGCCTAACCAGCGCTGCGGATGCACTGATACAGCTGCGCCATAATGGCTCGGATAACCCTACATTACGCCAACGGTTTGAACAGGTGATTCAAGAAGAGAGTGCCACTCTGGGGAATAATGTTGGTCAAATCGGGCAGCTATTGGACGATTTACAACATCAAGGTGAACGCCTGACCCCCATGTGGTCGAATGATTTCTGGCAAGCTTTAGATGAACGCTTAGATCCAGCACACCGGCTAATCACCCCCGTCGGTATGCCTGCATGGTTTAAAGGCGACGCACCGGCACTAATTGTTCTTTTTGATTCCTTAGTGAAGCATCTTAATTCTCATCTTCCGGTTAGCCATTTTGAAGGTGAAATATGCCTTGGTAACAAGCGAGTTTATTTGGACTTAATTTGGCAAGGCAGCCCCTTACCAGAGCATGAGCTAGCGAAATGGCGGCGTCAGCCTCTGCCGTCGCTACCGCTTAATCCGCTGGTATCTGATGTGTTGCGCCAACATGCCAGCGATATTTGGAGCCTGGCTGACGATGATGCTGTTCATGCGCGCCTGCGTCTGCCGCTACCAGCCATGGATCGCGTTGGGGCACCACGAGAAACAGCACCTCCGCGCCCAGAGTTCCATGACTTCGGCATTGCTGACCTGCCTCCACCCGATGAAGAATTGGCTAACCGCACGTTACGTAGTCTTGAGGTAGTTGCATTTGATACCGAAACCACCGGCCTTGAGCTGCGCCGAGGGGATACGGTGATTAGTCTAGGGGCTTGTCGGGTGGTTAACGCACGTCTACTAGCCAGTGAAGTCTTTGATCAAAAAGTAGATCCAAAACGTCCCATACCTCCTAACAGTACGGCGATACACGGTTTAACTGATGCTGATGTAGCCGGTGCACCGCCCCTTGACATTGTTCTAACGCGCTTTCGAGATTACGTCGGTGAAGCGGTTCTATTAGCGCATAATGCCGCGTTTGATATGCTCGCCATTACTAACAAGGGGGTTGTATTTGATCTGCCTGTCATTGATACCTTATTGATATCAAGAGCATTAGACGAAGCATTAGATGGGCATGATTTAGATACGTTGGCCCAACGATACGACCTTACGTTTCCACCTGGCACTCGCCACACGGCGCTTGGGGACGCCCGTGTAACCGCTGAATTATGGCTAGCGTTGTTACCCCGGCTTGAAGCACGTGGCGTGGACACGTTAGAGCAGTTGCTAGCTCTGCAGGCCAATGCATTTGATCGCCAGGATGCCAGCGCCTCATGAAACAACCAGGCTCACGCAAACTAGAGCGTCTAATCGCGCTATTCGCAGTAGCTATCTTACTGTTCAGCCCCCCGCTGATTATCATGGTTGACCAGCTCTCCTCTTTGCGTATGAGCTGGCTGCCGCTTTATCTCTTTATTGCTTGGGGCACAGTGATTGGCCTCACCGCATGGTTAATGGAACAACGGTCGGGTCGCTGATCATGCGCACAGATGCAGTTATCCTAGGAACAGCATTTGGCTATTTAGCGCTGCTATTTGTAGTCGCTGCCTGGGGTGATCGTCGTGCCGAGCAAGGTCGATCATTAATTGGCTCACCTACGGTATATGCGCTATCAATTGCAGTGTACTGCACTGCCTGGACGTTCTACGGAAGCGTAGGACGCGCAGCTGAGCATGGTCCCAGTTTCCTGCTTATTTATCTTGGGCCCACGCTGGCGATGCTCCTCGCCCCTGTCGTCATTCGTAAAATGGTCCGCATTGCCGCCCGCCAGCGTATTACCTCCATCGCTGACTTTATTAGTGCTCGCTATGGCAAGAGCACCAGCTTAGGCGCTCTTGTCGCTCTGATGGCGCTTATTTGTATAACGCCTTACATTGCCCTGCAGTTAAAAGCGATCACCGTTAGCCATGCGGTGCTAGTCAACTACCCCAATACAGCGGATACCACGCTAGTGGATGAGCGTTTCTGGCTGGATAAATCGCTTTGGGTCGCTTTAGTACTTGCGGTATTTATTATTCTCTTCGGCACTCGCCATCTCGATGCAAGTGAGCGGCATGAGGGAATGGTCGCTGCCATTGCCTTAGAATCACTGGTGAAGCTAATTGCGTTCATGGCCGTCGGCATTTTTGTAGTATTTGTGCTGTATGAAGGCCCCAGTGCATTATTTACCAGCGTTGCTACGATGCCTGACGTGGCAGAAAAAATGGGGCTAAGCAGTGTGCCAGGCGGCGCCACTGGCTGGGTCGGAATGCTAATCCTGGCCTTTTTAGCTTTTTTAACCCTGCCTCGTCAGTTCCAGGTGTTGGTGGTCGAAAATGTCGATGAACAGCATTTAGCCAGAGCGAGCTGGTTATTTCCGCTTTATATGCTGCTTATCAACCTGTTTGTTATTCCTATCGCCTTTGCTGGCCTTATGTTGGGTGCTAGCGCGGGTGATTCTGATAGCTTTGTGCTAACCCTGCCCCTGTCTGCAGGGCTTGAAGGGTTACCCTTACTGGTATTTATCGGCGGTCTGTCAGCCGCCACTGGCATGGTGATTGTTGAAACAATTGCACTTTCTACCATGGTGAGTAATCAACTCGTCATGCCCTTACTACTTAGAACACAACGCC
Source organism: Vreelandella neptunia (assembly GCF_000712975.1). GTDB lineage: Bacteria > Pseudomonadota > Gammaproteobacteria > Pseudomonadales > Halomonadaceae > Vreelandella > Vreelandella qaidamensis. The sequence goes on along the minus strand of NZ_JHQL01000003.1, from coordinate 623,770 downwards.
TTCACCTGAGCACGTCCGGCGAGCTGGCAGGCTGGCTGTTGGGTATTCGCCGCATTGCTATTGTGCTGATTCTGCTGCTTGGCTATCTGTATCACGCGCTGATCGGGGACTCCTACAGTCTTGTTACTATCGGGCTTGTCTCGTTTGCGGGAGTGGCTCAATTCGCTCCTGCCCTGTTAATTGGCCTTTACTGGCGTAGCGCGACTCGTCAAGGGGCCACCGCTGGCTTAATTGCAGGCTTTTTAGTCTGGTGCTATACCTTACTGCTGCCAGGCTTTGCTCAATCTGGCTGGTTAGATGCAAGCTTTCTTACACAGGGGCCGTGGGGCATTTCATGGCTAATGCCTTACCGCCTATTTGGTCTGGAAGATTGGGATATTTATTCACACGCCCTGCTATGGAGCATGCTAGCGAATGTCGGTTTGCTGATTGGCGTGTCACTTTTTACCCGCCCTACGCCTCTCGAACAAACCCAAGCCGCCCTTTTCACTGAGGCGCTACACCCTAACTTGCAAACGACTTCTCTATGGAAGGGACAGACAACCCAAGGTGCCTTGAAAGAATTACTTATTCGCTATCTTGGTAACCAAGTCACACAACGCGTGTTTAATCAAAGCATAAATAAAAACGACTATCGCTCAGACGAACCAGCAACAGCCGATCTAATTACCCGTTCAGAGCAGGCGCTTGCAGGCTCTCTTGGCAGTGCATCAGCGCGCGTACTGATCAACTCAGTGGTCCGTGGAGAAGCACTAGACCTTGAGTCGATTTTAAGTATTTTAGACACCACCTCTCAAACTCTAGAATACAATCGTCGGCTCGAGCAAAAATCTCAAGAACTCTTAGCAGTGAGTGACGAGCTACGCAGTGCCAATGAGCAGCTACGCGAGCTAGATCGCTTGAAAGATGAGTTTGTCGCCATGGTGAGTCATGAGCTGCGAACTCCGCTAACGTCAATACGGGCCTTTGCTGAAATATTACGCGATAGCGAACAACTACCTGATGAAAAACGCCAACATTTTCTGGGGGTTATTGTCCATGAGAGTCAGCGCCTTTCGCGTCTGATCGAGGAAATTCTTGACCTGGCGCGTTTAGAGAGCGGTCGCTTGACGCTTCACCCTGTCACCCTTGACCTGGCTGCCCTAGCGAGGCAAAGCATCGATGCAGTTGCCCGCTTACATGAAGATCGAGGTATTACCCTTGATATCAGTTTAGAGGCTGACCCTGCCATGGTGGTCGGTGACCAGGACCGCTTGGAGCAAGTCATTATTAATTTGCTGGATAACGCCAGTAAATTTGCCGACCGACAGCAACCTCAAGTGCGGCTGGCACTTTATCGGCACCGTAATCATTTTCGATTAAGCGTTGAAGATAACGGGCCGGGTATCAGCGCTGACGAACGTGAGCGCGTGTTTGAGAAATTTCATCAAATACAGCAAAGCGGTGAGACTCCGCGCGGACGACCCAAAGGTAGCGGGCTAGGCTTACCTATTAGTCGCGGTATTATTGCTCACCTTGGTGGAAGACTTTGGGTGGAAGACGCTAAAACTCTCGGTGGTGCCTGCTTAACCCTAGAACTGCCAGCAGCGCCCAGCGAGTCTACTCCGCAAACAGCCCCGGAATAATCGCTATAAACGCTTTACCTGATTAACAAACGCCTTGATCTGCTGCAAATCAAACTTCAGTAGTAGTCGTTCATCATCACGAAGACGACGCAGATCCACCCAGCCGTCGGCTGTCTGCCCGTGCGACTTATTATGGCGTTGTTGCTCTAGAAGCAAGTGCTGCATCCGATTAAAAGCAGCTAACAGTAAGGCAGATTGCTCCTTCGTCAATGCACGAGTGAAATGGGCGAGTGCCGTTAGCCGTTCACGTGTGCCTATCTCACTTCGCTGGTAGCGAACACAGAGTAAACGGGCAGCGCTAATTAAGGGCATCAATCCTTGGTGCTTAAGATCGATTGCTTGGTCATAAGGAGCAGCTAATCCAGGATGTGAGGCAATGCGTCCAAACCGATCAAGCGCTACCGGCAACTCATCTAGCAATGCCACCATTTCATTCATAAACAAGGGGGCGCTTGAGAGAGTTGAACGCACCTGCTGGCCTAACGCTTCAGCAAGCTCAGCATTCCCTGCCACAGGATAAAAATCGAGCCATATATTGGTTTGCTGCACTCGCTTAACCTGTCGGTCAGCACTCCAAATTTCAAATTGTTGCTGCCATTCGCTCAAGCGCTTGCGCCACATTGGCCAACGCGCCATGACATGACCACGGCAAAGGGGAATGCCTGCTGCATCAAGATGCTGTGTAAAACGTTCACCTAGCGCCTGAAAATAACCATCAACTTCAACATGTCGAGCGTCAGGGTAGTCGTCAATAATCAGCGCATTGTCTTGATCAGGACCCAATAAGCTTTCAAAGCGAGCCGCCGAACCAAGCGTGAGCACACAAAAATCTACTGGCGGCTTCCCCCATCCTTGCGCCTGCATCTCATCCAGTGCCATTGCAATCGATTGGCGATAAAGCCAAGCGATGTGGTCACTAATGAGTTCGCTAATACGCCAAGCAGGCAAGTCATAACGCACTAGCGTCTCAACAAAAGAGAGCTGTGCGGCATAGGCGTCAGATAAGGATGGACTGAAGATAGTGGCATTCGCGCGAAAATCGCGAAGTGAAGCAGTTAGCGCCGATGTATCCAATAAGCCATCATGACTAACTAAGGAGCGCCAAGGTGAAGCCCGGTATACGATGCGCATACGCTACTCCTTAACGAAACGTAAAGCAGACTGGCTAGGCTTCGCTAGCGTTACGAGGATCCGGTGCAAACATCTCCTCACCCACCTCGTCAATAAAGCGCTGCGCCTTAGCAATCATCATCGCATCGCAAGCGTCTCGACCCGGCAGCATATCAGAACGTTCGAAGCGATGTTCATGGGTTACCCCCTCGCTATCTATCTTACGAATCCAGCCACTCACCCGAAATTGTCCACTCTGATTATCAGGCTGAGACACAATTAAATAATCTTTATATTCAACCGGCTCAGCTGCTTTGGTGTTTCCTTCCGTGACATCCTTATCGGCGCCACCCAACAGGCCAGAAAATAGTTTTTTAAACATTCGCTCTCCCTCAACGTAAAAGCGGCCAGGATAGACCTGACCGCTTAACATGCTTAGCTCTGTTGACGACCTTTACCGGCAGCAATCCGCAGACGCAATGCGTTCAGCTTGATAAAGCCTTCTGCGTCTTTTTGATCGTAGGCACCTGCATCATCTTCAAACGTTGCAATCGACTCATCAAACAACGACTGTTCAGACTTGCGTCCCACAACCGTTGCATTGCCTTTATAGAGCTTCATGCGCACAACGCCCGCGACGTTTTTCTGTGTTTCATCGATCGCCGCTTGCAGCATACGACGCTCGGGGCTCCACCAATAACCGTTATAGATCACTTCTGCATACTTGGGCATTAGCTGATCTTTCAGGTGCGCTTCTTCACGGTCAAGGGTCAGCGACTCAATGGCGCGGTGAGCGCGAAGCATTATTGTGCCACCAGGCGTTTCGTAACAACCACGTGACTTCATACCGACATAGCGGTTTTCAACGATATCTAGACGGCCAATACCGTTATCGCCACCCAGCTTGTTGAGCTTTTCCAGCACTTCATGAGGCTTGAGCGCTTCGCCGTCGATGGCCACAATATCGCCATTCTCAAACGTCAGCTCTACGTAAGTCGGCTGCTCAGGTGCGGCTTCAGGAGAAACGCTCCAACGCCACATATCTTCTTCTGCTTCGGCCCATGGATCTTCCAAAATGCCGCCTTCATAAGAAATATGCAGCAGGTTGGCATCCATAGAGTACGGAGATTTTTTCTTTTTATTAGAAAAATCAACAGGAATTTTGTGCTCTTCACAGTAGGCCATCAACTTCTCACGAGAAGTCAAATCCCACAAACGCCAAGGAGCAATAACCTTTACGCCAGGTTTGAGCGCGTAGCCACCCAATTCAAAACGAACCTGATCATTACCTTTGCCCGTTGCACCGTGAGAAATGGCATCAGCGCCCGTCTCATTAGCAATTTCAATCAAGCGCTTGGCAATTAAAGGGCGCGCAATAGACGTACCTAGTAAGTACTCGCCTTCATAAATGGTGTTCGCCCGAAACATGGGGAAAACATAGTCACGAACAAACTCTTCGCGAAGGTCTTCAATATAGATCTCTTTAACACCCAGTGCTTGAGCCTTGGCGCGTGCGGGCTCGACTTCTTCACCTTGACCGATGTCGGCTGTAAAGGTCACTACCTCGCAGTTGTAGGTCTCTTGCAACCACTTAACGATAACGGATGTGTCCAGGCCGCCTGAATACGCCAGCACAACCTTTTTGACATCGGACATTCTTTGCTCCTTGTTTATGAAAAGTAGTTCACCAAACAACACCGCGCTGGGCGCAGTGCAATAACATAAACTACGAGTATAGCGCTCTCGATGCTCAGCGAATACCGTCAACGACGCCTCAGGGGTAAAGCTGCTAGAATCATACCCAGCAAAGGGGTTGCTTAAACCGCTTATTCTGACTAATTACTCGCTTTACTAAGGAGAGCTGCATGAGCGAGGCATTTGCCCGCGAATTGATGGCACAACGTTTTCGCAGTTATCTGCCGGTTGTCATCGATTTAGAAACGGGAGGGTTTAACGCCCAAAGTGACGCAGTACTTGAAATTGCCGCGGTGACGCTCACTATGGATCCTGACGGTAATTTATTACCTGACGCCACTTATGCGTACCATATTCACCCGTTTGAAGGCGCAAACGTTGAACAGTCTGCCCTCGATTTCACAGGCATTAATCTTGACGATCCACTGCGTCGTCAAGTGGCGCTAAGTGAATCTGAAGCGCTAGGTGAAATTTTTCGCCCTATCAGAAAATCAATCAAAGCACACGGCTGCTCACGGGCAATACTTGTTGGTCATAATGCCGCCTTTGATCAGGGTTTTCTCAACGCGGCAGCGAATCGCTGTAACGTAAAACGCAACCCATTCCACCCTTTTTCCAGCTTTGATACTGCAACCTTGGCGGGCTTTGTATACGGTCAAACCGTACTTGCTCGTGCGTGCCGTGCAGCAGGTATTGAATTTGATAACAAATCTGCCCACTCCGCCCGCTATGATACCGAACGCACAGCTGAACTCTTTTGTGCCATGGTTAACCGCTATAAAGACTTAGGCGGGTGGCGATTAGCCCAGCAGGAGCAAGAGCTGGACGATACCGAGTAGCATGCTACCAAGATGCACCTGCAGTGGCTTTGCGCTAAACTTCGCGGCAGCTACATGTTATGCGGTGTACGCAGTTAATTTGTAAACGCGTGTCTGAAAGACACGCGTTTCAACACGCACCACGATCACTACAAGCAAAGGAAAGTCATTTTCCTTTGCTTGAATACTGTTTTAACTACCCGTTTTCAGGAGATGAGACGTTTCCATGGCCCAGCATAATGCCTTTTACGCCCAGTCCGGTGGCGTTACCGCCGTCATCAATGCCAGCGCCTGCGGCGTTATCGAAGCTTGCAGGCAAGCGCCCGACCAGATTGGCAAGGTCTATGCCGGTCATAACGGCATTATCGGTGCCTTGACAGAAGATCTCATCGATGTGACCCAAGAGAGCGATGAATCCATCGCTGCCTTGCGCCATACACCTGGCGGTGCGTTTGGCTCCTGCCGTTATAAGTTGAAAGATATTGATACTCACCGTGCCCAATATGAGCGCTTGATCGAGGTCTTTAAAGCCCACGATATTCGTTACTTCTTTTATAATGGCGGCGGCGATAGTGCAGACACCTGCCTTAAAGTGTCCCAACTTTCAGAAAAGCTAGGCTACCCGTTAACAGCAATCCATGTACCGAAAACTGTTGATAATGACCTGCCTATTACCGATAACAGCCCCGGGTTTGGTAGCGTTGCCAAATATATTGCTACCTCTACACTTGAAGCTTCGCTAGATATTGCGTCCATGTGTGCCACATCTACTAAGGTATTCGTCCTTGAAGTGATGGGTCGTCATGCTGGCTGGATTGCAGCGGCGGGCGGTTTAGCGGGAGAAAGTGAAGGCGAGCCACCACACTTGATTATCTTCCCTGAGGTCTCTTTTGATCGGAAAGCGGTCATGGCCCGCGTTGAAGAGTGCGTCCAGAAGTATGGTTATTGTGTCATCGTTGTTTCTGAAGGTGCGCGCTATGAAGATGGCACCTTCCTTGCTGATGCGGGCAATACCGATGCCTTTGGCCACCGCCAACTAGGTGGCGTGGCACCAACGCTTGCGGGCATGGTGAAGCAAGACCTTGGTTATAAGTACCACTGGGCAGTGGCCGATTATTTGCAGCGTGCGGCGCGGCACCTAGCGTCTAAAACCGACGTTGAGCAAGCCTATGCCGTAGGCCGCGAGGCAGTCACCTTAGCGCTTGCTGGCAAAAATGCCATGATGCCCGCCATACGCCGTATTTCACAGTCTCCCTATCAGTGGGATGTGATCTCGGCCCCGCTGTCACAAGTGGCTAACCAAGAAAAGTTCATGCCGCGGGATTTTATCAGCGAAAACGGCTTTGCAATTACGCCTGCTTGCCGAGACTACCTCTCTCCGCTTATTCAGGGTGAAGATTTCCCACCGTTCGAAAATGGCCTACCCAAAGTAGCTAAACTGAAGCTTGCAAAAGTGGAACGAAAGCTGCCTACCTTCACGCTATAAGCGTTTAGCGTGTTGTAAAAACGCGGCGATGAAATTATTCATCGCCGCGTTTTTAATGGCTGTCGTTTAGTAATTGAACAACCTTTATTTACCGCAGTAGCCAGGAAAGCACCAGAAGCAGAAGAAGAATACCTGCCACGCCCTGCCAAAAACGCCTTGATTCTTGTCGCGGCTCCTCGCGGCTAGGCGCTCGTCCTAGGGGCACTTTTAATGCGTGTAGAAATTCAGACAATCTTCTATAGCGCAACGCACGCTGGGGATCCAACGCACGCCGCAGTGCATCGTCAAGTTCAGGCGATATCTCTGGATTCGTCGTGCGGGCACTGCGGTAGCTGAGCTCTTCGAGGTCGGTGTGGCTGCGCAGCCGATTAGGGGTTAACGTATAGGGCAACGCCCCCGTCAATAACCAGTAGACCGTTGATGCCAGTGAGTACTGGTCACTACGTCGCCCAACGCTATCACCCAGTGCGTATTCAGGAGCGGTGTGCTCATTAAAGCCAATTTGACGAAGTAACTCGCCAGAGTGACGGTGCCCATCTACCTCGCGCATATGACAGGCGCTGAAATCAGCTAATACCAGTTTGCCATGGGTATCAATTAATACGTTATCAGGGGTGATCTGTTGATGAATAATATCCCTGTTGTGTAATGCTTTAACTGCTTTACCTAGTTGATTGGCAATCTCTAAACGCTGAACCAAGCTAGCTTGCGGATGCCTTTCTGCCCACTGCCTTAACGTTTCACCTTCAATGTGCTGCATTAAGTAATATAAGTAACGTCGTGGTCGCGACGACTCCATCACCTTGACGACAAAGGGTGAGTTTACCCGCTCGACTACCCACTGCTGGAGTAGAAAGTGCTCTAGATAAGCATTACGAAGTGATAGCTCAGGGCTTGGAGCTTTCATCACCATTTCACGTTCTGAATAGACATCACGGACGCGATAAACTCTAGATTGCGCGTTTCGCGATAGTACGGCCAGTATTTCAAGCCCATCAAACCGCTCTCCTGGTGACAGCTCTGGGGGTATAGGCAGATCACCATAGATAAGCCCTGGGTGGTCTTCTGACTCTTCCGGTAGCTCATCAATACGCAGCAGTTGGAAGCAAAACTGATCGCCACCATATCCCCTGTCTTGCGCGCGCTGCTTTGCTTCGCTTGCCAAACATTCACAGGCAGTATCTAGATCACTGGCATTTTGACGAATAAGACGCACGTAATCCGATGGCATCAAAGTGCCACGCACACCCTGGGTAGTGAAAACGAAAAAATCGCCCTGTTTAAGTGGTAGGTGGGTATAGTCGATATCCACACTACCATCCATTCCTAAAGCGCGAGATGGATAACGATAGCCGCCAACATCAGTAATATGGTCGCGGGTAAGCTGTTCAAATTCAGCCCCCCGCAAGCGGAATACTAATGTGTCCCCCATATGAAAAAGATGCGCTTCACGCTCACGAAATACCATTGCTGATAGCGAAGAAACGAAACTTCCTTCTTTAACATGCTGGCTTTGGCTATAGCACCAGCTGTTAAGAGCCCTAAGCACTCGGGTAGCCGACGTTTTCGTATCCCAGTGATCAGGCGTAGAGTAATAATCAGCCAAAAAACCCCGTACGCTTAAATCACCCGCCTGCTTGGCCATGGTGTTACGGGAAATCGAGTCACTAATAACCGCACAGCCCCCTTTTACTTTCAATAGAGGCGCATCAGGCAGCCGTACCGACATAGAACTACGGTGCAAACGCCGATTAGGGGCCACAAAGGCTTGACCATAACTGATTAGTAACTGGGCGTGCGCCAACTCATCCTCCTAGGCTTTAGGCTCTTCATGGGAACCACACAGCGGTTATGATACACGCTGAACAATAGAAACGATGCCCGCCAAACGTCGCGAAGGTGAAAAACGAGGGGTATTTTGAAATTAACAACCATTGTTAGTGGCACACACCTATGTCGCATTGGTAATCCACTAGCCAACTTCGTATAATTCTTCGCATTAATGCAATGCATCAACTGCTATGCATCAACTGCTTAGTGATCGCACTACATAAGCACATAAGCCAAGCCAAGGAATAGACGATGAACTTCGATAACATCCCCGCTGGAAAGGATCTGCCCAACGACATTTACGTGGCGATCGAAATTCCCGCTAATCACGCGCCGATTAAGTATGAAATCGACAAAGACATGGGCGCTCTTCTAGTTGACCGCTTCATGGCGACCCCCATGTTCTATCCGGCTAACTACGGCTTCATCCCCCACACCCTGGCCGATGATGGTGACCCATTGGACGCGCTGGTTGTCACCCCGCACCCGGTAGCTCCTGGTAGCATTATCCGTGCTCGCCCTGTTGGCATTTTGAACATGACCGACGAAGCAGGCGAAGACGCAAAATTGGTCTGTGTCCCTCACCCCAAATTGAGCACTCTGTACGATGACGTTCAAGAAGTGACAGACCTTCCTGAACTGCTGCGTCAGCAGATCGCTCACTTTTTCGAGAACTATAAAGATCTCGAAAAAGGCAAATGGGTAAAAGTAGAATCTTGGGAAGGTGTTGAAGCAGCACGCAAAGCAATTGAAAAATCAGTCGCAGCTTACCAAAAAGCGTAACCGACTGGGTTAGGCCATGAAGCCAATCCCCAGTCACTATCATCCCCAGTCACTATCAAAGGCTGCCTACGGGCAGCCTTTTCTATTATTAGCCGTTAAAATTCTAAAAGTTACGTTTTAACATTAACGCAGCATGAACAAGCGCGTCACGTCACCGCAGCATCTACGCTGCTATCTTCAGGTAGGATATGCTATTTCAACATTTCCCCGATACGTCTGCGTAAGGATACTTCGTGTTGTCTTTTAAGCGTTTAAGCCTGTTACTTTTACTCTGCTGGCTCCCCCTGCTAGCCCATGCCCAATGGTTTTCTTCTTCCAGTAATCAAAGCGAATTTTTGCCGGTTTTGGAAGCATTCCAGCCCGCTGCTTGGCATGATGGCAACGCCGTTTATATTGGTATCGATATTGCTGACGACTATTATTTGTACCGCCACCAATTTAGCGTTAGCAGCAAAACGGAAGCCGTGACGCTGAATAATCCCCGGCTTCCTGAAGGGACGTTTACCAATGATGAATTTATGGGTGATGTCTATATTTTTCGTGACAAACTAGTCTTTGAAACTCCATTTTCACCCTCCTACAGTGGCCCAATTGATATTGAATTGACGTTCCAGGGTTGCGCTGATGCAGGGCTTTGTTATCCCCCAGAAACCATTTTGCTTGAAGCATCAGAGTCGTCACCCCCTAACGCCTTTGCAGACTGGTCGGCTGAAGACCAAGCTTTATCCACGGAGCAACAAAGCAACAATTCGCAACCATCTAAACAAGCCGCCGAGGTAAATGACAGCCCTGAATTTTCAGCGCCGCAAAGCGAAGACAGCCGCTTTAGCGCGTTACTTAGCGATACCAGCCTGCCTCTCGCATTAGGGTTATTTTTTATCGCTGGTTTGGGGCTAACGTTTACACCCTGCGTGCTACCGATGATCCCCATTTTATCGTCTATTGTGGTTGGGCAAAAACCAACCAAGCCTCGTGCGTTTGTACTCTCGGCTAGCTATGTTTTGGGCATGGCGTCAACCTATGCGCTAGTCGGTGTTTTAATGGGTCTGTTTGGCGCAGGCTTAAATATTCAGGCTCATCTGCAATCAGCACCGGTGCTGATTACCTTTGCTGTTCTCTTCAGCTTATTTGCCTTAGCTATGTTTGGGGCGTTTGATTTACGGGTTTCACCACGCCTAGCGTCTAAAGTTGATGGCTGGCAAGCACGTGCCCAGCAAAGTGGCCCTGCAGGCTTAGCCATCGCAGGTGCACTATCAGTATTAGTAGTTTCCCCTTGTGTAACAGCTCCGCTTGCAGGTGCCTTGGTATTTATTTCCTCAACGGGAGACGCCGCTATGGGGGGCGCAGTTTTATTTGCGTTAGGTTTAGGCATGGGGGTACCACTACTATTGGTTGGCACCTTTGGAGCAACGTTGCTACCCCGCTCCGGCGCTTGGATGAACGGGGTCAAAATTGCTTTCGGATTACTGCTATTGGGCGTTGCCATTTGGATGATTGAGCGTCTAGTTCCACCATCGCTAGCACTATTACTCTGGGCTGGGCTGGCGATAGGCAGCGCGCTGGTGCTGGGGGCTTTAAATATGAATCAACCCCAAGGCTGGCCTAAAGCACGACAAACGTTAGGATTGATGTTACTGGCATGGGGCGTTGCTCTTGTCATTGGCGCTGCCCAGGGCGGCAGCAACCCACTGCGCCCCTTGTCGGTATCAAGTTCCTCAACGGTCAGTGGAGCGTCGCAGGCAACACTCGCTTTTCAGAAAGTTGATGAACTGAGTGCGCTAGAAACGGCACTCTCTGAAGCCGCGAACGCCCAACAACCTGTCTTTGTCAACTTCACGGCTGATTGGTGCATCTCTTGTAAATTGATGGAACGTGATGTCTTTCCTGATCCAAACGTAGTCGCCGCACTGAACGATTTTCACCTAATTGAGGTCGATGTTACGAATACAGATGCTCAAAGTCGGGAACTGCTCAACCGGTTCAACTTATTTGGGCCTCCAAGCTTACTTTTTTTTAGCCAAGGTGAAGAAGTCCGTGATGCACGTATTCAAGGTGAAATTACAGCTGCAGGGTTGACGCAACATCTGCAAACGTTACGGCGCTGGCAGCAAGGCTGACCAGATGCCTATAGCAGCCTTGTGTCGCGATCTTCGTCAAACGGTTGTTTAAACAGCGATGAACAAGCATCTATTAGCCGCGACTAGACATGCCCGTACTTTTTCGGCAAACTTCGCAGCCATATTAGCTAAAATCCTCATTTTTTAGGACTTAGCACCGGGTAACGTTCAACATCGTGCAGCGTTCTCTGCATTTTCAATCAAGGTTTACTGCGCTAGAGCAGCGGCCAATGCTTGTTGGCAACACACGCCTTACAGCATTGCGATTAACTTTCATCACATTTGGGGCGACAGGTATGGATATTCGTAAAGTCAAAAAATTGATTGAGCTTCTCGAAGAATCAAATATTAGTGAGATTGAAATTCAGGAAGGTGAAGAATCTGTCCGGATCAGCCGCCACCCTAATGGTGCAACATGGCAGCCACAAGCCATGCCTCAGTATAATATGCCTCCTATGCAACAGGCACCTGCTCCGGCGACTGCTCCTGCAGCTAACGCAGAGCCACAAGGTGTAAGCTACCAAGGTGAAGCCGTTAACTCACCGATGGTAGGTACGTTCTACCGTAGTCCAGCTCCGGGCGCGAAATCGTTTGTGGAAGTGGGCGATACAGTTAAGCAAGGCGATACGGTATGTATCGTTGAAGCAATGAAAATGATGAACCAAATTGAAGCCGATCGCGACGGCGTGGTTGAGGCCATCCTAGTGGAAGACGGCGAGCCGGTAGAGTTCGATCAGCCTATGATCGTCATCGCTTAATCTTTCAAATCAACACGGGTGGATACTCCCATGCTGGACAAGGTACTTATCGCAAACCGCGGCGAGATTGCCCTTCGCATTCTTCGGGCCTGCAAAGAGCTAGGGATTAAAACCGTTGCGGTTCACTCCAAAGCTGACCGTGAGTTAATGCATGTTCGCTTAGCCGACGAGGCGGTATGTATTGGCCCGGCCTCCTCAGCTCAGTCGTACTTAAACATTCCGGCCTTAATCAGCGCTGCCGAAGTGACGGATTCTAGCGCTATTCATCCTGGCTATGGTTTTCTTTCAGAAAACGCTAATTTTGCAGAACAGGTGGAGCGCTCTGGCTTTACCTTTATTGGCCCACGTGCGGAAACCATTCGCTTAATGGGGGATAAAGTTAGCGCCATTGAAGCAATGAAGATAGCTGGCGTTCCTACCGTGCCTGGTTCGGATGGTCCGTTAGGAGATGATGATGCCACTAACCTAGCCACTGCACGCCGCATTGGTTATCCGGTTATTATCAAAGCCGCTGCCGGTGGTGGTGGCCGCGGCATGCGGGTAGTGCACACGGAAGGTCATCTGCTTTCAGCCATTACGGTTACTCGGACAGAGGCGCATTCAGCGTTTGGCGACGGCACGGTTTACATGGAAAAATTCCTTGAAAAACCCCGCCATGTAGAAGTCCAGGTACTCGCTGATGGCCAAGGCAATGCTATCCATCTTTATGATCGTGACTGCTCGTTGCAGCGTCGTCACCAAAAGGTATTGGAAGAAGCGCCTGCCCCTGGTATTGACCCAGAAGCGCGTGCGAAGGTATTAGAAGCCTGTCGCCAAGCGTGTCTCGAAATTAACTATCGTGGCGCGGGCACTTTTGAATTTCTTTATGAAGACGGCGACTTCTTCTTTATAGAGATGAACACACGTGTACAGGTAGAACACCCGGTTACCGAGATGGTAACCGGTGTTGATATTGTCAAAGAGCAGCTGCGCATCGCCTCCGGCTTACCGCTATCTATTCGTCAGGAAGACGTAAAAATTAGCGGCCATGCCTTTGAGTGCAGGATCAACGCAGAAGACGCACGTACGTTCATGCCTTCTCCGGGCAAAGTCACACTGTTCCATGCACCAGGTGGTCTTGGAGTGCGTATGGATTCTCACCTATACACTGGCTACACCGTACCGCCACATTACGACTCACTTATCGGCAAGCTGATTACCTGGGGGGCAGACCGAGAGATTGCGCTGACGCGCATGCGCAATGCCCTAGATGAGCTTCTAGTCGAGGGGATCAAAACCAACATTGATCTGCAAAAAGACTTGGTGAGGGACAGTTATTTCCGCCAAGGCGGTGTCAATATCCACTATCTTGAAAAGAAACTCAGTAGCTAATATCAGAAATTAATAGCTGTAAAAGCGCTGAATAGATAGCTGATAATACTCAACGGGGTGGCCATAGCCACCCCGTTATTGTTTTACCTTTGCGTGAATGCACTTACGCCGTGGAGATTGCTGATGCCCTGGCTCCAACTCAAAGCCCATGTTGCTCCAGAACAAGCCGAACTGCTAGAAGATTTACTGTTAGAGGAAGGTGCGACAGCCATTGGCCTTCAAGATGCCCACGATGATCCTGTTTTCGAACCTGAGCGGGGTACTACACCGCTTTGGCAGGACACTATTCTGACAGGGCTCTATGACGACTTAGATGGAATCGACGCCATGCTTGAACGTATTCGAGCAGCCTGGTCTGAGCGAATGCCCGACGAACCCTGCCCAGTGATTGAGTATGAACTATTAGCTGATCGAGATTGGGAAAGGGAGTGGATGGATGATTTTACACCGCTACGGATGGGACAACGACTATGGATTGTGCCTAGCTGGCACGAACCACCAGAGGCAAATGCCGTTAATCTGATACTCGACCCTGGTCTGGCATTTGGCACCGGCACCCACCCAACGACAGCGCTTTGTTTGGAATGGCTAGATAGCTTGGCAGTTAACGGTGGATTAGAAAATAAACACGTCCTGGATGTTGGGTGTGGCTCAGGCATCCTGGCTATTGCCGCTTTAAAGCTAGGGGCAACTCACGCGGATGGTACTGATATCGACCCCCAGGCATTACAAGCAAGCCGTGATAATGCCGCACGGAATGACATTAACGAAGCGCAATTGTCACTCTACTATCCCGAGCAGTTAGCCAACGGCCTATATCCGATCGTCACGGCCAATATTTTAGCAGGCCCACTGGTTGAACTGGCCTCAATGATTGCAGGTCATGTAGCGTCGGGCGGGCAGATAGCACTATCTGGCATTTTAGCGAACCAGGCAGATGAGGTGTTACAGGCCTACGAGGCACAGGGTCTGATAATGGAAGAACCCACAATTCGTGAAGGATGGGTCCGTCTATCAGGCTACCGGCCCGTTTAATCTAGCCTTCGGCCTTCACCCCATCGCCGAGTAGGCGTATCATACGCCCCCTCTAAACGCCTACTCGGCGACGTTTATCGGTACTACAGCGCAGCATAATGACCACACAAAACTTTCAGCCACCCAAGGTTGGGCCTTACCAGTTACCTAACCACGTTATTTTGGCGCCGATGGCAGGCGTTACTGACCGCCCATTTCGCCAACTTTGTCGACGCTTGGGGGCTGGCTGGGTGGTTGGTGAAATGGTCACCGCCGATCCTTCTCTTTGGCACACCCGAAAATCCAAGCTGCGCATGGATCATGAAGGTGAACCCGACCCACGGGTTGTGCAAATTGCCGGGGGCGATGCTGAGATGCTGGCGAATGCTGCGCGCCTGAATGCAGAACTTGGCGCTCAAGTGATTGATATCAACATGGGCTGTCCGGCAAAAAAGGTCTGCAATAAGGCCGCTGGCTCTGCCCTAATGCGTGATGAAGCACTAGTCGCTGAGATTCTTGATGCTGTTGTAAAAGCCGTTGATATACCCGTTACTTTAAAAATTCGCACTGGCTGGTCTGCTGACGCTAACAACGGTTTACGCATTGCTAAACTTGCAGAATCAGCAGGCATTCAGGCCTTGGCAGTACATGGACGTCATCGAGAGCAGCGCTATACTGGATGGGCTGAGTACGACACTATTGCTGACATTAAATCGCGTTTGACAATCCCGGTGGTCGCTAATGGGGATATTACCAGCCCACAAAAAGCCAAAGAGGTATTGTCATATACAGGCGCCGATGCAGTAATGATTGGTCGTGGAGCGCAAGGTAATCCGTGGATATTTCAGCAAATCACACACTATCTTACCCATGGGGAATTGTTAGCACCGCCTACTCTTAGTGAGCGGCGCCAGGTTCTCGAAGCGCATTTAAGGGCTCTACACGCTTTTTATGGCGAGACTATGGGGGTGCGAATAGCACGCAAACATCTAGGGTGGTATTTAGCTGAAGATCCGCGCTTCAATGAAAAACAACATTATCTGTTAAAGCAGCAATTTAATGCGCTTGCTACACCAGAATCACAATTCGATTGGATTAATGATGCCATGACGCAAGACGCTGCAGGGCGTCTGCTAGCCAAAGGAAGCCATGCTGCATGACTGAACGCGACCTGCTTTCGAACGAGCTCTCTCACCGCCTTTCCGGGACACTCGCAGACCCCGCCGCGAGTGCCCCGCCGCAACCATTAAGGGAAGCAGTTGAGACAGCAATACGCCGTTACTTCGAGCATCTCGATGGCAGCCAGGCAACCGATCTCTACACGATGGTGATGGCCGAAGTGGAAGCACCGTTACTTAGCTGTGTAATGGAGCACACCGAGGGCAACCAAACCCGTGCCGCGGATGTATTAGGCTTAAATCGTGGCACATTGCGCAAAAAACTTAAGCTATATGGCTTGATTGAAGGTGACGCCCCATAAGGGGCGTTATTGTTTGTAATTTTCGACGTTAACTCCTTGACTCTGCACACGAGCACTCTAATGGCTGATAGCACTGCTACCCCCGTCCGTCGCGCCCTTTTGAGCGTATCCGATAAAACTGGCATTGTTGAATTCGCCCGCGGTTTGAGCCAGCACGGCGTGGAACTCCTCTCGACTGGCGGCACCTTCCGTTTACTTCAAGAAAATGCCATTCCTGTTAAAGAAGTTTCTGAGCACACCGGGTTTCCCGAAATCATGGATGGTCGTGTGAAAACACTGCACCCGAAGATCCATGGCGGTATTCTAGCGCGCCGCGGCCAGGATGATGCCGTAATGGCCGAGAACGACATTACCCCTATCGACATGGTGGTGGTTAATCTTTATCCCTTCGCCGCCACCGTTGCCAACCCGGACTGCACCCTAGAAGACGCCATTGAAAATATTGATATCGGCGGACCGACCATGGTGCGGGCATGCGCAAAAAATCACGCCTACACCACTATTGTGGTAAATGCTGAAGACTATGCCCGAGTATTAGGAGAGCTGGCAGCGCAAGACGGTCAAGTAAGCGCTGCGACACGCTTTGATTTGGCAGTAAAAGCGTTTGAACACACCGCTGGTTATGATGGTGCTATTGCCAATTATCTTGGTCGCAAAGTCACCAGCGAAGACTCAACGTTCGCCCGCACCTTTAACCTGCAATTAGCTAAAAAGCAGGACATGCGATACGGTGAAAACCCGCATCAGCAAGCAGCATTTTACGTAGACCCAATGGCCAACGAGCCAAGTGTTGCTACAGCCAAAACCCTACAAGGCAAGCCACTTTCTTTTAATAATGTGGCTGATACAGACGCAGCATTTGAATGCGTTAAAGCGTTTGATGAAACGGCTTGTGTGATCGTGAAACATGCCAATCCTTGCGGGGTAGCCATTGGCACTACTGCGCTTGAGGCATATGAAAAAGCCTTTGCTACCGATCCGACGAGTGCTTTTGGCGGCATTATTGCATTTAACGTAACGCTGGATACTGAAACAGCCCGTGCCATTATCGACCGCCAGTTTGTAGAAGTTATTATTGCCCCGGGTGTAAGTGATGAGGCAGCTGCCATCATTGCAGAAAAACAGAATGTTCGCCTGCTTGATGTCAGCGCCCACTGGCCTGGCGAAGCACAACCAGCGTTTGACTTTAAACGGGTTAACGGTGGGCTGTTAGTACAAGAGCGTGACCAGGGCATGGTAACGCGGGAAGAACTGACCGTGGTTAGCGACCGCTCACCGTCAGAACAAGAACTACGTGATCTAGGCTTTGCTTGGAGAGTCGCTAAATTTGTTAAATCGAACGCCATTGTATATGCCAAAGAAGGGCAAACCATTGGCGTTGGCGCTGGTCAAATGAGTCGAGTTTACTCGGCCAAAATTGCAGGTATTAAAGCAGCCGATGAGGGCCTTTCCGTGCCTGGCTCAGTAATGGCATCGGATGCCTTCTTCCCCTTCCGTGATGGCATTGATGCCGCTGCAGCCGCAGGCATTACCGCGGTAATTCAGCCAGGCGGTTCAATGCGTGACCAGGAAGTGATTGATGCTGCTAACGAAGCAGGCATTGCTATGGTATTTACGGGCATGCGCCACTTCCGCCATTAATCATCTGGCCATAAAAGCAGGCCCCCACTGGTTTTCCGGTGGGGGCCTGCTTGCTGATAGCGCTATTTATTAGTAATGCTATTTATTAGTAGTAATTGTGCCTGCGCTTAACCGAGATCAATGCATAGATATTTTGTCTCAAGGTACTCTTCCAAGCCTTGATGCCCACCTTCTCGCCCAAGGCCAGATGCTTTTACGCCACCAAAGGGGGCAGCTGCATTAGAAATAAGACCGGTATTAACTCCTACCATGCCGTACTCAAGTGCATCAGCAACACGCCAGACGCGACCCAGATCTCGCGAATAGAAATAAGAGGCTAAGCCATACTCGGTGTCATTAGCCATCTCAATGGCCGTTTCCTCATCATCGAAGGGAAAGACCGCTGCTAATGGCCCAAACGTTTCTTCCTGAGCAACTTTCATTTTATCCGTTGCAAAACTGATCAATGTGGGCGTAAAAAAGTTTCCACCCAACGGGTGCGGATGACCACCTAATAGCAGCTCAGCCCCTTTATCGACTGCATCTTGCACGTGCTCACTCACCTTTTTGACCGCGTCACTGTCGATAAGCGGCCCAATGTTGATGTTGGGCTCGGTGCCATTGCCCACATACAACTCACTATTCATAGCAACTGCCAACTTCTCACAGAAAGCATTGATAACACTGGACTGCACCAAAAACCGATTAGTACAGACACATGTCTGGCCCGCATTACGAAACTTAGCCGCCATGGCACCCTCAACAGCGGCATCAAGGTCTGCATCTTCAAAAACGATGAAAGGCGCATTACCCCCTAACTCAAGAGAGATTTTTTGGACATGCTCAGCCGCTTGGGCCATAAGCTTACGCCCAACTTCCGTCGATCCTGTAAAGGTGATTTTGCGCACTTTGGGAGATTGGGTAAGCGCCTTAGCGATATCCGCCGCACTGCCGGGGACTACATTGAATACGCCACGGGGTATACCTGCTCTTTCTGCCAACATAGCAAGCGCAGTGGCAGAAAAAGGCGTTTGGCTAGCAGGCTTAACAACAATCGTACAACCTGCTGCTAACGCAGCACCCGCTTTACGGGTAATCATGGCAGCTGGGAAATTCCAAGGAGTAATAGCCCCCACAACCCCAACTGGCTGCTTTGTTACCACGATGCGCTGGTTAGCTTTAGCGGCAGGAATCGTCTCGCCGTAGACACGACGCGCCTCTTCTGCAAACCAACGCAAGAAGCTTGCGGCATAAACAATTTCGCCTTCGGCCTCTTTTACCGGCTTGCCTTGCTCATAGGTCATAAGCAAAGCAAGATCATGTTTATGTTCCAGCATGAGATCATGCCACTTCAGCAACAGATCAGCTCGTTCCTGAGCGGTCAAAGCACGCCAAGCGGGTAAGGCAGCATCCGCTGCATCAATAGCACGCTCAGTTTCAGCCTTGCCCAGCCGGGGCATGTCGCCAACAGGCTCGCCCGTAGCTGGGTTTAAGACATTAATTTGCTCGCCGCTGTCGGCGGCAACCCAACTGCCATCAATATAGGCAAACGGGCAATATAGCTGTGTTTCTTTCAGCGCTTCCATGACAGACTCCTGACCAAAATTTGGCCTCACGGGCTCATTGACCTGTTCATGCTAAGACGAAACCGCGTAATTAACCAAATCTTTGCGATGAAATCTGCCAAAGGTTTTCTGCCAACGCCTCAGCTGATAAGCGTTAAAAACTCCTGCCTTGTCGCCTGGTTAGTGCGGAAACCACCCAACATCACAGAAGACGTCATACTTGAATTTTGCTTTTCCACACCGCGCATCATCATGCAAAGATGGCGTGCTTCAATCACCACTGCGACACCTCTTGACTGGGTCACTTGCTGCACTGCCTCAGCAATCTCACGGGTCAAATTTTCTTGAATTTGCATACGCCTAGCGTACATATCAACAATACGGGCAAATTTTGACAAACCTAATACTTTACCGCTGGGAAGATAGGCAATATGACATTTACCAATAAATGGCAGCAGGTGGTGCTCACACATCGAGTACATCTCAATGTCTTTTACCAGTACCATTTCATCTGTTTGTGACTCAAATACCGCCCCATTGACAATTTCTTCAAGCGATTGCTGATAACCAGCATTCAAGAACTGCATAGCTTTTGCAGCTCTTTTAGGCGTGTCGCGCAGCCCCTCGCGATCAGGGTTTTCGCCAATTGCTGAAATAATATGGCGGTAGTGCTGAGCAATGTCGTCGGTCATTTGTAGCCTCATCAAAACTGTACGTACCAGCAATTAGATAAACGCATGAAATACAAGAGCGTTTTATCGCCAGCGAAAATATAGATACTTTCAATAGCTTGAACTGTGCATCAATAATGTACAAAAAATATACTTGAAACAACTTTTGCACAATAAAAAACACGGTAGATCACTATTTTAACGCACCTAACTCTGCTGTGGCAGAGTGCCGCGCTCCCCCCTTTGAGACTATTTAAGCTGTGCTATCATTCATCTAACTAGTCAGCTTAATTCGTAGTGCTCATCTGAGAGTTTCTTATGTCATTCAAACCTGCATCATTTTTCTTAACCGCCCTACTCGGAACTGCATTGGCCACGCCTACTCTGGCCGCCGAGCAAACATTAACCCTACCCAGTGGGGCGAGTGTCGGCGTTGAAGTCACCGAAGAATTTACTTTTACCGACAGCCAAACGCGCCATGAAGAGATCTTACTTCACCCTACCCAAGCTGAGGGTGCTTCCCATGAGTTGCCTGAATATTGTGTGCTCGTCGCCAATGCTCAGCTTTCCAATGGACGAATTCGTATCACGACACAAGACGCAACCTGTATTGAGACAAACGACGCTGAAAGCGCTATTTTCACAGGGTCATTTAGTGCAAGTGCATATGCGCAAGATGGTCAGTATGGGCTTGCCTGCGACGATGCTTCGTGCACCTTATCGCCAGGTCAATCGTTTGTAGTTACGCTAGACAAAGATATCGACATAAACGCGCAAGATAATCCTTCAGCAGAGATTAACGCGGCTCGGCGACAAGCGGATGGAGAGGGCGTCGCCAACCCCATCCCATCGGATCAGCCTGACCCCGATGAGAGCGCTGAAAACCCACGCTCTGTTAACCAACCTGAATAGTCCCTCACTTCACTAGCAGGCAATGGCTGCATGACTTTAACCATTGTCATGCTAGCCAAATAGGTCTCTCAAGCTGTAATAGTTGCTGCTCAAGCTGGCGGATGTGCTGGTCCCAATAACCGCGCTCTGCCAGCCATGGAAAAGCACGCGGAAAGGCAGGGTCTTCCCAGCGAGAAACCAGCCATGCGGTATAACGGATAAGGCGATAAGCCCTTAGTGGCTCAATTAATGAAAGCTGGTCATGCGGAAAGGCCCGTTCTTCCTCATATCCTTCAACAATTTCACTTAACTGTGCTCGCCAACTAGAGGGGTCACCCTCGGGGAGCAGCATCCAAATATCTTGTATTGCAGGTGCCATAAGACAATCATCAAAATCTACTAAGGTGAATGCCTCGTCTCTTCCTAGCACATTGCCTAAATGACAATCGCCATGCGTTCGAATCAGCCGGTTGTGGGCAAGGGGATAGTTATCTAACTGGCCAAGAATTTTTTGAACGACATTTCTATAAGCACGCTGCTGATGCTTGCTTAGTCTTTCGCTTTTGATAACACGAGCTTCTGCATCATTAATATCGCTTTGCCAATCAAGTGTTGGCCTGTGGTGAAATGCCTGTCGAGCGGATACCGCATGCAGCCGCCCTATTACGTTACCGAGTGCAAAAAGATGCGCGGGATTGTCTAATTCAGGCGCTTGGCCACTACACTGAGGATAAAGCGTGAAGCGAAACTGCTGATAGGTATGGAGTGATTCACCACACTGATCTCGCCAGGGCGCAATAACAGGCACGTCGGCATTAGCCAACTCTTGAAGAAAATCATGCTCTTCCTGAATAACGCTATCCGCCCAACGACCAGGACGATAAAATTTCACGACCCAACGCTCACCGTCCTCGTCGCGAAACATCAATACGCGATTTTCATAGCTGTTCAGTGCAAACGGCTCACCAGCTGGCCAAATGCCTACCGATTCCGCAGCAGACATCACTAAATCGGGAGAAAGCGTGCTAAACGGGTGTGGCATAAACCGCTCCTATCCAATAAAGCCTGCATTCTATCAATTATGTATCAGCGGTGTTCGCGCAACCGCCCAAATATCGACCCGCTGAGCACCGGCACGGAGTGCTTCTCTTGCGAGCGCATGGCCAGTTGCTCCGGTGGTCACAACATCGTCAATAAT
The DNA here is from genome assembly GCF_000712975.1 of Vreelandella neptunia. Taxonomy (GTDB): domain Bacteria; phylum Pseudomonadota; class Gammaproteobacteria; order Pseudomonadales; family Halomonadaceae; genus Vreelandella; species Vreelandella qaidamensis. Next base: position 601,738 of record NZ_JHQL01000003.1, on the reverse strand, counting down.
TGTGAGATGTTTGGGAAGTGGACCATTAATACGAAAAGCGCCCATTAAATTGTGCATGCGCTCGTTCCTATTTAATGTACGCTGAGAAGGCTGTTGCTTGAGGCATTCCGCTTTTATAACGGGAAATTCGACCTGCCTTCCTAGCTGCGTAGCCAACCAATAAGACTGATTAAAACCACGCTTTCGGGCTCGAACAGTGTGCATAGGGACAGGCAAAAGAGCGCTACCTAACTCGTTAGGTACATTCGCCATCATCAGCTCTACTAACAACATACCCGCACGCGGTGACGCATTGAATTTAAAGTCATGAACTAACGCTCGTATAGGCCCTTCAAATAACAGCTCCACCGTCGCGGCGGTAAATGCTGGCGGTTGCTCTCGGCAGTGACCGCAAACAGCTTGAACGGACGCCACGCCTCCAGCATCCAAGGGCTCTTTACAGCGAAAGCAGCCACTATCATTCCATGGCAACTGCATAAAACACTCCTGGCACCAACTGGCCCGACTCTCAGGAGAAAGACAAAACGCGCAATAACCTGGCAACCCATTCTTGGCCCAAGTACTGGCGTAATGCGCTAGCCGCGTAAAAATCATCTACCCCCCTCACACGCCAATTTTATATTTTTCATAACACAGCGTTGACATTTACAAGGATGCTGTTAATATACGCCTCGTCTTCAGCGGATGTGGTGGAATTGGTAGACACGCTAGATTTAGGTTCTAGTGCCGTAAGGTGTGGGAGTTCGAGTCTCCCCATCCGCACCAATTAAAAAGTATTTACCTTACTCAAGGTGCTTACTTCCAAGAAAATTCGGTAGCCTTGAGCTAACCGAATTTTTTTGTTTTAAGACTCTGCATAACCCGACTAGCTGACCTCAACTCATTTTTGCGCTACGTTAGCAGTTATCCATACCACTTTGATTTGAGAAGGATCTCAACCTATGGAATGGCTTAACGATAACGCCCAAGCAATATCTGCCATCGCCAGCATTTGCACTCTGTTCGTATGGGTGTTTTATGCCCAACTGCTTTATAACGGCTATGTCCGCCAGCGCCGCCCTAGGATTATTGTCAACCGTGGCAAGGGCGTAGGTAAAGACGCATTGTGCTTAATAAGCAATATGAGTAGTGAAGCTATTTATATTCAACATTTAGTCGCTGTACTGCACACAGATGAGCACTGCTATGAACTTGATGTAGTCGAGTATCAGCAACAAAGCGCTGACGATGAAAGCGAGCGTTACCGCACACACCAAGGTCCCCTAGCATCAGGCGATTATCTCCATATACAATCCTTTGGCACAATCGTCGAGCAGCTCATCAGCCATTATAATATTGATGAACAGTCATTAAGACAGCAAAAACCTCAGCTTGAAATACGTGTTATTGCTATCTATGGCTCTGAAGATATGCCGATTGGCGCATCGCGGCACTTTAAATTAGACCTTTCTGCCGACTCACTGCACCAACTCAACCCGCTGCAGGTCGACACAAAACGCATGACCAGCCGCCAAGAACGCAAGCGCGTCTTACAATGGGCTAAAGATATTGAAATGTACAAAGCAAAATAACATGCCATCTTCGGGCAATATTTTTCTAGGAACTCTTCGATGAAACCAGTGCTCGCGGTCGTTTGTCTAGGCATACTTTGTGCACTGTCTCCAGACGTCTATGCTGCCAATAGCAACGCGGATCAGAGCTATGAAACTGAGAGCTATGAAACTGAGAGCTATGAGACTGGCACCTATGAAACTGAAGAAGATAGCGACAGCGACTTACCTGAATGGGCTGAAACACACGTTGAGCCATTTCGAGCACGCATCGGCAACTGGGTAGATAATACCTCACGAAATATTGACTCTTTTTTTGGCGGCGAACAATCCTCTTCTGCCGATAACAGATCTTACCTTCGTCTTGGCCAAGAGATTGACTGGATGGAAGGTGAAGGCACAAGTGGCGATATTAGCGTGCGTTATCGCATTGACCTTCCCACTACAGAAGATCGCCTTCGCCTAATTATCGAGAGCGATCCAGAAGAATCGCAGGGTACGCTAGCCGAACAAGGCTCTGGGCGACTCTACAACGACCAGCGCGATCGCCGAACATCAACCTTTGGTCTTGATTGGTTAGAAAGTAGAGACAAACGCGAGAACTGGAGCAATCGCTTTGGCGCAGGCGTTCGTCTACGCCTTCCACTTGATCCCTATGTACGCTTTACCAGCGAACGTCTGTGGGATTTTAAGGATAGCCCCTGGCAGCTCGAATCATTCAATCGACTATCTTGGTTTAACAACTCCGGGTATTCAGCACGTACTGAGTGGGATATTGGACGTCCGCTGTCTACCAATCGCCACCTGAGATTTATCACCAATGTGCAATGGCGTGAAGAGGAAGACACGCTTGAGTACAGTGAGATAGTGCAGTTAAACCAACGCTTAAATAGCCGTAGCGCGCTGCGTTATTCGGCTATTGCCATTGGTGAAAGCCTATCTAATCCTCGAATGACAAACTACTATTTGCAAACTCGCTACCGCAGAGATATCCATAAAGGGATACTATTTGCAGATGTCATCCCAGAACTACATTTTCAACGCGAGGTCAGCTATGACCCACGATGGGCAATGACACTACGCGTGGAAATGTATTTCCAACGCGAAATACAGCGGGATTATTTTCACTTCTAGTTGCGAACACTCTTTACTAAGACTGCATCAATTGAAACGTACTACAAGGCACTGGCACGGCTACCAGCGCCCCGTCTGTTAACCGATTAAAGCCGCAACCCACCATCACACTCAATAATTCGCGCGGTAAAGTAATCGTTTTCAAAAATGAAAGCGACGCTTTGTGCGATGTTATCGGGATGACCCAACTGCTTAAGTGGAACACTAGAGGCGATTCTTTCTAGCATATCTGGGCGCATGGCAGCGGTCATTTCGGTTTCAATAAACCCTGGCGCTACGGTTCCTGTACGAATCCCGTAACGGGCAAGTTCCTTACCCCAAGTCACTGTTAACGCATGCACACCCGCTTTGGCGGCTGCATAATTGCTTTGGCCTATATTACCAGCGCGAGAAATACTCGAAATATTAACAATAACGCCTTGATGCCCAGCTTCTACCATCTGCGTTGCGGCTTCGCGTCCACATAGAAAAACGCCTGTTAAATTCACATCAAGCACTTTTTGCCATGATGCTAACGACATACGTTTTTCAACCACACCTTCCTTCGCTTTAATCAAGAGACCGTCGTCAGTGATACCAGCATTATTGACACAACCGCCAACCGGACCCATGCGCGATGCAATGTCAGCAAATGCCTGCTGTACAGATTGCTCATCAGCCACATTCGTTACAAATGCTTTTGCTTGGATATCGTGGGATTCCAACACTGATACAGCGTCATCCAATGCTTCGGCACTCATATCCAAAAGTGCCAGTCGTGCGCCCTGCTTACCTAAACGCTGCGCTATAGCAAAGCCTAGACCGCGAGCACCACCCGTAATGGCAATTACTTTATTCGTCAGGTTCATGTGATTCTCCTTAGATCAACACTTCGTAAATGCACCAATGCATAATAATTAGCATCGTGATACGTCAACGCCTCTATTGTGCATTGCAGCATAGAAGTTTCAGCGCAAAATATCGAGTTTTAGAATAGCTAAGAGAGTAGCTAAGACAGCATCCACCCACTGGCAAGCTGCTTGTTTTTTCAATTTCTGTCACCATATTCACCGATTACGCCTGTCATGGAGTTTGTCATGCCCCTTCTTCTTTTTATATCGTTGTTTACGTTAGTTGATTTTGTACTGTTGTTTTCAATTGGTAGCCAAATCGGTTTATTAACCACCCTGCTACTGGTGCTAGGCACTGGTTTTATTGGGCTGCACCTAATTCGCAAAGAGGGCGTTTCCACCTTGGCGCGCGCGCGACAACGTATGCAGGTAGGCGAAATTCCTTCTCAAGAACTATTTACCGGAGCGGCACTAATTTTTGGCGGCGCTCTGTTATTAGCACCTGGTTTTTTGTCCGACGCGCTAGGCATTGCCTGCCTGCTACCTAACGCTCGACAACTAATGTTCAAGGTGCTCACCTGGCTAGGCTTAAAAAGCACCGGTAGCCAGCAGCAGGCAAGCTATGAGCAGGGCAATACATCACGATCAAACGATCAACAAGGGCCGATTGAAGGTGAATTCATTAGTCGAGATGAAACCGCAAGACGGCGCTGAAGCCTCATTCAAGAAGAATGTCACAAAACCACATTTTTTTATCACTTACCCCTTGAAAGGTTCTCGCCAGCCCCCACTTTTGAGTCAGCATACAAATTCGGCGAAGGCTTTAGCATTCGCCATTAACATGAAGGTGTTTAACCTTCACTTTTCGCGGGCTGCTGCCCACGAAAATCTCATTTAGCTAACCGCCCTAATGGGCTCAGACGATACTCAGGAGAACGTGAGCATGAATATCCGTCCTTTGCACGATCGCGTCGTTGTTCGTCGCGTGGAAGAAGAGCAGAAAACCGCTGGCGGCATCGTGCTACCGGGCAATGCCCAGGAAAAACCCACCCGTGGCGAAATCCTGGCAGCTGGTAATGGCCGTATTCTAGATAACGGCGACGTTCGCCCGCTGGACGTAAAAGTTGGCGACACAGTGATTTTCAAAGACGGTTTCGGCGTTGAGAAGCAAAAAATCAATGGCGAAGAAGTTCTGATCATGAGCGAAGCCGATATTTTGGCGGTTGTCGAAGGCTAATCAGCGCCTCGACCACTCACTTTTCCTTTTAAATTTCACTGTTTAGGAAATAACGAACATGGCAGCTAAGCAAGTTAAGTTTTCCGATGATGCCCGCAAACGCATGGCGCGTGGTGTAGACGTTCTGGCTAACGCAGTAAAAGTTACTCTCGGCCCGAAAGGTCGGAATGTGGTACTGGACAAGTCCTTTGGCGCACCGACCGTCACTAAAGATGGTGTTTCTGTTGCTAAAGAGATCGAACTAAAAGACAAGTTCGAAAACATGGGTGCTCAGATGGTTAAGGAAGTTGCTTCCAAGACCTCTGACGCTGCCGGCGATGGCACCACGACGGCTACCGTTCTGGCTCAAGCGATTGTTGCGGAAGGCCTAAAAGGCGTGACTGCGGGCATGAACCCGATGGATCTTAAGCGTGGCATCGATCAAGCGGTGAGCGCGGCTGTTAAAGAGATTCAGGCAATGTCTGTTCCATGCACCGACACCAAGTCGATTGCTCAGGTAGGCACCATCTCTGCTAACGGCGACAAGCGCATCGGCGAAATCATTGCTGAAGCAATGGAAAAAGTTGGTAAAGAAGGCGTTATCACCGTCGATGAAGGCCGTGGCTTTGAAGATGAGCTAGAAGTAGTAGAAGGTATGCAGTTTGATCGCGGCTACCTATCGCCCTACTTTGTCACCAATCAAGACACCATGGCCGTTGAGCTGGAAGACCCCTACATCCTGCTCGTCGACAAGAAAATCTCCAACATCCGTGAACTACTACCGGTGCTGGAAGCTGTTGCTAAGCAAGGCAAACCGCTCGCGATTATCGCTGAAGACATCGAAGGCGAAGCGCTGGCAACCTTGGTTGTAAACAACATGCGCGGCATCGTCAAAGTGGCTGCTGCTAAGGCACCTGGCTTCGGCGACCGTCGTAAAGCAATGCTGCAGGATATCGCTATCCTGACCAACGGTACTGTGATTTCTGAAGAAGTCGGCCTAACGCTTGAACAAGCGAACCTAGATCACCTGGGTACCGCTAAGCGCATGACGATGTCTAAAGAAAACACCACCATCATCGATGGCGCGGGTGTAGAAAACGACATCGAAGCTCGTGTTAATCAGATTCGTGCGCAAATTGAAGAGACCTCTTCTGATTACGACAAAGAGAAGCTGCAAGAGCGCGTTGCCAAACTGGCAGGCGGCGTTGCGGTAATCCGCGTCGGTGCGGCTACCGAAGTAGAAATGAAAGAGAAGAAAGCTCGCGTTGAAGATGCTCTGCACTCAACTCGCGCTGCAGTAGAAGAAGGCGTTGTACCTGGTGGTGGTACTGCACTGGTTCGCGTCATGGCTAAAGTACAAGGCCTGACTGGCGACAACGAAGACCAGAACCATGGCATCAACATGGCGCTGCGCGCTATGCAGTCTCCGCTGCGCCAGATTGTTACCAACGCCGGCGAAGAAGCCGCTGTTGTTATCAACCGCGTAAAAGATGGCGAAGGCAACTTCGGCTACAACGCACAAACTGGCGAGTACGGCGACCTGTTCGAAATGGGCGTTCTCGACCCGGCTAAAGTAACCCGTACTGCTCTGCAGTCCGCTGGTTCCGTTGCTGGTCTGATGATCACCACAGAGTGCATGATCGCTGACGACCCTGAAGAGAAAGACGCCGCTCCAGACATGGGTGGCATGGGCGGAATGGGTGGTATGGGTGGAATGATGTGATCCACCCCTGAGCCTATCGCTCTGACGTTTAACGTCGCTAAGAACCCCGCCATGTGCGGGGTTCTTTTATTTAAAGACGCCCCACCTTCCTGCCTCTGACGATAGTTAAAAGCATGCTACCATCAGCGCCTTTATCCGGCAGCTTGTAGGTCTTCATTACCGTGCTCTCCAATATTCGCATCGTACTAGTGCAAACCTTCCACCCAGGCAACATTGGCGCTACCGCTCGCGCGATGAAAACCATGGGCTTATCTGAGCTCATCTTGGTTAATCCCCGGGCGTTTCCTGATGACGAAGCAACTCGCATGGCCGCAGGTGCAACGGATGTGCTTGAACATGCCCGTTGTGTAAGCAGCCTTGAAGAGGCAGTTAGTGATTGCGTACAAGTGGTGGGGGCGAGTGCAAGGCTCCGCAGCCTGCCGCTCCCGCATTTTGATGAACCCGATGACATGGCGCAGCAAGTGATTGAGAACGCCACACAAGCGCCGGTTGCGCTGGTGTTCGGACGCGAGCGTTCAGGCCTCACTAACGATGAGATACGCTGCTGCACACACCAGGTAAGTATCCCAGCCAACCCTGAATACGGTATTTTAAATCTCTCCCAGGCGGTACAAATTTTAGCCTATGAAGTGCACCGCGCTTGGCGTAGGCGCGACGATAGCGCCTTCATTTATCAACGCCCAATTGAAGCTACGCCACCTAGCCGCGAGCAGTTTTTACACTTTCAAGACCACCTTGGACGTTTAATGCAGCAAAGTGGCTTTCTAACTCAGCCTCATGCTCGCACGGAAGAGCAGCTTCAGGCGCTGTTTGCTCGCGCACAGCCCAGCCGTAAGGAACTCTCCTTACTTCGTGGCCTGCTCAGCGCTTTTGAAACGCATTTACCTAAGCAGTAGTTACAGTTTTAACGTAAAGAAGGGCAGCTCATAGCTGCCCTTCTGTTGGTCTGTAAGAAAACTGTGAAAAAGCGCCTATAGCGACATTGCTGCCAGCCACCCAAATGCAATTAGCGGTACGTTGTAATGCAAAAAGGTAGGCACCACGCTGTCCCACATATGATCATGCTGGCCGTCCACATTTAACCCAGACGTGGGCCCCAGCGTAGAATCAGACGCTGGCGAGCCAGCGTCGCCCAGTGCGGCTGCAGTACCTACTAGCACTACCGTTGCCATCGGCGAGAAGCCAAACTGTACCGCTAATGGAACAAAAATCGCCGCGATAATAGGAATGGTCGAAAACGATGAGCCAATTCCTAGGGTAATAAACAAGCCCACTAGCAGCATCACGAGCGCCGCCAAACCGCGATTATCACCAAACAGTTCAAACGCACCTGCCACTAGCGAGTCAATGGCCCCTGTCGCCTTCATGACTTCTGCAAAACCAGCTGCTGAAATCATAATAAAGCCGATCAACGCCATCATGCGCATACCGCTGGTAAAGAGATCATCCGCTTCACGCCACTTAAAAATACCGCCCAGCGACAGCAAGCCAATCCCCACTAGCCCACCCACAATCATAGAACCGGTATAAAGCTGCAGCCCTAGTGCGGCTACAATCGCCACACCCGACATCACAAGCCCAAATGTATGAGGCTTTGCAGGCGTGTGGCCTTGGTGGGCATTCGTCGCCACAAGGTCTTTACTGGTGTATTCGCGCTGTCCACGGTAGCTAAAAAAAAGTGCTACGAGTAAGCCAATCGCCATGCCACCTACCGGAATAGCCATTGCCATGGGCACCATGCCCCGGGTAATTTCCAAGCCTAGCGACTCGCCAGCGCTATTTAAATTCGCCAGCAGAATATCATTTAGAAAGATCGCGCCGAATCCTACTGGTAGTAGCATATAGGGGGCAGTTAAACCAAAGGTGAGCGCACAAGCCACGGCGCGCCGATCAAGCTGAAGGCGATTCATCACCACTAATAGCGGTGGTATCAGTACGGGGATAAACGCAATATGCACAGGAATGGCATTTTGCGATGAAATAGCCACCAAGAGCACAGCAACAAGCAAAAACACTTTTACTCGCGCTTGATGTGCTGCGGTGGCTTCTTTCCCCAGCATCGTAATTAGCCGATTTGCCAGCATATCGGGAAGCCCCGAACGGGAAATAGCCACCGCAAAGGCTCCAAGGGTGGCATAAGCAAGGGCGACTTGCGCGCCTCCACCAACACCATCATTGAAAGCACTAAGCGTTTCATCCAGTGATAAACCGCCAACTAATCCCCCTACTAACGCACCAACAACAAGCGCAAATACCACGGATACCCGAGCAAGCGAAAGTGCCACCATGACTAGCACAGCAAGAATTACCGCGTTCATGAAAATTCCCAGTAAGATAAGTGAGTGAGCTTACAAAAGCTGGGGATTCTATCAGATCAGTGGTTTCTCGGTAGCGGTAATCACTATAGAAATAGCAACAATCACAATGTCTAACGTCGCACGTGTCGCTTCTGACACCAGGGGACTAGCTGGTTAATCTGCTTTGTTAAGAAGCGTTAGGCAATCAATGGCAATCACGCGCTCCTCATCCGTTGGTATCACCCAAACACCGACGCCACTGTCCGCTGCAGAAATACAAATAGCATTATGATGATTCGCCTGTTCATCAAGCTGCATGTCAAGCCACTCACACTGCGCCACAATACGCGCACGCACAGCGGCGGCACGTTCGCCAATCCCCGCCGTAAACACTAATTGGTCAAGCCCACCAAGCGCCCCGGCTAAGCTGGCAATTTCCCGCGCGGCTCGATAGCAATAAAGCTCAACAGCTTCTGCAGCCTCGGGAGCATCACTTGCAAGTAACTCGCGCATATCACTACTGATACCTGAAACACCCAACAGGCCTGATTGCTTATATAAGAGTGACGACACTTCCTCGACACTCATTTTTTCCTGACCAATTAAGTGCAGCACCAACCCAGGATCCAACGTCCCGGAACGTGTGCCCATCGGCAGACCATCAAGTGCGGTAAAGCCCATAGTTGAAGCGATACTGACGCCATCACGGATAGCGCAAAGACTGGCACCATTACCCAAGTGCGCAACGATCACACGCGAACGCGGTGCATTTTTAGGCAAAACATTCGGCAAAGTGCGCTGAATATAATCATAGGAAAGGCCATGGAAGCCGTAGCGAATTAGCCCCTTGGCGGTAAGCTCACGCGGCAGCGCAAATTGCCGAGCCACCCAAGGTTGGCGAGCATGAAACGCAGTATCGAAACATGCGATCTGTGGCACATCGGGTACTTGTTCCATTAATAGCTTAATAGGGGCAAGACCATGGGGCTGATGCAACGGCGCTAGGCTTGAAAACTTCTCCAACTCAGCCAAATCATTAGCGCTTAACCTAACCGCTTCGTGGTAGGTTTGGCCACCATGAACAACGCGATGCCCTATAGCAATCAGCGTGCCTTTATCGTCACGTTGGTCAAGCCACACCATAAGTTTTGTAATGGCTTCTTCATGATTCGTTGCTGGCGTTAGTCCCATCGCCTGCAGCGCTTGCAGCTCATAGTGATGCGGTTGTTGTCCGACCTTTTTATGTACCAACGACACACGGCACTGAGACGTAGCCAAACCCGAAAAATGACCACTGTAGCTAAGCGTCAACGCTTCTTTGGGTGTGCCAGTAGCGTCTTCATCCATCGCATAATAAGCAGTTCCAACATGATAAAGGGCAAACTTAACGCTAGAAGAGCCGCTATTTAGCACCAATATTTCTTGCATTATTAAGCTCCTGAAGTCCTACCAAGCATGCCACAACGACGCTGATGATCAGCCAGCAGTAACGCTAACGCACTGGACGCCATACGCGTCAACGCGTCGTCTGCACGGCTTGTTAGCATAATCGGCACTCTAGCACCGACAACAACGCCTGCGCCCGTTGCGTCCGCTAAGTGGGTAAGCTGCTTCATTAACATATTGGCTGCTTCAAGATCTGGCGCTAAGAGAATATCGGCACGCCCAGCGACTGGCGAAACGATACCTTTAGTTCTTGCCGCTGCTTCTGAAACGGCATTATCAAACGCTAGCGGACCATCTAAGGTGCCACCGGTTATCTGACCACGCTCTGCCATCTTACACAGTGCCGCCGCATCAATCGTGGAGGTGATTTTAGGATTAACGGTCTCGACAGCAGAAAGAATCGCCACAAGAGGATTGTCATTACCCAGCGCATGAGCCAACTCAATGGCGTTTTGAACAATATCGCGCTTTTCCGCCAACTTAGGATAAATATTGATCGCCGCATCGGTGATTAACAGCGGTCTTGGGTAAGTTGGTACATCAAAGGCCATCACATGACTCAGACACCGTTCGGTGCGCAACCCCGTGTCACGCTTAAGTACTTCACGTAAAAGCTCATCAGTGTGCAGTGCGCCTTTCATCAACGCACCTACGCGCCCCTGGCGGGCTAATGCTACTGCCTGCTCGGCTGCGGCGTGGCTATGGGGTACATCCACCAGCTCAAAGGCGCTGATATCAACCTGAGCTTTTTCAGCCGCAAGCTGTATTTTCCCTTTGGGCCCAACCAGTACGGGAATGATTAACCCTTGTGCCGCTGACTCAACCGCTCCGCAAATGGCGCTTTGATCCACTGGGTGAACGACTGCGGTGGGCATCGGTTCTGGACGATCAGCAGCCGTTAAGATTTCATGTAGCCTGCCACGCTCGGTTAAGCGTACTTTTGGCAGCAGCGCGCGAGGACGACTAATTTTTTTAACCGGCGCTAAGACACTAGCTTCTCCTTCGATGACCGTATCGCCTCGTTGATTTTCACAGCGGCAGGCGAAGGTAATTCGGTGACGCTGGTCGTCTTTTTCAGTAGCCCGCACGGATACCCGTAGTACATCGCCGAGCCTTACTGGCGCCTTAAACTTCAGCGTCTGGCCAAGATAGACCGTACCCGGCCCAGGCAGCTGGGTACCCAATACGGTAGAGATCAACGCCCCACCCCACATACCGTGGGCAATCACTTCCTGAAAACGGCTGCTTTTGGCGAAGTCGCTATCGACATGTGACGGATTAACATCCCCTGACATCACAGCAAATAACTTGATGTCCTCCATGGTCAGGCGTTTTTCCAAATGGGCTTCATCACCAACGCTTATTTCGTCATAAGTGCGGTTTTCAATTAGATCATTTACGTCATTGACCGACATCGAGTTACTCCTTTTGAACGCTTCCTTAAGCTAGGCCGTTTGCTTAGCCCACCATATGTTAAAAACGAAGGTGATGGCCTGCATCAACGTAGTGAGTCAACCCCGTCAGTGAAGCGCCAGCGTCAGAGGCTAAATAAACCACTGCATTGCCAACATCTTGCACGCTAGCAAGCCGGCGTAGTGGCGAGCGCATTTCGCCATCATGAGCTAGTTCATCAAACGCTTTAAGCCCAGACGCTGCCCGTGTACGAATAGCACCTGGCGATACTGCATGCACACGGATGCCCTGGGGGCCAAGCTCAGCGGCCATATAGCGCGTGGCAGATTCAAGCGCGGCTTTTACGGGGCCCATTAAGTTGTAGTTATCAACCACCTTTTCGGCCCCGTAGTAGGTCATGTTGAACAGGCTCCCTCCCTCTTTCATCAACGGTTCGGCATGCTTAGCCATGCGAATAAAGGAGTGGCAGGAAATATCCATAGCGAGTAAAAACCCCTCTTTTGAGCAGTCCACTACCCGTCCATGCAAGTCGTCAAGGGGCGCATAGGCAATCGAGTGAACAACAAAATCTAGTCGGCCCCAGCGCTCTCTGGCCCGTTCAAACAGGGCCTCAAGCTGATCATCATGCTGCACATCACACAGTATTAATTCCGGCTCCCCCATATCAACTGCCAGTGGTGTCACGAACTTTTCAGCACGGGGAGAAGCGTAAGTGACTAGGCATTCAGCACCAGCATGATGCAGCGCCTGGGCACAGCCGAACGCAATACTGTCTTGATTGGCAACACCCGCGACAATACCGACCTTGCCTTGCATGGAAAAAGGATTTGACACCGTTGGCCTCCTAAGAAGTTGATAATAAGAAAATCAAGCCATCGTTAATGTCGTAAAAGGCTTTATTGAATAACGCTTGCTTTCAGGTCTTAACGAGAAGAGTCACTAATAAACGTGGAGCCTTTGTGACACAGGCCTACGACTTTAGTAAAAGCACCCTTGCTGCTGTGCAACATACTACCTAGTATGCCGCCCTCAACTTATTACCGACACTGCTAATTTAACGATACGTCTTTTTTAGCTGCGTTTCTCAGTGACGTTTTCTAACTGCGTGTCTTGTCGTTTAACCCTGTGGCTAACCACATCATTTGTAACCATATCTTGGGAGCCTGTATGGGCATGCTAGCGATTATTATTTCTTTACTGCTACTGATGTTTTTCGCCTACCGCGGCATCTCTGTACTGCTGTTAGCGCCACTTATGGCCTCTCTTGCAGTGCTGTTATCCGGCGATGTGGCATTTCTACTACCGGTCTATACCGATACATTCATGAAGGCACTGGGAAATTACGTCATTCAGTTCTTTCCGTTATTTCTATTAGGAGCGCTGTTTGGCCAATTAATGGCTGACTCGGGAGCAGCGCAGTCAATCTCAAATGGCATTGTTAATCGGCTCGGCACCCATCACGTGGTACTGACCGTCGTTATTGCCTGTGCAGTGCTGACCTATGGCGGCGTATCTCTCTTTGTCGTTGCCTTCGCGATTTATCCCATCAGCCGTGAGTTATTTCGCCAAGCGAATGTGCCAAAGCGCTTAATACCCGCCTCTATTGCGCTGGGATCATTCACGTTTACTATGACTGCCTTACCCGGCACACCTTCTATCCAAAATGCCATTCCTATCCCTTACTTTGGTACCAACAGCTTCGCAGCGCCGGGATTAGGGGTGATTGCGGGGCTGATTATGCTAGGTTTGGGCATTCTCTATCTGCAATCACGCGTTAAAAAAGCGGCAGCGTGTGGCGAAGGCTATGGCACCCATACAGAGCGGGAAGCAACTGACACAACGGATACAACGGATACAACTGACACAACTGACACAACTGACACAACTGACACAACTACAGCTGACACCGCGACTAACTCAGCACCTACCATGCCACTGGCTATTGCATTGATTCCACTGGTCATGGTGATTGGTCTTAACGCCCTGTTTACTTACGGCATCTTTCCAGCGATGGACCTTAGCTTTATCAGCGACAACTTCGAGAACGTGACGCCCAGCAGGCAAACCGGGCTCTGGGCTGTATTAATTGCCCTGCTCAGCGCTTCTGCTTGGTTGATTATTACTCGCTGGCGTTACTGGCAGGATTTGAAAGCCACGGTTAACCAGGGGTGCTTAGGCTCGCTTCTGCCAATTTTCAATACTGCTTCTGAAGTTGGGTATGGAGCGGTTATTGCAACTCTGGCAGGCTTCGCCATTATTCGCGATGACGTGCTGAATGTTTCCCCAGGAAATCCGTTAATATCCGAAGCCATGGCTATGAGTGTGCTCGCTGGGATTACGGGCTCTTCATCAGGCGGCCTTTCCATTGCGTTGCAAACACTTGGCAGCGAATACCTCGCGATGGCGGAGCAAGCGGGAATTAGTCCAGAGCTCATGCACCGGGTAGCAACACTCGCCGCGGGCGGTATGGATACGCTGCCTCACTCTGGCGCAGTGATTACACTTTTGGCTATTTGCGGCTTAACCCACCGCCAGTCTTACGGTAATTTGGCAATGGTAACGATTTTGCTGCCTATTGCCGCACTCGTTAGCGTCATCACTCTAGGCACGCTGTTTGGCAGCTTCTAAAAAAACGCACCACATGCGATAGTTAAGTAATGAGTTAAGCATTTATTAGCCTGAACAATAACGAGACCTTATATGGCTATCGCACGACAAAACGCCTTACTTCTGATACTGCTGGCAAGCTTGGTTATTTCCACGGCCATGGGGCTTCGCCATGGCTTTGGGCTTTTCCTTGAACCGATGAGCAGCGACTTCGGCTGGGGTCGGGGTGTATTTGCCTTTGCGCTCGCGCTTCAGAACCTTGTATGGGGCCTGTCGCAACCATTCACCGGCGCACTGGCCGACCGTTTTGGAGCGGCCAAAATTATTGTGGTTGGGGCCGTTTTGTATGTCGCTGGACTGTGCTTTATGAGCCTTTCCACCAGCGCGCTTGGCATGACGTTAAGCGCTGGGTTACTGATTGGGCTGGGCCTTTCTGGAACAACATTTTCAGTGATTTTGGGAGCAGTCGGTCGTGCGGTAGCGCCTGAAAAACGTAGCATGGCGATGGGTATTGTGAGTGCTGCTGGCTCTTTTGGTCAGTTTGCGATGCTACCCGGTACATTAGGACTAATTGAATGGCTTGGCTGGTCAGCGGCATTACTGGCCATGGGGGTTATTGCCGCGCTGATGGTTCCCCTGGGGGCAATGCTCAAAGACCGCCCAAGCCCTAACGCGCTGGGCGACTTAAGCCTACGCGATGCGCTCAACGAAGCGGCGGGGCAAAAAGGCTTTTGGCTGTTGTGCCTAGGTTTTTTCGTGTGCGGCTTTCAAGTAGTCTTTATCGCGGTTCATCTGCCTGGGTACCTATTTGATAATGGGCTGGCCATTCAAGTGGGTACCACAGTGTTAGCCTTAGTGGGGTTGTTTAATATCCTGGGCACCTACACAGCGGGGTGGATGGGGGGAATTTGGTCGAAGCCACGCCTGCTCAGCTGGTTATATCTGATTCGTGGCGTGGTCATTGCTGTGTTTATTATGCTGCCGCTGTCAGCTACCAGCGCCTATATATTTGGTATCGCCATGGGCCTACTGTGGCTTTCAACTGTTCCTTTAACCAATGGCATTGTGGCATCAGTATTTGGTGTTCGCCATTTATCTATGCTGGGCGGTATTGTGTTCTTATTTCACCAGCTAGGCTCTTTTATGGGCGTCTGGCTCGGCGGCTATCTCTATGATATCACTGGCCATTATGACACTGTCTGGAAAATTGCCATTGTACTTTCACTGGTCGCCGCTGGTTTGCACTGGTTTATCAGCGAGAAACCGTTGGCACGCAACGCAACGGCTCCCCAGGTGGCCTCATGAAGCCACTGTCAACATTGGCCGTATTTGTGGTAATAACAGCTCTCTTGCTGGGTGGAACTGCTCTCGCTTGGTGGGGCTGGCATTCGCTGGATAGCTCACTACTACTGTTTGGCAGCCGACTGTGCTGAAACGTTCAAAACCCTGAGCTGCATCACGCTGATATCTCTTTTTTACTTTATACTTTCCGCTTAAAGGCACGTTCACTAGATGCCAATCCGCGCATAATAATCACGTAAACGCCCCGGTGAAAATAAACGCTCAATGAATATCGTTACGTCGCTTGCACATCAGCTTAAAGATAGCCTCAGAGACCTATTACCTGTTGTACTGGTCATGGGCTTTTTCCAAATTGTCGTCATACGCCAACCACTACCTGATTCACTCGCTCTGTTAGATTTAGTGCTTGGACTCGTGTTCGTTGTCATGGGGCTAACATTATTTATTAAAGGGCTGGAGCTAGGGCTTTTCCCGCTAGGCGAAAATTTAGCACGTGCATTTGTGCAAAAAGGATCTGTTGCTTGGCTGCTGCTATTTGCCTTTGCCCTTGGCTTTGGCTCAACCGTCGCTGAACCGGCGCTTATAGCTGTTGCTGCTCGCGCAGGTGAAGTGGTATCAGAAAGTGGGTTAATTGCGAATACCAGCGAAGCTCAGACTTCTTTTGCTTTTACCCTACGCATGGTAGTGGCCGTTTCAGTAGGTACCGCCGTGGTTGTCGGTGTATTAAGAATTTTCAAAGGCTGGCCGCTACATATGATGATTATTGGCGGCTATATCATTGTCTTATTACTAACACTTGTGGCACCTAGTGAGTTGATTGGTATTGCCTATGATTCCGGCGGCGTTACCACATCAACTATTACTGTTCCGCTCGTCACGGCGCTAGGAGTAGGCTTAGCCTCGACTATAAAAGGACGAAATCCAATGCTTGATGGCTTCGGGCTTATTGCATTTGCATCCGTCATGCCCATCATTTTTGTATTACTGTTCGGCATATTTGGTCTTAATGTAGTCGCTGGGAGCTCATGATGAACTTAATCACTATTTTCTGGGACACCTTGCGCGATATTTTGCCCATTGCAGCTATTATTTTTGGTTTTCAGTTCATCGTGATCCGCAAACGCGTTAAACATTTATCTCAGGTATTGATTGGCTTTTTCATGGTTTGGGTCGGGCTGTCGCTGTTTCTTGTGGGGCTTGAACAAGCGCTATTCCCTATGGGGGAATTAATGGCCACCCAATTAACCAATTATGACTTTTTACCCACCGTTGCAGAGGGTGCTCAGCGGCACTGGAGCGACTATTATTGGGTTTATATATTCGCTTTTGCGATTGGTGCGAGCACTACTATTGCAGAACCATCGCTGATTG
Organism: Vreelandella neptunia; assembly: GCF_000712975.1. Lineage (GTDB taxonomy): Bacteria > Pseudomonadota > Gammaproteobacteria > Pseudomonadales > Halomonadaceae > Vreelandella > Vreelandella qaidamensis. The sequence continues at coordinate 584,849 of NZ_JHQL01000003.1, read as the reverse complement.
CGGTATCCATTAAAGCTGGCGAAATTTCAGGCGGTACTATAAACCCATTTATGCTGCGGCTAGCAGTGGCGTTGGGCATGGCTTTTGGTATTACCCTTGGCGCATGGCGCATTGTGATGGGTTGGCCACTCCAATGGTTTGTTTTTGCAGCGTACTGTTTAGTCATCCTTCAAACCCTGCGCTCACCAAAATCCATTATTCCTCTTGCCTTTGACTCCGGTGGTGTTACTACTTCGACGATTACGGTACCCATAATCGCTGCATTAGGTTTGGGGCTGGCGTCATCGATACCTGGGCGCAGTGCATTAATGGATGGTTTTGGCATGATTGCGCTCGCTTGTTTATTCCCCATTATTACAGTAATGGGATATGCACAAATTGCTCAGTGGAAAGATAAACGCAAGCAAACCACAGACAACCTCTCTTACAGCAAAGCTCCGTCGTCTATTAAAGGAGATAAGAATGCGCTTTAAACTGATTGTAGCGTTAGTTGAGGATGAACTAAGCGACGATATCCTTCAGGCTGCTCGCGATGCTGGTGCTACTGGCGCAACGGTAATCAACAACGCACGGGGCGAAGGTCTTAAAAAAGCACGGGGCATTTTTGGTATGGAAATTACCGCCCAACGTGACGTGTTGCTTTTTTTAGCAGAAGAACATATCAGCCGACATATTCTCCAAGCCATCGCTAACGTGGGTGAGTTCGACGAAACCTCTGGTACAGGCATTGCGTTTCAGCTCGATGTAGAAGATGCCCTAGGTGTCAAACATCAAATTAAATCTCTTTCAGAAACGCTAAACCAGCCTCTGGGCTAAGGAGTTTAAGATGTCGAACATCAAGCCAACGACGGCTGAGCGCACTGTCCGCGATGTCATGCACTCTGACTATGTAATAACAGATGGATTCCTAACGGTTGCAGATGGCATTACATTAATGCGCCAGCACAGGGCTAGCGTCATCATTATCAATAGGAGAACTGAGCATGACGAGTTAGGCATTGTTTTACCTTCTGATATCGCCAAGAAAGTACTTGCGCCTAACCGCCCGGCAGAACGCATCAATCTCTATGAAATTATGAGCAAACCTGTTGTTAGCGTCCGTCCGGAAATGAACGTTCGCTACTGCGCACGGCTTTTTGATCAATTTGGTTTATCCCTAGCGCCCGTTGTAGATGCGAACCAGGAAGTATTAGGTATCGTGGATTACCATAAAATGGTCTTGGGTTGGATGGCTAGTCATTAAGATGACCAATCTTGCGATGTCGCCATAGGCGCATAAGTACACCATGCCTAGGTGAAAACAACAGTGCTAGAAAAAAGCAACCCGTCGCGACTAAGACAATCGTGCCACCGGAAGCTACATCTAGTGCATAGGAAAGCCAGAGCCCAACCACAGCCGAGCCAACGCCCACTGCTACAGAAATTAACAGCATTGTTTTAAAACGATCGGTTAACAGATGGGCAGTGGCTCCTGGGGTAATCAGCATCGCCACCACCAGGATGATACCAACGGTTTCCAAGCTAGCCACAATAGTCAGCGTTAGTAATAGGATCAGCCCGTAATGGATGATACCTGTATTAAAACCAAGCGCCTGTGCCTGGGTTGGATCAAATGCATAAAGCATTAACGGTCTGAAAGCGAGCCAAACGACTAATAAAGCAACAAGGCTGGCAGCCAAGGTAAGTAATAATGCCGACTGCTGAACACCCAGCACATTGCCAAACAAGATGTGCATTAAATGGGTACTGGAGGCAATTTTACTGATCAGTACAATGCCAAGCGCAAAGGCTCCGGTAAACATAATGCCCATGGCCGCATCTGACTTGATTCGCGTATGGCGTTCAATTGCGCCTATCCCTAACGAGGTCAGCGCGCCGGTGACGAAAGCACCGATAAAAAAAGGCAGCCCGACCAAATAAGCGATGGCGACACCAGGCAGCACCGCATGGGAAATCGCATCACCCAGCAGCGACCAACGCTTCAGCACCACATAACAGGAGAGCATGCCGCAGATAGCGCCCACCATCATCGATGTCAGCAATGCTCGCTGCATAAAGGCATACTGAAACGCATCGGAAATACTGCCTGGCAGAAGGTTAACGGGCACCATTAGCGCTGCAATTAACCCACTAACCACGGCGCTACTTATCGTATCTAACAGTTGTAACATCTCAATTGTGCCCATTACTTATGCGCTAGCGCAGAATCTTTAGCGCGCTGCGTACGATCGTTTGCCGACTGCTCGATGGAACTGACAGCTAGCTCGGCTAGCTTGGTATCACTTAGCATCTCTTCAGGCGATCCTTCGCCACGAATAAAGCGGTTGATGAGCACAACATGATCCACATAACGGCGTGCCCCAGGCATATCGTGGGTAACCATTACGATTGTCCTGCCTGCTTCTCGCTCGCGTTTTAATACATCTAGAATGAGCTGCTCACTGGGTGGATCAACGCCCGCTAAAGGTTCGTCCAACAACAGAATATTAGCTTCTTGAGCTAGTGCTCTAGCGAGCAAAACCCGCTTCTTTTGGCCGCCAGAGAGGGCCCCAATCGGTCGTTCCGCCAGTGCCAACATATCAACATCGGTTAACGCTTTCTGAACAGCTTGGTGATGGCGGGCGGCCTGCCAGCGCGCAGGTAACAGTTGCCTCCATAAAGGATCACGGCGCATGTGGCCATAACGCGCGCTCATTACGGTGTCCCGAACCGAAATAGGAAAATCCCACTCGATCGCTTCACGCTGAGCCATATACGCAATACTGCCCGCCTTGCGATGATGTTCAATCGCCTCGCCAAACGCTTTTATATGCCCGCGAAGCGGCTTCATGCTACCCGTTAAAATATGAAATAACGTCGACTTACCCGCCCCGTTAGGGCCAACGATAGCTGTCCATTGGCCAGCAGGAAACGCCAAGTGAATATTCTCTAAAACGGGCTGCCGTTGATAGGCTGCATAAAGCCCCTTCACCTCAATCGCGGCGATTGCACCTGAAACGGACGTGGTCATATAAACTTACTCAGTTGCCAAGTAACGACGCAGTAATTCCACGTTATGGCGTTGCATTGAAAAGTAATCGGCAGCTTCACCGTCAGGCTCGCTTAACGAATCAACGTAAAGTGGTCCAGCCACGGGCAGGCCCGTATCACGCGCAATACTGGTTACATGCCGATCTGAAATAGTGCTTTCCCAAAAAAGCGCTGCGGGCTGGCGTTCATTAATCATATCAATGACCCGCATCAACTGGCGAGGAGAGCCTTCCGTTTCTGAGTTGGTTCCCCAGATACCATCGTGTTCAAAATGGTAAGCGTCCGAAAAATAGAGAAACGCCGCTTCGCTTGAAAGCAGAACCCGACGATCTTCAGGAATAACTTCCAGCGCTTCCTGCAATTCAACATGTAGCTCATGGAGTTGGTTTTTCAACTCAGCGGCACGCTGCTGAATAGCATCCGCTTTTTGCGGCAAGCTATCTTCTAGTACGTTGGCAATCGCCTGCACGTAGGCGCCAGCCGCACGAGGATCCATCCACAAGTGTGGGTCGATATCGCCTTCCATCTCACCTGTAACGATAGATTGAGTGGGGTACTCCGATGCCTCAGCAACCGCTACGATGGGAACATCTTCAGTGACCGTAGCCTCCACTTGGCGCATCCACTGCTCTAGCTGGTAGCCGTTATAGAACACCACGTCGGCATCTTCCAACGCAGCAAAGTTATCGGGTGTTAGCTCCCATTCATGTACTTCAGCATTCACAGGAGTAAGCACAGTTACGCTGGCGTCTTCACCCGCCACGCCTTTAACCAAATCACCCAGCACCGAAAATGTCACGGCTATGTTAATAGGTGCCTGATTCAGTTCTTCCGCCTGTGCAGAGGATATCGAGCCTGAAAAGATCACTGAGGCGCTTAACATTACCCAACCGTACTGCGTGCTCCCAAGCTGCTTAGTCATTAGTTACTTCTCCTGTGCTAGGATCCCAACACGTACAACTGTAGCTTAATAAAAAAGCTTTGTGCAAACAGTTTAGCCTTGGCTAACAATTATCTGAAAAAATGCGCTACCATCACCAATTAACGTTTCCACTAACCTTGATAAACTTTGCCAATGAGTGAATACCAACAGCAGCACTCTTCAACTGACTTGCCGTCTGACTCTCCTGCTAGCTCTTCCACTGCGCAGGGGCAAAGTGGAGATGCACTTCCTCCCGTGGAGCAGCATGCACAGCAGTATGAAACCGTACGCAATGCTCACGAAACCGAGTTAATTGAAGACTATGTCGAGTTAATCGGCGATTTATTACGTCACCGTGGGGAAGCTCGCGCTGCAGATATCGCAAATCGAATGGCAGTGAGCCAGGCCACCGTTTCTAAAATGATTCGCCGCCTGAACGAGCTAGGCTTGGTGACAAGCAAGCCCTATCGCTCGCTTTTCCTTACCGAGGAAGGGCAAAAAATGGCCGAAATTTCCCGGGCACGCCACGATGTTGTGTTGCATTTTTTGCGAGCTTTGGGAGTAGATGACAGCACGGCCCGCATTGATGCCGAAGGCATGGAACACCATGTTAGCGATACAACGCTGTCCATCATGAAGCGCTTTACTGAACAGCAGCAAAAATAGCCAAAAATAGTTATTTATCAGCATTTTACAACATAAATTTATAACAGAGCCTTATAATAAAACTTTCTATTAGTACTGTTTATTGACACTTTCTAAGTATAGTTATTCATTATCGCTTACTCATTACGCGTGCGGGCATACCCACACGCCTTACTACCATCAATGTCCATGTTAGGGCATACAATGTTCAGCATTACTATTTTCGTTGACTGGCTATCTTGATAGCGGAGCACTCCATGGATGACGTCACCAGTCAGTTTATTATTGACAACCAAACTAGCCTTCATCTAGCCATTGCCCTGCTATTGGGCGCTATTATTGGTTTAGAGCGCGGATGGGATGCCAGGAAACAAGCCAGCGGAGAACGAATTGCCGGTATTCGCACCTTTGCCCTGATTGGCCTGCTAGGGGGCGTGGCTGCCCTGCTGGCAAAAGAAGTTACCGAGTGGGCCTTTCCAGTCCTGCTCATTAGCGTAGTGGCTATGGCTCTGGTGGCATTTAATGAAAGGCTCACCCATATACGTAATTTCAGTATCACTGGCACCATCGGCATCGTGCTCACCTTCTGCTATGGCGCTATTGCCGTTGCCATAGACCCAGCCATCGCCACCGCTGCCGCGGTAGTAACAGCACTACTGTTAGATAACAAGCAGGAGATACATGGGCTAATCGATAAGCTGCAAGAACACGAGTTAGATGCAGCTTTAAAGCTGCTGGTTATCTCAGTCGTGATGCTGCCCTTGCTGCCGAATGAAGACTTAGGTCCTGGCGGCGTTCTCAACCCGCAAGAAATTTGGTGGATGGTTGTACTGATCGCCTCGGTTTCCTTTGTAGGCTACTTCGCCATTCGGCTGGCAGGTACTAGCAAAGGCATTCTGTTTACCAGCCTGTTTGCGGGACTCAGCTCCTCTACCGCTTTAACACTGCACTATGCTAGGCAATCCAAGCTCTCGCCAGACGTAAGCCCACAGTTTGCTAGTGGCATTCTCATTGCTTGCGGCACTATGTTCCCACGCATTCTGATCTACTGTGCCTTGATTAACCCTGCGCTATTACCCAGGCTGGTATGGCCTATTGTGGTGATGACCCTGTTACTGTACATACCTGCCTTTTTCATCTGGAAGCGATACGCGAAGCGCCTAAACGTAGGTCGACCGGAACTTACCCAAAATCCTTTAGATTTAAAACCCGCGCTGCTGTTTGGCCTATTATTGGTGGCTATCCTTCTGTTGGGGGAGTTCCTGCAGGCATGGCTAGGTGATTTGGGCATTTACGTGCTGGCAGCCACCTCCGGAATAGCCGATGTAGATGCTATCACCCTGTCACTAACTCGGATGTCTCAGGACTCGCTAGCCCTGCAAACAGCCGTCATCGGCATTGTCATCGCAGCAGCCACCAACAACTTAGTAAAATCGGCTATCGCTGGTGCCATTGGCTGCAAAGAATTGGGTATACAGGTGGCGGGGCCTATGCTGTTGTCATTAGCGGCTGGGTTAACAGTCGCATGGCTTCAATAGATCAGATTAACGTGGTGGGCAATAAAACGCTTTCAACAACTCGTTTTCAGACACGCGTTTTCAAGTACTCGCTTTCAAGTACTCGCTCCTTTAAGACGGTACTTAAAGACGTCTTGAGGCAAGGGCGTGGTCGAACTCTTCGCGGTAGGCCATGCGATGCGATGCAGGATCTTCCGGCAGGCGGCCAAGCGCCACTGCCAACTCAAAGAACCCCGGCCCGGGCAGGTCGCCCCGCCGACTGATCACTAGAGCTGCCATCATTGGGCGTTCGGCGGCAATATCCTCGCGCATCATAATTTCCAGCGCTTCCGTGACCTGCCGTATGGTACCAGGCGGCGTTAACTGCATGGCTGCCGCGGCGTCTCGATAGGTAGTAGGCACGGCGTTATCAGGCAGCGACTGCAGCCATGCACGCAAACGAAGCACCAACGAGGTTTGATGTGTCACTGGAGTGCTCCTTTTGCTTGATGATTCGTTTTGCTTGATTATTGAGCTGTACTGCCGCTTAGCAGGTTAACTGAACCAAGGGCCGGGGCGTATGGAGTGCGCTGCCGCGTCATGCATCTGCCTATTAACTGGCCGTCTATTAACTAGCTATTCATTACCTGCCACCTTGGTAGGCATGCCAAGACGACCGATACCAGGCAGCTTGATAGCAGGACGCATAAAATCAATGCCCGCGCTCAGCCCCAACAGATTAATTTCCAATCCCTCTTCCAGCGCAAACATAATGCCCATCACCCCACCAAGTGAAAGCTGATAGCCAGAGCCGCTGGGCACTGTGGCAGCAACACCATTAAACAAATAATCTTTACCAACCGCAGTGGTTGGCAATGCAACGTCTAAGCCTTCGACCTCTCTTATGACCCAGGCAATAAAGCTATTACTGTTAGGGCCAGGCCATACCCGATAAAGGTCGGCTTGGGGATAGCGCGCCACGGCTTCGGCAATCATTGGTATCAAGCGTGCAGCTTCTTCACCACGGTAGTCTGCCAGTAGTTCTGGAGGATTACCAAACCACGCCCGGTCAGGGGTATCGATTGACGAAACCACGGTTGGCCGACGCCAGCTCAATACCTGGTGCAGCCGATAGTCCGCCGCCCCTTCTGCTTTTGTTGCAATCCAGATATGGACACCAAATGCTCCGCGCCAGTTATAAGCACGCGCGGCATAAACCTGAACAACGGCCTCTTGCACGCTCTCAGGGTCAGGCGCTAAACCCGCTGAAGAACGATCAAGGGTTGACCAGTGACCATCAGTGTCTACTTGATTGCTCGCCAATAGCCAGGCAGGCCCCGCAAGCAGTAGCGCTAATAACGCGACCAGGCCAAACAGCCAGCGCAGTATAGGTTTCATAGGGTTATCCAGAGCAAAAGTATCTGAATACCTGAATTAACGAGAATGCGCAAACAAAGGCACAACAACCAATGGTGCTGGTAAGAGGGTAATAATAGGGCAAATACAAGAAAAAATAGAACGGCGGGGAAAAACCAAAGCAGAAATGTCGTTTCCACTTCAATCTGACATAACCAGAACGAAAAAACAGCCACTTACATCAGGAATTCCACCGCAAAATGACATAATTTTTCCACTTTAAGATGACATAAAGTAAAACGATCGTTTGCTCTGGTAGCAAAATAACGTCATAAAAAAACATCCTTATAAACAGCTCTTGGCCGCAGCACATGATCAAAACTGCTGAGCATTCCGCTAAAATGGACACCTTACAACTTACGTTGAATTCAGCTATGAAAAGCTCACAAGAGAAGCTGGTTATATGGCTGATCTGGCCACCATACCATGTCTATATTCTCTTCATACTTCGACATAGACCCATCCAGTGCCGATACCTAAAAACATAGTTCGCAAGCACAACCAACTATGGGATACAGACTACACTTCAACCAGAAACAGTCGCTCCGTGCTGTTATCCATCTCCGCTTCTTGTGGAGTTTCATAACCACTACTTGATGAGGCAACTTATGCCAGAACCACCAATCTCGCCTCTTAAAGCTGGGAATAATAAGCGTGAAATACGGACAGCAGAGTTCTGGCGGTTCATCACAGCCCAAGCGATGCGTAAAGAGTCTGAGCGTTTACAAAGTATCCAGGAGGGCCTCTCACCAACGTTATTGCTAACAGTGCAAGAGACCTTTCAGCTACAGGATAAGCAGGTTAAGGCATTGTTCAATGTGTCCGTCTCGGCTGTTCACCGCCGCAGACGTGAAGGAAAAAATCTAAACTCAGTGACATCAGAACGTCTTGATAGGGTTGCGACCGTAAATCACCTCGCGATGGTGGTATTCGAGGACAAGCTGGCCACGATCAACTGGATGTCTAGTTCGAACGAAGCGCTGGGAGGACAGGCACCTGTCATGCTCTGTGGTACTGATATCGAGGCCAAACAGGTTCGGCGTCTACTCCTCGCTATGGAGTGTGGCGGTGTGGCGTGAAGGTAGGTATTCATTATTACCCCGGCTGATGCACTAAGAGCAAACCAACTCATCTTCAGAAATAGCCTTCACCTAGCACCACAAAAAACCCTCCAAGAAATCTTGGAGGGTTTAGAACTATTGCTGCCTTGCGGCGGTGTGTATCATTACCGTTGCTGGCTTCCAGTCCTAATATCAGCTGCCTATTCGGCGGTTCACTCCGCTTCTGCAATCGCTCTGTCCGTTGCCTCTTTTTCAGCTGCCTATTCGGCGGTTCACTAGACCTAGCTAGCAGTATAAATATAGGCATCAACAAGATAAGTACAAAACGTTAAAAATACCCTTTTTTAGCGCAACTAGAGCAAGTCATTGATAACTATAATAATATATATTCTGAAAATATTTAGGTAATCTGCTTAAAATTTGGCACAGAACCAGAGTGTGTATGTTGTGTAGCCAACCCGTAGCTATTGTAGCTACCGCATTTGCTTTCTTCGCTGAGAGCTTCACACTGGATATACAGCGGAAAGCGTTGGCCTGATGAGCGGCTATCAATAGGAATTACGTGGCAGTAATCAACGAAGCGATCTGATACAACACTGCCAGGCATGAACGTCTCGCCACGTTTTTCAGCTCGATTTTTGCTGCGGATCAGCCGTCTCTTAATTTCTCCTGGAAAAGATTTAGCAACATGCTGATTTCTAATAAATCTCACTTCCTCCAATGTCGCTGGAACCATTTTAATATCACTAATTTCAATAAACCCTTCGTCCGCCATATTCTTAAAATACCGCACTGATGATAAGTAGGACAAAGCATTAATATCTTTACTCACGAAAGCGATTGAATCCCCAACTGTATCCGTAGCCCATGATGGAAACGAAACACCAATGCCGGAACTCGTTATTTTAGGGCCGCTTATAAACCCATGTAAGCAAGCAATACACCTCCCTGCTAAAAATGCGTGATTAGCTGAAGGAATTAAATATCTTATGTAAAAAAAGTATCTCATTTTTCACCCTTCTTAATTCCTTTTTGGAACATACCTCCTTTCACTAGCACTGACATCACGTAGTGTGCATTGGAGCTGGCCTGTCTGGTTTTACTCATTTCCTTCGTAATGCTTGTTACTTCGTTTAACAGCGAATAAAAATCTTTTTTCGTAACCGGTTCGCGCATAGCTAAAACTCGACTACGGTCTGCACCGTACTCGCTCACCCTTAAGGGGTACTCAGCATCTTTATCTAGCCACCAGTCATCAATTTTTTGAATTGCTGCTCCGACCTTATGAGCACCAAAGCTAACTGCTTGACGACCATCACTCATTGTGCTTTTCATAAACTGCCTAGCCGCACTTCCGTTGCCTCTATCATCTTTCTCAACAAATAATTGACTGGGAAAGATTTCTTGGCAAAATTCTGTTTTTATTTTGGCAGTTACATCAGCAAAAAGAAATTTTTGTGGGCAAGAAAGTGCTTCTGCAAGCTCGGCTGCTAGTCCTTCTAATGATTTAAGGTCATCTCCTTCCCAAGAAGAACCCCATTCTTTATACTGTACATCTTTAACACAGTAGTTTTTTAAATTTGAGGTAGAAACTTCAACAACTATTCCTCTTGCAACTTTATTTCTCCAAAGCCACTCAGCTGAAAGAATATTTTTAGCATATCGGGTTGCTAGCTCTTGGTATCCGCCCAAACTTCTATAAGTATCAGAAAATTCTCTCAATGCTTTTGTTGCTTCTGCATTATCACAGATATTTGGTTCTAAACTGTTTGAAATGATGCGTAAAGAAAAACGACAATACACCGTATCGACTAAAGGTGGTACATAACACGTTTCGAGCATGATAGGATTAGAAAAGCCTAAATCACTTGTTTCTTTTGCGCGTGCAGTTCCAGATGCCATATAACCATCACTAAACGTTGCCTTGGGGCCACGAAACCGTGTCACTTCAGCTTGCAACGGCTCAAATTCGCTCGAAACTGTCCGGTAATAAAAAACCGCCTTGCCCGGATTGAGAGAGCGCTCATAGCTAAGATGTCTGAAAGAGTTCATCATGCCGACCTGCCTATGCTTTTTTCATTAGCATAGTCAGGTTCTGGCTTTTCAACCTCCAAAAAGCGTTTTTAAGAAAGTCAGCTTTACCATTGAGCCTGACGCTTGCCGATGACAACGTCTCTGTTAGACCGACTAAAGGCTCAGCATAAGCATGGAGTTCCCTGTGTGAACCAGACCGATAGCAAGGTTCTTCAAGCAGCTGGTAGCCACTCATAGCAGGTAAATGATTGGGATGCTTGGAAAACCATGTCACCAAGCTGTCGATGCTTTGCACCTGTTTTTCTGAGTCGACAACCCAACGACCTTCGTCCGGCAGAAGCGATATGGCTGCCAATAAACTGTTTGCATCTCCATATAGTTGGCACCACTGCAACTCTTCATAAAGTGGCGGGGGCTGCATAGTTCCCCCAGCGAACCTCCCAGGGAACGCAGACTTCAGCATAGTCAATTCGTCATTTCCCAGAGGGGTATCGCCTCCATCCTCTAGTCGATAGCGAATAACTAAATCCATGCGCAAATCGCAAAAGCGCATATCAACAAGACCTGGCCGCTTGGGAGTCTCACCTGGCTTCGCTGGTGGTAGATAAGGGGCAGGTATCTTGGCACCCGAGGAGGACTCATACTGCCGCAAAAACCAGGCAACTCCTTCAAAGACAATGTTCCGCTTAAGGATGTTTCGTAAACGTAGCTGGTAGTTATAGACTGTTCCCCATACGGCTAGAAGTGAAGGCAGGCCCACTAGATAGGGACAAGATAGCGCCTGCGCATCGAATACATGTAGGTTTTTTAAGTGAAGGTAATGATATGGCTCTTCAGCCATGGGTTCACCTTCTTTGATTTTCATCCCAATCAACAAGGACTTAAGCTGAGCCTTGAAAGGAATTAATAGCTCTGGATGATAAGCAAAGCTTCGCGTTTGGGGATACCTCACCAAAATACTGTGCAATTCTTTATTAACCTCAGGTAGGATTTCAAGTAAATCTTCGTCAAGAGCAGAAATCAAAAGAAATGCAGTGCTGTTTTCCCAGTCTGAAGGTACCTCCCCTCCTACATTTCGCCAATAGCTAACTGGGGATAGCCATTCAGATAAAGACTGCCTCAGCAACTTAATAGCAGAACGCCTATGATCTCGCCTTTCCTTAGCTACCAACAAGCTTTTACTTTCAACAATTTCATTACATGCCAGGATAAACGACTTATTTCTTAAAGAACTGTGATGAAAGTCTACACACACACTTTCAGAAAATCTCCCACTTTTATAGCAACTATTAGATATCAAGCGAGGTGGATAATTAAGAGCGGAGATATTGCCTCCAAGTGATGATGCTAAATCTCCAACACTTGAGGGGTGCCAATGTTTTATTGTTGAAAAACTCCCAGCTTTATTGCGGCGAGAAATTTGAATATCGGCCAACAATGAATGTGATGTGACCGGTGTAATGCTTACATCTTTTCCTTGGTAGATAAATGTCACTTGTACAGAATATCTATCCACATAAGAGGGTAATAGATTTTCTGTAAAAAATTTCACTAAAAGCGACTGAAGGTAAATCCACTGACCATCAGATATACCAAGCTTCTTGAATTCTTCCTTCCACCTTTCTTCATTATCTATAATGACAGTAGCTAAACAGTGTGTCATACCATTAAATATAAATTGAGCTCCAAAAAGCTTTGCTTTATTAACAGCTGCTGAGTTGTGTGACCAGCCCAAACGTCTTACGCTATTATATGAAGAAACAACACTGTCCGAGGGCTTCTCAGCTTTTACTAACAATCTCTGATGTGCAACACGTGTATCAGGGTGCTTTAGGTTATGTGAGTGCAGCCACTGTACTTCCTGCGCACAGCTTTCTATATGCTGCCAATCTTTGAGTATTTCAATTGCTCTTTTTTTATTCAACAAATCGGGTGCCAACTGACGCTTATGCGATAAGTTAAGCAGTGCTAGAATAGCGAAGTTAACATTTTCAGAAACTTCTAGCAGCGGCGTGTAGGGAGCGAAAGCTTTACGAATTGCTTCTGAGCGGCTTGGCTCATCCAATTTCAACAACGTACTTAACGACATGACATTACCACGCTGGTAGATAATTATTATAGCTGCTTGTCTCAACCGGCATTCGCGACTGACGTAACTCCATGATTTCTCTTAAATAAAAAACCCCTATACCGTTCACTAGCTTTTCATGTGATTTAAACTTTACCGCGCATTTGAGATACCCTTCTTCATATAGACGGTACGCTTGCTCATACGACGTGCCAAGCAAAATAGCGGCTTCCGGCATACTGATAAGCAGATCTGCGACGTTTGGCACACGTGTTTGCGGATTCTGGTCAACCAATCGTGCTAAAAAATTCTCCAATGGCATCAAGACGAAATCGCTTTCTGGATAAACCTTCAACAGTAGACGCGAAATGCCGACAATGTTGCCAAAAACATCGCGAAATGAGGTTTTATTATAATCACATACCAATTTATCTCCTGAGAGCGCCGCTTGCTGCTCTAGTTCCTGTGTAAACACTTCAGGCCAATGCGTGAAATACTCGATAGCCCGCTCAATCGTAAGAGTGGGAACCTGATCACTAGCATCTAACGTTTTATATGCGTACAGCTGGTACCACAACAGACACGCTAGGCGCAAACTGACTGAACGGATGTCGAGTAGAGGATGGTTTGAAGGCGAAGGCTCACCTACTACGAGACGGCTAGCGATAAGCTGCCATTCGTCTGCTGGCTCTGTGTCAGCATTTCGAAGATCAAATCCGCAGCGGCAAGTATGCAAACATTCAGAATGGGTGTAATTTAATTTTTCTTCGCATTTTGGACACTCATGCAGCATCTGTTTGCCATGATTAATACAAGCTTCGTAGGGCATCCAGTGCCATTCTTGCCGAATATAGTTAGCTTCAGTGAGGCAATTCGGGCAGACAGGTATCCCCTTTTGGCGAACTAACGCTCGGGGTACATGGCTACCTGCATAAAACACGCTACTGTAGCGCGAACAAAATTTCTCGCTTGAGTGCATTACTGCTAGATGTAAAAGGGGCAACTGCTCATTATCGGTCAACGACTCCACGAGCTTGAGCGCCCGAACCCGTCGACTGCTACTCTGAGCCGCGTGATAGACATTTAAACGGCTTAGCTCTTCTGGGAACGCCCCTGCTGCTTCATGGTCATGCAGCTGCAGCCAGTCTTTTATCGCTCGACTAAGCTGCTGATAGTATTCGAAGAAATTCTCTTGCGATAGACGGAGCATGTAGCTCTCAAGTGACTCGTTAATGAACGGACTTGGGCGGACAAGCAATTTCATGGCAATCACCTGCTAAGATATCCTTATCAAACATATAGCAGCTATCCACCATAAAGCATAAATTTTACTAAAAATATTGACTTGTGGAGCTCATCCCCCCTCCCACGATTAAAGGTTGAGCTGTCATGTCAACGCCGCTCACGCCTGCCCGTTGTCACTACCACTGAATAGGAATCCCTGGTCAAACACAAAAGCCTTGGAATTATGCCTCGGCCAGGGTTTAGACGAGCTTAAACGGATCAATGTCCCGAAAAATACCTGTTTTGGTCATGTCACGGCGGAGTGTAAACGCTTCAACAGCTGCCACCGGATCGACCTGCTCCAGCTGATCAAAGTGGATTCGGTTCCACTGTGCTCGGGTGACCTTGATGCTGTAAAGATACTGATCGCGCGTATCACCCGTGGCGGGATCGACCACCTGACGATACCCGGATACCCGCGCTTCTTGAACAGAGGGCAAACGCACAAACACGGCGCCAAGCACACGAAAGGCAATGCCGTGAACATGGTCACGGTACAGTTTCCGCTGTCGGGTGGCACTCAGGGATGTTGGGGTGAGCTTGAGCGCTTTTGCGGGCATCGTCCATTCTCGATCCGGCATGTCATCGTCAGATGGCAGGTCAATATCCAGCGCCATCGTGGTGTCATCGCTTCCCAAATCAAAATCGATCACGGTCTCGCGGGGCCAATCGATCTCTTCCAGGCGCTCTTGCAGCGTGAGCGTCATATCGTCGCGTTGCCTTAGCACGCCCTGCTCTTCTCGCTGCTGCCGGGCAAACTCGGCGGCATCAAAATCGGCTTTGCGGTGCTCCCAGGCACGATAATAGTCATCATTAAACTGCGTCTGGCGACGTGTGTTGTTGGCCTCGTGTTGACGGCGTGCCGGTGGCCATAGCGCTTTCCACCATGGAAGAGGCACCGGCGTGGGCGGTGTGGGTGCCGGCTCAGCAAAATGGCGTGGGACATAGCCACGGCAGTGAGGAGATGGGGTGTCGTGGTGCAGCTGCCCTAAGCGCACGATGTCCGCGTTTAATTCATCGCAGAGTGTCTTGAGCTGTGCACGAATAGCATCACGTGCATGGCGGCGAAGCCAACGCACGTCCTGGTCGCTGAGCGGGGTGCCGTCTTCAAATAGGTAGCGCACGCTGCCGTCTTGATTAATCGATAGCCGTAGCCCCAGAGACTCGCCTTGCCTGATGCGCTCTTCCAGCGTTGCACGGGTCGAAGGAGTTGCCACCTGCCTTTGTCGTGAGGCCTGGGAAGAACGGGAAATCTTCGTTCGATAGGCCAGCCCTGTCCCAGGAATACCGGCATGTGCATGCGCACCTCACGGCCCCATGCTCACACTCGCTCCGCGAAGGCCTACGGAGAGCCCCACGCCACGCTTGCTGATATTCAATCGCACGCCGGGCGCAAGCGAAATGCGGCGTTGGAAGCGAAAAGCCATCGGAACTCCTTGAAGATGGGATTTTACATTATTGATTCACGCGCCGTTGATCGCGCTTACCTACGACACAGTACCAGCGCGCTTCTTCCTCTTGACGCCGCTTAATCGCCGCCTGCATGGCTTCATCTGAGGTTGCATAGCGGGTGCGTGTTGTACCGTAACTGAACTGCGCGCTGCGTTTTTTGCGTGAACCGTCGGGCATCAACTCATACCAAGCCGCTACCCAGAGTGTTGTTCCAGTGGGGCGTTCGTAGTGATAAACGCCCGTTATCGGGCCAACGGGCTGTTCACGATGTCGCGCGACGGAGCGTGCATCCACTAGCAACAGCTCTTTCCAGCGACGTGCGCCCCAAATCTCTCTGCCACGTTGGTCTCGATACGCAAGGCACCACTCAAAAGTATCGTACTCACTGGCTAGGCGTGGGATCGACTTGGTTTCGGGTTTGCCTGATGGGCCTGGCACGCGCACCACAGGGTTAACGTGGCTTTTTGGCCACGAAATGTATTTGGTGCTTTCCCATAGCTGGGGTAATGATAACGGTGCTCTCATTGATACTCGTTACTTATTGTTGATTCACAACGCATCTCGATGCACGCCTTTATCTGGTCTGCCGTTCAGTTCACTCGCGTTCACTGTGCGTAATTGAGGCTCTTGCATATAATGCAAAGCCGTATCCTATTGAGATGCTGAACTTGAGTACAGCCACATGCCCGTCACTGGCTCTGCGCATATCAACCCTCTATCTTACTTGGTGCTTCTCGTTGCTGGTTCGGTCTGGTTAATGACACTGCAGCCAAGGCAGAGTGAAAAGCGAGCGCCGCAAACGGCATGTCCAGATAGACTAGGAAAGTAAGTGCCTAGGCACTTAACTAACGTACACGGCAACTTAGATCATTTACGCTTATCACTGAACAAAAAGATAATAAACAGGAGAACGGTCATAACGCGACACAAAAACATTTTTGCAGCCTTAGGCGGCATAGAGCTAAACGAAGCGATACAGCGCACCCGTGACTCGCTCAAACAGCAGTGGCAGCCGTCACAACTGGTTGTATCCACCGCCGCTAATGAGCCACTCACTTTGACTCTAGAAGAACGTCATGCAATAGGAAAGGTAGTTCGTGAAATACTGGAAACGCGCTTATCAGTTCTAGAAAACGAAACCGAATAGCCAGAAGACTATCGGACTGCGAAGGATGCTTCAGCATTCGACAAAGAGCGTGCCAGCTAGGTTACAACCATGCGCTTGTCAAAGAATAGCAAGGTTATGTGTAAACGCCTCTGTCCATCCTTGTAATCAGATCCAGCACTTGCTGCGCATCCTCCTCCATGATATCAATGGGACGCTGCCAATCCAGACCCATGGCTTCACTGTGCAACCACTGGTTCGCTGCTGTTTGATCCCCACCAAACAGCTCGACAGCCGCAATCCAAATGACGTTAGTAATTTGCTGCTTTGGGTCATCAGCGCTTGGCATATCTTCATCACCCCTTGCAAGTTCTTTTGAAGCTGTAAATTTGATGAGTCTAGGTGGTATAGGATTTGTCTTTGCTTCTTCATTGCTATGCATAGGAACAAAAACAACTCCTGGCGTAATCATAGCTTGGCAAAATCCTCGGGCTCAATCCTGGCCATGGACCACCTCCGCATCTACTAAATACGTATTTCGTCCCACACGTTTGAGATCCACCCAAGCAGCGTCAGGCGTCGCCATTTTGAGCGGCCGGCCAATATCACGCATACGTGGCAGCAGCTCGATGATGGGCCTGCTCGTATGAGTGAACTCAATGGTGCCAAAAGGAGTGCGGTGCGTACCTTTACGCCCAGTTGTCATAATGGTGAGGCGATCGACGGGGATTTGTGAGATGGCCCCATACTCTGACAGGGCTGACTCCAGCGACACGTAGCTGTACTCCCCACGGCGCATGGCCCGAGCGATTCGCTCTAGCCGATATGGGTCGGGTGTGCGCATAAGGGCGTAGCAATAGATGCCCCGAGCAACGCCTTCAAGAACGCCATGCCTACGCAGTCGGTTGATCCCTTCCTGAAGGGTTTTCGGTTTGTCTTCATGAAAGATCTTTGCCAAGTCACTTAGCGTGAATACGCTTCGTCCTAACTTGTCCCAGCCGTCCAGTCGCTGCCGAGCGCTCATCTGATTCATAAATGTACACCTAAACTATGTATCTATAGTCTAGGTGTACACTAAATTGCTCGCAAAAACTGACCAAGATTTCTTAATTACTAACATGCAGCGGTTCATCTATACGAGTCATTGGGTAACCCCCATACCTCCTGGGACTTCTGAAGGAACAGTCGTCGAGCGTAAGGAAAAAGACCGTATTGTATTCCTTCAGATATCGGCCAAGAGCGGATGTTAAGGAGTTTTCAGATTAATGATGTTCACAACATCTATTCCACGCCCCCTTCCCTAAAACGCGGAGCGTGGCGGGCTGGGAATGTCAGTTTCCGTCCTTGAATTTTGCTTTGCAATTGCCGCTCATGCACATGGTACAGTAGTGCTTTCTATCCTCATGCTGGGTACCCTCAGCGATGATTATGCCGCAGCCGTTGCAGAACAGGGTGCCAATCCCGTCTTCGAATTTCACAATTGCATGTTCGTAGTCCATAAAGTTCTCCGCGAAGACCCCATCCTGCAAGAACGGGTAGTAATAGCTTGTCAGCAAAAGCCGACCTTTATCTGATATTTCCTTCGATGGCGCTATCAGGCGTCAGTTCAATTTCCTCTCGACCATCAGGTTGATACAGATAATAACAACACACCTAAACAGCACAGGCTAAGCAATTCTCTCCCTGGCAACAGATGCATTCAGTGCCATGATTCTCGGATAAGCAACTCTGCATCACCAAAGTTGGCTTGGCCGCTACCGGCCAAGAGCGGCCTTTTAGTCTTCTCTGATATAATGCCGCTCAGCACGCTCGGTTGCCAATCATGCTCTATGCCGTATTAGTTTTTAATTGCCTTCAGTTATAGCTTTCTCAACAATGCTAATAACATAGCCGTCCTCATAGCCTGGAAAAAATTCTATGAGTGTGCAGCCGTTAGCTTCACATAACACTCTCTTCCTTCTATCGCGCTCTTGCTGTTTTTCAAAAGCTGCCTGGCCACCAAAAAACTCGACTGGCCTCATGTGTTGAGCGCCTTGATATTCAATTCCGATATTGTGGTCAGGCAAATAAATGTCTAGGCTTTGCCTCCCGAGCCATTTTGGCTTTGCTTGATGCACTACTTTTGTTTCGAGAAAATGGTTCTTGATGACATGGAATAGTCGCAGTTCGTTTATCCAGCCTTGACCAAACTCACCCAGCCCATCTTTTCTCAAGACTCTATTTTCAGCTTCCCTAAGATAAATCATCATCCATGACCTAGACGTTTCTTGAAAAAGTCGAGAAAATGAATTCTTAAATTTAAAATCTTCATCTTTATAACTCTTACTTTCCAATGGGGTTACGACATTGAAATTCCTGGGGTATAGGTATAGAAAAACTGCATCCTCTTTAGCTGTTGTTCCAAAGTCTATGGCGCTTCCGACCGGATAATGCATAAACAACTTTTCCGTTCTTGAGTATCGTTGATTCTCCATAGATGTGTTAAGACGATCAATGTTCGATATTGGAGCAATGTAGTCTGAATATTCTAAAAGTTTTTTGATTGCAATTTCTTTGCTTGTTAATGTATGAAATAGGTTAATTGCTTCAGCGGCTATATTTCTATTATTGGTTGCACTGAATTCGTCTATTACGTTCTGAAGCTCGTCTAAAACTCTATTCTTATTTTTCTTCCCATGTATTCCCAAGCCATATTCTTTTCCTCTCCAAGCAGATACATAGCTAAAAACCCACTCTGACTTTATATTGATTTTCTGTAAATAAGGATAAATTCTTTCATCTTCAAAAAGACTAAATACCTCTCTTATCTTTAGGCTATCAGAAGAGAATTTTAATAAACCGTCTACATCCCCTTCCATTATAGATGCGTCGTAAGCTATTTTTTTAAAAGTGCCTGCGTGAGCAGGGCATTTTTCAATCGCCAACTCGCATAAAGAAATAAGAAAGTGATAGTTTTTGTCATGTAAATACTTATTTATAATAACCGTTAAATACTTTGATGCTTTTTTTGCTAATTCAAAATCGCTTTCTGGGTTTAGTCTAACCTCTAGTTTGTTAAATATATTGATATCAAAATTTCTTATAAAAAAATCGACTTGTTTAGCGCTATTATCGTCGAAACATAAAGCATCCTTATCCATATTAATTCCTCAATTCCTTAATAAAAGGGTTTTTCGCTATAGGTTAGGTTAGGTTAGGTTAGGTTAGGTTAGGAAAGTATCGGTGATTCTCAACCCAGTTATCCAAATGGCTGCCGCTAAGCAGCCTGTTTATTACGCTCGACTTCTTGCAACTTGCCAGGGTTGAGCGATACCGGACCGGGTACCTCCCAGTTGCGGGTGTTGCCCGACCAACGCTGTGGATGTCGGCGCTTAGCACGTAAGCGCCCCTAAACCGGCACCTTCCGCTCTCGCTTTTGCCACCTCACGTTCGCCTTAAAGGGGCGAGGAAAGGCCTTGTTCGGAAATGTCGTGACGTTCGATCCATTCAACCGTTATTGTTTGCTCATCACTGACCTGATCTTGGCTAGTCATATCTATCTGCAGCAGCTTTGGCTCTCGAGGCCCAGTCTTTAGCGTCTCAATACTGTCAGTCAGTGGTGGAATCGAAACCTCAAAGGTTCTATTTGCTCTACTGATATCAGCAATCTGTTTGTCGGAATATATGGGTACGTGATAGAACATCCCTGCTACATAGTAAACAGCAATAAACCTGGGGTAGTCTTCTCCGGCGTGTGCTCTTTCAAAAAGGAAGACAGAGTATTTATCCTTCAGCCGTCCCCAAGGGGCCGCCGCGATGAGAAGCATACAAGGTTCAATCGGTGAGCGACCTTGTGGATTCAACAACATGCGCCTCGTAGCTTCAAATTCGCCCAGCAACTCACTTGGAATTAATGCGAAGATAGGCTTCACCAAACCTTTCCAAGCAGCAAATCTCGAGTGCGGCTCGGAACGATACCGAAGAGTTAGCGATTTGTCGTCTGACTCAGCCGTTCTTTCTGGATCAGTGATAGTCACACCATCTAAAGCGTGCTCTATTCTTAACCCATTCCCGGATTTAGCTGTAGGCACACCTTTTCTTCCCCTAACCCCGGTGACCGCATGAAAGAACTTGGTTAGCTTCGCAAGATGGTCATCATATTGACACCCAAACAAATCATTGCAACTCGAACATTCATCAGCGGAAAAGAGTTCATTATTCTCAAAAAATGCCGGGAGAACATGAGCCAAATTCCACCCCCGACCTTCTTGCTTTGTTTGGCCGCAGTAACGGCAATGGCTATTTTTCTTGCCGATAACCAGACGTCCATCGCTCTTGGAATGACAGAACACTGGCCTATATAGTTTTTCGTAAAACCCCATTCCTTAACTCCTTATCTATTTCTGCCGAACTCCCGCAGCACGGTCAAAGTTGAAGCGCAGCAGAAAATTTGTCCGGCAGCAGCGATTTGTTAGACATTTCTGGTCTGTGAGTTAAGAAGATTCGGGAAGATAGCTCAATATCCAATCTTGGGCTCTTAAACCAATATCGGACGGGCGGGAGCTGATACAGCACGATCGCAATTATCGAAACGACCACTGCCCAAAAAGACCAATTTGTCAGCATGCGTACTCCGTTGTCATTGGTAGATCCTTTTACATAACGCCGCCAACACGCGCAGCTTTGTAGTGAAGGCGAAGCCGCAACGAAAAAGCTGTCGCCGTGATTGGCCTTATTAGGCAAAGCAATCTGGGACCTGAACAACCTGCTGATCCTTTGTAAGTGGGGATAGCATCCACTCAAGACTCCGAAGTGGATATGTCCGCACCCAAATAGTACTGGCTAGGAAATGGTGCGCTGCAGGCTCCGACAGGACGGATTTAACATTCTGTAAAGCAGCTTGCTTATCTTCTGCTTGATGGATGATAGACCCATAGAATATTGCACGGATCATCTCTTCAGTATCCAAACCATGCCACTTTTTTCCGGACCCAGCTCGCTGCCACTGCTGTTTGTTGTGCTTGAGGGCCGCCTTGACCGCATTCGACTCACGACAGTGCTTTCCAATAAGCCCCTGAATCGTGAAGAAATGTGAGGGTTCTTCATTACCCCAAAAAAAGCGAAAATCAATATACAGCCCTTTCAGGCGGTGAACACTTACTGGAATCCCAGTAGTGTTGAATTTCCCTTCGGAATCATGCCCCACCCACCCTGAAACAGTGAATCCTTCGCTTTCAAGCTCAATCCAGTTCCGCTCAAGTTCCGCGAGGCGGTCGCGGAAAAATTGGATAGTTCTTAACGCTTCGTCATCCATTGGTTCAGTCAGCTCGATTACACTCAAAGCTTTCCCTCTTTTGCCTAACAGTGTATTAGACGGCGCGCTCTATGATTGAATGAACGTGCTGGCACTTTTTCCCAGCAAATGCCGCCTGTCAGATTCTTCCAAGCCTATGATCTTTAAGGCTATTAATTTAAATTAGGTTATATATCCAAAATTCGCGCGCCTACTGCATTTTCCGAAATGTCCGCTCAGGGTCGAAATCTGCCTTAAGCAGCTCTCTATACCAGTCCAAAAGCGTGGCGAAACTGCATAGCACGCTTAGGCGTCTCTATCACCAAAATAGTCATCCGTCGCCACGAGCCCCAGGCGGTCATCTGTATTGAAGGCCTGATCTCTGTCGCTATCTTCGCTGAATAAATTTTGTACGCGACGTTCTTGTTTGAAGTAAGCCAGCGTGCTGAAAAAACAGCTTTCACACAGGTGAACTTCATAGCGCTCACCGTCGTGTTGAGAGCCATAGCCCCAATGGGCTTTGAGGGTGGCGTACTCAAGGTTTTCGTCTGCTACCCGTGTCGTGGTTAGGCAGACATCGCACACCACATCAGTGACGGCCTCGACTTCTACTTTTTCAGTCACTTTCATTGCTATGCTCCTCCCCTACCGACCATGTACTCACTAACATGGCATGTGCAATGCGTGCCTATCTCGGCGGATGCTCATCACCTGATTGGGTGGCTGGAACAGGCTCTTCCACCTGCATGGCTTCCCAGTCGTCAACGCCTATAGGCTCAAATGGCAGCTCATATTTGCCGACCGAGCCCTTAAGCCGCTGCAGAGAGCCGCCGTCTGCTTTTATATCACTGGACTCATTAGATTTTTGCATCTAAATGCCTTCTGCAGTGCGTGCGAAACCATGAATGCAGTATCACGGTAGACTCATTAACCTTAATCCACCCCAAGCGCTTTGACCACTGCATCAATCGGTTCGGCATAGAAGCTGGTTTGGAACTTGGTGAACAGCTCTCCGGGGATGGTAGGAATATCCATGGCGCTGCTCATGGGCAGGGTGACGCGCTTGCCACCGGCATCAAAGGCAACCTGCAGGCATTCCGCTAAGCTTTCGACGGGCTTTAGACTGCCCCCTAGACTCATATCGCCCAGCACGACCATTTGGCTCTGAGTAGGTTTACCTACCAGACCTGAAGAGAACGCGACCAAGCTGGCGAGCGAGAGGTCACGCAAAACGCCGCTATTTTGCAGGTCGACCACATGCAGGTGGAAATCATGCTCCAACACTTTACGGGCACCACTGATACGGCTGGCGTTGGCCTTGAAGTAATCAAACGCCATTTTGACTTGCTCTTTGGCGGCCATTGAGTTCCAGAGCCCTGACATGGCCAGCTTGCCGCTGCCTGCGGTTACCTGCATTTCGATGCGATAAACCCCCGGCATGCCTTTATCGCTGAGGCCAATAGTATGCACCACACCTGGCTTGCCCTGGCCTTCTGGAATTAGGCCGCCACCGCCCTGCTCTTTCACCGACACAAAGTGCTCTTCCAAGGTCTCTTTGTCGATGTAGCTGAAGTGGACATCGTAGAACTCCATGCCACCAATTTTTTTCAGCTGCTCCTTCACGCGGTGGCGTACTTGCATGGCGTATTCCAGGCAGTCCCGTACATCGTCTTTCATCAGCCCTTGTGAACCGCCGCCATGGGGAAACATCAGTTTCAGCAAGCCTGACACCGTTTTACGTACCGCGATCACGTCACGCTGGTTGAGGTTATTACCCAACGAGAAGTAGCGATCAATGGCATCGGCGAAGCTGCGCTTGCGCATCTCGCGGAAAAATTCAGCAAGGTAATCGACGATAAACCCATAGCGCTGAGTGAAGAACGAGGGCCGCATCTTGGGGATTTCCCAGCCAGGGATATAAGCATGGAAGCGATCAAAGAAGGCAGCATCGATCATGGCATCAGGGAATGGCGTCAATAGGTGGCTGGTTTTCACCAGCGACTCCACGCTTTGGTTGATGTTGCCAACGAACACCATCGAGGCTGAGGCTTCCATCTGTTCGCGCCCACGGGCAAAAGAACCAGAGGCCATGTAATCCTTCATGATCTGCACCCCGTCCTTATCCTTGAACGAGATACCGGCCACTTAATCGAATGCCACCAAATCCCACATACCCACCAGGCCAATGCGCCGTGAGCTCATGTTGTAGAACAGGTTAGCCACCGTGGTTTGCCCGCCGGAGGCCAAAATGCTGTTGGGTGAACACTCTTTGTAGATATGGCTTTTGCCAGTGCCCCGTGGCCCTAACTCGCAGACGTTGTAGTTGTTCTCGACAAACGGAATCATCCTGGCCAGCAGATGCCACTGCACGCTCTCATCCAGCTCGGCAGGTTCCATACCAATCGAGCGAATCAGCACTTCACGCCATTGAGCATTGGTGAACCCACGCCGCCCTTCAAACAGCTCGTCCATATTCATGTGGGGCATCTGAATCGGCTTGAGCAGGCTGACACCAAACGGCGAGCTTGTTTGCCCCTCTTCATGGAAGTAGCTGAGTGTGGCGATCACCCAAATACCGCCTACCAGCAGCTTCTCGTGCTCTTTAACAATGCCTGCGGAGATTTCGGCATCTTTGATGCCCAGGTTACTGAACGCCGCTTCATAGCGATCTTTCTTCTCATTCAGACGCACCGTGACACGATCAATCACCTTGAAGCTGCCGCGCTCACGCACGATGGATTTCACTTTCTCCGCTTCATCTGGGCGAACGTAGTTATCCGTCAGAATCGCTTTGACGTTTTCCAACCCTTTAGCGATCACCTCCGCATCATAAGAGACGCAGTACATGCCCAACAGGTACTCCAGCACATACACGGGCACATTAGCGCCCTCTTTCACCCGCTGGGTGAGATCCTTACGCACCACGCGGCCCGCAAAGTGCGTGTTGAGCAGCGTATCCAGATCAGCAGACTCAGGAGCTGAGAAGCTAGGGGATGATTCCATTCGGGAGGGTTCCAAGAAAATAGTAATTAGGACGCCAGAACATCATTAAAGTGACGGATTTGTTCTGTGGGCACCCTGCGGCTTTCACGGGCCACATTGGCTTGCATACAAACCCTCGCCACCTCGCACAAGGCGCTATCCACCTGCCGACGCTGATGGGCCTGAAACCAGTCCAGTACCTCCGACAAATGCCATAGCGATGCGCGCCCTTCGTGAAGAGGTAGCGGAAACGTGGCTAAGTGAGACTGAACCAGCTTACGCATATTCTGGCGCGTGAACACGAGCAGTTCAGCGATGTCCGTTACCCCGACCAGGTCAGGCCCCACTTCAATCAGGCGTGCGTCAGGAATCGCGCGCTTCACATCTGCCATGGCGGAAGTGATTGCCTGTTGGGCTGACGCGGCTTCGCGGGCAAACTCCAGAGCCAAACGCCCCTTCAATCCGATGCCAATCAACGCATCATCGCAACCAGACTCATAAAGGCTAGTTTCCAACACCTCTCCATCGAGATCACTGGGAATAGCAAACTTCAGGATAAACTCATACGTCATGTTTCTTCCTCCTCAGAGGATATGCCGCCGGTACAGTTATCCACCACACGGCGCAGCTGCCTGGCATGATTGGCGGAATTTTTTGGTGTGCTCCACACACTGACAATGCAAAACTCACCACAACGGCAATCACTATCATTGTACGGGCAATATAATCGACCCCACGCATGCCCAGAAGCGAGGTCAATTCGCCAGCCTTGCGCCTCCGCATAGGTCAGCGCTTCTTCAATCTCTTTTTTGCTGTGTCGGTGGCGCGGCATGGTGTCTCCTGATCAAAGTGTAAGCATCGCCAACTAAGGTTGTCAACTGACAACTCCGTGTGCTCCACAGCGTATCCAGAGCGATTCTTGCTGGTATTCAAGGATGATAAGCAAATGTCGACACCAGCAAAGAATAAGCCCACAGCCAACGGAGTTACTTCGTGCTATAAAAGCGAAATACTGGACACATTGGAAGCAGTTGCAGAGAAGCAGACACCGATTAGGAAGCCTCAGCGTAGAGTAACTCATAGAGGCATCATGCTCAGCAAAGCCGCGTAAATTGCGACGGCCCCACCACTTTATGATGGGGCATCCATTAATATATTTTTTTATAGTTACAAGGTCAGTTTTGTTAAAAATTAGCTTAAAGAATTATTGCAAAACCTGCATACTTTAGCTTTGTTTTTTATCTTTTCGGCACAATAAGGACATTCTTTTTCGTCACTTTCATGTACGTTTCTTATTCCGTTTTTCTCTTTTTCACGATCGGCATCTTGAAGAACTGCCCAGATAAGCGAACCAACCCAACCGAACAAAGTCCAACCTAAAAAAAAGTTCAACAAAAGAATTCCAACTTTGTTTTTATGATTTCTATGCACAGCAATTATGGAAGGTATAAAATGAAACAAAATGCCAATGATTATTAATACTATACTTATCAAAATGTCTGCACCTTGAGCACCAGCAACTTTTATAAACCCTACGATTAGGACGGATGCTATAGCTGCAACCAGAACATGTATCCACCAATTATTATTCAAGACAATTACCTATATGATTAAAAAAGAAGTTATAAGTTAATAGTTCCTACAAGCGGTGGTACTGTCAAACGTCACTGGCGGTTTTTTTCTGATACAATCTGCTAACTTTCACCAGCTTAAAAGGCCGTGATATTCCATCACTGCATCGCGGTGCCAACCGCTGGGAATATCCTCGACGAAAACGTTTAAGTCTTCTTCCAGCCAGCTATCAAGCGAATTAATATTTATCTATACACATTCTATCGGCAATGATCTTACCCAGCAACAGTGGACACTAGTTTAAGATATCATTCGGGCTCCAGGTGCCTCTGGGCTGATCATCCCAATAACACTGTGTTGTCGTCGCGTTTTGTAGTCCAGTTCGATGCATTTAAACACCTGGCGCCTTATTGCACCCCGAGTTTTAAATGGCTCTCCGCGGATCGCCTCAAATTTGAGGCTGTGAAAAAGCTTTCAGCACAAACGTTATCATGTCAATTGCCTTTAGCGCTCATGCTGCACCTCAGCGCATGACAGGGAAGCAGCTATTGGTAATAGCGTGGATCATTAGGCTTAGGGCCTAGAAAAAATCATCCGTAAACGCGAGATCGATCACCACCCGGTAGCGCTCCCGCTCGGTGCCCAGGTCTTTATCGCGCAGCACCAGGAAGTAGTCGTTTTTACGGTCGAATGACGTGCCCGATAGCGAGAGGCGCACCGACTTCATGCGCTCGTTCATATTGTCGCTTGCGCTATCGAAGGTCACGACTTCTTCACTGGAAACCACCTCACTGCCCGCGTAAATCGCCACCGACGGCGTGATCGGGCGGAGACGCTCGCTCACCGCTTCGGTTTGCAGCAGGTCAAAACGCTGAATGTTATTGACCATTTTCAGCGATGCCTTGGGTGAGATTACCTCCACCTTGCGGCTGGTGCGCTTTTCCACCTTCTCGCCCCGTAGCTGCTGAACGGTGAGCACGGGCACCACAATTTCCTGGGGCATAATGCCCCCGTGTACAAACCGCGCCCCGCCGACAAAGTGAAAACGGTGTGCGCCTTTGGGTATCCAGAACTGGGTGTCGCAGGTGGTGCCTGCCGTATCGCGGGTATGGCCGTACCACACGCTGGGGTTATCGGGCAACGATTCACCCAGCACATAGCGCTTTTTGCTTTTGAAGGCCGACGTTGGCTTGTCTGACAGCGCCGTGCGGTCGGTAGCATCCAACGCGCTGCGCTGGAATAGGAAGCCGTGGTCGGCGGTGACCAGCACCGTGCTGGTGTTCAAGTGCATGAGAATTTTACGGGTTAGCTGATCCAGTTCATCAATGGCATCCTCCACCGCTGCGAACGTCTCGCTTTCGGTGTTAGCGGCATCCCCACGGGCATCCACCACGTTGTGGTAAACGTACATCAGCTGCACGCCTTTGATCTTTTCGCGCCCCTCTTCACGGCTCCAGCCCTTTACGTCCTCGGCGGTGACGGCTAACGCCTCCCCGCCGAGGGCTGCTTTGAGTAACTTGCTGCGGTTCGCCGTGCCTTGGGTGGATTGGCCATTCACCAGCACCGTATCGCTGCCCGGCTGATAGCTGAGCTCTCGGTGCGGTAACAGCGAGGCCATCCCCAGGGTGGTATAGCTAGGCACCACACCTAACTGGCTTTTTAACGTCGCTTCACTGTAGCGCTTGGCATTAATGCGCTCACGCAGCTCTTCCGCCGCCTCATAGCGAAAAGCATCACTAATCACGACCACCACACGCTTTTGGCGGCTAGCGGCTAGCTGGGGCTGCACCCAGTCACGGTAGAAATGCTGCTGGCTGGGGATATTGGGTAGCTTCCAGTGGGTGAGCCGCTGTTCGGCTTCCACGCGCTCGCTCCAGTTACGGGTGAGCTGGCCCAGGAACCACTCGTCATAACAGCGCTCAACGGCGGCATCCAGGTTTTTAAGCAAGCTGTATTACAGCTACCCCTTACCTTTTAGCTTTGATTAGATATGGAGTCTGGCACACCGGTGCGAGACGACCACAATCCAAGCGTGCCCGTACGACACACATAGACTCAGCTAGTGACACGCTTATTAACCAAGCATTGCTAGAAGAGATCCGCCGTCAAACAGCAGTGATAGAGCGTATGAGTGAGCGTATAGAGCGCCTAGAACAAGCATTGCTGACACTACCAGCACCGCCAGCTCAAAAAGTAGAGCATGACACCCCACCAGCAGCCTCAGAAATTAAGCAGCGCCACCAATTTAGCGACTTGATTGACGCTATCCGCAAAAGCGAAGGCTAGTCCTAAGACATATTGGCAGGTATTATTAGGATTCTAATGATATTTGAGAAAAAAATAATGAAGCTATCAATAAAAAGCGCTGCGATTCTTTCAGGTGTACTGCTTTCTGCCAGTGTCTTTGGACAATCTGCTGCCGCTGAAAGTGACCCGTTTGACTTATCTTCGTCAGCGTCCCAGGTCGATAGGCTAGGCATCGTTACAAAGCCAGAAGTTGACGAGCTTAGAAGGGGTGTTGCTGAGCACTTTAACGCTGGAAATTGTGATGCTGCCCTACCGTTATTAGAAGAGCTTTCTAGAAAATCCAATTGGCTGGCTAACATGGTGTCGTCCACTCTTTCTCCATTTTATAGTGCCAGTCGGGAAGACCGGAGAAGCTACGTTAAAATAACGCCTCTTATACCACTAGAAAATATGTCTAATGAATACAAGAACATAAGAAACGTTGCTTTTGCGATGCAAGGCGAATGCCTTACAAAAATAGGTAGGCAAGAACAAGCCATCCCAGTTTTACTGAAAGCCTTAGACCTCTTAACACTAGATGATGAGGAATGGTGGGAAAGAACCCGTAATAACCTTCTAGAAATTATAGAAGTAGAACAGACTGAATAATCTCCTCTTTTTAAATAAAAAATAGGGTATGCCGCTAGCCACCTGCGTTGTAAGGTCTACTTAGTCGTGTTTTGACGTGAGCACGGTTTTTAAGAAAAGAACGAGTTTAAGAAGGCAACTTGAACATTACCGCAGCAGGCGACAACATGTTTGTAGTCGTTCGTGCTAGTAGGTTTCAAGCAAGCTTTTTACTTCTGGCCTCAGCAGCAAGGGCTGTAACTTGCGCGAGCGACTGGACGCCAATACGCCGACTTCTGCCAACATACGATACACCACCTGCCCTATTTTACGTTCGGAGCTTTCGGCCCACCCCGCTATCGCCTCATCGCGGTGTGCACGCTCTGCTAAAAACTCATCCCACTGGTAGGCCTGAAGCGCTTCCGCCTGGGTTAAAAACGCATCAGCGACGACACTTTCAAGAAACTCTACCAATAGCAGGTTACGTGCCATGGCCGCACAGAAAGACACCTGTGTGGCGAGCTGGTCGTCGCCATCGCGAAGCGCTCGCCAAAACGGTGGCTCCAGCTTCTCTAAGCGCTTGCGAATCGCTTGCCCTGCACGTTTAGCAGTGGCGGGACGGTTCTTCTGGAGGCGGTTATCAATGATGATTGCCTGGTGCCACTGCCCTTCATCCGCATTAGAGAGCAGCAAATCAGCAACGGCACGGCTTTCGCGCACCAGTCCACCGCCGATCAGATCAGAGTTGTAGCTGAAAGAAGTCAAAAGGCGCTCATCAAGGTCAATTACGTTGAAGTTGCAGGCGGCTGATCAGTAACGAGATCAGCTTTCGCTAGGCGCACTGCCCTTTTTAAGCTGTTCCAACAAGCGTTGGCGTTCTGCAGGGTCGAGTTTATCTAACTCAAGGATCAATTCTGCCACGGTGTCGTCTTCGCAGAAAAAATAGGGAATGGGCACCTCTAGTGCCTCTGAAAGCCTCTTCAGCAACTGGAAATTGGGCGCATGCTGCCCCTTTTCATACTGCGTCATACGCGCACTCGCCAGATTCGGCTCCATGCCGAGGTATTCACCCAACTGCCTTTGTGTCATACCCGCTGCTTGCCTGGCGGCTCTCAAGCGATCTGGAAGCGGACTGTCCATGAAAACACCATCGCTACTTGGAAAGCCGCTAGGCTAGCGCAAGATGACACAAAAATATGCTAAGAGATTCTTAGCAAGAATGCAATGATACTTTAAAAAGCTCCCATCAACTCTGTAACTAGAGAATGGCGTCTTAATAAGCTGCTTATGTTTTTGAAAAAAGCGCTTTCGTTGAAATTTTTGGCGTGAATTGAGTACTCACAAACATTTCAGATTCCACAGTTGAATAACGGTTATAAGAAGCATACTTAGACACCTCACACAGAGGCACTTCTTTGAAGGGTAATTTGAAGGGGTTATCCTCATCAAAAAAAGCAGAATCCATTACTTCGGCAAAATGCTGTTGATGGACAGTATTTTCACCTCTCCATAAAGCTAAGGAAAGAGCTTCACTTAAAATATGTTTAATTTTTCTTGCCTCGCCTCGTGTTGCGGAAAAAAGGGGAAACAAAATCTCATCGCTTTCAAATTTAGGAGGCTCTTCAAACCCCATTCTACATGCTAAACCTTTAACGAAGCGCGTGAACTCTTTTCGATCATCTTCATTTAAAAATTTAAAGTACGGTAACTCGATTTTACACATCAGACGAGAGGCCCATTGAGGCTCATTTGAAATCTCAGAAGCCCATGGCATTCCTACCAGTACAACAGGTATACCCGCCTGCTCACTAATGAGCTTCAGCCTGTTTGCAATCCTTTGTCGATCTTCAACTGATTTAAACTCTATTAACTCCTGAAACTCATTTATAATAATTATTTGAGTTTTGCAAACTTTCAACATTTTAACTAGTGCCTCTGCCAGACCAATCTCCCTCCTCCTACTTTTTCTTGCTTCAGAACCAAACTGACCTAAGTCGTTCATGAGTTCAATCATCATTTTTTCAACATCAGGCTTACTTGGAATACGTGACACAAGCACGGGCTGGATCAAAACACCGTTTTCTTCATAACCAGGAAAAGCGGAAGAAAATTCTTTAATTAATGCACTTTTCCCAGTTCCAGTATCGCCTGTTATCAGCATGCATTGCTGCTCTCCCCCGAACATTTGGTTATTTTTTAAACGATACAAAGAATTCATTGCCTTTTCCAGAGCTGCATGCTGAACAAAACAATTTAGGAATTTATATAACCTATACTGATTATATTCAGAATGAATAATATTCATTAATAAGGCTCCAAATTATCAGCAATCTCGTTCCAATCATCGATAGACTCTAATTTTTTTTCATCTAACATTTCACCTTCAAAAAACCTCAATTTTTTATCTTTTTTATTTTTCAAATTATTGCGAACACTTTCAAAAGATGTTTCACCTTCACTATCTATGCCTACGAAAGCAGCCACACTTTTCATTCCCCTTGAGCGACTTTTTTTATTAACCAAAGCCAGATTGTTTATATCATCCATCCTTTCGCTTAATTTCATATTCGCTAAAGCAAGCCCTGCATGGTCGACATTGGCGTCAATATATCTAGTTAACACTTTCCTCATAATTTGGTACTGAAAAATAGAGACACCATCCAACGAAAAATCTTGACTAGTCGCATCAACCTTAATATATTTTTCTAAATTAGGTAAGTATACATAAACATAAGAAACATCAGACGGATCTCGCTTCACACAAAGCTTATGTTTTGTTTTTCCAAAGGGTGGCGGGTTGTTTTTTCTAAACTCTACTAGCGTTTCGTTACTATAGCTTATATGATCCACCTCTATCCCAATTGGCCGTAAATCGCGATATACGGTAGGAAAGCTCTCTATTTTAAATCTCTGCTTTTCAAGACCCTGATAAATAACAGGAGGAAATTCCGCATACCCAACTTGCCATGATAAAGCGGGTATATGTGTCTTACGGCTGTTTGACTGCTGGTTATAAATATCAACAACCCAGATATGCAGCAAATATAAGAATTCGGAGAAAGGCAATAGCGCATCTTTCTGAGGCTCATAACCCTCTAGGTCTTTTGCACTTGAGAAAGTTTTTCCCGGTATCTGATGAACAAATTTTGTATTATAGGTATTAAAAATTCTTTCGACTAAAGGCTTCTTCCATGGCTTTCCGACTGGATTATATTCAATATTCATCCCTATTGAAGCAGAAAACCTCTCAAGATCTTTCGACCAAAATTCTGCACCATTATCAACAACCAGCGTTTCAATGCGACCCTGACATGGCCAATCTTTTTCGACGTCAGGATATTTCTTCAAAACATCCTCTTTGTCCAGAGATGCATTTATTATCGCACATCTTACAGAATTATAGCTCGGCCCTCTAAAGCTTAAATAAAACCCCACGATACATTTACTAAATGTATCAATCAAGACAGTTATAAATGGCCTTCCAATAGGGATATTCAAAGTATCATCAAGCAAGATCAAGTCAAGAGCAGTATGATCAATTTCAACACGCTCCATCACCCTAGTAGATTTTGTGAAACTATTGATCAATCGATATTTTTTATCCGCATATCGTTTGCCATAACGCTTCAAGTCACAAATATAAGGTGGAAGCTTTTTAACTCTATCGTAAAAGGCGCTTCGCCCAACAGCTACAAACTTATTATCTGGGTTTTCATTATTATGGACTAATATTAAATCCTTATAAAACTGATAAGTGGTCGCAACAGACCCCCTCACTCGTGTAAGATACTTCTTTTCGATTGCATCCCAAAAGAAAGTGTCTTTTGAAAAAGAATTAAAATCACAAAAATTATTTTTTATAGCTCTTCTATCAACTAAGTAAAGCAAATTTTTATCTACACGATACTTTGCATTCCATCTAGCTACACTTTGCCACCCAGGCTTTTTATCTATAACACCTTCATTATATAATTCATAGATAATTGGCTCTACGTTCTTCTTCGTCCAGCCTCCATTAAGCCTTTTATTGACCAACTTTATTACTTTATACTTGAACAAAGCTTTATCGGCGCACTCCTCATCAAGATCATCTATTGTTATGAATGCCACATCTTCAATTTCATCACGGCTTTTTTTACTCGCTGCTTGCGAAAAATCTATGCCTGCTAAAAACTCATCAAAAAAAGGATCTTCCAACATAAATCACCTCATGCCCAAAGAAGCAAATCATTACCAATTTGCTTTTCCAATATATTGGCCTTTAATTTCCCAGAGGCTATTAACGAAACCAGTGAGCGAATAACTCTAGGACGTAAACTAATGTCATATAGAGCACAAATTTCATGCAAGAAAATGGGAGAGTGACTTTTCACAAGGCCATAAACACTATCATACAACTCGCAATGGCTTTGAAAACCAGCGTAACGATGTAGCAGCTTAAAATTATTCAAGACTGGATACTTTCTGATTTGAAGCTCAGTGACTAAGCTCAGCTCGAAACCTAACTGACATGCTGCTTCTTTTTTTGCCTGGAATTTTTGAAAAAATTCTGGATGAAGGGTTTTACTATGGGGCTTGACCTCAATAAAGGCTATTTTTTGATTATTATTTATTATCTTAAAATCAGGAGTATAGGGGTTAGTTTTCCCATGAATCGAATAAGTGAAACCCATAGGCTGGGCAATGAAAGACTTAACGTGAGGAGAGTATTCAAAGTGGTAGCAGGCATCAAACTCAAGGGAAGACTCTACAGTGTGAGCAGTAGCAGTTTTGAAGCTAGCAAATTTGTAGAGGTTCTTGACACGGGAATGATGGAGCTTACGCCTGTACATGACAGCACCCCATTTCGTAGGTTTACTACAAAAATAGGTTATGTCACGAGAAACCGCAAATTATGTCATTTTAACCGGAATTTATGTCAAAACAGACCGGAAACGACAAGAAATGGAGGCGGCCCCAAAAGCCACATCCCGGCACACGCAGCCACCGCTACCGTTGCTCCCTTCCGGGCCTGGCGGGGTTTGCAGTTTAGCGTTGCGGGAGGACCTAAGGGGCCACCATAACGGCACACTCTGATACTTAACATATGAATGTGCTAACGCTGATGTGGTGGCTACGCCCTGATTTGAACAGGGGACCCCATCATTATGAGTGATGTGCTCTAACCAGCTGAGCTACGTAGCCTTTTCCTCATCAACGGGTGCAGATTATGCCTATCTTAACGACGAAAGGCAAGCCGAAAACGACCTGCCTTTTGTTCAATAACCTTGAATGTGAAAAATACGCTTAGAGGCAGTGCGTGCTTATAAAGCTTCTCGGACTGCCGACAGCGCTTCTCCGCCATCACGGGTCGTCACCCCTTCAAGCCACACTTCTAACACATCACTGTTGTCGTTAAGATAACTGCGTGCGGCCTCTCGCGGGTCTACCCCATCGTCCATGATGGCACTCATCAATTGGTTTTCCATTTCCAGCGTGAACGTCATATTTTTTAGCAGTTCACCAACATTTGGACACGCATCAACAAACCCTGCCCGGGTATTGGTATGCACAGTTGCACCGCCCAAGTTGGGTCCAAAATAGTCATCGGCACCCGATAAATATGCCATCTCAAAATTAGTGTTCATGGGATGCGGCTCCCAGCCTAAAAACACCATCCATTTTTCATTGGGCACCCGCGCGCGAAGCTCAGCCAGCATGCCCGCCTCGCTCGAATCAACGACTTGCCAATCACCTAGCCCATAAGCGTTGTCATCAATCATTTGCTCAATGAGTTCATTGCCATCGTTGCCAGCTTCGATACCGTGCAAGCGTTGCTCAAACTGATCAGCATGCTCTGCCAAATCGTTAACCGAGGTTACGCCCGCATCATAAACATATTGTGGTACTGCCAGGGTGTACTTGGCACCTTCAAGGTTGACCACTAAACGCTCAACCTCACCGCGCTCTACATAGGGGTCACTGATTGAAGCCATCGAGGGCATCCAGTTCCCTAAAAAAACGTCAAAATCATTGTTACGCATACCCGCGTAAGCAATGGGCACCGAAACGGTATCAACACGGGTTTCATAGCCAAGCGCTTCTAACACTTCGGTAGCCAGCGCCGTCGTTGCGGTGATATCGGTCCAACCCACTTCTGCGAAGCGAACGCTACTACACTCGTTTGCATAGGCAGCCGCCGGTAAAAAGGCTGTCAGTAATAACGTGCTTACGCTTCGTGTATATGTGCGTTTCATCTGATTTTCCCCATTATCGGTTTTATATGAACACGCCCTGTACGTATAAGTCGTAGGAACAGGATAACAATGCACCCTTTTATTGATTGAACGTTCAATAAAAAAATGCCATCATGGTCAGGTAATCATGCCTACTCCTGGTTTTCAAGGGCAGGAGCCAATGGGCATTCAACGTCAGTAGGAGATAGCTGTGCCTAAGGTGGGAATGGAACCGATACGCCGCCAGCAGTTAATTAAGGCTACCATGGCGGCCATTGACGAGGTTGGTTTAGCAGAAGCGACGGTCATGCGGATTGCCCGTCATGCTGGCGTCTCAGCCGGCATTATCAGCCACTATTTTGGCGGTAAGGATGGCCTACTAGAAGCAACCATGCGGCAAATTTTGACTGACCTCAGCGACGCCGTTGCCGCACGCCGCCGCGCGTTAGAAGACGACTCTCCTCGCGCTCACATCGGCGCCATCATCGAAGGTAACTTTGATCGCACTCAGGTGACCGGCCCTGCCGCTAAAACGTGGCTCGCCTTTTGGGCTAGCAGCATGCATAAGCCGGTGCTTCAACGGCTTCAGAATGTCAACGACCGCCGTTTGTACGCCAATTTATGCCATCAATTTCAGCGTGTAATGCCCCGAACAGATGCCCGCAATGCCGCCCGTGGGCTGGCCGCGATGATTGATGGTCTATGGCTACGTGGTGCGCTTACGCCTGAAGGGCTCGATGCCCCTGAAGCGCGACATCTTGCGCACACCTATCTCGACCAACTGCTTATTCATTATGGATGTCATCAACGCGCATCCACTGCAGAAACACAGTAAGGAGACCAACATGGCCGCTCAAGATATACAGCCACTTTATATTGATGGTCGCCCGGTAGATGCCACCTCCGGCGAAACATTTACCGTTACCAACCCCTATAACGGCAGCATGCTGGCCACCATTGGCCAAGCAAGCCAAGCCGATGTCGATAGCGCTGTAGAAGCCGCCCAGCACGGCCAGCGTGAATGGGCAGCAATGACCGGCATGGAGCGCTCACGCATCTTGCTGCGCGCGGTTGCACTGTTACGAGATCGTAATGATGAGCTTGCTGCACTGGAAACTCAAAACACCGGTAAGCCGATCAGCGAGACTGCCAGCGTCGATATTGTGACCGGTGCCGATGCCTTGGAATACTACGCAGGCCTTGCCCCTGCCATTGAAGGCAGCCAAATTCCACTGCGCGATAGCTCCTTTGTGTATACACGCCGCGAGCCACTCGGCGTCATTGGCGCTATTGGTGCCTGGAACTACCCTATTCAAATCGCCTGCTGGAAAGCCGCGCCTGCGCTGGCAGCGGGTAACGCGATTGTCTTCAAGCCCAGTGAAGTCACACCGCTAACCGCTCTCAAGCTTGCCGAAATTTTCACAGAAGCAGGCCTACCCAACGGTGTTTTCAATGTCGTTCAAGGCGATGGCCGCGTTGGCGCGATGCTGACTGGGCACCCAGGTATCGCCAAGGTATCGTTTACTGGCGAAGTAGGCACTGGCAAAAAGGTCATGGCCGCTGCCGGTGGCTCTACCCTGAAAGATGTCACTATGGAACTGGGCGGCAAATCGCCACTGATCGTGTTTGCCGATGCCGATTTAGATCGTGCCGCCGATGCCGCGATGATGGCCAACTTCTACTCCAGTGGCCAGATTTGCACTAACGGCACTCGCGTATTCGTTGAGCGCAGCGTTAAAGAGGCCTTTGAGGCGAAGCTGGTTGAGC
Source organism: Vreelandella neptunia (assembly GCF_000712975.1). Classification (GTDB taxonomy): domain Bacteria; phylum Pseudomonadota; class Gammaproteobacteria; order Pseudomonadales; family Halomonadaceae; genus Vreelandella; species Vreelandella qaidamensis. Next base: position 547,675 of record NZ_JHQL01000003.1, on the reverse strand, counting down.
GCGTTCAGCGCATTAAAGCGGGCGATCCGATGGACCCCAGCGTTAACTTTGGCCCGCTAGTCAGCTTTGAACACCAGCAAAAAGTGCTTTCCTACATTGCCCTAGGTAAAGAGCAAGGCGCGCGGGTATTGGCTGGCGGTGATGAGTGGAATACCGGTGACTGGGCGAATGGTGCCTGGGCGGCGCCCACTATCTTCACTGACTGCACTGACGATATGCGCATCGTCAAAGAAGAGATCTTTGGCCCGGTGATGTCCGTACTTGCCTTTGACGACGAAGACGAGGTTATTTGTCGCGCCAATGACACCAACTACGGCTTGGCAGCGGGTGTGTTCAGCGAAAGCTTGAATCGCGCTCATCGGGTTATTCACCAGCTAGAAGCGGGTATTTGCTGGATCAACACCTGGGGCGAGTCGCCTTCCGAAATGCCGGTAGGCGGTTACAAAGAGTCGGGCATTGGCCGTGAAAACGGCGTTGAGACGCTGAATCATTACACCCAGACCAAGTCTGTGCAAATCGAAATGGGGCCGTTTGAGTCGGTGTTTTAATCGAAGTAATGGACGCTACCGGTAGGCATATAGAAAAGAAGCTTTTCAGTTATACCTGCCGGTTCATTACCCATCATTCGGCTCTTTCAAGGTAAAAGCATGTCTCAATCACGTGAATATGATTACATCATTATCGGCGCCGGCTCAGCGGGTAACGTGCTGGCCACCCGCCTGACCGAAGACAGCGACGTCAGCGTTTTGCTGCTTGAAGCAGGCGGCCCCGATTACCGTTTCGATTTTCGTACCCAAATGCCCGCTGCACTGGCGTATCCACTACAGGGCAAACGCTACAACTGGGCGTTTGAAACCGATCCCGAACCACATATGGATGGCCGCCGTATGGAGTGTGGTCGGGGTAAAGGCCTGGGCGGCTCATCGCTGATCAACGGCATGTGCTATATCCGCGGCAACGCGCTAGATTACGATAACTGGGCCAAAGAACCCGGTTTGGAAGAGTGGGATTACCTCAGTTGCCTGCCCTATTTTAAAAAGTGCGAAACCCGCGATATTGGCCCTAATGATTACCACGGCGGCGACGGCCCGGTCAGCGTGACCACGCCTAAAGCTGGCAATAACCCGCTTTACCGCACGTTTATCGAAGCGGGTAAGCAGGCAGGCTATCCAGAAACAGACGATGTAAACGGCTATCAGCAAGAGGGTTTCGGCCCTATGGACCGTTTCGTCACGCCCAAGGGCCGCCGCGCGTCTACGGCACGCGGTTATCTGGACATTGCCAAGCAGCGCAGCAACCTGACCATCGAAACCCACGCCGTCACGGATGTGATTGAGTTTGATGGCAAGCGTGCTGTTGGCGTGCGTTACGAGCAAAAAGGCCAGCCACACCAGGCTCGCGCCCGCCGAGAAGTACTGCTGTGTGGTGGCGCCATTGCCTCACCGCAGATTCTCCAGCGTTCTGGGGTAGGCAATCCCGAGTGGCTTAAAGAACTGGGTATTTCGTTGGTTCATGAGCTTCCCGGTGTAGGCGAAAATCTCCAAGATCACCTTGAAATGTACATTCAATACGAATGCAAAGAGCCCATTTCGCTGTATCCAGCGCTGAAATGGTACAACCAGCCAAAAATCGGCGCTGAGTGGCTGTTTAAAGGCACTGGCGTGGGCGCCAGTAACCAGTTTGAATCCTGTGGCTTTATTCGTAGCAATGATGAGGAAGCATGGCCAAATCTGCAGTACCACTTTCTACCCATCGCGATTAGTTACAACGGTAAAAGCGCCGTCCAAGCACATGGCTTCCAGGCCCACGTTGGCTCAATGCGCTCGGAAAGCCGCGGGCGGATTCGCCTCACTTCAAAAGACCCGCACGCGGCCCCTAGCATCTTGTTTAACTACATGGCCAAAGAGAAAGATTGGCAAGAGTTCCGCGATGCGATTCGCTTAACCCGCGATATCATCGCGCAACCCGCCTTTGATAAGTACCGTGGTCGTGAAATTTCACCTGGCCCTAGCGTACAAAGTGACCAAGAGCTTGACACTTTTGTTAAACAGCACGCTGAAACCGCCTATCACCCTTGTGGCAGTTGCCGCATGGGCGAAGGTGAGATGGCAGTCACCGATGGGCAAGGCCGTGTGCACGGGCTCGAAGGCTTACGCGTCGTTGATGCATCGCTATTCCCTGTTATTCCCACCGGCAACCTCAACGCGCCAACCATCATGCTGGCGGAGAAAATTGCTGACCAGATTCGCGGCCGCGAGCCACTACCCCGCGCCAACGTTGATTACTATGTCGCTCACGGCGCGCCAGCTAAGCAGGCTTCATAAAACGCAGTCTATCAACCTATAAAGTAACGCTAAACGCTATGGCCATATGCCATGGCGTTTTTTTATGCCTTATGTACGCTACAGTAGGGATATAACGCGAACGTATGACAGTGAAACGCTTGCACTTTGGCTAGTGACTCTGCCAATATTCAAACATACGTTTAAATGCGTTCATTATAAACCCCGATGGAGATACAACCATGCTCACCCTACTGCTCATTGTGCTTGCCGTTATCGGCTTGCTCGTGGTGATGCGCCGCGAAGCAGGCGCAACGCCAGCCTTCGCTCTGCTTGGCGCACTAGGCTTGGTCGGCTTAGTGCTTGACGCGCCTGTTATTGGCACGCTGCTACTGATAGCAGCCGTTGCGGTTGCGGTTGCTGGTCTGCCTGCACTGCGCAGCAAGTGGCTAACGCCGCGCATTTTCGCCACCTTTAAAAAGGTAGCGCCAAAAGTATCCGACACGGAGCGCACAGCGCTAGAAGCTGGCACTGTCTCCTGGGATGGCGAACTCTTCTCTGGCAAACCGCAATGGGAATCGCTGCTCAACTATAAAGACGACGGCCTGAGCGAAGCAGAGCAAGCTTTCTTGGATAACCAGTGTGCCAAAGCAGCCGGCATGTGTAATGCCTGGGATATCGCCCAAGAGCGCGCTGACCTACCCCAACAACTGTGGGATTATCTAAAGAAAGAAGGCTTCTTCGGCATGATTATTCCGAAGGAGTATGGCGGCCTAGGGTTCTCGGCGAAAGCACAATCCATGGTGCTGCAGAAACTCTCTGCTAATGAGACGCTAATGGTCACCGTTGGCGTACCTAACTCACTCGGCCCAGGCGAGCTGCTACTTAAATACGGTACCCAAGAACAGAAAGACCACTACCTGCCACGCTTATCCGATGGCCGTGAGATCCCTTGCTTTGGCTTAACCGGCCCACGTGCTGGCTCTGATGCCACGTCGCTGCCGGATACCGGCGTCGTCTGTAAACAAGTCATCAACGGCGAAGAAGTGCTTGGCCTACGGCTTAACTTCGAAAAACGCTGGATAACTCTGGCTCCCATCGCCACGGTGGTAGGCCTAGCCTTCCGCCTGTTCGACCCAGAAAAACTGCTCGGTGACGAAGAAGATCGCGGCATTACTCTAGCGCTCATCCCCCGCGACACCCAGGGCATGGACATCGGCCGCCGCCACCACCCCATCGGCAGTCCGTTTATGAATGGCCCAATTAAAGGTAACGACGTGTTTGTGCCGTTGGATACCATTATCGGTGGCCCCGATATGATCGGCCAAGGCTGGCGCATGCTGGTCGAGTGTCTCTCGATTGGTCGCTGCATTACTCTACCTTCTGGCGCCACCGGCACCGCGCGCTATGCGCTAGGCTGGAGCGGCGGCTTTACTCGCGTTCGTCGTCAGTTCAACGTCCCCGTCGCAGAAATGGAGGGCGTACAGGAGCCGTTAGCACGCATGGCTTCGCTGGCTTACATCTCTGCTGCGACGGTTTATCAAACCGCCAACCTGATCGACCACGGCGAAAAACCTGCCGTTCCTTCAGCAATTTTGAAAAGCCAGTTGACCGAATTCCAGCGCGTATTGCTTAGCGACGCTATGGATGTTCATGGTGGTAAAGCCGTTACCCTTGGCCCACGCAACTATCTAGGCATTGGCTACAGCGCTAACCCGGTGGCTATTACCGTGGAAGGCGCGAACATTATGACCCGCAACCTGATGATCTTTGGTCAAGGTGCGATTCGCTGCCACCCTTATGTGCTGGACGAGCTAGCCGCTAAAGATGCCAACGATGTTAAAGCCTTCGACAAAGCCTTCTTTGGTCATGCAGGGCTGATCTTCGGCAATGCTGCTCGTGCCTTTACGCTTGGTTTTGGACTAGGCAAACAGAGCGTTCCCTTCAGCGGCCCTGCAGCTACCTACGCGCAAGATATCGCACGCCTTTCTGCAGGCTTTGGTTTATGCGCCGATGCCGCCATGGCAAGCCTTGGCTCTACGCTGAAAAAGCGCGAAATGCTATCAGCGCGCTTGGGTGATGTACTGTCTAACCTTTACTTGGCCTCGATGGTGCTAAAGCAGTGGCACACAGGCAATAAAGTGGAAGGTGAAGAAGCACTGTTGCATTACAGCCTGCAGTTCCTACTTAACCGTGCAGAGCAAGCGTTTGTGGAAATTTTCGATAACCTGCCAAACCGTACGTTAGGTAAGGTGTTGAAAGTTGTGGTCATGCCGACGGGCCGCCGCTGGAACAAACCCCATGACGACCTGGCCCGCGATATTGCGCAACGTGTATCTACACACAGCGCTCTACGCAGCAAGCTACTTTCTAATACCTGGGATAAAGATGATGGCGCAGAGTCTAACCCCCTTGCTCGCTACAACGCGCTGCTGGTGGACTATGACCGTGCCGAAGCCCTCTACCGCACGGTGAACAAAGCTTACGCCAAAGGTGAGCTGCCACAAACGGCGCTACACCCTGAAGCACGCATAGAAGCCGCGCTGGAAAAAGGGCTTATCAAAGAAGACGACGCACAGTTTATGCGTACCTTCGAAGCAGAAGTGCTGGAAATGCTGACGGTAGATGACTTCGCCTATGACGCGTTTGCTAAGGATAAATCAACGTTGATTAATCACAACGCAGCGCCTGTAGCACCGCCCCTACAAGAAGAAACCAGCGTTAAGTAGTCACACCCCACTTTAACTAGCCTTCCCAACCGGCCTCTTCAGGCCGGTTTTTTTACGCGCATTTTCAAAAACGAAACAAACGAACATTTGTTTATCACCTCAAGAGATTGAAAAGTCACCAGTTAACTTTCTTTAATGGCCAATGTACGCCTAAAAGCGAATACAAACAGCCTCAAAAGTCGTTGCAAGTTCGCAAGTGATCAACTAGCCTTTCGTTATTGAAAATAAAGCGCGTAAAAATTACGATCAACGCAAGACTTCTACCGACAACATCTACCAATAACAATGACGTTAGCGAGATCGGCATGTCCTTACATCTGCAAAATATCGACCATATCGTCGGTGGTGAATCCCATATCAGTGGGATAAACCTTGAGCTGGAGCCGGGTTCTTTCAATGTGCTGCTAGGACGAACCTTAGCAGGTAAAACAACGCTCATGCGCTTAATGGCAGGCTTGGAGCCCCCAACTCGTGGGCGTATTTATATGGATGGCAACGACGTTACTGGTGTGTCAGTACGTAACCGTAATGTCTCCATGGTGTATCAGCAATTCATCAATTACCCAGGCCTTAACGTTTATAACAACATAGCGTCTCCTCTTAAGTTAGCTAAGACATCGAAGAAAGAAATCGACAAGCGCGTCAGAGAAACCGCCGCTATGCTGGGTATAGACCACTTATTAGATCGCTTACCACTAGAGCTTTCTGGTGGGCAGCAGCAGCGTACCGCCATGGGGCGTGCGCTGGTTAAAGATGCTGACCTGATCTTGTTTGATGAACCTTTGGTCAATCTTGATTACAAACTGCGTGAAGCGCTACGCGATGAACTTCGCGAGTTATTCAAATCGCGTAACTGCATTGCTGTCTATGCCACCACTGAGCCTAATGAAGCATTAGCACTAGGCGGCAATACTGCCGTGTTGCATGAAGGCAAACTGTTGCAGTACGGCCCCACCGAGCAAATTTATCGCGAGCCTAAGAGCATCTTGAGTGCTGAGATGTTTTCAGAACCGCCAATTAATATTGTGCCGGGGCATCTTACTGACAATGAAATTACCTTTGACCAAACTATTCACTTCCCTTGCGACGTGGCTCTGCGCAATCTGCCCCCTGGGGCGTATCGTTTTGGCGTCCGCGCCTCTCACGTTAGCTTAACGCCGAATGCGGCGGATGACTTAGAGCTGGAAGTTGAAGTAGAAGTCGCTGAAATCAGCGGCTCGGAAACCTTTCTGCATGTGCGACACAGCTTATTTCCTTTAGTACTTCATTTGCTGGGCATTCATACGCCTAAAGTCAACCAACGCCTTAAGATCTACTTCCCCACGCACAAGCTGTTCGTGTTTGATCAGCAGGGCTCTATCGTCCATACGCCGGAAACGCGGGGAGGCAACTAACATGGCTGAGATTGTACTGAAATCCCTTGCCCATACTTATAGCGCGAATCCTCAATCGCCTGAAGACTACGCAATCCGTCAGATGGAACACGTATGGCACCAAGGTGGTGCCTATGCCCTACTTGGGCCATCGGGCTGTGGCAAGTCCACCCTGCTGAATATTATCTCTGGGCTACTTGAGCCTTCCGAAGGGGATGTATTGTTTGATGGACAGCGCGTGAATGAGCTGCCGCCTGAGGAGCGTAATATCGCTCAGGTTTTCCAGTTCCCAGTGATCTACGACACCATGACGGTGTTTGATAATCTCGCCTTTCCATTGCGCAATATCAATATTCCAGGTCATCGCATCACGCCAAAGGTAGAGGAAGTCGCCGAAATTCTGGAGTTAACTCCGCTGCTCAAGCGCAAAGCAAAAGGGTTAACGGCCGATGAGAAACAGAAGGTCTCTATGGGGCGCGGCCTTGTCCGCGATGATGTCTCGGCAATTCTGTTCGACGAGCCATTGACGGTGATCGACCCTCAGCTCAAGTGGAAGTTACGCCGTAAGCTGAAGGAAATTCACCAGCGCTTCAATATCACCATGATTTACGTCACTCATGACCAGCTGGAAGCCTCGACCTTTGCCGATAAAATTGCCGTAATGTATGAAGGTCAGGTGGTCCAGTTTGGTACCCCCCAAGAGCTGTTTGAAACCCCCGCCCATACCTTTGTTGGCTATTTTATCGGCAGCCCCGGCATGAATTTTATGGATGTTCACTACCATGCGGGTGACGTCATCTTTGCTGATATTCCACTGCCCATGCCGCAAGCGTTTGTGGATGCTATTGCTACTGCGAAAAGCTCGAATATAAAAGTCGGCATTCGCCCCGAGTTTGTCTCTGTACATGCCTCTAAGCGTGAAGGCGCTTTACCCGCTCTTAAGCGCCAAGTTCAGGACCTAGGCACTTATTCAATTGTTACCTTTGAGCTAGCTGGTCAGACGTTTAAGGCACGCTTGCCGGAAGGTCACCCTGAATTCGGAGACGATATTTATCTCACCTTCGATCACGATCAGTTAGGGCTGTTTGTGGACGAATACCGGGTGGAGGTTACCTCATGAATAATAAAGTCTATAACAACCGCGCCTGGCTATTAGTCCTGCCAATGCTGGTACTGGTAGCGTTTTCGGCCATCATTCCTTTAATGACCGTCGTCAACTATTCAGTACAGGACGTACTAGGCCCCAACGCCAGCTTCTTTACTGGCACCGAGTGGTTTCGCACCATGCTTAACGACTCGGCGCTGCAAGCTGCATTTGGTCGGCAGATACTGTTTTCACTGATTATTCTCACCATCCAGATCCCCCTGGGCATAGGCATTGCTTTGCTTATGCCTAAGAAAGGCTGGCAGGCGTCAGCAGTGCTGATTCTGATTACGCTCCCGTTGCTAATTCCATGGAACGTTGTTGGCAGTATCTGGCAAATTTTCACCCGTGGCGATATTGGGTTAATGGGCTGGGGCCTGCGCGAGCTAGGTATTAATTACAACATCACCCGTAATGCCGGTGACGCCTGGGCAACCATTATCTTAATGGATGTATGGCACTGGACACCGCTTGTCGCGATGCTCTGCTATAGCGGGTTGCGCTCTATTCCAGAAGCCTATTATCAAGCAGCAAGAATTGACCGGGCCTCTAAATGGGCAGTGTTTCGCTATATTCAGTTACCAAAGCTCACTAACGTTTTGGTTATCGCGGTACTACTGCGTTTTATGCACTCGTTCATGATCTACGCCGAACCGTTCGTTCTCACCGGTGGAGGACCTGGCAGTTCTACTACTTTCCTAAGTCAGTCGCTTGCCACTATGGCTATCGGTCAGCAGGACTTGGGCCCTTCTGCCGCCTTCTCAATCATTTACTTCCTGGTCATTTTGCTAGTGAGCTGGGTCTTCTACACCACCATCATGCATCTGCAAAAAGACAAGAATTCACAGGGAGGCGCGTGAGATGACTTACCAACTTGAAAACACCCAACAGGGTGAAAAATACAACACTATTTTCAGTAAGGTTCCAGCAGCTGAGCGGCGCAAGCGTAACTCACGCTCTCGGTTAAGAAAGCGAGTGCTACTGGGTATTTACATTGTGCTGCTGATGCTACCCCTTTATTGGCTACTCAATATGTCGCTGCAAACTAACAGCGAGATCCTTGGGTCAATGACGCTATGGCCGCAGAACCTGACCTTTGATAATTACATTGGCATCTTCACTAACCCAAGCTGGTACATGGGGTACGTCAACTCCATCATGTATGTGGTGATGAATATGATTATCACCATGTTAGTGGCACTGCCTGCCGCCTATGCCTTTAGCCGTTACAAGTTTATCGGTGATAAACATCTATTTTTCTGGCTATTAACAAACTTGATGGCACCGCCAGCGGTCTTCCTGCTGCCCTACTTCCAGCTGTATTACTCTGTTGGGCTATTTGACACCCACATTGCGGTGGCCATGGCACATTGCTTGTTCAATATCCCGTTAGCTATTTGGATATTGGAAGGCTTTATGAGCAGCGTTCCTAAGGAAATCGACGAAACCGCTTATATCGATGGTTACAGTTTTCCTAAGTTCTTCGTCAAGATTTTCATTCCCATGATCAGTTCTGGTATCGGCGTCGTACTGTTCTTCCTATTCATGTTCTCCTGGGTTGAACTGCTGCTGGCGCGAACATTAACTGCCACTGATGCACAGCCTATCGGCATGATTATGACAAGAACATCCACGGCTTCGGGTATCGATTGGGGCACACTGGCCGCCGCCGGTATGTTAACCATCGTTCCCGGCATTCTAGTGGTTTACTTCGTACGCAATCACATCGCTAAGGGCTTTGCCCTGGGCCGCACCTAAGAGGAGTAAATCTCATGTCCTGGATGGTATGGACCTTACCGACGGCTATTTTCTTTTCTTCCATTGCGGCCATGTTAGCAGGCATGACGATCTGGGAACTGCGTTCACCCAGCATTGAAAGAAAAGGCTTTTTACCTATATCGACCACCCGAGGTGACCGCCTGTTTATTAGCCTGCTGTCAGCCGCCTTTATTCACCTGGGTGTTATTGGATTCACGTCACTTTCGATTTGGATTGCACTGGCACTATCAGCGGTATGGCTGCTGGTGTTAATGCGCTGGGGATAGCCCTAGCGTTAAGTACGGCAGTATCAAGGACGCTCATGCTATCAAGGAAGAACACAATAAAACGAGGTCAACATGCGTAATAACAAGTTCAAACTTACTACACTCGCCGCCAGTCTTATGCTCGCATCAGGGACACTGATGGCCGACGATCACGACGCACGGGCAATCGCGGAACGCTTGGTCGACGAACATTTCCAAAACTCGACCCTAAGTCGTGAAGAGCAAATTGAAGAGCTTCTTTGGTTTGCAAAAGCAGCTGAGCCATTCCGTGGTATGGATATTCAAACTGTCGCAGAAGGCTTAACCACCCACGTTTATGAAAGCGAAGTACTGGCAGAAGCATTCAGTGAGCTAACCGGCATCAATATTACTCACAATATTATTGGTGAAGGCGACGTTGTCGACACCATGCAAAACCAGATGCAATCAGGTAACAGCATCTATGACGGCTTTGTTAATGATACCGACTCTATCGGCACGCACATCCGCTACGGCACTACCATCAACCTCACGCAGGCAATGGAAAACGAATGGGCAGATTACACACTGCCCACACTGGACCTAGACGACTTTATTGGCTTGCAGTATGGCACCGGCCCAGATGGTAGCTTATTCCAGCTACCTACTCAGCAATTTGCTAACCTTTACTGGTTCCGCTATGACTGGTTCCAGCGTGAAGACCTGCAAGAGCAGTTCCGAGAAATTTACGGCTATGATCTCGGAGTGCCCACCAACTGGACGGCTTACGAAGATATTGCCGAGTTCTTTACCGATCATGTCGGTGAAATCGATGGAACTACCGTCTATGGCCACATGGATTACGGCCGTCGTGATCCATCACTTGGCTGGCGTTTCCACGACTCCTGGCTCTCCATGGCAGGCATGGGCAGTCCTGGCGTGCCGTCTGGCAACCCAGTTGACGACTGGGGCATTCGTGTCAACGAAGATAGCCAGCCGGTAGGCGCTAGCGTTAGCCGTGGCGGTGCGACCAACTCGCCAGCGTCTGTCTTTGCAATGCAAAAAGCGGTTGATTGGCTTCGTGACTACGCTCCCGAAGAAGCCCAAGGCATGACCTTTGGTGAGGCCGGCCCAGTTCCCGCCCAAGGCCATATTGCCCAGCAAATTTTCTGGTATACCGCCTTCACAGCAGACATGACCGACCCTGCCGTGGCAGTAACCGACGATGAAGGCAACCCGCTATGGCGTATGGCCCCTTCCCCCACTGGCCCGTATTGGGAAGAAGGCATGAAAGTAGGCTATCAAGACGTGGGGGCATGGACATTCTTTGACTCCACACCTGAAGATCGCCGTACCGCTGCTTGGCTATTTGCCCAGTTTACGGTGGCCAAAACAACCTCTCTTGAAAAACTGATGGCTGGCCTAACGCCTATTCGCGAGTCTGACATTTTCTCTGAACAGATGACCGAAATGGCACCTAAGCTTGGCGGTTTGGTTGAGTTCTACCGCAGCCCCAACGAATCCAACTGGACACCTACGGGCACCAACGTACCCGATTACCCACGTATGGCTCCACTGTGGTGGCAAAACCTAGCACCGGTAATGAGTGGTGAAGTTACTCCTCAAGAGGGTTTGGATAAGCTAGCAGCAGACATGGATAACACCATGCACCGCTTAGCACGCGCAAACGTCTTCGACAGCTATGCCCCAATGCTTAACGAAGAGCGCGACCCGCAATACTGGCTGGATCAAGAAGGCTCTCCTAAGCAGAAGCTTGATGATGAAATGCCGCAAGGAACTACCGTTCCTTACGATGAAATGATGGAAGCTTGGATGGAAGCGGGTACCCGCTAATCCTTTTGGGCGGGCAGTTGCCCGCCCCTTTCAGGCCGACACTAGGTTTCATCAGCGGCAAGCAAATAACAGCAGGGCTGGCTGGTCTACTTAGGCTTATTGCTTTGTTGTCATGTTGAAACCGCTACCTAAATACGGGGCTTTTTCTTTGTTAATTGGAACCGCTATGAAACTGCGTAACCGGAATATTGAGAAATTGCACACTGACGACTTTGACGCACTAATCATCGGTGGCGGCATTAATGGTGCAGCGACCGCCGCTGCGCTTGCAGGAAAAGGTGCTAAGGTCGCTTTAATAGACCGCGGTGATTTTGCGGGAAGCACCAGTATGCACTCCTCTAACTTAGTTTGGGGGGGCATTAAATATATGGAAAGCAAGGATTTCGCATTAGTTCGTAAACTGTGTAAAAGCCGTAATCACTTGATTAAAAGTTACCCTTCTACCGTTCAGGAAATTCGCTTTCTTACCACTATCAGCAAAGGTTTCCGCCATTCGCCAAAGTACTTATGGGCGGGTACCTGGCTCTACTGGCTCATGGGCAACGGCTTTACTAAGTTGCCTCGTTTACTGTCCCCTAAAAACATTAAGCAAGAAGAGCCAATTATTGATATCGAAGGTTCAATAGGCGGGTTCGAATACTCAGATGCCTACCTACACGATAATGATGCCCGGTTTGTATTTAATTTTGTTCGTCATTCGCTAAATTATGGAGCGATTGCAGCCAATTATGTTGAGTCTCTTGGTGCTGAGCGCGAGGGACAGTACTGGATAACAAAAGCGCGTAATGTGATGGATGGCAGCACGTTTAACATTCGCTCAAAAGTATTAATTAATGCTGCTGGCCCGTGGGTAGACCAGCACAACGCGCTCACCGGAGAAAAAACCACCCATCAGCACCTTTATTCAAAAGGTATTCACCTTATCGTCCCGCAATTAACCAAAACAAAACGGGTTCTTGCGTTCTTTGCCGACGATGGACGACTGTTTTTTGTCATCCCTATGGGAAACCGTACTTGTATCGGCACCACTGATACGCATATGGAACATCCAGAGGTCGATGTCACTGCTGAAGATATCGACTTCGTATTAGAAAATATCAATAAGCGCCTAACGTTAGAAAAGCCACTGACACAAGACGATATTATTTCAACACGCTGTGGTGTTCGCCCGTTAGCCATCAAAGCGGATCAAGGTAGCGATCGCGATTTTCTCCAGCTGTCGCGTAAACACGTGATCGATACCAATGCGGATAGCGCCCACATCAGTATTTTTGGCGGTAAATTAACCGACTGCTTGAATGTAGGCGATGAAATCGCTGAAGAAGTAGTTAGATTAGGCGTTAACCTCAGCGATATTGACTATCGCTGGTATGGTGAGCCGCCAGAGCCCGTTAAACAGCAATTTATGGATCAGGCTAAGCGGATGGGGTTAGATGCGATGACCGCCCCGACATCCACTGAACCACTCTCCTCGCGGCTATGGCGTCGTTATGCTGAGCAGGCCATGCAAATGCTAGAAAAGATCCGCCAAGACCCTGCGGAGGCTGATATTCTCATTGAAGGTACCGAGTATATTCGTTGCGAACTAGAGCATGCCCGGGACCATGAAATGATTACTCAATTGGAGGACTTCTTGCGCCGAAGAGCTAAGGTCTCGCTGGTTGTCCACCATGAGCAGTTGCGTCACTCTAAGGGGCTGAAAGAGGCGTGCCAAGTTCTATTTGGGGATCAAGCGGAAGAGCGCTTTGCCACCTACTTTGCTGAGAATCGCGACACATCACAGCCCTACGTTGCCCAAGCAGAGCCACAGCATACTCATTGATCAACCATCAACCATCAACAACATCAAAAAGCCGCTATCATCGATAGCGGCTTTTGCGTATTGAAGTGACCAATAAATTGTTGTTAATTCGAACGCACGCGATTTACGGCGTCTAGCCAGCCTTGATATAACGCATCCCGGGTTGTCTCTTGCATTGTTGGCGTAAAGCTCTTTTCGCACCGCCAGAGTTGTTCAATTTCTTCCAGTGTGTCGTACCAGCCCAAACGCAAGCCTGCCAAGTAAGCGGCTCCCAGCGCTGTTGTTTCAAGAATCGTGGGTCTATCTACCTGAACGTTAAGCATATCGGCTAAGAACTGCATCACCCAGCTATTCTTTACCATGCCACCGTCTACACGTAGATTACCTGGCGTAGCTTCCATATCGTCGTTCATGCAGTGTTGTAAGTCACGGGTTTGGTAACACACTGCCTGAAGCCCTGCCGCAACAATTTCGGCAATGCCAGTATCTCGGGTCAGACCAAAAATTGCCCCTCGCGCTTTAGGATCCCAATGAGGAGCACCCAAGCCAGTAAAGGCCGGCACCAAGTAAACGCTATGTCCGCTGCGAGTTTCTTTGGCAAGCGCCTCGGTCTCTGACGCATCCGCAAACAAATTCAATCCATCTCGCAGCCATTGAACAGTCGCCCCTGCAACGAAAATACTGCCTTCCATTGCATAGGTGGGCTTGCCGTTAATTCGGTAGCCTATCGTCGTTAATAGGCGGTTGCGTGATACCGACGGCGTATCTCCAGTATTGACGATCATAAAACAGCCGGTGCCATAGGTGCTTTTTCCCATCCCTGGCTGAAAGCACGCTTGACCAACCAGCGCGGCCTGCTGGTCACCTGCAACACCGGCAATGGGGATAGATGCCCCTAACCAATGCGCGTCAGTGGTACCAAAATCATCGCTGGAGTCTTTTACCTCAGGCAGCATGTTGGCAGGAACGTTGAATAACGCTAACAGTTCCTCATCCCATGTTTGATTATGAATATTAAAAATAGCTGTCCGTGACGCATTGGTGGCATCAGTGACATGCTGTTTACCATTGGTTAATCGCCAAATTAAAAAGGTATCAATAGTGCCAAACAGTAACTCACCGCGCTGTGCACGCTCGCGGGCTCCTGCGACGTTATCGAGTATCCAGGCGAGTTTGGTGGCAGAAAAATAGGGGTCTATCAAGAGGCCAGTCTTCGCTTGTACTGCCTCAGTGTGCCCTTGATCGCGGAGTGTTTGACAAAGCTCAGAGGTGCGCCGATCTTGCCAAACAATTGCATTATAGAGAGGCTTACCCGTCTCTCTATCCCATACCACCGTGGTTTCACGCTGATTAGTAATGCCAATTCCATCAATCTGCTCTGGCAAAATACTCGCTTTTTCGAGCACCTCACGACAAGTGGCAATGACAGTCTCCCAAATATTTTCGGGATCATGTTCTATCCACCCATCTTGGGGGAAGTGCTGGGGGAATTCCTGTTGAGCAACCGCCTCTATTTGGCCTTGGCGGTCAAACAAAATGGCGCGCGAGCTGGTGGTACCTTGGTCAATGGCGAGAATAAAGGAGGACATATGGCGTTCACTTTGTTGTAGGTTCTTTCGATTTTGTATGTTTTGTTTCGCTTTATTATCATTCAAGGCTACTCCAGCCGCCCCAAATGCTCAAGTATGAAACTACTCTCCTTTATCCTTAACGCATTGGCGGCCATGCTACGCCATTGATTAGGCAACATACTTAGGCGATATGTAGCGCCACGCCATGCTGGGTCAACAACTGCTGAATGGCTTCGGGAGGCTTTCGATCGGTAAATAACGCATCAAGCTGAGAAATATTGCCCTGGCGAACCACTGGGTTGCGATGAAATTTAGAGTAATCGGCAGCCAAATAAACGCGGCGCGAATTGGCAATAATCGCCTGGGCAACACGCACTTCCTGGTAATCAAATTCAAGTAGCGAGCCATCCTCATCGATGCCGCTAATCCCGATAATGCCGTAATCGACTTTAAATTGGTTGATAAAATCGATCGTGGCTTCACCAATAATCCCGCCATCGCGAGAGCGAACTTGCCCACCAGCAATAATCACGGTGAAATCTTCTTTGTGCTGAAGAATAGCTGCCACATTTAAATTATTGGTAATGATTTCTAAGCCCTGGTGTTCAAGCAATGCCTGGGCAATCATTTCATTACTGGTACCAATATTAATAAACAGCGAAGAGTGATGAGGAATTTGCTGTGCTAAGCAGTACGCAATTCGCTCTTTTTCCTCTAAATGGAGTGTTTTACGCGTGCTATAAGCGGTATTAACAGTACTCGACTCTATACCTACACCACCATGCACACGACGCACCCGCCCTTCATTTGCTAGCGTATTTAAATCACGACGAATGGTTTGTGGTGTCACTGCAAAGTGATCGGTCAGCTGCTCAATACTCATATAGCCATGCTGGCGTACCAGCTCGACGATGGCATCCTGGCGAAACTGTTGGTTCATAAGCCCGGCCTGTCCGTTATTTATTGGTTTATAAGTGCTGTTCTCTATGGGCTATAGAGTAGCAAATTTTCGAAATTCAATAATACGAACATTGGCCACTCCTCTTGTGCTCGCTAAGTAACTGCCCCATTAAAGGGGCCATACCCATAAAATGGCAGGGATAGCGACCACCATCACCACTAACGAAAGCGGCAATCCGAGCTTCCAATAATCACCAAATTGGTAACCACCCGGCCCAAGTACGAGAGTATTGGACTGGTGGCCTATCGGCGTTAAAAACGCACAGGAGGCACTCACCGCCACCACCATTAGAAAAGGGTCGAGTGACACGCCAAAGCCTTTGGCAAGACTCGCAGCAATGGGTGCCATTAATAACGCGGCGGCGGCATTATTGACGACATTGGAAAGCAACATTGAAAGAATAAAGAGTCCCGCTAATGAAACAATAATGGGCCACTCAACGCCAAACCGGAGTAATGCGTCAGCAATAATGTCGGCACCACCACTCGTTTCAAGCGCCTCTCCTACCGGTAGCATGGCCGCAAGAAGAACAATCACGGGACCATCAATGGCCTGATATCCTTCCCTCAATGGCAGGACACCAATTAGCAGGGAAATCAGCGCTGCTGAACTCATCACAACGGCTGCTGGCAGCAGATCAAATAGCATCGCAAGAATAGCGAGGGCAAAAATACCAATCGAGAGCGCTAATTTTCGTGGCTGCCCTAAATGAAGTTCACGGTTGGCCAGCGGCAAACACCCCAGGGTCGCTAAGCTATCAGCTATTTCGTTTTCACTGCCTTGTAACAGCAGAACATCGCCTGTTTGAAAACGAATGTCCCGAAGACGCTGCTTTAAACGCCCTCCATCGCGGGCCACCGCGACTAAATGCAGACCGAATTGCTGGTTTAGCCGCAGCTGGCGAACGCTTCGATTAACCATCATCGAATCGCTGCGCACTACTGCTTCAATTAACTGCAAACCCTCCGTATCAACAGGCTGGCGCTCATCCAACGGTTGTGAAGCCCCGTTTTCACTATCAGCTTCATCACGGTCAGTCTCATTATCTTCTTCTGGCTCTGCAATAGCACTCAGCCCTACTTTATCTTCTAGCAGTTTTAATTCATCAGGCCCTGCTTCTAATAATAAAATATCGCCTTCTTGAAGCACCCCATGAAATGAATACCCGGCTCTGCGATTATCTTCCCGCACCACGGCAAGTACCGGAATAGTCTCTTCTAGCTCATCATGAAGCTGATGCAGTGTCAGACCATTGGCCTTTGATTCTTCTGTCACCTTTAGCTCGACTAGGTAATTAGCCGTATCAAACATTTCCTCGGTCGACGCCTGTCCACTGCGCTTAGGCGTCAATCGCCAGCCTACCAGCACAATAAATACAAGGCCGACCAGTGCTACCACTACCCCCACTGGGGTAAAGCTGAACATACCGAAGTTTTCACCGGTGACATTGCCGCGGTAGGTAGAAATAATGATGTTAGGCGGCGTACCAATCAGCGTGGTTAAACCGCCCAGCAATGAACCAAAAGCAAGCGGCATCAACAGTAGCGATGGCGACGTATTATGTTCACGGGCAAGACGCATTGCCACCGGCAACAGCAGCGCCAGCGCACCCACATTATTCATTACCCCAGAAAGCACCACGACCGTACCAACCAACACCAGCAACTGCAGCAGCAGTCGCTCACCTACTTTCAGAACTTGGTTGGCAATAATATCGACGACACCAGAACGTTCAAAGCCACGGCTAATCACTAGCACTGCGGCCACTGTAATGACAGCCGGGTGCCCAAACCCCATAAAGGCATCATCTGCGGGAACCAGCCCTAGCATTACCGAACCGAGCAACGCCGCAAGCGCGACTAAATCATAGCGAAACCGCCCCCACATAAAAGCAGCAAGCGTTAACCCCAAAACGATAAAAACCAGCGTGCTGGGCGTAAGCCCAATGCTTTCCATTATCATGCGATGTCCTTCTCCTTGGGTTGGGTACGCTCGGCTTATGCGCCAACTAACAACACATTAGATGATGACTATACGACCGTATAGTCTTAGGAGAGCAGAACAATAAAAGAACAATAAAAAGCCTGACGAGGCCAGGCTTTTATATAAAACAGTTGATTAAAAACTACTTTTTCATTCGTGCTAGCAATCGCTCAACCGCTTCAAGATGCTCCGGCTCGTTATGACACATGCCTTGAAAAACTGCACACACATCTAAAAATGCTTTTAACTCCATATCTGGCGCCAATTTCATCAACCGCTTGGTTAAGCGGGTCGCTTTTGGCGGCTGTGCCGCGATACGCGTAGCATGAGTCATGGCGGTAGTCATTAATGCATCCGGTGCAACCACTTCCAATACCACACCATAAGCTAACGCTTCTTCGGCATTGATAATCCGGCCTGAAAGCGTCAGCTCGAAAGCGCGTTGATAGCCTATCTGACGCTGCATAAACCAAGCGCCTCCATCACCTGGAATGATCCCTAGGTTTAAAAAGGTTTCACCAAACGTAGCGTTGCTAGAAGCAACGCGAATATCCGCCATATTGGCTAGGTCAAATCCCGCCCCAATGGCTGCGCCATTGACAGCTGCGATAATTGGCACCTCGACGTTACTTAGCGCCAACGGTATGCGCTGAATACCTCGACGGTAGCGTTCAGCCACTTCCGCTACATCGCCTGCGAAATCGCCCCCACGTTCAGCCATGTCTTTGACGTTACCCCCGGCGCAGAAAGCAGATCCCGCACCAGTGATCACTAATACAGATACGTCACTTGCGGTATTCAGCCACTCAGCCGTTGTGACGATATCATCAACCAGTGCGGTGCCCGTTAGCGCATTACGCACATCGTGGCGGTTTAAGGTCAGCGTTGCCACCCGGTGCTCCAGGGTCAGGGTAGCATCGATAAGTTTAGGTGACGCCTGGCTCATTGATTGCACTCCACAGGTATTCGGGCTAAGGCAGAAGAATAGTTGAGCCTGTTGTTTTACGGCTTTGCAGGGCATCTTGTGCCTTTCCTGCATCCTGGAGCGGGTAGCGATTGGCTACATCAATACGAAGCTTGCCGCTTTCGATCATGGCAAAAAAGTCATCGCACATCATTTCAAGACGCTCACGGGTATCCGCATAGCCGTTCAGACTTGGCCGCGTTACATACAGCGCACCTTTTTGGTTCAGAATACCAATGTTCACGCCATCTACTGGTCCAGATGCATTGCCAAAGCTAACCATTAGCGAACGAGGCTTTAGACAATCTAACGACATTTCCCAGGTATCTTTTCCTACCGAATCATAAACGACGTCGCACATATCACCATTGGTTAGCTCGCGCACCCGCTCAACCACATTCTCTTCGCTGTAGTTGATCGTCGCCCATGCCCCATTGGCCATGGCAAGGTCAGCTTTCTCCTTTGAGCTAACCGTACCGATTAACTTAACGCCCAGCGCCTTGGCCCACTGGCAAGCTATCGAACCAACGCCACCAGCAGCAGCATGAAAAAGAATGGTCTCGCCGCCCTTTAATTCATAGGTTTGGCGCAGCAAGTACTGCACGGTTAAGCCTTTCAGCATGCTGGCCGCTGCGGTTTCAAAATCAATAAAGTCCGGCAGCTTGACCACTTTGGCGGCTGGCAACGTATGCAATTCTGCATAGGCACCTAAGGGGCCTTGGGCATACGCTACTCGGTCTCCCTCTTTTAAATGGGTAACGCCTTCACCTACAGCGTCGACAACCCCGGCACCTTCCGTCCCTAAGCCAGAAGGCATGGAGGGCGCAGGATAAAGCCCCGTCCGAAAATAGATATCAATAAAATTCAGGCCTACTGCTTTATTCTCAATGCGCACTTCGCCAGCATCGGGAGCTTTAGGCTCTGTCTCGACCCACTCCAATACCTCTGAACTACCCGTTTTTGAAAATTGGATACGCTTTGGCATCTGGATAAACTCCTATTGTTAATTATTGGATATATAGCAGGCCATCCAACCGCGTTGAGCAATTAAAATCAAGCGATTAGCCATCCATACAGGACATATTGCTGTCATGCCAGCATGCTAAACTACTTATCATTATCGACGGTAACGTTGATCGGTTACGCCTACATCTCCGCCTACATCGACAGTTTATACGGATAGACTATGACGCACCCAGCCATCTGTTTGCCAACGCTTATTGCCCACCGTGGCTACTCAGCAGCCGCGCCTGAAAATACCTTAACGGCGGTGCGTGCCGCTCACCAAGCAGGTGCTACCTGGGTAGAACTGGACGTTCAGCTACTGGGCGATGGGACCCCTGTGATTTGGCACGATAGCGATATTAACCGCTGTTCTGACCAGCGCGGTGAACTTGCCAGCCTGACGTGGCAACAAGCGCAACAGCTTGACGTTGGCAGCTGGTTTGGCGATGCATTTGCAGGTGAAAGGATGGCCAGCCTTGAGGCAATGCTAGCGCTATTGAACGAGCTGAACATGGGGGTGAATTTAGAAATCAAGGTAAACAAAGGCCGCGACCCCATCGCCTTAGTGGAGACCGTCTTGCCAGTCGTATTAGCCGCCCTACCCGCCGAACGGCTGATTGTGTCCTCGTTTGATGCCCAAGCCTTAGCTCGTTGCCGCCTTATTGCACCTAAAGAAGCACTCGCGCTGGGCGTACTGTTTGGCAGTATACCGCCTACCTGGCGTAGCCAATGTGAAGCCGTCGAGGCGTTTAGCATTCACCCCCACTGGCCACGCTTAAAACATACACAGGCCGCTGCCATGCGCCGCGATGGTTATGAAATTTTATGCTATACCGCCAACGACCCAGGCGCGTTTGAAAGCCGTTGGAACTGGGGAATAGCCAGTGCGATTACCGATGAGCCTGAAGCTTTTCAACGCTATTTGAATAATCGACGGCAACACGGTTAAATTCGCTCACTGCCTAACTAATTGCTAAGGAAAATCATGCACTATCTTGGTGCCCATGTGAGCGCAGCGGGTGGCGCTGATCAAGCAGTGTTACGCGCGGTCGATATTGGCGCAAACGGCTTTGCCCTCTTCACTAAAAATCAGCGACAGTGGAAAGGTAAACCACTGACTGACGAAGCGATTGTAGCGTTTAAACACGCCTGCCAAACCCATGGGTTTGGCCCAGAACAAATTTTGCCCCATGACAGTTACCTGATTAACTTAGGCCACCCAGAAGCCGATGGGCTTGAAAAGTCACGCGTGGCGTTTTTAGACGAAATGCAGCGCTGTGAGCAACTAGGCCTTACCTTATTGAACTTTCACCCTGGCAGTCACCTGAACAAAATTAGCGAAACCGACTGCCTCAAACGCATCGCGGACTCGATCAACGAAGCGTTGTTACCTACAAAAGGTGTCACGGCAGTGATTGAAAACACCGCCGGACAAGGCACTAACCTTGGCTGGCGCTTCGAGCATTTGGCAGAAATTATTGCTCACGTTGATGATAAAACCCGTGTTGGCGTCTGTATTGATACTTGCCATGCCTTCGCCGCCGGATATGACTTGCGTACTGCCGAGGCCACCAAGGCAACGTTGAATGAGCTAGGCAAGGTGGTCGGCTTTGAGTATTTACGTGGTATGCATTTAAACGATGCCAAGAGTGCTTTCGCCAGCCGTGTAGACCGCCACCACAGCCTGGGTAAGGGCAATATTGGCCTGGACGCGTTCACAACGATCATGCAAGACGAACGCATTCATGACATACCGATGATTTTGGAAACCGTCGAACCCGGCATTTGGGCTGACGAACTCAATTGGTTACGCTCGCAAGTGCTCGATGCTCAAGTGCCTGACGCAGCGCCTGGCAAATAGTGAATCACATCGTGAAACCGTAGCCGTGTCGTCGTACTGTTACGCATGGCGTGGGGGCGGTCGGCAAAAAAGCGCAGCCCCTCGCCAACCCGCAATGTTTGCCAGCGCTCGTCAATGCGCAGCTCCATCTCACCCTCGACAACGACAATGTGCTCTACCACCCCGCTAGCGTGGGGAGACGATTCACTGATGGCTCCAGGCGCCAGTTCAATCATAAACATTTCAAAGCCCAACAGCGGGTCATAAGGAAATAGCAACCTCGCCTGCATGCCAGCACTATCATCGCCCCAAACAGACTCCCAGCCATATCGGTGAAGTTCTCCTAGCGCAGGCTTATCGCCATCAAATAGGGTTGAAAACGACACCCGAAAGCCGCTAGCAATTTTCCACA
The DNA here is from genome assembly GCF_000712975.1 of Vreelandella neptunia. Lineage (GTDB taxonomy): Bacteria > Pseudomonadota > Gammaproteobacteria > Pseudomonadales > Halomonadaceae > Vreelandella > Vreelandella qaidamensis. The sequence continues at coordinate 525,753 of NZ_JHQL01000003.1, read as the reverse complement.
GCGTTGATACCGTTGGGCTTGATTCACCACGCTCTATCTGTCCCAACATGGCTTTACTCACCCCCGTTTTACTCGCCGCGCGATCTAGGCTCCAGCCACGATCTTTGCGCAGTTTTTTAACGGTTCCCGCAACATGTTCAGCAATGGTGTGTGGCTCACTTGCCATGAGGCTCTCCTCGATATTCACCTAAGTAGTTTACCGATTCATTCATTGATACACACGGGCACTTAACACTTGTGCGTTATTACGCACAATGATAGCCTCTTGCGATCGTGCGTTATAACGCACAAACTACCGCACTAGCGAGGCAACACAATGGAAGCGCCACAAACTCTGCCGACCAATGACACGCCCAACACCTCTTTCTGGCAAGACATCAGCGTCTCGACCGTTACCGCAGGTTTTGTGGCGGTAACCATTGGCTATACGAGCTCAGCGGCGATCATTTTCCAAGCGGCTGCCGCTGCGGGTGCCAGCACCGCACAAATTAGCTCCTGGCTGTGGGCGCTGGGTATTGGTATGGGCATTACCTCATTAGGGCTTTCGCTGCGCTATCGCATGCCTTTATTAACAGCATGGTCAACGCCAGGTGCAGCGTTTTTGGCGACGAACCTTCCTGGCGTTCCCATTGAAGAAGCTATCGGTGCTTTTCTATTCTCTGCGCTGCTGATTACGCTATGCGGGGTAACAGGGTTGTTTGAGCGCGTGATGCGTTATATACCCAGCGCGATTGCATCCGCTTTATTGGCAGGTATTCTGCTGCGCTTTGGCTTAGAGCTGTTTAACGTTATGGAAAACCAATGGCGGCTACCACTGGCTATGTTAGCCGCCTGGGTAGCAGGCCGACGTTTATGGCCGACACTCGCGGTGCCCGGCGTACTATTAATCGGCATTGCAATTACCCTGTGGCAGGGCCAACTAAACCTACAAAATATTCCGCTGGCACCTACAGCCCCTGTTTTCATCACGCCCGTCTTTTCGCTGCCAACACTGATCAGCATTGGCATTCCTTTGTTTGTGATTACCATGGCGACCCAAAACTTACCTGGTGTAGCAGTGCTCCGGGCAGCAGGCTATCAGCCAAACAGTTCGCCACTTATCAGTTGGACAGGGGGTGCAACGCTTTTGCTCGCCCCCTTTGGTGGCTATGCGCTTAATATGGCGGCTATTAGCGCAGCAGTATGTATTGGGCCAGATTCACATGCCGACCCGCGCAGACGCTATACCGCAGGCGTGGCAGCGGGTGTGTTCTATATCGCAATGGGGATCTTTGGGGGCACAGTTACCGGCGTCTTCAATACACTTCCCAGTGTCTTGGTCATGTCGCTAGCAGGTATTGCGTTACTGGGCACCTTAAGTGGTGGGTTAGCAAATGCATTTGAGAATAGCGGGCAACGAGATGCCGCCATTATCACCTTTTTACTCACTGGTTCAGGCATCACTTTGCTAGGTATAGGCGGCGCATTCTGGGGGCTTGTAGCAGGCTTGGTGGTACTAAAGCTGACAAAGCCCCCACACGGTTAGACGTAGATAAGACAACGCGCTAATAAAAAGCCCCCAGAGCGTTCACTACTGGGCTAATGCCAGTCAGTTAAGCCTGTCTGGCATTAGCCGATGGGCTGGTAAGTGCCTGACGGTGATTCCACAGCCCTCCGTGTCGCCCTCGTCATTCCCGCAGGCCCTTAGCGGGAATCCATGTTGACCTGGGATTTCGGGCGGCTGCAGGCCAAGGTCAAGGTGGATTCCCGATTACCCCACTCGGGAATGACACTTTCCACCCCGTCATTCCCGCGTGCCTGCCGTCTTGTCATTCCCGCATGCTTTTAGCGGGAATCCAGTTTGATGTTGGTACGCTGGCCTCGGCGGGTAAGGTCAAGGTGGATTCCCGGTTACCCCACTCGGGAATGACACTTTCCACTCCGTCATTCCCGCGTGCCTGCCGTCTTGTCATTCCCGCATGCTTTTAGCGGGAATCCAGTTTGACGTTAGTACTCCGGCCTCGGCGGGTAAGGTCAGGGTGGTTTCCCGATCACCCCACTCGGGAATGACGTACGGTGACTCGGGAATGACGTGCGGTTTACGCGTTACATCGTCGCGAGGCGTTCTTCATCCATCACGCCCGACATCCTCACCATGGCTAATGCTTCATCCAGGCTTGCCACTTCTTCCATCATCAACAACTCGTTTTCCAAACTAACCGGCTGTCCAGCTTTATCTGATAACAGCTTCTCTAATGCAGCTACGTCCATAGCGTCGTCTAAGTGGTGAATATCTACCGACGCACTGCTCGCGCTGGGCAGGTAGATAGTGCCATTAGAGAAATCCACGGCATAGGCGATGACACCCGGCACAATGAAAAACAGAAGCCCAACACCGTTGGCGATAGCCACGACCGGGTCTACATTACCACTTAATTGCCCTTTACGTTCAGGGTAAAAAAGCGTCCCACAACCACTTAACGTTACAATGGAGACACCTACAATGGCCCCCGTTAACCAACGGCGTACTACTTGCTGCATGAAGGTTCCCTCAAAGTCCTAACATACCGATAGCCGAAGAAAATGCTGTTATTAACCAGTGCTATCGAGCCACAAAACTTGGCGAGTTTAACACATTTGATTACCAACACACGCCAAGCTGTTAACGTAGGATTTTGCCGCTTTACCCGCTTAGCCGTACAATGCCGCATTCAACGCTAGCTTAAGCGCTGCATTACCTAACGATTTTGCATTACCCCTACCAACAAGGAATACTCACGCCCATGCGCGCCAGCCAATTATTGATTGCGACATTAAAAGAAACTCCGGCCGACGCTGAAGTCATCAGCCACCAGTTAATGCTGCGCGCTGGTATGATCCGTCGTCTTACCTCTGGCCTCTATACGTGGCTGCCTCTTGGCCTACGCACGCTGCGTAAGGTTGAAGCCATTGTTCGCGAAGAGATGAACCGTGCCGGCGCTCAGGAAGTATTGATGCCCGCCGTGCAGCCTGCTGACCTATGGCAAGAGTCTGGCCGCTGGGAGCAGTACGGCCCGGAACTGCTGCGTCTGAAAGACCGTCACGAGCGCGATTACTGCGTAGGCCCAACCCATGAAGAAGTGATTACCGACCTGGTACGTAAAGAAATTGCCAGCTATAAGCAATTACCGGTTAACTTCTATCAAATCCAGACAAAATTCCGTGATGAGATTCGCCCACGCTTTGGAGTGATGCGCTCTCGCGAGTTTATTATGAAGGATGCTTACTCCTTCCATCTGGACGAAGCCTCCCTCAAAGAGACTTACCAAGCGATGTATGATGCCTATACACGCATCTTCACTCGCCTAGGTCTCGACTTCCGTCCTGTCATTGCTGACAACGGCTCGATTGGCGGTACTGGCTCCCACGAGTTTCACGTATTAGCCGATTCAGGAGAAGATGATATTGTGTTCTCCAACGCCTCTGATTACGCCGCTAACATGGAAAAAGCTGAGGCTCTCCCCGCACCTCTCGGTAGCAACGTAGAGCGCGCAGCCCCCAGCGAAGAGATACGCTTGGTCGATACGCCAAATGCTAAAACTATCGCCGCCCTGGTCGAGCAGTACGACCTGCCTATCGAAAAGACCATTAAAACGCTAATGGTGCACGCCGCCGAAGGTGGCTTGATTGCTCTTCTTATCCGTGGCGACCATGAGCTAAATGAAGTCAAAGCTGAAAACCTTCCCCAGGTGGCCGCTCCGCTGACCATGGCGAGTGAAGAAGAAATTCGTGCAGCCGTTGGAGCAGGGCCTGGCTCCCTCGGCCCTGTCGGCTTGGAAGTGCCGATCATTATTGACCGCAGTGTAGCGCTAATAAGTGATTTTGGTGCCGGCGCAAATATCGATGGTCAACACTACTTTGGCATTAACTGGGAGCGCGACGTTGCCCTACCCCAAGTTGCCGATCTACGTAACGTGGTAGAGGGGGACCCTTCGCCCGACGGTAAAGGCACGCTTTCTATCAAACGTGGCATAGAAGTGGGTCACGTCTTCCAGCTTGGACAAAAGTATTCCGAAGCAATGAACGCGACAGTACTGGGCGACAACGGTAAAACCAGTCACCCATGGATGGGCTGCTATGGCATCGGCGTTACCCGCGTGGTAGCTGCCGCCATTGAGCAAAACCACGATGATTCAGGCATTATCTGGCCAAACGCCATCGCACCGTTCCAAGTAGCGCTGGTACCGATGAACGCCCACAAATCACAACGTGTGCGCGAAGAGTCTGAACGCCTTTACCAAGCACTAACAGCGGCGGGCTTAGACGTGCTGCTTGACGACCGCGATACACGCCCCGGTGTTAAGTTTGCCGACCTGGAACTGATGGGTGTGCCCCACCGCTTGGTGATTGGTGATCGCGGCCTAGATAACGGTGAACTGGAATACAAAGGTCGCCGAGATAATGAAGCGACCATGATTCCTGCTGACACCATTATTGATTTCTTGCGTGAAAAAGCAGGGCTGAGTAGCAATAAGTAAGACCACGTATGTTGCTGGGCGCAATAGCGTGGCATTTTCGCTGGGTTAACCGGTGGCTTTTAGCAGGCAGCATGTTCATTGCTGCCTTGCTGACGGCCAATGCAGTGGCAGCACCGCTGCGACTGACCCTTGATGCTGCCCATCAACAAACATCTTATTCTCAGCAGCAGTTGCAACAGTGGCGTAGCCGTATGGATGCGCCACTATCACGGTTTATCCGCGAACCAGCACAACGCCACGAATTATTAACGAGGCTGTACCAAGAAGCCCATTTAGCGGGCTTACCACCTGAGCTAGTGCTAGCTCTCATTCAAGTAGAGAGCGCATTTGAAGCCGATGCGGTCTCGTCTGCTGGCGCTACCGGACTCATGCAAATTATGCCTTTCTGGGTCGAAGAGCTTGGCCTGCCAATAGACAACCTTAGCGATCCTAATCGTAATCTGCGTTATGGCTGCACTATTTTAGCCCACTACCTCGCCGTCGAACGCGGCGACTTCACCCGCGCATTGGCTCGTTATAACGGCAGCCTAGGACAAACATGGTACCCAGAACGGGTGCTAAAAGCATGGCGAGATGATTGGCGTTAATCGGCGACAGGCTGCACTAACCCTAAGCTGACTAGTTGGCCCAGTAAATGGCAGATATCCCGCTTGATACTTTGCCTGCTAGCACCAACAAAAAAAGCCATTAAGGTATCAACAATGTCATCTTGGCATAGAGCCTCATGCTGCAGCAGCGCCCACACGGCTCTACTCGTCACATTCAAACGATGAATTTCGCCGCCCTCTTTCGCAATGACGAACAGCTCTTCACCCAATGGAAACTCATGAGCCACCGGGCTAATTTGCCACCTGCGCGTGTCGTTTGGTGCCAGTGCATGGCTCTGTTTGAACGCCTCAGGCGCAGTTTGGCGACGACACATATTCGTCGCCACAGCACCGCCAAGAAACCCATCGTTATCTATCTCGGTTGCCAGCCACGTTGCCGCTTCGTAAGCATCTCGGTAACGCATTAAAAAACACGGCAAATCTTTTAAGAGTGGCAAAAAGCGTTCAATCAACGTTTTATCCGACTCATGCTCAGCAAAATTCTGCTGCAACAACTGCCAGAGTCCATCCCCTGGCTGCAGGCGAACAAGCTGTGGCTCACTGATCGATTCATCGCGCTCAATAAGGAGTATGGCGCCTAGCGGACAACGCACCCCATGTGATGCCAGCTGCTGCTCGTTTAACGCTAAGTAGCCGTAGCGATCATCATGCGGCCCAAGATGAGTGGCAACAAACTGATGAAACTCAGACGCTAGAGTCTCGGGCAACGGTAAACGCAACCTAGGTGCAACACCCAGCGCTATCCCTTCACCATAACTGTTAAGTGTAAGTACATCATCGCCGAACACCCGATAACCAGCCGCGGCAAACGCTGCGGTCAGAGTACTTTTACCCGCTCGGTGGCTATCCGGAAATATTACTAGCTGTTGATTAACCTCTACCGCCCCGCAGTGAATCCCAATATGCTCAGGATGATGCCGAAGATAGGCACCTGCTAAATCAGCAATCACACTGCATGCGGTTCCTGCGGGTGTATCTAATAACATGCCACCCGGTAATGCCGGCGCTTCCTGCCAGTAACCATTAGGATGCTGCCAAACGCAAATAGCAGGCGCATGCTGCTGAGGCTCACAGGGTGTTAACTGCCAGCCAGGCATTGCCTGTTGAATCACTGGAAGTAGGTTTTCAGCATCAACCAAGCGCAAGCAAGGACCAATATTTTCCAGTGCATAATCGTCAGTAATCGATGTGCTAGCCACGTTCAATCCTACCAGCGAGGTAATAAACGACTTATGCGAATCTCAATAACAGCGTCTCTATCCCAACGAGAGCGCTGTGGGCGAGAGTAGTAAGGGCGGGAATAACCTGGGCGTGAATGCTTTGTTTTTGAATAGCGAGGTCTTGAATAGCTATGTCTTGAATAACGGGGCCTTGAATAGCTGGGCCGCGAGTAACGTGAACGGGAATGGTGATGTTCGCGCGCTTCAGCTTGCCCCATGGAAAACAGCGTAGGGGCAACGTAAAGTGCAGCGGCGCCAAGGCCTAAACTTGCTAGCACTTGACGGCGTGAACGCTGCTTATTCAGCAGGGAATCGGCTTCATTGCTCATATCAGCACTCCGGATTAATCGCTAGAAAGGTTATGAAACACTGTTTCAAAAACAATCCTAGCCCCGAAGCAAATGCCAAACCACCGGTTGGGCACCACTTTCCCATTGTTTACTTTTTTTAATTAACTTGCTGTGTTTTGTGAAAGCATTATGCAGCTGCGGTAATCTGCCAGTCATCACGCCCTGCGCTCTTTACTCGGTAAAGCGCTTTGTCAGCCGCTTCATAGGCAGTAGAGAGCGTGAACTCCCCTGCAGTAAAGCGCACAGCGCCAATACTCAGCGTTACCCTTTCATTATCTGGATGCGCAGGATGTTTAAAATCGGCTTCCTGTAAAGCAGAGGTCACTTGATCACAATAACTAACCAATAGCGCATCGTCATTACAAGGCACTACAGCAGCAAACTCATCACCTCCGAGTCGATACAGTTTTGCATCTTTACCAAGCACGTGTTTGAGAAGGCGTGCTAGGCGCCGCAATAGTTGATCTCCTTCGGGGTGGCCCAAAAAATCGTTGTATTGCTTAAAAAAGTCAATATCAACCAAAATCAAGGCAAGGGATTCCCCTTCGTTATTGACGATATCTTGATGCAGCGCACTTCGATTGCCTATGCCTGTCAGGGGATCGCACATTGCCTGCTGCATCCAGATCAACATTTGCTCTGTGGCGTGCTCAGTACGTCGCAACTGACGCTCATGCATTCGCCAAAACAGTAGCCCCAGTACAAAAATCACCAAACTAGAATAGGTGACAACCTGATTATGACGGCGTGTGTTTTGAGAAAACTCATTAATCGCCATACCACGCAGATCAAGCTGGTTCATCTCAATGCGTGTTAAGCATTCAATGGGGCCTAATAATTCAGCGGCGGCGTCAAACGGTGCCACGTTATTTTCATCGAGGCGTTGGGTCAGCAACGTTAGGGTCTGAAGACTGGTATTGGTGCAAGTATATTTTTGACGATACACGTCAATATCAATTAACCCATAGGCGAGATCTAGATTAAGCCTAAGCGCTTGCTGCTCATCTTCAAACAGCGATTCGCTAAGTAAATAGCGCTGGGCACGCTGTAAATACTCCCGTGATCGGGTGGCTAACTGTTGTCCTGTCAAACTGCCTGTTTGGCTAAAATACGCTTGTATCTCTGGGTATACCCAGCGAGCTTCGTATACTATCACCACCATTAGCGCCATAAAGCTCATTAGGCTTAACGATAGCCATGTCACATAGCGCCGCTTCCTAGCGAAAGGATTAGGCGGCGGTTGGACGGTCACCACTGAGCCTCGATGCTACGAATCATCCAGATCCAATCATTGAATTCACGCAGATTTTCGATATCTCGTTGATCGTCGTACGACTGTTCTACCAAGCGCAATGGCCCACGAGAACGCAATGTAAGAGGCTCTCCATCCTCTTCTGTCACCATTAACCATTTAGGATCATCCCAGCCACTGAGCGTTACTTCGTAATCATCCCATGCTGTAAAATGCAATGCAGGGGGAACTTCGCCAAACTGATCGACTAAAAAACGACGAAACTCAAGCCCACGCATAGCCACTTCGCGCCCTTGAAAGGGGTCAAATAGAGTCACCGTCGTTGTCGACTGCTGACGTAATTCATCGGTGGAGAGCGTTGTAGTTTTCTCACCATTAATAACACTTAATGCCTGAGCATAAGCTGGCATGGATAGCCAACTAAGTAATAGCAGAAAGCAAACAGCGCTAGCCTTTAGAAAATGATGCGTGAAACCGCGTATGGCAACAATGGAAGTAACAGCATTCATGGCAAACGTTTTCCTAGCAGTTTTATGCCTTAATTTTGCTGCTGTGTACTCTACCAGACAGATCAGCTAATTACTTAGAAACCATTCTTAACGAAACAGTTTTAGGATATCCATTTTTGCCAACAAAATTTTTTACCAACAAAAAAAGCCGGCCCAAATGGGCCGGCAACAGGAAGCTCACTATCAAAAGCAAGCCCCCTCCCCTGACGACTGTCACAACAAGCGGCGTTAATGCTTTTTACGTTCATCCTTTCGGAGATGATCACGCACGACAAAACCTACCCAACCAATCATAAAAACGATCATTAACGCGACAGTAACTAGACCGAAAATAACAGTATCATCCCAGTACATGGTGATCCCCTCCCCCCGTGATGTATGACACCATCGTAGTGTCTTAACACTGGCAGGAAGCTGACCTGGGTCAAGCTTTTTAAAGGGGCTAATTTCGGCCTATCAGGAACTTGATATGGATCAGTTTTTAACGCTTAAAGAGCCTTTCAGCGTTAAATACGTCGTACATTTTGTTCGCATTGACGTTTTAATGGCTCTTAAAATTAAAAGCCCCAGCAATGCACAAAGCAATAGACAATGTCTGCCCATTAACCATTAAAGCACTTTTCGATCTTCTACTTTGCTGTGTTCAGTTCCTGGAGGCAGTGGATGCCCTTTGGCCAATTCTGCACGGGTAGCATCCCGCACTTCTAATACATTAACCTGATAACGAAGTGTGTGACCTGCCAGCGGGTGGTTCGTATCGACCGTTACTATGTCACCATCAATGCTCAGCACCGTGACAATTTGCGGGCCTGCTTCTCCTTCAGTTTGGAAACGGCTGCCCGGTTCCAACACCGCGTTGCCAAACGACGCACGATTAACTTCTTGCACTAAGTCTTCATTGCGAATTCCGTAGGCATCAGCAGGTGCAAGCGTGACTCGCAGCTCATCTCCAGCCGTTTTATCTTCCAAAGCACGCTCTAAACCAGGCAAAATATTATCGTGCCCATGGAGATACTCTAGGGGCTTAGCACGCGCGTTGGAGTCGTCAAGCACGCGGGTGCTGCCATCGCTAAGCACATCGCTTAACACGTAGTGTAAAGTGACTACCTGATGGGCTGTAATCGACATGGAAAACTCCTCTCCGGTAAGCTATCAGCTTTGTCATGGATATCAGGCCTAGTCTATCACTGACCAGTTTTTAGTGGGCCTAGATGCAGACGTTTTCTTTCCAGGAGTGTTAATCCACATGCCCACCCCGATACCCCGGCGTAGTTGGTCGAGTGCGCTCGGTATTTACTGTCGCGCCCCTGTCATCACTATGTTGTTTTTAGGTTTTTCTGCAGGCCTGCCTTTTTTGCTGGTGTTTTCTACCCTTTCTGCATGGTTACGCAGCGATGGAGTAGAAGTGGCCGCTATTGGCTTTTTCGCCTGGATTGGCATGCTCTACTCAATCAAGTTTTTTTGGGCACCTATTGTTGACCGACTTGCACTGCCAATCCTGACGCGTTCGTTTGGACAGCGCCGTGGTTGGATGCTGCTTGCCCAGGGAATGATTGCGATAGGGCTAATTGGCTTAGCGGGGGTAAGCCCGGTGGGCAATTTGGGCTGGGTGGCGACCTTTGCGCTGCTGGTAGCCTTTGGCTCGGCCACCCAGGATATCGCCATTGACGCGTATCGCATCGAATCAGCAGATGACGATGTACAGGCTGCGATGGCTTCTACTTACATTATCGGCTATCGCGGGGGGCTGCTAGCAGCGGGTGCGGGTGCGCTCTACGTTGCCTCAGCATTTTCCTGGAATGCCGCTTATCTTTCCATGGCGGCGCTAGTAGGCATTGGCGTGATCACTGTGCTTATTCGCCCTGAACCAAAGCGCGCTTCGCTCACGGTTCAACTCATTCACGAACCAAAGGTCCGTGCCTTCATTCGTGCCAGCCGTGGCCAACCAAAAGTTTTGCGGCGTTTAGGTGCTTGGGTGATTGGTGCCATTGTGTGCCCTTTTACCGACTTCTTCCGTCGCTATGGGGTAAAGGCGCTAGGCATTTTAGTCTTTATCGCAGTGTTCCGAATTAGCGACCTTGCCATGGCCTCTATGGCAAATCCACTGTATATCGACTTAGGCTTTTCGCTGGCCACTATCGCTAACGTCACCAATATTTTTGGTATTGCCATGAGCATTACGGGAGGAATTCTTGGCGGTTTGCTGGTTGCTCGCTACGGCATTGGGCCACTGCTTATCATTGGCGCTGGCTTTGTCATGGTAACCAATCTACTGTTTGCAGCTTTGGCATTGATTGGCAACCAACTGCCCATGCTGGTGGTCACCATTATTGGCGACAACCTTGCCAACGGATTAGCTAGTGCGGTCTTTATTGCGTTTCTCTCTAGCTTAACGTCGCGGGCGTATACCGCGACTCAGTACGCACTGTTTTCGTCGCTGATGACACTACCAGGCAAATTTCTAAGTGGTTTTGGCGGGCTGGTCGTCACCGCTCAGGGATACGCCACTTTCTTCGTAGTGGCCACTCTGCTCGGGTTACCCGCCATTCTGCTAGCCATCTGGATCAGCCGAGATAAGCAGTTGGTGCCTACCCCAGTGATCGCAGAAGCAAAATAAAGCTAGCGGTGATCCGCTAACCACGCCAGCGCTCCTGGCGTGGTGCGCCACTGGTCACGCATCAACGTACGATATTGCCATGCTTCTGCGCGGGAGCCAGGATCGACCTGACCATCCGCGTGAGGCATTGAAGGCCGCGGGTTCTCGGCGCATAGCAGCTCAAGGGCGTAGCGATTATGGGCGATCACATCCGCCAGTGCTGCTTCAGCGGCATCGTGATTTTCCAACCGATACAGGGCTAGAGTACGGCCCATCAATAACCCCAATTCTAAAGAGCCATCGTCTTTTTGAGGCTCCTCAGTGAGCGCTAGCGCTTCTTCATTGCGGTCATCACGCAATAATTGATCAAGTACCAACTCCCTCAAGCCGAGGCTGTCTTCCGGATCGATAGCGAGCAGCTCTTCGGCCAACTCGCGGGAGTGCTGGCGCGCTCCGCGCTCCATGCCTACCACCAGCGCAAGGCCTGTCCGCAGTAGCATGGCGTTATCTGCATCATCCCAACATAGGCTGCCGTCACCTGCAGCGCGAGCCTGCTCTAGCCAGCGGGAAAGGCGCAACGCCAGCGGTTCCAGCAACCCCGGTGCCATCCACGGCAGGCTACCAAAGCGACTGGTCAGTGCCAGGGTTAAATCTTGCACTACCTGGGGGGCATCCAACCATTCTGGGTGAGCACACAGCTCAGACATCCAGTCTATTGCATTCACCCACGGATCATCGCGAAAGCCCAAGGCAACTTCTTCATCGACCATCACTTGAAACTGTTCGTGCCAGGCCGCAAACAGGGTTTCTTCACGTGCAGTGGTGGTGTAGTGCAACCTTCCGGAATCGGCATCTTGCTCAATGGTAAGCTTTGGAGCGATAGGTAGTGCAGCTAACAGTGCCTGCAACGACACCAGCGGCGTCGCCATATCTTCTTCAGCACTCAACAGCTGGTCGGCTAGGGTGGCACCCGGGTTTTCTGCCAGGGCTGCTAGAAATTCAAGCTGCTCTTCATCTAGCTCACCCTGACGAACAAGACGGCGATACCAGAAATTAGCACGCTCTTTGGCCTCGGCTTCATGGCCTTCATGCAGCAGCAGCATGGCTTCAATATAGGCTAGCGTCGGTGAATCCGGCAGTGCCTGCTGCGCTTTTACGAACGCGGCACGGGCGCTGTCTAAGTCATCGTTATCCAGGTGCATTAAGCACAGCCTTTCTAGCGCTACACCGCGCAAAAACAGCGGGCCGCGTTCCATAACGTCGTCAAGCAGATCAGCACGCTTACGGGTAAAGCCACGCTCTTGATAAATATCTAGCAAAATTTCAAAGGCAGGCTCGGCCTGCTCCGGCAAACGCGACCAATCACTGCCATCAAACAGAGACTCAAGAATCTGCATTGAACGCCCGGTTTGGCCGCTTTCAGCAGCAATTAACCCGGCTTCTAATAGGGCCTGGGCAGGTGCTTGTTGGCTTTCTAGTGCTGCTTTAAGCGTAGCGCCCTTCCACTCACGCAGGGAAAGCATCCACATCATCTGTTCAGGTATATCCGTGGGGAAGTCAACGCGGTAGCAGCACTGTTTGAACTTGCGCCCTGAATCACACCAGCAAGGCTCATTGCGGCCTGGGGTGGCCAACGGTTCGCTTGCAAAATCAAGCCGCTCTAGCGGCGTTTGCGACCATAAAATAGGTGCAAGCGCCTGAGCGGTTGCCACATCGCCATTAAACGCATCCGCGCCTTCGGCACGCACCCAGGTCATAAAATCGGGGTAGTGTTCTTGCTGCCTAATTGCCGAGAGTGCCCCAGAGGCAAATCCCAGCAGTTGATCGACCCATACCGCCAGCATTGCCGTCTCCACTGTCTTCAAAACGCTATTGAAAAGCGCAATAGTCTAGCATGACAGGCGACGCTCCCGCAGCGGCTATTCATTATGGGGTGCGTGCCCAGGCTAGCAGTGGCTCGGTGCGGGTATGCATATCTAGACGTGCTTTAAGGCGCACTAAGTTCCAATAGTGCCCATTCAGCGCGCGGGAAAGCAGCAAAGTATCTGCTGGCGGTTGCAGACGATCCATGGCGGCCCACACTTTTGGCGTTAGCTCGCGCAAGCGACGGTGTACCCGCACATCACTGAAATCCTGCTCACCTGGGGCAAACAGCGGCGATACGCATTCTGCAGACTCCCGATAAAGTGCCAGCGGCGCGCCCTGCCCCTGGCGACCACCCATTTTCATTAGCGCATCATCCATCGCCATGGGGTCTTGAGCCAGCGTGGCATCTAATAACTGCATCATGGCTTTCAAGCGCGCTTCCGGCACTGGTATCACTGCGCCGAAATCATAGATAACCAAGCGCCCTTCTGCATCTGCTGCAAAGTTACCGGCATGGGGGTCAGCGTGCAGCTCACCATAGGTAAACAGCTCCTCGGTAATCCAATCAGCCAGTGCTACCGCAACTTTCTGGCGAGTGGCATCATCGGTGCTTTCTAACTCACGAAGCGGTGTGCCTCCTACGTAACGCATCGCCAACACATGCTGCCCAGATAGTTCAAACAGCGGCTCAGGTATCACCAGCTGAGGATTATCCTGATACCGCTCACGATAGCGGGCCAGCGCTTGCGCTTCAGCGTGATAATCTAACTCTTCACGCAGCCCCGCCGCTAACTCTTCAAAGAGCGCATCCAAACGCGCTTGGGGCACCTTGAACCAACGCCCCAGGCTCATAATACGTTTCACCTGTTTCAGATCGCTCTCAAGCACATCCGCAAGCCCAGGATACTGCACTTTAAGCACTACGGTTTCGCCTGCAAGGGTGATTGCTTTATGCACCTGCCCCATCGAGGCACTAGCAAACGGGCGCTCTTCTATTTGGCTAAAATACTCATCAATATCACCATACTGAAGCACCAACGCTTCACGAATACGCGGCCACGGCATGGGCTCTGCCTGACGTTGTAAGCGAGCGAGTTCGTTCGCTAAATCTGGGGGCAACAGGTCATCCCACTGAGACATAATTTGCGCCAGCTTCATGGCCGGGCCTTTTAGTTCAGAAAGCCCTTCAAACAGCGCTTCACCCAATGCCCGCCAATCAGCTTGGCCACCTAAACGGGTTTTCAGCAGCGCCCCGCCAGTGCGGGCACCTAGCCCTAATAAACGTCGTGTTCTACCGCGCTCGCGCATGTAAACCGCCTCAGTAATTGCTTTCTGACAGCTTACTCAATTTGTTAATTTTATACAAAAACTATACACAAAAATAAACCCATCCACTTATAAAACAACTCCATTTAATTATCTATGGCATAGGCAACACGCTAACCTGTTGCAAGTTCTGCTAAAATGGCAATTTGTTGACCAAACGCCAGGGCCACACACTGTATGCGCTTGATTATCGCCGAGAAACCCAGCCTTGCACGGGCCATTGCTGACGCACTACCCGGCAGCGCAAAACGCCAGGATGGCGCTATGGTCTGCGGCGACACCACGGTAACGTGGTGCCTAGGCCACTTGCTGGAACAGGCACCACCCGAAGCTTACGACCCTGCCGATAAACAGTGGCGACTAGACCGGCTGCCCATTGTGCCGCAGCAGTGGAAACTGATGCCGCGACCTAAGGCGCGTGGGCAACTGGCAGTGATTCGCAAGCTGATTAAGCAGGCCACCAGCGTGGTCCACGCTGGCGATCCAGATCGCGAAGGCCAACTGCTAGTGCAGGAAGTAATTGAGTACATGAAGTATCGCGGCCCTGTTCAGAGGCTGCTGATCAGCGACCTTAACAAACCCGCCGTGAGCCGTGCACTTGCCAAGCTGCGCTCCAATATGGAATACCAGCCGCTGTTTCAAGCGGCACAGGCGCGCTCGCGTGCTGACTGGCTTTACGGCATTAACTTAACCCGCGCCTGGACGCTAACCGGCCGCCAAGCAGGGCATGACGGCGTGCTTTCCGTTGGCCGTGTGCAAACCCCAGTACTGGGGCTGATCGTGCGCCGCGACAATGCCATTCGTGACTTCAAGCCCCACCCGTTCTACCCGCTGTGGGCGGATTTACAGGTGGCCCAAGGCCAGCTGCGCGCCTGGTGGGCACCTAAAGCGCACCAGCCCTTAGATGAACAAGGACGGCTGATTGATCGCACTCCCGCCGATGCCTTAGCAGCACGGCTTCCCGGCGCTCGGGGCACCCTAACCACCCTCGATCAACAGGAAAAACGCCAAGCGCCGCCGCTGCCCTATTCGCTTTCTGCGCTACAAGTAGACGCCGCGCGCCGCCATGGGCTTTCCGCACAGATGGTGCTGGATATTTGCCAGCGGCTTTATGAACAGCACAAATTAATTACTTACCCTCGCTCCGACTGCCGCTACCTGCCCGAAGAGCATCTAGCGCTGGCCCAACGTAGCTTAAGCAGCGCCTGCCAGAACGATGACACGCTGCGTCAGTGGCTGAATGGAGCCGACTTTACCCTGCGCTCAAAAGCCTGGAACGACAAACAAGTAGGCGCACACCATGCCCTAGCACCAACGGGCAAGCCCGCCGACTTTAGCCAGCTTTCCGCTACTGAAGGCCATGTATTTCGGTTGATTGTGCGCAATGTGATGGCGCAGTTTTACCGGCCGCTGCGCACCTTTGAGGTGAAAGCTGAGTTCACCCTGTTAGATGAAGCGTTCCGTGCTCGCGGCCAGAGCATTCTTGATTACGGTTGGAAGCCACTCTTCACCACCCGCGATGAAACTCCACCGCTGCCGCCACTCACCCAGGGGGAAGCTTGCCAAGCACTTGGCGCAGGCGTTGAAGAGAAAGAAACCCGCCCGCCGGAACCGTTCACTGATGCCAGTTTAATTAAAGCGATGATGAACATTGGTCGCTACGTAGATGACCCCAACGTGCGCCGTACGCTACGTGACACCGACGGCCTTGGCACCGAAGCAACCCGCGCAGGTATTATTGAAACACTGGTACAGCGTGGCTACTTGGTGCGTCAGCAAAAAGCCCTGCGTGCCACCAAGCTGGGCTGTGCGCTGATCGCTGCCTTACCAAGCGCCGTAAGCACGCCGGAACGCACCGCCCTTTGGGAACAGCGGCTTAGGGCAATCTCAGAACAGCAGGATGACCCTGGCGCGTTTCAGCAAGCACTCTTGGATGATCTTTGCGGACTACTTACCCACAGCGATGCGGCCAAGCTAAGGCAGAGCCTGCAAACAGCCCAAGGCGAGGCCAGTGGGCAGACAAAGCGTGTTAGTAAGTCGAGAAAAAGCTATACGAAAAAGAAAAGTACCGGTGTCAGAAAAAAGACGAGCTGAAATTATTAACCACCGGCAATCATCATATTGCCGACTAAACCAAGCAAGAAGCCAGTAACCGCACCCACTGCAGGCATACTATGATGTGCAAGCTTAGATTCTGGTGCAATATCCTGGAAAACTAAATAAAGGATTCCCGCACTGGCAAACAGCATTAAAGCGCCCATCAACTCGTCATACTGAGACAATAAGTAATACCCTGTGGCGGCAGAAGCGGGCCCCACTAACGCTAAACCACTAAAAGCTAGCACGATTTTATTTGATGAGAGTTGAGAGTGACTGCTTAACTCCTCAAAAGCATTAAACCCTTCAGGTAAGTTTTGCAGAATCATTAACAGGGCCAACAATAATCCAGCGCTTCCTCCAGCGGCAAAGGCTGCGCCTAAAGCAATGGCTTCTGGGATAAAGTCAGAAAGCATCGCGACCAGCTGTCCAACAGAGCTGTTCAGCCTACTTAAAAAAGTATCCAAAAGATAAAAGCACACCCCTCCAGCGGCAAAACACAATGCGGAAAACAAAGGAGACAGTTTGCTCGTTCCCTCAGGAACTAGCACCAAAGCGACTGCCGATATAAGCGCACCCCCGCCAAAAGCAACAATGAAATGCCGCCACGAAGTACCCAAGAAATAAGGATGCACAAGATCAAGCCTAGCGAGCAATGCCCCCGTGGGCATCGCCGCGCCAGCTAGCAATGATAATAATAAGATATACGTAATTTCAGTCATCGATATTGGCTATCACTCTGCTTATAGACCATAGACTTCAAGCACTGCCCTCTCACGACTTTACAGCTCATCTGACAACAGTGGCGGCATCGGACAGTCGAGGATATCGGCCATTACCCGGAACAACTCAGCTTCAGCTGGGCGAATATGCCCGCTATGCTCAATGCAGCGCGCCATGGCTTGTAAAAGAACGGGCTTTTGCAGCGGCTTTAAGCGCCGTAAGCGCTCCACGGCCAAACTTAACGCCCGCATATCACTTACTTCGTTAGTGGCAGACAAGGCGAACGGCAGCTCGCTTTCCGCTGCGTTAAGCGCCGCGCTAACCTCTTCAGGGTTATCCTGGTCAGGGTTATCCTGGCCAGCTGCCGCTAGCACACTGAGTAGGCGCTGGCACTCTCGCTGTAAATCGCTGAGTTTAAGATGAGCGAGTCCACTGTTCTTTTCGCCCAGATTGTTCAGCAGCAGCTGATACAGCGTCCATTCAAACAAACTGACGTGGCCATCCGCGTTGATCAACCGCTCCATACAGAGGCGAAAGTGTTGAGCCTGCTCAACGGAAAGTGACTTTAAGGCTGGTAATGCCAATTCAACTAGCGGCAGTCGTAACTCAATATCCAACCTCAATACTTCTGGCCCAATGTCCATTAGCACGCGATAAACATCTGGCAAGGCAATTTGTTGTAATGCCTCTAGCTGCTGCTCACGAACTGACGGTTTATCACTTAATAGCAGCGCATAGATTAACGCACGAGCAGTATAAGGTTCATGGGCTGCGGTTTTGATTCGTTCTGGCAGCGCCTCTAGCGTTGCCCTGGCTTGCGCCAGATGGCGTTGAGTGGGCTGGCCGATGGCGTTAATGGCCGTTTGAGCAGAAGCTGCGGTTAATACAGCAGTCATCGTCCCTTTGCTTAGCTTCGCATCAGAGCGGTCTTCACTGCCATCTTCACTATCTTCTGAGCCGGGGGTGTCATGATCAGTTTGCTGCGAGTGCCAGCGAACCTCGAAGCGGCCATCCCAGTCTGGCATTACCCGTTGAATACGATTTTTAAGTGGCGGATGGGTCGCCATCATACGAGTCAACCCCAGTTTTATGCCCTGGCCGAAAAACAGGTGGCTGAATTCCGCTGCCTGAGGCGCTTTCAGGTAGGAACCCTGACGATGCGAGCCGATCTTGACCAGCGCATTACCAATGCCATAGGGGTTACGAGTGAACTGTACTGCCGAAGCATCCGCCAAATATTCGCGCTGCCGACTGACCGCTGACTTAATCAGATTGCCAAAAAAGGTGCCTGCATAGCCGACCACCATTAGCGCCGCTCCCAGCCCCAAAATTACCGCCGCTGAGTTGTTACGTTTACTGCCGCCAGCACGCCGATAGCGCATGCTACGTAGCAAAGTGCCACCCAATAGCCCAATCAGAAGAATACCGTGGAGGATGCTGACCAAGCGTATGTTTAGCCGCATATCGCCGTACAGAATATGACTAAACTCATGCGCAACGACACCTTGCAACTCTTCCCGCGTTAGATTGCGGATGGTGCCACGGGTAATACCAATCACCACATCGGTGGTTTGGAAGCCTGCGGCGAAAGCATTAATGCCCTCTTCTTCTACGACATAAACGGAAGGCACTGGCGTGCCCGATGCAATGGCCATTTCTTCAACCACATTGAGAATGCGGCGTTCATCGGCGTCGTGGGTCGTTAGATTAATCTCTCGTCCACCCAGCGCTTCAGCGACTGCCCGACCACCACCACTTAGCTGACGTTGTTTAAATAGACCGCCGAGCACCACAACAGCCAGCACCCCAATAGCCACACCAGCAACTAGCTGAAATGAGAGCGCGGACCACATTCCCTGTGCCGAAAGGCTGGTTTGTTCTGCACCACTCATCAGATGCAAGGCGATGGCAACGACCAATGTCGTCACGATCACCAACGCCAGCACTGCCAGTACCAGCAAGATAACCAGATGCCAGGTTTTGCGCTGAGCGTGTTCCTGAGCAGTGAAAAAATCCATGTAATCCTGGCTCCTGCGCTATAGCTTAGAACGACACTTTGGGTGCCACCTGGATCTGAGCGCTGTCTTCAAACTCTAACAGCGAAGCATCTTGGCCATGCCCAAACATGCCAGCCACCGCCACTGGGGGGAAGCTCTGCCGATAAGTGTTGTAGTGCATCACCGCATCGTTAAATGACTGACGCGCAAAAGCCACCTTGTTTTCCGTGCTGGTGAGCTCTTCTGACAGCTGCATCATATTTTGCGAGGCTTTCAGGTCTGGGTAAGCTTCCATGACGACATTGAGCCGCCCCATCGCTTGAGTTAGCGCACCTTCAGCACCGCCAAGATCAGCAATTGCTTTGGCGCTACCTGGATTCGCCGCTGCCGCTTTAAGTCCGGCCACTGCCGTGTTGCGAGCCTCAATGACTGACTGCAGCGTTTCCCGCTCATGGCTCAGATAGCCTTTGGCGGTCTCTACTAAGTTAGGAATTAGGTCATGCCGCCGCTTAAGCTGTACTTCAATCTGGGCAAAGGCATTTTGATAACGGTTTCGTAGCGAAACGAGCCGATTGTAGATGGCGACGACATAAAACACGATAATCGCCACTACCACTAAGATAATGATCGTGGTGAGCATATATCCCCTTCCCTAGAGTAAACATTGATAGTTAAAAAAACAGGCCGTGACAACTTATTGACGGGGACGCTTGTTAGGCCGCACAACCAACCAGCTAGCGAATACCAAGCTACCAAACGCCGTATAAATTAGTATAAACACCCACTCTGGTGCAGTGAAATAAAGCAGGCTATTCAACCAGTGTTGAATAAAGGAGCCTGCATAGGTAGCGGCTCCCGCTTCTACCCTCAGTGCCATCTCCCAACGGGTAAGTGGGCAAACGATCCCAAGCCACGCCTGCACGACTACATAACCGATAGCGCAAAGATGGATGAGACGGAAAGTCCGGTTACGCACCCAACCCCAGTTAAGCAAATAGCCTGCGTAGACAGCAATGAGACCAAGTACCACAAAGGCCACAAATAGCACATGAATGACCAAAACGGTGTCTGCTAGAAATAACAGCAGCGCCTGTTGCGACATGACAAGTCACCCCTGAGAGTTAGACAGCTCATGAACTATTTGGTATCACGCTCAGCTGTCTCCAACATTGTCTTTAAAGCTATCTTCAAAACCATTTTCAAAACAATCTTCAAAACCATTCTCAAACAGTGGTTGGCGAATTGACAGAAACCTCTGTTTTCATCAACTATCAGTAGCGATATTGAATAACGACTCATGTACGCTGTGTTCTGCGTCATTCACGCTGGTCAACATACTTGGCGCAGCCCAATGACGCCTTTGCTTTTTGAACAATAATTAATCAATAGTATTTAGGAGTTATTAATGAGCACATCTGTCACGCTACGTGAGCTTTCGGGGCTTGAACTCTCCCCTAGCAAGCTTTCCGAGTCTGCATTAATCCTTATCGACTGCCAAAACACCTACCGGGAAGGTGTCATGCAGTTAGAAGGCGTGGAAGAAGCCTTGGTAGAGGCCAAAAAACTCCTCGAAAAAGCGCGCGACGCAGGCATTCCGATCATTCATATTCAGCATGATAGTGGAGAAGGGTCGCCTTACGATACCAAGGCGCCCATTGGGCAGATAGCGGATATAGTGAAGCCAATCGCTGGCGAGCCGGTGATTACGAAAGCGTTCCCCAACGCCTTCGTTCAGACTGAACTTGAAGCGCAGTTGAAAAAGAGCGGCTGCAATAAACTGGTGCTAGCTGGTTTCATGACCCATATGTGTGTCAACTCCACCGCCCACGGGGCATTTAATCTTGGGTTTGAAGTCACAGTGGTTGCTAGCGCGACGGCTACCCGCTCGCTACAGGCTGACCAAGGCAAGATATTATCAGCTCAAGCGGTTCATGAGGGAGCACTAGCCTCAACACGAGACCTGTATGCTGCCGTAGTCGATACCGTTGACGACTTGCCCGTTTAATTAGTGGAGAGATCGTTTAGCGCGATGCGCGACAAGGTGGGGTTTATTCAGACGTTTACGCTTCGTCGCGCATCATCCTCAGAACTGCTTTACTTGGCTTAATGGCTACTGTTATGCACTAGGTAAGCGCCCAAAAGTGCGCTATGTGACGGGTCGAAGAAATGCCGACTTCCAACATATATTTGTCTTCTTCCCCAAGGCCTTCGTCGCCAACGGCCATAATTGGCGTGCCGTGACCCATCCCTTCGATGATGTACTCTTCAATCACTTCTTTTCCGTCTGTGTTGCACCAAACCTGGCGGGGAAAACCATCGACCTGCTCCACCCGTGTCGGCGATCCTTCAACGTTATGAACTTGCTGCCATTGGCGAACAATGGAGTCAGCATTAGCCTGATCGACAGTCGAATCGCTACCGCCATGCCAGACCGAAATCGTTGGCCAAGGACCCTCATATGTCGAGGCTCCGCGCACCAGCGCGTCGAGCTTGCTATCTGAAGGGCCACCATATCCTTTCATACGAACAACCGCTTCCATCAGGTTATCAGCGCTGCGGTAAGGTAGCCCTGCGATAATCGCGCCGCCCGCAAACACTTCGGGATAAGTCGCCAGCATGACCGATGTCATTGCCCCGCCTGAAGACATCCCGGTAATAAAGACCCGCGTAGGATCAATATCATGGTCCTTCACCACCTGCTCAATCATATGACGAATAGACAGTGGCTCGCCTTTACCGCGGCGGCTGTCGCCAGAACTGAACCAATTAAAGCTACTAATCGGATTATTGCTTTTCCTTTGCCCAGGATATAAAAGTGCTATCCCGCATTCATCCGCGAGCGCCGACCAGCCTGACCCGAGATCATAACTTTCCGCTGACTGGGTGCTGCCATGAAGAACAACCACAAGCGGCCCATTCTTAGAGAAGTTCTTTGGAATATAGGTATCCGCCTGCAACGCCCCAGGGTCCGACCCAAACTCTTTCAAATCAGTTAGTCGATCTTGGCTACCTGAAGTTCTCGGCATAAGGCCTCCTTGACCAGCGTAGTACGGCGCATACTGCTTATAGATACGGCTTGCAGTGGAAAGCATATTCAGAACGGTTCCTTCAGGAATTCTAGTTGCTTCCTGTAGGGAAGACCGCTCATCACTCCAACGATTGATACGTTCAGCTTGCGAGCCCTCGATGCCTTCTGTTCGCTGCCAACAGCCACTGGAATCAGCGCCACTGCATAGAGCGCAAGGCCCACAGAGGCAAGTAAGAGTCGAGCAATAAGTGAATCTTGAGCGGTGACTGCCAAGAGCATGGCTATCGTTCCGAGCGTTAGGGCAAAGATAATTTTCATAACATGTTCCTTACATTGGATCGACTTAATGCAGACTTCTGCGACCCTCTACTCGTAAATACCCTTCAGGCACGCCCGGCATGGTGGCTCACTATGTGTAGTAAATGCTGTTAAACCATCATGACGGCATCTGATCGGCCAAGGGTAAAGATTGCGTGTTGAAATCACTATAAAGCGACCGCCCCTAACAACAAGGACAGCCTGCAAGAAGAAAAGGAAGGTAATAGCAAAGTTTCAAATACGACAAGTAAAGCGCGCTGCATCCCTTGCAGCGCATGGCGCAACGTCCTTGTTTAGGCACTTCCTTTGCCACGCTCACCGTTAGGATGAACCTTAAAATATGCATTCACTGTGCGCTGGCGAACGTAACAGGATTAAATGTTAGAGGCGGCGCTAAACCCTGGCAGGCAGATTAATAACGTTTAGTCAGGCACCCTTCAAAAGATCATCTCATCGTGAAACTAACGCCCCCAGCTCCCTACATTTGAATACTCCTCCAAGAAGGCAACAGAGTTTGTTCATCCATCATTTAGAGTTTGTTCACTTAACGCAGAACTATTGCTAATTGAAATGTTATTACATAACATTAACCGCTTGTATTATTAGCTATTGCCCTACACCCCATCTCTAGGAGCTTCACCATGTCTCGCCGTTTGTTAATGCTCACCCCGATTGCTGCTGCCGTACTGATGGCGACACCTACCTGGGCCGCTGACCATCAGCATGACCATTCTAACCACAATCATTCAGCACATGAGCATAGCCACCATGACCACAGCAGCCACACTCATCCGTCTGAACATGCTAATAACGGCCACGACAAACAGAACTTCAACCTAAACATTTCACTAACCCTGGAAGGTATCTACCACAACCGCTTTTCGGGTGAGGAGCACTCTCCTGCCGGTTTTGGCCATAGTGGACACGACGCCGAGCACGGGCATGATGATCACAGCCATGAAGGCCACGACCACGCCCTGGAAGATGGTTTTAATCTGGGTCATTCAGAAGTAGTAGTGCAAGGAGGAAACGACTACTTGAATGGTACCGCTGTCATTTCCCTAAGTGAGGACGATATCAGCCTGGAGGAGGCTTATCTGACCTCTCAGCAGTTGCCTGCTAACCTGAAACTCAAAGCTGGTAAGTTTCTTTCTGACGTAGGTTATATAAATAGCCGACACCCCCATGCCTGGGACTTTGTCGAACGTCCGCTAGTTAATCAGTATATTCTTGGCGAACATGGTTTGCTGGATACTGGTGTGCAACTTAGCTGGGCGCCTACCGCTAGCGTTTTAGTTGGCACCGAACTTTTCCAGGGAGAAGGCGAAGGCTTTAGCCAGTTCAGCGAAGGCGGCTACGAAGCGCGTAAAAGCGGCCCTCGCGTCAGCACACTGTTTGCCAAATTCCAGCCTGATATCGGTCTAAGACAAACCCTCGACCTGGGTGTTTCAGCAGGTTATAACCGCCAATTTGTTCGCGTTGATGACCACGGCCACCATGCGCATAGCGCCGAAGGCGACAACTGGTTTGCCGGACTAGATGCCCGCTATCAGAGCGATGGCGGCCAGCCGGGTGTTCAGGGCGATTGGCAGCTAGGGGCCGAGTACTTTTATACCGAGCGTGATCTGCGCGAACACGTTCAGCATCACGACCACTTTCATTCCCGGGATGCCTATACCGAGCAGCAGGATGGCGCTTACCTGGAAACCATCTATGGCATCGCGCCACGCTGGGAAATAGGTCTACGCACTGAAGCGCTAGGCATGAGCAATCGCGTGATGGGCACTCATCCTACGGCCATCGTGTCAGAAGATGTTTCTTGGCGTCACAGCGGCCAGCTAACTTGGCATCTACGTGACAACATGTTTCTACGCGCCCAAGTCACCCAAGAAGACTACGCCGGTGAAGAAGAGAGCTGGGTGGGCATGCTGCAGTTCAACGCCACCTTTGGTGGCCACGCTGGTCACGATCACTAGCGTTAACTCTCTTTATACGATGAGATAGAAACAGGGCGGCACCGTTAAAGTGCCGCCCTGCTACGTTTTTACCGCGGTACATTAAAGATTACTAGGGTTGCTGCTGCGCACTGCACTCCTTAAGTGCATCGGCCAGCTGACGCAGCAACTGGTCATAAAGTGTTGGCCCAAGCGGCAACTCGACGCCCAGCGGATCAATCACCCCCATGACAGCCGGGGTATCGCCGAAGACATTTTCTACCATCGCCGGGTTGAACTGAGGCTCACTGAACACGCATTGAATATCATTTTTCAGCACGTGTTGTTGAATAGCTTCAATACGCGCAGGACTTGGCGTTGAGGCATCTCCAAGCGAAATGGCACCTTCCGAAGGCACATCAAAACGCTGTTCAAAATACTGGTAGGCATCATGAAAAACCACGAAGCGTGGTGCTGGCTGCATTGTTAGCTGGTTTTCTAGCGCTATCTGCAAATCCAGCAGACCCGCTTTGGCTTGGGTTGCGTTGGACTGATAAATTTCAGCATTTTCTGGGTCCAGTACGCTTAAACGACGAGCAATGGCATCTAGCCATAAACGCGCATTTTCTGGATCAAGCCAGCCGTGGGGGTCTAACCCGTCATGATGATGATCGTGGTCGTCATGGTCATGGTCATGGTCATGGTCATGGTCGTCGTGTGCTTCCGTAAGGGCAACCGACCTGTCGCGATAATTCAATACCTGCGTTTCTTCCAGCGCCATCAACTCCAAATGCTCCGCCTCTGAAGCCAACGACGCCAGCGGATTTGACAGCCAAGGGGTCAAGTCAGTGCTGACCCATACCACAAGCTCTGCCGTATCTAACGCTTGTGCTTCTGAAGGGCGCAATGAATACCCATGAGGAGACGCCCCTTGTTGCATAAACAGCGTTGGCTTCCCTAGCTCCCCCATCACCTTGCTCACCAGTGAATAAACCGGTGGAATATCTACCGCCACACGCGGCACGTCAGCGATTGCAACTAATGGAAGTCCCGCCAGCAAAGGTAACGTAATTTTAGTAAGTGATTGTTTCATAACAGGCTCCTTTATGGATAGAAAACACTAAACAGTCCAGCAACTGATCACTACAAAGCATCGGATAGTGTCGTCACCAACGCTCTATCGACGCGCCACCATTTAGATCTTGTTAGCCTATTAAATTATGTTATAACATAACAATAAATCAACTCGGAGTTTGCTATGTTTTCGCGTTTATCGTCAACAAGCACGCCTAGCTCTAGCACCTCTCTTCCAGATCAAGCGTTATTGAGTACCGAACAACTTTCTGTTCAATTTGGCCAACGTCCTATCTTGAAAGATATCAACTTGGTGCTACAACCTGGCCGGATTGTCACCCTCATTGGCCCAAACGGTTCTGGAAAGTCCACTCTAGTCAAAACCCTAGTGGGAGCCATAAAACCGGCAGCAGGGCGAATCATCCGCTCTCCTGCTCTCAAAATTGGCTATGTGCCCCAACGGCTTCATCTTGATGACACCTTGCCGATGACAGTGCGCCGCTTTGTTAATCTACCCCACCGACATGCCAGCCGTGATATTACTGAAGCGCTGGAACAGGCAGGCGCTGAACATCTTCTGAATGCAGCTATGAATCACCTTTCTGGCGGCCAGCTACAAAGGGTGCTATTGGCGCGCGCCCTACTTTCACGCCCAACACTTTTATTGCTCGATGAAGCTACTCAGGGCCTGGATCATCGGGGCGTTGCTGAATTTTATCAGCGCATTGAGCAAATTCGTCAGCGCTCTCAATGTGCCGTCTTAATGGTCAGTCACGATCTGCATGTAGTGATGCGCACGGCTGACCACGTGATCTGCCTAAATGGCCATATCTGCTGTGAAGGCCAACCTGAGCAGGTAGCGTCATCACCTCACTATCATGCTCTTTTCGGCGATCAGGTTGCCAGCACGCTGGCTTTTTATCGTCATCAACACGTGGGCCATCATGATGAGGAGAGGCTGCACCATGCTGGATGATTTTATGTGGCGTGCCGCTCTGGCGGGGTTAGGTGTAGGGTTAGCCGCTGCCCCTCTGGGGTGTTTCGTTGTTTGGCGGCGGATGGCCTATTTTGGCGATGCCACCGCCCATGCGGCCATTCTGGGAGTAGCATTGGCGCTACTTTGGAATATTTCCCTCTTTGCCGGTGTGATTAGTGTCGCTCTGCTCATGGCATTGTGCGTGTCAACGCTAAGTGGCAAAGGCTATGCTATGGATACACTACTGGGCGTCATGGCGCATTCGGCCCTGGCCATAGGCTTGGTGGCCGTCTCTTTTGTCTCAGGGGTACGCATTGACCTGCATGCTTATCTGTTTGGTGACATTCTTGCCGTAGGCAAAACCGATCTATTAATTATCTGGTCTGGGGCCCTGCTAGTGATCGGCCTTATGTTTTGGCGCTGGCAAGCGCTATTAACTGCCACGTTAAACGAAGAATTAGCCTATGCCAGCCACATCAACCCACGCCGCGAGCAGTTAGTGCTGACCGTGGCGCTGGCTATTGTCGTGGCCGTCGCCCTTAAAGTGGTTGGCGCACTTTTGATTGCTGCGTTACTGATTATCCCTGCTGCAACGGCACGGCCTTTCAGCCGCACGCCAGAGCAAATGGCTATTATTGCTGCGATGATTGCCATGGCCGCTACAACTGGTGGGCTGCGGACTGCTTATACCTTTGACACACCGACGGGGCCAACCATCGTCACTCTGGCAACCCTATTTTTCGTGATTGGTGCGCTGGCCTCGCGGAGTTGGCATTACTTTTTTTCCACACGGCAATGACCAAACCATGCGTTTTTAACGTATGCGCTAGGCAGCGTCCCAAGATAACCTTCGGCGATACTCTCTTCTGATGATTGGCCGGTTGCCTTCATTTCCTTATGCTGAACACGGTAAGCTTGGCGGTAACACCGCTACTGATGGCTAATAATCAACGATGACTTCCCATTGGATACTTGGCCCTGGGGCCATTGGTCGCCTGTTGGCGCATTCGCTTTCCCCCTTCACTGACGCCACATTGATTGGCCGACGTGCGCTGCCTGAACACCAACGCCTAACAACACCAGAGGGTGAAGAGCGAACTCAGCGGCTAGCCAGCGTTACGGTTGCGGAGCTAGCCTCTTATCCACTGCCCGCGCCTGAGTTTGTACATATCACCACCAAAGCCATGGCCGCTGAGACAGCGCTTGCCAGCATTGCAGATATGGTTCCACCCACTACCCCGCTGGTGCTGTGGCAGAACGGTTTTTTGGCGCAGCCACGGCTGACTGATAGGTGGCCAGGGCCAGTGCTGTGTGCAACGACAACCCAAGGCGCTTACTTAACTGGCAGTGATGGCGTGGTTCACGCCGGGCGGGGGCCGACCTTTATTGGCGACCTGAACAATCAACACGGTGAACTGGCGGAAGTAATGACGCAGGCACTCACCCAGGCAAATTTTGCCGCAACAGCGGTGAGTGATATACGCCAACGCTTGTGGCAAAAATTGGCGGTGAATGCAGCGATTAACCCACTGGTGGCGCTCAATGGGGTGCGTAATGGGGAACTGCGCAGTGACGCGTATGCGGTTCGTGTAGAAGCGGTGATAGCGGAGGTCGCGGCGATTTTAGAGCAGGAAAGCATTGCACCATCGGCTGGTGGCAAAGGCGAAGACGCGTGGTTGGCGTTGGTATGGCAGGTCGTAGAAAACACTGCTAACAATAAGGCGTCGATGCTGCAGGACGTTGAAGCTAAACGCCCCACCGAGCGCGGGGCAATTTTGGGACCATTGATTGAAAGCGCCGAGCGGCATGGGTTGGCGTGTAGGGAGTTGAAGAAGCTTAATAGTGAGTTAGCTAAATTGGAGGCGGCGTTTTAGGAAAACTTAGTGGCTGAAGCATCGCGCGCTAAAGCGCCCTCCCATACTATTCAGTTGCCCGCTGCGCTGCCAGGGGTGTGCCGTACCCACCAATCCCGGCAGCACTGCACGCTGCTTTGCGGGTGCGCTTCGCTTACCACGCCCTACAAAACCACAACTATTTCACACTCCTCACGCCAACTCCTTACTCCTCACGCCTTATCTTGATAGAACGTCAGCAGGCTGGAGAAGTCGAGTTTGCCGTTGCCACCTGCTTTATGCAGGGTGAATAGCGAACGTGCCGCCGACCCCATGGGCACCGGTGAGGCGCTTTGTTGGCTAACATCCATGGCGAGGCCCAGGTCTTTAATCATCAGATCTACCTGGAAGCCGCCTTGATAGCCTTTTGAGGCAGGGGCATTTTCCATCACGCCGGGATAAGGGTTGTAAACGTTAAGCGCCCAGTTCCCCCCAGAGCTTTGCTTCATAATTTCGGACAATACTGCAGGGTCCAGGCCGTTTTTAACGCCCATATTGATCGCTTCGCAGGTGCCCGCCATCAGGATGGAAAGCAGCATGTTGTTGCATACTTTCGCCACCTGCCCTGCGCCATGGTCGCCAGCGTGGAAGATATTCTTACCCATCACCTCAAGGACGGGCTTGGCCTGTTCAAATTGTGCAGCGCTACCGCCAACAATAAAGGTCAAGGTGCCTGCCTGGGCTCCACCTACCCCACCAGACACGGGCGCATCGACAAAGCCAACACCTTTTTCAGCGCCAGCGGCAGCAACGCTGCGGGCGGTATCTGCATCAATGGTCGAGCAGTCAATCACCAAAGCGCTCTTTTTAATGACATCAAACAGCGGTTGGTCACCGTCTACATACAGCCCACGTACGTGCTTGCCTGCGGGCAGCATAGAAATAATAAAATCTGCGTCGGTGGCCGCTGCCTGAGCAGAAGCCGCCACTTCACAGCCTTGAGATTTCGCTGTTTCCAACGCTTGTTCAGAAAGGTCGAACGCGCGAACGTTAAAGCCCGCTTTCGCCAAGTTGGCCGCCATGGGGCCGCCCATATTGCCTAAACCGATAAACGCGACAGTGGTCATCTTTGTTGTCCTTATTCGAAAATTGACTAGGAAACGGATTAGTGAAGATCCGCCAGAGGACTCTTTTCCCACGGCGAA
Source organism: Vreelandella neptunia (assembly GCF_000712975.1). Classification (GTDB taxonomy): domain Bacteria; phylum Pseudomonadota; class Gammaproteobacteria; order Pseudomonadales; family Halomonadaceae; genus Vreelandella; species Vreelandella qaidamensis. The sequence continues at coordinate 496,346 of NZ_JHQL01000003.1, read as the reverse complement.
GCCAGCAGCTCTTCAATAAAGGTCTGTTCTACTGACGCGACATCTGGGTATTTCCAGGCAGGCTGGCCATCTTTATCGACTAACAGCGCTCGCACGCCTTCGGGGAATTCCTGATGACGGCAACACTGCACGGAAAGCGCCAGCTCAAACTGAAACACCTCAGCCAACGACATGTGCTTGGCGCGTTTTAGCTGCTCATCAATTAGCTTCACTGATACGGGGCTACCGTGGGAAAGCGTTTTCTGCGCTTTACTGAACCATTTGTCGTCGCTGTTGACCGCCAGCACAGCATCTACAACTTGCTCAACCGTGTCATGATCCATTAGCTCACGAATCAAGGCTGCAGATTTGTGAACCGGCGACTCCAGCTCGGCAAATACCTCTTGAGACGCTTGTTCAAATTCGCGCAATACACTGTTCACCACACCATGAGCATCGGTTTGCTCTCCTTCTCCCCAGGCGGCATCCATCAATTTTTGAGCCAGATCTGCGCGGTAATGGCTAGCAATCGCGCGGTCCGCAAGGCCAAGATGGACGGCATCCGGTGCGTTAATTTGGCTACCGGTCATGGCTAGAAAGCGTCCGGTGCCATTCGGCAGGCGGTTTAAAAACCAGCTTGCGCCAACGTCTGGGTATAGGCCAATGGTCACTTCTGGCATCGCCAGTCGAGACGTTTCTGTCACAATTCGGTGGCTGCTGCCGCTCAACAGCCCCATACCACCGCCCATCACAATACCGCTGCCCCAGCAAATAACCGGCTTGGGATAGGTGTGAAGCAGATAATCTAGGCGGTACTCGTGTTCAAAGAAGCGCTCAGGGAAATCTGGCTCTCCGTCTCCTTTGATCGCTTTATACAAATTGACGACGTCGCCCCCTGCGCAAAACGCTTTTTCACCGGCGCTATCCAACAGAACAGCGACAACGCGCTCGTCGGTTTGCCACGCTTTCAAACGCGGCAGAATCTCTTCAATCATCTCTAACGTCAGGGCATTCAGCGAACGCTCGGCGTTAAGCGTGATCTCGCCAATAACATGGCCATCTTGGGTGGCGTGTTCAGCAAACAGTACGCTACTCATTCCATTGTCCTTGTGGTTGGCTACAGCTCAGAAGCGCCATCAGATAGCACGCGGCGAGAAATAATCAGTCGCATGATTTCGTTAGTGCCTTCCAGAATACGGTGTACACGGGTGTCACGCACATAGCGCTCCATCGGGTACTCCTTAATGTAGCCGTTGCCACCATAGAGCTGAAGCGCCTCATCACACACCTTGAAGCCGACATCAGTTGCAAAGCGCTTAGCCATGGCGCAATAGGTAGTCGCATCGGGGTGGCCAGCATCCAGCTTTGTGGCTGCCATACGCACTAACTGACGAGCCGCCACAAGCTCAGTAACCATATCCGCCATACGGAACTGAAGCGCTTGGAAGTCTGCCAGGCGCTTACCAAACTGCTTGCGCTCCAGCATATAGTCACTGGCTTTATTGATCGCCTGCTGGGCGGTGCCGATTGAGCAGGTGGCGATGTTGATACGTCCGCCATCCAAACCCTTCATAGCAATTTTGAAGCCGTCGCCTTCGTTACCTAGCAGGTGGTTGGCAGGCACGCGTACATCTTCAAAAGTAATCATACGGGTTGGCTGGCTGTTCCAACCCATTTTGTCTTCTTTACGGCCGTAACTAATGCCGCTTGCTTTAGCATCAACCGCGAAGGCAGAAACACCGCTGGGGCCTTCGCCCCCAGTGCGGGCCATCACCACTAAAAAGTCGGTGCTACCAGCGCCAGAGATAAACATCTTGCTGCCGTTGAGTACGTAGTCATCGCCATCACGCTTGGCCGTGGTTTTAAGCGAGGCCGCATCCGAGCCTGAGTTGGGTTCAGTTAAGCAGTAAGAGCCCAGCAACTCGCCTGTGGCGAGCTTTTCGCCCCACTGCTCCACTGCTTCCGGCGTGCCGAAGTCGGCCAGCATCCACGTCACCATGTTATGAATAGTGAGATAGGCAGTGGTTGAGGTACAGCCCATGGAAAGCTGCTCAAAAATAATGCTGGCATCCAAACGGGAAAGACCAAGCCCGCCAACGCTCTCTGGTGCATACAGTGAACAAAAACCTAATTCACCGGCTTTGCGGATGACATCCACAGGAAAGAAGGATTCAGCGTCCCACTGCGCAGCGTGGGGCTCTAACTCATTCTGGGCGAATGCCCGGGCCATATCGGAAAAAGCAACCTGGTCTTCACTTAACTCAAAATTCATGGCGAATCTCCGCAGCATGCTTAGCTGGACAGCCTGCGATCAGGCTGAGTAGCTTAGCGTTTGCTATTATCTTTGTTAGTCATTGACGTTATTGGCGATTGTCTTTAATGGCGATGTTGACGTTTACGTTAACTTATATTCTTACCCTAACAGGTGCAACCGCTTACCCCACTACCTTTGGCGTAGAGCCGCGATTTGAGCAGAAAAAAGGGTGCCCTGAGGCACCCAAACAACGGACAGAACCGGTTATTTAAAGTTTTTGCGGTACATCTTAGCGAGTTCCCCCACAATGCCACTGCGAAAGCTAAGTACGCAGACAACAAAGATAATACCCAAAATGACGCTCACCCAGTTACCCAACGGCGACTGTGCCAAGATGTGTTGTAGACTAACAACTATACCTGCACCCATAAGGGGGCCAAGCAATGTGCCTACCCCACCCAGCAGCGTCATTAAGATAACTTCACCTGACATATGCCAATGCGCATCGGTTAACGACGCCAGCTGAAACACAACGGTTTTAGTAGAACCCGCCAACCCGGCCAACGCCGCAGAAAGCACAAACGCTAGCAGCTTGTAGGCATCTACGTTGTAGCCCAGTGAAATAGCGCGCGGTTCATTTTCACGAATCGCTTTGAGCACCTGCCCAAAGGGCGAATGCACGGTACGCTGAATCACTGCGAAGCCAAATATAAATATCGCAAACACAAAGTAATACATCGCCAAGTTACTGTTCAGGCTGATCATCCCAAACAGGTCACCGCGTGGCACACCGTGCAAGCCATCTTCACCACCAGTGAACGACGACTGGACAAAGACGAAGAACATTAGCTGAGCAAGGGCGAGTGTTACCATGGCAAAGTAAATGCCCTGACGTCGGATCGAAAGCACCCCAAACAGCCCCCCCAAAAGGGTTGCCATTAAAGTACCCGCGATAATCCCCATTTCCGGCGTTAAGCCTGGATAGCTTGCCAATAAGTAGCCGGTAACATAACCACCAGTGGCTAAAAATGCTGCGTGACCGAACGAGAGCAACCCCGCATAGCCCAACAACAGATTAAAGGCGCAGGCAAAGAGCGCGAAGCAAAGAATTTTCATCAGGAAGACGGGGTAAGCCAAAAAAGGAGCGACTAACCCAACGGCCAAGAGCGCAAGATAGAACATATTGCGACGCATTCTGGCCCGTTTCTGTCGTTCTTGTACGGCTGATGGTGCATTGAGTGCTTGAGAGTCTGCCATGGTTATGCCTCCTTACCGAACAGCCCAGCGGGGCGTAACATGAGCACCAATATCATCACCAGGAAGATCACGGTATTGGAGGCTTCGGGGTAATACACTTTGGTTAAGCCTTCGATGATGCCCATACCCAGACCGGTGAGTATCGCTCCCAGAATAGATCCCATACCACCGATGACGACCACCGCAAACACCACAATCAGCAGGCTTGACCCCATCGTAGGTGAAACAGGATACAGCGGTGCTGCCAACACGCCTGCAAAGGCGGCTAGCGCTACGCCAAACCCGTAGGTAAGGGTAATCAACAGCGGTACGTTTACCCCAAACGCCTGCATCAGCTGGGAGTTCTCAGTTCCTGCCCGCAGATAAGCGCCCAACCGTGTACGCTCGATCATAAACCACGTAAATAGACACATGGCCAATGCCGCTACCAACACCCAAGCGCGGTAGGTAGGCAGGAACATGAAGCCTAAGTTTAGGCCGCCTTGAAGTGCTTCTGGGGTCGAGTATCGCGCGCCAGAAACACCAAAGAAATTAACCAGCGTGCCTTCAAAAATTAGCGCCAACCCAAAGGTAAGCAGCAACCCATAGAGATGGTCTAAATGGGCAATGCGTCGTAGCAAAAAACGCTCCATTAGCATGCCGAAACCACCGACGACTAGCGGCACCAGAAATAGCGCCAGCCAATAGTTGATACCTAAATAGCGAAAGCCCAGCAGTGCGGCGAAGGCTCCCAGCATGTATTGCGCCCCATGGGCAAAGTTGACGATCTTCAGTAGGCCGAAGATGACCGCCAGGCCCAAACTAAGCAGTGCATAAAAGGCTCCATTCACAAGCCCAAGCGTTAGCTGGCCCATGAAAACGGCCAATGGCACGCCGAATATCATCGTCATTTTATGACTCTCCTCGCCGCCAAGCGGACAGTAACGCTCGCTACTATCCCTGCGTGTTGCTTATTTTTAGAAGCGCTTACAAAAACGCTTTTTCAATAATATCCAGCGGGTTACATGAATCGCCGAGTTATCCGACAGTGCCTGAACAACTCGACGATTTAACCGCCTGGTTTCTAAGATCGTATGTTTATAAACGCTTATGTTTATAAACTCTTAGCTTCATAAGCTCTTAGTTTTGAACCAGCTTGCACTGGCTATCAGAGAGCGGACGGTAGGCTTCATCGGCAGGAATGGTGCTAAGGATTTCATAAAGATCCCACTCACCGGTAGACTCTTCCGGCGTCTTCACTTGGGCAAGATACATGTCGTGAATCATGCGGCCATCTTCACGAATGGAGCCGTTACGCGCAAAGAAGTCTTCAATGGGCATATCAGCCATTTGGGCGCGTACAGCTTCAGGGTCATCTGTTCCCGCTGCTTCTACGGCTTTCAGGTAGTGCATGGTGCTTGAGTAGATACCCGCTTGAACCATAGTGGGCATACGGCCAACTTCTTCAAAGTAGCGCTCTGACCACTCACGAGAATCTTCATCCATGTCCCAATACCAGCCAGTGGTTAACAACAGACCTTGGGTGGATTCCAAACCTAGCGCGTGCACGTCGTTCAGGAAAATCAACAGACCTGCTAACTGCTGGCCACTCTGAGTGAGCCCAAATTGGCTAGCGGTGGTGATCGCATTGACGGTGTCAGCACCGGCGTTCGCTAAGCCTACAATCTTCGCACCAGACCCTTGAGCCTGAAGGATATAAGAGGAGAAATCGCTCGTTGGGAACGGATGACGCACACCACCAACAATCTCACCGCCATTGGCTTCAACCACATTGGTCACATCAGCTTCCAGTGCATGACCAAACGCATAGTCAGCGGTTAACAGGAACCAGCTGTCGCCGCCCTGCTCTACAACCGCTTTTGCAGTGCCGTTCGCTAGTGGGTAAGTGTCGTATACCCAGTGGATGTGGTTGGGCGTGCAGTGTTCATTGGTAATGCTTGATGCTGCAGAACCCGACACAATGCCCAGGCCGTTGTTTTCTTCGAGTACCTTAGTCACTGCGATAGACACCGAGGACGCCACCAGGCCACCCACCATGTCAACGTTACGCTGGTCGATCCACTCACGTACCGTGTTAGCACCGACGTCAGCACTGTTACGATCGTCAGCGCTAAAAATCACGATAGGCGAACCATTAACGCTACCGCCAAAATCAGCAACCGCCATTTCCATGGCTGTTTGACCACCTGGGCCAGCTAAGTCACGGTAAGTACCTGACATATCAGCCAAATAACCAATGCGAACTTCGCCATCGCTGATTTCAGCATGAGCGGTAGAGATTGCCATCGTAGAGGCGGCAGCAACAGCGATACTGGCGGTCAGCGTTTTTTTCATGAAGGTCATGTTCGTCTCCTGGCCCTCGGGGCCTTTGTTGTTGTGTTACGACGTACCAATGAAGTGCTTATAGAGCGTTTAGTGTTGTTAAAACTGAGTTGTCAAAACTGAATTGTTAAAGCTGGATTGTTAAAGCTCGTTTTATTGATTCAGGTTAGCGTTATACCCCTAGCATGGTATTGAGATGATCTCGACGTGATGGAAGCTGTGCCGCACTAATCTCTTCGACAATCTGACCGTGATCCATGACAAAATGTCGATCTGCCAGCGGCGCTGCAAAACGGAAGTTCTGCTCCACCAGAACAATGGTCATACCGCGTTCTTTTAACTGGATAAGTACTTCGCCAAGTTTTTGCACAATAACGGGGGCTAAGCCTTCGGTAATTTCATCAAGTAGTAAAAGCCTCGCACCAGTGCGCAGAATGCGTGCCATTGCTAGCATCTGCTGCTCACCACCAGAAAGCCGCGTCCCCTGGCTTTTGCGACGCTCGTAAAGGTTAGGAAACATGCCGTAGATTTCATCTAGGCTCATTCCGCCAGAGCGAACCGTGGGCGGAAGCAATAAATTTTCGTGCACATCCAGGCTTGCAAAAATACCGCGCTCTTCGGGGCAGTAACCAATGCCAAGCCTTGGAATATGGTGTGCCTTCATATTCAGCGTTTCGTTGCCATTAATCACAATCGAGCCAGTACGACGCCCCACCATATTCATAATGGATTTCAAGGTAGTACTGCGGCCCGCACCGTTGCGTCCCAGCAGCGTAACCAACTCTCCACGCTTAACATCAAAGTTCACGCCGTGAAGAATGTGTGATTCACCATAGAAAGCGTGTAGGTCTTGCACTCTCAGCATTTCTAGCGTTTGGGAATCAGCTAATTCGTTGGCTTCATAGGCTTCAGCGGTATTCATACGGCAGCCTCCTCTTCTGCAGCTTCACTGCCCATATAAGCCTCACGCACTAATGGATTGCGGGACACCTCTTCATAGTTACCTTCGGCCAACACCGCGCCGCGGGCTAGTACCGTAATACGGTCACAAAGGCGGCTAACCACACTCAAGTTGTGCTCCACCATTAAGACGGTGCGCCCTTTCGAGACACGCTTAATCAGCGCAACGATACGGTCAACATCCTCTGCTCCCATACCCTGAGTCGGCTCATCCAACAGCATCATCGTAGGGTCAAGCGCCAACGTAGTAGCAACTTCAAGTGCGCGCTTTCGCCCATAGGGCATCTCTACCGTTAACGTATCGGCGTATTCACGCAGGCCAACCTCGTCAAGCAGCTCTAACGCACGCTCATTGAGGTGATCCAGCGACTTCTCGGATTTCCAGAAGTGGAACGATGTGCCTAATTGGCGCTGTAGCGCTACCCGAACGTTTTCCAGCGCCGTCATATGGGCAAACACTGCCGAAATTTGAAACGAACGGACGAGACCTAGCTGTGCGATCTCATTAGATTTTTTGCTAGTAATTGGCTTACCGCGATAAAGGATCTCTCCACGAGTAGGCGGCAAGAACTTGGTGAGCAGGTTAAACACGGTGGTCTTTCCGGCACCATTGGGACCAATCAGGGCGTGAATATGCCCTTCCTGCACTTGAAGATTAACGTTATCCACGGCGGTAAAACCGCGGAACTCTTTGGTCAGCCCTCTTGTTTCGAGCACTGGCCCGCTAAGAACATCGTCTGCACGCATGGAGTGGTAAGCCTCTTTTTGTTCTTGTGTTCGGGTGTTCTTGCATCCGGGTGTTTGGTGCTGACGTTTCACCAACCGCTTCACCTTGTGAAACTCGTTAGCCGGCAACACACCCTTACCTGAACGTAAGGTGTAGGTGCAAACTAGCAATCACTTGAGGGGTATTACAATTACAACTTTGGTCTACGCTTCTTTAACGTTTCTTCATTTTTGCAATATAAATTATTATTTTTCAAATAGTTATTAAAAAATATTGGAAATCACAAATGCACAACTACTGCTTTACGTTAACGTAAACTTGTTTTAGCCTCATGGTCAGTGTTCCATAGGGACATCCCCTATCGACGAGAACAACGATCATGAGCAAAACCTACACGATTAGTGAACTGGCCAGTGAGTTCGACGTTACTACTCGAAGCATTCGGTTTTATGAAGACCAGGAGCTACTTCATCCTACCCGCCGTGGTCAAACGCGTGTTTACAGCAGCAAAGATCGCGTGCGCTTGAAATTAACGCTTCGTGGTAAGCGGCTGGGGTTTTCCTTAGCAGAAATTCGCGAGCTATTTGAGCTATGGGACGAAACCCGCAGCGGTAGTGAAAAACAGCTACATCTGATGCTCAGCAAAATTGGTGAGCGACGCGCCGCTTTAGAACAGCAAATGAAAGACATCACAATGGTTCAGCTCGAGCTTGAGAGCGCCGAAATTCGTTGCCGCCAAGCGCTTGAAGAACTCAATGAAAAACCTCCTTTAACAATGACAAGGTGATTGACCATGTTTTCACACTATTCAGAACTCAATTTCGGCCTCGACGACGAACTGAACATGCTGCGCGAGCAGGTCAACGCCTTTGCCGCTAGCGAAATTGCTCCCCGCGCCGCTGAAATCGACCGCACCAACGAATTTCCTAACGATCTATGGAAGAAGTTTGGCGACATGGGTCTGTTAGGAATTACCGTTTCTGAAGAAGATGGCGGTAGCGGCATGGGCTACTTAGCTCACTGTATTGCCATGGAAGAAATTTCCCGGGCAAGCGCCTCGGTCGCGCTTTCCTATGGCGCGCACTCAAACCTGTGCGTTAACCAGTTAAAGATTAACGCCACCGCCGCACAAAAAGAGAAATACCTGCCCAAGCTGATTAGCGGCGACCACGTAGGTGCATTAGCAATGTCAGAGCCCGGCGCTGGCTCTGACGTTGTTTCCATGCAGCTGCGTGCCAAGCTAGATGGTGATCATTACATCCTTAACGGCAACAAGATGTGGATCACTAATGGCCCCGACGCCGATGTCCTGGTGGTGTACGCCAAAACCGACCCCGACGCAGGCTCTAAAGGCATCACCGCCTTTATTATCGAAAAAGGCATGCCTGGCTTCTCTACTGCCCAAAAGCTCGACAAACTAGGCATGCGCGGCTCCAACACCTGCGAACTGGTCTTCCAGGACTGCAAAGTCCCTGCCGAAAACGTGCTTGGCGAGGTTGGTAAAGGGGTTCGCGTTCTCATGAGCGGGTTGGATTACGAGCGCGCCGTACTGGCGGCTGGTCCTATTGGCATTATGCAGGCCGCCATGGACGTTGTGCTGCCCTACATTCATGAGCGTAAGCAGTTCAACCAGTCGATTGGTGAGTTCCAGCTAGTGCAAGGCAAGGTGGCAGATATGTACACCACGCTGAACGCTTGTCGCGCTTACCTGTACGCCGTTGCCGGTGCCTGCGACCGCGGCCAGACCTCGCGTAAAGACGCGGCTGGCGTGATTCTTTACTGCGCAGAGAAAGCCACCCAAGTTGCCCTAGATGCCATTCAGCTACTGGGCGGCAACGGCTATATCAACGAGTACCCCACCGGTCGCCTTCTGCGCGATGCCAAACTGTATGAAATTGGCGCGGGCACCAGCGAAATTCGCCGGATGCTGATTGGCCGCGAACTCTTCACCGAAACAAAGTAAGGGCCGCGCCATGAGCACACTCTCTACACAGATCAATCCCCGCAGCGACGTCTTTCAAACCAACGCCGCCTCCATGCTAGGGGAAGTTTCCAAGCTCCGAGAATTAACCGCTGCCGTCGCTCAGGGCGGCGGTTCAAAGGCGCGTGAGCGTCACGAAAGCCGCGGCAAGCTATTTGTGCGTGACCGTATCGATCACTTAATTGACGAAGGCTCGCCGTTTTTAGAGTTTTCCGCCTTGGCAGCCCATCACGTTTACGATAGTGACGTACCTGCAGCAGGCGTGGTAACGGGCATTGGCCGAGTATCTGGCGTTGAGTGCGTGATTGTGGCAAACGATGCCACGGTAAAAGGCGGTACGTATTTTCCGCTCACGGTGAAAAAGCACCTGCGTGCCCAAGAAATCGCCCGCAAACACCGTTTACCGTGTATCTATTTAGTGGATTCTGGCGGCGCTTTCTTGCCCCGCCAGGATGAAGTATTCCCCGATCGCGACCACTTCGGGCGCATTTTCTATAACCAAGCCACCATGTCGGCAGAAGGCATCCCTCAAATAGCCGTGGTGATGGGTTCCTGCACGGCTGGCGGTGCTTATGTACCCGCCATGGCGGATGAATCCATCATCGTTAAAGAACAGGGCACGATTTTCCTGGGCGGCCCGCCGTTAGTAAAAGCGGCCACCGGCGAAAACATCAGTGCAGAAGACCTTGGCGGTGCGGATGTTCACGCTAAAGTGAGCGGCGTGGCCGACCACTACGCTGAAAACGACGCTCACGCCCTGCAGCTGGCACGCGCCTGTGTGTCGCGCCTGAACTGGCAAAAGCGCGGCAAATTAGCCATGCAAGCGCCCAAGCCACCCAAACTCGATCCTAGCGAATTGTACGGCATTGTCGGCACTGACCTTAAAAAGCCTTACGACGTTCGCGAAGTGATCGGGCGGATTGTCGATAGCTCTGATTTTGACGAGTTCAAACGCTACTACGGCGACACGCTAGTCACCGGTTTTGCGCATATCCACGGCTACCCAGTTGGCATCGTCGCGAACAATGGCGTGCTGTTCTCAGAGAGTGCGGTTAAAGGTGCGCACTTTATTGAGCTATGTGCCCAGCGCAAAATTCCGCTGGTATTCCTGCAAAACATTACTGGCTTCATGGTTGGCTCGAAGTACGAGCATGAAGGCATCGCTAAGCACGGCGCGAAGTTAGTCACCGCCGTGGCATGTGCCAAAGTGCCTAAGTTCACCGTTTTGATTGGCGGCAGCTTCGGCGCGGGCAACTACGGTATGTGTGGCCGCGCCTACGACCCTAATCTGCTGTTTATGTGGCCCAATGCGCGCATTTCGGTCATGGGTGGCGAGCAGGCAGCAGGCGTGCTTTCCCAGGTCAAACGTGAGCAGTACGAGCGCGATGGCCGCGAGTGGACTAAAGAGGAAGAAGAAGCCTTCAAACAGCCTACCCGCGATCAGTATGAGCACCAGGGCCACCCTTACTATGCCAGTGCCCGCTTATGGGACGATGGCGTGATTGACCCACTTCAGACCCGGGATGTACTAGGGCTTTCGCTAGCCGCCGCCATGAATGCTGAAGTAGAAGAGACACGCTTCGGCGTGTTCCGGATGTAAGGGCAAACACGATGGCTTACTCAACACTACTGATCGAAAAGGGCGTGGCACGCCTGACCTTAAACCGCCCAGAGGTGCATAACGCCTTTGACGACAGCTTAATCGCTGAATTAAATGCGCATCTAGACGAATTGCATGCGCTAGCCAACGCCGGTGACGTTCGGGTGGTGGTGCTTGGCTCTGAAGGTAAAAGCTTCTCTGCGGGCGCTGACCTTAACTGGATGAAGCGCATGGTCGATTACGACCTGGAAAACAATCTAGCGGACTCACGCAAACTCTCAGCGCTGATGCATGGGCTAGATACCCTGCCTTGCCCCACGGTTTGCCGTGTGCAGGGGGCAGCCTTTGGCGGTGCAGTGGGCCTCGCTGCCTGTTGCGATGTGGTGGTTGCCTCAGATAAAGCTAAGTTCTGCCTGTCGGAAGTAAAAATTGGCCTATCGCCTGCGGTGATTAGCCCCTATGTGCAGCGCGCCCTTGGCGAACGCCAAATGCGCCGCTACGCACTCACCGCTGAAGTGATGGATGCGCCCACGGCGCTGGCGCTAGGCTTGGCACATCACGTGGTTGAACACGATGCCTTGGATAGCGCCGTAGATGCCATGCTCGATACCCTTCTGGGAGGCTCTCCCCAAGCTCAGCGGGCGACCAAAGCGTTGTTGGCAAACGTGGCCCAAGCACCCGACAGCGATACCACTCGAGAGCACACCTGCCAAGTGATCGCCAAACTGCGAGTGAGCCAAGAGGGTCAAGAGGGCTTAGCTAGCTTTTTTGAAAAGCGCCGCCCTTCCTGGACACAACCGTCAGGCCTTCAAGAAAACAATACTGCTGCGGAGCCACGCTCATGACGCTTGACCTTACTAAATTCGATACGTTGCTAGTGGCCAACCGCGGTGAAATTGCCTGCCGCGTGATGCGCACCGCCCGCCGTATGGGGCTAAAAACCGTTGCCGTTTATTCAGACGCCGATGCCACCGCCCGCCATGTTCGTGAAGCCGATGAAGCCGTTCGCTTAGGCCCCGCCGCCGCTCGCGAAAGCTACCTTAATGTTGACGCGGTTATCGACGCGGCCAAGCGCACCGGTACCGGCGCTATTCACCCCGGCTACGGCTTTCTTTCAGAAAATGGTGGGTTCGTTAAAGCGCTTGAGCAGGCAGGCATTATCTTTGTTGGCCCCCCTGCGTCGGCGATTGCCGCCATGGGCGACAAATCTGCTGCAAAAGCGCGTATGGCCAATGCAGGCGTGCCGCTGGTACCTGGCTACCATGGCGATGACCAAGATGACGCTCTGCTGCGCAGCGAAGCCGACAAAATCGGTTACCCAGTGATGCTGAAAGCCAGCGCTGGTGGCGGTGGTAAAGGCATGCGCGTGGTTGAAAGCGGTGAAGGCTTTCAAGCAGCGCTTGATGGCTGTCGGCGCGAATCCAAAGCCGCTTTCGGCGACGACCGCATGTTGATTGAGAAGTACCTGGTGCAGCCCCGCCACGTCGAAGTACAGGTATTCTGCGACCGCTATGGCAATGGCGTCTATCTGTTCGAACGGGATTGCAGCGTTCAACGCCGCCATCAAAAGGTGATTGAAGAAGCGCCAGCCCCCGGCATGACGCCTGAACTGCGCAGTGCAATGGGTGACGCCGCCGTTCGCGCCGCAAAAGAAATTGGCTATGTGGGTGCAGGTACCGTGGAATTCCTGCTCGACGCCGACGGCTCGTTCTACTTTATGGAGATGAACACTCGCCTGCAGGTTGAGCATCCTGTTACCGAGATGATTACCGGCCAAGATTTAGTCGAGTGGCAGCTGCGCGTTGCCATGGGCGAACCGCTCCCCTGCACCCAAGGCGAGCTGACCATCACCGGCCATAGCTTTGAAGCACGCCTGTATGCCGAAGACCCAGAGCAAGACTTCCTGCCGGCTACCGGCTTATTAACTCGCTTCGCCCTAGATTTAGAAGGTGCTGACTTAGATAGCGATCGGGTGCGGTTAGATAGCGGTGTGGAAAGCGGTGATGTGGTTTCTATGCACTACGACCCCATGCTGGCCAAACTGATTGTTCACGGCGCTGACCGAGATGCGGCACTCGCTACCCTCAACCGCGCTTTGGCGGCACTGGATGTGCAGGGCGTGGTGACCAACCGCGCCTTCCTGCAGCGCTTGGCAAATCACCCTGGCTTTAAAAACGTTGAGCTTGACACGCGTTTTATTGAACGCAATGAAGCTACGCTATTTGCCCCGCGCAGCTACTCTACCGAAGCTTATGCCAGCGCCGCACTTATCGGCCTGAACCAACTAGCCCAGGAATGCGAAAGCGACTCCCCCTGGGATCGTCACGACGGCTTCCGCCTAAATGCCCCCCATACCATTCGTATTGCACTGTGTGACCCGGCAAGTGCCCAGGCAGCCGACAGCGACGAAGCGGTGGTGGTTGTTGAAGGTAAGCGTGAAAGCGGCGAATCGCTTTGGAATCTGACCATCGGTGATCAAACGCTGACCGCTAGCCTACAATCGCTGACTGGCGATGCGGTAGCCGTCACGCTAAACGGCCACCGCCGCCGTCTACAGGCACGACGCGATGGCCATATTGTAGTGATGGCTGAACCCAGTGGCGAAACACGCCTCTTCTGGCGGCGTATTGATGCCATTGACCACGGTCACCATGAAGCCGAATCGACGCTCACCGCCCCCATGAATGGCACCGTTGTCGCGCTGCTGGTAGAACCTGGCGCGGCGGTCGAGAAAGGCATGCCATTGATGGTGATGGAAGCGATGAAGATGGAGCACACGATGACTGCGCCTACCGATGGTAGCGTGGAGACGTTCCACTTCCAGTCGGGTGATACCGTGAGTCAAGGTGACGTGCTACTCGACTTTGCCCCCAGCGAATAGGAGCTAACCGATGGCACTGCCTACGTCTATTAAACTGTTTGAAATGGCCCCCCGCGATGGCCTGCAAAACGAACCGGGCACCCTGGTGCCCACCGCCACTAAGATAGAACTGATCGAACGGCTGGCTAATGCTGGCCTCACCCATATTGAGGCCGCCAGCTTTGTCTCGCCTAAATGGGTACCGCAAATGGGCGATGCCAGTGAGGTAATGCGCGGTATTGCTCGCAAACCCGGCGTGGTTTACTCAGCGTTAACCCCTAACCTGAAGGGGCTAGAAGGCGCATTGGCAGCTGGCGTTGAAGAAGTGGCGGTATTTGGCGCCGCCTCTGAAGCGTTCTCTCAGAAAAATATCAACTGCTCGATTGCGGAGTCGCTGACGCGCTTTGAACCAGTGCTTGCGCGAGCCAATGAAGCAGGCGTGCGGGTGCGGGGTTATGTGTCCTGCGTCCTGGGCTGCCCCTATGAAGGGGACATTTCGCCGCAAAAAGTCGCCGAGGTAGCCAACGCACTGTATGAGATGGGCTGCTATGAAATCTCCCTGGGTGACACCATCGGTGTAGGCACGCCGCTAGCCGCTAAGCGGATGATTGAAGCTACCCGCCAGCAGGTACCCATCGAGTATTTGGCCGCCCATTTCCACGATACTTACGGCATGGCGCTAGCTAACCTGTATGCCGTAATGGAAGAAGGCGTGGGCGTGATTGACGCAGCGACAGCAGGGCTTGGTGGCTGCCCCTATGCCAAAGGTGCCTCCGGCAATGTGGCCACTGAAGACGTACTTTATCTTCTTGAGGGGCTGGGCATTAACACCGGCATCGACCTCCAGGCAGTGATTGATACCGGCGTCTGGATCACTCAACAGCTTGGCCGCAAGCCCAGTTCTAAAGTCGCGTTGGCCAAAGGCACTGGCACACAATAATAATTAGACGCCACCTGCTTTCCCGTTTAGACAAAAAAAAGACTTCGGAGAGATACTCATGGCATCACCTGCACACACCCTACCCAGCTATACCAGCAGCACTGCAGACAAACCGCTGCTAGGCATGACCATTGGCGATAAATTTGACCAAATCGCCGCACAATATCCTGATAACGACGCGCTGATCGCTCTTCATCAGAACATCCACTGGAGCTACCGCCAACTTCAGGAAGAAGTGAACCGCTGCGCCCGCGCGTTGCTGGCTATTGGCGTGCAAAAAGGCGACCGAGTTGCTATCTGGGCACCCAACTGCAGCGAGTGGACCCTGACCCAGTTTGCCACCGCCAAGATTGGCGCCATTTTGGTGAATATTAACCCTTCTTACCGCACCCATGAGCTGGACTACGCGCTCAATCAATCTGGGGCGCGTTTTCTGATTACTGCTAATCAATTCAAAAGCTCTGATTACACCGCCATGCTGTTTGAGCTTGCACCTGAGCTAAACAGCAGCGCAGAAGGCCAGCTAAAAGCACAAAAGCTGCCCAAGCTTGAGTGCATCATCAACCTGAGCAGTGACAAGCATCGTGGCATGTGGCGCTGGGAAGATTTTATTCAGGAAGCCAACAAAGTCAGCCAGACAGATGTTGATGACCTACAGGCCACGCTGCAGTTTGATGACCCGATCAATATTCAGTACACCTCGGGCACCACGGGCTTTCCAAAAGGCGCGACGCTCTCCCACCACAACATTCTTAACAATGGCTTCTTTGTTGCCGAAAGCATGGGCTTTACCAGCGAAGACCGCTTGGTCATCCCCGTGCCACTCTACCACTGCTTCGGCATGGTGATGGGTAACCTGGGCTGCATGACCCATGGCGCAGCGATGATTTACCCGGATGAAGGCTTTGACCCCGGTAAAGTGCTAAAAGCAGTACACGAGCAAAAAGCCACCGCGCTGTATGGCGTACCCACCATGTTTATCGCCGAACTAGAGCACCCCGACTTTGCCACTACTGATTTTTCCTCGCTGCGCACCGGCATTATGGCGGGCTCTATCTGCCCTGCAGAAATCATGAGGCAGGTCATCGAAAAGATGAACATGAAGGGCGTACAGATCGCCTATGGCATGACCGAAACTAGCCCAGTGTCTACCCAAACCGGCGCGAATGACACGATTGAAAAGCGCGTTTCGACCGTTGGCCGCACCCAGCCCCACCTGGAGAGCAAGATTGTCGACCCCGGTAATGGCGGCATTCTGCCCCGTGGTGAAATTGGCGAGCTGTGCACCCGTGGCTACAGCGTGATGCTCAAGTATTGGAACAATGAGAAAGCCACGGTTGAAGCCATTGACGAAGCTGGCTGGATGCACACGGGCGACCTTGCCACTATGGACGAGGAAGGCTATATCCAGATCGTTGGCCGCATTAAAGATATGGTGATCCGCGGCGGTGAGAATGTATACCCCAAAGAGATCGAGGAGTTTTTATACGCCCACCCAGCGATTTCAGAGGTACAGGTCACCGGCGTGCCAGACAAGAAGTATGGAGAAGAGTTAATTGCCTGGGTGAAGCTCAACAGCAGCGCAGGAGACGTTACAGGAGAAGACCTGCGCGAGTATTGCAAAGGCAAAATCACGCACTTCAAGATTCCCCGCTACTTTAAATTTGTTGATGAGTTCCCAATGACGGTGACGGGTAAAATTCAGAAATTTAAAATGCGCGAAATTTCTATCCAAGAGCTTGGGCTTGAAGATCAGAAATAACCCTTTAATTAACGCCGGCCCATGGTCGTAATGCCAGTCAGCTAAGGCTACTGGCATTACTCCCTAGCCCCATATAGCAAAGCGGCCTCCTCAAGCGTGCATCGCACGTTATTCCCGAGTCACCGCACTGTCATTCCCGAGTCACCGCATTGTCATTCCCAAATCACCGCACTGTCATTCCCGAGTCACCGCACTGTCATTCCCGAGTGGGGTTATCGGGAATCTACCTTGACCTTGACCTGCAGCAGCCCGCAACCCCAGGTCAACATGGATTCCCGCTAAGGGCCTGCGGGAATGACGAAGTGGCAGAGCCTGCGGGAATGACGAAGTGGCAGGGCCTGCGGGAATAACGAAGTGGCAGGGCCTGCGGGAATGACGAAGTGGCAGGGCCTGCGGGAATGACGAAGTGGCAGAGCCTGCGGGAATGACGAGGGCGGCTCGGAGGGCTGGGGTGGAGTCATCGTCAAGCACTTATTAAACAAAAAACCAGCCCACCAGCTAATGGTCGGCGTTAATTTTTGTAAGGTATTGAGACACCAATATGTCCACTCAACAGCAGCTAGCCGAGCACTACCACCAAGGGTTACGCGATGACGATATTGTTCGCCAAATTCGCACCCACTACCCTGATGGTCCGACGCTTCACCAACTTGCCCCGCTAGACCAGCTACACATCGGTGGCATTGCCGCTTCTAAAAAGCTGCTTAACCTGCTTGATCCTTCGCAGCATACAAAGGTGCTTGATATAGGGTCGGGATTGGGCGGATTAATGCGCCAAGGGGCAGCGCTAGGTTTTCAACTTACCGGTTTAGATATCACCCACCGCTTTAACGTCCTTAACCAGGCGCTGACGGACTTATCAGCCTCTCCTGCCAACGCACCACTTTGCTGGGTGACGGGGGATGCTTGCGCGTTACCCTTTCCAGAGAACACTTTTGATGCAGTGCTGTTTCAGCATAGCCTGATGAATATGCCTGACCCAGCCCGCGTTATTGCCGAAAGCCGACGTGTGATTCGCCCAGGCGGCCAGCTTGTCATGCATGAAGTGGTCAGCGGTGAAAACCTTGCCAATCTACGCTATCCCGTGCCTTGGGCTGCATCACCAGAGCACTCACACTTGCTCACGATGACCGAACTAACGGGCTTATTGGAAGCAAACGGCTTTCAGCTTGAGCACAGTGAAGATTGGAGCAGCACAGCGCTTGAGTGGCGTCAGCGGCAACGCCAAAAAGAGCAGACCAATACTGACGCTGTGCTCTCTCCACAATGGGTATTTGGCGAGCGTTTTTTAAAAATGGGCAAAAATCTGCTAGATAATTTATCGAATAATGCAATTAACGTGGTAGAAATCAGCGCCCGTTGCTAGGCTGGTTAAGATAACTTCCTTAGCAAGGGACACGAGGAACGCCAATGAAACGCTTGGCAAGCACCCTATTTTGTAGCTTTGCTGGCTCCATGCTGCCATTTATGAGCTGTTTAGCCAACGGCGGAGATACCGATCTCGCCTATGCGTCTCCTAACAGCGAGTTTATGTCCCTGCGCAACGGTGTCGTTTTAGAAGGCAGTGACTTAAGCAGCCTTGATAGTTACACCACTGGCTTTCGCTTTACGGCAGGTTTTAGCCCATGGCAGCTACCACAGTTGGATATTGGCGCTGAAATTGCCTACCGCGAAAGTGAAGAAGTTCCCATCTCTTCCAGTGTTGACCCTCTTATCATGGATACTCTCAGCTTGGGCGGAGCAATCGTAGCTGGCGTGAGAATGGGCGCTTTTAGTATTTACGCTAAGTCTGGCCTCACCGAGTGGCGTGGCGAAACCGATCAACCACTAGCCGATGATGGCGGCACCGCCTTTCTTCAGGGCTTTGGTGCCACAATGACCATCAATCGCTTAGTCAGCCGGGTAGAGTACGAACGCATCGATGCCCCCACCCTCAGCCACCTCAATATGTTAAGCGCCTCCCTGCACCTGCCGTTCTAACTCAAACTGTTCACTGTTACTAATTTATCCTTATTTAAAACTTCTGCTTGGCATTTCACCTCTTTTTGTAAGAGGTCTCCTACCCCTTGTAAGCCATAGCCTACAAGATCGTAAACGATTGTTTAAAAACAACTTTAGTGATTGCGGTTTGTGTTCAAAACGCTACGGTGGTCGATTCTGACTTTTTCAGTAACGACCCAAGGAGCGGCACAATGGCACAGGGAACGGGCCTACAATTCACCCTCACGCTACCCGGCACCACGGACACAGCCGTGGTGCGTTTTACCCACCGCGAGGCGCTATCAGCGCCGTTCTTGCTCTCGGTGGAATTTGCCAGCCGTACCCATGACCTGTCGCCCACTGATTGTTTGGATCAGAACGCCACGCTGTCTATTTGGCAGGACGGTGAGCCGCTGCGCCGCGTGCATGGCATCGTTAGTGAGTTTCATCGCGGTGATCGCGGCCATCGCCGCAGCTTTTATCGCGTCGAGATCCGCCCCGCTCTGTGGCGGCTCTCGCTGCGTCACAACTCGCGTATCTTTCAAGACATCGCGCCGTTTGATGCCATCACCACCCTGGCCGATGAGCGCGGTCTTATCGACATGGGCGTGGCGGCCTTCCGTGAGCCCGCCGAGCGGGAGTTTCTGGTTCAGTACCGCGAGACCGATCTGGCCTTTATTGAGCGCTTAGCCGCTGAAGAGGGCTATTTCTACTTCCACGAGTTTGAGAATGCGGACGGCGGTCAACACCGCTTGGTGTTTGCTGATGCCTCGATCATGCTGCCCAACGTCGGTGAGCGCACCTACCACTGCCGTGCGGGCGGCACTCCGCCCCAGCGCCACCTGCGCAAACTGCGTCAGGTCAGCCGCGTGCGTCCTGCCTCGGCCACGCTCAAGGATTACAGCTTTAAGAACCCCGCCTATGCACAGCGTCACCAGCATGAGGCCCCCCATCTGGGGGAGCATGCCCAGCGAGAGGATTACGAGCACTTCGACTACCCTGGCCGTTATAAAAAAGATGCCTCCGGCAAGCCATTCACCCGTCACCGCCTGGAAGCGCTGCGCGCTGATGCCACCACCGCCGAGGCCGAAAGTGACCTGCCCGAACTGGCCCCCGGCCTGTGCTTTACCCTCACCGGCCACGACACGGAAAGCCTGAACCAGGAATGGCAAGTGGTCTCGGTGGTCCACCACGGCGAACAACCCCAGGCCCTGGAAGAAGATGCCGCAGAGACCGACGGCATGACCCGCTACCACAACGAGGTGGTGATCATGCCGCGGGATCAGACCTTTCGCCCGACGCCCACCCCCAAGCCCCGGGTCGATGGTCCTCAGGTAGCGTTTGTGGTCGGGCCAGAAGGCGAAGAGATCTACTGCGACGAACATGGCCGCGTTAAAGTGCAATTTCCCTGGGACCGCTACGCCGAGCCAGACGAGACCGCCAGCTGCTGGGTACGGGTCGCCCAAGGCTGGGCAGGCGGCGGCTATGGCAGTATGGCGATACCACGGATCGGCCATGAAGTGATTGTCTCGTTTTTAGAAGGCGACCCGGATCAACCGCTGATTACTGGCCGCACCTACCACGCGGTGAACCGGCCCCCGTACCCTCTACCGGAGCACAAAACCCGTACCGTCTTGCGCACCCAGAGCCACCACAGTGACGGCTTCAACGAACTGCGCTTTGATGACAAAACCGACCAGGAGCAGATCTGGCTCCACGCCCAAAAAGACCTGGAGCTGCTGACCCTCAACGATCGCACGGAAGCGATCAAGCGCAACAGCCACCTCACCGTTCACCACGACCGCCTCAGCGAGATCCACCACGATGATCACCTGACGGTACACGGCAAACGCCACGCCCTGATCAAAGGCGATGATCACCTCCAGGTCGATGACACCCGCCATGAACACTACGGCGAGGCGCAGTTGGTCGAGGCAGGCCGTGAACTGCACCACAAAGCGGGCAGCCAGATCGTGTTGGACGCGGGCAGTGAGATTACCCTTAACGCGGGCGGCAGCTTTATCAAGCTGGACAGCGGCGGTGTGACCATCGTCGGCGCCATGGTCAAGATCAACTCCGGCGGTAGCCCTGGGCGCGGCCAGGGGCAGGCCATTGTGCTGCCCCAGCTCCCCGGCGAGGCCGCCCCGGAAGCCAGTGAGGACGTCACCCTGGCGCCACACCAAACCCCGCTGCTGGTCAGCGATATTATCGCCGCCACGCTACTCGCGATGGAGGATATCGACATCGCCGATGGCCTGGCCAACCAATGTAGCGCCTGCGAGCCTGCGGTGGGCAGCCCGGTCAACCCGCTGCTCGGTGCCAAGCTGCTGCCCGCCGAGACCGATTTTGCGCTACCGGCGCCACGGCCGTTTGTGTTCAGCCGCGGCTACCTTTCCAGCAATGCGCATATCGGCGCGCTTGGCCAAGGCTGGTCGTTGCCTGGGGAGAGTCTGGCGATCACCCTCAACGAAGATGCCTGCATTATCCACGACGCCCAAGGGCGCGAGATTACCTTTGGCTCACTGGCCCCCGGTCAGGCGCGCTACTCGCCCACCGAGCAGCTATGGATACGCCGTGGGGGTGCCTCAGTCGATGAAGAGAGCAACGCGTCTCGCTGGCAAGCGTTAGACGAAACGCTGCGAAGTGATCCTGAGCGTATCGTGTTAAGCGATGCCAGCGGCCTCTATTATGTATTTGCGCCAAGTTCCCACTTCTCTAGCATTGAGCAAGGGGAAGACACCGCATCTGCGGCCAACAATGCCTACTGGCCCCTGGCCGAAGAGCGCGACCGCAACGGCTATACCACCCAGTACCACTGGGAAGCAGACCTGCTGGTACGGGTGATCGACAGTGCCCAGCGTCACTATCAGCTGGTCTATGACAGTGTCCTTCCCTCCCAGCCTGATGATTCGGGGCAGCGCTTAACCGGCGTCAAGCTGATCCAGGATCACGACGGCAGCGCCCACGACGACTGGTTAGTCCGTTACTCGTTTAGCCCCGTCGGTGACTTGATCGCCGTGCGCCACCGCCACGGCGAGGTGGTGCGCGAGTTCGAGTGGGACACTCATATGCTCACCGCCCACCGTATCCCCGGGGGGATAGAAGCCCACTACACCTGGGATCGCCATGCCCCGGATGGCCGAGTGATTGGTCAACAGGAAGCCGGCGGCCTGGCGCGGTCGTACCGCTACCATGTGGATCACACCCTGGTCACCGACAGCCAGGGCCGCGAAGAGCGCTTCCACTTTGTGGGCAGTGGCCCCGGCAAACGCTGGACGGCCCACACCCGCGCCGACGGCTCACGCATCGCGTTTCGCTACGACCGTGCCGGGCGTAAGATCGCCACGATTGATCCGCTAGGGCGTGAGACGCTGATCGAGCGCGACGACCACGGCCAGGTGGTCGGCCAGACCACCCCGGATGGCAGCCGCTGGACCATCGAACGGGATGCCCTGGGACAGCCGATTCGCCTCGACGGCCCCGACGACCAACGCTGGCAGATGACGCGCAACGAACGAGGACACCCAATAGAAGTCACCGGGCCAGAAGGCACCACCGCCTTCGCCTATGAGAACGCGTCACTTCCTGACCGGCCCACCACGCTGACGGATGCGGTTGGGGCCACCCATCAGCGCGAGTACAACGCCCTGGGCCAAATCACCGCCCAGACCGACTGCTCCCAGCAGCGTACCACCGTCACCTACGACCGCCACGGCTATCTCGCCAGTGTGACCAACGCCTTGAATGAAACCACCCGCACCCAGCACGACAAGATGGGTCGGCGACTCGCCACCCAGCTCCCCGACGGACTTTACTGGCACCACCATGTGGACCCTCAAGGGCGGCTGGTCGAGTTGGAAGGGCCCCACGGGTTCCGGCAGCAGATCTTCTATGATGACCACGACCGCCCCTCTTTGCGCATCGACGCCGATGGCAGTCAACAGCACACCGCCTACGATGACGCTGGGCGACTCAGTGAACTCACTCTAGGCAACGGCGCGGTGTACCGCTTTACCTATGACACCATGGATCGTCTCGCCAGCGAGACCGGCCCCGATGGCCGGGAACAGCAGTACCGCTACGATGCCGCCGGGCAACTGATCGAGCGAGTGGAAGCCAACCGCCCAGGCCCCGACGGCCAGCCACTAGTGACGCGGTACGACTACGATAACGCCGGGCGTCTCACTGTCCGCCACTTGCCCGCCACCGAGCACGCCCCCGCCAGCAGTGAACACTACCACTGGGGCACCCATGGGCAACTGGACAGCGTCACCAACGACCACGGCGAAGTCACGTTCCGCTACGACCACGCCCAACGGATGATCGGCGAACAGCAACGCCATACCAGCATCGAAGGCACCACCAACGAACACACGGCGTGGAGCTGGCAACACCAGCACACACTCACTGCTACCGGCGCGCCCCAGGCGAGCCAGTTCGGCGAGTTACCGACCCTCAACTGGCACACCTACGGCAGCGGCCACCTGCACGGTCTCAGCGCCCCCGATCTCCACCTGGAGATCGCCCTCGAACCTGATGCCTTGCACCGCGAGACCCAGCGCCGCCTAAGCGTAAACAGCGGCGATCACACCCAGCCACTGATCTTAGAGCGTGGCTACACCGCCACGGGCCAGGTGGAGCACCTCGCATTGCGCAGCCCCCATAGCGCCAGTGAGCAGCACTACCAATACGACGCCCTGGGCAGAATGCTGTTTCGCAGCCAACACGCCCAAGGCCAGGGCCACAGTCAAACTAGCAGCCCGACCATTGCGTATAACTACGACGCGGCGGGACGCTTAATCGGCAGCCAGCACGGCCACGATGCCCACCGCTACCCGGTGGATGCCGCCGGTAACCGCAGTGCTGCGAGCAGCTCCACACCTAATGCCACCAACCAGCTCGCCCAGCTCAACGGCACCCGCTACCGCTACGACGGCGCAGGCAATCTGATCCATCGCGAACACCCCGACGGCGAGCGCCTCACCTTGGGTTACGACGGCGCCAACCGGCTGGTGCAACTGACCCACATCAGCAAACTGGGCTATACCCGCCACGCCCACTACCGCTACGACGGCCTGGGGCGGCGGATCAACAAAACCGTGCGCCACACCGATGGCACCACCGCCACCACCCACTACGGCTGGGGCGGCGACCGCATCGTCCACGAAGATACCAGCAACCAACGCACCACGGTGGTCTACGAGCCGGGCAGTTTTGTTCCCATGCTACGCATTGATGAAACCCAAGACCCGCAAGGCAACCAAGACACGCAACTCAGCGCCTATATCACCGACGCCCTGGGCACCCCGCTGCAACTGCTCAGCCCCAACGGCCAACCCCGTTGGCTCGCCGAGCCCGACGACTGGGCCGCCGTCACAAAACAACGTGCCGTGCGTGGCGTCACCCAACCGATCCGCTTCCAGGGCCAATGGCACGACGAAGAAAGCGGCCTCTACTACAACCGCCACCGCTACTACGACCCCGAGCAGGGGCGTTATATCAGCCAGGATCCGATTGGGTTAAGAGGCGGTACGAATTTGTATGGGTATGTGACCAACCCGACGGGGATGGTGGATCCGCTGGGGTTGAGTGGTGCGCCTTATGGATTAGGCGGAGGCCCGTATTCACAGTCAAATCGAATTTCCAGGTCTGTGGAGCAAACTGAATCAGCAACTAAGAGCTGTAGCGCCAGTAGTAATCATTTAATTGGCTTTGGACAAGGTGCTGCATCCATCCTTGGAGGAAATATTAACTTCCTTAGAACTCTATCTAGGAATATGGGGCTGTTAGGTAGAGAAGAGATGAGGCGAGTAACGATAGAGGGTAATACAATTGATGAGGCAGCTAGGCTGTATGCTTCGAATGACTTGGTGCGGGAAGAGGCAAATTCCAGGGTAAAGGATTACTGCGGTGAAGGATTCATGGCTGGAAGAGCTTTCATGGGGACACTTACCGGCTTGGGCCCTACCGCTTTATATGGTGATGTGTCCGTAGCAGTAGAGGATCTAATCAAAGAAAATCCTCATGTAGAAAGCGAAGAAGTTGTCTATCGAGTTCTGGAGGCAACATTTCATGGGAACTAAAATACCTGCAAAAATATTGATATCATTTTGTTTTTTTTGTGCTTTTTTATGGGCTAGCTTACTACTGTATAGGGAATATTTTGCCGTATGGATGATAATCTTATTTTTATATCCACAAGTTATGGGAGTGCCAAAGGATGATGGATTTTGGAAAATAATGATTTTCGTTAATCTATATTTTGCCGCACTGACTTCGATGGTAGTGGATTACTATATGTGACCATATGAATCCTGAACTCAACCAGTAACTGCAATACAGATGTTGCTCCCTCCACCAAGGAAGTCACTGGCTGCCTTCCTTGGTGGTAGCATAGCAGTAACCGCTTTCTTACCATGACACACATCAGACTTAAACACGCCTACGGCAGCGGCCACCTACACGGCATGAGCGCCCCGGGCCTGGAGCTGGAGATCGCCCTCGAACCCGATGCGCTGCACCGCGAGACCCAGCGCCGCCTAAGCGTAAACAGCGGCGATCACACCCAGCCACTGATCTTAGAGCGTGGCTACACCGCCACGGGCCAGGTGGAGCACCTCGCATTGCGCAGCCCCCATAGCGCCAGTGAGCAGCACTACCAATACGACGCCCTGGGCAGAATGCTGTTTCGCAGCCAACACGCCCAAGGCCAGGGCCACAGTCAAACTAGCAGCCCGACCATTGCGTATAACTACGACGCGGCGGGACGCTTAATCGGCAGCCAGCACGGCCACGACGCCCACCGCTACCCGGTGGATGCCGCCGGTAACCGCAGTGCTGCGCCCAACGCCACTAACCAGCTCGCCCAGCTTAACGGCACCCGCTACCGCTACGATGGCGCGGGTAACCTGATCCATCGAGAACACCCCGACGGCGAACGCCTCACCCTGGGTTACGACGGCGCCAACCGACTGGTGCAACTGACCCACATCAGCAAATTGGGCTATACCCGCCACGCCCACTACCGCTACGACGGCTTAGGCCGCCGCATCAACAAAACCGTGAGCCACACCTATGGCACCACCGCCACCACCCACTACGGCTGGGACGGCGATTGCATCGTGCGGGAAGAGACCAACAACCAACGCACCACGGTGGTCTACGAACCGGGCAGCTTTGTGCCCATGCTACGCATTGATGAAACACACGTACTCGGAGACAGCCAAGAAAGCCAGGAAAAACAGGTAAGCGCCTATATCACCGACGCCCTGGGCACCCCGCTGCAACTACTCAGCCCCAACGGCCAACCCCGCTGGCTCGCCGAGCCGGATGATTGGGCGGCCGTCACCAACCAACGCGCCGTGCGCGGCGTCACCCAACCGATCCGCTTCCAGGGCCAATGGCACGATGAAGAAAGTGGCCTCTACTACAACCGCCACCGCTACTACGACCCCGAGCAGGGGCGTTATATCAGCCAGGATCCGATTGGGTTAAGAGTCGGTACGAATTTGTATGGCTATGTCACCAACCCAACCGGCATGGTGGATCCGTTGGGGTTGTTTGGGGCTGGGTTTAATAGCGTAAGCGGCGCCTACGGTCCTCAGGCATTAGAAAAACACGGTGCGAATATACCACTGCCGTCACCAGAGCCTATGGGGCAAGTAATGACAGGAGGTGATTACCGTCCCGGTATAGGCGCACTCTTCCCCTCCAGCATGTCAGCCTTTGCTAAAGACCCACAAATGCGGGATGCGTTAGTCTTTCAGGGCGCTTCGAGAAATGATATTACGCTGCCAGCGGCAGCAGGAGCCTTAGGCATGCCCATGGCAGGCGCTGCCGCGCCGGGGGCCGCAAAAGTGGCAGCAGGAGCGAGCAGTGCTGTCGCCGCAAGTGCTAATCAGCTCAGCCTTAAGGCCGTCTGCAGTGTTGCGACCGTATCGCCAGGAGCGGCAACTGCCATTGCTAGTCCGGCTGTGCAAGGAGTTGCCTTAGACTTTATTGGAAGTGCTCTGCCTGGGCCTCCGACACCAAATAAATCTGGTGCTTTTGGCTATGTCTTTGGTCAAGAGTTTAGTCCAGAGGAGTGGGGGCGATGAAAAATAAAAAATGGAATGATATAGCTAATTTTTCCCTTGGAATTTTATTTATTACTTTGGGTGTGAGTGTGCTGGTAAGCGGAAAAATAAAAGGAATGACGTTAGGAGATGAGCGGGTAATCCCAGCTGCTGCAGTGCTAGCCGTCGGTGGATGGATTTTGATCTCTTATATACTCAAGTTTTTAAAAAAACATAGGCTAAAGAAGTAAGATGAGGACATAGTGCCAGGTCACAATCCGCCAGGGGGGGCACTGTGCTGTATTCCTTGGCGGTTGCAGGGCAATCACAATCAGCGCTATTCACTATGACTCAATCACATTAAACTTAGGTACACCTACGGCAGCGGCCACCTGCACGGTCTCAGCGCCCCCGACCTCAACCTGGAGATCGCCCTCGAACCTGATGCCCTGCACCGCGAGACCCAGCGCCGCCTAAGCGAAGCGTAAACAGCGGCGATCACACCCAGCCACTGATCTTAGAGCGTGGCTACACCGCCACGGGCCAGGTGGATCACCTCGCATTGCGCAGCCTCCATAGCGCCAGTGAGCAGCATTACCTCAATAGATAGCGCCCTCCTTAGCCATTTCAATATGTTAAGCGCTTCCCTGCACCTGCCATTTTAGCGGTTTTCTTCGGATGTCTGTTCAGGCGGCGTCCATACGGGTTCGTCAGCTTGATTTGACTCATCCCAACCGTGCCGCATTGACCTACTCAGCGCTTCTTCCAGTTTCATAAACAGTTCGCCGTAACGCGGACTAAAGCTAATGCCCTCTTCAATTTCTTTCCAGGCTTCAAACAGCTCATCTTCATGAGCATTTTCATGTTGTTCAAACGTATCTGTCATCTGCTTGGCACGCATAGGGTGAATCCCCATTGCCGTTAACGTATGACCACCAAGCGTCAGTGCAGAGTGATAAACCTCTCTGGTCACATCGTCAGCCCCCGCTTCGCGAAGCTGATACCCATGGCCGCGATCAAATGCACGCGCCAATACCCAAACGTTGGGGTAGTAATGCTTGACGTGCTTAACCATATCAACAGCACGCTCGCGATCATCAATCGCCACCACCATCACTCGCGCGTTGGCGATACCCGCAGTTTCTAGTAAATCTGAACGGCTGGCATCGCCAAAATAGCTTTTAATTCGAATATGGCGGAGCAGTTCAATTTGCTCCATTTCAAGATCTAAGGCCACGATGGGAATGTTATTGGCGCGCAACAAGCGACATACAATCTGCCCAAAACGACCGACACCGGCGATGATCACCGGCGCTTGCTCTTCGATCCTATCGGCATCGCGAGTACTGTTTTCAGCTGTTTGATAGCGCGGCAGTACTAAGCGGTCATAGGCAATAAACAAAAGCGGCGTTGCAAACATGGAAAACGCGACAACTAGTGACAGTAATTGCGATACATCCAGCGGAATAACATTGCTCTGCACGCTGTAAGTTAACAGCACAAACCCAAATTCCCCTGCCTGAGCAAGGCTTAACGTAAACAGCCAACCATTGCTGCTTCGAACCCGGAACAGTAATGCTAAACCAAATAAAACGATGCCCTTTACAAGGATAACGACAAGCACGAGCACTACTACCATTGCCCACTGCTCGGCAAATACTTGGAAATTTATACCCGCCCCGACGGTGATAAAAAACAGTCCTAGTAAAAGCCCTTTGAACGGCTCGATATTGGCCTCTATCTCGTGCTTGAATTCGCTGTTAGCGAGTACGATACCTGCTAGAAACGCACCAAGTGCTGGAGACAAATTGACAATTCCCATCAGCGCAGCAATGCCAATAACCAGCATTAAAGCGGCAGCCGTAAATACTTCTCTCAAGCCGGAAGAAACTACGTAGCGAAACAGTATTGGGCCAAGATAATGTCCACCCATAATCACAACGCCTATGGCTCCCACTACTACCAGGCCATGGAGCCATGCCGACATACCCTCTACAAGACTAAGGCTGCCGTGTTCAATATTATTTCCGCTTTCTCCCGTTAGCTCGGGTAGCGCCAATAACGGAATCAGCGCCAGCATCAAAATCACCGCGATATCCTGAAACAACAGCACTGAAAAAGCGCTACGCCCACCTTCGGTTTTTGTAAGCCCTTTTTCATTTAAGGTTTGCAGCACAATCGCTGTTGAGGAAAGTGCGAAAATCAGCCCAATAGCAAGAGACGTTTGCCAAGCAAGTCCCAGCCACCAGGCAATGGCCGCGCCTGCAGCAGCAGTAATCACTACCTGCAAACCGCCTAGCCCTACTAGCCGTATCCGCATGGCCCACAGACCTTTTGGGTCAAGCTCCATACCGACTAAAAACAGCATCATCACAACGCCGAACTCAGCAAAATGCTGAATAGTAGTGGTTTCTTGCCCTACTAGCCCCAACACAGGGCCAATCACTACCCCTGCTACCAAATAACCAAGCACCGAACCCAGCCCTAAACGCTTGGCCAGGGGAACAGCAATCACCGCTGCAATAAGATAGATAAACGCTTGAATAAAGTAACCAGTCATTGGGTTTCCTCAAATTGCCGCGAACGGCTTGACTTCGCTGAGCAATAAGTTACTGTACTAGTACGCTAGTACAGTAACTTATTACTTAATTGTTGTGGCTACACAGTGAGCTCGCTCTATGTCATTTGATGATGACCTTCAGGCGGATTTAATACGCTACCTGCTTGCCATTGATTCGCCGAAGGCGATGCACGAGGCACTGGCTAGTTTATTAACGCCCGCAGAGTACCAAGAAATCAGTAAGCGCCTACAGATTTTTAAGCTTCTACGTGACGGTGTCCCCCATCGCAAAATTGCTGAAACGCTGGGCGTTGGTATTGCCACGGTTTCCCGGGGTTCACGCGCTTTAACAGCGCAACCCTCTTCATCGTTACCCTCATTAATACCGTCACCCACTTCACGGACCGATTAATCATGACGACGACTACGCCTGCTTCATCAGGCCCGCAGCCTTTCACGCTGCCGCGCAAGCCTCACTACGTTACCTTGGCAGCAGACTGTGATTTTTTTGCACTGTTTCAAAAAATTGAGCGTCAATTTGATACCTGTTACATGCTGGAATCGCTCGGCGAAGATAGCCATATGGCGCGCCACTCTATTATTGGCTTTGACCCGGAATACACGCTCTACGCCAATGGCAGCACGCTGACGATTGAAGATCGTGACGGCCATGCAAACCACTATCCAAGCGATAACCCTTATGAACTGCTGCGCAGCCTGATTCCCCAGAATATTATTTCCCGTAAGTATGCAGGTGGGCTAAGCGGTTATCTCGGTTATGACGCCATGCAATACTTTGAGCCTTCGCTAACGTTGAAAGCTAGTGACGATTTCGACACGTTTCGGTTTGGCCTTTATAAAGATGGCTTGATCCTCGACAAAATGACCGGGGAAGTCACCTATTTTTATTACGACAATAGCCGCTATGAGTTTTTGCAAACCTTGATCGACGCTGATGATTTACCTGCTGGCGCGTTGCACATCACTGCGTTGGGCGACACCATGAGCCGCGAAGAGCATGCTGAAGCAGTGGCCAAAGTGAAACAGGATATTATCGACGGTAAGGTGTTTCAGTGCGAAGTCGGCTTTAAAAAACGCTTTAGCATTAAAGGCGACACATTAGCGCTCTACGATCAGTTGCGCACGATCAACCCATCGCCACAGATGTACTACGTAAAATTCGGCGAGCAGAAGCTAATTGGTGCAAGCCCGGAACTTCTGTTCAGGCTCCGCCAGGGCGAAATGGAGACCTTCCCGCTGGCAGGAACCACCACGCGTGGCAAAACCCCGCAAGAAGACACTCAGTTAGCTCGTGCACTACTCAACGACCCTAAAGAGATTGCCGAACACAATATGATTGTGGATCTACACCGCAATGATATTGGTCGAGTGGCGCAGTTTGGCACGGTAAAAGTGCGTAGCCTGATGGATATCAAACGCTTTAGCCACGTGCAGCATATCTCCAGTGAAATTGTCGGTATTATTGCTGAAGGCGAGGATATGTTTACCTCACTTGCCAGTAACTTCCCCGCGGGTACGCTGACAGGCGCGCCTAAAATTGAAGCAATGAAAATTATCGATGATTTGGAAATCGATGGGCGTGGCCCTTACGGCGGCGCAGTTGGCCAGTTCTCTTTCAACGGCGACTGCACCTTCGCGATTCCGATTCGTACGGTGTTTGTAAACGGTGAAAGCGCTTACGTACAAACCTGTGGCGGCAACGTGTTTGATAGCAACGCCGAAGACGAGTACGAGGAAATTCGCCGTAAATTTGCCGGCACACGCGAAGCCCTTGCCCCTTTTATGAGCGCAGGTACGGACATGGAGAGCCAAGCATGAAAGTGCTAATTATCGATAACTATGACTCCTTCACCTATAACCTGTATCAGTTTATTGGTGAGATTTTGACCACGGAGAAGAATCGCGGCGAGCTGCCCCATTTCGAGATACTTGTTAAGCGCAACAACCAGATCGACTTCAAAGCCATTGAAGCCATGGCACCTGATCGCATTATCATCTCTCCTGGCCCAGGCTCGCCGGATGACCCGCGTTACTTTGGGGTCTGTGCTGAAGTCATCGAAAAACTAGGCAAAACTACGCCACTGTTGGGCGTTTGCTTAGGCATGCAAGGCATTGTGCATGTCTTTGGCGGCAAGGTAGTGAAAGCACCGCTGCCGATGCACGGCAAAATCAGCCCGATCAACCACAACAACCGCTCGGTGTTTAATGGCGTACCCGACCAGCTTGAGGTAATGCGCTATCACTCATTGATTGCCGATGCGTTCACTCTGCCCGACTGTTTGGAAGTAACCGCAGCGGTAGGCGCTTTAGGCGCTGATAAGTTTGAACAACGCAGCCACTGGCAAACGATAGACGAATTTGAATTAATGGGCGTAAAGCACCGCGACTACCCCATTCATGGCATTCAGTTTCACCCTGAATCGTTTGCTACTGAAGGAGGCAAAGAGTTAATTGCTAACTTCCTTTTTGCACCTGCTTTTGCACCTAACCCAGCGGCATAACGGCTAACAGCCCCGATAGTGCAGCCACATTGAGCACCACGGTGACCCAAAAGAGACGCCGAAAGCGGGTCTTTTGGGTCTTATGCCGTAGACGTTGTTGCGCCAGCCACGCTCCCGGCCAACCACCCGCAAGCGCCATCAGGTGGAGCGTTTTCTCGCTCACTCGGCGGCGCCGTTTAACTGCCGCCCTTTTATCCACGGCATAAACCCCATATGTGATCACGCTGACCAACACATAGGACGCTGCAACAAGACTTATCATTTGTTAGTCATCTTAATCTGCTCGGCGCACGCATTATTTGCGCCGCTGTAGCGGCTTGCTCGTAGCAAGCTTGCTACGCCCAGCGCGATTTTTATTGACCGGCTTTCCTTTGCCTTTAGCAGCCGGCTTTCCAGATGGTTTGCCCCTACCGCTGGGCTTACCGGAAGCAGCCGTTTTGGCTTTAGGGTCTTGGTGCTTTTTATTGGCTGCTTTAGCGTCAGGTGGTGCTCGTTTAGCTGCTGGTTTCTTTGCTTTTTTCGCACTGGAGCGTGCACTGTAGTTAGGCCTTTCGGTCGCATCGAATTTTTTGGGTTTGTTTTTTTCGGGCGCAGCCCCAGAGCGTTCGGTTAACGCAATGATAGTGTCAATCTCTTTGGGAGTTAAATCCCGCCAGTCGCCCAGAGCCAATCCTTGCAGAGAGACATTCATAATTCGCGTGCGAACCAGCTGGGTGACCTCGTAGCCAAAGTACTCGCACATACGGCGGATCTGGCGGTTCAGCCCTTGCACCAGCGTAATAGTGAACACAAACGTCGACTCTTTGGTCACTTTACACTTTTTAGTCACTTGCCCCAGGATAGGCACACCCTTTTGCATGCCTGCCACAAATTCATCGGTAATCGGCTTATTGACGGTTACCACATACTCTTTTTCGTGATTGTTATTGGCGCGCAGGATTTTATTAACCAAGTCGCCGTTATTGGTCAAAAAGATAAGCCCTTGTGAATCTTTATCCAGCCGCCCGATCGGGAAAATTCGTGTACCGTGCTTAACGAATTCAACAATATTGTATTTTTCGCTGGACTCAGTGGTGCTGACAATTCCCACCGGCTTATTTAGCGCAATAAGCACTAAATCCTCTTCTTCCTGAGGCTCTATGTCCTGACCGTTGACCTTAACCCGATCACCCGGCACCACTTGGTCGCCTGTCGTTGCCCGACGCCCATTAATCCAAACGTTGCCTTGCTCAACATAGCGGTCAGCCTCTCGGCGGGAACATAAACCACTTTCGCTGATGTATTTATTGATACGGGTAGATTTTCGTAACGACATAAAGCGTCAACCAACGGTAGTCGATTAAAAAAGCGCTGCCGCCAAATGGCCGCAGCGCTGATTGAGCAAAACAGTGGGCTTAACCCGTATTGCGTAAACCTGCCGCAATACCGGCCATGGTCACCATAAGCGCACGAGAGAGATCTGCACTAATAGCACCATCGGCGTCCCGATTACGCTGTAGAAGCTCCGCTTGCAAGCCATGAAGCGGGTCGATGTAAGGGTTGCGCACATCAATTGCTTGGCGAATAAGCGGGGTGTTTTCAAGCAGCTTCTCTTGCTGGAGAATATCCAACACCACGTTTTCAAGCCGCTCAAAACGCTCACGTAACTTCTTACCCAGCGCTTTCAGCGAAGGCTCATCGACCAAACGATGCTCATAGTAAGCGGCAATCGCGACATCCGCTTTGGCCAATAGCATCTCTAACATATCAAGATAGGTGCCAAAAAAGGGCCACTGACTGCGCATTTCTTGCAACACTTCCCGACCACCTGGCTGCTCTATACGCCGCGAGAATGCTTCTCCGCTGCCCAACCAAGCGGGTAGCATCAGGCGAATCTGTGTCCAGGCAAAAATCCATGGAATCGCTCGCAAGGTTTCCACGCCGCCATCTTGACGGCGTTTAGTCGGCCGAGAACCAAGCGGCAGTCTGCCCAGTGCGCCTTCCGGCGTAACCGCTCGGAAGTAGGGAACAAAGTCAGGATCTTCACGCACCACGCCCACGTAGGCGGCATGGGCCACTTTCGCCAGCTGCTCCATCTCTTCACGCCAGTGAGGCTCAGGTGCAGGCGGTGGCAATAATGTCGCCTCCATGACCGCACAGGCGTAAATTTCCATAGAGCGCAGCGCGATATCTGGCTGACCAAACTTAAAGCGGATCATTTCGCCTTGCTCTGTTACCCGTAGGCTGCCATTCACTGAGCCCGGCGGCTGGGAAAGGATCGCCGCATGCGCGGGGCCGCCACCACGACCAACGGTGCCACCACGACCATGAAAGAGCGTCAAATCCACGCCATGTTTTTCACATACGTTCACTAACGATTCTTGGGCACGGTACTGTGCCCAGGCAGCAGCAAGCTGTCCGGCGTCTTTAGCAGAGTCTGAATAGCCAATCATGACCTCTTGGCGGTCTTTCGCCAGGGCCCGGTAACCGGGAAGCGCCAGCAATTGGTCAACCACATCGCCCGCATGATCAAGGTCGTTGAGGGTTTCAAACAGTGGTGCAATAGGCAATGTGACTTGGCCGCCCACCTCCTTCATCAATAACGCAACGGTTAATACGTCAGAAGGCTCGGCAGCCATCGAGATAATATAGGTACCCAACGCTTCAGCATGCTCTTGGGCAATCACTTTGAAGGTATCGAGCACTTCACGGGATTCTGCCGAACACTCCCAACGGCGTGGGATCAGCGGCCGCCGTGATTCAAGCTCAGCGAGCAGAAACTCTTGGCGCTGTGCTTCGTTCCAGTCCTGGTAATGGCCCAAGCCCAATGCACTGGTGAGTTCTTCCATTACCTGGGCATGGCGACTGGCCTCTTGGCGCAAGTCAAGTTTGGTCAGCGTGACACCGAACACTGCTACCCGACGCAAGGTATCCAGCAGCGCACCGTTTGCGATGGTGTCCAGCCCGACATCACACAGCGAGCGGTAGCATGCCAGCAGTGGCGCGTAGAGCTGGTCTCGGGTTTCAATAATTGGTCCACCGTCATAGTTACGGCCGTCCAACTCTGCTTTAGCCCAGTCGCGTGTGGCTTCCATTTTATTTAGCAGACGCTTAAGCAGCTCGCGGTAAGGCTCGGCAACTTCTCCCACCTCTGCCTTCAAGGCGCTGTTGGCTTTCCACATTGAAAGCTCGGTTTTCAGCTGTTCAAGATCACGTAAATAGAGATCAGCGGCCATCCATCGGCCCAACAACAGCACCTCTCGCGTTACCCGCGCGGTGACATTTGGATTGCCATCTCGGTCACCGCCCATCCAGGAGGCGTAGCGAATGGGCGCGGCATCCAACGGCAAACGTTCGCCGGCAGTATCGAGTAATAAATTATCCAAATCGCGATGGAAGTCTGGCACTGCCTGCCATAAGGAGTTTTCGATAACCGCAAAGCCCCATTTGGCCTCATCCACGGGGGTTGGCCGTTCATGACGAATCTCATCGGTATGCCACGCCTGACTGATCAACTCTTCCAAGCGGCCCTGGGCACGAGTGCCACGCTCTGGGTAGTCTTCAGAGCTTTCAATGGCGGTTAGGCATTCGTCGATAGCGTCGTATTTTTGAATCAACGTGCGGCGAATAACTTCTGTAGGGTGGGCAGTCAGCACTAGCTCAACGCGCATACTGGCCAGGGTTTCTACTAATTTACGGGGTGAATTACCCGCCTGCTGTGCACGGCTTAGCAGCTCACCAAGTACGGGCTGGGAGCCAGGCTTGTAGTCTTCCACCCGGCGAAAGCGCGCCCGGTAGTGCTGCTCAGCAATATTGGCAAGGTTCAAAAACTGGTTAAACGCACGCGTCACTGGCAGCAGATCGCGTTCAGGCAACTGACGTAGATACTCTATAAGCTCACGCTGCTGCAGTGAATCGCCCTGGCGTCCCCGCTTGGCATGGGCACGAATCGTTTCAATTTTATCAACAAATGACTGGCCTAAATCATCGGCAATCGTACGGCCCAGGCTATCACCGAGAATACGCACGTTATCACGTAGCGATTCGTGTAGGTCGTGACTCATTGGCATGGCCTCCTTACGGGGTCGCATTAGTTGTTAAAAGTCAGTTGTTAAGGGGTAAGCGTTTTTCTTGTGCTTTAGCGGCTTGCCAATGGGTTTCCATTTCATCAAGCGAGGCGTCGGCTAGCGGACGCGCAGCGGCGGCAAGCTCGCGCTCTACGTAGCGAAAGCGGCGCTCAAATTTTGTATTTGTGGTACGCAAGCATTGCTCAGGATCAGCGCCCAAGGTGCGAGCTAAATTGGTCACTGCAAACAACAGGTCGCCAACTTCTTCTTGAGCGTGCTGTTGGTTGCCCTCGGCTAGGGCTTCTTCAACTTCAGCCAGCTCTTCACGTATTTTGTCCAACACACCGCTGGCATCCGGCCAGTCGAACCCGACCCTAGCGGCGCGCTTTGAAAGCTTAGCAGCACGACTAAGCGCAGGCAGCGTCCGTGGAACATCGTCAAGTACAGAGGGTGCGCTCTGCGGTGCACGCTCGGCACGCTCATCGGCTTTAAGCGCTTCCCAGCGTGAATTGACCTGCTGGGTTTGTACGTACTCGGCACTCACTCCAGGTGGGCGCCGTGACGCTAGCGTGCCATCAGGAAATACATGCGGATGACGTCGCAACATCTTTGCGGTCAATGTATCGACGATGTCGTGAAAGTCGAAGCGCTGCTCTTCGGCACCAAACTGGGCGTAGTAAACCACTTGAAACAGCAGGTCACCCAGTTCGCCGGGCAATTCATCAAAAGCGCGCCGCTCGATAGCGTCAGCAACTTCGTAAGCCTCTTCAAGCGTATGGGGCACGATGCTGTCCCAATCTTGCTTAATATCCCAAGGACACCCCTGGTCCGCATTACGAAGTACCGACATCAATGTCAGCAGATCCTCTACGCTATAACGCATCAGGCGCCTCCTTTACGGACATTTTTCTCTGGGTCTGCATTGCGCAAACGACGCACTTCGGTGACATTGGGCAACTGCTGGATACGGGAAAACAAACGGCCTAACGCTTCTAGACCATCGACTTCCAGAGTGATGCGTAAACGAGCGATCCCCTCGTCGGTATCGGTCAGTGTGTTCACTGCTAATACATTAACCTTCTCGTTGCCTAGTAGCCCGGTCACGTCACGCAGCAGGCCAGAGCGATCCCAGGCTTGAATTTCAATAGTGACGGGGTAACGGGTCTGGGCGCGCTCGCCCCACTCAACTTCGATAATGCGTTGGGGCTCTTCCATACGCAATTGAAGGATGTTGCTGCAATCCTGGCGATGTACAGTGACGCCGCGACCTTGGGTAATAAAGCCAACAATCGGTTCGCCTGGCACTGGCCGACAGCAATTCGCCATGCTGGTTTTTAAGTTACCAACACCTAGCACAGTGATATCACTTTGGGTCGCTTTACTTGTCTGGCGGCGCGGCTTCGCCAGCAACCGATCTAATTGCTCTTGATCGTCCGTTTCACCAAACAACTGCTGGGCTTGATGAAGTACTTGGCCGATGCGCAGGTCGCCTGCCCCAAGCGCCGCATACATATCGTCGGCGTTTTGGTAGTTAACTGCACCGGCAAGCTTAGTAAGGTCAAGCCCTTCAACATCTAAACGGCGCATTTCACGCTCGAACAGCGACCGCCCTTCCTCTAAATTTTGGTCTCGCGCTTGGTACTTAAACCATGCCTGAATTTTGGCCCGCGCGCGCGAGGTGCGCACATAGCCCAAACTGGGGTTTAACCAGTCGCGGCTGGGGCCGCCTTTGGTGGCCGTTAAAATCTCGACTTGCTGGCCAGTTTTTAGCTTATATGTCAGCGGTACTATCCGGCCATTGATCTTTGCGCCACGGCAGCGGTGACCAATTTCAGTGTGCACGCGGTAAGCGAAATCAATAGGCGTGGCAATACGCGGCAGGTCTATGACATGACCATCAGGGGTGAAGACATAGATGCGGTCTGGCGCTACATCGCTAGAGAGCCCTTCTCGCAGATCGCCAAAACCACCCACTTCATCTTGCCACTCAAGCACTTGGCGTAACCAGGCAATTTTCTCTTCATAACTGCGGCTTTTAGCATTGGTATCGTGGCCTTTATATCGCCAGTGCGCGCATACGCCTAACTCTGCTTCGTCGTGCATAGCAAAGGTGCGAATCTGGATTTCCAGCACCTTATTTTCTGGTCCCATCACTGCAGTATGCAGCGACTGATAACCATTTTTCTTCGGGTTGGCGATATAGTCATCAAATTCATTGGGAACATGGTGCCAACGGGAGTGAACGATCCCTAACACCGTGTAGCAATCGGCCACATCAGGAACCAGAATGCGCACCGCACGCACGTCGTGCACCTGGGAAAAATCAATCCGTTTACGCTTCATTTTGCGCCAGATTGAGTAAATATGCTTGGCTCGCCCATCTACATCGTAATGATGAATATTTTGGGCTTCCATCAAGCTCTTGATGGTTTCTACCACGTCATGAATATAGCGATCACGGTCTAAGCGCTTTTCAGCCAGCAGCTTAGCAATCGCTTTGTACTCTTCTTCATGCAAATAGCGGAACGACAGGTCTTCAAGTTCCCACTTGATTTGGCCTATCCCTAGTCGATGAGCAAGCGGCGCATAAATATCGGCAACTTCACGTGCTACCTGCAGACACTTTTCACGGGGGGCGTCTTTCACTTGGCGCAAAGCACAGGTGCGTTCTGCAATTTTAATCAGCGCAACACGCACATCCCCCACCATATTAACCAGCATTTTGCGTAGATTTTCCTGCTGGTTATGCTGTCCCATACTATGGTTAGGCGCTAGCGGGTAGCTAATAGCTGCCATTTGCAAAACGCCGTCAATCAGCTTCGCAACTTCTTCACCAAAACGTTTGGTAACGGCATCTAGACTTAGCAGCCCCTCGCGAACAGCACGGTACAATACGGCAGCTTCAAGGGTTGTTTGATCAAGTTTAAGCTCGGCCAGTATGTCGGCCATTTCCAGTCCCATGCGAAAACTTGATCCTGGTGAGAGCCACACGCGATGGGTCTGCGGTGCCTCTCGCTCTAACTGTTCGGCAAGTTCACACGCCTGCAATAATCGCTCAGGCTCGCGTAAGCGCACATCCTCTTGAAGGCGCGCTAACCACTGCTGTATGTCCACTTTTCCGCTTTCAGTAAGCGGCTGGTCTTCACGCACTTTCACCATGACAATGATTCATCCTTTCAGGGTGACGGCTATCCATGTTCCGTCACCGAGGCTTGATGCAATAGGCAGGCTAGCCCTCGTATTCGAATAGCATCAGCGTTTCCAGATGCGCAGTGTGTAGAAACATATCTGCCACTGCGACTTGCTTGACGCGATAACCTGCATGCACAAGATGTGCCGCATCACGAGCAAGCGTTGCCGGGTCACAAGAAATATAGGCCACCCGCGGTATGTTGTAACGGCCAATTACTTGGCAAACTGCTTCTGCACCACTGCGGGGAGGGTCAAGCACAATCGCATCAACGTGTTGATGCTCGCTTAACAGCATTTGCACTGTGCTAGCGTCACTTAAGTCTGCTTGCCGCGCATGTACTTCCAGTTGATTAGCGTCAGCATTGGCAGTTATCCGTTCCACCATCGCTGGGTTGCCTTCTATGGCCGCCACTTGTGCGCCAGCGGCTGCTAAAGGGAGGCTAAAATTTCCAACCCCAGCAAAAAGATCCACTAGCTGTTGTCCTGGCGCTGGTTTCAACCATGCTAACACCTGAGCGACCATTTTTTGGTTAACCTCTGCATTAACCTGTAAAAAATCACCAGGGAAAAAACGTAACGTTAATTGTTTTGATGCCTCTTCATTTGAAGAAGGAGGATCGTTTATTAACGATTTCACGCGTTGAATACCGAGCTCTTCAAGGTTAAGCACATCTTGCAGAGCGGGCCCTGTGTTATTACGCGCACCATTCCAGTGCAAAACAGGCGTTTCCCGCCCTAACCAGGTGCCTAGCGAGATCTGTTGCTGCTCCGCAAAACGCTGCCAGCGAGCCATATCCTGGTCATGGGCTTTTAACTGACGCACCAGTACTACCGTCGCTTCATTGGTTGCCAGCAATTCAACATGGCCAACGAGACGAGGAGCCTCTAGTGTTGCCAATAGCTGCCGTAGAGGAAGCATTAATTCATTCAGTGCGGGTACCAGCACGTAGCATTGTTCAATATCAACCAATCGGTGGCTATTGGGTGCTCGAAACCCAAGGAGAACATTCCCCTGACCATCAACTCTAACCCCAAGACGGGCACGACGTCGGTAGTGCTCGCTACTACCATCTAACGCGGCAATGGAACCTAGCGTAAGGCCCTGGCGTGCCATTAACTCAGTCACCACATCGCGCTTATGCTGGCGTTGTGCAGCAAGATTTAAATGCTGTAAGTCACAGCCTCCACAGTGGCCAAAGTAAACACAAGGAGGCTCGACCCGCTGCTCTGACGTCGTAAGGCGCGCCTTAATATGCGCTTCGTCATACCGCTTGCGGGTCACGTGTACCGCCACATCAACGTGCTCACCGGGTAACGCTTGATCAATAAAGACTGTTTTACCGGCAGTAGTATGCGCTACACCACGGCCATCATGGGCTAGACGCTCCACCACTAGCGTGGTCGAGTCGCCCTCTTTTTGCTCAGCTTTACTGCTTGGCTTGCGTACTAGCCCCGAGTGTCCTGACGCGGGCCGAGATGGCCGCCGCTTACCCAACATGGCCATTTATAACTCCGGGGCAAATAAGCCTGTAGAAAGGTAGCGATCACCTCGGTCACAAACAATAAAGACAATGACCGCATTTTCGGTTTGTTCCGCGATCCTCAGCGCTCCAGCTAAGCCACCACCTGAGGAGACACCTGCAAAAATACCTTCTTCACGAGCCAAGCGGCGCATGTGGGCTTCTGCTTCTTGCTGGCCAATATCAAGAGTAATATCAACCCTCGGTGCTTCAAAAATCGATGGTAGGTACTCTTTCGGCCAACGACGAATCCCAGGTATGCTTGCGCCGTCCGCAGGCTGTAGACCAACAATTTGGATCGCTGGGTTTTGCTCTTTCAGATACCGGGAAACACCCATAATCGTGCCGGTTGTGCCCATTGAGCTAACAAAATGCGTCACTTCACCGCCTGTTTGCTGCCATACTTCGGGGCCTGTTGTACGATAGTGCGCTAGCGGGTTATCTGGGTTGGCAAATTGGTTTAGCGGCTTACCCTCGCCTCTTGCAATCATTGCTTCGGCAATATCTCGCGCCTCTTCCATTCCACCCTCTTTGCTAGCTGAAATCAGGGTAGCACCGTAAGCGGCCATCGCCTGTTTACGCTCTTCCGAAGCGTTTTCAGGCATGATTAACGTCATTTTATAGCCTTTAATAGCCGCAGCCATGGCTAACGCTATACCCGTATTACCTGAAGTTGCCTCCACCAGCGTATCGCCCGGAACGATATCACCCCGTGCTTCTGCTTCACTTAACATAGACAGTGCCGGACGGTCTTTAACTGAACCCGCGGGATTATTACCCTCTAGCTTGGCAAGCAAGGTATTGTTGCGACCGGCAGTTATGCGCTTTAAGCGAACCAGCGGTGTATTGCCAACCACATCTTCGAGCGTGGGATAATTCATCGTACATTCCTTATCAGCACTATTATGCTGCATTATATCGGTGCTGCCGTAAGCTTGACAGGCAACCTCATTGAATCAACGAGCTTCTTTCATGTCTCTAAACACGCGTTTGCTATTTGCGTTACTCGGATTTCCGCTACTTGTTTATGCCATTATGGCGTTGTTATTAGTGGTGCAAAACGAGACAACCAGCCGCGATATGCTTAAAGAACGGTTAGTTAGCGCTGGCGAATTATTGGCACCAAGCCTTGGAAACGCGATGGCAGATGGCGATTTATCTCGTTTGGAAGTTATTGCTAGGCAGCTCCTAGAACACAAAGAGTTACGCGCAGTGACACTTTTTGATGAGCAGGGTAGCCGTTTATTAGTGCTTGGTCGTTCGATGCCTTTTCCTCCCCGCCTAAATGCTCCCAATACCACTACGCTGACTATCGATGACGCCATTTGGCGATTACAGGTCCCCTTGCGCACCTTCCCCGACCAGCAATTTGAACTCGCTAATACCGGCTGGCTTGAAGCTGAATTAGATATTCGCACCCTTACGCTAGAAAGA
This sequence comes from Vreelandella neptunia, assembly GCF_000712975.1. Lineage (GTDB taxonomy): Bacteria > Pseudomonadota > Gammaproteobacteria > Pseudomonadales > Halomonadaceae > Vreelandella > Vreelandella qaidamensis. Next base: position 454,396 of record NZ_JHQL01000003.1, on the reverse strand, counting down.
TACAAGCTTATTGCCAGCCTTAGCTTAGGTGGCATGCTACTTGGCCTACTACTTTTTTTAGCTGCATTCGCCATTAGCCGATACGCCACACGTCCCATTGAAGAAGCAAATCAAGCACTTTATCGCCTATCGAGGGGAGATTATCGGCTTTTTATTGCTGCTGCACGGCCCGCAGAGTTTCGGCAACTCGCAGAACATATCAATAGCTTAGCAAAGCATTTCCAACAGGCTCAGCATGATTTGCAGAGCCAAATCGAGCAAGCAACATCTGAATTACAGGAGTCCATGGAGACAATCGAGGAGCAAAATATCAAACTCGACCTTGCTCACCGAAGTGCTCTTCGCGCGAACGCAGTAAAGTCCGAATTTCTGGCCAATATGAGTCATGAAATTCGCACCCCTTTAAACGGCATTATCGGATTTTGTCGCTTATTAGGTCGCTCCCCTCTCGACGCTCGACAAAAAGAGTGGTTGGAGCATGTGCATCGTGCCTGCAATAACCTACTAATGCTTGTTAATGATGTGCTGGACTTCTCTAAACTTGAAGCAGATAGGCTCACACTGGAAGAGGTCGACATCGATATTATATCGCTAGTGGACGAAGTGATCGGCCTTCATGCGCCAGAAGCACAACGCAAGCGGCTACATTTAGTAGCGATGGTATATGAGGATGTACCACCCATATTATGCGGGGACCCGCTACGCATTCACCAAGTCCTTAGCAATTTAATCAGCAATGCCTTGAAGTTTACCTCTAAGGGAGACGTCATCATTCGCGTCATGCTGGATAGCCAAGAAGGCCAGCATCTGGTGTTACGTATTAGCGTAAGCGATACAGGGATTGGTTTGAGTGAAGAGCAACAAAAGCAGCTATTTAGTGCCTTCACTCAGGCAGAACCTAGCCATTCTAGACATTTCGGTGGTAGCGGCCTGGGACTCACTATTTGTAGGCAACTTATTCAACGCATGGGTGGGGAAATTTCGGTTAACAGTGCGCTGAAAGAAGGCACGACTTTTTCATTCACTTTGCCATTACTGGCAAGTTTAGCAAGTGAACGGCCGCCAGAACTTTCCCTCGATGGCGCGATTATTCGCATGCATGAACCCCATCTACCTACTCGCAATGTAGTAGAACACCTATTGAAACGCTGGGAAGCAACTGTCATTCCGTTTAATAAACCAGGTAATGAAAAGTTGCTTATTTTAGGCCTTGAGCAAGATGATTTTATTAGTGAAAAAAAAGCCTATTGGCAAAAAATAATTTCTCAAGCGCCCTGCCCTACTCTGATACTTGCAAATACTACTAGCTTCGAACTACCTCTCTGGGAGCTTCCCAATGGGGGTGATATGTTATGTAAACCATTTACTCGAGCACAGCTTGCTGCCACGTTTAAACAGCTAATAGAACCCATTAAAACTGCGTCTTCTTCCGTCAATACTCAATCGGAAAAAGCACTTCCTTCTCCAACATTCACGATTTTAATTGTTGACGATAACGCGCCTAACCGTGAACTATTAAAAGCCATGCTCGAAAATGAGCACATCAACATTGTGTTAGCCGCTAGCGGTCAGGAAGCACTGGACTATGCACGCCAGTATGAAGCCGACATGGTACTGATGGATATTCGCATGCCTGATATGGACGGTGTTCAAACCACTCAGGCATTACGGCGCATTAATAATAGCTGGGCACGCTGCCCCATTATTGCAGTGACTGCCCATGTACTCAGCGCTGAACGCCAACAGTGGCTCTCAGAGGGTTTAGACGATGTACTCGTAAAACCTATCAATGAAGCTCAATTACAGCAGCAATTACTGCGCTTTTTAGGGATTGCACTGCCTACTGACGCGCTTGATGAAACACCTAATGCAGTCTCCACTACTCCTTATTCACCGCTTTCATTACCTGCGATTGACCTTGAACTAGGCGCCAGACTAGCCGGTGGAAAAACTGAGTTTGCGAAAGAGCAGTTGAAGCGGCTAATCGATAGCTTAGATGAATACGAGCAAGCAATACGCGGCGCATTTGCAAAAAACAACCTTACAGCACTGCTTGACCATGTGCATTCGCTCAATGGCATCTGTCGTTACTGTGGCGCACCTGAACTAGCCTTAACGGTTGAGACACTGGAAACACGTTTGCGTACCGGGGGATTGGATCAAGCTGAGAATTTACTTGATGAGTTATATACCGCCATCAAGCGCCTACAGGAGCAGCGGAGCACGTTATATGAGCGCTAAACGAACGTTAGCGCTCAAGCACTACAAATGCCACCGCGTACTCGGCTTCATCACTGAGCGTTATATGGGCAGCAGAGGCACCGCTGGCTTGAAAAAGACGAAGCGCCTCGCCGTTTAATTGTAGGCTTGGTTTACCCAGAGGATCATTGAGAATCTGAATATCACTCCATTGCATACCACTTCTTAAACCAAGCCCAAGCGCTTTAACATACGCTTCTTTTGCTGCAAATCGCTTTGCCAAATAGCTAATAGGCTGACCTTTCATCTGCCAAACAGCCTGCTCTTCAGGTCCTAAGATTCGCTGGGCAAAGCGTGGACCATGACGCTTTACTGCCTTAGTAAAGCGTTCGACACGGGCGATATCCGACCCAATTCCAACAATCATCTTAGTGGCTGCAACAGCCATTGTGTTCGTGCTCGTGCTCGTGAGCATCTAAGGCCGCCATTAACCCGGCTTCCTGACCAGCAATGATCAAACGCTTCATCTCTTGAACAGCTTCCTTCAACCCAACAAAAAGCGAACGAGCAATAATGGCGTGACCAATATTGAGCTCATTAACACCTGGCAGCGCTGCAATCGCTTCAACATTGTGGTAGTGCAAGCCATGACCGGCATTAACCACTAATCCTGCAGAAACAGCATGAATGGCTGCCGTACTCAAGCGTTCATATTCAGCAGTTGCTGCCTCGCTACCAGGCTTTGCTTCTGCATAAGCTCCTGTATGCAGTTCAATCGTTGGTGCCCCAGCACGAATGGCCGCATCAATTTGCGCTTCTTCAGGATCGATAAATAGCGATACATCACAGCCGATTGCACTTAAACGTCGGCAAGCATCAGCAATAAGATCAAAACCACCGACAACGTCTAAGCCTCCTTCCGTAGTTAGCTCTTCACGCTTTTCTGGCACTAAACACACGTGCGCCGGGCGTACTTCCTCAGCCAACGCTAGCATCTCTTCAGTAACGGCCATCTCTAAATTCATGCGCGTGTTGAGCACTTCTGCTAGCAGCCGAACGTCTCTGGGCTGAATATGACGGCGATCTTCACGCAGGTGAACAGTAATACCATCAGCGCCCGCTTCTTCTGCTAACAGTGCCGCTTGAACGGGATCGGGATAGCGAGTACCACGCGCTTGGCGTAGCGTCGCAATATGATCGATATTAACGCCTAATAAAATCCGAGGAGGATGCATCGCGTGTCTCCAATAAGTGATATTGAGATGCCCGCTTAACGCTGTCGGCGGCGGGCCAAGTCGAGCATTAATTCTCGAGAGCGTAAAACAGTCGTTCCTAAATGGGGTGCAAGCGCTGCCCGCATTACCGCTTTCAATGCACTTGCTAAACCAGCGGGCTGCCAATCACCTTGATCTATATAACTTAATGAGCGGCCTTCTATGCCCTGCTCTGAAGGCACAAAAGCACGGCTTGCTGCATCAAACCGATAACGCATCTGAGGATCAAGTGCACCGCCATCGCAGGTGCAGAAGCGTGGCGTTGCTTCTAGCGTTTCGAGCAGCGCCCACTCGAAACGTCGCAGTGCCAAGGCCCGGCTCGCTGGCGTGGGCAGCGCTTCTAGCAGCGCGCCATAAAATGCAAAAACCTCTGGCGCAGCTAGCTCCAAAGGCAGTAAACGTGTCGCTATTTCATTGGCATATAAGCCGCAGAGCAACCCTTCTCCAGCAAGCAAAGCAGTATGTCCACGCGATTCCATCAGCATTAATCGCTTGAGCTCACGCTCCCCCCGCCACGACACAAACAAAGGAGTGAACGGTTGCAGCCGCTGGCGGGATTTAGAGCCTGGCCGTTGCCCACCGTGGGCAACGGCGCGTACACGACCATGATTAAGGGTTAATAAATCCACCAGCGCACTGGTTTCACGGTATGGCCTGCGGTGCAGTAAAAACGCTGGCTCTGCCGACATCGAAGCACTCAATCGAGATCGTAACCCAAACTTTTCAAAGCCCGCTCGTCATCTGACCAGCCGCGTTTCACTTTCACCCATAAATTTAGCATGACTTTGGTACCCAAGGCGCGCTCCATGTCTAGGCGTGCTTCACGACCAATGCTTTTAATACGATCCCCATTCTCACCAATTAAGATAACCTTTTGGCCCTGGCGTTCAACAAGAATCAAGGCACTGATATGGGTTACACGCTCAGTTTCGCGAAACTCTTCGATTTCTACGGTCATTTGATACGGCAGCTCATCACCCAGCTGGCGCATGACTTTTTCTCGCACTAGCTCGGCCGCCATAAAGCGCAAACTCTTGTCAGTCACTTGATCTTCTGGAAAAAAGTGAACGCTCTCTGGCAAGTATTTGGCAACTTCCTGTTCTAACGTTTCTACCTGAGTGCCATGCTTTGCAGAAATGGGCACTACTGCAGCAAATTCACGACGCGCGCCTACTTCCGCTAGCCAAGGTAACAAATCACCTTTTTCGTTTAAGCGATCTACTTTATTGACTGCTAAAATTACCGGCGCTTTAACATGCTCAAGCCGTTTTAAAACGGCTTGGTCTTCATCCGTCCAGCGGGTACGGTCGATGATGAACACCACACAGTCAACATCACGCAATGCCTGGGTTGCTGCTTGGTTCATAAAGCGATTAATTGCTTTATTACGATCTTTTGACATGATATGCATGCCAGGCGTATCAACGTAGATGAACTGCGTTTCTTCGACCGTTTTAATACCCATCACCTGATGCCGCGTGGTTTGGGGCCGACGCGAAGTGATGGATATCTTTTGCCCCAGAATCCGATTCATGAGGGTTGATTTGCCTACGTTGGGCCGTCCAACGATGGCCACGAAGCCGCAGGTTTGACTCATGACTTGTCTCCAGGTGTTTTTTCAAGATGGGATAGCGCTTCTTCAGCCGCTTGCTGCTCAGCATGGCGGCGGCTGGGACCTTTACCCGTAGTATGCTCGGTTAGCAAATCAATGTAGCACTCCACGGTAAAGGTCTGGGCATGTGCTTCCCCCTTTACAGAGACTACTTCATAGCGTGGCAATGCCGCCTGGCGCGATTGCAAAAATTCTTGTAGGCGTGTTTTGGGATCTTTCTGAGTATCTTGTAGCGAAATATTCTCAAGTCGTTCGGCGTACCATGCCAACACGCGTTGACGAACAACATCCATCCCCGCGTCTAAATAGATAGCACCAATCACAGCCTCTACTGCGTCCGCTAGAATAGATTCACGGCGATGACCACCGCTCTTCATTTCTCCCGAGCCCAGCCGCAAGCATTCACCAAATTCCATTTCCCGCGCTAGCTCAGCCAGCGTTTGGCCTTTTACCAAACGCGCCCTCAGTCGCGACAACTGACCTTCTCTAGCTTGCGGAAAGCGTTGGAAAAGCGCCTCAGCAATTACAAAATTGACGATAGAGTCACCCAGAAATTCCAGGCGCTCATTGTTACGACCACCGTAGCTACGGTGGGTCATAGCCAGCTCCATCAGCATAGGATCACCGAAGGTGTGGCCGATTCGTCGGCAAAAAGCGGTTAGGGAATTACTCACAGTGCTCCTACGTCGTTGACGTTAACTAATATGACAGCATTAACAATTTGCAAACTATATTTCATTCAATACGCCGCACGCTTGTAAAACTGGGCAAACCACCGTCCCAATGCATCCAAACAGCAAACGCTCTTCCAACAATATTATCTTCAGGAACAAACCCCCAATAACGGCTATCGTTAGAGTGGTCACGGTTATCGCCCATAGTGAAATAGTGCCCATCTGGAACAACCACTTCACGCATCTGGGGGCCGGGATCTCGGGGGTTATTGTAGATATAGTGACTAACGCTACCTAGTTGCTCTTCTAATAATAACTGCTGCGGTGAAAGCTCGGGGCCTTCTTCTACCAATGTTTTTGTAATTGGCTCACCGTTAACATACAGCTGTTTCCCTTCATAACGAATCCTGTCCCCAGGTAGGCCCACCACCCGCTTAATAAAGTTAACTGCTGGCTCTTCTGGAAAACGGAAGACCATTACATCGCCTCGTTCTGGATCATCTACTTCCAGGAAGCGATGATGCACCACAGGCAGACGCAACCCGTAGGCAAATTTATTCACTAGGATAAAATCGCCCACTTCAAGCGTTGGTTTCATTGATCCTGATGGAATCTGAAACGGTTCAACAATAAAGCTACGTACAACCAACACTACTAGCAAAACTGGGAAAAATGAGCGCGAATAATCAATTGGCCACGGCTCTTTTAACAGTTTCTCGCGGGTGGGTGCATCTAAGCCTTCCGTGGTCGCTGCTTCAGCAGTCGCTAATCGCTCACGGCGCTTAGGCCTCAGCCAAAGCACATCCAGTAAATAAATAGCCCCAGACAGCGCAACGGCAATTACCAGTAATAGTGAAAAATCCATGTGGGGTAAGTATCCCTAGTCGTTTACCTTGAGCACAGCAAGGAAGGCATCCTGGGGAATTTCAACACGCCCCACCTGTTTCATCCGTTTCTTACCGGCCTTCTGTTTTTCCAGTAGTTTCTTTTTACGGCTGACATCGCCGCCGTAACATTTTGCCGTCACGTTTTTACGCAGTGCTTTGACCGTTGAGCGCGCAACCACTTGGCCCCCAATAGCCGCTTGAATAGCCACGTCAAACATTTGCCGAGGAATCAGTTCTTTCATTTTTTCCACTAGCAAACGGCCACGGTTATGCGCATGATCGCGGTGGATAATGACGGCCAACGCATCAACTTTATCGCCGTTAATCAACACGTCCAGACGAACCAACTTAGCGGCTTCAAAACGCTCGAAGTTATACTCCAGTGATGCATAACCACGCGAAATTGACTTCAAGCGATCAAAGAAGTCCATGACAACTTCTGACATAGGCAATTCATAGGTTAACTGGATCTGATTACCAAGAAATTGCATGTCTAGTTGGGTACCACGTCGCTGTTCACACTCAGCAATCACGTTACCAACATACTCTTGCGGGACCAGGATGCTGGCACGCACGATGGGTTCTCGCATCTCGTCAACATCGGCCATATCAGGCAGTTTTGATGGATTCGATACGTACTGAATATCGCCATTCTTCATGGCAAGTTCATACACAACCGTTGGCGCTGTGGTGAGTAGATCAAGATCATATTCACGCTCTAAGCGCTCTTGGATGATCTCCATGTGCAGCGTGCCTAGGAAACCAACGCGGAAACCAAATCCAAGCGCATCGGAGTTTTCCGGCTCATACTCAAGGGAAGCATCATTGAGCGCGAGCTTTTCAAGTGCATCACGGAAGTCTTCGTAATCATCGGCACTTACAGGGAACATGCCCGCATACACCTGAGGCTTCACCTTTTGGAAGCCAGGTAAGCGAGGCACATCGGGCGTTTTAGTGTGGGTGATGGTATCGCCCACCGGTGCACCGTGGATTTCTTTGATGCCAGCGACAATAAAACCTACTTCACCCGCACGCAGAATATTGGTCTCTTTACGCAGCGGGGTAAAAATCCCTACCTCGGTGGCTCCCCAATCACGCCCTGTGGACTTGATGCGGATTTTGTCGCCTTTGCGCAATGTTCCGTCAAACAATCGCACTAGCGAGACAACACCTAGATAATTATCAAACCAGGAATCGATAATCAACGCCTGAAGCGGTGCATCAGGATCACCCTTGGGAGGCGGAATATCCCGCACGAGTCTCTCTAATAAAGCGTCGATACCAATGCCGCTTTTTGCTGACACTTGGCAAGCATCGGTAGCGTCTAGCCCGATAATTTCCTCGACTTCTTGCGCAACCCGGTCAGGGTCAGCCTGGGGCAAATCAATTTTATTAAGAACTGGCAATACTTCCAGGCCCTGCTCAATCGCGGTATAGCAATTAGCAACCGACTGGGCCTCTACCCCTTGAGCCGCATCGACAACCAAAAGCGCCCCTTCACAAGCGTATAGAGAGCGTGACACCTCGTAAGAGAAATCCACGTGCCCAGGCGTATCGATGAAATTGAGTTGATAAACTTCACCGTCTGCCGCCGTGTAATCCAACGTAACGGACTGCGCTTTGATAGTGATACCACGCTCGCGCTCAATATCCATGGAATCGAGCACTTGCTCCTTAAGCTCTCGCTCGGTCAGACCGCCACAGGTCTGAATCAAACGATCTGATAGGGTCGATTTACCATGATCGATGTGGGCGATTATCGAGAAATTACGTATATGCTTGAGCTTTCCGCTGGAAACGTCTTGAGACATCGAGTGTGTTCTGCCTTATGGGTATGCAAGGTGCTGTTGGCGGTATTAAACCAGCATGTACGGGCAATAAAGGTTGCCGCACCACCACTTTGCCAATGTTCGTCAAAAAGATAAGCGCTATTGTAGCGATATGCGAGAGATAGGAACAGCAGTCCGGCGAGAACCGCCGGACTGGAGAGACAATCAGCGGGTTACTTTAGACGTAATGCCACAAATAGCGAGCGACCATCTCGGTACAAACGCAAGGGTATAGCGCGATCATCTGGCAAATCTTCAACAATTCTCACCAGCTCATCTGCTGAAGAAACGCTGCGGTGATCAATGCTGACCAATATATCGCCTACACGTAGACCCGCTTGTGCAGCAACACTGTCGGGGTCTACTTGGCGTACCTCGACACCACCACTAATGTTCAGGCGCTCGCGCAGTGCTTCGTCAATTTCTACCACGGCCACGCCTAGGCGAACCTGATTATTACTGCTCGAACTATCGCTATGATCAGCTTCTGAATCAGGCCAGCTGCCCAGTTCAACCGTTTCGGTTACCTCTTCTCCATCACGCATCAGCGTTAATTCAACATCACTGCCTGGAGCAACGCGACCAATCAAGCGCGGTAACGTACTGGAACGATCAACCTCTTCTCCGTTCACTTCGATAATCACATCACCTGCCTGAAGACCACCTTGCGCCGCGGGGCCCTCCGGGTCTAGATCAGCGATCAGCGCGCCAATCGCCTCCTCCATGCCAAACGACTCGGCTAGATCACGAGACACCGGCTGAATCATTACGCCCAACCATCCACGATTAACATGCCCGTCTTCACGTAGCTGGTCAGCTACATCCATTGCTACATTAATGGGAATAGCAAAAGAGAGCCCCATAAAGCCGCCGCTACGCGTCAGTATTTGTGAGTTAATGCCGACAACTTCCCCCTCTAGGTTAAATAAGGGACCACCAGAATTACCTGGATTAATGGCAACGTCGGTTTGAATAAATGGCACATAGACATCACGAGGCAATGTGCGGTTAATAGCACTCACAATTCCTGCTGATACAGAGTGATCGAAACCAAAAGGCGATCCTATGGCAGCCACCCACTCACCGACTTTTAATTCATCAGAGTCGCCGAGATTAAGCACTGGCAAATTATTGGCATCAACTTTCAGTAGCGCTACATCTGTCTGCGTATCGCTACCCACTAGTTCTGCAGTTAGTTCTCGGCGATCATTTAACCGCACAAGAATTTCATCAGCATCTTGAACCACATGAGCATTTGTTAGCACATAGCCATCGGCACTAATAACAAAGCCAGAGCCAAGTGACTGACGTTCTTCGCTACGCCCTGGCCCCCGGCTAGGGGGTGGAGAGGGAAAGCTGTCACCAAAAAAGTGCCGGAAAATTTCGGGGATATCTTGGCCACCAAAACCTTGGATAGATGGCCCAGAGCCACGTTGAATCGTCCTACTGGTAGAGATATTGACCACACCAGGGGCTGCATCTTCAACCAACTTGGTAAAGTCAGGAAGGGTTTGCGCGTGGGCATTTTGCCCCACAGCCAAAAGTGCCATAAAGCACAGCCAAAGTACGGAAGGAAGAACCAAGCGCTTCATGCAACAGCTCCTAATCAAGCAAGTACTGACCACGTACTAAACGTAAGGAAGTGCAACTCTCAGCGAGTTACAGGAGTATCAACTGACCAAGCGTGGACGGAAGCGTTCCACTCGCCCACGCAGAAGGTATTTTAGGATGACCATAGAAACGATTAACGTACTAAAAAATAGCAGCGCGCAAAACCAATCACTCACTCCCCTACCCGCCGCAGCCCCAGAGATGATAATAGAAAACAAAAGGGGCAACGCATAAACAAGCAGAGCCAGCACGCTGACGTCACTTTTCTCGACAGTGAACGAAACTAAGCTACCTAGTGGATAACGGTTTGCATAGTGTGAGGGCAAACCACCTGGATCAATAACAGTGTGCGGCTGACGACGAGCTAACAGCCCCGCGCCACAACCACGCCCTTCAGCACATCTCTGACAAGCAACATTGCTCGACACATCAACCACGAGCCCTGTTGTCGAGTGAGCAATGACAGTGCCTGAACGTACAATAGCTTTGCAATTTGTAGTGTTCACAACGAGATACCCAATTACTCAAATTGCACTGACTGAACAATTCGTTGCAGCAACTCAGCAGGTAGCTCACCGATGCCGATTAATTGCCAGGTCTGGTCTCCAGCATCTATCAATGACACAGCAGCGGTAGACACACCTATGCGGTGAACACCCTCTTGCAACATTGATTGACTAACGGGCGATACAAACACACTCACGGCCGCTAAGCCATCGCTGTACACACGCTGATTACTTTGCAGCCCCGGCTCTACAGGTTGCTCAACAAACCCTTCTGGCAGCCAAGTTGCCTGCCAAGACTGGTCAAGCATGCGTGAATCTTTAACGCGAAGCACTTCACGACCAATATCCCCCCTAACATCCCCTTTATACGCTGAGGGAGAGTGAAGCTGGGTGATCTGGAAAGTTTCGAGTACCCGACCTTGAGCATCACTAAGTACGTGCTTAAGCAATAACCCTGTCGCTTGATCGACCCACCAAGCGTGATGGTACCGCTGGCTATCACTTGGTGAAAAGCGAAGTTCTACGGCGTCTCTCTCGGCTACCCGTGTTTGATCTTTAAGCTCAATGTCATAGTGCTCAGCAACATGATCTGCCCATGCTTCTGGAGAGAGCGGATCGGCATCGCTGGAGGGAAACCACGCCAAATGACCCGCGATAGATCGGCGTTCGACGCTCACCGAGGGACCATCCAGATGCTGAACAACTTGTTGACGAACGCCATCTCGGATGCGGTGGGAGAGTGCCAACGTTCTTACCCCGATAGCATCTATAGACACCGCCCGCGCTTGAAACTCAAAGCAGTGCCCTGCATATACGCTGGCTACAAGCCATTCTTGGGCAGTGTTAGAAGTGAACTGGTCAAGTGCGTCTACACAAGAAAGCGATGGATAGCTATCAGCTTTCAGCTGGAGAGGCATTAAGCTGGCACCCAATACGCATAGGCTGACCACGAGCTTGCCTCTCCAGCATGGATATTTTCCAATCACGTTACCAGCCACGTAGGCCCTCGCTTAGTGAAAAAAAGGTAGGCCAATGTGCCTGTCAACGTTGCCCTAAAGGTTCTGTTACTGACGAAGAGCGCATTAATGGCATCCAGCTATCACCGCTCCCACCTGCCGCACCTTGCGCATGCTGTTCAAGATATGATTTGAGCAAACGGATCTGGTCAGCATCAATGGCCATTGTCTGTTGAGACATATCTCCTTGAGGCGCAGTCGGTGTAGAGAAGCCAGCATCGCTAACATTCATAAAACCGCTTTGGCCAGATTGACCACTAATCCGAAATGGCGTTTGTTCAAACATCGGCATTTCGGACGATGTCATTGAGGCCGGCTGAGGAGCTGATAAATTAACAGGCTGAACCTGCAAGCCACCACCTGACTGCGCTGCAATGCTATCGTCGGCACCCTGTGAACTACCTGGCGACGTATTGCCGTTGCTAAAAAACTGCACGCCGGTTATTACCATGAGCGAGACAGCCGCCGCTACCCCTGCACCACGAGCAAAAGAAAGCCCACCGGAACGAGCAGGAGTAACCACAGTGTCGTTTTCAAGGACCGGTGCCGGCTCATCACGCAATCGATCCATGATGCCAGCCGAAAGATCAATGCTTACATCTACGTTTCGTTCACGCTGCATCATGCTGCGCGCCAAATGATAGCGCCGCCACGTCTCTGCTGCATCAGAATCATCAGGCAGAGACTTCAACACTCGGCGCAATTCAAGCTCGTCACTCTCGCTATCCATCAACGCTGAAAGCGACTCCCGTGTGTTATGACTCATACTTCACACCCTCACACTGTGTTAAAAGAAGCGCTGCGATGACACTGCTAACGAGTGTTTATCAACCCAGCAACTCCACAGGCCAAGACCTTGTTTCAAATCGCCAATTTTTAAACGCTTAATAATCAATAGCTTTAACTATTCGCTACCGAAACTTCCTCACTAAGCGTGGCACGTTCACTTGGCGCTTAATCGACCTAACTAAGATCGTCAGATTCTATGACGCTTCGCTTTCCAGACAGTTCACAAAAAATGTAAAAACGTAATCAAATGTGAATGTGAAGCAATGTTTTGCCACTAGCACCCGTTGCTCATCCAGCAGCTCCTCATCTGGGAGCTGCTTTCCTTAGGGTTTAAAACAGCGCTTAAGGGTTCAAAACAGAGCTTAAAAACACGATTTAAAAACAGCACTATCTATTAACAGGCTTGCCACCATGCTTCAGACCCTTACTCTTCGCGGCTGTTCCGTGCCGTTGTTACTAATGGACGTATATGCTCATCAACTGCTTCACGGGCGCGGAAAATGCGCGAGCGCACTGTCCCCACAGGGCACTGCATTACCTGGGCAATATCTTCATAAGCCAAGCCGTCTAGTTCACGCAGCGTAATCGCGGTACGTAGGTCATCCGGCAGGTTCTCAATGGCTTCGTAAACGGCAGCTTCTAATTGATCACGGGCAATCGATGCCTCTGGCGACTCAGCGTCAGCCAGCCGCCCACTCTGGTCTACCAGTTCAGCATCAACGATATCAAGGTCGCTCCCTGGAGGCCGACGGCCCCGTGACACTAAATGGTTTTTAGCCGTATTGATCGCAATGCGGTACATCCAGGTATAAAAAGCGCTTTCAGCGCGAAATTTACCAAGCGCTCGGTACGCTTTAATAAACGCTTCTTGCGCTACATCTTGTACTTCAGAGTGGTCGTGAACATAACGGCCAATCAACCCAATAATTTTGTGCTGATATTTTTTTACCAGTAGATCGAAAGCACGTGTATCACCTTTTTGGGCACGCTCAACCAACTGCTGGTCTGTTTCACGGGTGCCCATTCACACCCCCCTCCCGCTCGTGCGACGCACGCCGAGCGCTATCTCTCTTCGCCCTTTCATGTGGGCCTTCACAGCAAGCAGCATAGTGTCCCTTGGGCATTGGTTAATCTTAATAATGACAGATGGTAGAAAATGATTCGTCTACCACATTGAGTGTTAAAAATGTCCAATGGTACTTAGTGTTACGCGTTCTTAGCGAGGCATCAAGCGCTTACACTCTCTGCTTCCCTTTTTTACTCTCAACTGGAACCTTAGATTGATCCAAAGGTCCTTAGAATCTTGACCATGACACTTTTCGATTAGAACAAGTTCCGCAACAATTGATTTTTACCCGCCTGACACGCCATAGTAGAGCCACTTTTAGTCCATAGCGCACGCACAGGTAGCATGATGTCAGATCAGCAGGTTAGTAACCTTAACGTCCTTGCACAGGATGTTCTTACCACCCCCGCAGCCCTCAAGCAGACCATTCCGTTAACGGAAACTGCAGAACGCTCTGTTATAGAGGGCCGTCGTACCATTCAAAACATCCTCGATGGCAAAGATCACCGGCTTCTCGTTGTCGTTGGCCCATGCTCTATCCATGATGTGGATGCCGCACTGGACTACGCACGACGTCTACGTAAATTAGCAGATCAAGTAAATGACAGCCTTTTTATTGTCATGCGCGTTTATTTCGAAAAACCCCGTACTACCGTCGGTTGGAAAGGGCTGATTAACGACCCGCATCTTAACGACTCTTTCGAAATTGATGAAGGCCTGCATATCGCGCGCAAGTTACTGGTGGACCTAGCTGAAATTGGCCTACCGCTTGCAACGGAAGCGCTAGACCCGATTTCACCGCAGTATATGCAAGACTGCATCAGTTGGTCAGCGATTGGTGCACGCACTACAGAATCGCAAACCCACCGGGAAATGGCCTCTGGACTCTCTTGCCCGGTAGGTTTCAAAAATGGTACCGACGGCAGCCTAGACGTTGCCATTAACGCCCTACAGTCTGTTGCTAGCCCTCACAATTTCCTGGGCATCAACAACGAAGGTCAAGTCGCTATTATTCGTACCCGAGGTAACGCTTATGGCCACGTCGTCCTTCGCGGCGGCAATGGCAAACCCAATTATGACAGCGTCAGCGTTGCCCTAGCAGAAAAAGAGCTGAAAAAAGCCGACCTTTCCGCCAACATTATGATCGATTGCTCGCACGCCAATTCTAATAAAGATGCTGGCCTACAGCCGCTGGTGCTCGAAAATGTCACCAATCAAATATTGGAAGGCAACACCTCCATTATCGGTCTGATGGTTGAGTCAAACATTGGCTGGGGCAATCAGAAAGTGCCTGCCGATCTTAGTCAGCTAACATACGGCGTTTCTATCACTGATGCCTGTATCGACTGGGACACAACGGTCGATACCTTTACCCGCATGAACGAGAAACTTGCTCCGGTGCTCGCCAAGCGCATCGCCCAGTAAGAACACGGCTAGCAAGCAAGCGACCCCGCAAGGCTATTAGCCTTAGCAGGGCGTTTGTTTGCTAGATGATATGACGACATTTTGTTACTACATGATTTCTTGTTACTACATGACTTCTTGTTACTACATGATTTCTCGCTTGAACGGCGGCAATGCATCTAACAACGCCTGACCATACCGACGCGTAATGACCCGACGATCTAGCAACGTAATGACACCTCTGTCGCTCTCCTTGCGTATCAAACGCCCACAGGCTTGTACTAGCTTGATTGACGCATCCGGAACGCTAATCCGCATAAACGGGTTTCCGCCCTGGCTTTCAATCCACTCAGCTAGCGTAGCTCCCACTGGATCATCCGGCACCGCAAATGGCAGCCGTGTAATCACCACATGGGTGAGATAGTCGCCAGGCAAGTCGATACCTTCAGCAAAACTGGCCAGGCCAAAAATAATACTCCCTTTGTTATCATCAACTGCCGCACGATGGCGCTCAAGCAATTCGCGCTTGGGAAGCGCATCCTGCGCCAACACCCGCTCCTTAGCTGACGCAGGTAAGGCTTTTTCCACCGCTCGCAGCTGCGCCCGAGAAGAAAACAGCACCAGCACCGCTTCGTCAGCTCCCAACTGGGTCACGAAATTAACGATGGCGCTTTCATGGGCATCGCGATCACTAGGATCAGTTGCCTCTCTAGGCACACGCAAAATAGCATTGGCGTAATCAAAGGGACTCGGCAACGCCTGATAGCGATAGCGGTTTGCTAACCCAGCGCGCTCCTGAATACGTTCAAACCGCCCTAATGCAGTCAGCGTCGCCGATGTTACTACCGCACCATGGCAGCGCCCCCACAAATGTTTTGCAAGCGTATGTGCCGCGGATACCGGACTTGCCGAAAACTCTATTTCTGGCTCCCCCGCCACACGACTAAGGGTAATCCAGCGAGCGCTCGGCGGCGCATTGGCAGCATCTAGTTCGCTGAATGCTTGCCAAAGTGCATGGGCTTCCAGCGAACGCCCATGAAGCAGTGCAATCAGCGGCAACCATGCCTCAGCTTGCTCTCTATCCAAGCCAGTTTGCTTATCCGGGTCGAGGCTTTCGCGCAGGATGTCACTAATGCTTTCCAGACTGCGTGACAGCGTGGCAAACATGACTAACAGCTGCTGGGCTTGTTCGCGAAGTGCTTCAGGCACTTGGCCTTTCTCAAAACGCAGCTGATGGTTGGCCTCTTCATCCGACAGGCCGTTTTCTCGCCCGGCCAGCTGGTGGCCCATACTAAATACATCGCCCAAAGCAGGCTCTAAGCTATGCAGCAGCTCAGGCAATCCAGCGAGCAAGCGCGCAATTGTCGGTTGAACCGCTAACCCCTGATGCAGATCCGTCAAACTGCTCTTCAGAGTTTTAAGCCAACGCAAACAACCGTGTACCGCAAAGCGGTGAGCAAAATGAGAGAGCGCCTTATCAGGCAGATGATGGCCTTCATCAAAAATGAAAATGCAGTCGGCAGGGTCCGGTAAAATAGCACCGCCACCCAGCGCCAGGTCAGCAAGCACCAGATCATGGTTAGCGACGATAACATCGGCATTTTCCAGCTCACGGCGGGAACGAAAAAAGGCGCAAGCACCAAAATGACCACAGCGACGGCCTGTGCATTGACGATGATCCACCGTTAGCTGCCGCCAATGGCCATCGTCGATCGACGCCGACCATGTATCGCGATCGCCTTCCCATTCGCCTTTACCGTAAGCCTCCGCCATATCGGTGGCTAATAGCGAAAAGTCACTGCTGTGGGATTGAAGTGACTGCTCAAATAGCGACAGCGTCGGGTTTGGCTCAACGCCTTCTAACGCCTGGTCAAGACGTGCAACACACACGTACCTGCCACGCCCTTTTGCCAAGGCATAACGAAAAGCAATACCGCTATGACTGGCAAGCGAAGGCAAATCTTGATTAAGCACCTGCTCCTGCAGTGCCACCGTGGCAGTGGAAACAATCAGTCGCTTTCCCTGCGCTTTGGCTATTGGCAAGGCAGCGATCAGGTACGCCAGCGTTTTACCTGTTCCGGTTCCCGCCTCCAGCACGCACACATGATTATCGTTTGTGCGCTTGCCTTCGCCGTCCTGCTCAATGCCACCTAGCGTACGAGCAATTTCTGCGATCATCAGACGCTGGCCGTAGCGTGGCGTCAGCTCAAGCCTCTCCACCACGCGACGATAGGCGTCTTGAATATCGCTTTTCAGCGCATTATCGAGCATGCGCGTTACAGCATGCCTTCCGGCGGATGTTCGCAGGGCAGTTTACCGTTAATGTAGCGCTCAATTTCTGGTAGCGAGAAGGCATCTTCTTCACCAACAAAACTAATTGAAACGCCCTTAGCACCTGCACGCCCAGTCCGCCCAATGCGGTGAACGTAATCTTCAGGATCTTCCGGTAAGGTGTAGTTAATCACGTGGCTGACATCTTCAATATGAATGCCACGACCGGCTACATCGGTTGCCACCAGCACTTGGATTTCTCCCTCACGGAAGCTTTCCAAGGTTTTGATGCGCTGATTTTGCGGTACATCGCCAGATAGCATAGCGACGCTCACGCCTGCTTTTTTCAGCAAATCATCAAGCTTGCGCACAAGGTCACGACGATTACCAAACACCATCACACGCTCGAAGCTTTCCTGCGTTAGCAGGTTAATCAGCAACCGCTGTTTATCCTCATCCGACACAAGATAAACGCGCTGATCGATATCGGCCTGATTTTCAACAGTGACTTCGATCTCTACGTGGGCAGGATCAAGCGTCCACTGGCTTGCCAGGTTCAAGATATCGTCAGTAAAGGTTGCCGAGAACAGGAACGTTTGACGCTCCTCTTTCTTAGGCGTGTAGCGAATAATGCGCTTCACATCGGGAATAAAACCCATAGAAAGCATGCGATCCGCTTCATCCAATACCAATACTTCAACTTCAGAGAGATCAATATCACGCTTCTGATGAAAATCCAGCAGGCGCCCTGGTGTTGCCACCAAAATATCAATCTTCTTGCCTAGGCTCTCGCGCTGCTTTTGGTAATCCATGCCGCCAACAACACTCGCCACATTAAGCTGTGTAAAGCGGGCAAGCGCTTTAGCATCTTTTTCAATTTGCAGCGCCAGCTCCCGAGTAGGCGCAATAATCAACGCACGGGGTGCCCCTGGCTTTTGGCCATCCGGGGTTGGCTCTTCCAGAAAATAAGCCATTACTGAAATCAAAAAAGCAGCGGTTTTTCCGGTGCCTGTCTGCGCCTTGCCGACAATATCGCCACCCAGCAAGGTGTGACGCAGAGCCTCTGACTGTATAGGCGTGCAGTATTCAAATCCTTGGGCATGAATAGCGCGCATTAAAGGCAGCGGCAAATCAAAGTCATGAAAGCGCCACTTGCCGGCAACGGCGGGCACCTGAAACTGACGAAGATCCCAGTTCGATTGACGACGACGCGGTTTCCGACGGCGACGTTTAGGCTTGCGGTTCTGGGCCGATGCTGTGGTCTGTTCCGACTCGCTCATAGGCTGTGTATCTGTCCATTGCTGTGGATGTTAGGCATCACGAAGTGCGCATTGTACCAGGGCTTGGCGATAAGAGCGCGTCCTGCTGTCGAAGGAGTGCGCTTGCCTGTTAGAATGAAGCATAAATTAACCCAAGGAGCGCGACATGACGCGTAAGAAAAAAACCCGTTCACTCGCGGATAAGGTCACTATCCGTACTGGTCGCCGCAAAGATTACAAAAAGTGGCGCCATGATAATCCTGATCAGGTGGCCCCCTCACGCCGCTTTGTGGCTAAAAAGCAGCAACAACGCAAGCTTCAAGCAGTGCGTAAACTAGCACGCCAGCAAGATGGACAACATATTGCTATCCATCCGGACAAAGAAGGAGACAAGCCTTCTGGGGATCGTTCGTAATGCGTTTGGTTTCATTTAATATCAATGGCATTCGGGCACGGCTTCATCAGCTTCAAGCGCTGATCGACACGCAGCAGCCAGATGTTATTGGCCTGCAGGAAACCAAAGTGCAAGACAGCGAGTTTCCTCTGGCTGACGTTGAAGCCATGGGCTACCACGTTTTTTACTACGGTCAAAAAGGCCATTACGGGGTTGCCTTAATGTGTCGGCAAAAACCCCAAGAGGTATTTTATGGCTTCCCTGATGATGAGGAAAATGCCCAGCGCCGGATGATTGGCGTGCGGTTACTAGCCGAAAATGGCGAAACAGTCACCGTGTGGAATGGCTACTTCCCCCAGGGTGAAAATGTTGAACACCCAACTAAATTCCCTCATAAAGCGCGCTTTTATCAGCAGTTGGCAAGTCTGCTACAAAACCAGCACCATCCTGAAGAACAGCTGGCGATCATGGGGGATTTCAACATATCGCCAGAAGATCAGGATATTGGCATTGGTGAGCCAAGCCGCAAACGCTGGCTACGCGAGGGCAAAACCAGCTTTCAGCCCATCGAGCGAGAATGGCTTGACGGCATAAAAGCGTGGGGCCTGAGCGACAGCTATCGGCTGTGTCACCCAGATAACAGTGAATGGTTCAGCTGGTTTGACTATCGTTCAAAGGGTTTTGACCGCGAGCCAAAACGCGGCCTGCGCATTGACTATATTTTGGTGTCTAAACCGCTTGCCGACTGCGTCACCGGTGCAGGCATTGATTATGAATTGCGCGGTATGGAGCGGCCTTCCGATCACGCTCCCACCTGGAGTGATTTTGCGCTGACGCTTTCCCAGACAGGCTAAGCACAAACACGCCAAACACACGTACGCCCCTTACGTCACTCTAGGGGCGTCTACTGTGGGCTTTTCACTTTTCAAAATTCGACAACCACTGCCCAGCCTGATCATCGCCAAGGTTCGCCGCTTTGATAAGGGCTTCCTCGGCCTGGCCATCTTGCCCCCAGCGGTAAGCAAGCTGCCCGTACTGCCGCCAGTCTTCAGCTTTTTGCGTGCTTTCAGCAAGCGCTCTCGAAGCACTTAACGCCTTCTCAACATGCCTAGCCTGTTGCCACGCCCCCGCTAACAGCCGTAACGTTTCCTCATCACGAGCCACTACGCCTTCTTCAATAGCCGCATCCAGGTGCTCGCCTGCTCTGGCTGGCGTTCCCCCCGCTAGGTGCAGCCGAATTAACGTTAAGCGATCTTCAGCCGACGTAAATTTACCTAGCTGCCAGGCCATCTCCCACACGCCAGCCGCCACGCCAGCCTGGCCCATCTGCTGGGCAAGCCCTGCCGCCTGACGCCAAGCATCAGGCTCACTCTGGGCAGTTAAGCCATCCACTAGCCAACCGAGAGTTTGCTCGTTTTGCTCCGTGTTGCGTATTACTACGGTGGTTAGTGTTTGCTGGGTGTCCGTCAATCCACCTTTTTGCAGGAGCGGCGAGAGCCATTCAATTGCCTCATCCCAGCGCTCTTCCTCTGCTAATAAGCGAATCAGCCGCCATGCTGATTCGTCATAGTGTGGACTGCCTTGAGATTGCGTTAGCCACTGCTCATACAACGTAATGGCCTCAGGGCGCTGGTTACCTGCGCGACGAAGCGATGCTTCATCACGCAGCCAGCGTAGAATTTGACTGTTAGGCACGCTCGGGCGCTGCTGGGCGCTGGCTAACTCATCAGCAGCGGCAAGGTGATCACCTTGTCGCACCAACGCACTCGCGGCGAGCTGGTGATAGAGCGCACTCGCCCATTGGTCGGCGCGATTACCACTGGCAAGACGCGACGACTGGGAGCGTGCATGGCTGATAATACGATTAAGGACATCGTCATCAACCTCGCCACTGGGTTGCTCAGCTAATTGACTTTGAAGCCCGTTAAGATCGCGAACAATGTCACCCGGCAGCGGTTCGTTCGCGTGCGCCACAACGCTTAGCGCGCTTAATACGACGATTACCACCCAACGCTGCATACTTTTTCCTCAACTGGCATTTTCAACAGGCTGTCTCTACTGGCCACCTCTACTGGCTATCGTAACTAGCCAACTTAACGGGCTATCTCAGCTGAAATTCTATGCGCTGAGTAGCACGACGAAGCTGCTGACCAGGCTCAAACTGCCAGCGTGCAATCGCTTCACGGGCAGCGTCTTCAAACACTCGTCTTGGCTGCGCCCGCGTGACGCGAATCGTGCTGTTATCGACGCTGCCATCTCGACGAATAACAAACTCCACCTCAACAAAGCCCTCCATGCCACGCCGCTGGGCACGTGGTGGATAAGAAGGATTCACACGACTAGTTGGGGTGACCTGCCCGACACTTACGGGCTCATTCGATGGCGCAGGCTCTGGCTCTGAGGGCGCAGCCTGACTCTGTGCTGTTGAAGGCGCAGGAGAGGGCGCTGCCGTTTCTGCAGGCTGTGGTGCAGGGTCAGGTTGCGGCGCTGGTCTTGGAGACGGCTTCGGCGCGGGCTGCGGAGCTGGCTCGGGCGTAATTTCGGTCAGCTCTGGTAGCTCACTCTCTAACTCAACCGGTTCCACTGGCTCGTCAGGAAGCTCTACTTCAGGTAACGCAATCGCACTTTCAGCCACTGGCGCTGGTGCCGGCATGGGCATTGGCGGCGGCGCTGGGGCCGCTTCAGAAGGCGCAGGCGGCGGTGCTTCTTGCTCTGGCGCCACCTCTGGAGCTTCTACCATGGTCATCGACATGGCCATGATAGGCGTTTCTGGGGAGCGCTCTGGGGGTGTTACCAGTAGCGCTAACATCCAAAATAAACCAACGGCTAAGCCAATACCGCCCAGTAGCGAGAGGAAATGGCGAATCATGGCGCACTCCGGCTCGCTGCCACGGCGATCTGGTCAACACCTGCCTGTTTGAGGCGATCCATCACTTCAATCAACAGTCCCGTGGTGGATTCTCGATCCGCCTGAATAACCACAGAGCCATCACCACTCAACATACCGGCAACCTGCTGACCAATACGATGAACATCAACTGGCTTACCATCGACCCAAACCGCCCCTTCTGGTGTCACGGCAATTAGTACCTGTGCGTCTGGACGCGGGCTTGCCGCTGCCGCTTCTGGGCGATCAATCTCCACACCACTCTCTTTAATGAAGCTGGTCGTTACAATAAAGAAGATCAGCATGATAAAGACAACATCAAGCATTGGCGTCAGATTCACTTCATTGCTATCAGCCGTGGTGTCTATGGAACGGCGTCTACGCATCATTCTCCTCCAAGGCACGGGCTAAACGGTCGTGTAACCGCTGATCTTCGCGACGAATTACGTGCTCTAAACGACTAATAAACAACAATCCCACCACTGCAATCGCCATGCCGGTTAGCGTGGGCAGCGTGGCACGAGCTACACCGTCGGCCATTGCCCGCGCCTGATGGGTATCACTCAGTGACAGGCTATCGAATACGGTAATCATGCCGGTAACGGTACCCAGCAAGCCTAACAGTGGGCATAGCGCCACCAGCAATTTGATCCACGGCAACGGGCGGCGTAGCTTAGCAACCAACGCCTCTGTCCATACATCGCGTAACGTACGCGCACTCCAGCTACGGTGATCACTGCGTGCTGCCCAACGCCGAATCAGTTGGCGACGAGCACGCCGCCAGCTAAAGCGGTAATACCACCAGCGCTCAATAGCCATCCCAAATACCAGCACGGCAACAAAGGCTAGCACCACTAAAACGGCACCACCGGCATCAAGCAGCCGCTCAACGGGCTCAAGCCAAAGAGGTAACGTGGGCATATTAGGTCACCGCTTGCGCATTAGCCGTCGACTGCGCTTCGAGATGGTCAGCCAAAGTGGCGCTTGCTTCGCCTTCGATTACCTGAGTAATCAAACGGCTGCGGCTCGCCAAGGCTGTCTGAGCAAACAGCAGCGGCACAGCTGTTACAAGCCCCAGCACCGTTGTTACCAGTGCCTGACTGATCCCCCCCGCCATCAACTGTGGATCACCAGTGCCAAACACAGTAATCGCCTGAAAGGTGACAATCATACCGGTCACGGTACCTAGAAGACCCAGCAAAGGCGCAATGGCAGCCAGCAGCTTTACAATCGGCTGGCCACGCTCAATTCGTGGCAGTTCCGCTAACACCGCCTCATCTAGCCGTGCCTCTAAGGCCTCCGGTGCTTGGTGTTTATCCAACTCTTTAAAACGGGCCAGCACACGCCCCAGCGGGTTGTTGGCATTTGGCTGATCCAGCGCCTTACGCTGACGACGCACTCGCGCACTAACGACTACGAGGTAGAGGTATTGAGCCAATGCCACCAATAGGCCAAATCCACCTAGCGCCACCACCACGTAACCGACATAGCCACCCTGCTGGAAGCGTTCCCAGAGGTTTGGCTGTTGAGCAAGGGCTTGCAGCACACTCCCCTGAGTAGGGTCAATGGCAAACACACGGCTTTCACCTTGGT
Organism: Vreelandella neptunia; assembly: GCF_000712975.1. Lineage (GTDB taxonomy): Bacteria > Pseudomonadota > Gammaproteobacteria > Pseudomonadales > Halomonadaceae > Vreelandella > Vreelandella qaidamensis. The sequence goes on along the minus strand of NZ_JHQL01000003.1, from coordinate 431,125 downwards.
GATAGGACGCCAGTACATCGCTGATGTCTGCGGGAGTCCGCGGCACTTCGGCCAAGCTACTATCGTCCTGACCTTTTCTAAGCAGCGCTGTGTCAGTAAACGCGGCAAAATCACCCAAGCGCACGACGCTTCTTGTTTCAATTTCGCCACTGGCATCAGCCACCGGCAATTCAAGACGCTCAGCACGCCCAGTGTTTAGCGTAAGTGTTGCCAAGCTATCCACAGTGGTTTCGATCTGCTGGCGCTCCAGCACCTCGACCTCGTTGAGGCGCGGCGGTAATGCATCAACAGTTAGTGTTAACCAGCTGTCGCCACCTAGCTCGTTGCGCACCTCTTCGCTGTGTCGCGCCAGATCCGCCAGCAGCGAGGTAAGCGCTTCACCCTGCTCTTCTTGGCGCGCGGTCAACGCTTGAGCCTGCTGCGCTTGTTCCTGCTGTTGCGCGGCTAATGCTACCTGCTGCTGTTCTGCTGCTTGATGCTCAGCCCGCGCCTCGTCTAGCGCAGCTTCTAATGCTTGCTGATCCTTCAGAAATGTTTGTAACCGAGCTTGATCACGCGCTTCGGCGGCTTCGCGAGCTTCACGTAATGAGCTAACGCCGTCAGTTTGCGCCATCAACACACTGCTGCTCAGAAGGCTTGCTAGTAGCGCTAAGCAGATAACGCTTCTGTGCGCACTTCGCTTTAGTGTCGACAAACTCATTGTTGGCCCCCTGTATGCTCGTCAGCAGTAATCGACAGCGGTAAACGCAGTAATTCTGGCGTGCGCTGATCGTCAGCAATACGCAGACCGTTACGCACCTGACGTCGAGCCCGCTCATCAAGCGGCTGCCACTCACCGCTGGCTTTATCCCACACCCCCCCTTCTCGACCGTCAGGCGTTAGGTAATAAAAGCCGATTCGGCCAATGCGCAAATATTCCACTTCACGTGGATTTCCTGCTGCTAATTGTAAACGACCACGCCAGCTATCTACTTCACGGCCATATGCAAGCTCGGCACGCCACACTTCCAACAAATTAGCAATACGTGCCGCGCTTTCTAAAGACTGCTGTTCAGTAGGCCGAACACGCGCCAAACGCTCGTCTTTCAGAAACGGCAGGTCAGATTCGATCCAGCTAATTAGCTGTTCCGTCATATCCTGCTCAACCGCAGGCAGTGAGGCACGCGTATCGCTTAATGTATCGAGTGCTTCACCAAGGCGCAGCTGGCGTTCGGCCTCACTGGCTAAACGGCCGCTTAAAGCAGCATTAGACGCTTTCATCTGGCGGGTTTCCCGCTCTAGGCGGCGCAGCTCTTCAATTGCTGAACGCGTGGCGTCATCAGCCTCATCGATTTGCTGCTGAAGTGCGGATTGCGCTTGCTGGGCCTCGACACTCTGAGCCGCTTGATCCATTGTCTCATCGCTTGCCATTAGCGTACCGCTGACCAGCAAACCGGCAAGCCAGCCTCCATGCAAGGCGAAGAAAGGCCTTTTCAGCACGTGATATCTCCGTTACTTATTAGCACGCTAACGTTAACCGCGTACTAAAACTCATTAGGTATAAGAACGATTTGCGTTTCGTTTAAGCAGTGCATAGCCTAACACTAATAGAATAAATGACAATATTTATCATTAGCATTTGATGGTGTTTCGATCCAGACCGCTACACCACCATAAAAAAGGGCGCCGAGTGGCGCCCTGAAGTAAAAATATCGGGAAAAAGTTTCTAAGCAGCCAATAATTAACTTAAAACGCCCAGTCGTCGTCTTCAGTGGCAACGGCTTTGCCGATGACGTAGGAAGAACCAGAACCGGAGAAGAAGTCGTGATTTTCATCCGCACTTGGGGAAAGTGCCGCCATAATGGTTGGATCGACGTCGGTAACGCTGCTCGGGAACAACGGCTCGAAGCCCAGGTTCATCAGCGCTTTGTTGGCGTTATAGTGAAGGAATTTCTTCACGTCTTCCGTCAAGCCCACTTCATCATAAAGCGATTCGGTGTAGCGCACTTCGTTGTCGTAAAGCTCTAGCAGCAGTTCGTAGGCGTAGTCTTTCACTTCTTGCTGGCGCTCGGGCGTTGCTTCCGCCAGCGCCTGCTGGAATTTGTAGCCTACATAGTAGCCGTGTACTGCCTCATCACGAATGATCAAACGAATCAGATCGGCGGTATTGGTCAACTTGGCATGGCTTGACCAGTACATGGGCAGGTAGAACCCTGAGTAGAACAAAAATGACTCAAGGAAAACGCTGGCTACCTTTCGCATCAAGGGATCATCAGCACGGTAGCGCTTGAGGATCAGCTCAGACTTCATCTGCAGCGTCGGGTTCTCTTCGCTCCAGCGGAAGGCATCATCTACATCACGGGTAGTGCACAGTGTCGAGAAGATCGAGCTGTAGGAGCGCGCATGCACCGACTCCATAAAGGCGATATTGGTATAAACCGCCTCTTCATGGGGTGTGCGCGCGTCATCCATTAATACTGGCGCACCCACGCTGCTCTGGATCGTATCGAGCAGCGTCAGGCCTGTGAACACACGAATCGTCAGCTGTTTTTCCTGCTGGGTCAGCGTATTCCACGACTGGATATCGTTGGAGAGTGGCACTTTTTCCGGCAGCCAGAAGTTACTGGTCAGCCGGTTCCACACTTCTAGGTCTTTATCGTCCTGAAGGCGGTTCCAGTTGATCGCATTAACCCGCGATAAGCGTTGCATAATGGTCATCAGAGTTCTCTCACAAACAAATCTTATGGAAGCAATACACGATTACAACGAGCAGGAGACGCAGCCCTCTACTTCCGTGCCTTCTAGCGCGCTTTGGCGCAAACGGATGTAGTAAAGCGTCTTGATACCCTTACGCCACGCGTAAATTTGCGCTTTGTTGATATCCCGCGTGGAGGCGGTATCCGGGAAAAACAGCGTCAACGAAAGCCCCTGATCAACGTGCTTAGATGCCTCTGCATAAGTATCAATAATTTTTTCAGGACCAATTTCGTAAGCATCCTGGAAATAATCGAAGTTCGCCTCGTTCAAGAATGGCGCGGGGTAGTAAACACGCCCGAGCTTGCCTTCTTTGCGAATCTCAATTTTCGCAGCCACCGGATGAATACTCGAGGTGGAGTGGTTAATGTACGAAATAGAGCCTGTCGGCGGCACCGCCTGCAGGTTACGGTTATATAGCCCGTGGGCCATTACCGACGCCTTCAGAGCCTGCCACGCTTCTTGGGTAGGCAGCGCGATACCACTACGCTCGAACAAATGACGTACTTTCTCGGTACGCGGCAGCCACGCTTGATCAGTGTACTTATCAAAGAACGTGCCCGATGCATAGGTGGAGTCTTCAAACCCAGCAAAGGCTTCACCATGCTCAATGGCTAGCTGGTTAGAGGCACGAATGGCATGGAACGCAACGCAATAGAAGTAGAGGTTGGTGAAGTCCAAGCCCTCTTCTGACCCGTAATAAATGTGTTCGCGAGCTAAGAAACCATGCAGGTTCATTTGCCCAAGGCCAATGGCTCGAGACTTGGCGTTACCTTCAGCGATGGACGGCACGCTGCGCAGGTTGCTCATCTCAGAAACCGCGGTTAAACCACGAATGGCAATCTCAACGCTGGTGCCGATATCGCCTGAGTCCATCACCTTGGCAATGTTCATGGAGCCAAGGTTGCAGGAGATATCCTGACCGATCTGACGATAGCCAAGATCATCGTCGTATTCGGTAGGCGTATTCACCTGAAGAATCTCAGAGCACAGGTTGCTCATATTGATACGCCCGGCAATCGGGTTGGCACGATTAACCGTATCTTCAAACATAATGTACGGGTAGCCCGATTCGAACTGCAGTTCGGCCAGAGTCTGGAAGAACGCACGCGCATTGATTTTATGCTTACGGATACGCGCATCAGCGACCATTTCATGGTACTTCTCGGTCACACTGATATCGCCAAACGGCACGCCATACACCCGCTCTACATCGTAAGGAGAGAACAGGTACATGTCGTCGTTGCGTTTAGCAAGTTCAAACGTGATGTCAGGAATCGTCACGCCCAGCGATAGCGTTTTAATGCGAATTTTTTCATCGGCATTTTCGCGCTTAGTATCGAGAAAGCGCAGAATATCCGGGTGGTGAGCGTTCAGATAGACCGCACCGGCACCCTGGCGCGCGCCCAGCTGGTTAGCGTAAGAGAAAGCATCTTCCAACAGCTTCATAATCGGGATAATGCCCGACGACTGATTCTCGATACGCTTAATCGGTGCGCCTGACTCACGAATATTCGTCAGCAAGAAAGCAACGCCACCGCCGCGTTTAGAGAGCTGGAGCGCCGAATTAATTGAGCGGCCAATTGACTCCATATTGTCTTCGATACGCAGCAAGAAACACGACACCAGTTCGCCGCGCTGACGCTTACCACAGTTTAAGAAGGTCGGCGTAGCCGGCTGAAAACGGCCGCTAATAATTTCATCAACCAGTGACTTGGCCAATGCTTCATCACCACGCGCCAGCGCTAACGCTACCATGCAAACGCGGTCTTCAAAGCGCTCCAGGTAGCGCCGCCCGTCGAACGTCTTAAGCGTGTAGCTGGTGTAGTACTTGAACGCGCCGAGGAAACTCGGGAAACGAAATTTATAGGCGTACGCCTGCTCAAACAGCCCTTTAATAAAGGCAAAGCTGTACTGAGCAAGCATTTCTGGCTCGTAATACTGCTCTTCCACCAAGTAATCGAGTTTTTCTTCTAACGAGTGGAAAAACACCGTGTTTTGGTTAACGTGCTGCAAGAAATATTGACGGGCGGCTTCGCGGTCTTTATCAAGCTGCAATTCACCGTTGGCACCATATAGATTCAACATCGCGTTCAGCGCATGGTAATCCAGGGTACGCGCCTCGGATGCCGCTGCAGTAGGCCGCTTTGTTTCTGTCGAGTTTTTTGTAGCAACATTTTTAGTCGCCTCGTTTTCAGAGACTTCAGGGTGAGAGGCTACATTGTTAGAGACTGAGCTTGACGTTTCCAAAACTCTTCTACTCCTTTGCGGACCTTGGCGACATCGTCGTCAGTGCCAAACAGTTCAAATCGATAAAGCAGCGGCACTTGGCACTTTTGAGCGATGATTCGCCCCGCCAACCCGTACGCTTCACCAAAATTCGTATTCCCAGCGGCAATGACACCCCTCAGAAGGTGCCGATTGTGCTCATCGTTTAAAAATCGGATCACCTGCCTCGGCACTGCCCCTTCGGCATAGCCGCCACCATAGGTAGGTGTCACTAATATGTAGGGCTGCTCTACGCGTGGCGTTGGTTCTTCACGGTTTAGCGGCAGCCGCTGGGCGCTTAAGCCAAGCTTTTGTATAAAACGGTGGGTATTGCCTGACTTAGTGGAAAAATAAACCAGCGAACCAGCACGCTCAGCTTCCACATTAGCGGTTTGCATAGCGGTCTTTTACGCCAGTGCTTGAATGCGATCAGGGCGGAAGCCGGACCAATGATCTTCACCTACGACGACGACCGGTAACTGACGGTAACCCAGTGCTTCCACTTCCTCCTGAGCACCGCTTTTAGCAGTAATATCGATAACGGTATATTCTAGACCCTGCTTATCCAGCGCACGATAAGTAGCAGTGCACTGAACACAAGCGGGCTTGCTATAAATTTGGATATCCATGGCTATTTTTCCTTTTCATAGCGGCGTTTTTCGGGTAGAGCACATCTTGTGCTCGCTCTCTCTGGAAGACACAACGCATACTATATATAGACCATGAGAAAATCAATTCAAGCATATATGGTATTTTTCATCCACAGGTTATTGACAGCTCGTACCCAATATCATACCCAACAACAGCTTAATCACCTGCACAACCGGCTTATTGATCAACGGCTCCTAAACCTTTCCAGCAACAAAAAACCGCCTCCAAATGGAAGCGGTTTTTTCACAAGGCGCCAAGTCACTTGGCGCCTGTTATTAGCGATGCAAGCTTAAGCAGTAGCCGCCTGGTAACGACGCTCAACATCTTCCCAGTTGATGACGTTGAAGAAGGCTTCTACGTAATCAGGGCGTTTGTTTTGGAACTTCAGGTAGTAAGCGTGCTCCCAAACATCCAAACCCAGCACCGGCGTATTGCCGTGCATTAGCGGGCTGTCTTGGTTCAGGGTATTTTCTACGACCAATTTGTTGTCAGGCGTCACGGAGAGCCATGCCCAACCGCTACCAAAACGACCCAACGCTGCTTTCTTGAACGCTTCTTTGAATGCATCAAGGCCGCCTAGCTCTGCATCAATGGCGCTTGCCACATCGCCCTGGGGCTGACCACCACCGTTGGGTGACATCATTTGCCAGAACATAGAGTGGTTGGCATGGCCGCCACCGTTATTAATAACGGCTTGACGCTTCTCTTCAGGTACACGGTCAAGATTAGCAACCAGCTCTTCTACCGGCACGTCTTCAAGACCCGTGCCCTCAAGCGCAGCATTCAGGTTAGTAACATATGTATTGTGGTGACGAGAGTGGTGAATTTCCATCGTCATCGCATCAATGTGTGGCTCGAGCGCGTCGTAGGCATACGGTAATTCTGGAAGTGTATGTGCCATGCTAACTTCTCCTTAAGTGGCTTTTGTTACGTTCACTTAGTTAAGTGTGGTCTTTCCCCACCTTTTTCAACCACCCCGGCCATTTTTATTACCGTGAGCAGCAAATAAGGATACATCGGTACGCTATATACCCCAGTACCTTAGTCAACTATTGGCAGTTTATCGAATTCATCGCCAATAAAAAAGCCGACTTCTGGCGAAGTCGGCTTTTAGCTAGTTTAGATTCAGTGGCTTATAGCTTACTTTCAAGCTCTGGCAGAATCTCGAAAAGATCACCTACCAAGCCGTAATCGGCCACTTGGAAGATCGGCGCTTCTTCGTCTTTGTTGATGGCAACAATGACTTTCGAGTCCTTCATGCCTGCCAAATGCTGAATCGCGCCGGAAATACCCACCGCAATATACAGCTCAGGCGCAACGATCTTACCGGTTTGACCAACCTGCATATCGTTGGGTACAAAACCAGCGTCAACGGCCGCTCGTGATGCGCCAATGGCAGCACCCAGCTTGTCGGCAATGCCGTCCAACAGTTTGAAGTTTTCGCCATTGCCCATGCCGCGCCCGCCAGATACCACCACTTTGGCTCCACCAAGCTCTGGGCGGTCGGACTGCGCCAGCTCTTGCTTAACAAAGCTCGACTGACTGTTTTCAACCACCACCTCTACTGCTTCTACAGCAGCGCTGCCCGAGCTCTCGACCGCATCAAATGCGGTAGTACGCACGGTCATAACTTTCAGAGCGTCATCGCTTTTTACCGTGGCGATGGCATTGCCCGCATAAATAGGGCGCAGGAAAGTATCCGCGCTCTCAACGCCAATGACGTCGGAAAGCTGGCTAACATCTTTTAACGCTGCCAAGCGGGGCAGTACGTTTTTACCCGTTGTAGAGGCGCTCGCCAAAACATGGCTGTAGTCGCCAGCCAGCTCTACCAGCAGCGCGCCCATGGGCTCAGCCAGCTGATGGGCGTAAACAGCGTTATCGGCAACGCGAACTTTACTGACGCCTTCAAGCTTGGCGGCCGCTTCGGCGGCCGCTTGAACGCCTTCACCAGCTACCAACACGTCAATATCACCACCAATCGCTTTGGCCGCCGCAACCACATGGGCGGTTGCGCCCGCCAACTGACCTTCATGAAGGTCGGCAAGTACCAGAATGCTCATGAGATCAGCTCCTATTAAAGCACTTTGGCTTCGTTTTTCAGTTTGTCGATCAATTCATCTACCGAGGCAACTTTGACACCGCCTTTGCGTTCAGCCGGCGACTCTACCTTGAGCAGACTAACCTTAGAGGCCACCTCAACACCGTAATCAGCGGGGGTTTTGACATCCAGCGGCTTCTTCTTAGCCTTCATAATGTCTGGCAACTTAGCGTAGCGCGGTTCGTTCAAACGCAGATCGGTGGTAACGATTGCCGGCAGGGAAAGCGCCACGGTTTGCAAGCCACCGTCGATTTCCCGGGTGACGTTAACTTTGTCACCATCCACGGCCACTTCAGACGCAAAGGTACCTTGGGGAAGGTTAGTTAGCGCGGCTAGCATCTGCCCCGTTTGGTTGTTATCGGTATCGATCGCCTGCTTACCGAGAATCACTAAACCGGGCTGCTCTTCGTCAACGACTTTAGCAAGCAGTTTGGCTACCGCAAGCGACTCAACCCGCTCGTCGGTTTCAATATGAATAGCGCGGTCTGCACCCAGCGCTAAAGAAGTACGTAGCTGCTCTTGAGCCGCTTTAGGGCCAACCGTCACGGCCACAACTTCGGTCGCTACACCCTTCTCTTTAAGACGTACCGCTTCTTCTACGGCAATTTCGCAGAAGGGGTTCATCGCCATTTTGACGTTGGTAAGATCAACGTCAGAGTTGTCCGCTTTCACGCGGATTTTGACGTTATAGTCGATGACGCGTTTAACCGCGACGAGTACTTTCATAGATTCCTCGCTTGGCTTGTGATGAAAGCCGTTAGCTTGTCACTGCATCGTACCAACTGATGCCGCTTAAAATAGGGGGCGACGCAACTCTAAAACGACGCCTTCAAAAATTCATGCAAGCGTTTGATAGGTCTGTAAATGAAAAACCCTATCAATTTGCCACAACCTAGTGACTGACAACAACACCCTTTAACTACGGCCTTGGTCGTAGCTTCCCCCTATATTGCGCGGATAAATGGTGCTTTTGCCATCGTAGGGGTGACCTGACAAGGGTATTATGCCTATCATGGAGCATAACCAGAAGCAAACGACCGTTTTAAATTAAGGCCATCTGTTTATAAGCTAGTTCCCACCCGGTAAGCATGAACTAGTCTTTGCAAAAGATGGCACTTATAAGCGTAAGGAGAAACCAGGTGGAAAATGTTGAACGCGACGTCATGGACTTCGATGTAGTCATTGTCGGGGCAGGCCCCTCTGGTCTAGCTGCTGCTTGTCGCTTGATGCAACAGGCAACCCAAGCGGAACAAGAGCTAACGGTTTGTGTGGTCGAAAAAGGCTCCGAAGTCGGTGCCCATATTCTTTCCGGTGCTGTGTTTGAGCCCCGCGCACTGACTGAGCTGTTTCCCGACTGGGAAGAGCGCGGCGCACCGCTCAATACGCCTGCCGTTCGTGACGATGTTTATCTGTTAAAAGATGCCCAAAAAGCGCAGAAAATTCCCAATGCGCTGGTGCCCAAAAGCATGCATAACACCGGCGGCGACCTGACCCGCTATGTGATTAGTGCGGGCAACCTGTGCCGCTGGCTGGCTGAGCAGGCAGAAGCCCTGGGGGTGGAAATCTTCCCTGGCTTTGCAGCCCAGGAAGTAATTATTGAAGATGACGCAGTGCGCGGCATCCTGATTGGCGACATGGGCGTTGGCGCAGACGGCACCCCCAAAGATGGTCACATGCCAGGCATGGAGCTGCGCGCCAAATACACGCTGTTTGCCGAAGGCGCCCGTGGTCACCTGGGCAAACGGCTAATCAAAGAGTTCTCGCTAGATGCTGGCCGCGACCCGCAGCACTACGGAATTGGCTTAAAAGAGCTATGGGATGTGCCCGCTAACAAGCATGAACCAGGGCTTGTACTGCACGGCTCGGGCTGGCCGCTTGAAAAAGACACTCACGGCGGTTGGTTCCTTTATCACGCGGAGAATCAGCAGATCGTCGTTGGCCTCATTATGGATCTTGGTTATAAGAATCCCTGGCTGTCACCTTTTGATGAATTCCAGCGCATGAAGCATCACCCGGTGCTTAGCCAGTATTTAGAAGGCGGCAAACGGGTTGCTTATGGTGCACGCGCAATTGTTAAAGGTGGCTTTAACTGCCTACCGAAAATGACCTTCCCTGGTGGCCTGCTGATTGGCTGCGATGCGGGCACGCTGAACTTTGCCAAAATCAAGGGCCTGCATACCGCGATGAAGTCCGGCATGGTAGCAGCTGAGAGCGTCTTTGAGGCCATTAAGAGTGGTGATGAAGGCGCTCAGGAGCTTGCCAGCTTCACTGAGAAGTGGGAAAACAGTTGGGCATATGAAGAGCTGAAAGAGAGCGCAAGCTTTGGCCCTGCGATTCACAAATATGGCACGGTGGGTGGTGGTGCTTATAACTTCGCCAATCAACTACTGGGTAATAAGCTACCCAATGTTCACGACACCACCACCGATCACGGCGCGCTAAAACCTGCGGCCGAGTTCGAAAAAATCAATTATCCGAAGCCCGATGGCAAGCTGTCGTTTGATAAGTCGACCTCTGTCTTCTTGTCTAACACCAACCATGAAGAGGACCAGCCTTGCCACCTGCGCTTAGCAGACCCAGAGCTACCGATTCGTGACAATCTGCCAGTCTATGCAGAACCAGCTCAGCGCTACTGCCCTGCAGGCGTTTATGAAGTGGTTGAGGATGACCAAGGCAAGCCGCGCTTCCAGATCAACTTCCAGAACTGCGTACACTGTAAAACCTGCGATATTAAAGACCCAGCACAAAACATTACCTGGGTGGCGCCAGAAGGCGGCGGCGGTCCTAACTATCCCAATATGTAAGCAGTACCGCTAAATAGCCATACTGCGCGGCCAGTTACGCTGGCTGCGCTGGTGGCTCTAAGCGTTCAATGGGTGCGCGCCGAGCAATCAACCTGCGCCGCCCGGCCTGTGCAAACCTCACATCGATGACCGGATCGGAGGGGTTACCTTCCACTGAAGCCACCTCCCCTTCTCCAAACACAGCATGTAACAAGCGCTGGCCAGGGTAAAAGTGTGCATCAGCCTGATAAGTTGCCGCTGCCTCATTGACCCGCGGCGCTTCAAGTTCAATATCTGTGCGCCCTAACCGTTCAAGATAGCGCTTCATTAAACTTGGTGATGTGACCTGTACAGCTGTTGCTGGGGGTTCTTGACGCGCCAGACATGAGGCCATACGCAAACTGTCCTGCCAGGCGCTTTCGGCAATAAAGCGGCTAGGCCGATGAGCCCCGCCATCATGCAATACCAGCAACTGCTCTTGGGCACGAGTGATCGCCACGTAAAACAACCGCCGTTCTTCTTCTAGCCGCTCGTCGTTAATCGGGTTGTCACGACTGTAATGCGGAAAGTCCTCTTCATTCACGCCAGCAACGGCGACAAGCGGCCATTCTAGACCTTTGGCTCCGTGAACCGTGCTAATCAGCACACCGCCAGCTTGGTTTTCTACTGGACGCTCGAGCAGTTCGATAAACGCATCAGGGTCTTTTACGCTATCGGCCTGCTCAATCAGCACATCCAATAGACGAACGTCTTCTTCACCTTTGTCACGCCTTGCGGCTGCACGTTTTAGGGTTTTTTCCGCGTCAATCGTCTCCACCACATGGCTCAGTAATTTTGCAGGTGGCCAAGCGCTCAGCTTGGGTAGCTCGCATAGCAGTGCCCAGCGTTTTTTAAGTGTCCGCCGCTGCAGTGGCTTTAAAGTGGTGAGTACCGGCTCGTGGCGCTCAGGCCAACGCTGGGTGCTGGCTAATTGATACGCCAACCGCTGAAGCCCCTCGCGGGCGACAAATGGGGTTGGCTGCGATAGAAGCAGCATCAGTTGCTCGGGATCGCGCAATAGCTCTGGGCGGCGAGACAGTTTCAAATAGCCTGCTAATGCCTGCACTAGTGGGAGCCGGAAAACAAAACGATCTTCTCGCTGAAGACGAAACGGAATACCCGCCTGTAACAGCGCCAGCTGAAAAGGCACCGAAAGCGCCCAACTGCGAACCAGCAAGCTGGCATCGCTCAGTGCGCGCCCCTTAGCTTGCCAATCAACTAAAGCATCAAGTAGCAGACGGCTGCCTTGGCCAACAGAGATATGGGTTTCAGGATTATTGGAATCCGCTAAACAGAGCTGATCCGGCCGACGCTGGTTAGCCATGATGGCATGATTAGCGGTTAGCGCCAGCGCGTGGCCATGGCGAAACGTAATGGAAAGCGGATAGTCTGTAGCGCTGCCAAACATCGCCGTAAAGTTTTCCAACATGGTGTCAGGGCGTGCGCCCCGCCATTCGTAGATGCACTGATTAGCATCGCCAACCGCCATCACATTGGCACTGGTGCCCGCTAGCACCCCCAGTAAGCGCTGCTGTGCGGTATTAATATCCTGATATTCGTCAATAATCACATGATCAAGAAAACCTTCTACACGACTACGTAATGCTTGGTCGGCTTCAAGCACCTGCAAAGGACGATAGAGCAAATCGGCGTAGGTCATGACGCCTTCAGCGTGCAACAGCCGCTCGGCCTCATCAAACGCTCTGGGAAAGTAGTCCGTATCCGGCTCGTAATTCAACCGTTTGTAGAGCGTATCGGCAGACAGCATTTCTGCTTTTACCAACCCGCAGAAATGCGCAAGCGCTTCCAGCCGATCACCTTCCAATGCGGCATCGCGACGCTCAACGGCATCGTGAAGGACATTCAGGCTGGCTTGGCGTAAAAGGCGCTCTAACTGCCAGTCAGCAGATAGTAAACGTCTTGGCGCAAGCGCGCCCCATCGACACAGGCTCTGGGTCAATCGGTGGCCAAGGGAGTGAAAGGTGCGCACATCGGGCAACGGCTGGCCTTTGGGCGCCATACTCACCAAGCGGCGCTGAAAATCGTCCCTAGCTGAGCGGTTGAACATCAGCACCAACATCCGTTTCGGAGCGACACCAGACGCCAGCAAGTGAAGCACTCTCGCGGCCATCGTCGTAGTTTTACCTGCCCCCGCGACAGCAGCTACGCGGGCATGCCCCTCTTGATGATGGACAACGGCTTGCTGTTCAGCGGTTAACTTCACGTCTCCTCGCCTGGCATTACACCATTGGCATTAAACTGACCTAAGACATACCAAGATCCTGCGCTGTAGAGACGGCATTGGCATTCGCCATCGTCTGCTTCGCTCAGCGTGGCCTGCTCTACTAACCGGTAATAGACATTGCGGTGCAAACGCGCAGCTAGCCCAAAACGCACAGCGCACTCAGGTGCAAGGTCACCCTCTGGCGTTTTGGAGAGACGGAGTGGATGCTCTTCATCCACACGAACAACGTCATCGAATTGGGTTGTCAGCCACCAGGCATCGTCGTGAAAGTCTGCTTCTACCGCTACGAATGGGCAATCAACCACGGTGACACGCCAGCGCTCAACCGGCGTTACCAAACAATACCCATCAGTATCGCGTCGTAATAAACTTGCTAGCAACCGTGGTATGGCTAGGCGCACAAACGGCTTTCCTTCATGCAGCCATGTGCCATCAGCCTGGATAACGATATCAATATCGCCACTCAGGGCTGGCTGCCACTGCTCAACGGGGGGAATCGTCGCAGAGCCGTCAAATTGCTGCATAAGCCGATCAATATTCATCGCTTACCTCCCAGGTTGTGCGCTCAGTAGCACTTATACCACTAAACCAGACTGTGCCAGCGCTTCCTTTACGTGATCAGGAGCATCGGGCACCGCCGCGCGGAATAGGTGATAAAAGTTGGCGGTGGTTTGCATCGCCACTTCATCAACGCTGATACCCCGCTCCTTAGCGATACACTCTGCTACCTCAACCACCCAGGCAGGTTCGTTGGGTTTTCCACGATGGGGAACAGGCGCCAAATAAGGGCTATCGGTTTCAATCAGCAGTCGATCAAGCGGCAGTTTGCTTGCCAACTCTCTAAGCGAGGCAGCATTACGGAAGGTAATAATACCCGATAACGAAATATAGAACCCAAGGCGCACGGCTTCACGAGCCATGTCTAAATCTTCGGTAAAGCAGTGTAATACGCCGCCTACGTCGGGATTAGTGTGCTCGCGCAGCAGTGCTAATGTGTCCTCTTTCGCCTCACGGGTATGAATAATTACCGGCAGTTCAAGCTCAGTAGCCGCCATTAAGTGACGCTTAAATCGCTCGTGCTGGACCGCCACAGGTACACTGTCCTGGTAGTGATAATCTAGACCTGTTTCACCGATGGCGACTGCACCGTACTGCTCAGCCGCCTCAACAATGTCACTTACGCTAGGCTCTTTTGGAGCTTGATGAAGCGGATGCAATCCAGCAGAAATCACCACGTCGTGGTGCTCACGGGCAATTGCCGCCAACCCTGGCATCTCTTCAAGCGTCACCGCAATAGCCAAGAACTGGTTCACATTGGCAGCACGAGCAGCCGCCAGCGTTGCGGCAATATCGCCACCGTGGGTTTGTTCTGATAAACGGTCTAAATGGCAGTGGGAATCGACAAACATGCAGCTCTCTTAAATTCTTGTAAATGGGTAAAGGGGCAGGTCTTGTACACTGTAACTGCGGTACTAGCTCGGTACTTGCTAACTTAATGCTTGCTAACTTGGTTTTGTTAACTTGGTTTTGTTAACTCAGTTCTATCAAAGCGTAAAAGAGGGAGGTGCTTTATCTAACTGACCGGCCAGCAATGTTTCAATACGATCACGGACTGAGTAATCCTGCTGACTAAAATGCAATCCGATCCCTGGCATTCGCCGTCCACTCACGCCTTCGGGAGATACCCAAACAACATGACCAGTAATCGAGAGGCGCTCACTCTCCCCTGGCAGCGTCAGCAACAAGTAGACCTGTTGGCCAAGACTATAGGGCGCTTTGGTCGGTACAAAAATGCCACCTCTATCCAGAAAAGGCATATACGCGGAAAGCAACGTCGGTATATCTGGTATTGTCAAAGAAAGTGCTTTTTGAACCGTCATAACAGCCTCGTTGGCAACAACTCTATTGGCAACAACCCTATGTACAACAACCCTATGTACAAAAACCTTAAGAACGCAGTAACGCTGACCAGCGTACCAGCCACGCTTCTAGCACTAGCTGAGGGTTTGGGTTAGCGCCCACGGCGAATAGGCGGCGCTGTTCTCGTGCATAATCCAGCAATCGGAACCAATCCTGAACCCGCCCATTTTTCATCGCTTGACGGTATAACGACTCTAAATCAGGGTTATGTAGTACTGAGGTTTCCCCGGATAAGCCCAATCTAATCAAGTCTTCAAGCCAAGCAATACCGTACCACAAGATGGCATCAATAGCCTGGCGGTCTAGCCTGGCAGCTTCTGAAACAGGCTCAGCGCCACGCACTAACTGCTCGAAACTATCATGAATTTGATGGCGAAGAGCGCGCTCTTCCGGCGTTGCCAATTCCACAGCAAGCAGCGGCAAACCACCCGACACTCGCCACCAAAAATGTGCTTCGTCGCTACCAAGTTGCTCAGTCAACCAGCCTCGGCAATCATTAAAGGGAACACTGGCTAACGGCCACTGTTGGCAGCGGGAGCGAATCGTAGGTAGCGTGCGCGAAGGGACGTCTGACAGCAAAATAAACAGCGTTTTGTCACCAGGTTCTTCAAGACTTTTGAGCAATGCGTTTGCCGCTGCAATGTTCATTGCTTCTGCGGGAGAAATAACAATCACACGGTAGCCCCCTTGCTGCGCGGTTTGCGAAACAAAGCGGTTTACTTCACGTATGGGGTCAATCCGAATCTGGCGCTTACCCTCTTCTGGAGAAATGCGCATCAAGTTGGGGTGGTAGCCTGAAGCCAACATGGCACAGCTATGACAATGACCACAGGCTAGCTCGCCAGGCTGTGCGCATAACGTTCGAGCAATCAACGCTTCCGCCAACTGCTGTTTGCCAACTCCATGTGCGCCGCTGATTAACAGTGCGTGCGGCAATCGCCCTTCATTGATGAGACGAATCAACTGCTGCCACGTGGACTGGTGCCAGGGCAACACGCCCGTTATTGCCATAACGCCACTCGCTCTTCTAGCGCTTGAGCTAGCGACGCCTGTACGTGATCAAGCGCTCGCCCCGCATCAATAATTGCAAAGCGCTGGGGGGCAGCGGCAGCACGCTCGAGGTAAGCCCGTCGCACAGCTTCGAAAAAGGCTATTTGCTCTTGCTCAAAGCGGTCACGCTGAGTTTGCTGGTCTCTTAAACGCCCTTCAAGACGCTCTTTCGCAGCCTCAGGTGACATGTCTAACAACAGGGTTAGATCCGGGGAGAGGCCCTTTTGCACGAACTGCTCCAGCTGAGCAATCCGAACTGTCTCAATTCCGCGGCCGCCACCTTGGTAGGCAAAGGTCGCATCGGTAAAACGATCACAAATCACCCAGGCACCGCGTTCAAGCGCCGGCACTATTTTTTGCGCTAGATGCTGGGCGCGCGCGGCAAACATTAATAGCAACTCGGCATCACTGTGCAAGGGTTCATCGAAAGAGGGATCAAGCAGCAATCCTCGAATCGCTTCAGCGCGCGGCGTCCCTCCGGGCTCACGGGTTCGCACAACCTCTATCCCGCGTTCTTGTAGCCATGTCTCTACAAACGCTACGTTAGTAGATTTTCCGACTCCCTCACCACCCTCAAGGGTGATGAAGCGTCCGCGCTTGCTCATTGAAGCCCCTTACTGAGTAAATTCGAAAAAAACACATCACACCTAAACCATGACTTAAGCTAATTAGCGATTGCGAATATAGCGATTAACCGCATTATTGTGTTCACGTAATGTACGTGAAAAATGGTGGGTACCGTCGCCGCGCGAGACGAAGTAAAGCGTTTCTCCGGGTAGCGGATTCACAGCCGCTTCAAGGGAGGCCCGCCCAGGTAAGGCAATCGGCGTTGGCGGCATGCCATCAATCACATAGGTGTTATAGGGTGTCGCCTCACGTAAATCCGCACGGGTGATTCGCCCTTCATAGCGTTCGCCCATGCCATAAATGACAGTGGGATCTGTTTGCAAACGCATTCCCTGTTCCATGCGACGTTTAAAAACACCTGCAATCTCCCGGCGCTCTTCCGGCGCTCCCGTTTCACGCTCAATGAGCGATGCCATAATGAGCGCTTCGTAAGGCGTATCAATCGTCAAATCATCATTACGAGCGGCCCAGACTTCTTCTAGAATCCGCTCCATGCGAGACAGTGCCTGACGCAAAATATCAACATCACTCATACCCAGGTGATAGCGATACGTGTCGGGGAAAAACCAGCCTTCAGGAAAAGTATCTTCACGTCCTAGCAACGACATAATTTCGTCGTCACCTAACTCTGCCGTTCGATTCTCAAGTTTTGGCGCATTGTCTAGCAGCTCGCGCATTTGGCGGAAGGTCCATCCTTCGGGAATCGTCAATGGATAAGTGACAACGTTATTGCTCCCCAAGAGGGCAATCAGCTCAAGACCGCTCATCCCTGGGGTTAGCTGATACTCACCCACCCGTAAGCGTGGTACCCGCTCAGGCTCGACACGCGCTAATAATTGAAACGCCCAGGCATCTTCAATAAAGCCCTGGCTTTCCAGCTCTCGAACGACCTGATTGAACCCAGCACCTGCAGGAACCTGATAAAGCGCGGGTTCTTCAAGAGAGATCGGTGCTGATAAGCGGTGCTGCCAGTAAGCATAGCCGCCCACAACTGCTGCGAACCCACCCACGACCACGACACCGATGGCAGCTAAAAACCGTTTCACCATGACACCTCAATAATGTTGATAAAATTCTGCCTAACGGGAGGTCGGCGAATAGCCAAGTAATTTATGGCCTACTACTTGCAGCCTATCGTGACCTGCAGGATTCCAGGACTGCAAAACCACGCCTGTTTCACTTAACAGCTTATTCACTGGCCACACACCTTGTACCGAGTTAGCTACCCATAGACGATCAACTTGATGGATAGCGGTCAGCGCAATAGCAGCTTCCTGTACCACGCCATGATCCAATAAAGCGGCTCGCAGGGTGCCCGCCACGCCACATTGCGATAATGGAGGAGTGAAAAGCGCTCCCGCTTGCTGCCAAAAGACATTCATACTGGTGGCTTCCACTAGCCACCCATCAGCATCTCCAAGCAAACCTTCGGCGATGGCTGGGTCATTCCACTCCTGACGCGCTAGCACATTTTCCAAGCGGTTTAGGTGCTTAATGCCAGCTAGTAACGGCTGGTGCCCCAAACGCAACTGGCAAATCCGTATATTAACCCCCTCATGCCAACGGTCAGCATTTACCACAAAAGGTGTTCTACGGCTAAGCAAGCGTGGTTGAGAGTTGTCTGGCGTCGCATACCCTCTACCACCACTCCCGCGGGTCAGGATTAGTTTGAGTATTTCAAGTTCGGCGTTAGGCGGAGATTGCCAAGTGGCGACCAACTGTTCCCTAGAGGGCAACGGAATATTCAAACGCTGACAGCCCAACAGTAAGCGCGCGTAATGATAATCCCATAACACAGGAACACCAGCGCGCAGCAGCACCGTCTCAAATACTCCGTCACCATATGCAAGCCCTCGGTCGTCAAACGGCACCTGGGGCATTGGCATTGCGAGTTATACCTTTTTAAACAGCAGTGAGCCGTTGGTGCCGCCAAATCCAAACGAGTTTGAGAGGGCTACATCAATAGTCATCTCTCTCGCGGTATGTGGTACATAATCAAGATTACAACCTTCCTGCGGGTTATCCAGGTTAATGGTAGGCGGTGCAATCTGGTCTCGAATAGCCAAAATACTAAACACCGCTTCAACCGCGCCTGCAGCACCTAATAGATGACCAATCATCGATTTGGTAGAACTCACTGCAACCTGCTGAGCTGCGCTGCCAAGCACTTTTTCAATCGCCCGACTTTCTGCTAAGTCACCCGCTGCAGTAGACGTGCCATGTGCATTAATATAATGCACATCCGCCGGATCCATACGCGCGTCTTTAATGGCATTGCTCATGGAAAGTGCAGCACCACGCCCGTCTTCCGGCGGCGCCGTCATATGGTAGGCATCATCGCTCATCCCAAAGCCGGCAAGCTCTGCATAGATGTTGGCACCACGGGCTTTCGCATGCTCATACTCTTCCAAAACAAGCACACCCGCACCGTCTGACAATACGAAGCCATCACGATCAGTATCCCATGGGCGACTCGCCGCCTGAGGGTCTTCATTGCGAGTAGAGAGCGCTCGTGCTGCCGAAAAGCCGCCCAATCCTAATGGGGTGGTAGCCATTTCTGCACCACCACAGATCATTACATCAGCATCGCCATAAGCAATCGTACGGGCGCTGTAGCCAATGTTATGGGTACCCGTTGTACACGCTGTAGTGATCGCGATGTTCGGACCTTTGAAGCCGTGCTGAATCGCCATGTTGCCGGAAATCATATTGATGATTGAACCGGGAACAAAAAACGGCGAAACGCGGCGTGCGCCACCCTTATTTAGTGCATTATGGTTATGCTCAATCATTGGCAAGCCGCCAATGCCTGAACCGATCGCCACCCCAATTCGTTCAGCATTCTCTTCGGTGCACTCAAGCCCCGAGTCTTGAACAGCTTGGGCTCCCGCCGCCATGCCATACTGGATGAACAAATCCATCTTGCGTGCGTCTTTAGGATTCAGGTAGGGGCTAATATCGAAATTTTTAACCGATCCCCCAAAACGCGTGTTGAAACCACTTGTGTCAAAGTGCTCAATCGGCGCTATGCCACTTTTACCGGCGACAATATTTGCCCACGACTCATTAACACTGTTGCCCACTGGGGTCACCAGGCCTAACCCAGTTACCACTACCCTTCTTCGCGCCATCAGCTTTCCTCCAGGCATCCATGGTGACACGACCCATCTGGGTCATTTGCTGCAGAAATTTGGTGACTAGTATAACGGAGATTGAACGTTAACTTCATTGTGATAACAAAGCAAAAAAGCCGCCCCTACTCAGGACGGCTTTTTATACGGGTGGGTAAGCACCCCACCCTGGCTCATTGCTTCAACTTAGCCCTTACTGATGGGCATTCACGTAGTCGATAGCTTCTTGAACCGTAGTGATTTTTTCGGCTTCTTCATCAGGAATTTCAGTATCAAATTCCTCTTCAAGTGCCATCACCAGTTCAACGGTGTCAAGAGAATCAGCACCCAGGTCTTCAGTAAAAGAAGAGCTGTTCTGGATGTCTTCTTCTTTAACGTTCAGGCGCTCTGCCACAACTTTCTTCACGCGCTCTTCAATAGTACTCATCAACGTACTCCAGTCGTTCACATTAGCCGTTTTTGATAACCAGCCATTTGGAAACCGCAAGCCAAAAGCTGCGGGGTAGTTTATAGACGCCCTTAAGCTGACGCAACCGCCAAACCTAAGGCCATCAACGCATATTCATGCCGCCGTTAACGTGCAGCGTTTCACCAGTGATATAACCTGCAGCGTCACTTGTCAAAAAACCAACAGCAGCCGCAATTTCCTCAGGCCCACCTAGACGCGAAAGAGGAATTTGCTTAAGCAGCATTTCATGCTGCGCTTCAGGCAACGCTTCAGTCATGTCCGTTGCAATAAACCCAGGTGCTACTGCGTTAACCGTGATGGCACGTGAAGCAACCTCGCGCGCCAACGCACGACTAAAGCCTTCCATCCCCGCTTTAGCGGCAGCGTAATTAGTTTGGCCTAGGTTGCCCATCGTTGCCACTACTGAACTTATCGACACGATACGCCCAAAGCGTGCTTTTGTCATACCACGCAAACACGCCTTGCTAACGCGATAAACCGATTTGAGGTTGGTATCCATTACGGAGTCCCACTCATCTTCTTTCATGCGCATTAGCAAATTATCGCGGGTAATACCGGCATTATTTACCAAAATGGTTGGGGCACCAAAACGCTCACCTATGGTTTTGAGCACCTGGTCGATACTTTGCTGATCAGTCACATTCAGGCAAATACCTGCGCCTTCAATGCCCTTTTCTTTTAGATCGGCATCAATTTTTTCAGCGCCCGATTCGCTAGTGGCTGTACCCACCACGATACGCCCTTGACGCCCAAGCTCATGGGCAATGGCTCGCCCAATACCTCTACTAGCACCAGTGACTAGTGCAACTCTTCGTTCTTGAGTCATAACGTTCTTCCTTCAACCTAACTAAGCAAGGGTAGCGGAAAATAGCGACTTAACACGCACCATTTTTCACGCACCACCCGCCGATGCATCACGTGCTAACTCAAGGGCTGAATCCAAGCTATCAGGATCATTTACCGCCAACCCTTTGGCACTACGTATAATGCGCTTGTTCAAGCCAGTAAGCACTTTGCCAGGCCCGCACTCAATAAACACATTAGCACCTTGTTCGACCATCGCTTCAACGCAAGATGACCAACGGACAGGCTGATAAAGCTGTTCGATTAGGCGCGTACGCAATGTCTCAATATCAGCATGGGCTTGCGCATCGACGTTTTGAATCACCGCATAACGAGGCGCGCGTAATTCAATAGCCTGCATAGCAGCGGCAAGACGCTCGGCGGCAGGCCGCATCAGCGCACAGTGTGAGGGTACTGACACCGGTAGAGGAAGCGCTCGCTTGGCTCCGGCTTCTTGACAAGCCACAATAGCTCTATCAACAGCATTTTTGCTGCCTGCAATAACCACCTGACCAGGCGAATTATAGTTAACAGCAGACACTACTTCATTTTGTGCCGCTCGGGCACAAGCCGCTTCTACGGCGCTGTCATCCAGACCAAGAATCGCTGCCATGCCACCCACTCCTGCAGGCACAGCTTCCTGCATGGCTTCACCACGCAGGCGAACAAGGCGTACACCTTCAGCGAAACCCATCACTCCAGCGCAGACCATAGCACTATATTCACCAAGACTATGACCTGCCATAACGCCTGGGCGGGGTCCTTCCAGCTCTTGCCAAATACGCCAAATAGCAACGCTGGAGGCAAGTAGTGCCGGCTGAGTGCATGCCGTGGCATTCAACGCTTCTTCTGGACCTTCCTGGACGACTTTCCACAAATCGTAGCCCAGAGCGTCTGAGGCTTCCTCAAATGTAGTTCCCACCACACTATAGCGCTCGGCTAGCTCTCGCAGCATTCCAAGCTGCTGAGAGCCTTGCCCGGGAAAAATGAGGGCAAGGGGTTGAGACATGTCGTTCACCTTTGCTCTTGTAGGCATTTGCTCATCTGAGCGATAAGCGGGTTATTGGAACCACTACTAGAATGATGATTGGCGCATCCTGCCACCACCAATAGCCCGCAAAAAATATATAACGTCTTATTATCTACTGCGTTGACAACGCTCAAGAACGCGACCAGCGTGCTGCAATTCGTACCGGCAAATCATGCTCCACTTCTTGCAATGCACGCTGAATAGCGTAGTAAAAGCCATCCGCCTGGGTACTGCCGTGACTCTTCACCACAATACCCTGTAGCCCTAAGAGGCTGGCCCCATTATAGCGTACCGGGTCTAGCTCCCGCTTAAGCCTCTTCAGTGCAGGCCTGGCCAGTATACTTGCCAAACGTCCACTCAGGCGTGACTCAAACGCCATTTGTACACGCTCCACCAACATACGAGTCAGCCCTTCACTGGCTTTTAACGTGACATTACCAACGAAGCCATCGCACACAACGACATCAAGATCACCTTGAAAAATATCCCCACCCTCGGCGTAGCCCAGGTAGTCAAAGCTTAAATTGGCAGCACTTTCACGCAGCAAACGATCCGCCTCGCGTACATTAGCACTACCTTTTGTAGCTTCTGAACCCACATTCAGCAAGGCAACGCGGGGTCGCTTGACACGATCCATACACTGAGCCATAGCGGCACCCATCATGGCAAAGTCAAATAGCCTAGATGCAGGCGAATCTACATTTGCTCCTAAATCAAGCAAATAACAGCGACGTCCACCGCGCGCAGGGATGGCAGTACTTATTGCGGGTCTTGAGATGCCAGGCAACATACCAAGCTCACGCCTCGCTAAAGCGACCAAGGCTCCGGTATTTCCCGCACTTACTCCTGCCACCGCTTCACCTGAAGATAGGCTGCGCAGCATACACGCCATACTAGTAGCGCCTCCGCGTCGCATTGCCCAAGCAGCCGTTGCTGACTGGGACACGCTTTCTGAAGCATCAGCTACCACCAAACGTGACGTTGCCGCAGCCAAAGGCTGCGGCAAACGCGAAAGTTCAGCATTAATCTGCTGACGCGGACCAAACAAAGTTAACGCTAGGTCGGGGCGTTCAATTACTGCCCTGGCGGAGCCTTCGATAATGGCACGGGGGCCTTGGTCACCCCCCATTACATCAATCGCTAGGCGCACACAGCACCCACCCTGTTTTGCCGCTCATAAAGGTGCTAAGGCTTAAACCTCAACCACTTTACGACCACGGTAGAAACCGTCTGGAGAAACATGGTGACGCAGGTGAGTAGTACCGGTTTCTTTGTCCTGGGACAGAGTCGGTGCGCTCAGCGCATCGTGGCTACGACGCATGCCGCGCTTGGAACGAGTTTTACGGTTCTGTTGAACTGCCATGGGTGTTTACTCCAAGGTAATTAAGGTAAGTGATGCTTACTTTTTGCCTTTCAAAGCGCCACTGCTTTTCAAAGCACTAAGCACTGCGAAAGGGTTCTTGGCCGGAGCGGACTCATCCGCTGTGCCTTCGGTCTTGCTGACCAGCTGCTCCGCCGAGACATGGCATTCGGTCTCATCGTGATAGACCACCTGCGGCAAGCTGAGGATAAGCTCATCCTCTATTACCGTCAGCAAGTCCAGCTGTTCATTTTCCACCAGCACCGGCTCATGACTGGCAGGCAGCTCGGCAGCCAAAGCTTCGTCTGCAATCATTCCTAATAAGAAATCACTGGAAACGTCTTGGCTTAGCGGCACCAGACAGCGACGACAAGGCAGCGCCAGAGTCGCTTGTAAGTGGCCATGAATTTCGCGACGGCCTTGGGCATCAACGCCAAACTCGAGCACGACATGACAGTCGCCGGTTTGGTCACCTGCTTCTTCAGCTAGGCGTGGCAGCTTATTCAGCGCCACAATGCCTTCTAATCGTTCGCGGCGGGCTGCAAGCTTATAAGGCTCGACCCGGCTGGGGATTTGTGAGGTCAACATAGGCGCGCAATGATAGGCACTCGCCCCTCCGCTGTCAAAGCTGTCGGTGCAATTCTTATGAGATTATCTCCCACAACCACGTAAATAGGCAGGTTGCTACGCTTTCGTTACACTCGTATAAACGGCAAATAACGCCTCAACAGGCTAATTAAGGAGACAACCGTGCCTCAAACGGACAATGCCACACTTGTTCTCGCTTCTAGCTCACGCTTCCGCCAAGCATTACTGGATAGGTTACTCGTGCCCTATCAGTGTTGCTCACCGGACATTGATGAAACGCCCTATTCTAATGAAACGCCCAGCGCACTAGTACACCGTTTGGCACTTAGCAAGGCCAACGCCGTCGCTGAGCGCTTCCCCAACCACTGCATCATTGGTTCTGATCAAGTAGCCCTGTTTGAAGGCGACATTCTCGGCAAACCTCATACCGAAGAGCGCGCACGGGAGAACCTAACGCGCTTTTCTGGCCAGAAAGTGACTTTCCTAACAGGCTTGGCGTTAGTTGACACTCGCCACCAGCGGCATCACGTCCATATCGAGCCATTTGAGGTGTTTTTTCGCTCACTAAGCCAGCAAGAAATTGCGCGGTATGTTGCCCTTGAGCAGCCGCTGGACAGCTCAGGCAGCTTCCGCATGGAAGGGTTGGGCATCAGTTTGTTTGAAAAGCTCGAGGGTCGAGACCCAAACGCACTGATTGGACTCCCTCTCATAGCCCTGTGCGACATGCTTCGCCAAGCAGGTATGAACCCGCTCGGCGACACCTAGCGTATAGCTCTTTTACGCGCCAAGCATTACTGGGCCTGAAAGCGCAAAGGAGCATGCGTATGCTGTAGCCCAAGCACCTCAGCGGCGGTTTGGGTAAAGCGGCGCGTCAATCGCTCGAAGGGGTCTAAGCTAGGCGTATAGTTTTCCCACTCAGCATCGCCTACTTGATCACGGGCCACTTGTTCGAGACTGGCTAGCTCATCTACCAGCCCCAGTGCTAACGCCTGCTCTCCACTCCAGATAAGCCCTGAGAAAACCTCAGGGCTATCGCTCAAACGCTCACCACGCCCTGCCTTCACATCGTCTATAAATTGCTCATGGGTTTGAGTCAGAACGCTTTGCCAGAAGTCAGCCACGTCGTCGTCAAGCGGCTGAAAAGGATCCAAGAAAGCTTTATTTTCACCGGCAGTCATTACGCGACGCTCTATACCAATCTGGTTAATCGCCTCTTGGAAGCCAAAGCCAGAATAAATAACGCCGATAGAGCCAACTAGACTAGCTCGTGACGCCACGATGCTATCGGCAGCGGAAGCAATGTAGTAAGCGCCACTCGCACCAATATCCTCTATCACAGCAATAATAGGCTTATCGCCCTGATCACGCAGACGCATAATTTCTGCATAGATACGCTGCGATTGAACAGGGCTTCCACCGGGGCTATCAATATGCAACACAACAGCCGTCGCACCACTTGATGACCATGCACGATTCAACCCTTTAATAATGCGCTCCGCATTTGCTGGCGCATCACTGGTGATCACACCATGCACTTCAACTAACGCCAAATGGCGCTGCGTAGGCAAGGAGGCAGTCGGTTCAGCCAAAAATACGCGGTATAACATTGTTGTTAGCGATATAAGTACAATCGCCAGCAACATCAAACGAAAGAACAGTTTCCAACGCCGGGTTCTGCGCTGCTCTGTTAAAACACCACCAACCCAGCGGTCCATCATTTCCATTTGTGTTAAACGCTGCCGCTCACGGAGCGTTTCAGCATCATCATTTTTTTCACCCGAGCAATGCGCTCCCGAACCTTCAGCACCTGACAGCGGACGCTGCTTGGCTTGCTGGGAAACGTCTGGCCCTTGCGTCCAGCGGTCACTCACTTGATCTGATGAAGGCACTTTATCGGACTGGGAGCGGTCATCAGAGCTGCCGCGATGCTGCTCATCACTCATAAACAATTCCTAGTATTAACTGGGGCATAGCGCTAATAATCGTCGCTCTTCAACACAATCTAAAAGCTCTGCGTAACCTGAAGGCTGGGCAGGGTACTTCAACTAGTCATACAACCAATCGAACAGGCTTTCTACGTCATCCGCCACCCACACAGGCTGACTGACTGCCAACCGCGCGGGAGTATGCACGCCGTAAGTAACGCCCACACGATCCATATTAATAGACCTAGCCATTTCAAGGTCATACTCGGTATCGCCCACCATTACAGCGCGCTCGACGGGCACCTTCAGCTCGTCAAGCAGCTCAAGAATCATCTGAGGGTGGGGCTTCGAACGCGTTTCATCTGCCGTTCGACTGGCATGAAACCAGCCGCCACTCTTTGTTTCGGAGAAAATTCGGTCTAGACCACGGCGACTTTTCCCTGTCGCCACCGCCAGACGCTGATGAGAACGTTCACGCAGCCGGGCAATCTGCTCTTCTACGCCATCAAAAAAAGGCATGGGCGTCGAGTCACCATCTACGAAATGATAGGCATAGCGCTGGCGCAAGCGCTCGGCCTGAGCCGCTTCAATACCAGGACATAATTTAGCTATCGCCTCAGGCAGGCCCAAACCAATAATATCTTCAATAGCATTGACGTTTAACTCACCCCACTCAGCATCAAGAGAAGCGGCCTGCATGCAGGCAACAATTTTTGGCACAGAGTTCATCAGTGTGCCATCCCAATCAAAGATAATTAGCTCATAGCGCATGTTGTTTCCTTTATTTCCGAGCGCGTTTTAACGCTTCTTCCAATGCCTCAGGCAGCGGTGCTTTCACCGTAACGGGACGGCCATTGCCAGGTTCAGGAAACGTTAATGCACGGGCATGAAGAAACAGCCGCCCCAAGCCAAGGCGCTGCGCCATGTGATTACTTTCGCGGGTTCCATATTTATCATCACCCAATAGTGCATGCCCCGCGTGAGCTGCATGGACACGAATCTGATGGGTGCGGCCTGTCACAGGCTCTGCCTCTATCAGCGTGACTTTTTCAAAGGTTTCCACTACCGAAAAGTGAGTCCGCGACACCTTGCCATTAGGATCTACTCGCACCCGCCGCTCACCATTACCCGCATCAAAGCGATCTAAGCGAGCACTCACATAGGTTTTCCGTGCAGGCCAGCGTCCGCTAACCAACGCTAAGTAGCGCTTGTCCATAGCGTGCTTTTTCAGCGATTCGTTGAGTGTGACTAACGCATCACGAGATTTTGCCAACAGCAAACACCCCGATGTATCACGATCTAAGCGGTGAACAAGCTCTAAAAAAGTCAGGTCATCGCGCACTTGGCGCAGTGCTTCGATTAAGCCAATTTTTACGCCACTTCCCCCATGGACAGCTAAACCAGACGGCTTATTAATCACCATCCAATCCGGCCCCTCCATAATTACACTGCCAATTAACAAATCACGTAAATTGTCACTAACCTCTTTAACGGCTTCTCTCGGCGCTAAACGTAGTGGCGGCACACGCACCAAATCGCCAGCTTGAAGTCGATAATCCACTTTGACGCGTTTCTTATTAACCCTTACCTCGCCTTTACGCACAATGCGATAAATCAATGCACGAGGAGCACCTTTTAAACGCGTCATTAAAAAATTGTCGATCCGTTGACCTGCTTGTTCCGGGGCGATATCCACCCACTGTACTTCCCGCCCTTCGGACATTAACGCTCACTCCTGGTGTGATCTTATAGCAACAGGCTAAAAACGGCATTCTAGCGTAGACCAATGCGCATTGCGTCAATTGCTGGTAGTTGTCTTTACTGTTATATTCCAAAACGTTCAGCGGCCAAGTGTGGCTTACCCGTAAAAAGACACGTCGTAACGGGTGCGTTACCACGCTTCGCCTAGCGCCTGCCCGACAAACACGCAGGCCAGAGCATAGGCAAAATGGCGTAGTGTACGCATTACCCAAACGCCTAACGCATTGAAGCGACTACTGAAATAACGTACTGGATAGACAGTTACTTTGTCGTATGTTTTTTGGCGGCAAATACACATTTGCTTTGCCCGCAATGGCAAGCAATTTGAATTAACAAACGTCACGCCCCAAGCGGCTTCTCCTGTTCGTCACAAGGTGCTGCTCGACTTGGGGCGCCAAGTTCAACGCTGTGCCGATAACCGGCGTTGACGAATCGATGAATGCCAGGTGTTGGCGGTGTCAGCAGAGCCGGATGGACGTGACAGCCACCGAAACATGTTCTGCCTCCGCCACGTACTCAACGCCCTTTCGGCCGGGATGGCATAATTGCCTTTCCGGTTTAATGCGTCAGCATAGCAATGCGCCGAGCACAAGCACGCAGCACCCAACGATTCGTCTACTCCACGGCTCGTCGGCACGCAATGCTATGTGAGAAAACATGAAACGGATGCTAATTAACGCAACCCAGCCAGAAGAGCTTCGGGTTGCACTGGTAGACGGGCAACGCCTTTACGATTTAGACATCGAATCTGGCGCCCGAGAGCAGAAAAAAGCCAATATTTACCGGGGTAAGATCACCCGAGTAGAACCCTCCCTTGAAGCCGCCTTTGTTGATTTCGGTGCCGAGCGTCATGGCTTTCTGCCGTTAAAAGAAATTTCACGCGAATATTTTATTAAAGATGTTTCTGGCCGCCCCAGCATCAAAGAAGTGCTGAAAGAAGGACAGGAAGTTATTGTCCAAGTTGATAAAGAAGAGCGCGGCAATAAAGGTGCTGCACTCACTACTTTTATTAGCTTAGCGGGTCGCTTTCTTGTACTGATGCCTAACAACCCTCGCGCGGGTGGCATTTCACGCCGCATTGAAGGTGATGACCGCAGCCAACTGAAAGACGCGATGGGCCAACTGACAGTGCCGGACAAAATGGGCCTGATCGTTCGCACCGCTGGTATCGGCCGCAGCCCGGAAGAGCTTCAGTGGGATCTGGATTACCTCGTCCAAGTGTGGGAATCCATCACCACTGAGGCAGGCAAGCGTTCGGCCCCTTTCCTGATCTATCGCGAATCTAATGTCATTATTCGCGCCATGCGTGATTACCTGCGCCAAGACATTGGCGAAGTGTTAATTGACAGCCCTGAGATTCATGCAGAAGCGCTGGGCTTTATTCGTCAGGTAATGCCTTCTTACCAGCAGAAAATTAAACTTTACGCAGATGAAGTCCCTCTTTTCTCGCGCTTTCAAATTGAGTCGCAAATCGAAACTGCTTACCAGCGCGAAGTAAAACTTCCTTCTGGTGGCTCTATTGTTATCGATCACACCGAAGCACTGGTCTCTATTGATATCAACTCTGCCCGGGCTACACGTGGCAGCGATATTGAAGAAACCGCACTGCAAACTAACTCTGAAGCAGCTGACGAGATTGCTCGACAGTTGCGCTTGCGTGATATCGGTGGCCTTGTAGTTATCGACTTTATCGATATGGGCCCTGCGCGAAATCAGCGCGAGGTTGAAAACCGCATGCGCGATGCGCTGAAGCTTGATCGTGCACGCGTTCAGATTGGTCGGATTTCACGCTTTGGCTTAATGGAGATGTCGCGCCAGCGCTTACGTCCTTCGCTTGGTGAGACCAGCGGTGTGGTTTGCCCACGTTGTAACGGCCAGGGCACGATTCGTGACGTACGCTCATTGTCGCTCTCCATTATGCGCCTGATTGAAGAAGAGGCGATGAAAGAGCGCAGCGCTCAAATTCGCGCTATTCTGCCGGTACCAGTGGCTACCTACCTGCTGAACGAAAAGCGTAGCGTTCTAGCAGACATCGAATCACGCCAAGGCGTGCGGGTAGTTCTTTTGCCGAATCCCGAAATGGATACGCCGCATTATGACGTTCAGCGGCTGCGTGATGACCACTTAGACGATGACGAGAGCCTAACGCTATCCAGCTTCGAGCTATCGACTGATACCGAAGTGGGCAAAGAACCAGACCCAAGCTTTACTCCGCCCGCCATGCGCGCTGAAGCCGCGGTTAAAAGTGTTGTGCATAACGCACCAGCGCCCGCCTCTCTTCAGACAGAAGAGAAGGCAGAGAAGGTTACAAAAGCAGACAAAGTCGTTGCTGCGACCACCCCTGTTGCTGAAGAGCAGCCTAGTGTGATTGGCCGCTTTATCAGAGGCTTTGCCAAACTGCTAGGGGGGGAAGATAGCAGCACGAGCGAGCCTAAACAGGAAGCTCCTGTTGCCCGTAAGCAGCCTGAAAAAACAGGCAGCAACCGCACGCAGCGCAGCGAAAGCAAGCCAAAGCCGGCTCGTGAACGTGGCGAAAGCACTAGCAAAAACGAGCAACGCAGCCAGCAGCAGCCGAGTAATCAGCAACCTAGCCAACCGCGTAATACTGATAATAACGACGACGCTAACGACAAACGCAGCGGTCCTAGCCGTACTCGTAATCGTCGACGCCACCCTCAGCAAGACGATGCCAAGACCCTAGACAACGACCAGAAGAGCAGTCGTCAAAAAGAACAGCAGACAAATCAAGCGGCCAAAGAATCGCCTAAAGATGAGCCAGCTAAACCTACTGCTCAACCAGAAAGCCGTCGTGATAAACCGCGTGATGCAAAGCAGAAAAACGAAACTACCCGTGAGCCTGCATCACAAACGGACGACAAACAAGATGACGGCAAACCGAAGCGCACGCGTAATAATCCGCGTAACCGCACGCGTAAACAGGCCGTTAACCCTCAAGCCGAAGCGGAACAGCTGAAACTGCAAGCCGAAGCGGCTGAAGCCACCTCTGCGGAAGCCACCTCTGCGGAAGCCCCTTCTGCTGAATCACCCGCTGTTGAAGTACCCAGCAGCGAAGCAGCGCCTGCAAGCCCCTCTTCACATGATGAGGCCAGCACAACAGCGGTGCCAAGCGATGAAGTAGCGACTGAAGCGCCTGACCAAGCTGTAGAAGAAACAACAGTTGCCGATGGAACAACGGCTGAGCGCCCTGCTGAAAAGGCAGATAAAGCACGTAAAGCTACTCGCCAGCGTCGTCAACCGCAGAAAACGGAAGATAACGCTGAAACTGCCGCAACAGAAGCGAGCGTAGAGAAAAGCTCTGAGGATAAACCTCAACAGCCGACTGATGACCAAACCACTGTTCAAGAAGCGCCTCAAGAGGCTAACAGCCGCTCGTCTGAGGTCGAGAATATTGAACCTTCGTCAGTTAATACGGAAGTAGAGCCACAGGAAGAGCCTGCTGCAAACGTGAAGGAGTTTGATACCGCACATAGCGAATCAACAAGCTCACGTGATGAAGAAACTACACAAGAGACTGATAAGCCCCAGCAGCCGACACCTCAAGAACTTGTGCGCCAGGAACCGGTGTTGCCTCAAGTGACTCAAGAGACAGCACAAGAAACATCAGCACCCGCTAGCACACAGGCAGAAGTGCCAAAAGTTGCTGAGGACGAGACTGTCGATAGCACTGATAACCGTCAGGTGCCCTCGCACGACGTAGCGGCTAGCACTGAGGCCAGCTCACCAGAGACAGCTGAGCAACCGGAAGCTTCTTCAGACAATAACGCGGAGAGCAATACGAACGCTTCAGACACTAAAACCGCGCCAGAAGCCGCTGACATTACTGCTACTGATCAAGAAAGCGATCTTCAGCCTACGTTAGCGAACAATGAAGAAGAGGCTCAAACGCCTTCACCAGAAGCTCCCGAAACAGTAACACCTGAAGAAGCACAGCAAGTGACTACCGTTTCTACACAAGACGAAGTACCCAAGCCACGTCGCCGTCGTCGCGCTCATAACGATCCTCGTGAACTGCGTAAACAAGCACAGAACACGACGAATGAGTGATCGCTAGCACTTAAGACACGTGCTGCACTAAAAACCCCGCTAAGCGGGGTTTTTTCATGCTTGTATTAAGCGTGGTTCGGGCTCTAACTCAACACCAAATTGGCCATAGACCTTGCGGACAATATACTTAGCAAACTGCAGTAGCTCAGGGCGATCACCGCCGCCAAAATGCACAAGCACCAATGCTTGCTGTGTGTGAACACCGAAAGCTCCTTGCCGAGCTCCTTTCAACCCGCACTGGTCAATTAACCACCCCGCTGCCAGTTTGCTTTTCCCATCAACCTGGGGAAAATATGGCATGTTAGGATGCGCTTGTAACAAGCGCGATAGCTGTTCGCTACTAACCAGCGGGTTTTTAAAAAAGCTTCCCGCATTCGCGAGCATATTAGGATCCGGCAATTTTTCTCGACGAATAGCGCACACCGCTTGAGCTACCGCCAAGCAACTTGATGAGGCCGATACACGGGCAGCTAAATCCCCATAACCTAGTCTTGGTTGCGGTTTTTTTGATAATCGAAGCGCCAACTGAGTAATAACAACTTTATCTGCTAGCGCTTTTTTGAAAATGCTATCACGGTAACCAAACTGGCAATCATCGGTGCTTAACCAACGGACCTTGCCTGAGGCTAGTTCTACTATTTGCACTCCCTCTATGACGTCTTTAAGCTCAACACCATAAGCACCGATATTTTGCACTGGTGCTGCACCGCAATCACCTGGTATTAACGCTAAGTTTTCAATACCCCACAGGCCACGAGCCGCTAGCGTCATTACTAACGAGTGCCAATTAACACCAGCCCCCACATAGGCAACAACCGACTCTCCGCGACTTTCTAGCCACCACTGCTGTATACCTGGCCGAATCGCAATGCCTTTCAATGCCGTAGGAAGCAGCACGTTACTGCCACCTCCCAAGAGGGTAATGCGCCACCGTTTATCAACGGCTTCACGCACGACATACTGGAGCGCATTTAGTGTTTTAGGAACCACATACCGTTCCGCCTGACAGGGTAAACGCAGCGTATTTAAAGAGGTTAAATCGACCGATTGGCAACAACTGAGCAAGTCACTAACACTTCTTTCACACCCTGTGTTTTCACAACCTGTGTTTTCACAACCTGTCATTTCTCAGCCCGTCGTTTCTCAGATGGGCAATTAGCCCTACAGAAGCCGCCTCAATTAAATCCAGGACATGTTCAAAACCCTCGTCTCCACCATAATAAGGGTCGGGCACTTCTGCCTCAGGCAGATCAGCAAACTCTAAAAAAAGCCCCACATGGGCACGACTATTGCTCGGCTGAAGCGCTTGCATCGCCTTGAGGTTGTCGCGATCCATGCCTAATACGTAGTCAAATTCAAGAAAGTCACCAGCACTGAGCTGACGAGCGCGCAAATGACCAATATCGATACCACGCCTTGATGCGGCTACTTGCGCGCGGGTGTCTGGCGCTTTTCCAACATGCCAGTTACCTACACCACAAGAGTCAACGATAATATGACGATTTAACCCAGCCTCTTCAACAGCGTGCCAAAAGACGCCTTCGGCCGTTGGCGAACGGCAAATATTACCTAGGCAGACAAACAGTACACGCTTCATTCGCTGTCACCTCCACTCGCTAGTAGCGCTCTCACCCGGACTAAGTCTTCAGGCGTATCCACACCCGGCGGGTTAATAGTGCTGGCAAGCGCAACTTGAATGGCATAGCCATGCTGAAGCGCACGCAACTGTTCCAATTGCTCCAACTGCTCAAGACTCGATGGTGCCAGCTCACGATAAGCAGCAAGAAAACTGGAACGGTAGGCGTATATACCGATATGACGCAACCAAGCATCGGTAGCTAACAGCTCGGGCTGTGTTTTAAATTGCTCTCGATCCCACGGAATGGGCGCACGAGAAAAGTACAGGGCTCGGCCCTGTAAGGAGCGAACCACTTTGACGACGTTAGCGTTAAATAACGTTTCAACATCGGCAATGGGCTCAGCAAGTGTCGCAATGGCTGCTTCTGGGTCTTCGGCTAACCGCATGGCCACTTGGTCAATTAAAACCGGCGGAATAAGCGGCTCGTCTCCTTGCACGTTCACTAACAAAGCGTCATCGCTTAGCCCAAGGCATTCTGCCACCTCAGCCAATCGATCGGTGCCAGAAGGATGATCCGAGCGCGTCATCACGACCTCTGCACCGTAGGGCAACATCGCCTCACGGATGCGTGAATCATCAGTGGCCACCACAACACGGCTTGCTTGGCTTTGACAAGCCCGGCGCCAGACATGGGCAACCATAGGCTCGCCCGCTATATCCAGCAGCGGCTTACCCGGTAAGCGGGTTGAGCCAAATCGTGCGGGAACCACAGCAATAAATTCGGTTTGAGCGACTGACATTACGCCTCTCCGGTACGACCTGGCGAGATAGGCAATTTTTCATCGGCATCCATCGTGCGCGCCTCTTCAGGAAGCATCACAGGAATGCCTTCTTGAATAGGATACGCCAAACCGTCGTAGTGGCAGCAAAGCTCTTGGGCTTCACGGTTATACTTGAGCTTGCCGTTGCAAAGTGGGCAAACCAGCATTGCCAATAGTTCTTTATCCATCGGTGTATCCCTTTTTAGAAAGCGCTGACAATTTAGCTGCCAGCCAGTGTTCAAACTCTGGCGGAAGCAAGGCTTCTACCTCTAGCACCCAGCTATCGGGTGGCGCAAACGCTTGGCACTTCACTGCATCTTTGGCAGTCATTACAACTGGGCGCTGATGACTAAAACGGAAAGTCTGGTCATCAAACCGCTGATGATCTGCTAGCGGACGCATCTCGCCGTCCACACCCAAACTGCGCAGCGTATTAAAAAAACGCTCAGGATGGCCAATACCCGCCACAGCATTCACAGGTGGCACAAATGGTAGCGGAGTGATCGGCACACGCTGACCATCCCGCATTCGACGCCAACTTAGCGGCGCTAATTGCATCGCTATTCCTTCAACTGGCAAGGGGCAACACTGCTCACCATTAATAATCACAGCATCAACTTGAGCTAATCTACTAGGCGATTCTCTCAGCGGCCCAGCGGGTAAACACCAACCATTACCCAGTCCCCGCGCCCCATCAATGACGACTAATTCAATATCACGTCCTAACGCCAAATGCTGTAATCCATCGTCACTAACAATAATATCGCACCCTTTATCAACCAAGGTTTTAACACCTCGTGCACGGTGCGGGTCAGCCACTACCGGACAGCTCGTTTGCTGCACCAGCATTAATGGCTCATCACCACTTTGGGCCGGATCGGTTAGTGCGGTTACTTCTAATGGATAGTGCGATGCTTTACCACCGTACCCACGAGTAATGATGCCTGGGGACCACCCCTGCGTCCTCAGCCAGTTGACCAGCCACGCAACTAAAGGCGATTTACCAGTTCCACCAAGGGTAATATTACCCACCACAATAACGGGCACACCTGCTTTAAAAACTGGTTTTTTACCAGTGTGGTAGCGGGTGTTTCTCCACATCATAAGATAACGGTATAAACAACCCAATGGATATAACGGTGTTAGCCAACGGCTTCCATGATAGGCCGCTTTGAGCCAGCGTTGCTCAACACTCATTCATTATCCTGGAACTGAAGTTGATGCAGTGCCGCGTAAGCGCCTCCGGCTTCTAATAGCGCTTGGTGGGTCCCCTGCTCAATAATACGCCCTTGGTCCATGACCAAAATACGGTCAGCTCGTTCAATCGTGGATAGGCGGTGGGCAATGACCAGCGTTGTTCGGCCTTTACACACATGCTCTAGCGCTTTTTGTATATAGCGCTCGGATTCGGTATCCAGTGCTGATGTCGCCTCGTCCAAAATAAGAATAGGCGCATCTTTAAAAATCGCCCGCGCGATGGCCAAGCGCTGACGCTGGCCACCCGAAAGCATCACGCCATTTTCACCCACTACCGTGGCATAGCCCTGGGGCAGCTTCTCAATAAACTCACTGGCATAAGCCGCCTGAGCAGCGGCTTCAATAGCGGCTGGATCTGGGTTGGTTACGCCATAGCCAATGTTATCTGCAATGGTGGCATTGAATAGCGTGACTTGTTGCGATACCAATGCAATATGCTGACGCAATGGACCCAGCGCATATTCATCAACATTTACCCCATCAATCAAAATACGTCCTTCGCTAGGCCGATAAAAACGCGGCAACAGGCTGACCAATGTCGACTTACCGCTGCCTGAGCGGCCAACAATTGCCACTAACTCGCCTGGGGCGACGCTAATGTTAATATCACGTAGTACGTTAGGCTGATCGTCAGCGTAGCGAAAACTAACATTATCGATCACTACGCTACCCGTTAGCTGTTGAGGAATTTTTTTACCTTCATCCTGTTCAGGGGTCATATCAAGTAGGCCAAATAGCTCAGCCGCCGCCGCGATGCCTTTTTGAATCTCACTGTTCACTTCAGTGAGCTGACGCACGGGTTTGATCATTAGTGCAGCCGCTGTAATAAAGGCTACAAACTCACCCGGCGTCATGTTTTCCATCAGTGCAGGTGCCATCGCTAACCAAACCAAAATCGCCATCGAAATCGCGACCAGCATTAAAATTACTGGTGAGCTTACGGCACGCGTCATCGCCTCTTTCATACTTTGGCGACGATTTTCTTCACTTACTCGCTCAAAACGCTGTTTTTCATACGCTTCAGCCCCATGCGTGCGCACGACACGGTAGCCAGAGAGCGCTTCAGAAGCGACATGGGTAACATCTCCCATGGAGTGTTGAATACGCTTAGAGATTCGTCTAAACCGTTTGCTGACATAGCCCACTACTCCAGCGATCACCGGCGTTACGCCTAAAAATAACAGCGTTAGCATCCAGTTTGTCCAGAAGAGATAACCAATCAACCCAATAACGAATAAGCCTTCACGCAAAATAATAGTGACAGCTTTCGTGGCAGCGCCTGCCACCTGTTCTACATGATAGGTAACCCGAGATACCAAATGACCGCTAGAGTGATGATCAAAAAATCGCCCTGGCAAATGCAGTAAGTGCGCAAAAACATCACAGCGTAAAGTATGAATCACATAGCGTCCGACATAAGACATAAAATAAGTGCTTAAAAATGTCCCTACCCCGCGCGATGCAAACATAATCACCACAAATAGTGGGAGCAGTAGCCGAAAAGTAGCATCAGGATTTTGAATACCATCAATCAGTCGTTTCATCATTTCAGCTAATGCCGTACTGGAAGCGGCATAAATGACGAAGCCCACTATCGCTAACGCAAATGCGCGCCAGTGGGGCTTTACGTAAGTTAACAATCGTTTATAGAGAACCCAACCTGAATCAGTCACACGCGCTCCTGGCCATAGTGTGCAGTTGCCAGGATTCTACCTTATGGTGACGCGCATCAACACCGCTTACGAGCACCCGGTAGTTTTCGCATGGGAATGACCTGAATGGGCTGGGTAGCCATAAGGCTAAATTCAAGCGCCCCATCCTGGGCAGTGCTCCATAAACAGCTCTGCTGTTGGCGAAAGCGGCGGACTACCGCATCAACTGGATGATTAAAGGGGTTGTCTTTTCCAGCACTAAAAATAACATGTTGAGGACGGCTGACCTGCAAAAATTGGATTCCCGAACTTGTATTGCTTCCATGATGCCCAGCCACTAACACGTTAATCGGCGTAATAACTTTTGCTAATATTCTTCTTTCAACGTCCTTGCCTACATCTCCCGTGATAAGCAAACGTTGTTCTCCCGCGCTTACCTGCAGCACACAAGATCGATCATTTGAGGAGAGCGCGTTATCCCCCGCTGGGGGCCATAATATCTGATAGTGAATGCCATCGCGTCGCCACTGCTGCCCTTGAACACATTGTGTACTGGCAACGGGCAGTGACTCGCCTCGTGGAGTCGACCATAGCGTCACTTGATGGTCTTTTAAAAGCGCACTGACACCCCCAGCATGATCGGTATCGGCATGACTTACGATAACACGATCAAACGATTGGCCTGGGGGCCACAAGGTTTGCAGTGGCATAAAACCACTGCGAAAACGTGGCCCGGTGTCATAAAGCAAGCGATAGTTAGTACTACGCAACTCGATCAGTTGACCTTGGCCAACGTCATAAATCACGACACGTACCTCGCCCGGATTAAGCTGTGCATCTGCTGGCCACCAAGGGAAGCTTAGCAGTAGCAATGGTACGCTGAATCGCAGCCAACCTGGGACAGTGGGAAATGCCCAGCATAGCGACATCAGTACCAATATACCTACCAGCGGGTACACCATCATTGACGGCGGCTGCAAAAGCGGCGCCCAATGCACGGTAACAACTAATAAATAGTGAAAAACTTGTAACGCCTGCTCAAAACACCACCACATAAATAACCCTATCCCGGGCAGTGGTGACAATACCCATCCCAATAATGCACTGGGCACCATAACGGAACTGACCCAAGGGACAGCAAAAAGATTAATCAAAGGGGCCGCAGGGGCAACTCTCTCAAACGCCACTAACACTGCTGCCGCCATTAGCGGTGCAATGAGTAGTTGGGAACGAAGTAGCGCCCAGCACCAGCCTTTCACCCCTTGGGGGCGGGGACGGCCTTGCCAAATTACAATCAACCAGGCTACCGCAATAAACGATAGCCACAGTCCAGGTCGCCATAATGCAAGTGGGTCAACGACGATTACGATGCCAAGCGCAAGCCACCAAGCTTGCCATGGGCCAGGTGCATGACGACCGCTTAGCACCCACAAGCCTAACAGCGTCATAATCATGGCCCGCATGGCAGGAGGGGCCAGCCCAGCTAATATGGCGTAACCCACCGCCGCCACTCCTGCTAACCACCATGGCCAAGCTCGTAGACGCCAATGGGTTGGCGTTACCAACCTGGCAATAAAGCGAGCTAATAGCAGCACAAACGAAGCAACAAGCCCGACGTGTAAACCAGAGATAACCACTAAATGCGTCGTACCCGTTGCATTGAGCAAGGTCCAATCATCCTGGGTCAATTGCTCACTATCACCCAGCGTTAGCGCCGCAAGCCAGCGCCGAGTTTGCTCTTGCAACGGTTGACTAGCCAGCCTTTCAATAGCCGATTGGCGAATTGTCGGCGCAGCCTCCGACAAACGTTCAGGCTTCGGCTCTTGGCGCACATAGCCCGTTGCGTGTACCCCTTCTCGCCATAGCCACTGTTGAAAATTAAACGTATTGGGATTAGAAAAGCCACTGGGAGGGCGAAGCCGCAACGTCATTTGCCAGCGCTCTCCCAAGAGGTAGCGTTGATCATCGTAAGCACTTACTCTCACACTGCGTAGAGCGCTACAGCTAGGAAGATGCTCAGGAGAGTGACAGGATTCAATAGATAGGCGTAATCGCGACGACCCGTTTTCCGCTTGAACGTTTACTATCTGGGCCTGAATAATGACATCTTCACCACTGAGCCCGCTTGGCAACCGACGCCCCCACTCATGCTGCACACTGATAAAAACCCAGCTCAAAATAACCAAAAAAATCAGCAGATTACGCCTATACACCACCAAGAAAAGCACGGCCACAAATATACCTGCCAGCAGTGCTTGCAAGCGTGCATCTGGGCCGCTTATCCATGCCAATAGCGCACCCATGAAACCTGCCAATGCAGCGGGTAGTGCAACGCCTATGTGCATATTCCCTCCTTGGAACAAGATCATTCAAAGCCACGCGTAGCCGAAGCACACTGCTATATGGATAATAGGAGGCACCTATTAAAAGAGTACCTGACATGCCGCGCCGTTTCCTGCAGCGCTACATGCCAAAACCCGATACATTAAGGCGTCAGCGTTCTCTACGCTTTATCGCGCCATTAATTGCAGATCCTGGGCTATGGCTTTTAACACGTCGAAGCGTTGCAAATGCGTTTAGCGTGGGGCTTTTTTGCGCCATGCTGCCTATACCGTTTCAAATGGTAGTTGCAGCATTGGGGGCTAGGTTTACCCGTTGCAACTTAGCTCTATCGGTAGGTCTAGTGTGGATCACGAACCCACTCACCATGCCGGTTATTTTTTATTTTAATTACCGTATTGGCACATTTCTTTTAGAAGCCCCCGTTAGAGAGGCTCCATCGCGCATCTCAACGCGCTGGATTGCAGAGCAAATGCACGACATTATGCCGCCGCTGATGCTTGGCTCGCTAATTTCTGCCGTTTTACTAGCGATTATCGCCAATATTGTCATACGGCTAATTTGGCGCTGGCATGTTTCTCATCACTGGAAGCGCCGCCGCCTAAAAAGGCGGCAGCGCCGAGCGCGCATTGAGTCAGAATTCGATGACTAACCTCACAAGCTATTAGGCATTTTGCTGCTCAATTAACTGCCCGCCATCCAATTTCAACACTCGATCTTGATGAGCAGCCAAGCTGACATCATGGGTAACAATAACAAACGCGCAAGCGCTCTCTTTAGCCAGTTCATCCATAAGTGCTAATATAGTTGCTGCGGTAGTTTGATCTAGGTTCCCGGTTGGCTCGTCCATCAGCACAAGACTGGGGTCGGTCACTAGCGCACGAGCAATAGCCACTCGCTGACGCTCCCCACCCGAAAGCTCGCCAGGTTTGTGATCCGCCCGCGTCTTCATGCCCACCCGTTCAAGCAACTGCATTGCGCGCTGCTCCGCCACTTTTTTAGATTGGCCGCGAATAATGAGCGGCAGCGCAGCATTCTCAACTGCGGTGAACTCAGCTAGCAAGTGATGAAATTGATAAACAAAGCCAATATAGCGATTCCGAAAACGACCGAGCGCCGCGTCATTAAGACCCGAAAGCGGCTCGCCAGCAATCACTACGCTACCTGCGCTAGGACGATCAAGACCTCCCAACAGGTTTAACAGCGTTGTTTTACCCGAACCAGAGCTGCCCACAATGGCAACACGCTCTCCTGCATGCACCTTAAGCTCAAGCTGATCTAATACGGTAAGATCTTGAGGACCTTCGTCGTAAATCCTTGTCAGGCTGTTACATTCCAGCATAATCGCTGCTGTGTGCGGTGTACTTGAGGTCATCATTGCGTCCTTATTCATAACGCAGTACGTCGGCAGGCTGAACCCGAGCGGCCCGCCAAGCGGGATAAAGCGTCGAGAGGAAGGTCAGACCAAAGGCAGCGATAACGATATCGCGTACATCGCCCCACTGCAGCTTAGAGGGCAGGTCGCTAATAAAGTAAACCCCAGCATCTAAAAATTGAATACCGAAAGCTGTTTCAAACCAGCCAATTAAATCTGAGATAGTAAGCGCTAAGATAACCCCTGCCGTAACGCCGATCGCAATACCAATCAGTCCGATAGTCAGCCCCTGAACAATGAAAATCCCCATAATTGAACGCGGGGTAGCACCTATGGTTCGTAAAATGGCGATATCCGCTCGCTTATCGGTAACCACCATTACTAACGTAGACACAATATTAAACGCAGCGACAGCAATAATGACGGTAAGTAGCAGTGCTATCATGCGCTTTTCCATTTGAATTGCTTGGAAAAGACTGCCGTGGGAAAAGGTCCAATCCGTACCGCGGTAACCTGAGCCCAGTTCGTTAACAATCGCTTGAGTTTCACTGCCAGATACAAACAGGTCATCCAGCTCCAGCCTCAGACCACCCACCGCATCGCCCAGACGCGCTAAGGTTTGCATATCCTCAATATTGGCATAAGCCAAATTGGCATCTAAATCAGCGCCTACGCTAAAGATACCGCTAACGGTAAACCGTTTTAGCCTTGGAAAAACCCCAGCGGGGGTAATCGATGCCTCCGGAACAAGTAGCGTAACTCGGTCTCCTACCCCTACGCCCAAGCGACGTGCCAACATAGATCCCAAAACTACGTTCCACTCGCCAGGCACTAGATCGGAAAGCTCACCTTCGCGCATATGCTTTCCAATAATCGACACTTGGTCTTCCCAGTCCGGATGGATGCCATTCACCATAGCCCCCTGGTTTCTACCGCCCGCTGAAAACATACCTTGCTGTTCAACATAAGGTGCTGCGCCAATGACCCGCTCTCGCTCAACGAGCCTTTCTGCTAACGCTTGCCACTCGACTAATCCTTCTTGCGACTCAATTTTAGTGTGAGGCACCATCCCCAAGATACGGGTACGGAGCTCATGATCAAAACCATTCATGACCGACAGCACAAGGATTAGCACAGCCACGCCAAGCATTAATCCCAACATTGAAGTTAGCGAAATAAACGAAATAAAGTGGTTCCGGCGTTTAGCGCGCACGTAGCGCAGCCCCACCAGAAAAGGCAAACGATCAAGCATGGCATCATTCCTTAGTAATAAGCGTCCATGGTACGGTTTTTTTAGCATGGGTGCATGTAAGAACGCAGGGTTAGAGTAACAGGACCACTTGCCGTTCCCTCAAGTACGGTAACGCTTGCATGTTAGTAAACAAGCCCCTAAATTGCGCCCGTTCTCCTTGTCTTCGGAGATAACCTCTAGGGCAAGCATTTTTTCGACTATTAAGAGCATCTGTGACGTTGGCTAACAAAACTTACCGTTTATTGCCTGAGTGGTATCCCCAAGACGGCTTGCAACTGACTTGGCCGCGCCCAGATGGCGACTGGGCATCGTTGTTATCGCGTATCGAGGCAACACTTGAGCGTATCGTGATAGCCACGACACGCTATCAGCGCGTGCTGATCAGCGTTCCTGATGTTGCCACCCAGCGCCGCTTGGCTGCGACGTTTGACGCCTATGGCATTCCTCAATCACAACTGATGCTCATTGTCGCGCCCACAGATGACACTTGGGCTAGGGACCATGGGCCGATCACCGTGGTAGACGAAGCTCTGCAGCCGCTCATACTGGATTACACGTTCACTGGCTGGGGCGGTAAATTCCCTGCCGAGCATGACAATCGGCTTACTCAATGGCTGGACGATATAGGCGTGTGGGCCTGCCCTGTCACTACACGGAATATGGTACTAGAAGGCGGTGCAATTGAAACCGACGGTGAGGGCACGCTGCTAACCACCGAGGCCTGCCTGCTGAACCCAAATCGCAATTCGTCACTATCACGCACAGATGTTGAAGCTCAATTAGCGAAAGATTTCGGTGTCGACCGATTCCTATGGCTAGCAAACGGGCATCTTGAAGGTGACGATACCGACAGCCATGTTGATACGCTCGCACGCTTTTGCAACGCCTCGACCATTGCTTATGTCCGCTGCGACGACCCCACCGACCCTCACTACCCAGCATTAAATGCGATGGAGCAAGAACTGATGGCGTTTCGCCAGCGCAACGGCGAACCCTACCAATTAATTGCTTTGCCATGGCCTCAGGCCTGCTTTGATCCTGACGATGGTCATCGCCTTCCTGCTACCTACGCAAATTTTTTAATTATCAATCATGCCGTACTGGTGCCCACTTACGGCGATCCTGCCGATCTGATCGCACTGCAAGCATTGAGTGTTGCCTTCCCAGAACACACGATGATTCCAATTGAGTGTGTTAGCGTCATTCGCCAGCATGGCAGCCTCCACTGTTTAACCATGCAGCTACCAAGAGGCACTCTTGTCCCTGCACTTAGTCACTCCTAAGGAGCCATCATGCCTAACAGCTTAATCGTCGGTGTTGTTCAACAGTCAGCGTGGCCAGATAAAGCACGTAGTCTTGCTGCCAGCGAAGCTGGCATACGCTCAGCCGTTAGCCAAGGGGCACAATTAGTGTTGCTTCAGGAGTTGCATGCCACTCATTACTTTTGCCAGTACGAAGACCCTGCACTGTTTGATTTAGCTGAACCACTAGACGGCCCTACTGGGCAACGCCTAGCCGAACTGGCTAAAGAGTTGGATATCGTGCTGGTAGGGTCACTATTTGAAAAGCGTGCAGCGGGGCTTTACCACAATACAGCCGTCGTTTATGACCGCGCAAAAGGACGTGTTGGGCAGTACCGTAAAATGCACATTCCTGATGATCCAGCCTTTTACGAAAAGTTTTACTTTACCCCTGGCGATGCTGATGACGATCGCGGCCAAGGCTTCACGCCCATTGACACCTCTGTTGGGCGTCTAGGGGTCTTGGTTTGCTGGGATCAATGGTATCCAGAAGCAGCACGGTTAATGGCACTAAGTGGTGCAGAGCTACTTCTCTACCCCACCGCCATTGGCTGGGACCCAAATGATGATGACGCTGAAAAAGCGCGTCAGAAAGATGCCTGGACTATTATACAGCGCTCCCATGGCGTTGCTAACGGGTTACCCGTAATGGTCGCTAACCGTGTGGGCTTTGAACCCGACCACTCTGGCGTTGGTGACGGCATTACGTTCTGGGGTGGAAGCTTCGTATGC
This sequence comes from Vreelandella neptunia, assembly GCF_000712975.1. GTDB lineage: Bacteria > Pseudomonadota > Gammaproteobacteria > Pseudomonadales > Halomonadaceae > Vreelandella > Vreelandella qaidamensis. The sequence goes on along the minus strand of NZ_JHQL01000003.1, from coordinate 387,230 downwards.
GGCCCACAAGGTGAAATGCTAGCGCATGCAGGAGAGGAGTCGCAGCAATTAGTAGTCAAGATAGACATGGCTCGTAGCGAGAACACTCGGCGCATTTGGCCATATTTACGCGACCGCCGCATTGATGCTTACGGTGATTTAACCCGCCGCTATCGCGATTGATAACCAGCCAGTTGGCTAATAAACCTAACCTGATAAAAACCTAACCTGATAAAAACTTTACCTGATAAACCCCTCGCCTGATAAAAACCTCAGATGATAATAACATGGACGCCTGCTCTCATAGAGAGCAGGCGCAGTCATTAAAACACCTGCATGTGGCAGTTGGCTTTATTTCCAAAAATCACGAATAGACGCAATTCCCTGGGCGCCAACGGCGCGTGCATGGCTAGCATCAAAGCGTGTCATACCCCCCAATGCATATACCGGCATACCCGCACGTTCCACTAGCTGTTGAAAGTCATGCCAGCCTAGCGGCGCTACTTCTGGATGAGAAGGCGTGGTGCGTAATGGCGAAAGCGTCACAAAGTCACAACCTAAAACTGCTGCCTGGGAAAGCTGCGTTTGATCATGAGTTGATGCTGATAGCCATTTATTTTCAGCGATCGGGCGACGCTCAAGGCTCATTAACCGCGCGCTCGTCAAATGGATACCGTCAGCATCAATCCTATCAAGCAACGCAGGCTCACCGTTCAATAGAAGCCTTGCATCGTACTGACGACAAAGGCGCAGAGCACGCTCAGCACGGGCGACATAAGCCGCTTCATTAAGATTTTTCGCCCGCAGCTGTACTAACCTTACGCCGTCTTCATGTAATGCTCTTTCTAGCAGGCTATCAAAACGCTCTTCATCGGATTCTTCACCGGTAATCAGGTAGTCAGTGGGCAACATCACTGCACGCAAAATAGGCAAGTTAGCGGCAGGGAAAGGATAATTTGCCAACTCTTCCATGGGCACCCAACGTACAGCCTGCCCTTCACGGCCAAACGGCTCACCTGCAAACTCTTGCACTTGCCAAACATCCAGAAGAATATGCTTATCAGGATACTCATGATGGACGCGGATAAGCGGCCGGGCACGTACAATCTCAACGCCTAGCTCTTCATGCAGTTCGCGTTTGAGACCTTCAAGCCCTGTTTCATAAGGTGCCAGCTTGCCACCGGGAAACTCCCAGAGGCCGCCTTGATCGACATTAGAGGGCCGACGTGCAATCAGCACTCGCTTTTGATCGGCGCTGATCATTGCAGCCGCCGCAACATGAACCCGTCGTTTTACCATTACACTCATTACGTCTTTACCCACTTTGTGCGCGCCGCCTTAAACGAAGACGGCGCTATCTCGCTGCGTTAGCACGTCACTGCAACTGTTTTCAGCTACTTTCCAGCGCTTTTCAGCTACTTTCCAGCGCTTTCAGCTACGGTAATCCGCGTTGATAGTCACATAGCCATGAGATAGATCCGAGGTCCACACAGTGGCGCACTCTTCCCCACGACCCAAGTTAATGCGAATGATGATCTCTTCTTTCGCCATGACCGCACTGCCCGCGGCTTCGGTATAACTGGCTGCTCGGCCACCTTTTTCAACCAAGCGCACGTCACCCAAGTCAATGACCACCTTATTGACATCGAACGCTTCCACTGGCGCGCGTCCTACGGCAGCTAGAATACGCCCCCAGTTAGCATCAGAGGCGTAGAGAGCAGTTTTCACCAATGGCGAATGGGCCACGGTAAAGGCAACATCCAACGCTTCTTGCCGAGTAGACGCTTCATTCACCTGGAGCGTCACAAACTTAGTCGCTCCTTCACCATCACGAATAATCGCTTGAGCGAGTTCAGTCATGACACGCTGGAGCGCATTACGGAAAACGGCTATCTGCTCTTCACTTTCAACACGAGCGCCAGTGCCAGTCGCTGCTAGCATGCATGCATCGTTAGTTGATGTATCGCTGTCAACAGTGATGCAATTAAAAGAGCGATCCACCGTTTCACGTAGCAAGCTCGCTAATAACGTCTGCTCAATCGCTGCATCCGTCACCACGAAACCCAACATGGTAGCCATATTGGGCTTAATCATGCCAGACCCCTTGGTTATGCCGTTGATCGTCACCTGCTGGTCACCGATTGAAACAGTTACGGTAGCCCCTTTGGCCCGAGTGTCAGTCGTCAGAATTCCTTCGCCTGCCTGTTGCCAAGCGAGGCTATCATCTGCCATGGAGCTCAGCGCATTCGGTATACCTGCAAGCAGCCGCGCCATAGGCAGAGACTCGCCAATCACACCCGTTGAAAACGGTATAACCTGACTTTTATCAACATTCGTTTGCTCAGCAAGCGCTTCACAGCTGGCATAAGCATCCTGCAGGCCTGATGCGCCAGTACCTGCATTAGCATTGCCTGTGTTAATTAACCAGTAACGAGGCGCATGCCCTGCGTTTGCGCACGCTTCCAGATGCGCTTTCGCTACGACTACAGGAGCAGCACAAAATGCGTTCTGTGTAAAAACACCTGCTACTGTTGCCGTTTTAGGCAGTTCAATCACCACGACATCACGGCGATCTGGCTTCTTAATCCCTGCCATTGCACTGCCCAGACGCACCCCCTTAAGGGGTGGCAAGTCTGGAAAGGGAACATTACCCACCGCCATGTTTTTCTCCTTTATATTCGCTTTCGCCACGCGTGATTAGCTCAGTTTCCCACAGCACTGCTTATATTTTTTACCCGACCCACATGAGCACGGATCATTGCGCCCTACTTTTGGCCCTTCACGACGCAACGGACGGCCATCAGCCCCTGGCGCTTCTTGTGACACTTCTTCCTGCTGGGCATTAGGATCATCATGACGGCTAGCAGCCATCGAGCGCTCACGCACTGACTCTTCACGACGCTTCTGTTCTAGTGCATCAACCTCTTCTGGCTGGCGAACCTGCACGTGACTTAGAATACGCGTAACGTCAGCTTTGATGTTGGTTAGCAAGTGCTGGAATAGCTCGAAGGACTCACGCTTGTATTCTTGCTTAGGATTCTTCTGGGCGTAGCCACGTAAATGAATGCCACGACGCAGGTGGTCCATCGACTGCAGATGCTCTTTCCAGCGAGTATCCAAAACTTGCAGCATTACCTGTTTCTCAAAACGACGAATTAACGCAGCTCCAGCAGCTTCAACTTTGGCTTGGTAAGCATCGCGGTGCATCGCTTGTAGACGCTCACGCAACTTCTCTTCACTAAAACGCTCATCCTCTGCCGCCCACTGTGTAACAGGAGCCTCAAGATTAAATTCAGTTTTAAGATGCGCTTCTAATCCTGGTAGATCCCACTGCTCAGCAAGGCTCTGAGGCGGCACGAAATCGCTAATGGTATCTTCCATAACTTCTTCACGAATACCAATAACAGCCTCGGAAACCTCATCAGCAGAAAGAATTTCATTTCGTTGCTCATAGATAACGCGACGCTGATCGTTAGCGACATCGTCGTATTCCAGCAGCTGTTTACGGATATCAAAGTTGCGCCCCTCTACTTTTTTCTGGGCACGCTCAACCGCATTAGAAACCATCTTGTGCTCAATCGCCTCGCCTCGCTCTAGACCGAGAGCCAACATCAAGCGTTTCACCCGATCAGAACCAAACAGGCGCATCAAGCTATCTTCTAACGAGAGGAAGAAACGTGTAGAGCCTGGGTCACCTTGACGGCCTGCGCGGCCACGCAGCTGATTGTCAATACGACGCGACTCATGGCGCTCAGAACCAACAACATGTAAGCCACCCGCTTCTAAAACACCATCATGACGCTTCTGCCATTCTGCCTTTAGTGCATCAATCTGCTCTTGAGTGGGATTTTGCAGTTTAGCCGCTTCCGCTTCCCAGTTGCCCCCCAGAACAATATCGGTACCACGACCTGCCATATTCGTTGCGATAGTAATGGCACCAGGACGACCTGCTTGAGCGATAATTTCCGCTTCGCTCTGGTGCTGTTTTGCATTCAACACATTAAATGTCAGGCCAGCCTCGCGCATAAGGCGAGCTAGGTATTCTGACGTTTCAATTGACGCCGTACCCACCAAAACAGGACGCCCTGCTTCAGTTTCAGTTTTCACATCTTTAATAATCGCTTCGTACTTTTCTTCCGCACTGAGATAGACCAAATCATTCAGGTCTTTACGAGCAAGCGGACGGTTCGTTGGAATAACGACCACATCCAGGCCATAAATTTGCCGGAATTCGAATGCTTCAGTATCGGCAGTGCCGGTCATACCAGCGAGTTTTTCATACAGACGGAAGTAGTTTTGGAATGTAGTGGATGCCAGCGTCTGACTTTCTCGCTGAACAGTGACGCCCTCTTTCGCCTCAACCGCTTGGTGCAAGCCTTCTGACCAACGACGCCCCGGCATAGTACGACCAGTATGTTCATCAACGATAACCACCTGGCCTTCAGACACGATGTAGTCAACGTCTAAATGATAAAGGTGCCGTGCACGCAGCGCGGAGTGCATATGCTGAAGCAAGTTTAGATTTTGTGCAGCATAAAGCGATTCGCCTTCACCCAATAGGCCTTCGGCACGCATCAGCTCTTCAACTTTGTTATGCCCCTGCTCGGTAAGCTCTACCTGCTTTTGTTTTTCATCAAGCAGAAAGTCTCCCGTGACGGGTGCATCACTGTCCTCAGAAGCCTCGCCCTCTTCTAACTGCTGAGCTAGACGATTCACAATGCCGTATAAATCAGTATTTTCATCTACTGCGCCCGAGATAATTAACGGCGTACGAGCCTCATCAATTAAGATAGAGTCGACTTCATCGACGATGGCATAATGCAGGCCACGCTGCACTTTATCCTCAAGCGAGAACGCCATATTGTCACGCAAATAATCAAAACCAAACTCGTTATTGGTGCCGTACGTGATATCACACTGATAGGCATGACGCTTCTCTTCGCCAGTTTGTCCAGCAAAAATAACGCCTACCGATAATCCAAGAAACTCATATAAAGGCCGCATCCACTCGGCATCGCGGCGAGCAAGATAGTCGTTAACGGTGACAACGTGCACGCCTTTACCTGGCAACGCATTTAAATATACGGCAAGTGTTGCCACCAGGGTTTTACCTTCCCCCGTTTTCATTTCAGCAATGCGTCCACGATGCAGCGTCATTCCACCGACCATCTGAACATCAAAGTGGCGCATGTTCATTATCCGCTTACTGGCCTCGCGCACCACGGCAAATGCTTCAGGCAACAAGCTATCAATCGACGCGCCTTCTGCTAATTTCTCTCGCAGTAGCCCAGTCTTTGCCTGTAACTCAGCATCGTTTAGTCCTTCAAGCGCTTGTTCTAAAACGTTAATGCTGAGTACGCTTTTTTGCATGCGTTTAACATCGCGATCATTTTTAGAGCCAACGACTTTACGTAACAAATTATTAATCATGAAAGTTCCAAATCTTTACGAGCGGCCCCTAGAGGGGCGCCCTTTTATATAAGGCAAATAAAGGTAAATTAGCGAACAGAAAGAAAAACTGGCGGGCCACGTGGAGTCAACACATCAATTGCAGCAACCAATCGATGTGGAAGATGAGAAAAACAGTAGGCAGAGTGCTTGATGACAGAGGAATAAAAATACCTTTGCTCGCCTATCCAACGGCACAGCGCACACCGTTTTTTAGCTATCCATTTTGATTGGGCGCGCAGCATCGCCGGCACCCAAAAACAGATAATCACACCACGCTCACCGCTACGCAATGTCTCGGAAGGATGTAAACTAGCAGGTAATAAACAGCTCACTAAGAGGCCTGCCAGCCACCAACGCGCTAAGCCGTTTCGGCGTTGCCGCCGCGGCGAAGCAGACAAAACATCTGGCGTTGATGACATACTGTGGGCTGGCTCCTGAGCGTGTTAGGCTCTACCAATGAAAAGACAATATAAGACGCTAGTGGCAACCGTCAGTGTGACGCAACCAATAACGTTCTAGGAATCAAGTTGATGAGTATAAAGGTTAAGCGATCTCGCGCACAGCCCATTACCCAACTGCTGACCAAGTCTGGCAGCATGGGCCAGCTTATGCGACAGTCCCGCTTAATTGATCAGGCCCAACGTCATTTACGCGCCCACCTTCCTGATTCAATGCGAGAGCATATCTTCGTCGGCGGCTTTCAAAACGGACGCTTGACGCTAATTAGCGGCCAAGCAAGCTGGTTGACATGGTTACGCTATGAACAACCTCGTCTGCTGGTTCTATTGCACCAGTTACCAGGATTTGAAAGTGTCACTGGCTTTACCCTTAAGGTGCGTCCTATCCGGCCGATTGAGAGGCCCAAACGCTACAACCGCACACTCTCTGAAAGCGCAGGCAAAGCAGTATCAGACTGTGCGAAAGATACCGACAACCCCTCACTAAAAAGGGCATTAGAGCGTCTAGCTGCTCATGCACCTAAACATCCAGACCACAACTAGAGAAAAAACACCCAAGCTAAGCCTCAAAAAGCACAAAACACCGCCAAGGCGGTGTTTTGTAACGGCGGGAACCGGGGCATGCAATCAATTTGTTTGGTGCTTTTCTTATGCCATTGCTGGTGCCGAGTATGAAATAGGCGCCACGGCTTTTTCTTCTTCAAATGTGACTATTTCGTATGCATCTGGTTGTGCCAGTAGCTCGCGACATAGTTGATTATTCAGCGCGTGACCGGATTTAACGCCACGAAACTCACCAATTAGGCTAAAGCCTAGCTGGTAGAGATCACCGATAGCATCCAGCACTTTATGCTTAACGAACTCATCGTCATAGCGTAAACCGCCTTCGTTTACGATACGGTAATCGTCCACAACAATAGCGTTATCTAAACTACCACCAAGCGCCAGGTTATTAGACCGTAAAAATTCTAGATCGCGCATAAACCCAAAGGTACGTGCACGAGAAACCTCTTTAACAAACGACGTCGTTGAAAAGTCTATCAGGGCAGTCTGTTTTTGCTGTTCAAATACCGGATGGTCAAAATCAATAACAAACGAAACTTTAAATCCTTGATGCGGTAAAAAAACAGCTTCTTTATCACCATCACTGACGCTAATACGGCGCTTGATGCGAATAAATTTCTTAGGTGCTTCTTGTTCTAAAATGCCCGCTGACTGAATTAAGAATACAAAAGGGCTAGCACTGCCGTCCATAATAGGCACTTCAGGCGCACTTACATCAACGTAGGCATTATCAATTCCCAGCCCAGCAAATGCCGACATCAAGTGTTCTACCGTCGCCACCTTCACGCCATTGTAAGAAAGCGCGGTGCATAATGTCGTATCTTCGACCAATTCAGCACGTGCAGGCACTTGTACAATAGGCTCTAAATCGGTTCGAACAAACACGATTCCAGTGTTAACCGGCGCAGGGCGCAAAGCTAAATGAATTTTTTTGCCAGAGTGCAGACCCACTCCGGTAGCGCGAATGACGTTTTGTAATGTGCGTTGTCTGATCATGGGCAGCGGTCGAACTCTAATGACGGCGGTTACCGGCAACGTTGCCAACAAATACCGCCAAGGGAAGAAAATTAAGAAACAGTGTTCACTTTAACAGCAAACAAGCGTTTTAACCATTAAAACTCTTGTTTGCTGTTTCACTGAACCCAATGATGTGATTAATCTGCTTGACGGCGTAAAAACGCGGGGATATCCAAATAATCATCCGCATCCGGCGTGCGGCGTTTTTCTGGACGGGGTTTAGCAGCTGGATCAGATGCTTCAGCTCGCGCCGAGGCTTGCTGACGCATGACAGTGGGCTGCTGCAACTTACGATAATCAGCAGATGCATCAGCAGCGGATCTGCGCGCCGGCTCACGGGAGGCAACTTTCGCTTTATTGCCATCTAAACCAGCAGCAACTACCGTCACACGCAGCTCATCAGACATTTCCATGTCGATTGAGGTACCCACCACAATAGTTGCTTCCTGAGAGGCAAACTCTTGAACAGTGGCACCTACATCATTAAATTCACCAATCGACAAATCAGGACCCGCTGTAATATTGACCAAAATACCGCGAGCGCCGTGTAGATCAATATCTTCAAGCAACGGGCTTCGAATGGCTTTCTCCGCGGCTTCACGCGCACGATTTTCGCCAGTTGCCCCACCAGTCCCCATCATCGCCATGCCCATTTCTGACATAACGGTGCGAACATCAGCAAAGTCAACGTTGATAATGCCCGGGCTAGTAATAAGCTCTGCGATGCCTTGAACCGCGCCAAGCAACACGTCGTTGGCAGCACTAAATGCCGTTAGCAACGTTGCGTTTTTACCTAGCACAGAGAGCAGTTTTTCGTTTGGAATAGTAATTAACGAATCCACATGCTCAGAAAGCTCTTTCATGCCTTCTTCAGCGGCACGCATTCGTTTCGGCCCTTCAAATGGGAAGGGACGGGTAACAACAGCAACAGTCAAAATACCTAGTTCTTTGGCAACTTGAGCAACCACTGGCGCACCACCAGTGCCTGTCCCCCCCCCCATACCGGCCGTAATGAACACCATGTCCGCACCATTCAATAGCTCAGCGATGCGGTCCCGATCTTCCATGGCAGCTTGACGACCCACCTCAGGGTTTGCTCCCGCCCCAAGACCTTTAGTGATTTCTCCACCAAGCTGCAGAACTGTTTTTGCAGACACCCGTTTAAGTGCTTGAGCATCGGTATTGGCGCAAATAAATTCAACGCCTTCAATATTACTTTCAACCATGTGGTTAACAGCATTGCCGCCACCACCGCCAACACCGACCACTTTGATGACCGCACTGCTCGAGGGTGCGTTATCTACCAATTCGAACATAAGCCCCGTCTCCTGAACCGCGCTTGCGGCCCTGTCAGAAATTTCCTTTGAACCAGCCTTTAATTCTTGCCAGCGCCGATTGACCTTCCTTGATATCACGCCGGGTTAACTCATTGCGTCCTTTGTGAACAGCAACAACTCCCCCGTGGCTTTCTAGGCCTTGCCCATGTCGCGCTTCTTGTAAGGCATAATGCAATAACCCCACACCTGTCGCATAGATTGGGTTACGTACCACGTCTGCCAAACCTTTAACATTTTGCGGACAAGCAATACGAACTGGCATATGAAAAATCTCTTCTGCCAATTCACTGACGCCCTCCATGCGTGAGGTGCCCCCTGTGAGCACAACACCAGCAGCCACCATATCCTCATAGCCGCTACGACGTAATTCGTCTCTTACCAACGTAAATAGTTCCTCGTACCGAGGCTCAACCACTTCGGCAAGCGCCTGACGCGATAAATCGCGTGCTGGACGATCTCCTACGCTGGGTACTTTGATCATTTCATCACTTGCAGCTAGCTGTGTTAGCGCACAAGCATATTTAACTTTAATTTCTTCAGCATGTTGCGTTGGTGTTCGTAACGCCATCGCTATATCGTTCGTTACCTGGTCACCCGCAATAGGAATAACAGCGGTGTGGCGAATGGCACCTTCGCTGAATATGGCCATATCGGTGGTACCACCTCCGATATCCACCATACAAACGCCTAATTCCCGCTCATCTTCAGTAAGCACTGCCATACTTGAAGCTAGCTGTTCAAGAATAATAGCATCTACCTCTAGGCCACAGCGGCGTACACACTTTTCGATATTTTGAACAGCGTTTAACGCCGCTGTTACTAGATGCACCTGTGCTTCTAGACGCACACCTGACATTCCAAGAGGCTCACGGATACCACCTTGTGCATCAATTGAGAACTCTTGGGGCAACACATGTAAAACACGTTGTCCTTCTGAAACTGCACGGGCACGAGCAGAATCAATGACTCGCTCGATATCAGACGGCGTGACCTCCCTCTCTTTAATCGCGACAACCCCGTCAGAATTCATTGAGCTGATATGACTACCGGCAACGCCAACATAAACAGAATGAATATCACAACCAGCCATTAACTCAGCTTCTTCAACAGCACGCTGTATAGACTGCACTGTTGATTCGATGTTGATAACCACACCTCGCTTCATACCACGCGATGGATGAGAACCAATGCCTGCTATTTCAATCCCGCCATCATCGGTAGGTTGACCGACTATCGCGACAACTTTGGACGTTCCAATGTCCAGCCCGACAACCATATTGGATGCGTTGGGTGAGCCTGCCATGAGTCGGATAATCTCCCTTGAAAATTTTTTAAACGATATTTTTGCCTAGCAACTGCGCCAAACTGTTAAAATAATGGTGCTAGAATTCAAAGCAGCATTAATGCTTGTTAAAAAAGCAAGCCACATTTTGATGGGGCCAATTAAGGAAACCCACAAAGAAGCATCTGCCACAGCCATCTTTCATAACATAGTATAGAAACAATACTCGCAATACGACTAGCGACATCTTACGATAATGATCTTCTTAGCCAATTTAAACCCTATTCACGGCTTTTCACTGTTGGCAACCACTTACATTTACCTACTTTTTGCACATTTTAAGCCGTTAACTACTCATCTTCCTCCAAAAAGTCACTCTCTCCGTGCCAAGCAACAGCAACACCGTTAGGGTAACGCAAATCGATATAGCGGATATGCTCACCGAGACGAGCAAGTTCACGCTGCCATGATGCTGAAAGCCTAGCCAACCGGATGTCATGCTGACGTCTTCCCAACATGACCCAAGCTCCGTTACTTAACTGAAGTCGCCATGCACCACGAGGCTCTAAGCGCAACTGGGAAAGTGACAGCGATAACCCCTGGAAGTGGGGTGTTAAGCGTCGATAGTAGGTAAGCACTTCTTCACCGCTTCCGGTCGGCCCCGCCAGATCGGGCAACCCCTGAGGAACCTGCAAGGGCGCAAACGCAAATGCCTCTCCTTCGGGGTTAAGCAAAAAATCATCATTCCAGCGGGCCACGGGCGTTTGCTCTACCAGTTCAAACACTAGCGCGTTTGGCCACTCTCTGGAAATTCTTACTTCATGCAGCCAACCAATTCTCAACGCACGCTGGCGCAGCTCACCTAAGTCTGCCGAAAGCCATGTAACCTCTTGAACGAGCGGCGCCAGCTGAGTCTGCAGATAATCGGCACTTACATACTCCCATTCGCCACGTATGGACACACGCTCAATAGGCTTATCTAGCCATAGCCACAATGCTCGGCCACCAGCACCTAGTAACAGTGCTAGCAATATGAGGCCTAACCACGCATTTCGCTTTTTCATGAGTAGCTGCGTTGAACCGCAGTGTTCAATATGCGCAATACCAGCTGATCAAAATCTATTCCCGCATGCGCTGCTGCTTGCGGCACTAAGCTATGATCTGTCATTCCTGGCACTGTATTAACTTCAATCAGCCAAAACTTGCCCATTGCATCGCGCATCACATCGACGCGCCCCCACCCTTCGCCACCTACCGCATCAAATGCTTTTTCGCATAATTCTGCCAAGGCCTGCTCATCAATAGATGGTAAGCCGCTAGGTAGGTGGTACTGGGTGGTGTTAGCAATGTATTTTGCTTCGTAATCATAAAAGCCACCAGGAACTTCAACACGGATGGCCGGCAATACCTCATTATCAAGCAGAGCAACGGTGTACTCTTCACCGACAACGAAACGCTCAGCCATAACACGGGCATCATAGCTCACCGCTTCATAATAGGCGGCTTCCAATGCTTCCTGGCTCTTAACAATACTAATACCCAGCGTGGAACCTTCATGAACAGGCTTCACCATCATTGGCAAGCCAAGCTGTGCTACCACCGATGCCCAGTCAGACGTGTCGCTCAGCATTACGCTTTCGGGAGTAGGCAACCCAACGGCTTGCCAAACCTGCTTCGTGCGCTGCTTATCCATGCCTAGTGCTGACGCCAGCACCCCACTGCCGGTGTAAGGAAGTCCTAGAAGCTCTAGCGCACCCTGTAATGTGCCATCTTCTCCACCACGACCATGTAAGGCAACAAACACTGCCGTTGGTGCCAGCCGCTCTAGCCCCACCAAACCGCCTTCTTTTGGATCGTAGCCAAGGGCATCAATACCTTGGCGCTTGAGCGCAGCAAGCACCGCGGCACCACTTTTAAGAGACACCTCGCGTTCCGCCGATGTGCCCCCATAAACAACAACGACACGCGCTAAGGGGTCGTTCAGTGACATTGTTTCACTCATAGCTCTACCTTATCCAGCGCCAACTTAGCTTGGGCGAAACGAAGCGAAATACCACCCACATCACCAGCACCTTGAGTAATGAAAATATCCTCAGGACGCAAAAGTTTGTTTAATAGTGCAGGTAACTCCTGCTTATGCTCAACGAATAAGGGATCAACTTCGCCCCGCTGGCGAATAGACCCCGCAAGCGTACGCCCTTCTGCCCCGGGAATCACAGCCTCCCCAGCGCTGTAAACATCTAATAGAACAAGCGTGTCCACTTGTGAAAGTACTCGAACGAAGTCTTCATAAAGATCGCGGGTGCGACTATAGCGATGTGGCTGATAAAGCATCACTAAACGGCGATCTGGCCAACCTGCCCGTATCGCCTGGATAACCATGTCAACCTCACGGGGATGGTGCCCGTAATCGTCTACTAACATGACCTCGCCATCGCCATTAGGGGCTTTGAAATGGCCATGCACCTGGAAGCGGCGTCCCACGCCAGCAAAGCCTGCCAGACCAAGTAAAATGGCTTCGTCGCCCACCCCTGCGTCCGTTGCCACCACAATAGCAGCCATCGCATTTAGTGCGTTGTGACGTCCTGGCATCGCTAATCGAATAGCAAGCGGAGCAGCCTCACCAGGGCGTATCGCGGTAAACGATACTTCACCCGCCTGTTGAGTAAAATCCACAATGCGGTAGTCAGCATCTTCATCGAAACCATAGGTCACAAACTGTCGTTTCACCTGATCACGCAACGACCGGATATTTGCATCGTCAATACACAACACAGCCAGCCCGTAAAACGGCAAATTGTGAAGAAACTCAATGAATGTGCTTTTTAGCCGCTCAAAATCACCACCATAGGTGGCCATATGGTCTGCATCTATATTCGTTACAATAGAGACCATCGGCTGAAGATGAAGGAATGATGCATCAGACTCATCAGCCTCAGCGACTAGATAATCGCCCTCTCCCAAGCGCGCATTAGCGCCCGCACTGGTAAGCTTTCCACCAATCACGAAGGTAGGGTCTAGCCCGCCTTCCGCCAGCAGCGTTGCTGTCAAACTAGTGGTGGTTGTCTTACCGTGTGTTCCAGCAACAGCAATGCCATGGCGGAAACGCATTAGCTCGGCCAGCATTTCAGCACGCCTTACTACTGGCACACGATGCTCATGGGCCCAGCGAATTTCAGGATTCGTTACATCAATAGCGCTGGAGACAACGACGACATCAGCCCCCACCACATTCTCTTCAGAATGACCGATAGCAACGTTAACACCACACTGACGAAGGCGTTCAATGACATTTGATTCCTTCATATCGCTGCCGCTGACGCTGTAGCCCTGATTAGCAAGCACCTCAGCGATTCCACACATACCCGCGCCACCGATGCCAACAAAGTGCAAACGCTTAATACGACGCATACCCGGGCCACTTGGACGGACACCTGAGTGCAACGCGTTATTAATAGAATCGGTCACGCAGTCTCTCCTTGTTTAACCAACGCTAGACACCCCTCTGTAAGCCGTTCAGTCGCCTCTAAGTAGGCATTCTGCCGGGCTTTAGAAGCCATCTCTGATAATACGCTTGGGACTAATAGCTCATCCAAATAGTGTGTTAATCGCTCGGGGGTAAGCTCAGACTGTTTAACACAAAGCGCCGCCCCGGCTTTTACTAAAACATCAGCATTGACCCGCTGATGATCATCAACAGCAAATGGAAAAGGCACTAGCAAGGCGGGCTTTGCAGCAGCGGCAAGCTCTGCCACTGTTAGCGCTCCGGCACGGCAAACGACTAAATCTGCCCACTCATATGCGGCCGCCATATCATCAATAAAGGGAGTGACATCTGCCACAATTCCATGCTCAACGTAGGCGCTTGCCGTCGCCACATCTCGGTCTTTGCCAGCTTGGTGGCGAACATCAGGGCGACGCTCAGGAGGTAAACCTGCCAACCCAGGCGGCAAGCGCTCATTCAGTGCCACCGCCCCTAGAGAGCCCCCAACAACTAATAACCGTAGCGGTCGAGCGGCTAGTTCAGAAGCACTCCTAGGATGCTCACCCAGTGCAGCAATATCTTCTCGCACGGGATTGCCAATCACTTCTGCCTTGTCACCAAAAGCCTCGGTAAACGCCGCGTAAGTACGTGTCGCTAACTTCGAGAGCACTTTATTAGTCAGCCCAGCAATAGCATTTTGTTCATGTATCACCAATGGCACCCTGGAAAGCCATGCCGCCAGCCCACCTGGGCCACTGGCAAATCCACCCAACCCAACCACCACATCAGGATTGAAGCGACGAATTACCTTCCGTGCTTGCAGTACAGCTTGGGAAAGATTCAGCGGCGCTTTCAGCCAGCCAACTACTCCTTTACCACGCAGACCGCTTATGTCGATGGTATGAAGCGTAATACCTGCTTCTGGTACCAAGCGATTTTCGATCCCTCTTGGGCTTCCCAGCCATTCAACATCGACATTGTGAGCATTGAGCGAACGTGCTAAAGAAAGCGCCGGGATAACATGACCACCGGTACCCCCTGCCATAATTAAAATGCGTCGACGTGCGTTCGTCGTCACAAACAACTCCTTGAGTAGTCACGATAACCGAGGTTCATGACGTGATTTATAGGGCGTCGATAGACGACGAGGCCGGTGACGCGTTTCGGCATCAACGCGTAGCAATAAGCCAATCATCATACCGGTTACCAATAAACTTGAACCGCCATAGCTAATCAGTGGCAATGTTAACCCTTTCGTTGGCAACAACCCTGAACTTACCGCCATGTTAATAAATGCCTGCGCTGCAATAACAAAACCTATGCCATAGCTGACATAGGCGCCGAACAAGTGGCCCGCCAACTCTGCACGCCGCCCAATCAACATCGCGCGGATAATCAGCAATGTGAACAGCAGTACCACAAGGATAGCGCCAATCATGCCAAGCTCTTCCGCGATCACGGCAAATATAAAGTCCGTGTGGGCTTCCGGAAGATAGTGGAGCTTTTGAACACTATTACCTAAACCAGTACCGGTCACGTGTCCACGACCAAACGCAATCAGTGCCTGAGTCAGTTGATAACCAGTCGCAAACTGATCCGCCCACGGATCTAGAAAGCTAGTCCAGCGCGCTAACCGGTAAGGCTCCATCACCACCATCATCACAGCTCCCGCAGCTAATACGCCACCGCTACCGAAGAGCAAGGTAAGTGAGGCACCACTCATCATTAACATACCAATAACGCACACGGTATAGACCACCATGCCACCAAAATCGGGGGCGAGGAACAGTAATCCCGCAGGAACAGCCAGTACCGCTAAAGGTCGCCACATACTTAAAGCACGACGGCGCAGGTCATAGGTAAAACGAGACATGAACGCTGCCATGTAAAAAATCAAACCAATTTTTCCCAGCTCGGAAACCTGCAAGCTAGGCAAGGGGCCAGGCAGTGAAATCCAGCGCTTACTACCATTGACCTCTTGACCAATCAATAGCACTAGCGCAAGCAACAAAATACTGATCAACAAAAATAACGCCGCGTTTTGACGCCACGCCTCCAGAGGGACACACAGCATGAAAAAGCAGGCTAGAACGGCCAATAATAAAAAGATCCCATGCTGCCGAGCATAGTGATAGCTATTTTCAAGTAGCCCTACTGATGCCGAACTAACCATTACCCAACCCAAGCCAGCTAATGCTATGGCAGCAATAATCAGCCACACATCAGTGGGTAAATGGCGCGTTGTCAGCGCATCGCGAATACGCTGGACTCTGCTCATACCCTACTCCCTGAGTCGTTATGCTGAAGCTGCTTTTGCTCGACCCAAGACCGAAAAGCATCGCCTCTAGCTTGATAGTTTATAAATTGATCTAGGCTTGCACAGGCGGGCGATAACAGCACGCAATCGCCGGGTTCAGCAATTTCCCAAGCGATTTCCATTGCTAGAGTTAAATCGTTAACTACTTGTACTGAAACAGACGATGACAACGCCGACTTAAGGCGATGGGCATCAATACCAAACAGCAATACGGCTTTGGCGCACTCTGCTAAAGGGGCTGCCAACGGTGTGAAATCTGCCCCCTTACCAACGCCACCGGCTAATAATATTACTTTACCCTCAAGCGACGCACTAATACCTTGTATCGCGGCTAGCGTGGCGCCAACGTTAGTACCTTTTGAATCATTCACCCACAAAACGCCATTAACTCGTGCAATGACTTCGCTACGGTGGGGCAACCCTTTAAAAGAAGCTAATGCCTGGCACATAGACACTTTTGCGAAGCCTAACGCACTGCCCATTGCCAGCGCTGCCAGTGCATTGGCATAGTTATGCAGACCAGCAATGGCTAATTTTTCTGTACCAAGCCAGGCAACATCACCATGAAACAGCGTTAGCTCGCCGTCCTTTTGAGCAACTCCCCAGTCATCACCCTCAGGCGCAGAAGCCTTAAAACGCTGGACATGAGAGACTGACACCTCTGGCCAAGTGAGGGGATCATCTGCATTGACAATAGCTGTTTGCGCACCATAGAAAATACGCTGTTTGGCGCGATGGTAACCCGCCATATCACCATGTCGATCTAAATGATCTTCACAGATATTTAAAAAAGCAGCCACTTTAGCGCTCAGACGAGGCGTTGTTTCTAGCTGAAAACTTGAGAGTTCAAGGATGTAAAGCTCGGCATTTGGACAATCAGCTAATAAATCCAACGCTGGCGTGCCTAAATTGCCACCCACGGCAGCGTTCACACCCGCAGCGCTAGCCATCTCACCCAATAGCGTAGTGACCGTTGACTTAGCATTAGAGCCAGTAATGGCAGCAATTGGTGCATTGACAGCCCGCACAAACAAGGCAATTTCGCCTACCAGCATAGGTTCACCCGTTGCTGGATTATAACGCTCTAACAAGCCTTCAAGCCCTGGTGAATGAGGGTCTACACCAGGACTAATAACCACTTCGTGGGCATTCGTAAAATCAAGCGCCGTCAATGGGCCACAATAAACCTCAATATCCGGATATTGCTTCTGAAAATCGTCTAATCCTGGGGGGGCTGCTCGTGTATCTGCCACCATAAATAGCATGCCTTGACGCGCCAAATGACGACAAATAGCTTGCCCAGAGATACCAAGACCAATAACAACAGTGACTCCATTTGCGACACGCACGATGACCGGCTCCTTTACACATCACGCTAATAGCAGCAACACTGCCACTACTACCTTGCTAATCATCGAACTTTCAGCGTAGCAAGCCCTAACAACACCAATACAACGGTAATAATCCAAAAACGAACAATTACCCGCGGCTCTGGCCATCCCTTCAACTCATAGTGGTGATGCAAAGGTGCCATACGGAAAATACGCCGACCGGTAAGCTTATAAGAGCCGACTTGGAGAATCACTGAGATCGTTTCAAGCACAAAAATGCCGCCCATGATAAACAGCACAATTTCTTGGCGCACAATAACAGCCACGACGCCTAGCGCGGCACCAAGTGCCAGCGCCCCCACATCTCCCATAAACACCTGAGCCGGATAGGTGTTGAACCACAAAAACCCCAAGCCAGCGCCAGCAATAGTGGCACAAAAAACAGCTAACTCGCCGGTACCATGAATAAAAGGAATATGCAGATAGTTAGCAAACACAGCGTTACCACTTGCATAAGCAAAGACCGACAAGCCCATAGCCACGAGCACGGTGGGCATGATTGCCAAACCATCAAGACCATCAGTGAGGTTAACTGCGTTAGAACTGCCGACGATCACAAAGTAGGTCAGCACGATATAGAACACGCCAAGGGGTAGCGCGACATCTTTAAACATTGGGATCAATAGGCTAGTTTCAGCCGGTGTAGCAGCGGTAAAATAAAGCACCACAGCAGCACTAATCCCCACCACCGACTGCCAGAAGTACTTCCAGCGCGCGGGAAGTCCACGTGGGTTCTTTTCGACAACTTTACGATAATCATCGACCCAACCAACAGCACCAAAGCCTAATGTGACCAGTAGCACTACCCAAACATAATGGTTAGTTAAATCGCCCCAGACCAGCGTACTGATAGCAATCGCCAACAAAATCATTGCCCCACCCATGGTGGGTGTACCTGCTTTAGACAAGTGAGACTGGGGGCCATCATCACGTATCGCTTGACCAATTTGGCCTTCCACTAACCGACGTATCACCCAGGGGCCAAGCCACAGGCATAACATGAGCGCTGTTAGCGCTGCGAGAATGACACGTAAGGTTAAATAGTTAAAAACTTGGAAAGCAGACTGATATTGGGCTAGAAAATTCGCCAGGTGAAGTAACATGAACGGCGCTTACCTTGTTTCATCCGCACGTAGCGCAGCAATGACATTTTCCATGCCGGCACTACGCGACCCTTTCACCAATAGCGTGGTGTTAGGCGGCAGAGTATTAATAACATGACGCACTAGCGTCTCGTGGTCGTCAAAATGCAGCCCGCGACCGAAGGCTTCACTTGCTGAACGGGCGGCCTCGCCATAGGTCAGTAAGGTGTCGATACCCAATGACGCTGCGTAACGACCAATTTCAGCATGCAGGGCATGCGACTCGCAGCCCAATTCCCCCATGGCGCCAAGCGCGCACCAGCGAGGCGTAGGAAAGTTTACTAATGCATCCAAAGCCGCTTTTACCGCACCAGGGTTTGCGTTGTAGGTATCGTCCAACAAGGTTGTGTTGCGCACGCCTGGTACGATGCTTAAGCGCCCTGACAGCGAGGAGAGTTCAGACAGCCCCGCCGCCACTTGCTCTGGCGCAACACCTAACGTAAGAGCCGCCGCAGCGGCTGCCAAAGCGTTACTCACATTATGCTTACCAATCAACGGGAGCCTTACGTTTCCTATTATTTGCCCACGCTCAACAAGCGTAAAAGCATACCGTCCGAAAGAGTCGCAGGAAAGTGCCGACGCGTGAACGTCCGCATCGCCATGTAAGCCATAGCTTACAATTCTCTTATCTCCTGCACAGGCCGCCCAAAACTCAAAATAGCGGTCATCACGGTTTAGCACTGCAGTACCGCTTTCCGCTAGCCCCGTTAATATTTCACTTTTAGCTTGGGCTATTTGTCCCATACCACCAAATTCTCCAACGTGCGCCCCTGTCACATTGGTAATAATGACAACATTTGGGGAGGCCAGTTGACTGGTCCAGGCAATTTCGCCCAAATGGTTTGCACCCAACTCAATCACGCCTACCTGATGGTGCGTTGCTAAACGTAGCAACGTTAGCGGCGCACCAATGTCATTATTTAAGTTTCCTTCAGTAGCAAGCACATGGCCTAAGGGTGAAAGAAGTGAAGCCGTCATCTCTTTCACCGTTGTCTTACCACTATTACCAGTGACCGCTACCAGTGGTAGATCGCAGTGCTGTCGCCAAGCCCGCGCTAGCAAGCCAAGCCCTAAGCGTGTGTCGGCGCAGACCAATTGGGGCAGCAAGCTACTGACTGGGCGTTCAACCAAAGCGGCCACAGCACCTTTCTCAAGCGCCTGTTCAACAAAATCATGACCATCAAAACGCGGCCCCTTCAAAGCCACAAATAGACAACCAGGAACGATATGGCGCGTATCGGTGATTACCGCTGTCACCGATAACTCGTATAAGGCTTGGGGAATGGAAAGCTTTAGCGCTGAGGCAATACTAGCTAACGACCAGTTCATCACATGGCAGCCCTAAGTTTGAAAGCTTTTAACACTTGTTCGCTATCTTGGTAATCGTGACGAACGCCGCCGATATGTTGATAGGACTCATGCCCCTTTCCTGCCACTAAAATAACGTCTTGTGTATCGGCATGCTGAACCGCATGCCAGATCGCTTGGCTACGATCACCTATTTCCATAAATTCAGCTGCAGCAGAAAAACCCGACACAATTTGTTGGCGAATTTGTTCAGCAGACTCATTACGCGGATTATCATCAGTAACAATCACATAATCAGCCCGCCGCTCCGCCACAGCAGCCATCTCGGTACGCTTACCCGCATCACGCTCACCACCACAACCAAACAAACACCATAACTTCCCAGTGCTCCCTAAATGCTCTTTCAACGCGTCGAGGGCATTAGATAATGCATCCGGCGTGTGGGCATAATCGATAACAACACTGGGCGCATTAGCCTCGCGGTATAGCGCCATGCGTCCAGGGACAGGTTCCAACTCAGCTGCTAATTCAAACAATTGGTCTAATGGTTCGCCCAACCCATAGAGCACACTCATAGCTAGCAACACATTGTCTAGATTAAACCGTCCCATCAAACTTAAATTAAGCGCTTTTTCACCTTCAGGCGTAGCAATAAGCGCCTGCTGGCCGTGTTCGTGTGGATGCCAATCTAGCACGCGAAGCGTTACAGCCTCATCACTGCCCACCGCCAAAACACGCACGCCACTATCACACCCTGCCAGCATCAGTCTCGCAAGAGGGTCATCCGCATTGACAACAGCAAGCACCAGCTCAGAGCGACGAAACAGCTTCGCTTTTGCAGCGGCATAAGCCACCATGCTGCCATGATAATCAAGATGATCGCGAGTTAGGTTGGTAAACACCCCTGCTGTGACGTTTACAGCATCTAAACGACGTTGTTCAAGGGCGTGCGAAGAGGCTTCAAGCGCAACACGTGTTACCCCTTGATGTGCTAGGTCAGCCAAAATTTCTTGCATTGCCAATGAGCCCGGCGTGGTAAGACCTGTATCGACCAGTTGACCAAGGCGACCAACACCTAATGTCCCTATTACCCCAGCGGGTTGGCCAAGCAACTCACTTAACGCTGCAATGTAATGCGTAACCGAGCTTTTTCCATTGGTGCCAGTTACCCCTATTACCTGGAGGTCATTGGGAACACCAAATAGCGCGCGACCCAGCTCACCAAGCCGGATGGATAGGTGTGGCAAATAGAGTATGCCTCCCTCTAGTGTAACGCGGCCTTCTTTTGCATGCGCTAATACAAGCGAAGCACCTGCTGCCAGCGCTTGGTCAACAAATTCATAACCATCACGCTGGCTTCCTGGGATAGCCACGAACACATCGCCCATCGCCAACTTGCGCGTATCAGTTACTAAGCGAAGCTGTTCCGGCAATATAGGCATCGGCTCAGGCAACACGGCATTAGGCCACACCTGCTTTAACGCTACCCATAACCTCTCTGGGGTCAACTTCATGCAATCTCCTTAATGCTACTCGACCTCATGATCAGGTGGCACGTCCAGCAAACGTAGGGCATTACCTGTAACGCTAGAGAACACCGGGGCAGCTACTGCCCCACCATAAAACTGGCCAGCCCGAGGGTGATCAATCATAACAACAGTAACAATACGCGGGTCAGAAATAGGGGCAATACCAGCAAACACACTCCGATAGGCATCGGTCGAATAGCCCTGCTGTCCCGTTTTGCGAACAGTTCCTGTTTTACCGCCCACGCGATAACCTTCAACCCGGGCGCGACGTCCGCCAGAATAGGCACCCACTGACGTTTCTAAAATATCCAACAGATCGTTGGCAACACTTGGTGATATAGCGGGAATGCCTTGGGGTGGCTCAGACAATCTAAGCAGTGACGGGGGCAGACGTTCGCCATTATTTGCCAACGCGGTATAGGCACTGGCAAGCTGCAGCGCAGACACCGACAACCCATACCCATAAGAAAAGGCTGCTCGCTCACTTCGCGACCAACGCACCGGAGCTGGTAAACTTCCGGTAGATTCCCCAGGAAAACCAGTACCAGGGCTTTGCCCCAAACCAAGCTGATTATATTTTTCCCAAATAGCAGTATCGCTGAGCTGCAACGCAAGACGAGACATACCAATATTCGAAGATTTCTCAAGAATCCCTGCTAAATCAAGCTCGCCGTAATTACGGATATCTCGAATAGTGAACTGATCAATGCGCATCCACCCAGGCGAGGTGTCCACCACGACATTTCGATTCACAACACCACTTTCAAGAATCGCCGCCATTGCTAACGGTTTCATCACCGAGCCAGGCTCAAATACGTCAACCAACGCTTGATTCCGCAGCCCTCGTGGGTCGAGCCCCGCTCGATTATTGGGGTTATAGGAAGGTAAATTAGCCATTGCCAACACTTCACCGGAACGCGCATCAAGCATAACGAGCACTCCCCCATCCGCCTCATGTTCCGCGACGGCAGCGCGCAGTTCTCGATACGCCATATACTGAATGCGCTGATCAATCGCCAACGTCAGCTCACCACCAGGTTGTGCCTCACGAATTACACCCAGCTCGCGAACTAATCGACCTCGTCGATCTTTAATAACGCGGCGCTGACCCGGTCGGCCAGCTAAATAGGGCTGATAAGCAAGCTCCAAGCCCTCTTGACCAACATCATCAACATTCGTCACCCCCAATAATTGCGCTGCCACCTCGCCTGCTGGGTAGTACCGCTTATATTCACGCTGGGGATAAACACCAGGAACACGTAGGTCTAGAACACGCTGAGCTGCCTCTGGTGTCATTTGACGGCGCAAATACATAAACTCTCGGTTACTAAAACGAGCAACACGTGATTCAAAATCGTCTAACGAAAGGCCTAGGGCTTGGGCTAACATTAATCGCTGGATAACATCAGTGGGCAGCTCTTGTGGATTTGCCCAAAGCGTCACAACAGGAGTAGAGATAGCCAGTGGCTCACCATTGCGGTCAGTAATCATACCGCGGTGCGCCGATATTGCTTCATGGCGAAGCGTTCGGGCATCACCCTGACTTTGTAAGAAAGGCCGGTCGATCACCTGAAGTAGAGTAATTCGGCCAATAAGGATGACCGAAGCCAACCCAACAATAATAAGAATAAACAAAAAACGACCGCCAGCTAATGGCGGCGCGATAGGCATTTGACGGGATATCCCTCCCCGGCGCTCATGCTTCATGGTCGGATTACCTCGACGTCATTCACATCGGGAATACGCATTTCAAGCCGTTCCGTAGCAATTTGTTCTATGCGGGCCGGGGTAGACCACGCTCCCTCCTCCAACAGCAACTGCCCCCACTCTGTCTGCAGCTGGTTTTTTTCCTGTTCTAATTGCTGTAATTGCGCATATTGAACTCGCGTCATATGCGTCGTAGCAACCACGAAACCACCGGTCACAACACACGCCATAAACAATACAACAAGGATAACCGGCCAAGCGCGCAAACGTAGCTTAAAAGGCCATTCGGTGCGCAGCGTTGACGCCCAACGCTCAATCCGATCCATGCTCATGATCACACTCGTTTACGGGCGGCTCGCATGACGGCACTGCGCGCCCGGGGGTTAGCGTCTACCTCTTCATCACTTGGGCGCATTCCTTTACCCAAAGCTTCAAGACGGCGATTTAGCTGATCATCGCGAATTGGCACGCCCCGTGGCAAGTGCGTATCACCACGAACGTGATGGCGAATGAAACGTTTTACACGACGATCTTCAAGCGAGTGGAAACTAATTACCACCAGATGACCGCCAGGTGCTAGCGCTTCTAAGGCCCCTTCAAGGGCTGCATCAAGCTGATCCAACTCACCATTTAAATAAATACGCAGCCCCTGAAACGCTTTGGTAGCGGGGTGACGCCCCTTTTCCCAAGCAGGGTGAGCCGTCTTTAAGACGTCTGCCAGATCAACGGTGTGCGTAAAAGGCTTTTCTATACGCCGCGCAACAACCGCACGCGCTAGGCGTTTCGCGTAGCGCTCTTCTCCATAAAGTTTGAACACATTGGCAATGTCTGCTTCGCTAGCACGGGCTAAAAACGCAGCAGCACTCTCTCCTTGCGTTGGATCCATACGCATATCAAGAGGCCCATTGCGCATAAAACTAAAGCCACGCTCTGGGTCATCCAACTGTGGAGAAGAAACACCAATATCTAACAGTACACCTGAAAGTTTTCCGTAAACCCCTTGCTCTTGCGCATACTCGGCTAAACGTGCGAACTCACGCTGGGTGATTTCAAAGCGAGGGTCTTGGATGTCTTCAGCAGCAGCGATAGCTTGAGGGTCACGGTCCATAGCCATTAAACGGCCCTGATCACTCAAACGCGAAAGAATAACGCGAGAGTGACCACCTCTCCCAAACGTACCATCTAAATAGATACCGTCGGGATTATGAACAAGTGTATCTACCGCCCCTTCTAATAAAACGCTGGTATGGCGAAAATGGGAAGCAACCTGGTCAGCGTCAGGAGAAGGCATGTTAATCTCACACAATGTTAAGAAAGATGCGCACGGCACATCTTTTATGGAAATGGGGAGTCGGCCGATAAGCCGGGTTCTGTCGTGGACAGTCATTCCTCTAGGCGCTGCGTCACCACAGCGCTCAAGCAACCTACCCGGACCCAGCGCGGGCCACGCCATTGGGTCCCTATTTGGTCTTGCTCCGAGTGGGGTTTACCATGCCACGCACTGTTGCCAGGCGCGCGGTGCGCTCTTACCGCACCCTTTCACCCTTACCGGCCTCGAAAGGCTTAGGCGGTCTACTCTCTGCTGCACTTTCCGTCGGCTTACGCCGCCCAGGCGTTACCTGGCACTCTGCCCTATGGAGCCCGGACTTTCCTCCCCTAAACGCCTTTACAAGCAATTTAGCGGCGACTGTCTGGCCAACTCCGGCGGCAAGCATACCAGTGCCATGCCGTTGCCTCAATCCTCACCTTTCAATGCTTGCAATCTTGCATACCACTCTTGCTTACGACCACCTAACATTTTGGCAGCAACCGCAGCTCCCTGCTTAACGCCCACGCCCTCTCTTAGCAATGCGTTAAGCAGGACTTCCGCAGTTATGGACTGCTCATCACTTTGAACGGCAGGCGGTGCCCCAGCGATCATTACGACAAACTCCCCTCGGCTCTGATTCGGGTCTTGCTTAAGCTGACTAAGTAATGATGACGGCGTACCCTGCAAAAAAGTTTCATAGGTTTTGGTTAATTCTCTTGCCAAAACAACCGCCCTTTCAGGCATTTGCTCACACAACGATTCAAGCGTATGTTCAATACGATGAGGTGACTCGTAGAAAACCAGCGTTTCTTCACGCGCCTGCCATTTCTCAAGTGCTTGCCGTCGTGCGCTTGGCTTGGATGGCAAAAAACCACCAAACGTAAATCGATCAGTAGGCAACCCAGCCGCTGACAGCGCACTAATCAGTGCACAAGGCCCTGGAAGCGGCACAATATCGCGCCCCCTTAGTCGCAATTCCCTAACTAACACGAATCCGGGGTCGCATATCAGCGGCGTTCCCGCATCGCTGATTAAAGCAATATTTTCCCCTGCCATTAGGTAACTATCCAACGTATCGACTCGCCGCGCTTCGTTATGCTCATGCAAAGAAAGCATCGGCGTATTAATGCCTAAATGCGCTAACAAGCGGCTGCTGTGACGTGTATCCTCAGCAGCAATGCGCGATACTTCTGCTAATACCCGTGCAGCACGTGGCGACAAGTCTTCCAAATTCCCAATTGGCGTGGCAACCACGTACAATGTGCCCGGATGTTGGTGTGTCATCGTGACTCCCGATTTGTTAATAGCCGACACTGACGGTGCGCTATGCTTGTGCAATGGTGAATTTATCTGCTCGCTAAGCGACGACAGCGCAAATGAAAACTAAGGAAGGATACATGAAACAGTCGATACGTGGATTTCTAGCCACTGCCTTCATGGCGCTTCTAATCACAGGGTGTGCTATGCAGCCCCCAAGCGTAGTTGACCGCGTCCCGGATCAGGATGCCAGTCAACTGCTTAGTCAAGCGGAGCAGCAAGCCCCAGAGCAAGCCGCCAAAACTCGACTGGAAGCAGCAAACATACTTGCTAGGCAGGGACAACGCGAAGACGCGTTTGACGCCGCTGATGCGATAGATGAAAGCATGCTTACGGAATCAGACCGGGTACGCTGGGCAATGCTTTTCTCTGAACTTGCTCGTAGCCTAGACAACCCCCGCGCGGTACTTCGCGCTACCCAAGTGCTTGATGACGAACTTCCTATGCAAGCTAATCAACAGAATACACTTGCAGAGCGCCAGCAATGGGCACGTCAAGCACTAGACCAAGCAGAGCCTGCGAAAGCGTCTATCCCTGAATTAGAGGGTGTCGACATACAGCGTATTGCAGTGGCACTGCCTGAATCTGGCCCACTAAGTAGTGTAGCTAACGCCATTGCTTCTGCCATGCGCCGTCATCACGACCTCAGCGGCAAAAATGTACAGCTTACTTTTATTGATGCCTCCCAATACTCTCTCGATGAAATTTACCAACGTGCTGAACAAATGAATGCCCAGCTTTTGATTGGCCCAATTGATAAAGATCAAGTCACTCAACTTGAGCAGCGCAATAGCGTGCCGCTACCTACGCTGGCACTAAACTATGGCAACAGTGCCAACAATCAAGCACCTCAGCTCCTTCAGTATGGTTTATCTGCTGAAGATGAAGCTCGCCAAGCAGCTCGCAGAGCCTTTCAGGACGGCCATCGCCAAATGTCCATCATGGTGCCCGACAATGCCTGGGGTAGACGCGTAGGCGAAGCTTTCTGGAATGAATGGCAAAGCCAGGGCGGCGAAATTACCAACGCTGTCCGCTATGATCCTAATAGCGCCGTGGCTAACGCGGTAAAAACAGCCTTAAATGTGAGCGGAGAGCGCGCCCGTCTTGGGAATATCGATGCACTATTTCTACTTGCCCTCCCTGAGTATGCGCGTCAAGTACCTCCCACCATGGACTATTATTACGCCCCTAACCTTCCGATTTATGCTACCTCCCATTTACATGAAGGGCGTTTACAGACTCGCTTGGATCAAGACTTAAATGATGTAATGTTTATCGATATACCCTGGCAAATCCCTGATGCTGCGGTAGGTGGCGAAGAAGCACTGCCCTTTTATTCGACTTATGCAGAGCTTCGCAACGAATCAGACGCTTCAATGTTCCGCCTGATGGCAATGGGTGTAGATGCTTACGAACTTGGCATTCGCCTATCAGACCTGTCGGCCCTTGATGGCATGAATGGAAGCACTGGCACTCTCCGCTTATCTGGTGATGGCAGGGTTTCTCGAGAATTACCATGGGCCAAGTTCCAAAATGGTGTGCCTTCGCCCATTTTGATTCCGGGCCTGCTGAACGATGCCCAATAACCCTCAGAATTCCAATACACCTCAGACGGCACGATTACGAGGTGCAGCCATTGAGCAACAAGCCGCTCAATGGCTGCAACGACATGGTTTAATACTTGTCGCTAGCAACCACCATGTTAAAGGTGGTGAGCTAGACCTAGTCATGAGAGATCGAGATATATTGGTCTTTATTGAGGTAAAACATCGCACCACCACTCGGTACGGTCACCCATTAGAGACGGTCACACCACAAAAGCGAAATCGCTTAATACGAGCAGCCAAGCTGTATATCGCTCGGCATGCTATTTCCAGTCCCTGCCGTTTTGATATTCTAGCAATTACAGGCACGTCGCCCGCACTTGAATTTCAATGGGAAAAGGCTGCCTTTGATGCTTACTGATACATTTACTAGGAAGCCCTAATGGACTTTCAATCACGCATACTTGATCACTTTAACGCCAGCATAGACACCAAGACATATGCCAGCGAAGTGCTACCGCCTTTTATCGAGGTCGCTAGCCAAATGATGGTTCAGTGCTTAGTTAACGAGGGTAAAGTGCTTGCCTGTGGCAATGGTGGCAGCGCAGGTGATAGCCAACACTTTTCATCAGAGCTATTAAATCGCTTTGAACGCGAGCGCCCCAGCTTACCCGCGCTAGCCTTGACTACCGACACCTCAACACTTACCTCCATCGCAAACGACTACAGTTACAATGAAGTATTTTCCAAGCAGATCAGAGCACTAGGTCAGCCTGGCGATGTTTTACTAGCCATCTCCACCAGTGGCAACTCGGCTAATATTGTTCAAGCTATCCAAGCTGCCCACGACCGCGATATGACAGTGGTCGCACTAACCGGCAGAGATGGCGGCAATATGGCGTCACTACTTGGTCAGGATGACTGTGAGATTCGCGTCCCTGCGACATCAACTGCCCGCATCCAAGAAGTACACCTGCTCGTTATCCACTGTTTATGTGATTTAATTGACGAACAGCTTTTCGGTAGTACTGACTAAGTGGATAGGATCAAAGTGGCAGAAGGCCCACCCAAAAACCACGAAAGGAGTCACCCTTATGGCCCTGCGTTATTTTTCACAAAAGATGATTGCCGTTGCGATTGTCAGCACTATTTTTCTTGCTGGATGTGCCAACAATGCTGCCTCTAACCCTTCTAATTATGGTCAGCGTAGCAGCGATGTTGAAGCAGTTGATGCAACCATTGAGCGCGAAACTGAGCGCGCCCTGGCGCGCTCAGATGCTCGGTTAAGAGACGCGCGCATCAAAGCGCACAGCTATAACGGTTCATTGCTTCTTGTGGGCCAAGTGCCGAGCGAAGAGCTGCGCAAAAAGGCAGGCGAAGTAGCAGAGTCTCTCCGTGGCGTCAGCCAAGTGCATAACGAATTAAGCATTGCAGCCAACTTACCTGCCGGCCAACGCTTAACAGATACTTGGCTCACCACCAATGTTATTAGCCAGCTCGCTACGAATGATCGTATCGACTCATCAAAATTGAAAGTGACTACAGAAAATGCAAATGTGTACCTGATGGGTATGGTGACACGCGAGGAAGGTGACCGAATTGTTAATGCCGTATCTTCTGTAGGCGGCATTCAACGTATTGTTAAAGTATTTGATTATATTGATTAAGTAGTACGACCAACAAAAAAGCCTCGCTTAAGGCAAACCACCAAAGCGAGGCTTTTTGCTGTTAGACTGCAACCACCGACAACGAAGCTAATCGGCTTGCTTACTTGACTACCCTCAGCGTCGGCTTCTTCGTCGCTTTACCAGACGCCTGCGTAGACGTCTTGCCCTCGTTCTCAGGCACTGGCTCTGTTACCGTTAACTCAGGCTTAGACGACTCACCAAGTGAATCAGACAAGTCATCACCTAACTCCGTGTCGTCAAACTCTGCTGCATCCAACTCAGGCTCATGACCAAACACCATGCCAGCACCATTTTCACGGGCGTAAATCGCAATAAGCGCTGGCGTCGGGATCATTACCTGCATCGGCTGACCACTGAAACGTGCACTAAAACCAATCGCTTGATTTTCCATAAACAGATCACGTACAGCGGTAGGCGCAACGTTTAATACAATTTGTCCATTTTGAACAAATTGACGAGGCACTTCTACGCCTGGCTGAGTAGCATCTACCACCACATACGGGGTCAGTTCGTTATCTAATAGCCACTCATAAAGCGCTCTAGCGAGATAGGGACGGCTCGATTTCATAAGGCTTCCCCCTCCTAACAAGTAAGCCTCCTTGCCAAATTAAGGAAAAGAGGCAGTATGAATTCAAGCGCGCATCTCTTTTTCACGCTCGTTTAAAGATGCTTTAAACGCTTCACGTTCGAACACACGTGACATATAGCTTAGTAGTGGCTTTACCTGCTTTTCAGGCAGCTCAATATTCAGCTCAGGCAAACGCCACAAAATAGGCGCTAGACAGCAATCTACAAGCGTAAATTCTTCGCTCATAAAATAGGGCATATCTTCAAAGATGGGCGAAATGCCAATAAGGCTTTCACGCAGCTCTTTACGCGCCTTTTCCGCTTCTTTTTTACCACCTGTGCGTATTTGCTCCAGCATCGGGCACCATTCGCGCTCAATACGGTGCATCCATAAACGGCTTTGCGCTCTCGCCACCGGATAAACAGGCAACAGCGGAGGATGAGGGAAACGCTCATCCAGATATTCCATCATCACTTTAGACTCGTAGAGTACCAAGTCACGATCTAGCAGCGTTGGCACGCTGTTATACGGGTTGAGGTCAGCCAACTCTTCCGGCGGCCGCTCATCGCTGACATCAACGATATCAACCGCCACTCCCTTTTCAGCCAGAACAATGCGCACACGATGACTGAAATGATCATCATTACCCGAGTAAAAGATCATCGACGACCGCTTGGCCACAACACCCATGAAAGCATCCTCACATCAAAACAATCATTGATCATAACATGCCAGAGCTAGCTTATGGGAAGCTAACCCGCTTTGCTTTACGCATGGCTAGATAAACAAAAGGCGCACGGCTTACGCCGTGCGCCCGACATGCCTGTCATCACTTGATCGTTAGTGAACGTCTCGCCAGTACTCACGCTTGAGTAGGTAAGCAATTACACCAAAGATAAAGATGAAGATCAGCACTTTTGGAGCCAATGCCTGCGCGTGGAGCTTAGACGGCTCACCAACGTAAGCAAGGAAGTTCGTCAGGTCATAAACCGCTTCCTCAAACTCCGCAGGCTCCATTGAGCCTGGCTGGGTAACTTGCAGCACGTCACAAGACTGGTACTTACCCGATAAAGGATCTGGTGACTGGCCTGCCACCGGCTGATCCGTTTCCGAACAAACCATTTCCTGAACACCCTGGAGCGGCTCTAACACATTCGGCATAGCGACCAGCTCATACACTGTGTTATTGACGCCCAACGGACGACTGGGGTCTTTATAGAACCCCAACAGGTAAGAATAAACCCAGTCGGTACCGCGCAGACGAGTTTCCAGCGTCAGATCGGGCGGCGGAGCGCCGAACCAAGACTCGGCGTCGCCACGATCCATTGCAATGTGCATCTGGTCGTTAAACGCAAGATCAGAGGAAAAAATAAGGTTCTCTTCCACCAGCTCCTGGGGAATACCTAAATCCTCTGCAGCACGCGCGAACCGCTGATGCTCTAGCGAATGACACCCCATGCAGTAATTGACATAGAGCTTCATGCCGTTTTGCAAAGATGTTTGGTCCTGAAGATCAGGGTCCATGCTGTGAGCTACGCTCACGCCACCCGCCGACATCGCCGTTACTGGCACTAACGCGAAGAGCAGTGCAAATAGTTGTTTTTTCATTAGCCAGTCACCCTTTCCGGAACGGGTTTAGTCTTCTCCAGCTTGGTGTAGAACGGCATCAGCAGGAAGAAGGCGAAGTAAATGGCTGTACAGACCTGCGCCAGAAGGGTCCGCCCCTCTGTCGATGGCAGCACGCCCAATACACCCAGAATGACGAAACTAATCGCAAACAACAGCAACATAACTTTGGACATCCAGCCCTTGTAGCGCATAGAGCGGACCGGGCTACGGTCAAGCCAAGGCAGAACAAAAAGAACGGCGATTGCGCCACCCATGAAGAGAACGCCAAGGAACTTAGCATCTAACCCAAACAGCGAGAACGTAATGGCACGCAAAATCGCGTAGAAAGGCGTGAAATACCACACTGGAGCGATGTGATCAGGCGTTTTCAGCGGGTTAGCAGGCTCAAAGTTCGGTTTCTCAATGAAGTAGCCACCCCCTTCCGGGAAGTAGAAAACAACCACACAGAACACAAACAGGAAGATTGCAATACCCACCAAATCCTTCACGGTGTAGTACGGATGGAAGGCAATACCATCCAGCGGCTTACCGGTCTCATCTTTCTTCTGCTTGATGTCGATACCGTCTGGATTATTCGAACCCACTTCGTGAAGCGCAATAATGTGCAGCACGACAAGAGCCAAAATAACAATGGGCAATGCAACAACATGAAGCGCAAAGAAGCGGTTCAACGTAATACCGGAAATCAGGAAATCACCACGCACCCACTGGGCAAGGTCAGGACCGATACCTGGAATCGCAGAGAACAGCGAAATAATAACCTGGGCACCCCAATATGACATTTGTCCCCATGGCAGCAGATAACCCATAAAGGCTTCTGCCATCAAGGCGAGATAGATGGTCATACCGAAGATCCATACTAGCTCTCGCGGCGCTTTGTACGAACCATACAAAAGACCACGGAACATATGCATGTAAATAACCACAAAGAAGGCAGAGGCGCCGGTGGTATGCATATAACGGATCAACCAGCCCCACTCCACATCACGCATGATGTATTCAACGGAGGCAAACGCACCTTCTGCTGAAGGGTTGTAGCTCATTGTTAGCCACACACCCGTCAGGATTTGGTTCACCAGCACCAGCAATGCCAGGACGCCAAACAAGTAGAAGAAGTTGAAATTCTTCGGTGCATAGTACTTCGTGAGATGATCTTGCATCATCTGCGTGGCAGGAAAGCGGTCATCCACCCAGCGCATGATACCGCTTTCTGCTTTGGCCTTATCTGGATTACCCATTATGCAGCCTCCTCGTCTTCGCCTACCACGATGATATCATCGCTTTCAAAACGGTAAGGCGGAACTTCAAGGTTAGTCGGCGCAGGGACGTTGGTGTACACACGACCGGCTAAGTCAAAGCGAGAACCATGACATGGGCAGAAGAAACCACCCGGCCAATTATCCACCCCTACCCCTTCGGCATCCGGCTCAGGCCGAAACAGCGGGGAACACCCCAAATGCGTACAGATACCAATCAGCACACCTATCTCTGGCTTGATAGAGCGTAACCCACCTTGGATATAGGCAGGCTGCTGAGGCACTTCGGAATCAGGGTCAGCAAGACTGCCTGGATCTAAGGCTTCGGTTCGCTCGATCATCTCAGGCGTACGATTAATAATCCAAATCGGCCGTCCACGCCACTCGACGGTCATGCGCTGTCCAGGTTCAAGCTTCGATATATCTGCTTGAACTGGCGCACCTGCCGCCCTTGCCTTGGCACTAGGCTGCCAAGAAGCCACAAAGGGGACCGCAACCCCGACAGCACCCACCGCCCCAACAACGGAGGTGGCGCCCACGAGGAAACGGCGCCGACCTTTGTTTACGCCGTTATCTGCCATTTCTGGTTTCTCCCATCAGCTTACCCGTTCCGCCGCAAAGGCGTCTTGCGGCGACGAATATCAAATACGCTCTATGTTAAAAAAACAAAGCGCTCTGCACAAGAACAACTGCCCGTGACCATGGTGGTATAAGCGTTATAATTTTTTGATATTCCAACAAAAAACGCCCAGGTCGTTGACCTGGGCGTTTTTGCCGCATAGCGTAAAATTAACGCTTAGAGAACTGCGGACGACGACGCGCTTTACGCAGACCGACTTTCTTACGCTCAACTTGGCGAGCGTCACGAGTTACGTAACCCGCAGCGCGCAAGGTCGGGCGCAGATCTTCATTGTAGTTCATCAGGGCACGAGTGATACCGTGACGAATAGCACCTGCTTGGGAGGAGCCGCCGCCGCCAGCAACAGTGACAAATATGTCAAACTGGTTCAGCGTCTCAGTCAACTCAAGCGGCTGACGAACAACCATACGACCAGTAACACGACCAAAATAAAGGTCAAGGTCTTGGTTGTTGACAGTAATTTTGCCAGAGCCCGGCTTCATAAACACGCGAGCGGTGGAAGTCTTGCGGCGCCCGGTACCGTAATACTGCTGTGTCATGGCGAAGATTTCCTCAGATGTTCAGTTCAAGCGGCTGTTGGGCAGCATGCGGATGCTCGGCACCGGCGTACACTTTCAACTTGGAGTACATGGCGCGACCCAAAGGACCTTTCGGCAACATACCTTTAACGGCAGACTCAATGATGCGCTCAGGCGCATGATCAAGCATTTTGTCGAATGTCATAGAGCGCAGACCGCCCGGGTAACCAGTGTGACGATAATAGGTTTTAGCCTTCGCCTTGTTACCGGTTACATGGACTTTTTCAGCATTGATAACGACGATGTAGTCGCCAGTGTCAACGTGAGGAGTAAATTCGGGCTTATGCTTGCCACGCAGGCGGCGAGCAATCTCGGTTGCCAGACGACCGAGCGTTTTGTCCGTAGCGTCGACTACATACCAGTCGCGCTGGACGGACTGCGGCTTAGCACTGAACGTCTTCATGGATGAAATCACCAGATTAAGTGTATTGGGTAACTTACACCGCTAAATAAGCGATGAAGCACCATCCCTATTTTTTTTGGTTGCCAGAAAAGCCCAAGCAACATGTAGCGAGGCGGTATTCTACAGCAAGCGCGGCAGCAAGTTAAGTGCCGCCGTCGTTTTTTATTAGTATCGCTGACTCGTAGTGATGTTGTTGCAAACAACATTTTTACCGACACCATGTTTAACGGCAGTCTGATTGAACCCCAGAGGCCTGCTTGCCAGCTTATGGCTTATGAGGTAATGCTAAATACTCTTTAGACTGCATCTCCTGCAAACGTGACAAAGTTCGCTGAAATTCAAATGTCAGCTTTCCATCGCTATATAGTGCTTCAACCGCTACCTCTGCCGACATCAACAGCTTAACCCCGCGATCATAAAACTCATCGACCATATTAATAAACCTTCGAGCCTGGTCGTCTGTCTTTGCATTCATCTGAATAACGTTAGAAACCAAAACCGTGTGGAATTCTCTGGCAAGCTCTATGTAATCATTCTGGCTACGCGGCCCATCGCACAGCTCAGCGAACTCAAACCATGCCACGTCATCATGCAGACGGCGCGTCTTCAAAACGCGATGATTAATTTCTAGAGGCGCACCTTCTTCACCCTCATTGCCAGCTATTTCGCAAAAGCTTCTGCTCAACTCCCGCTCTGCCGCCTCATCAAGCGGCGCATGAAAAATTTCCGCCCGCTCCAAAGCACGCAAACGGTAGTCAACACCCGAGTCGACATTAACGACCTCACAGTGGCGGTTAACTAGCTCTATAGCAGGAACAAATCTTGCACGCTGCAACCCATCTTTATAAAGGTCATCAGGTATGATGTTTGATGTCGCTACTAATACCACCCCACGCTCAAACAACGCCTCAAGTAAATTAGCCAGAATCATTGCATCAGTAATGTCTTTAACAAAAAACTCATCAAAGCAGATGACACGCGCTTCAGCAGCAAACTTCCCGGCAATCAGCGTTAGAGGGTTCTTTTCACCTTTGTAATGCGTTAACTCATTATGAACACGCTGCATGAAACGATGAAAGTGGGTACGCATTTTCTCAGGAAAAGGAAGAGCTTCGTAGAAGGTATCAACCAGATACGTTTTACCACGCCCCACTCCACCCCAAAAATAAAGCCCCTTCACTTCGGGTAGCGCTGGCTCACCTGAGCTGGCTTTTTTACCAAGTAGACCAGCCATTTTCGCTTTCAACCCTTTGCTAGCAATAACGGCTTTAGGAGCGACAGCAGGCGTAGCCAGTAACTCATCGTACAGACGCTGAAGATGCTTAACCGCTTGCTCTTGGGCTGGGTCATACTGAAAGTCGTCGCGCTTTAGGTCTTCTTGATACCGTGCAAAAGGCGTTAATCGGCTCGCCTGCTCACTGTATTGACGTGCAGATAATGATGACATCAATTCGCTCCCACAGCGCACATCTCGAACGACGCTGTATCACTGCAAGGACACAGCTTGCTCAAATAAAAAAGAAAATATTATACGCTGCTTAACGACTGAGCGCATGAGCGGATTGACCCAACCGACGGATACGCGCCTATAATGGTCAAGTTTTGTTAAGTTGTCTGTTAAGCTATCTGTTAAGTTTCGCCATGCAGCTGGTGGCACGCATCACCTATAGGGAGAAAACTGTGGAAGCAAGCTCGCCATTCACTTTTGCAATTATCGGTCTTATTATTGGGTTTGCTATTGGCCTGGTCTGCTATCGCTTATTTAGCAAAGGTCAGCGTGACCATGCCACCTTAAAGCAAGCACTGCTTGAACGTGAGCATCAAATAGCCGAGTTAAAAAAAGGCATGGGAAGTCATCTCTCTGGCATCCAACAACATTTAATTAATCTTCGCCATGAAGCTGATCAGTTAGAGCAGCACATTGAGAAAGAAGCTGCTGAGTGGAAGCTTGGAACAAGCTTTACAGCGACAACCACCCAGAACAGCTCAATGACTACC
This sequence comes from Vreelandella neptunia, assembly GCF_000712975.1. Taxonomy (GTDB): domain Bacteria; phylum Pseudomonadota; class Gammaproteobacteria; order Pseudomonadales; family Halomonadaceae; genus Vreelandella; species Vreelandella qaidamensis. The sequence continues at coordinate 351,334 of NZ_JHQL01000003.1, read as the reverse complement.
ACTGGTAGCGAAAGCGATGTTAATACGCCTCGTGACTATGCAGACGGCAAAAGTGGCACGCTGTCTGAAGACTTTGGCTTAAAGGATAGTCAGAAAGATACTGATTCAAACAAAGCACAACCACCTCGTTATTAATAACACCTAATGAGGCCAATGCCTTTGAAAGCATCCGCACAGTAAGCTAATGCGGATGCTTGATACAAGCTCCTAGGCTGGGTTGTCGATGTCGACAAAGCGATGTATTACGCCATACTCACTCGCTAACCATTCGCCCAGCGCCTGAACACCAAATCGCTCAGTCGCGTGATGTCCTGCAGCAATGTAGTGAATTCCCATCTCTCTAGCCAAATGCGTCGTACGCTCTGATATCTCACCAGACACAAACATTTGCGCCCCAGCTTCATACGCCGCTGTAATCATATCTTGAGCACCACCGGTGCACCAGGCAATACGCTCTACAGGGCCAGCGTCAGGCGCCTCGATAACTAAAGGCGTGCGATAAAGCACTGAGGCTAATTGAGCGCCTACTTCACTTACGCTCAGCGGCTCCGCCAATCGACCAGACCACAACAGACCCTCTCCAATCTCACCGTCAATGCAACCTTCTACCTTCCAGCCCAGACGCTTTGCCAGCTCGGCATTATTGCCAAACTCTGCATGCGCATCTAATGGCAAGTGATAAGCAAGTAAACTCATTTCGTTATCAAGCAGCGTTTTAATTCGCCTCTTCTTCATTCCGGTAATAGCGACTGGCTCATTTTTCCAGAAATATCCATGGTGTACTAATACCATATCTGCTTGCCAAGATACTGCCTCCTCTAGCAACGCCTGGCAGGCCGTCACGCCCGACATTACTCGCTTTACGGTATCCCTCCCTTCTACCTGAAGGCCGTTAACGGTAAAGTCTTTAAATTGCGATGATCGCAGCTGATGATCACAGGCGGCTACTAATTGGTCGCGATGAATCACACTGACTCCTTAAAGCGATTAACAGGCTGTCGTGAGGAACGTCTCAATAAAGTGTTACGATAGCGCTATTGTAAATCTCGCTTCGCGTTATCGCGAACCTCGCGACTATTTTAGACTATCATCCGCTGAGGAAACTTCGCATGCACCGCTCTGTGCTGCCCTATATATGGCCAATCATCACCGGGCTATTGCTCGCCGCATTGGTGTTACTTGCCTTTCCAGAATATTTACCTAACCCATTTCGACAAACGCCACCAGCAACCGTCGAACCCCCCTCCCCACTGGTGCCTACCCGTGGTGAACCGGCAGCAAACCGACCAGCTCCTGAAATACGGCAAGCGGAACCACTTAACCGTAACCAAGGGCCTGCCAGTTATTCAAACGCGGTGAATCAAGCGGCACCAGCCGTCGTCAACATATACTCCTCGCGCATTGTTGAGCGCGACCAGCACCCATTGATGTCTGACCCATTTTTCCAGCAGTTTTTCAGCGGCGACGATGCTACCACCCACCAGCGAATGCTATCGAGCCTGGGTTCTGGTGTTATCGTCAGCCAGGACGGCTACGTGTTGACCAATCATCATGTTATTAATGGCGCTGACCAAATACAGGTAGCACTTCGCGATGGTCGGGAAACACTTGCCGAGGTAATTGGCACTGATCCAGAAAGCGATCTTGCTGTTTTACGCATTGTTCTCGATGATTTACCGGTGATTGAGCTTGCTGACTCTGAACAGGTGGCCGTGGGTGATGTAGCACTCGCTATCGGCAACCCTTTCGGTGTTGGGCAAACCGTGACGATGGGTATTATTAGCGCCACAGGACGTAGCCACTTAGGCTTAAATGCCTATGAAGACTTCATTCAGACAGATGCAGCAATAAACCCGGGCAACTCCGGGGGAGCATTAGTTAATCCTGACGGCGCTTTAGTGGGCATTAATACGGCTATCTTCTCACGATCAGGGGGATCACAAGGGATTGGCTTCGCGATTCCAGCCAACCTTGCCCACAGCATTTTGAACGAACTTGTAACTCGCGGTCGCGTCATCCGCGGCTGGTTAGGCATAGAAGCACAAGCGCTTTCCCGCGAGCTAGCCGCATCATTTGGACTAAGAACTCCACAAGGAGTTATTGTCGCCGGCGTCGTGAAAGATGGGCCAGCGGCCAAGGCAGGCTTACAGCCGGGTGATGTACTCCTGTCTATTGACGGCCAAGTGATTTTGGATGCGCGCGCTACAATGAGCGATATCGCCTCCATCCCACCAGGCACGGAACTACCGCTAACGGTAGTGCGAGGCGGCGAGCGCATGGACATAACACTAGAGGTGGGTGAACGGCCCGTGCCCACTAATGCTACGTCTGGAGGGCATCAGAGCGACTCGTAAGCCGCTCTGATGTAAATCAACGCCTGTACAAGGAACGCTTAATCGTTAATACGATACTCAGCTGAACGCGCATGGGCCGTCAGTGATTCACCTCTGGCGAGCACCGATGCTATTTTACCAAGCTCAGATGCACCCTCGGGCGAACAGTGAATGATAGATGAGCGTTTCTGGAAGTCATAAACCCCCAATGGCGAGGAAAAACGCGCCGTGCCAGACGTAGGAAGCACATGGTTCGGCCCCGCACAGTAGTCGCCTAAAGCTTCTGACGTATGCCGCCCCATAAAGATAGCGCCAGCATGACGAATACCATCAAGCCATGTATTTGGCGTCTCTACTGAAAGCTCAAGGTGCTCTGGCGCAATGCGATTGATTAAATCAATAGCTTCAGCTTGGTCTTGGCATAGAATTAACGCACCACGTCGCTGCAGCGAAACACGCGCAATGCCTTCTCGCTCAAGGGTCGGCAATAGGCGCTCAATAGAAGCCTCCACCGCATCGAGATGAGCAACATCCCAGCTGACCAATATTGCTTGTGCATCTTCGTCATGTTCAGCCTGGGAGAATAAGTCCATCGCCAGCCAATCAGGATCTGTTTGGCCGTCGGATACCACCATGATTTCAGAGGGGCCTGCAATCATGTCAATACCGACTTGGCCAAACACCGCCCGCTTGGCGGTAGCCACATAAATATTGCCTGGACCGACAATTTTATCTACCCGCGGGACACTTTCTGTGCCATATGCAAGCGCTGCTACCGCCTGCGCGCCACCTATCGTGAACACATAATCGACACCCGCTAAGTGCGCTGCTGCTAACACAAGATCGTTCAGCACACCATCGGGGGTCGGCACCACCATAACGATTTCGCGCACGCCAGCCACATGAGCAGGAATAGCATTCATCAACACTGAGGAAGGGTAAGCGGCTTTTCCACCTGGCACATAAATACCTGCGCGGTCTAACGGCGTCACCTTCTGGCCAAGCACCGTTCCATCATCCTCTTCGTACTGCCATGAGGTTGGCTTTTGGTGCTCATGGTAACGCTTAATGCGTTCAGCAGCAGCTGATAGCGCGTCACGCTGCTCATCAGGCAGACTGTCAAACGCCTTTTTCAATTGCTCAGGCGATAGCCGCAACTGCTCCATACAACCAACCGATAGTCGGTCAAAGCGATTGGTGGCCTCAATAACAGCACTATCGCCTCGCAGCTTGACGTCTGCCAATATCTCTTCAACACGAGCCTGCACTGCCTTATCAGACACACCTTCCCAGTCCAACAGCGCATTTAAATGCTGGTGGAATGCCCCATCTGCGGTTGAAAGACGTGCAATGGTAGCTGTGGACTTATCGCTCATGGTAAACCTCGCGTCATTCAATAGGCTGAGTCTGGCGCTTTTTAACCGCCTCTTCCAAGCGGGTTAATAGTGGCTTAATTTGATCATGTTTCATGGTCATGGATGCTTTATTCACCACTAGGCGGGTACTGATATGGGCAATCAACTCACGGGGTTCCATGCCATTGGCCCGCAACGTATTACCGGTATCCACTATATCCACAATTTCATCAGCCAAATTCATTAAGGGCGCAAGCTCCATCGCTCCATAAAGCTTGATCACTTCCGCCTGAATACCCTGCTCGGCATAGTAGCGTCTTGCCACGTTAACAAACTTAGTGGCTACACGAAGGCGCGCTTTAGCAGGCAACTGACCGGTGACACCTGCCGTCATCAATTTGCAACGGGCAATCTCTAGGTCTAATGGCTCATACAAGCCCTCTACCCCATGCTCGAGAAGTACATCCTTGCCCGCAATACCCATATCTGCCGCCCCAAGCTGAACGTACGTCGGCACATCGGTTGCCCGTATAATGACCAACTTTACGTTCGGCAAATTAGTATCGAACAGCAGTTTACGGCTTTTACCCAAATCTTCTGCAGGGGCGATGCCCGCATCTGCCAACAGTGGCAGCGTTTCATCCAATATACGCCCTTTTGAAAGGGCTAAAATTAGTTGCTTACTCATTGTTTAGGCCAATGGTTAATAGCATGGCTTAGCCGGGAATACGTCGAATGCGCGCGCCCAACAGCTGTAATTTTTCCTCGATGCACTCATAACCACGATCAATGTGATAAATACGATCTACAAGCGTTTCGCCTTCGGCCATCATGGCTGCGATCACCAATGACGCTGACGCACGCAGATCAGTGGCCATAACCGGCGCACCTGAAAGCTTTTCTACGCCTTCAATTAATGCCGCATTACCTTCAAGGGTAATATTTGCCCCCATCCGGTTTAGCTCTTGTACGTGCATAAAGCGGTTTTCAAAAATGGTTTCCACCACCCGCGAGTGGCCTACGGCAACAGCATTCATTGCAACAAACTGAGCTTGCATATCAGTAGGAAATGCAGGATAGGGTGCCGTACGGATGTTCACCGCCTTTGGGCGCTTACCGTGCATATCTAAGGCGATCCAATCATCGCCGCTGGTAATATCGGCACCGGCTTCCTCAAGCTTCGCGAGCACCGCTTCTAGAATGTCAGCGCGGGTGCGCTTTACCTTCACACGCCCACCCGTCATGGCCGCTGCGACCAAAAAAGTGCCAGTCTCAATACGGTCAGGCATGACATCATGCTCACAACCATGCAGCGACTCCACCCCCTCAATGACAATGGTGTCAGTGCCTTGACCGCGGATGTTGGCCCCCATCTTGATTAAGCACTCGGCAAGATCGACAATCTCGGGCTCGCGCGCTGCATTTTCAAGAATAGTGGTGCCCTCTGCAAGCGTAGCCGCCATCAGCAGATTTTCAGTACCCGTTACCGTTACTGTATCGAAAAAGATGGTGGCACCTTTCAAGCGACCATCTACGTGGGCACGAATATAACCCGCCTCAACGCGAATCTCCGCGCCCATCGCCTCAAGGCCACGAATGTGCAAGTCAACTGGACGCGAACCAATTGCACACCCCCCTGGTAACGACACATCTGCTTTACCAAAATGCGCCAGCAATGGCCCTAATACTAGAATAGAGGCGCGCATCTTCTTAACCAGCTCATAGGGGGCATGACACTGTGTTACCTGAGAGCCGTCAAGCTGGATACTGAGCTTCTCTCCCATCACAGGCTCAACGCCCATTCGCCCTAGCAACTCCAGCGTAGTAGTAATGTCCTGCAAATGAGGCAAATTACCAATAATGACCGGACCATCTGCCAAAAGGCTGGCACACAAAATCGGCAGTGCCGCGTTTTTGGCACCGCTTACCCACACTTCACCATCTACCGACCCATTGCCGGTAATCATTAATTTATCCATGGAACAGCCGCTACTAAACGTTTTCCGGTGCAGTTTGCCACTGCCCCGGAGTAAACGTTTTGATGCTAATAGCGTGAAGAGCGCCCGATGCGATTTCGTCACTCAGTGCAGCGTAAACCAACTGCTGACGCTTAACGGGAGAAAGACCTTCAAAGGCTTCGCCAACCGCAATCACCTGAAAGTTACAGCCCTCACCCTGGATATGAAAATCACATCCATCAATGCGAGACTCAAGCAGTGCTTTTACTTCATTGGGTTGCATAGGGTAAAAAACTCCTTTGGGGTCATTAAAACAAGTAAGGGCGTTGAAATAGTGGAAAACATGATAAAGAAAAGCAGCCCACTTGGCGATGTTGAGTAATCGCTTAGGCTTCAGCGTTGGGCGATTTTATCAATGCATCAAGCTCAGCTAGCGAGGTTAGCCGCTCAAGCGGGGCAGACAACATAATCGACGTAACAACAACCCCCAGTAAATGACAAGCACGCAACCATTCAAATAGCACGCTAATCGCCGCGCTACTTGCCCTGGTGACGCCAAAAAAATCTAAAGTAACTTCCGTTAACTGAGCACTTTCAAGCCATTTGACACCTACAGCGGCCACGTCGGCCGCTGCATTGACAGTAAGGTCACCGTTGACCGACAACGTATTGGCTTGCGCAATCAGCGATACATGCGACGTAGATAACAACGTCGTCACGCGTTGCCCCCTTGCTCAAGCTCATCAACGCCAATTTCAGGCGACCAGTTGCGAATTACTGCATCGTAATCTCGGTTATTTTCGCGCATTGACTGATCAAACTGGTTGCGGAACGTAAGCCCTAGATTAATGCCATTAACAATGACATTGACCACTTTCCACTCACCGTCCGAGAGCCGCAGGCTGTAACTTACTGGGTACACTTGTCCATTGTTAGCAACCACTTCCATATCGACGCTTGCTTGATCCTCATAACGCTGGCCCCGCTGGTCGCTTAACACTCTTAACTCATCATAATCAAACGTCACAAGGCCACGTGTATAGGTATCAATCAGCGTTTGACGAAATACATCGGCGAACCGACTACGCTGTTCCGGCGTTGCATTGCGAAAATAGCTACCCATAACGCTAGCGCCAATATAACGAAAATCAGCCACATCATTCAGGCTGTCGTTAACTAGAGCTTTGAGCTCATCAAGATTATTGGCGTAATAATCTTCTCTACCGTTGATTTGCTCCATAAATTGCTTAACGTTGTCACGCACCAACGCTTCTGGCGACATTGACTGGGCCTGAGCTACAAAAGGCAGTAAAACAAAAGCTAGTACTACCAAAAAAAGCAAACGACGAGCCAACATTACGCTCTTTTCCTTCATAACAATCACCTCATATCAACTAGCAGCACAGAAGGTGCTCAGTTAGTAACCATATTGGATACAAATTGTTGGATAAGTTCTTCAAGCACCAAGGCTGACTGGGTATCTCGAATGACATCACCTTCTTCAAGCATATTCGGGTCACCACCAACGCTTAAACCGATATATTGCTCTCCAAGCAAACCTGCCGTTAAGATCGCTGCTGTAGTATCTTGAGTAAGCTGACCCTGAAGTTCACTATTAAGACTCAGCACTACCCGCGCATCGTACCATTCAGTATCAAGTTCTATGGCCTCAACGCGGCCCACTGTCACGCCAGCCATAGTGACGCGCGCGCGTGGTTTTAGACTACCAATATTGGCAAAGCTTGCCTCAAGACGAAACGTATCAGAAGGCGCCGATAGCGTCATCCCACTGACACGTAAGCCTAAAAAAACAAGCCCTAAGATACCCGCCAGCATAAACAAGCCAACGCCAAACTCCATGGTTTTACTGCGCTTCATGTTATTGCTCCACCCTTCAAAGACCGCCAAACATAACGGCAGTCAATACAAAATCTAGCCCCAAAACAGCAAGCGATGAATACACCACTGTGCGGGTTGTGGCACGTGAAATACCTTCAGATGTTGGCACTAAGTCATACCCTTGAAACACCGCAATCCAGGTAACAACCACTGCGAACACAAGGCTTTTGATGATTCCATTACCGATATCATCAACAAATGAAACGCTAGCCTGCATATTGCTCCAATAAGAGCCTTCGAAAACGCCTAACCACTCCACACCTACTAAATAGCCCCCCCAAATGCCCACCACGCTAAATCCAACGGTAAGAATAGGCAGTGCGATAAAACCAGCCCATAAGCGGGGAGCTACGACCCTGCGCAGTGGGTCAACACCGATCATTTCCATGCTTGTCAGCTGCTCGGTCGCCTTCATAAGACCAATTTCTGCCGTTAAAGCAGAGCCAGCGCGCCCGGCAAACAGAAGCGCAGCGACCACCGGTGCCAATTCACGCAATAGTGAAAGCGCCACCATTTGACCAAGCGCCTGCTCTGCACCGAAGTCAACCAAAATGGTGTAACCCTGGAGGGCAAGCACCATGCCAATAAACAGCCCCGATACCAAGACAATCGCAAGCGACAAAACACCAACAAAATGTACTTGGCGTAGCCATAATAACCAGCCTTCCCGCGAGGGAACCCCTACTGCAGACTGCGCCAAGAAGATACCTGCACGTCCTAACGACTCCAAGGCATCACATCCTTTTCGCCCAAGCCGAACAACATGCGAGATAGCATGTTTAATGTTTGATTGCATTTAGCGCACCTTCCCTGCAGAGGCTTGGCCTAGAATATCGCGGTAGAGGGTCTCAGCTGGGTAATGAAACGGCACGGGGCCATCAGGCTCACCGTGAATAAACTGACTCACCCGCGGGTCTTGGTTTGTATCTAAAGTGCGTGGCGTGCCAGAAGCAACCACCTGTCCATCGGCGATTAAGTACAGGTAATCCGCAATACTAAGAGTCTCTTTGATATCGTGTGAAACGATCACTGACGTAAGTGACAACGCCTGATTAAGCCGTTTAATAAGCTGGACAAGCACACCCATTGAAATAGGATCTTGGCCGACAAAAGGCTCATCATACAAGATTAGCTCTGGGTCAAGCGCTACCGCACGTGCCAAAGCCACACGTCTCGCCATCCCCCCCGAAAGCTCAGCAGGCGATAAGTGCCTTGCCCCGCGCAACCCCACCGCTTGCAACTTGAGAAGCACAAGATCGCGAATCATAGTATCTGGCAAATTGGTATGCACTCGAAGCGGAAACGCGACATTTTCATACACATCAAGGTCTGAAAATAACGCACCACTCTGAAACAACATCCCCATGCGCTTACGAAGACTGAAGAGGGCTTTACGTGACAGGCGGTGCACGTCTTGACCATCGATTAACACTCGCCCTCGGTCGGGTGTTAACTGGCCACCAATCAGCTTTAAAAGGGTCGTTTTACCTGTACCACTTGGCCCCATAATAGCGGTCACTTGGCCACGCGAAATCGTCATATTGATTCCGCGAAAAATATCATGCTCTCCTCGCGAGAAGTACAAATCTTCAATTTCTATGAAGGGAACATCTGTCATGGGCTGGCTGGCCTTGATGATCGTCTTGCCGTGACAGCACTAGCATAAGCTGGTCGCCTGCAAGCGAGATAGTTTAAAAAAACAGTTAATCTGAAAAACAGATAGTTTAAAAAACAGTGTTTTCGAAATATTATCGAACATCGTAACTTAACGCTACTCACAGTAACAGATTCACTCATTGTGGCTGTTCTTGTCAGGACAGTGCGCGCATACCCTACAATCTGCGCCGAGATGTTATTCTTACTGTTTTAACGCTAATGAAAAAGAGACCACCTTATGCGCCAGCCACTATCGACCCCTAGCCCACTGCGTGAAAGTGCGCTGCGCACCTTACAAATTGAGCAGGCAGCCATTGGTGGGCTACAAGCCAAACTTGATGAACATTTTGACCACGCTTGCGAGCTGATTCTTGCCTGCCATGGCCGTGTTGTCGTGACTGGCATGGGTAAGTCAGGTCATATTGCGGGGAAATTAGCAGCTACATTGGCAAGCACCGGTACGCCTGCTTTTTTTGTACACCCAGGCGAAGCCAGTCACGGCGATCTCGGCATGATTACCCGGGCGGATGTCGTATTAGCACTCTCCAACTCTGGTGAAACAGCAGAAGTTACCGCGCTACTGCCGCTACTGAAACGCTTAGGCACTCCTCTTGTTAGTATGACCGGCCGTCCTGGCTCAACATTGGCTAAACATGCGGATGCACACCTCAATAGTGGCGTTGAGCGCGAAGCCTGCCCTCTCGACCTAGCGCCAACAAGTTCAACCACTGCAGCACTTGCCTTAGGCGACGCTTTGGCTGTTGCGTTATTGGAAGCACGCGGATTTACCGCTGAGGATTTTGCACTTTCACATCCAGGAGGTAGCCTGGGCAAACGTTTGCTCCTTCGCGTTAAAGATTTGATGCACAACGGGACACGCCTCCCCCAAGTGGCACTAGGCAGCCCCTTGCGTGATGCACTTATAGAAATCACCCGGCAAGGCCTGGGCTTTACCTGTGTAGTGGATAGTGAGGGGCGTCTTGCAGGCGTCTATACCGACGGTGACTTACGCCGAACGCTGGATCAGTTTCATGACCTGCGTGACGTCATCGTCGATGATGTTATGACGCGCCCTGGAAAACGTATTGGACCCGATATATTGGCGGCTGAAGCCGTTCGCATTATGGAAGATAGTCGAATTACCGCACTCGCAGTTGTGGATGATCAGCAGCGTCCCATTGGTGCGCTGCATATGCACGACCTACTTGCTAGCGGCGTTATATAACCATCTTTTTAAACGTTAATAATAGGGAGGCTATATGGCCCTACCTGAAGCACTACAAGACCGGATTCGCCGCGTAAAACTACTGGCGATTGATGTTGACGGCGTACTTACTGATGGCCGCCTCTACTTTCAAGCGGATGGCATCGAAATCAAAGCGTTTCATACCCAAGACGGTCACGGTCTCAAGCTATTGAAGCGCGTAGGTATCCATGTTGCCTTAATTACCGGGCGGGATTCACCTATGGTCAGCCAACGTGCCGCCTCTTTGGGCATTACGCATGTATATCAAGGGTGTGAGGATAAACTCACTACGCTACGCGCGCTTTGCCAACGCCTAGATATCACACTAGAGCATGTTGCTTATTGTGGCGATGACCTGCCAGACCTTGCACCGATGAAACGCTCAGGCGTTGGCATCACTGTCCCTAATGCCCCTGATTATATGCATACCCATGCTGATTGGATCACTGATCGGCTTGGCGGCCACGGTGCTGTGCGTGAAATCTGCGATACTTTACTGATGTCTCAAGGTCATTGGGACGCTGTGTTAGATACATATTTACACGGTCAATCGTAATGCGCTTTTGGGTTAGGAAACGGTTTTGGATTACCACGCTTGTGGTGGTGCTGGGGGGTATACTTGCCTGGATAGACCCGCGTGGATATAAAGACCAATCGTTTAATCCCGATGCGAGGGCTCAAGAGCCAGGTCACGTACTTGAAAATGCGGAAATGACACTATTTGGTGACACAGGCACCATTCAGCAATCGCTAATGACGCCACGCTTAGTGCACACCCCGCAGACAGCGATGACTGATGTTACCTCTCCCATAGCGACACTCTTTGATAGTGAAGAACGCCAATGGCTGGCTACAGCTGAGACAGGTACCCTAAATACGGATACACAGGCACTCACATTAGCCGGCTCTGCCCAGCTGCTCTCACCTGATGAGGGCTGGCAGCTCAATACAGAGTTATTACATTATAATGGCGTCACGCGTCATGCCTGGAGCGATTCCAAAACAGTGCTACAGCAACCGCCTCAGCGCCTTGACGCATCACGCATGGATATATGGCTAGATGATAGCCAGATTCGCTTAACCAATAACGTGCGCGGCACTCATCCGCCTGCCACTCGTTCTCCGTAGGAGCCGCAATGAACGCTCTCATTCGTACAGCACTCTTCACCATTGCGCTACCCCTCTCTGCGGCAGCGCTACCGGTCATGGCACAAAGCCAAGCCCCTGTAGAAGTAGAAGCTGACCGGTTAGATCTAGACCAACGAGCGGGCACCGCCGTGTATTTTGGGAATGTCGATATTCGGCAGGGCAATATGCAGCTGCGCGGCAATCGCGTTGAAATCCAGCGCAATGATGCTGGCGAACTATCGCGCGCCGTGGCAACCGGTGAGCGAGCCTATATACGCAACCAACCCGAAGGTCAGGCTAGCCCGATGGAAGGCTGGGCAAAGCGGATTATCTATCATGTGGCCGAACGCCGAGTAGAACTGATTGATCAAGCCGAACTTACCCAGCAAACAGATCGTTTTCAGGGCGGCCGATTAGAGTATTTCATTGACCAAGGCGTGGTTCAGGCCCGCTCTGACGTGAGTGGTGGTGAGCCACAACGTATCCGAATGACGCTTCAGCCAGAACAATAGGGAGCGCCCAGTGGCGACAAATAGCGCAGAGCCAGCACCTCAGACCACATCATCAAAACCAACATTCGAAGAGGCGCCGATAAAAACACTCTATGCCCATCACTTAGCCAAAAGCTATAAACGCCGTCGCGTGGTTAAGGACATAAATTTAGAGATCTCTCAAGGCAGCGTCGTCGGTTTGCTTGGCCCTAACGGCGCAGGCAAAACAACATCGTTTTATATGATTGTCGGCCTAGTAAAGTCTGATGCAGGAAAAGTAGGCATTGATGGGCTTGATTTAACGCATGCTCCTATGCACGAGCGCGCCATGGCAGGGATTGGCTATCTGCCTCAAGAAGCCTCTATTTTTCGCAAACTATCCGTTGCCGATAACATCATGGCAATCTTGGAGACTCGTAAAGCACTTGATCACAGCGCCCGCGAACAACGTCTTGAGACGCTACTGGAAGATTTTCATATCACCCACATTCGCGACAATTTAGGTATGAGCCTTTCAGGTGGAGAGCGTAGACGTGTTGAGATTGCTCGCTCCCTCGCAACAGAACCTGCCTTTATTTTGCTTGACGAGCCGTTCGCTGGCGTCGATCCGATCTCAGTAGGCGACATTAAAGCAATTATCCGAGCACTTAAAAAACGTCATATAGGCGTATTGATTACTGACCACAATGTGCGAGAAACGCTGGATATTTGCGATATCGCCTATATTGTTGGCGACGGTCACATCATCGCTAGCGGCCCGCCACAAGAAATTCTCAACAACCAAAAGGTAAGAGATGTTTATTTAGGTGCTGATTTTCGCCTGTAAACAACCACCTGCCTGAAAAATTGTGTCTGTGGCATGCTTATTGCACTTGCACCAAACCATAACTCGCACTAGGGTGGAGCTTTCTGATAAACGAGTGGTTCTCAGATGGTCATGAAAGCTTCTCTTCAATTGCGTATCGGCACACAGCTGACCATGACACCCCAGCTGCAGCAGGCGATTGCCCTGCTGCAGCTATCAACATTGGACCTTCGTCAAGAAATTCAGCAAGCACTTGATGCCAACCCAATGCTTGAGCAGGAAGACGAATTCGGCGAACAGGCTGTTAGTGAACCCCAGGAAACGGAATGGTCCGACAGCATTCCTAACGAACTCTCCACTGATAGTGACTGGTCAGACACTTATCAGGATCTAGGCAACCATAGCAGCGGCGGCGAGGGGCCTGATTTTGAACGTCAAGCCGCTGGTCAAAGCTTACATGGCCACCTACTTTGGCAGCTCGCCATGACGGATTTCTCCTCTCGCGACCATGCCATCGCAGAAAGCCTTATAGATGCTCTGGATGCTAATGGCTATCTAACTCAGCCCCTCAATGACATCCGCGAGGGGCTTAAGGCCCAAGGTCATGAAGGGCTTAGCCAGCGTGAAGTTGAAACAACCTTACTGCGTCTTCAACAGTTTGAACCCACCGGCGTATTTGCTCGTGATCTGCGCGAATGTTTAATGTTGCAGCTCGCCTCACTACCGGAAGATACACCGCTGCTTATGCCTGCCAAGAGGCTAGTGCGTCAATTTCTTGAAGCGCTCGGTAAGGATGATGTGCGTTTGTTAAAGCGACGTTTAAGCTTGGATGATGATCAGCTAGATGATGTAATTCGTTTGATCCGCAGCCTTGATCCTCGCCCAGGCAGCGCCTTTGGAGACACCGATGACAGCTATGTAACGCCAGACCTAGTGGTTCGCCATGACAACGAAGGCTGGCACCTGGAACTAAACCCAGAAGCACTGCCACGACTGCGTATTCAGCCTGACTACGCAAGTCTTATCAAACGGGCTGACAAAAGCCAGGATAACCAGTTTTTAAAGGAGCACCTTCAGGAAGCGCGCTGGCTAATCAAGAGCCTCTCAAGCCGAAACGATACGCTACTGCGTGTTGGCCGAGAAATTATCGCTCGCCAGATAGGCTTTCTGGAACACGGCGAAGAAGCTATGAAACCGTTAATTTTAGCGGATATCGCAGACGCTGTGGAAATGCATGAATCTACTATTTCCAGGGTCACCACCCAGAAATATATCCATACCCCGCGCGGCGTATTTGAACTCAAATACTTCTTTTCCAGCCAAGTGAGCGGGCAAGACGGAGGTGACAGCCACTCTAGCACCGCCATCCGTGCACGAATCAAAAAACTGGTGCAAGATGAACCGCCCGGCAAACCTCTCTCAGACAGCCGTCTTGTATCGCTTTTGGAAGAGGGAGGCATTAATGTAGCGAGGCGTACAGTGGCCAAATATCGCGAGTCGATGGGCATTCCTTCTTCCAGCGAACGTCGCCGCTTACGCTGATAAAACAGCGCTAAAGAGACAAAGTCTGTTTAAGGGCTTTGCAATAGCGCAAAAAGGGTTACAATCGAAGAACAGTCCGACGGATAAGGAGCACGTCAATGCAAGTAAATATCACTGGTCATCACGTAGAACTGACTGACGCCTTGCGTGACTATGTTAATGAAAAGCTGGAACGCGTTGAGCGCCATTACGACAATATTACTACCGTACAAGTGACCTTATCTGTTGAAAAGGAGCGCCAGCAAGCTGCCTGCACGCTGCATGCTGCCGGTGCAGACCTACACGCAGAAGCATTAGATAATGACATGTATGCAGCCATTGATGCGCTAGCAGACAAAATTGATCGTCAACTCGTTAAACATAAGGAAAAAGCACAAGCTCGCGCCCAAGGCGCAGGCGTGCGTTAATTCAATGACGTTGGAAACTATCCTCCCCCCAGAGCGCGTTCTCTATGACGTTCCTGGGGGCAGTAAAAAGAGGGTGCTGGAGTTTTTCAGCACCTTCATTGCACAAAACATCCCAAGTTTAGACAGCCAAGAAGTGTTTAGCCGTCTTATTGGACGCGAACGCCTAGGAAGCACAGGAATAGGCAACGGAGTTGCTATTCCTCATGCACGTAGCCCTCATTGCAGCTCGCCCATCGCTGGCTTTTTAAAGCTTGCTGAGCCGGTAGATTTTGATGCTATTGATGGTGATCCAGTCGATCTTGTATTCGTGCTATTGGTGCCTGAAGAGGCAGACGACACCCACTTAGCATTATTAGGTCAAGTGGCGTCTATTATGAATAACGTCGACACACGTCAACAACTGCGTAAATCCACAAGCCAGCGTGAGCTTTTAGAACTCATCACAGCGAAAATACGCGAGCAGCCTGTTACCTAGATGGCCCACCGCTAAGCACTACACGCTAAACTAACGTTTATCCCCATTTTGATTGGCATGCCAAGAGAAAATCTATGCAACTGGTGATCATTAGCGGCCGTTCAGGGTCCGGTAAATCTATCGCCTTACAAGCGTTAGAAGATCTTGGCTATTACGCCATCGATAACTTACCTGCCATGCTACTTGGCTCCCTAGTAGATGAACTGCGTGAGCAAGGAGAGCGCACTCAGCTAGCGGTCAGCATTGATGCTCGCAATCTACCAGCAGCTTTACAGCAATTGCCGACAATGCTCGAGGCTTTACGCCAGAAAAGCATTCACTTTCAAGTTATCTATCTCACTACGGATGCTCGCATACTTCTTGAACGCTATTCTGCTACGCGGCGGCGACACCCGCTAACCCGGGATAGTGATATGACGTTAGAAGAAGCAATTGATAAAGAAGAAGAAACCCTGCTCGACATTCGAGATCTCGCAGACCTAATGATCGACACCTCTCGCTTATCGGTTCACGATTTGCGACGCCGAATAACAGATCAGGTTGCCCAGCAGCGAGAAGATAGACTTACCCTTACGTTTGAATCGTTTGGCTACAAACGCGGCGTGCCGCTCGATGCAGATCTAGTCTTTGACGTGCGCTGTCTACCAAACCCCTACTGGGATCCTACGTTACGCCAATATACTGGGCGCGATGCTAAAATCGTTACTTTCCTAAGTGGTTATTCCATAGTGGAAGAGATGAGTAATGATATTCAGGTATGGTTGGAAAAGTGGTTGCCTGCCTATCAAAATAGCCAGCGTAGCTATATGACGATTGCCATTGGCTGCACCGGTGGGCAGCACCGCTCTGTTTACATGGTAGAAGACTTAGCGCAAAAGCTAGTTAGGCACACAGGCGAGGTTCAACTCCGCCATCGTGAACTAGGGTTGCAGTACACCCTAAGTGAAACGTTGCCTTTTGCGCCCACATCTTCAACCAGCGAAACATAAGCACAACAGCAATAACTAACGCCTTTTCTTAACGACCCCACTCGGCAAAAAGGAACCAGAGTGCCTGAAAGAACGTTAACACTCACTAACCAGCGCGGTCTTCATGCCCGTGCAGCGACGAAACTCGTCAAGTGTGGCCAACAATTTTCGGCCAATATTCACGTCTACAAACAACAGCAGATGGCAGATGCCGCTAACATTATGTCACTGCTGATGCTGGCTGCCCCCTGCGGCACCGAGTTGAGAATACATGCTGAAGGAGACGACGCCGAACAAGCATTAGAAGCTATAGAAGCGTTGTTCGACGCGCGTTTTGATGAAGAGCAATAATGTCAGGTAACATCTACTGCAAGTAATTCGCCACACGGCTGGCTTCATTAGTTGTTAAGCTTGTTACTAGCTACCCGCAATGGTCATTGCATCAATTAGCCAGCTACCCGTGTGAATGCTGCCACGGGTGTCTGTGTCATCGCCAACAGCCACTAAGCCCGCAAACATGCTATTCAAGTTACTAGCGATAGTGAACTCCTCGACAGGATGCTGCACTTCGCCGTTTTCAATCCAGAAGCCTGCGGCACCTCGTGAGTAATCACCTGTTACGCCGTTAACCCCCTGCCCCATTAGTTCAGTCACCCAAATGCCACGACCCATCTGTTTTAGCAAATCATCCCGGGACGTTAGCGGTGCTAGTAAACGTAAATTGCGCGCCCCGCCTGCATTGCCCGTGGATTGCATTCCCAAGCGCCGCGCACTGTAAGCAGACAACATATAACTTGCCACCGTACCTTGCTCAATAAAGCGGTTATTGCGCGTTTGAACGCCTTCTGCGTCAAACGGCGAACTAGCTGACGCTCCCACTTCCATAGGCCGCTCTTCTAAGCCAAACCAGTTTGGGAATAGCGAGCTACCTAAACGGTCACATAAGAAAGAGGATTCACGATAAAGTGCCCCGCCTGCCAATGCCCCCATCAAGTGGCCTATCAAACCGCTAGAAAGTGACGGATCAAACAGTACTGGGAAAGTACCTGTTGGCGGCCGTTGAGCGCCTAACCGACGTAGAGTGCGTGACGCCGCTTCGCGGCCCACCTCCTCAGGTTCTCGAAGCATGGCAGGATTTCGCGCTGACGTGTAATCATAATCACGCTGCATACCCTTCTCATCTTGGGCAATCAACATACAGGAGAGTGAATGACTGCTGCCCTTCTGGGTGCCCAGAAAACCATGGCTATTAGCATAAACACGAACGCCTTCGCCACTCGATAGTGAGGCACCTTCTGACTGATGAATACCCGCTACGTCACGCCCGGCTTTTTCACACGCTAGCGCCAGATCAATGGCCTCATCTGTTGTTAACGCCCAGGGATAGTGCACTTTAAGATCAGGTAGATCAGTGGCCATTAGCGCTGCATCCGCCAAACCAGCGGCAGGGTCCTCCCCCGTATAACGGGCAATGGCTAAGGCTTTTTCTACGGTCGCTTTAATTGACGCGCTGCTGGCGTCGGTAGACGAGGCACTGCCCTTGCGCTGACCAACGTATAGCGTAATGGCAATTCCCTGGTCGCGTGAAAGCTCGACAGTTTCTACTTCACCAAGACGTACGCTTACTCCAAGGCCTTGATCTACACTGGCGCCTACTTCAGCAGCATCTGCGCCTAATTTTTTTGCCAGCGCCAGCGCTTCTTCAGCACGCTGTGTTAATAATACCTGCTGGGCCGCTGCATCAAATGCTTGTGCCATATTGGCCTCCTTTTCGCCTGAATCGCATTGGCGAATCAATGTTATGGTCGCAGCCTGATATAATGCTGCAAACGAAACTAATTAGTGAGTTCTAGTATGCCTAAGCAACGCCCCGAGCCCTTCGATAGTGATGAACAAGAAGAGCGCCCCAGTAAGTCTCAACTCAAGCGCGAAATGCATGCCCTTCAGGCGCTTGGCGAAACGCTGATCGCTATGAAACCCGCAGAGCGAGCAAAATTTCCGCTTTCTGACGACATGTTACGCGCCATAGAAGAGACATCGCGTATACGCTCTCATGAAGGCCGCCGTCGCCATATGCAATATGTCGGCAAGCTTATCCGCAAAGAGGATCTTGCTGCCATACAGGGTGTTTTCGATGCTATCGAGCAGGAAAAAGAACAGCGTGACCATGCCTTTCACCGACTAGAAAAATGGCGCGACCGGTTAGTTGACGAAGGTGACAGCGCTGTTGATCTATTTTTGGCAGACTACCCAAACGCTGACCGCCAGGTCATACGACAATTGGTGCGCAATGCACGCAAAGAGCGTGAGCAAAGCAAACCGCCAACCAGTTCACGCAAGCTATTTAAACACTTGCGTGACACCCTGGCCCTATAAGCCCTTCATGATGATTGGGTACCGCCCACGGTCAGCTCATCCAGCTTAAGGGTGGGCTGGCCGACGCCTACCGGCACCCCCTGCCCCTCTTTGCCGCAAACACCAATTCCTGTATCCATTTCCATATCATGGCCGATCATTGAAACACGCCCCATAGCTTCAGGGCCGTTGCCAATTAAAGTGGCCCCTTTCACCGGCGCAGTAATTTTGCCATCTTCAATGAGGTAGGCTTCGCTGGCTGAAAACACGAACTTGCCTGATGTAATATCGACTTGGCCACCACCGAAACTGACCGCATAGATACCGCGCTTAACGCTTTTGATAATGTCGGCAGGTTCATCTTGGCCTGCCAGCATGACAGTATTCGTCATGCGCGGCATTGGCAAATGGGCAAAAGATTCACGCCGCGCATTGCCGGTTGGATTCATATTCATTAACCGTGCGTTCAGCTTATCCTGCATATAGCCGGTTAAAATACCGTCCTCAATTAGCGGCGTGTACTGCCCTGGCGTGCCCTCATCATCCACGCTTAACGAGCCACGGCAGTCAGCGACGGTTGCGTCATCAACGACCGTCACACCTTTCGCCGCAACACGTTTCCCCATGCGCCCAGCAAAAGCGGAACTGCCCTTACGATTAAAATCACCTTCAAGACCATGACCCACCGCTTCATGAAGCAAAATCCCAGGCCATCCAGCACCCAGGACCACAGGCATTTGTCCAGCAGGGGCATCAACTGCCTCAAGGTTAACCAAGGCTTGGCGAACAGCCTCTTTCGCATAGTATTCCGCTACGTTTTCATCTCGCAGTCTGGACATTGAGTAGCGCCCCCCACCGCCGGCACTGCCTCGCTCTCGACGGCCGTTTTTAGCTGCAATCACACTTACGTTAAAACGTACTAATGGGCGGATATCTGCCGCTAAGGTGCCATCACTGGCACGTACTAACACGACTTCGTAAGTACCTGATAATGAGGCGCTCACTTGACTAATGCTGGGGTCAGCCGCGCGTGCTATGCGGTCTGCTTCTTTCAACATTGCCACTTTTTCGTCAGCCGTAAGCCCCGCTAGCGGGTCAATTCCTGCATAACGACCAGCAGCGCTAACAGCCACTACCGGCTGGCCAGGCAGCTGCTTTCCGCTACGCACAATGCCCGCCGCGGTGCGGCCAGTATCCATCAACGCATCTGCGGTAATTTGATTGGAGTAGGCAAAGCCTGTCTTTTCACCTGCTAGGGAGCGCACTCCAACGCCACCATCGATGTTATAGCTGGCTTCTTTTACTTCACCATCTTCCAGCACCCAGCCCTCTTGCCAAGTACGCTGAAAATAGAGGTCAGCATAATCAATCCCCCCGCCCATGGCATAAGACAGCCCTGTATCAAGGGCATCTAAATCTAGACCACCCGGTGTTAACAAAATAGAAACAGCGGTGTTTATATCGCTTTTATGTGCGGTCATTGAGGGCCTTCTAAAGTAATCTGCGGCGACGTCCACGGACCTCGCACGCGATAATGAATAGTGGTTGCTTGGTCTAGTGCGTTACCAAAAAGCTGATCCGCTATAAAAAGAGCCCCACCCACAATGGGGGCTCCAACGGCAATGGCTGCGATAGGCAAGCTTTGGCTAATAGGTAGTGTGACGCCTAACCGTTGATCAAGTTCACGTCGTATAAGATTGACGCTTCCCGTCAAGGTTAGCGTAGTGGATGGTGCTTCAATACTCAGCGGCCCGCGCAGTATTAATTGACCTGCGGCGACATCTGCCGTGCCATGCACCCGATCAAATGCGGTTCCCCGCCCCGTAACGTCTGAAAAGTCAAAGCGCAAGCGGCGCAGAATATTGTCAAAATTAAGCAGGCCCACTAAGCGAGCCGGAGTAGACTCCAGGGTCACAAAGCGCCCGTCACGCACATCAGTACGGATATCGCCTTCCGCCCGACTTAATTCAAATTGCCAGGGAGCGCCTGGCCACGTGAGCGCCGCACTGACATCCGTGGTACGACTGCGCATGGCGACTGGTTGGCCTAGACGCTCTAATGCAGTACCCACGTCACCGCCTTGTATCGATACATCAGCACGAGTATGGCTATTGATTGCATTGCCTTCCCACACCAACTCTCCGCGGGCAGAGAGCTGCCCTAGTGTCAGGCCAACTGGGGAAAGGGTAAAACGTTGATCCTGAGTTTGCCAATAAGCGGTTAACGGTCCAAAACGCCCTTCGCCAAGGCTAATATCAGCTAACCGCAGTCTGCCATTAGGCAGTTGGTTAAGCCATTCAGGTATCGCACTTGTGGCAGCGTGTTGAGTTTCGACAGCATCCATCCAAGAACCTGGCGTCGGCGCACTGCTGTCATGCGCTGCGGCAGGCATATCAAATAATCGATCTACCTCTAGCGACGAGATAGCAATATCAAGCGGCAGCGCGCTATCTGGCTGATAATCCACTCGACCTGATACAAGATCACCACTTAACTGCATTGCTAAGCGCTTCCCTTCAATACTGCCTGTCGCCGCTAACTGACCAAAACACGCATCACGAAAATGCACGCAGGGCGTATTAACCATTACTGATATCGGCGTGCCCTCTCTATTGCCGCTTGCCGAAGACGACGCCTGCATGAAGGGAGACAACGCTTCCTGCCAGTCATCGAGAGGTAACTCATCAACATGCGCGGTCACTTTCCAGCCTGGTTGCGTCGGCCAGTTATCAGGTGCGACAGCACCACCAAGAGCAACCTCACCCGCCAGCTCGTCACTGCCAAGCTGCGCGCGGGCATTAACAATATCGGCTACTTGTGTTGCTAAACGGCCACTCGCAAAGTCTGCACTTAACCGCCATGGCCAAGGCTGTTCAGCAGGCTTACTAAACGGTGCCGGCAACCTACTAGTAATACCAAGCAAACGGCTTTCAAGGACGAGTGACGGTGTTGGCTGTAAATTGATCTGCCCACGCCACTGAGTACGCCCCTCGATCAGTTGGCGTGCCTGCTCAGAGGGAATGTCAGCTAATTGAAACAAAGCAGCGATATCAATATTACCGCTGAGGATAATACCATCGTCTGGAACGTTGATATCCGCATCTATAGAGCTACCTAACAGCTGACCTGACATCTGGCCAAGTAAGGCACTTTTTTCGCCTTGCTGCTGCCAAGTCATCTCCCCCTGGAGATTTTCTAGTGGAATATTGATAGGTTGAAAAGCAAGCGTTGAGAAATTTGGTCGAGCATTAATCTCTAACGCCAGTAAGTCTGGCGCGTTCAGCGGTAACGATAATGCGATCTCCCCTTCAACACTACCTTCAGCACGAACATCGTTAAGCAAGGGCATATCAATCTCTGGCATCGCCTGAAGAAATGCCAGTAGTGCATCACTATCACCAGAGAGACTTCCCGATAGATCAAGCCTCTCATCAGCCATCTTTAGCACCCCATCAGAAACGCCGATGCCAAGACTTTCAGCGTGCTGAATAGTCGCTTCCAACACTTGGTCTTGCCAAATCAACCTGCCCTCAACCTCCTCAAGCATCGGCCACTCTGGAGCAATAGGTAACCGTCCTTGCGTGACAGAAAGCGCCAACGTAGAGGAAAGTTGATCTGCAGGCTGCCTTTCTGAACTAGACTCTTCACCAGTAAAGGGGAGACTAAGCTTAAGCGAGCCATGGGAGACATAGCCGCCTATATCGGTTAATAGCCACTCACGAAGCTCAGGTTCGAGTATTTTAATGGGCAGCCACTGCGAAAGCGGGTAGTTAAGCGCATCAACATTCTCAAAACCAATATCAAGCCCGAACTGCCCCCCTTGCTTAGCTGCAATTAAACCAAACCCTCCGACCACCTCGGCCCCGTCCCACTCTAAGCGCAGATCTCTACCGCTAATCATGGTGCTCGGACCGTCATACACCCACTCCACCACACCTTCTGCATGGCTTAATTGCATGGGCGATTCAAATAATTCAGGGAAATTAAGCGAGCTGCCTCCAGCACTATTAAATGTTACTCTGCCTCGAAAGTCTCTTGCCTGTACCCAGGCATCTAATGGGCCACCACCTGGCGCTTGCTCCCAAGGCAGCACTGCCACATTGGTCAACGCCGCATCAACTCCCCAATGGCCTTCCTGTTGACCTAGACGCAAACCTTGCACCTGACCACGGGGAGATAAAGTTTGTAATACTCGGGTTAATGATTCAGGCAGTAAAATATAGTCACGCCAAGCAGCCAAAGAGGCCAGTTCAAAGGCACTGGTGCGTACTTCCCATTGATCAGGCTGATGAGTTAGGTACCAATGTCGCGGCAAGGCTGGGCCTTCACTACCTCCCTCAGGCCGCGCCCACTCAACGTTTTCAGCATTACCACTAAGCCACGCTTCGCCGCCCTCACCGTCTCGTTGCCATAAACCATTCGCCTGAATATTTTGAAGTACGGCGTATTGAATCTCGTGACGCAGAGTTAGCTGTGGAACATCGACAGCCAAACGCGCTTCATCCAAGCGCCCAGCGTGCCAGCGCCCCCACAGCTTAACTTCGCCTCCCGCTTGCTCTAAGGCCGGCATACTATCGGAACGTAAAACAGCGGCTAATGCCACTAAATGATCCAGCTGCATATCCAATTGAAGCGCCGCTGAAAAATCACGAAATCCCTGCTTTCCAGGCTGCATCTCAACGTTCATGGCAATGGCTGGCAGCGCTTCTTGTTCTTGAGCCTCTTGTTCTTGAGCTTCTTGTTCTTGAGCTTCTTGTTTTGGTGACCCTGCTACCTGCGAATCCTCGCCTTGAGATTCTAAGATCATGATCGCGCCTTCTAGGCGCGTCCGCCGCTCATCGCCATTGAGCAGTAAGGTAGGCGCATGTAAGGTAACGACTTGCTGGCTACCATGCAGCACTAACCGAGTATTATCGACCCACAGGCGCTGACGAAGAATAAGGCCAGCCCAGGCATCTAGTGCAGCTAAGTCAACGGTTGGCTCCTCGGACATCACAATCGGCAATTCTGCCGGTGCCGGCCAGCCCCAAGCAGCGTCGTCCTGCTGATAAAGATGAAACTCAAGCCCCGTAATACGCGCATCATTAAACACTGGCGCAACACTTTTTAGTGTCGCCCAGCCATCTAGACGTAAATGGGCATTTTCAAGGGAAACCAATGACTGCCCGTCATGCGCGGTTGAATGCACGCCTTCGAGCCGCAACACAAGATCGTTACGGGCCAACGAAAGCGATAGGTGCTCTATAGTAACGGGCACGCCTACCCGGGACTCTAATAACGCTTCTATTTTAGGTGTTAACAAGCTGGACTGGCTAACCAATAAGCGCGCTAGCAGCAACAAGACAGCAAGGCTTCCTAGCAGTGATGCAATCACTACTAGGCACCAGCGAGAGAATGAACGTAGCGCCATCATTACATTAGTACGATGTCGTACTGTTCTTGAGAGTAGTGTTGTTCTACTTGAAAACGAATGGTTTTATTAATGAACGTTTCCAGGTCGGCGACTGCTGCAGACTCTTCGTCTAACAGCCTGTCAACTACCGGTTGAGAAGCAAGCACCATGTACGTTTCAGCACTATAAGCACGCTCTTCACGAAGTATTTCTCGAAAAATCTCGTAACAGACTGTTTCTGGGGTTTTCAACGTGCCGCGCCCACTACACATGGGGCATGCCTCACACAACGTTTGTTCCAAGCTTTCTCGCGTACGTTTGCGGGTCAATTGTACTAAACCAAGCTCAGTCACGCCGGTACACTTCGTTTTAGCATGATCTCGCTCTAACGCCTTCTCCAGCACGCGTAACACTTGGCGTTGATGTTCGACATCCACCATGTCGATAAAATCGATAATAATGATGCCGCCAAGATTGCGTAGTCTTAGCTGGCGAGCAATCGCCGTCGCCGCTTCCAGATTCGTTTTAAAAATTGTTTCTTCAAGATTACGGTGTCCAACATAACCACCGGTATTAACATCAATCGTGGTCATTGCTTCTGTCGGGTCGATAACCAGATAGCCGCCTGACTTCAACTGCACCTTACGCCCAAGCGCTTTTTGAATCTCATCTTCAACACTGTACAAGTCAAAGATAGGTCGCTCTCCGGGATAATACTCGATGCGGTCTACTGCATCTGGCATAAACTCTTCAGCAAACTCGACCAGTTTGACAAAGTTTTCGCGGGAATCGATGCGTACTTTTTCAATATCGTCACGCATAACGTCACGCAACGTGCGCATAAATAAAGGCAAGTCGTCGTAGATTACACTAGGCGATGCTGCCGTTATTTTTCGTTCGCTTACTTTGCGCCAAATCCGCAGCAGGAAGTACATGTCGCTCGCTAGCTCTTCATCGACAACACCCTCCGCCGCCGTACGAACAATAAAACCACCGGTCACCTCGATGGTCTGCTCCTCTATCCCTGAATCAAGCAACGCCTTTAAGCGCTCCCGCTCTCGTTCATCTTCAATGCGTTGAGACACGCCATGATGAGGTGAGTCAGGCATGTAGACAAGATAGCGTGAAGGAATCGAGAGATGGGTCGTGAGTCTAGCGCCCTTGGTACCAATAGGATCTTTGGTCACCTGAACAACAAGCGCCTGCCCCTCATGCAATAGTTGGCCAATGGTCTGCTGTTCATCATTAGGCGTACCTGGCGGCATCACCTCATGGGCATGAATAAACGCCGCACGTTCTAGGCCAATATCAACAAAAGCAGCCTGCATACCAGGCAGTACGCGCACTACTTTGCCTTTGTAGATATTGCCTACAATACCACGCCTACGTGAGCGTTCGATGAGTGCCTCTTGCAAGACACCGTTTTCCACCAATGCAACGCGAGTCTCCATTGGCGTTAAATTGATGAGGACTTCACCGCTCATGCAAAATTCCTTATTGAGTCACAGTATCCTTGCCCTGACAGCAGGCGGCGAAACGGCGGTTATCTACTCTTATAGCAGCCCGACCAGATTGGCACCCCTTGTTGGCAAAGCAAATGCGTTGTTTCGTAAAGCGGCAGCCCGACTACTGCTGAGTGACTGCCCTTAATTTCTTCAACAAAAATAGCGGCTAACCCTTGGATAGCATATCCACCTGCTTTATCAGCAGGCTCACCAGTTTGCCAATAATCAGCTATTTCCTGCTGGCTTATCACGCGCATCTTAACGCTGGTAGTTACACAACAAGAGGATACACCCTTGGTACCAACCACAGCGACCGCTGTTAATACATGGTGACAACGCCCTGACAGCTTCTGAAGCATAACGGCAGCATCATGCTCATCAATTGGCTTACCCAATATTTGATTATCAATTACCACGGCGGTGTCAGCACCCAACACAGGGAGGGCTGTCCTTGAAGCGACCGCTTGTGCCTTGGCAATAGCCAAACGCTCTACATACGCCTGTGCAGATTCATCTTCAAGCAGCGTTTCATCTATGTCGCTCGGGATGACATCTGCTATTACGCCAATTGATGCTAACAAGGCCTTGCGTCTAGGTGACGCTGAGGCAAGGCATAACACGGGGGTCACCTTAGGGGCGACGACAGAACAAGACCCGTCCATTCCAACTCCAAGCTTGCTTATCCCACGATGACGTCGTGGAGTCTCAACCATCACGCATTAGCCAAACGCCGTTCGAGTGCTTTAAGCATGGTCGACCACCAAGGCCACAAAACAGCGCTAATCAATGACGGTATCAAAAAAGATAGGTGGATAGAAAACTCACCTGTTAACGTGCGTAACCACTGCTCTACCAACTGCACCAAGCCTAATAAAACCAAGACAAGAACAGACTGTTGCACCAAAGAATAAGCACGAAAACGGGGATAAACTAGCGCACAGAAAAAGGCTAACAGTGACAATATCAGTGCATGCTGACCAAGCGCTGTACCCTCAATCAAATCCAATAGGATGCCGATAATAAAGCCATGAAAAACACCTACTCTATCAGGTGTTCGCATGCACCAATAAACCAGCATTAGCCCTATCCACTCTGGACGGAATACTTGCCAACCTTCTGCTAATGGCATGACTTGTAAGCATAGCGCGAACACAAGCGTGAACCACACAAAGACAAGCGGCACCACTGGCATCTTTGCCATTATGGCACCTCCCGAGCAGTATCCTGCGGCACATCAATCTGCTGTAAACCAACACGCTGAGCAGCGTGCAACGCAGCGGGTGAAATATCCATATCCTCCCCCCAAATAGTATCCTCGATTTCTTCGCGGGGCGGCGGGAATAACAGGAGGAAGTGACGTGAACGCTGCAATTGCGCAGAAGGTTCTGCGGTCACTTGAGCAAAAGGTTGGCCTGGGTCGTGGTAAACATTCGTCACTCTCGCGACGGGGTGTCCAGGCGGGAAGCGTCCCGCTAAACCAGAGGTCGTAAGCAAATCACCTTCACGAATATCTGCCGTATCAGGCACATGCAGAACATTAACGCTGCCGTAACGGCCAGCGCCTTGCACAATGAATCGCAGACCGTTGCGATTGACTTGTACAGGTAACGCATGGCTAGCATCAGCTAACAGTAAGACACGGCTTGAATAAGCCGAGACAGAGGTTACTTGGCCCACTAAACCAAATGCATCAATGACTGGCTGTCCAACATAAGCGCCATTGCGGTGACCACGATCAACCACCATTTGGTGGCTAAAAGGATCGTTATCCAGCGACAGAAGTTCAGCGGTAATATAGGGGATATCGCGTCGCTGGGCGGCTTTTAGCAGTTCGCGCAGCTCAGCGTTTTCCGCTGTCAAGTTAGCTAACCGTTGGCCACGGTGTGAAAGCGTTAAAATTTGCTCCCGCAGGCGTCGGTTTTCATCAACAAGCGCTTGTTGATCCGATAACGCAAGTGCCCCCCAGTTCAGTAGGTCGCTAGGCACACTAACAACCCACTGAATGGGGGCAACAAGCATAGTCATTTGGGCGCGCACGTCTTCCATACGTGTAAAACGCTGGTCAACAAACATCAAAGCGCTTGCCAATAGCATACAGAAAAATAATCGGTACCCTGGCAAAGACCCGTGCGAAAATAGCGGTTTAATAGGCAATCCCCCGCGATAAACCGCTACGATCAGTCGCTCGACAGCAGCTCGAAAGTATGCTGATCAATCATCTCTAGCGCCTTGCCGCCACCGCGGGCCACACAAGTGAGCGGGTCTTCCGCCACGATCACCGGCAAGCCTGTCTCTTCAGCGATTAATTTATCGAGATCACGCAACAGTGCACCCCCACCGGTTAGTACCAAACCACGTTCGGCAATATCAGAGGCTAGCTCTGGCGGTGATTGCTCAAGGGCACTCTTAACTGCCGCCACAATAGAACCTAAGGTTTCTTGTAACGCTTCAAGAATCTCGTGGGAGTTCAGTGTAAAGCTGCGCGGAATGCCTTCTGCCAAGTTACGGCCACGCACATCAATTTCGCGTAATTCGCCACCTGGATACGCACAGCCGATCTCTTCTTTGATTCGCTCGGCAGTAGCTTCACCAATCAAACTGCCATAGTGGCGGCGCACATACGCAGTGATAGCCTCATCAAAGCGGTCACCACCAACGCGAATAGATTCTGAATAAACCACGCCATTGAGCGAAATAATGGCAATTTCGGTAGTACCACCACCGATATCAACCACCATAGAGCCCTGTGCTTCTTCAACCGGAAGCCCTGCTCCAATTGCCGCAGCCATCGGCTCTTCAATCAAAAACACTTCACGTGCGCCAGCACCTTCCGCCGACTCGCGAATCGCGCGCCGTTCAACCTGTGTCGACATGCAAGGAACGCATACCAAGACACGGGGGCTGGGCGTTAAGAAAGTGCTTTGATGCACCTTGCGGATAAAATGTTGAAGCATCTGCTCCGTCACGGTGAAATCGGCGATAACACCATCTTTCATCGGGCGGATGGCGGTGATGTTGCCTGGCGTGCGCCCGAGCATACGTTTTGCATCGGCGCCAACCGATGCGACGCTGCGCATGTTGCCAGACTGGCGGATAGCAACTACGGACGGTTCATCGAGCACGATGCCACGACCGCGTACATAAATCAGTGTGTTGGCCGTACCCAAGTCGATCGACAGATCGCTGGAAAACAGCCCCCTCAAACGTTTGAACATGGATGTTGTTACCTAGTGCAGACCGGGAACCCTGTGCGGATGCAAACGGTATCACCGCAACCCCTTGGCAGCAAGCACGAGTAGTGCCTAATACTGCCCGTTAGGGCCAATATGTGGTACCTTTTGCGGCTATTTTCTACGTCTGCTACACAAGACGAATTTAAGATGACCGTATGTATACCGCTTAACACGGAATATGTTCCATCACGATTGCGAGGAAAATTCGATCATGGCGCTTGAAGAATCTCATGTGCGCCGGGCCGCACACTTGGCCCGACTCGCCGTTAGCGATGACCAAGCCAGTGGTTTTGTCGACGATCTAAGCCGCATACTGGACATGGTCGACCAGCTACAGAGCCTGGACACCGATGGCGTTGCGCCGCTTGCGCACCCGTTGGATGCTACGCAACGCCTGCGCGCCGACGAAGTCACGGAAATTGATCAGCGCGACGCTTTCCAGCGCTGTGCTCCGGCAGTAGAAAATGGCCTCTACCTTGTGCCTCGCGTGGTGGAGTAACCAGATTACCACGCCTAGGCCGCTATTTTCTGCTCTTTCTATTCGCCCCCGAACGGAGCTTCCGGGTCATGCATGATAAAACCGTAACGCAGCTTGCTGCCGCCCTGAAAAGCGGTGAATTTTCCAGCCGAGAGCTGACTTCGCACTTTTTACAACGTATTGAGAAAGCTGACGGTTCCCTCAATAGCTTTATTACCGTCACCGCCGAGCAAGCCCTTAATGAGGCAGAAGCCGCCGACAATGCCCGTGCTGCAGGCAAGGCTGGCAAGCTAACAGGCATTCCCTTCGCACTGAAAGACATCTTTTGTACCCAAGGTGTTAAAACCAGCTGCGGCTCAAAAATGCTCGACAACTTCATCGCGCCTTACAGTGCTACCGTAGTAGAAAAACTCAACGCAGCGGGCACCATCAGTTTGGGTAAAACCAACATGGACGAGTTCGCGATGGGCTCTTCCAATGAAAATAGCTATTTTGGCGCGGTAAAAAACCCCTGGGACCTCACAGCAGTTCCCGGTGGAAGCTCAGGTGGCAGCGCCGCAGCCGTTGCAGCAGGCCTTGTACCTGCTGCGATGGGTACAGACACAGGCGGCTCTATCCGTCAGCCAGCGGCGTTTTGTGGCATCACCGGCTTAAAGCCTACCTATGGCCGGGTTTCTCGCTATGGCATCATTGCCTATGCATCTAGCCTCGATCAGGCTGGCCCTATGGCAAAAAGCGCTGAAGACTGCGCGCATCTGCTTAATGTCATTGCGGGACATGACGTGCGCGACTCTACCAGCGTTGCCCGCGGCGTTCCCGACTACACTGAAACGCTCAACGCCCCGCTTTCCGGCCTCAAAATCGGCCTGCCGAAGGAGTACTTTGGCGATGGTTTGGACGCTGACGTCGAAAAAGCGGTTCGTGAGGCAGTGAAGGTGTATGAATCACTGGGAGCGACCGTGCGCGAAGTAAGCCTGCCGCATACCCACTATGCGATTCCAGCTTATTACGTCATCGCACCCGCCGAGGCTTCCTCAAACCTCTCCCGCTATGATGGCGTGCGTTTTGGGCATCGCTGCGATGCCCCGGCTGATCTCATTGACCTCTACACGCGCTCTCGTGCGGAAGGCTTCGGTGATGAAGTAAAGCGACGCATTCTGATTGGTACGCACACGCTGTCAGAAGGCTTCTTTGACGCCTACTACACCAAAGCACAGAAAGTCCGCCGTTTAATTCGACAGGACTTCCTTGACGCCTTTGAAGATGTAGACGTACTGATGGGACCAGCATCGCCAACCCCCGCGTTTGACCTTGGCGCTAAGAAAGATCCGGTGTCTATGTACCTACAAGATATTTACACCATCGCCGTTAACCTAGCTGGCATTCCTGGCATCAGCGTTCCTGCGGGTTTTTCAAATGGTCGTCCGGTTGGCCTGCAAATTCTGGGCACCCACTTTGCAGAAGCACAGCTGCTAAACGTGGCGCACCAGTTCCAGCAAGCCACTGACTGGCACTTACAACGCCCTGCTTTTGCCGAGGAGAACGCCTAATGCAATGGGAAACCGTGATTGGGCTGGAAGTACACGTTCAGCTCGCGACTCGTTCGAAAATATTCTCCGGTGCCTCCACCGCCTTTGGCGCAGAGCCGAACACTCAAGCCTGCGCCGTTGACCTTGGCTTGCCCGGCGTTCTGCCAGTGCTTAACGAGCAAGCTGTCGCCATGGCTGTCCAGTTTGGACTTGCGGTACATGCCGACATTCCTGAAGTATCGGTATTCGACCGTAAAAACTACTTCTATCCGGATTTGCCCAAGGGCTATCAAACCAGCCAGATGTATCATCCGATCGTCGGCGCGGGTGATGTCGAAATCACCCTAGATGATGAGTCAACCAAACGCATCCGTATCCATCACGCCCACCTTGAGGAAGATGCCGGCAAATCGTTACATGAAGACTTTCACGGCATGACGGGCATCGACCTTAACCGGGCAGGCACACCGCTACTAGAAATCGTTTCTGAACCGGATATGCGCAGTGCAAAAGAGGCCGCTGCATATCTCAAAGCGATCCACTCTATTGTGACCTATCTGGGCATTTCCGATGGCAATATGGCGGAAGGCTCAATGCGCTGCGATGTTAACGTTTCAGTGCGCCCTAAAGGCCAAGAAGCTTTCGGCACCCGCGCGGAAATCAAAAACGTCAACTCGTTCCGCTTTGTTGAGCGCGCCATTGCCTTTGAGGTTGAGCGACAAATTGAACTGATCGAAGATGGCGGCAAGGTCGTGCAGGAAACCCGCCTGTTTGACCCAGAGCGCGATGAAACCCGCAGCATGCGCACCAAGGAAGAAGCTAACGACTATCGCTACTTCCCCTGCCCAGACCTTTTACCCGTAGTGCTAGATCAAGCCTACCTTGATCATCTTCGCAGCCAGTTACCAGAGCTACCCGCCGACAAGCGAGCGCGCTTTCAGACGTCGCTAGGCCTATCGGTTTACGACGCCCACGTGCTGTCTGCAAGTCGAGAAATGGCTGAATTTTTCGAAGAAGTACACCGCGTATGCGGCGATGCAAAACAGGCTGCCAACTGGGTACAAGGTGAGCTTTCAGGTGCGCTTAATCGAGAAAATCTAAGCATTCAAAACAGCCCTGTTTCTGCGAAACAGCTCGGCGAGCTGATTAGTCGCGTACTGGACGACACCATTAATGGCAAAGCCGCTAAGCAAGTCTTTCAGGCGTTGTGGAATGGCCAAGGTGATAGCGCCGATGCCATCATTGATGCAAAAGGCTTGAAACAGGTCACCGACACCGGCGCGATCGAAGCAATGATTGATCAGGTAATTGCTGACAGCCCCGCCCAAGTTGCCCAATATCGAGATTCGGAACCAGAAAAACGCGGCAAGATGATTGGCTACTTCGTTGGCCAAGTGATGAAAGCATCCCGTGGCACAGCGAATCCTCAACAGGTGAATGGCTTGTTAAAAGAGAAGCTAGACGCGCTGCTGTAGCACTAACCATCGATTCTCATCAACGTTAAAGCGGCTGCCGAGGCAGCCGCTTTTTTGTACTGTAAATATAAAACGTTACGACAGCTGGCTTGGTTGGGTAAAGCGTTTTAGCGTTGCGCATCCAGTAGCCAACACCTCAGCCTCCAGCTCTGCAATAGCAGCAGTCGGGAAACTCATTCCTTGGCTAAGGGCACCTTCCACTAGCCGGCCCGTTAACTCACCTACCAGCGGCATATGGCTGACTAGCATGATAGGGCCATCGTCTGGCAAGTTCAGTAGCCAATTACCAACCGTTGAAAGCCTGTCGTCTGGGGTAAGAAATGACAGCGTTTGTAACGAACAACCTAGCGCATCAGCGATAAGCTGGGCGGTCTGCTGTGCGCGCACAAAAGGGCTAGCATAAAGCGTCGGGCAAGGTAGCTCACCTTGCTCAATGCGCTTGGCCAACCACTGTGCCATGACGCTAACCTCTTTCACACCTCGCGGTGTTAGTGGTCTAGCGTGATCGGGAAACCCCTGCCCAGCCTCCCCGTGCCGCATAATCAATACATTTTTCACATCACTTTTACCACTACCCATGCTCGCCTCCACTGTCGAAATGCGCTTGGTCGCGATGGGCCTGCTGAACAGCTTCGCGAGGCAGTATAAATTCTACATCACTGCTTTGCTCACCCATCATCAGGGTGCGCGCCATCTCTTGGGCCGGAACACCCTCAAACAGCACACGATTCAGGCCCTCAGCCAATGGCATATAGACCCCCATTTCCCGCGCTTTAGCACACACAAGCTTAACGGTATTAACCCCTTCTGCCACCTGGCCTAGCGCCGATACTGCTTCATCAAGGCCTCGCCCTTCACCCATGGCGTAACCAACCCGATAGTTACGGGATAGGTTAGACGAGCAGGTAACAATTAAATCACCGACGCCAGCTAAGCCTAAAAACGTCATCGGGTTAGCACCCTGCGCCACGGCAAAGCGGCTCATTTCGGCAAGTGCTCGCGTCATCAGCATGCTGCGGGTATTTTCACCC
Source organism: Vreelandella neptunia (assembly GCF_000712975.1). Lineage (GTDB taxonomy): Bacteria > Pseudomonadota > Gammaproteobacteria > Pseudomonadales > Halomonadaceae > Vreelandella > Vreelandella qaidamensis. Next base: position 318,073 of record NZ_JHQL01000003.1, on the reverse strand, counting down.
ATCCCTAACGCTGCTGCCATACCTGCTGCAATCGCATAGATATTTTTAAGCGCCCCACCTAATTCAACGCCATGGCGATCATTGCTGGCATATACCCGAAAATAGCGGCAGCCTAACGCTTGCTGAACCCGTGTTCTGGTAAGCGCATCAGCACTAGCAATAACAGTGGCAGTCAGCTGTTTATCCGCAATCTCAGACGCCAAGTTTGGCCCTGCAATCACGCCAACGTGAGGGAATCCTGTCTCCTGCTCAAGCACCTGGCTCATGAGTAAGAAGCCATCTTGCTCAATACCTTTAGTGGTACTGACGAGAATTTGCTCTGCCGTTAGCCAAGGCTTGGCAGCCTGAACAACACTACGAAACGCCTTAGAAGGGATCGCAATTAATACTAACTCAGCACCTTCTAACACTACCTGCAGGTCTGTGGATGCGCTGACAGCGGAGTTAATTACGTAATGCGGTAAATAGCGCCCGTTGCGGTGCTCTTGGTTTATTTGCGTCACCAAAGCCTCATCACGCATCCACTGGCGTACCTTTGCGCCGTTATCGGCTGCAATGCTCGCCAGAGCGGTACCAAAGCTTCCGCCCCCCAGCACTGCGACATTCATCTGCTGCTCATCAGCCATGACGATATCCTGATCGTTGGTCTCGTGCGTTTAACGCTTATTTTATCACCATCTCTCTTAAAACAAGCGGCCCGCTTGGGTATCCAAGCGGGCCGCTTCAATCAACTACTTACTCATCAAGCCGTTAAAACACTATTGAGCCGCTTAACGTAAGCAGCAGGGTCATCAAGATGACCTCCTTCGGCAATAATCGCTTGATCAAGCAGAATATGCGCTAACTGGCCAAACAGATCACCATCCGCATTTTCTAGACGCGCCACTAACGCATGATCTGGGTTTAGCTCCAGAATCGGCTTCACCTCAGGCATTGGCTGGCCAGCGGCTTCCATAATACGGCGCATCTGGTAGCCCATTTCATGCTCAGGAAGCACCACACAGGCGGGCGAATCAGTTAGACGATGGGTGATTTTCACCTCTTGAACACCATCGCTTAATGCCTCTTTGACGCGCTTAACCAGATCTTCCTTGGCTTTAGCCGTTTCCTCTTGAGCTTTCTTTTCTTCCTCGTCTTCCACATCACCAAGGTCTAATTCACCTTTGGCCACATCGGCAAACGATTTACCATCAAACTCAGTAAGATGGCTCATTAACCACTCATCAACTCGGTCTGACAGCAGTAAAACTTCGATTCCCTTCTTACGGAAAATCTCAAGATGAGGGCTATTTTTTGCCGCATTAAAGCTGTCTGCCACCACATAATAGATTTTCTTTTGGCCCTCTTTCATACGCTCGACGTAATCACTTAGCGCATGTTCTTGGGCAGCTGTATCGGTATGGGTTGATGCAAAGCGTAGCAGGCCAGCAATCTTTTCACGATTGGCAGCGTCTTCACCTGGCCCCTCTTTCAACACGCTACCAAACGTGTTCCAGAACGTTTGATACTGCTCACTGTCTTTAGTCAGTTTTTTGAGCATATCCAGCGCACGCTTGGTCAGCGCACCTTTAATCTTATCAACCTTAGGATCTTGCTGAAGCAGCTCGCGGGACACGTTCAAAGACAGATCGCGGGTATCTAACACACCTTTAATAAAGCGCAGGTAGAGCGGCAGGAACTGTTCGGCATCATCCATAATGAATACGCGCTGAACGTAAAGCTTAACGCCTCGAGCGCCATCACGATCGAACATATCAAACGGTGCACGGCCCGGCACATAAAGCAGGCTGGTATATTCTAACTTACCCTCTACCTTATTATGGCTCCACGTCAGCGGATCGCTAAAATCGTGCGCAACGTGCTTATAAAACGCTTTGTACTCGTCCTCAGTGACCTCGCTTTTCGGACGCGCCCACAATGCAGTCGCTTCGTTGACCGTTTCCCAGGTAGTGATTTCACTGCCTTCAATATCGTTGCCTTCGTCGTCTTTTGCCGTTTCGGTTTTAGGCATGCGTACGGGCACTTCGATATGATCGGAATATTTGCGCACGAGGCTTTGCAGGCGATAGTCGTCGGCAAACTCTTTGGCATCATCTTTAAGATGAAGCGTGATCTCAGTACCGTGACGCTCGCATTCAATATCAGCAACAGTGAATTCACCTTCACCTTTAGAACGCCACTCAACCCCTTCTGAGGCGTCAGTGCCCGCTTTGCGAGTGCGTACAGCCACTTCATCAGCAACGATAAATCCAGAGTAGAATCCCACCCCGAATTGGCCGATCAGCTTAGCGTCTTTTTGCTGTTCGCCAGAAAGCTGCTTAAGAAACTCAGCGGTACCTGAACGAGCAATAGTACCAAGATTTGCAATAACGTCATCGCGGTTCATACCAATGCCATTATCACGTAGCGTAATGGTATTAGCCTCACGATCGTGCTCAATTTCAATGCGCAGCTCACTATCACCTTCATAGAGCGCATCGTTATCAAGCGCTGCATAGCGCAACTTGTCACAGGCATCAGCTGAGTTAGAAATCAGCTCGCGTAAAAAAATCTCCCGATTAGAATACAAAGAGTGAATCATTAAATTCAGGAGTTGCTTAACTTCCGTTTGAAAGCCAAGAGTTTCTTCGTGGGTCGCCGTCGTCATGCGCTTAGCCCTCATTCATCACGTTGTGCTTGGCGCTCTTGCCTAACGCTAGGCAAGAGCGAAAAAGGTTGTGAACCCAATATGGGGTTAAGCAGTGAGATTTCAAGAAGGTGAATGAGAAGAAGCGGCTGGTGTTTCTTCTGCATATTTCCAAGCGCGGTAGTCAGACAAATGATCATCAACACGGTTTAGCAACCAGCCCACAATCAACACATCATCAACAACGCCAATCATTACTAGAAAATCGGGAATCAGATCAAAAGGCATGACAAGATAAGCAAGCGCTAGCACCATCAAACCAAATGCAGACCAAGGGATAGGGCGGAAGTCCCCTCGCAGCACGTCACGCGTCATAGGCAAAAAAAGTTTTAGAGCTCGGCCAATGCGTTTTACAGCCCAAACACGAGTTTTGAGCCGACGAAACAACCACCACGTAGACATTCGTGCCATCGTTATTGAATCCTCTAGGTATCGTAATTGTCAGAACATTGTTTACACATTTAGTTCATCATCTATCCAGCAGTACAGTCCTAGCAATATAGCAACTAGACACCATTAGCGAGCAAGAGGGAGTGCCATGCAAGCTTCGCCATTTCGATTAACGTTTCGCAGCCTATGCGCGGCGGTGCTTATCGGTTTACCCACTGCCTCCTGGGCAACCTCAGACGCAGCGATGCGCGAGGCACTTGAAGCTGCACGCCAACAGCAGTGGCAACAAATAGATAATCGCGCCATTGAGGGGCACATCCTCAGTGGCTACATTGACTACCACCGCCTGCGTAACCAGTTGCCTAACGCTGATCCTAGCCAAGTGCTTCAGTTTATCGAGCGCCATGCTGACTCACCGTTATCAGAATGGATGCGTGGCCAAGCGATAGCAAAGTATGGTTATGCGGGCCGTTTTGGCGACTTACTTGCCGTTGCTGACGGCGTTCCTGCGGGTACTGCTCGTCAGTGTTACTACTACACTGCCCTACTGGATAGAGCGCCTACAGAAGCTCGTGAAGCGGGGCTTGAGCTGTGGCGCGTGGGCAGCTCCCAGCCGGATGCCTGCGACCCTCTGTTTAATCGCCTTCGTGCAGAGGGCACCATTGATGCCACGGCAATTTGGGAGCGTAAAATGCTTGCTTGGCAGGCGGGCGAAGAGCGCTTAAGCAGCTATTTAGGCGGGTTACTGAGCGGTCAGTGGCAAACAGCCTTGAATACCGCTGAAACTGTCAAAAACTCATCAAGCGCACTTGCCTCAGCGCCTACCTGCCTTGGCCCTGAATGCGCTGCCACGGGAGCATTTTATAAAGCCGCCATGCAGCGCTACACGCGAGAAAATACACCTGCCGCCTACTCCGCCTGGCAAGCTATTGGGCCACGCCTCAACCTAACCCATAGTGATCGCCAAGCGATCGAAGAAGAACTTGCGTTTTATGCACTCGTGCGTAGCGTTCCAGGCACCCTTTCCTGGGTTGACAGCGTTTTGCCCTCGCTAAACAGCGAACGCGTATTGGAGTTGCGCGTTCGCGACGCGCTGGCCAAAAAACAGTGGACAGATGTCGTCCACTGGATTACCGAAATGCCTGACAGTCAGCAAGAAAGTAGCCGTTGGCAATATTGGCTAGCAAGGGCCAATGAGCAACTAGGCAATCGTGAAGCAGCATTAGCGCGTTACCAGCAAGCAGCCACAGACCGTAGTTTTTATGGTTTTGCGGCTGCTGAAAAGCTCAATCAACCCTACCAGCTCAACTTAGAACGCAACCATTTTGACGAAGCAACCAGAGCACAAACGGCGCGCCTGCCGGCGGTTCAGCGCACCGAAGCGCTCCTACGTATTGGGGAAGATGGGCTAGCCAATAGCGAGTGGCTCTACGCTGCACAAAATGCCACGCCTCATCAGGCCCGAGCACTCGCTGATTACGCCGCTCATCAGCAGTGGCATGCACGCCTCGTGCAAACCACGATTGCGGCGGAAATGTGGGATGCACTGGACTGGCGTTTTCCAGCAGCGTATCGCGACAGCTTCCTGCATTGGGGCCGCATCACCGGCGTTGACCCTTATTTATTGATGGCCATCACTCGTCGTGAAAGTGCTTACAACCCAGTCGCGCTCTCGCCTGCGGGTGCACGAGGATTAATGCAGTTAATGCCAGGGACTGCTAGCCAAGTTAGTCGTCAGCTTGGGATTAATGACCCAGGTCCTTACGGCGTTTTAGAACCAGAACTTAATATTCGCTTAGGAAGTACCTACCTGCGTGACAAGTTGGAACGTTATCGAGGTAACCGATTAGCTGCCACCGCTGCTTATAACGCAGGGCCAGGCCGAGTAGATCAATGGCTGGGCAACAACAGCATGGAGTCATTTGACCTATTTGTAGAAAGCATTCCGTTCCGGGAAACCCGAGATTACGTACAGGCAGTGTTGAGCTATCGGGTTATTTTCGAAAGTTTGGCAAATGGTGGCAACAGCGAAGGTGTCTCGCTGCTTAGTGAGAGTGAGCAAGCCGTTCGCTATGACCGGGCACTGCTGGTAAGCCGATAGACTCGCCTATCTTCCACTGATACAGCGCCCAGTTATACCGGGCGCTGCTCTAACGCCAAACGAACGCCAAACACCACCAGCACCACGCCTGTTGCGGCATTGAGCGTTTGTGCAAAACGTGCACTAGCCAACCATTTACTTGCTCCCCCCACCATTAGTACCACGCTAATTTGCCAGATATTGGCAATCACGAAATGAATCCCTGCTAACCATAACGATTTCAGCAGCGCAGGGTCAGTCGGTGAAATAAATTGGGGTAAAAATGCCATATAAAACACAACGGTTTTGGGGTTCAGTATATTGGAAAGCAATCCTTCTTTGATGGGCTGCCAAAACGAAACGGGTGAGCAGCTTGTCATTACGCCCCGAACAGGTAAGGGGGTACCGCGGCGCGCCGCCAGCAGGCTGGAGATGCCTAGCCAAATCAGGTAAGCCGCCCCCACTAGTTTAAGCATATGAAATGCCCAGGCCGATTGCAGCAGTATCAACGAGATACCCAACGCAGAAATAGTCGCGTGGACGAATAACCCACAGCAAATAGCAAGACTGGTTGCAATACCATCTCGAACACCTCCACGAGCAGTATTGCGAATAACTAATAACGTATCGACCCCTGGACTAATGGATAGCAGCGTTATTGCCACCAGAAAAGGGACAAACTGTGCATCAATAAAGCTGATTTCCATCATAAGAATAAGCCCACCAAACGTTTAAAAAATCTTAAGCCCACAGCTGGACGTCTCAATTATTTACTTCTAAAGTGATTTTGGCAGGCATTTACTACGAATGCTCGCTCAATCATTAAGCATGTTAAGGATATGGACGATGGCGACTGGTACTGTCAAGTGGTTTAACGAGACTAAAGGTTACGGCTTCATCTCTCCTGATGACGGCGGTGACGATCTGTTTGCCCACTTCTCCGAAATTCAAGCTGAAGGCTTCAAGACCCTGCAAGACGGTCAAAAAGTCAGCTTTGAAGTAACTCAGGGTAAAAAAGGCCTTCAGGCTTCTAACATTCGTCCGGTCTAATACCAGAGGAATACAACAAGGCCCGCTCAAAAGCGGGCCTTATTTGTCTTTACTGATGATGTCTGTCTTTACTGGTGATATAAGCACATTATTCCTGAACGCGCTCAGCTGCTTGCTCCTCACCCGCACTGTTCATACTCTCACTTACCGGCCGTTCACGCTCTAGGGCCTCAAACTGCTCTTCTAAACGCTTTTGCGCTTCTTCAAAACGACGCTCAGTGTCTTCGATCAGCGCATCTACGTCGGTGGCTTCTAAATTATCATCTAACTCAGACGTACCAGGTAAGCTGGACTCCGTTTCCCAACTTGGGGTGGGAGCGTCGCCATCCATTGGTTCCAAGGCCGGTGTTTGCTGCTCTACTTCTTTAAACTGCTCATCTAAGCGACGCTGAGCTTCTTCAAAGCGACGCTCGGTTTCAGCAATAACATCATCGACATCTGAACGGGTGGTTTCACCAGGCATGGCACTGGCTTCATCGAGTGCATCTTCTGGATCAGCTGCAAGCGTATCTTCACCTGCTTCCATCTCATCATTATTGGGCGAAACTGAGGTTTCCGATGCATTATTTTCGTCATCTCTCAGTGCCTCCGCTTCTTCTAACTCCTCTGCCGCTTGACGCGCTTCAATATCATCTTCGGTATCCTCAGTACTAGCCGCGTCATCCGCCGCTTCGCTGCCGTCTTCAGATGATGCCTGTTGAGCATCAACGTCGCTACTAGAGGTGTTCTCTTCATTTACAGCGGTATCTTCCTGGGTGTCGCCGCAGGCGCTTAGCAGAAGCGCGAGACTGGCCAGTAGCGGCATCCAAAAGCGATTTCCCATTGGATTTTCTCCTTAATAGCGATTCATATAATACATAATTAGTGGCGATCATTAGCCGTCAGTAGCAAACACCCTTCTGGCAACAGCACCTTTAGGGCAAGCGGCACTACTTCGACGCAAAAGCGTTCATAACGACGCGCCTCTCCATCTAAGGTTAACGGCCAAGGCTCATCATCTGGCTGGGTCGTTACAGATAGCTGGTTGGCGGTAAAGTAGCGCACAAAGCGCCCTTCAGATGGGAATTGCTGCAGCTCATTTAACAAGGTTGGCAGTTCGGCCGCCGATGAAAAATCCTTGACTAGCAGCACATCGAAACGACCATCGTCGAGCTTGGCTCTTGGCGCTAATACTTGCCCACCACCCGACTGACGCCCATTACCTAGTGCAAGAAGTAAAAGGGAGGCTTCTTGCTGCTGATCACCCCAAGACAACGTGCCGCGATAGCTTCGGTGCCGCCAAGCTTTTAGCGCTCCCATCAAGGAATAGGCACCTCCACCCAACATGCGCTTCAGCGTTTTGGGAGTCGATGACGTTATTTCAGCGCCAAAACCACCGGTCAACATATTGATATAATAGCTGATGGCTTCTTCAGTAGCTGATTGAGCGGTTATTCTGACCACATCTATCGGCGAGGATGACAAACGCCCGGCGGCTTCGAGCGCTGGCCCTGGCTCTAACGGCAAGCCAAGAGAAGTAGCAAAATCATTGGCACTGCCTAACGGCACAATGCCTAGTGCAGGACGCCGATCATGGGCGATCCGCATTAGCCCGTTCACCACTTCATTAACGGTTCCATCGCCGCCACAGGCAATCACCCGCGTAGCGCCCAGCTCAACCGACTGGGCAGCAAAGTCAGCGGCGTCGCCCCCTTCCCAAGTCGAACGTACGGTAATCGGCATCCCTGCCTTACGCTGCTGTTCAACAGCGTCACGCAGCGCCGGGTTACCGGCAGACTTACCGTTAATAATCAGTAAATAGTGCTGCTGTATCTCTGTCACCGGCGCCTTCCCTCTCCATGGTTTATTCACTGGTATATCTTATGCCAGCGCTTTCTCAACAACTTCAAACACATTAGACGATAGCGGCTCTTGCTTAATACGTACAAGTTCATCACGCATTAACTGTTGACGCTCTTCGTCAAAACGCTGCCACCGTGTCAATGGTGTTACTAGACGTGCAGCTATTTCAGGATTTAAACGATTTAGCTCGATAACCACATCAGCTAACAGTGCGTATCCCTTACCGTCTAAGCGATGGAAATTAACCCGATTTTGGGCAAATGCGCCTATCAGCGCGCGCACTTTATTAGGATTCTTGATTGAAAATGCGGGATGCTGCATTAAATACTGAACACGATCGAGAACATCAGACTGCGGGCGTGAAACCTGTATGGTAAACCACTGATCCATAACCAGCGGATCGTGTGCCCATTTTTCGCCAAATGCTTTCAATGCAGGAGACGCTATATCATCACGGTCGCTATGCACCAACAACGTCAGCGCATGGCGAACATCGGTCATGTTATGTTCCGCAGCAAACTGCGTTTCACAAAACGCAATGCCCTCTTCGTCCTCAATCGCCATTAAATAGGTTAAGGCGATATTTTTGAGGCTACGCTGGGCAATCTGTTCAGGCGTTGGCGCATAAGGCTCATCGCTTTGATTCGCTTTATACACGGCGACAAATTCATCACGAAGCGCAACCGCCAAGGACTGTCGCACAAATTCGCGAGCGGCATGGATCGCATCCACATCAACGATGGGTTGCTGCTCGGCGATGTAAGCTTCAGAGGGTAGCGTTAGCATTTCAGCAAGCACCGCTTTATCGCTCATAGCACCGGTAAGCAGCGTTCTAAATGCTTCAACAACGCGAGTATCCATGACCTTTTCAACACCATTACGATGCGCAGCGATCAGATCATCTAGCGCCAGCATGGCAAGCCGCTGCCCCGCATCCCAACGGTTAAAGCCATCGCTATCATGAGTCAGTAAAAACGCAAGATCTTCACGTGAATAGGGAAAATGCAGTTTTACAGGTGCCGAAAAATCGCGTAGCAGTGAAGGAACCGGTGCTTCAGCAACGTCAGTAAAGACAAACGTTTGCTCATCGTCAGTGAGATGAATTACAGCATCTTTGCCCAGCTTTTCACCTGACAACGTTAATGTCAGGTCCTGACCTGACTTGGTACCCACTAGCCCCATACGCACAGGAATATGTAGTGGCAGTTTTTCTGGCTGCCCAGGGGTGGCGGGGGTACGCTGGCGCAGAGTGAGATGATACTCCGCATGAGCGTAATCGTACTCGCCGTGCGCATCGATTTCAGGGGTGCCTGCCTGGGAGTACCAACGCATAAATTGGTTAAGATCCGCGCCAGATACTTCGGCCATACAGCCCACAAAGTCTTCTATGGTGACTGCCTGCCCATCAAAACGCTCAAAATAAAGATCTGAGCCGCGACGGAAGTCTTCCCAACCCAGTAAATTACGCAGCATACGCACAACCTCTGCCCCTTTTTCATAAATCGTCAGGGTGTAGAAGTTGGTAATTTCAATAAAGTGGTCTGGTCGGATAGGATGTGCCGTTGGCCCTGCATCTTCGGCAAACTGGGCCGTGCGGAAAAACGAGACATCTTGAATGCGTTTAACGGGAGCTGAATTAGTATCGGCGGAAAAACACTGGTCACGAAAGACCGTAAAACCCTCTTTTAAAGAGAGCTGGAACCAATCGCGACAAGTCACTCGATTGCCCGACCAGTTATGGAAGTATTCATGGGCAACAATCCCCTCCACATTTTGGAAGGTGGCGTCGGTGGCGGTATTGGGATGGGTTAGTACTGCGGCGGAATTAAATATATTAAGTCCTTTATTTTCCATTGCCCCCATATTGAAGTCATTCACCGCCACAATCATAAACAGGTCAAGATCGTATTCACGCCCATAAACCTGTTCGTCCCATGCCATGGCACGCTTGAGAGAGGCCATAGCATGCTCGGTTTTGTCTAGGTTTTCTTGCTCAACCCACAGCTGTAGCGTCACATTGCGGCCGCTCACAGTTTCAAAAGAGTCTTCCACCTTATGCAGATTACCGGCGACCAACGCGAACAGATAGCAAGGTTTCGGGTGCGGGTCTTCCCATATCGCAAAGTGGCGGCCATTTTCTAATACACCTTGGTTAATAGGGTTACCATTAGCGAGCAGCACTGGCTCACTGGTGGCATTGCCAATCACCGTTACTTTAAAGGTGGCCATCACATCAGGACGATCGGGGTAGTAAGTAATTCTCCGAAAGCCTTCTGCTTCGCATTGGGTGCAATACATGCCGTTAGATTGGTATAGCCCTTCCAGTGCCGTGTTGCTGCTGGGAGCAATTTCCACCTCACTCTCCAGCATGAAAGCCTCTGGCACATCTGCTATGTGCAGCACCTCATCTGTTAGCTGATACGCAGCATCAGGCAAAGAGTTACCATCAATAGCGACTGATATTAGCGTCAGTTGTTCACCGTTAAGTACTAGCGGCGCCTGTGAATCAGCGCTGGAATGACGCTCTATATGCAGGCGTGCTTTCACGCGGGTTGCTGCAGGGTCAAGATCAAACGTCAGCTCGGTATGGGTAACTTGGTAGGCGGGCGGCTGGTAGTCGCTTAAATAAACCGGCTGCGGATCAGACATAGTGCGTGACTCCTGTAAGCTTATAAATTATTTGATGGGGCAGCGTCTAATGCTGCTCCATCGCCTTACTATCTAACGTGGTAATTAATCACGGAAGTTATCGAACTGTAGCGGTAATTCAGGCCCCTCTTCGCCACGTAAAAGCGCCATCACGCTCTGTAAATCGTCGCGTTTTTTACCCGTAACGCGTACTTTTTCACCCTGAATTTGAGCCTGTACCTTTAGCTTACTGGCTTTGATACGCTTAACCACATCTTTGGCTTCAGCTTGGTCGAGCCCCTGCTTAAGGATGATTTCCTGACGAGCCTTCACTCCAGATAACACTGGGTCTTGAATATCCATACAGCGGGCATCAATACCACGGGCGATTAGGCGGTTGCGCAATACGTCGATCATTTGCTGAAGCTGAAAATCCACCTGCGCTTCAAGCTGAACCTTTTCACCCTCGAGGGTAAAGCTGGCATCGACGCCTTTAAAATCAAAACGTGTTTGCACTTCACGGTTTGCCTGATCGACAGCGTTGGACGCTTCGTGCTGATCAAACTCTGACACAATATCAAATGAGGGCATGGCAATTTTCCTGGTAAGACATGACCCACTATTCTAGAGCAGCTAGACCCCAACCGGCCAATTCTCTTAAATAATGTGACTCATCAACTCCAATATCGACACCCAAAAGCTTAACAATACCTCTCAATAACTATACAAACCTTATCTTTGGCAATGTTAAATTGACGCCGGATGAATTACCCTAACCGCCACTGAATTAATCACTTGCCAATGGGTACATACCATGAGCGATCGCGATGCACGTCACAAAGCGTCGATGGAAAAACTGAAAGCCCGAGTTGACGAGAAAGTTGCCAACGCCACTGAACAACGTGGGCTGTTATTGATAAACACGGGAAATGGCAAAGGCAAGACCACCGCCGCGTGGGGCACTGTCACCCGCTCGCTTGGCTATGGGTATAAGGTTGGTGTCGTGCAGTTTATTAAGGGGCTGTGGGAGTGCGGGGAACGCAACCGACTTGAAGATGATGCCAACCTAAGCGTTGCCATTATGGCAACAGGCTTTACCTGGGACACTCAAAACCGCGAGGCAGATACCCAAGCTTGCCAAAAAGTGTGGCAAGAGGCTGAAAAAATGCTCGCTGATCCAGACACGTATTTAGTGGTACTAGATGAAATTACCTATATGTTGAAATTCGGCTACTTAGATATTGATACAGTTAAACAAGCATTGATCAACCGCCCACAGGAACAAACAGTAATTATTACCGGACGCAATGCACATCGAGATTTAGTAGCAATGGCCGACACAGTGACAGAAATGCAAGAAGTACGTCACGCTTTCAACAATGGCTTACAGGCTCGTCGTGGTATCGATTTTTAGTTTTAATATGCTTGCTTTAAAGAACTTGCTTTAAAGAACTTGCTTTAAAGAAAAAGGGGCGATCTAATCGCCCCTTTTTTCAATCACTTAATAGCTTCAGCCACTAACCATCACACTAATTAGTCGTGGAATACTACTGGTTTAGCCATCAAACGGGTTACGCAAAACAATTGTCTCCACGCGGTCAGGACCGGTTGAGATAATGTCGATGCTGGTGCCCACCTGCTCTTCTAAGAAGCTAATATAAGAACGAGCGTTTGCTGGCAGGTCTTCAACCCGCTTAGCGCCCAAGGTGGACTCTTTCCAGCCTGGCAGATCATGGTAAAGCGGCTCGACGGCTTCATAGCCTTCTGAATCAACTGGATTATCCAAAACATCGCCATCTTTGCTGCGATAGCCTACACAGACGCGGATATTTTCCAGTCCATCCAACACATCAAGCTTGGTTAAGCAGATACCAGAGACTGAATTGATCTGTACAGCATGGCGTAACGCTACGGCGTCAAACCAGCCACAACGGCGCGGGCGACCAGTGGTTGCTCCAAACTCATGCCCACGCTCGGCTAAATGACGGCCATGGTCGTCAAAAAGCTCGGTTGGGAAGGGGCCGGAACCAACACGAGTGGTGTAAGCTTTGGTGATACCTAGTACGTAGTCTAGGTAAAGCGGGCCCACGCCTGAGCCGGTAGCCGTACCACCTGCCGTGGTATTGGAACTGGTAACGTAGGGGTAGGTACCATGATCAATATCCAACAGCGAACCTTGAGCACCCTCAAACAGAATATTCTCACCGGCTTTACGAAGATCGTGCACCATACTAACGGTGTCTGTGACCATAGGCCGTAGCTCTTCGGCCATCTGCATAGCAGTGTCCAACACTTCCTGGAAGTCTACCGCTGGCTCACCGTGATAGTTCACCAATACAAAGTTGTGGTAGTCCAACACCTCACCAAGCTTCGAGGCAAAACGCTCACGGTGAAGCATATCGCCTAAGCGCAGACCACGACGGGCTACTTTATCTTCGTAAGCAGGTCCGATCCCACGACCAGTCGTGCCAATTTTAGCAATGCCGCGAGCCTTTTCACGTGCTTGATCTAAACGCACATGGTAGGGCAGGATTAACGGGCAAGCAGGCGACAAACGCAGGCGCTCGCGTACCGGCACGCCCTTCTCTTCAAGCTCGCGAATCTCTTTGATCAGCGCTTCAGGCGATAACACAACGCCATTACCGATCACGCAGGTTTTACCTGGGCGCAGCACACCGGAAGGAATCAGGTGAAGAACCGTTTTCTCACCGTCAATCACCAGCGTGTGGCCAGCATTATGACCGCCTTGAAAGCGCACCACCGCTGAGGCTGACTCGGTGAGCAGGTCAACAATCTTGCCTTTGCCTTCATCACCCCATTGGGTACCCAGGACTACGACATTCTTACCCATTATGCACTCGTCTCTTGTGTCAGGGCCGTTGTCTGCCAACGACCGTCAATAAACTCAAGACGGCGGTCACAATTGTGCTCCGCCGGCCCAGTACGCTGCCCAGGCAGCGCTTGAATCACGCGTTCACCCTGCTCACGCAGCGTGGCAATGGCAGCGTTAAGCGACTCTTCTTCTTGGGCAGGCGCCCAAATAGCACCCTGACGGGGTGAAGCTGAGGCCAGCGATGCCAGTTGTTTTAAATCCATGGAGAAACCAGTCGCCGGACGCGCACGGCCAAAAGCACGACCAGTGTCATCATAGCGTCCGCCTTTAGCTAGTGCATGACCATAGCCGGGCACATAGGCGGCAAACATCATGCCAGTGTGATATTGATAACCGCGCAGCTCTGCCAAATCAAAATAGAGCGAAACATTAAAACGCGCCAACACGCCTTTATAAAGCGCTTCCAACTGATCAAGTGCCGCCATTACCGGCGCTGGGGCACCAGCAAAACGGTCTCGAGCTTGCCTTAACACGCTCGCATCACCATGCAGTTCACCAAGCGCTATTAGCATATCTGCCAAGGCTGGGTCGCTGACGCTCCGGCGAACCAGCTCAGCTAATTGGCCGGGCGACTTAAGCGCTAACGCTTCAAACAGCGCACGCTCTTGCTCATCGCTGAGCGCAGCCGCCTCAACAAGGCTACGATAAATGCCAATATGGCCCAGCGCCAAATGAATTTCATCAGCGCCGGCGGCTTTTAAGCTGGCCAGAGCCAAATGAATAATTTCACCGTCAGCCTCTAAACCTGCGTGACCAAACAGTTCGACACCCACCTGCACAGGACTTCGACCGCCCTGGTGCTGGTCGGCTTTAGCACGAAGAACGTTTGTGCAGTAGCACAACCGAACGGGCCCTTGGCGCTTTAGCGAGTGAGCGTCCATACGCGCTACCTGTGGGGTCACATCGGCAGATGCACCCATCATTCGGCCCGTGAGCTGGTCAGTTAATTTAAAGGTCTGAAGATCTAGATCGGTACCGGTACCCGTAAGCAAGGAGTCCAAAAACTCCACCGGCGGTGGCATTACTTGGTCGTAGCCCCAGCAATGGTAGATATCAAGCAGCGCGCGGCGCAGCTCTTCCATGCGGCTTGCCTGAGGCGGCAGCACCTCATCCATGCCGTCGGGCAATAGCCAGCGGTCAGCGATGGTCATGTGAACAATCCTGCGAGACAATGAAGGCCCAAACGCAGCTACCTTATGACGCGTTTTAGGCGTTCATAGACAAGCGCTAGCGAAATAAGGGCCACAAAAAAACCGGGCGACGCCCGGTTAATTAAGTCTATCACGTTTGTGCGCCAGATAAACCCCGCTGAGATTGCATAACCTAGCGGGGCTAAACGCAATAATTACTCAGCGTTGCCAGGGGCTGCACTGCGTAGATAGCGGAAGAAATCACTATCTGGTTCCAGCACCAACAGGTTGTTATCGCCTGCGAAGCTTTCACGGTATGCGTTCAAGCTGCGCCAGAAGGCGAAGAATTCCTGATCCTGTCCATAGGCCTGTGAGAAAATCGCTGCCGCTTCTGCATCACCTTCACCACGCAATGTTTCAGAACGCTCATTAGCCTGGGCAAGCAGTACTTGACGGCGACGATCAGCATTAGCACGAATACGCTCGGCCTCTTCCTGCCCCTGAGCGCGCCACTCCCGAGCTTCACGTTCACGCTCAGAACGCATCCGCTCGAATACCGCTGCCGATACATCTTCTGGTAAGTCGATACGCTTGATACGAATGTCACGAATTGCAACACCCAGCTCATCGCGCATCAGCTCATCAAGCTCTGCAGTTGGTCCTGTCATCAGGTCATCGCGGCGCTCAGCGATAATTTCCTGAAGATTCAAGCGACCAAACTCGTTACGTAAGCTTTCATCTACACGCGGTTGAATTAGGCGAATCGCCATTAATTCGTCACCCGCAGTGGCCTCGTAGTAACGCGTGGGGTTAATCACCTGCCACTTAACGTAGGAGTCCACAATAACCGCTTTCTGCTCAAGCGTTAGATAGCGGCTAGTATCAGTGTCAAGCGTCAGCAAACGCGTATCAAATTTACGAATCGTTTGAGCGATTGGGATTTTAACATGCAGCCCTGGCTGAATGTTCTCCTCAATGACTTCACCAAAGCGTAGCTTTACGGCGCGCTGAGTCTCATCGACTACATACAAGCTATTACTAGCCAGCCAAGCCACAGCGGCCAAGCCACCTACGATTAGAAGGGATCGATTATTAATCATTTAGCGGCCCTCCCTGCGGATAGGATTACTGGATGACGAGGATGAAGAACTACCTTGGTTTCCCCGCAATGAGTCCAACACCCGCGGATCGATTGATTCACCGCTACTGCCCGTATTGGAAGAAGCGTTATCGCTACCCGAGCTTTCGCCACGCATTTGGTCCAGTGGCAAATACATCAAAGGAGCATTTTCACTTACATCCAGCAATACTTTGGGCGTTTTTCCAAAGACATCTTCAATCGCATCTAGGTACATACGCTCACGCATGATGTCAGGCGCATTGCGATACTCGGTTAGCAATGCGGTAAAGCGGTTAGCTTGACCTTGCGCTTCAGCGACAACCGACTCCCGATAACCTTGGCCCTGCTCAACGACACGCTGCGCTTGACCTTGTGCCGCAGGAATAATGGCATTGGCGTAGGCCATCCCTTCGTTGATCGTACGCTGACGATCTTCACGTGCACGAATAACATCATCGAACGCATCAATAACGGGCGCAGGCGCTGACGTGGACTCAATGTTAATTGTCTGCAAACGAATACCAGCACCGTAAGCATCCAGATAAGATTGAAGTCGGCTTGCAACAGAACTACCCAGAATCTCACGCCCAGAGGTCAAGATATCGATCATATCCGTACCGCCGACAACGTGACGCAAAGCAGAGTCCAATGCATTTTCGATGGAAAGCGCTGGATCACGCACGTTTAAGACGAAGTCACGAGGATTAGCCACCTGGTACTGCGCAGAAATTTCCACTTCAACGATGTTTTCATCTCGCGTCAGCATTGACTGCGTTTGAGAAACTGACCGCACGCGGGTCACGTTTACCATACGCACATCATCGATCAGCGGTGGGTTCCACTGTAGACCAGGATCTACGATGCCCTGATACTCGCCGAAGCGTAGCACAACACCACGCTCGGACTGATCGACTAAGTAGAAACCAGAAGCGGCCCAAATAGCCAAGGCAACAATGACCAGTAGACCAGGAAGCGCAAGAGAATTACGAGGCTTACCGCCACCGCTCTTACCACTCCCGTTACCGCCACTGCCTTTCTTGCCACTACCACCTAGCATTCCGTTTAGCTTGTCTTGGAATTTTTTTAGTGCCTCGTCAAGGTCGGGAGGACCTTGATTGTTGCCACCATTATTACCTCCACCATTATTGCCGCCGCGGTCACCGCCGTTATTACTGCCACGTCGGCCACCACCACTCCAGGGGTCGTGCTGGTTGCCACCACCAGGCTCATTCCAGGCCATACGTCTTCTCCACTAAGGTGTTCACCTGCACTTAGCCTTACGGTTAGCAAGGCCGGTGCTTTTCATATTATTGCTATATAAATCTTGTACCATACTTCTACCCAAGTTCACATACGCCTAGCAGCCTGGTTAGCTACCATTCATTTATTTCACGTAATGCGACGGGTAAATAAGTGTTGGCACGCTCACCAAGTTGGGCCATGAGCTGATTAAAATCACGTCTGGGCAAGCGCACATCTAAAACAGACTGCCCTTGCTCATCAAAATACTCTCTACGCACTGCGTTCAGCTCATGCAAACCGGCACGAAGCTTACCTTGCTCTGGCGTCAGTGTTAGCGAGAAGCTAATAACATCATTGGCTAGCCGCTCGGTTAGCGCCTCATGCAGCAAATCAAGCCCCTGCCCCTGCTGAGCAGAAAGCCATACTACTTCAGGGACACCATGACCATCGCGCTCAATACGTGGCGCACTATCTAGCCGGTCGATTTTATTCATGACTTTGAGAACTGGCACACTATCAGCGCCTATCTCTTTAAGCACACGATCAACTTGCTCAACGTTGGCGTCGCGATCAGGATCCGCGGCATCAATTACATGCACCAGCAATGATGCTTCTGCAGCCTCTTGAAGTGTTGCCCGAAAGGCTTCGACGAGCTTATGCGGTAAGTGACGAATAAAGCCTACCGTATCAGCCATCACCACCGGCCCTACGTCTTCGACTTCGAGACGACGAAGGGTGGGGTCAAGTGTGGCAAACAACTGGTCAGCAGCATATACCTTGGCATCAGTAAGCGCGTTAAACAGCGTCGATTTACCGGCATTGGTGTAACCAACTAATGAAACGCTGTGGATTTCAGCGCGTGAACGGGCGCGACGATTCTGGTCACGCTGGCTGCGTACTTTGTCCAGCCGCTTGTGAATTGACTTGATGCGTCCACGTAACAAGCGGCGGTCGGTTTCTAGCTGTGTTTCGCCAGGACCACGCAAGCCAATTCCGCCTTTTTGACGTTCTAAGTGTGTCCACCCTCGCACTAAGCGAGTAGACATATATTCAAGCTGAGCAAGCTCTACCTGCAGCTTACCCTCATGGGTTCGTGCCCGCTGTGCAAAAATATCAAGTATTAGACCTGTGCGATCAAGTACTCGACACTTAAGCTCATGCTCAAGATTACGCTCTTGGGAAGGGCTTAAACTATGGTTGAAGATCACCAGTTCTGCTTGGTGAGCTGCGAGCAATGCTCGCAGCTCTTCCAACTTGCCTGACCCAATAAACGTACGGGAATCAGGGCGTTGTCGGCTAGCAGTGAGTAGCGTCGCGGGCTCTGCACCAGCAGAGCGCACGAGCTCCAAAAACTCACCCGGGTCTTCACGTGCTTGTTCAGCATGAAAATCAACGTGAACAAGTACTGCCGTTTCACCGGCATCTGGGCGTTCAAAAAACAATCAATACCTCGTGGACTCTCAAGCTATCCAGCGGTGTTAGATGTCCGCATCAGGCGCGGCTGGATCTTGTACCGGTAAGCGCACATTGCGCGAAGGCACTACCGTGGAAATAGCGTGTTTATAAACCATCTGACTGACGGTATTGCGCAACAAAATGACAAACTGGTCAAATGATTCAATCTGGCCCTGCAATTTAATGCCGTTCACCAGGAAAATAGAGACCGGAATGCGCTCCTTGCGCAAAATGTTCAGGTACGGGTCTTGAAGGGACTGCCCTTTGGACATGTTGCTCTCCCTAAAACTGTCGTTGGGGTTGGTTATAAATGGCGCGCCCTACTGGTGCTACGCCGCAATCTTGTTGCCCGAAAGGCTTGGCGTTGTCAAAAGAGCCAGCCGGCCACTCGAAAACACTTGCTTACGAAATCACTATCTTACGCTAAGCACCGCTTTCACGCACGAATTTCAGCACCTTATCCAACACGTTGGGCTGCTGCGAGTCTACCCATGTTAGTGATGGCCAACTTCGTAACCAAGTAAGCTGACGCTTAGCGAGTTGACGCGTTGCTATCACACCTCGTTCGACTAACTCGCTTTCGTCGTAAACGCCGTCTAAGTATTCCCATACTTGACGATAGCCAACACTCTTCATTGCTGGCAAGCCAAGATGAACATCAGGGCGTTGTTTGAGGGCGGCAACCTCATCTATCAAGCCTTCAGCTAACATTGTTTTGAAACGCACAGCAATACGACTGTGTAACCAGTGGCGATCGCTAGGCGCTAACGCTATCGACATCACCCGCCAGGGAAAGGTTTCTGGCTGCTGTTCTGCCCACAGCTCACTCATCGGTCGGCCACTTGCATAATAAACTTCAAGCGCGCGCATAAGGCGTTGCGGGTCGTTTGGATGAATCCGCTGCGCAGACACACTATCCACGTCAGCCAGCATACGATGCAACGCCGCTAGCCCTTCATCTTGTCTGATAGCGTCCAGCTGTTGGCGTATATCGGCGTCGGCGGAGGGCAAGTTGGCTACGCCTTCCACCAGCCGTTTGAAATAGAGCATCGTCCCACCGACCAATAATGGCACGCTGCCGGCCGCGCTGATTTGCCGCATCTCCTGCAACGCATCTTCACGGAAATCGGCGGCAGAATAAGGCTCACTTGGATCGCGAATATCAATCAAACGATGCGGTGCACGCGCTAACTCAGCCGCACTCGGCTTAGCACTACCAATATTCATCCCGCGATACACCATCGCAGAGTCTACGCTAATCAGCTCATGCCCCAATCGCTCATGTAGCGCTATCGCCGTATCAGTTTTGCCGGCTGCCGTTGGCCCCATTAAAAAAATCGCCCAGGGGCGTGTGTCAACCATTTGCTTTCAGCACTCCTTTGTTTGTATTTTCTGGCCGCGTCTTCACTGACCACACCACTATTGCCCACGTAAGAATAGGCGGTCGAGTGCTTTCATGCTCATTTGTGTCCACGTTGGGCGGCCATGGTTGCACTGGTCGCTTCGCTCAGTGCGCTCCATATCGCGTAACAGCGCATTCATTTCATCGATAGTTAAACGCCTGTTAGCGCGCACGCTACCATGACACGCCATGGTTGATAGCAATTCATGTATACGTGCCTCGACTTGATGAGTTCGCCCATAGCGCGAGAGTTCTTCTAGCATTTGACGTATCAGGGCTTCTGGATCTGCCTGAGCCAATAGGGCTGGTAATTGACGAACTAGCAAGGTTTCCGGGCCCGCCACATCTAGCTCAACGCCAAGCTGGGCAATGGCGTCGCGCTCGCTTTCAGCCGTTGCCACTTCGGTGCGGCTGGCAGCCAGGGAAACAGGCACCAGCAACGGCTGTGTATCAATTCCGTTAGCTGCGGCCAGTTGGCTCTTCATGCGCTCATAAACAATTCGCTCGTGAGCAGCATGCATGTCTACGAGCACCAACCCCTGGGCGTTTTGCGCCAAAATATAAACACCGTGCAACTGCCCTAGCGCAAAGCCCAATGGAGGTGCCGCAGTAGCATCATGCTCTGGCATTGCCAACGGCGCCTCACGCACCTCCGTGGCCTTTGGTGAGGAAATAACGCCAGGTCCCCTTGGCTGCGGCGTTAATAGTGTCTCCTCATGATCAGGATGTAACGCTTGATAGCCTTGCATAAAACGGCGCACTCGCTCGCCCCCCGGATGCCGATCAGGGGAGTCTGATAGCGCCATGCCTTGCTGCTGCCAACGGGGGGGTGGCGCTTGACCTTGGCCTTTCGCCTCAGACACGCTCACTTCATCGGCTGGTTCAGCAGTTGGCTCTGTAGGCTGACCCTGGCCCACTTCTTGCTCACCGTCATTTGGTTTAGAAGACGCCAGACAGTGGTGCAAACTAGAGTAAAGAAAATCGTGCACCATACGGCCATCGCGAAAGCGCACTTCATGCTTGGTTGGGTGCACGTTGACGTCGACGACATCAGGATCAAGTTCCAGGTAAAGCACAAACACTGGATGACGCCCGTTATACAACACATCACGATAAGCCTGACGCACCGCATGGGCGACTAAACGATCGCGCACCACACGGCCATTCACAAAAAAGTATTGCTGATCCGCCTGGGAGCGAGAGTGTGTGGGCAAGCCGACCCAACCACTAATACGTAACCCACCCGCTTCTCGCTCAATATAACGGGCATGCTCAATAAAGTTTTTACCTAGTAGAGAAGCAATACGCCGCTCGCGTGCGGCTGGTGTCACACCCGGCGGTAGCTGGTGAATCACCTTCTGGTTATGACGTAGCACCCAGGCGACATCGTAACGAGATAACGCCTGGCGACGAAAAGCCTCTTCAACATGGGCAAATTCTGTTTTTTCGGTACGTAAAAATTTGCGCCGTGCGGGCGTGTTAAAAAACAGATCCCGTACTGAAACGCTGGTACCCCGTGGGTGAGGTGCAGGCGTCACTCGCGCCTCCATACCACGCCCCTCAGCAGTCACTCGCCACCCTTGGCGGGGGTCATCTTCCGCATTAGAGATTAGCTCCAGCCGCGAGACCGAGCTGATCGAAGCCAACGCTTCGCCTCGAAACCCCAGTGAACTCACGCCCTCTAGATCTTCAAGACTATTGATTTTGCTGGTCGCGTGGCGAGCAAGCGCTAGGGGTAAGTCTTGTTCGCCAATGCCAATACCATCATCACGTACTTTAATAAGCCGTGCGCCACCTTGCTCTATCTCCACTTCAATGCGCTGACTGCCAGCATCAATAGCATTCTCAATCAGCTCTTTCGTTACTGAAGAAGGGCGCTCAACCACTTCCCCCGCGGCGATTTGGTTTGCCAACCGGGGATCAAGCACATGAATACGCGTTGGCGAAGAGATCAATTCAGACAACCGTCACCTCGGGACTTATGATTATGAACGCGGAATGCGTAACACCTGACCGACACGAATAACGTCACCGTTAATATCATTGGCCTGTTTGAGCTGGTTCACTGGCACACCGTGACGTACCGCAATCGCTGACAGCGTATCTCCTGATTGAATACGGTATTCATTTCCGCTTGGGCGACGCTGATTGTCACGCTGCCACGCCAGTAGGCTTGCAGGCGGAGGGTTTCGCTCAAAGTGATCACGCAAACCATTAAAAATGGCCGTTGATAACCCACGCTGATGCACCGGATCACGTAAGCGACGCTCTTCATCGGGATTAGAAATAAAGCCAACTTCAATAAGTAGCGACGGAATATCAGGCGATTTCAGCACCATAAACCCAGCCTGTTCAACACGAGATTTATGGAGACGATTGATACGCCCTAATTGATCAAGCACCTGCCCACCGATCGATAACGAATCGTTTAACGTCGCCGTCATTGTGAGGTCCAGCAGCACACCGCGCAGCACTTGATCTTTATCGCGCAGGGAGAGATTACCGTCGACACCACCGATCAGATCCGAACGGTTTTCACTATCAGCAAGCCATTGAGCCGTTTCAGACGTTGCTCCTCGCTGGGAAAGCGCATAAACAGAGCTTCCTTGAGGCCGCGGACTGGTAAAGGCATCGGCGTGAATCGACACAAAAAAGTCAGCCTTCTGTTCACGGGCTAGCTGCGTACGCTGGCGAAGCCCAAGATAGTAATCGCCGTCGCGAATGAGAACTGCCTTGAAGCCATGGGTACCATTCACTTCTGCTGCTAAACGTCGCGAAATTTCTAATACAACGTCTTTTTCTCGTGTTCCTGCCGGGCCAATAGCTCCAGGGTCTTCACCGCCGTGCCCTGCATCAATCGCGATAATGATATCCCGCCGCGGATGTGGCTGGGCAGGCTGAACCTCAACGGCCGACTCCTGGGGAGCTTGCGATGGTCTCGTTACTTGCTCCTGGGGCTGGGGCTCGGACTGCGCCTGAGACTGAGCTTGTGCCTGTGTATTTGCTCGTTGGGCGAGTATTTCTTGATCACGAATCATCGCCTCTATAGGGTCAATCGGATTTTCAACCGCACTCTCACCAGGATATTCAAGGTCAACCACTAAACGATGCCCATATTGGTCATTAGGAGGTAACGTAAAGTGACGTGGAGATATCTGACGATTAAGCTCTAATACGACTCTCAAGCCGCCGCCATCACGTACACCGGTGCGCACTTCGTCGATAGCGCTACCGTTCAAGGGAAGTGTTGACACATCGGTATCTAAGTAGCTGTCATCAAGATCAATCACTAACCGCGACGGGTTCTCAAGAGAGAACACATTGGCGTTCGCCGCTGCCGTAAGGTCAAACACCAAACGCGCATGATCTGGGGCTGACCATAGCCGCATACTTTCTACCGTTGCCGCCTGCAGCACTGAAGCACCCGCCGCCATAATAACAACGCCAACCGACACGCTGCGTGCCAAGTAGCTGAGTACGCTTTTTATTGCCATCGAATTCCACCACTGTCGAGCTGCTCGTTGCACCGCTTATCAACCAACTCGCTTATTACCCGTTCACCCAAGCTGGTTTCTGCGGTTAGCGTTACTAAGCGCCCAGGATCATCCACCTCTAGCGTTACTCGAACATCAGGCGCAGGAAGCCACCCTTGACCTCGGCTCGGCCACTCAATTAAACACAGCGCTTCATCGGCAAGCACGTCTCGCCCACCAATAAACTCAAGCTCTTCTGGGTCTGCTAAACGATACAGATCTAAATGATAAATGCGTTGCGCACCTAACTCATAGGGCTCTACCAACGTATAGGTAGGGCTTTTAACCGCTCCCTGGTAACCATAAGCGCGCAATATACCGCGTGTCAGTGTTGTTTTACCTGCGCCTAAGTCGCCTTCCAAATAAACACGCCCGTGGCCTTTCAGCGCTTCCCCCAATGCCTCACCAAAAGCAACGTGGGCCACTTCATCATTCAATTGCACTTGCATGTAGGCCGCCTTCACGGGTTAATTAAGACTCGTGCATAGGATGCCAGATCGCTTGCCAGCAGGCCACGTTCACCCGCTGTTTTAACCGCTTCATCACCTGCTTGTGCATGCACCATCACTCCAAGCCATGTGCCGCGCTCTACACTATCGCTCTGAGCAACCAGAGTGCCCAGCATGCCGCTCAGCACGTCCCCCATGCCACCGCTAGCCATACCAGGGTTGCCGTATGGGCACACCACAAGTCCACTGGGGCCAGCCACCAAGCTGCCCGCACCTTTTAAGATCACAACGCCGCCTCGGGCCCGCTGAAGTGCACGGACAGCCGCAGGACGATCCGCTTGAATATCCGCAACGGAGCAGCCTAGCAACCGAGCCGCCTCACCGGGGTGCGGTGTTAACACCCAATTATCACGGCGAACATCGGGCCAGCGGCTGGCCAACAGATTTAACGCATCCGCATCAACGATCAACGGTACATCTGATTGCAAGGCCTGTTGTAATATCGCCTGCCCCCAAGCATCTTGCCCAAGGCCAGGTCCTACTACCACCACATCCGCAGCGGGTAACAGGCTCGCGTCAGCTCCGCCACGAACACCATGAGCCATCACCTCTGGGCAACGGACTAAACTTGCGACCACATGCTCGGGTGCGGTTGCCAAACTTACCTTACCGGCCCCTAAGCGCGCAGCAGCTTGCGAAGCCAGCAAGGCAGCGCCACCAAACCCTGGTGCCCCCCCCATTACCAGCACATGCCCTAAGTCACCTTTATGGCTAATACGCGAGCGGGGTGCAAAAGCCTCAGCAAGCAGCTCATCATTTAAACGCCAGGCGGTTGGTGGAATATCAAAAAAGGCCTGGGCTTTAACACCTAGCGGACGAAAATCAATTTCGCCCGTATAGGCAGGCGCATCACCCGTGTGCAGGCCAATTTTGTCGCCTATAAACGTCACCGTGCAGGCTGCCGCAACAGCTAACCCCATCACTGCCCCTGTATCTGCCGAGATTCCAGAGGGAATATCCAGCGCCAACACGGGCTGATGCGACGCATTGATCGCTTCAATCACTTGCCTTATTTCTCCGGCAACGTCACCTGATAGCCCAGTACCCAGTAGTGCATCGACAATCACCTCGCCCACCAGTGTGGTGCTTGGCTGCCACTCATCAAAGCCAACGCCCGCCGCTGACGCGAGTTCAGCAGCACGTGCAACATCACCAGTTAACGTGCCTAAAGGCCTAAGCGAAATGCGCTGCACTTTAAGTCCGGACTGCATCGCAAGTGCCGCAAGCACGTGGCCATCACCACCATTATTGCCGCTACCGCAAAGCACCGTCACACTTCGCGCCTGCGGCCAACGAGAACGAAAGCTGTGCCAGGCACTGGAGGCTGCTCGCTGCATTAAGGCAAAACTTTCAATGCCACCGGCAATCGTACGCCGATCAAGTTCACGCACTTGAGCCGCGGTATAAAGGGGGCGTAGCGAGGAAGTACTTAACGTGGGCACGATCTCTCCTTAATCTAGTTACGGTAGGCGATAGTGTGTTGATAACCACTTATGCGTTAGCATAGCGCGCTTAACGCGCTAACGTTGATTTACCATGCAAAGTTCTACCACCTTTTCACTGTCTAATGATGACCTAACGCGCCTTGCGGAGCTAATCAAAACCTGGGGCCGTGAGCTTGGTTTTCAGCAAGTAGGCATCACAGACACCCAGCTAGCTGATCATGAAGCACACCTGAACAATTGGCTTGCGAAGGGCTATCACGGTGAAATGGGCTTTATGGCGAAGCATGGTACTAAACGTACCCGTCCAGAAGAGCTTGAGCCCGGCACCCAGCGGGTAATCAGCGTGCGTTTAGACTACCTGCCCGCTGACGTAGAAAGCGCAAAAGTGCTTGGCAGGCCTAATCTTGCCTATGTCTCACGCTACGCCCTAGGTCGCGATTATCATAAATTAATGCGCAAACGATTGGCGCAGCTGGCTAAACAGATCGAGCAAGAAGTCGGCGCGTTTGGTTATCGTGCGTTTGTCGACTCTGCGCCTGTTATGGAGCGTGCTTTAGCACAAAAAGCGGGCCTGGGTTGGTTTGGAAAAAACGCGATGCTACTTAACCCCAAGGCGGGTTCGCTATTTTTTCTCGGCGAGCTGTATACCGACTTGCCGCTTCCTATCGATGCACCATTTACTCAGGAACACTGTGGCAGCTGTAGCGCTTGCCGCAGCGCTTGTCCAACGGGTGCCATTGTGGACGACAAAGTCGTTGACTCCCGCAAGTGTATCTCCTACCTCACCATAGAGTTACATGGAGCCATACCGATTGAGTTTCGCCGCGCTATGGGCAACCGTATTTATGGCTGCGACGACTGTCAGCTAGTGTGCCCCTTTACTCGTTTTACCCGCGCCACCCAAGAGCGTGATTTTGCACCACGTCATGACCTTGACCGCGCTGATCTTATAAGCCTGTTTGCCTGGGGCGAAGATGAGTTTTTGGATAAAACCGCGGGTAGCCCGATTCGCCGGATTGGCTATGAACGCTGGCTGCGCAATCTCGCCGTTGGCCTTGGCAATGCGCCCTGGAGTCCCGCGGTAGAGGCAGCCTTGTGGGCAAGAAGGGCCTACCCAAGCAGTTTAGTGCGTGAGCACGTTACTTGGGCGCTTGAGGAGCAGCGCCTCAAGCGCGGCGCGAACATTGCTACTGACGCCTCTTAACCACTTTTCTTAACCACGCTTCTCAACCGCTCGTCGCAACCACCTTACTCCTCTTCGTCGGTTACCGTTTCGAGGCGTAAGAATGTGCTGCGATAGTGAGCCAATTCAGCAATCGACTCCTTAATGTCATCCATCGCCAGATGGACATTCTGCTTTTTAAACCCTGCCAAGGCGCCTGGATTCCAGCGCTTTGCCAATTCCTTAACAGTCGACACGTCCAAATTGCGGTAATGGAAGAACGCCCAAAGCGCTGGCATTTCACGCTCTAAAAAACGCCGATCCTGGTGAATACTATTGCCGCACATGGGCGACGAGCCTGACACCACGTAGTGGCGAAGAAAGTCGAGCGTTTGCTGCTCGGCTTCGGCACTGCTCACAGTGCTTGCCTTGACACGCGCTACCAGCCCACTCTCCCCGTGGGTCTTTTGATTCCAGTCATCCATTTGAGCCAGCTGGCTATCTGGCTGTTTCACTGCGATCACAGGGCCTTCCGCTACGACGTTTAAATCAGCATCGGTAATCAGGGTGGCCACCTCGATGATGCGCTCTTTGTTGGGGTCCAGGCCGGTCATCTCCAGGTCTATCCACACCAGCAAATCATCTCGCGGGGAAACGTTGGCAGTAGTTTGTTCGCTCATTACGTTCATTCCTTGGCCAGTATCGCCACTTAAGAGGGCGATTAGAGTAAAAGTATCGCTTATATTGTCATCACCAGCACCCGATACGGGACAGTAGACTGCCCAGGTGGGTACAATGCCACTATTGTACCGAGCATCAGGTGGTCATGAGCAAACGTAAATTAAGTCGCCAGCAACAGTGGCGAGTCGATAAAGTCCAGGCGGAACGTGCTCAACGTGCTGAAAAGCGCGATGTGAAAGACGCTGAAAAACTTGCCGCAGGCGAATATGGGGCCGAGCAACCCGGCCGAGTAATGGCCCACTTCGGGCGCACGTTAGAGGTGCGCGATGCCAATGGCACGCCCGTACGTTGCCATCTTCGCGCCAATTTAGAAGGCTTGGTCACTGGCGACCGGGTGATCTGGCGAGCAGGCCAGGACGGTTCTGGCGTGGTTGTGGCTCGCGAAGAGCGCGACAGCGTGCTTAAGCGCCCAGACCCGCGGGGCCAGTTAAAGCCGGTTGCGGCCAACATCGATCAATTGCTGATCGTATTTGCTGTTGAACCTGCCCCCCACCCCAACCTGATTGACCGCTATCTGGTTGCCGCCGAAGCCACCGGCATTGTCCCCGTGCTGGTGCTGAACAAAACTGATCTGCTGCCAGCTGATGGCGGCAAGCTAGGGCAACTGCTTGAGCGCTACCGCTCCCTAGGCTATACCGTGGTTCGTACCACCACGGCCACTGAGACGGGGCTAGATGAGCTGCGCCAGCAGCTTGAAGGGCGAACATCGGTGTTTGTCGGCCAGAGCGGCGTTGGCAAATCATCGTTGATTGACCTGCTACTCCCTGATGAAACCTTGCGCATTGGCGCGCTGTCAGAAGACTCGCGTAAAGGCACCCACACCACCACTACCGCTCGGCTTTATACAATGAGCAGTGATGAGGTGACCAACGGCGAACTAATTGACTCCCCCGGCATTCGTGAATTTGGCCTGATCCACCTTGATGAGCAGGAGGTCACCGAAGGGTTTATCGAATTTCACCCCTTTATCGGACACTGTCGCTTCCGTGATTGCCGTCACCGTAATGAGCCGGGCTGCGCTTTACTTGAAGCTGTCGAGGCAGGCAAGATTCACCCAGAACGTTTTGCCAGCTATCGGCGCATTCTGGATAGCTTAAATGCTTAACTATTACTAACCTCATGCTTTGTATGTGAATTATTTTAGTTAATTGCCCCAGTTAATTATTAAGGATAGGGAGCTATCAATGAGCACCGCTAGCCACTCATCGGAAACCAATCTCCTGCCGCTGATTGTTGAGCCAGAGCAGCTTCAAGAGCACCTGGATGATCCACAACTGCTGATTATTGATGTTCCAGCGAATGGCGATAGTTATCGACAAGGCCATGTACCGGGCGCCATCTACCTTGATTTCCGCTACCTGATGCGCGGCGAAGGGCCAGTGCCTAACGATGTGCCCACCGTTGAGTTCCTTTCACGGCTGTTTAGCGCACTAGGTCTTACTCGCGACACTCACGTCGTCGCCTATGATGATGAAGGCGGTGGCTGGGCGGCACGGCTGCTATGGACATTGGAGTTGATCGGCCATACCCGCTACTCCTATTTGAATGGTGGTATTCATGCGTGGAGAGATGCTGGCCTGGAAGAGAGCTCCGAGGCCGTCGCGCCGACGCCCAGCGACTACCACGCTGAGATTCTAAACCCACAGGTCCTAATCACCTGTGACGAAATCAAGCAAAAGCTTGATGATAAGCAGTTCGCCGTATGGGACGCTCGCTCCAAAGGCGAGTTCGATGGTGAAAGGGGCAATAACAAGCACCTTGGCCATATACCAGGCGCAGTCAATATGGACTGGCTTGACGTCATGGATCGCCACCGCGCTTTACGTATTCGCGACTACGCCGAGCTCGTCACCGAGCTAGATGCGCTCGGCCTGACACCCGAGATGGAAATTGCCACCCACTGCCAAAGTCATCATCGCAGCAGCTTTACATGGCTTGTTGGTAAAGCGTTAGGCTTTAATATGCGCGGTTACGCTGGCTCTTGGGGCGAGTGGGGCAACCGCGACGACACACCGATTGAGAAGTGAACCTACGACAGTGACTCTATCCCAAAAAGCATTTTCTTTACTTCAGTACCCTCTGCCTCACCACGCGCTGTCGCGCTTGACAGGCAAGGTCGCCCAGTGCGATACCCCATGGGTGAAAGACAGAGTAATTAAGGCATTCATTAAGCGCTTTAACGTGGATATGAGCCAGGCGTTGGAACCCGACCCCACTGCCTACGCCACCTTTAACGACTTTTTCACCCGGGCCTTAAAAGCCGACGCACGCCCACTGGGTGAAGGCTTGTTAAGTCCTGCTGATGGCACGCTGTCGCAGTTCGGTCGTTTACAGGCAGGCCAGTTAGTGCAGGCGAAAGGTCACACCTTTTCTGCCCAAACCCTACTGGGAGGCGACAGCACGCTAGCGGAAGAGTTTATGGGCGGCAGTTTTGCGACCGTTTATCTTTCCCCGCGTGATTATCACCGTGTACATATGCCACTCACGGGTACCTTGCGGGAAATGATCTACGTGCCAGGGCGGCTCTTCTCAGTCAATCAAGCCACCGCTAACTACGTGCCAGGGCTGTTTGCTCGTAACGAGCGTTTAGTGTGCATTTTCGATACCGAGCACGGCCCGATGGCGATGGTATTGGTCGGCGCAATGATTGTAGCGGCTATCGAGACAGTCTGGTCAGGCCAGGTAACACCGCTTTCCGGCCACCCACAGCGCATGCGTTTCGGGCAGCCAATCACGCTTGAAAAAGGTGCCGAAATGGGTCGTTTCAAGCTCGGTTCCACGGTAGTGATGTGCTTTGCCAAGCCGGTAGCTTTTGAAGATAACCCGCTCGGCTCCAGCGTACAGATGGGCCAAACATTGGGAACGCCTTAAAAGCTAAGCAGCCGCTAGCAATTAGGTGTTGAAAAGGTAAGCACGTCTTCCAGGCGTGCTTTGCCTAACGCCAGTTGAATCAGACGATCCACTCCCAGCGCCACGCCTGCACTTGCAGGCATTCCGTGTTCAAGTGCCGCCAGCAAACATTCATCACAGTCCACTTCAGGCAGCCCCAAACGGCGGCGCTCGGCGTTATCTTCGCTGAACCGCAGCCGCTGTTCCTCAGCATCGATCAACTCATCATAGCCATTTGCCAGCTCAATACCATTGAGATAAAGCTCAAAACGAGAGGCCATCCACTCGCCGTCCGCATCCTGATGGCGGCGCGCCAAAGCGGCTTGGCTGGCAGGGTAGTCGACTACAACGCTTAACTCGTTTTGACCAAGCGTCGGCTCAATTACCATGCTCATTAACAGGTCAAGACAAGTATCACGACCCTCATCTGCTAGCGCATGCGCTGGCATTTGGCCACGCTCTGCGGCTAAAGCACGCAAGTTATCTAGAGACGTCGTGAATGGATCAACTGACAAGTAGGTGTGAAACAGCTCTCGGTAACGATGATATACCACCGGGCCTGCAAAGCTCGGCAGTATCGTGGCAACCAGGGTAGTGGTTTCGTCAATCAGCTCGGCCAAAGAAAACCCTGGCCGATACCACTCAAGCATGGTGAACTCGATATTATGGCGGCTGCCAATTTCACCGTCGCGGAAACTCTTAGCAAGTTGAAAAATCGGCCCACTGCCCGCTGCTAACAAACGTTTCATATGGAACTCAGGCGACGTTTGCAGCCATAGCCTGCGCTGGCCTTTATCGGTGCGCGCTAGTGTAGCAAGCGATACAAGGTGCACATCGGTACTACCGCCCTGCCCCAACACTGGTGTTTCTACCTCCAGCACACCGCGCTCAACAAAAAAAGCACGCACGGCGGCCATTAAGCGTGCCCGCTCACGCAGCGTTTCAATACTTGCCGTTGGCTGCCAGTTAGCCGTCATTGACTCTCTCCTAACGTTATAAAGCCACGCGTGTCATCGCGTGGCTTTATAAAACAGTTGCGTTGGCGGCTAACTTACCACCGGACATTCAAACAGCGCTTATGCTCTAGAAACGCTTATGCTTTAGAAACACTTACGCTCTAGAAACATAGTCACCAGAGCGCGTATCGATTTTCAGCACTTCGCCCTGATTGATAAACAGCGGTACGCGCACCACAGCACCCGATGACAGCGTTGCAGGCTTGGAACCACCCTGGGCAGTATCACCTTTCAAACCTGGGTCAGTCTCAACCACTTCCAGTTCAATGAAGTTGGGCGGCGTCACGGAAATCGCCTTATCGTTCCACAGGGTAATAATATAAGGCACCTGCTCCTTAAGCCATTTTGCAGTATCACCCAAGGCTTTCTTTTCAACAGCGTACTGCTCGAAGGAACCATCGGTCTTCATGAAATACCACATGTCACCATCGGTGTAGAGATATTCCATCTCTAAATCCATGACATCAGCCCCTTCCAGCGAGTCACCAGACTTAAACGTCCGCTCACCGACACGACCGGTCATCAGGTTACGCAGCTTAACGCGGTTAAACGCTTGGCCCTTACCTGGTTTAACCAGCTCGTTCTCAACGATTGAGCAGGGGTCGCCATCGAGCATTACTTTCAGACCGCCTTTGAATTCATTGGTAGAATAGTTCGCCATAATGCCTCTCAATGTTTTATTTCAGTAGCGTAATGCGCGAAGCCACGCTTCGCTAGATCGTTCTTTGAATAAGTGCGCGCATGATAACCCGAAGGAGGACTTTTTTGCAGGAGAACATCATTATTGCTGGTCAGCACACCTCAGGCCAGCCGACTGCCTCATGGCAACAGCAGCTTTCCCGAGCAATCCGCGACCCTGCTGTCCTTTGTCAACGCCTAGGCTTGAGCGATCAGTGGTTAGCTGGCGCCGATGCAGGCCATCAGCTGTTTGAGATCTGTGTGCCTGAAGCTTATCTGGCGCGTATCCCCCCTAACGCACCGGATGACCCGCTGCTGCGCCAAGTGCTACCCCTTGGCGATGAAACGCTAACCCCACCCGGTTACGTTACTGATCCCCTTGAAGAAGCTGATCATCAACCCGTGAAAGGGCTGATTCATAAGTATGCAAACCGCGTACTGCTAATCGCCAGTCCAGCCTGTGCGATTAACTGCCGCTACTGTTTTCGTCGCCACTTTCCCTATAGCGAAAGCTCGCCTTCCAGAAGCCAGTGGCACGCCGCGCTTGACTATCTGCAAGCCGACAACACTATCCAGGAAGCCATACTCTCTGGTGGCGATCCACTGGCTGCCAGCGACCGCCAGTTAGCGTGGCTTGTCGAGCAGCTCGACAGTATTGTGCATCTTAAGCGGCTGCGCATACATACGCGGCTACCCGTCGTCATACCGGACCGTGTTGATAACGCGTTATTGGATTGGCTCGCAAACACCCGCTTACAAAAAGTGGTCGTACTGCATATCAACCACCCCAACGAAATAGACCAAGCGGTCGTTGATGCCTGTGCTCGCTTAAAGCAGGTAGGCGTCACACTGCTAAACCAAAGCGTGTTGCTACGAGGCATCAACGATAACGTTAGCACCCTGGCAGCACTCTCTGAGCGCCTTTTTGACGCGGGGGTGCTGCCTTACTACCTGCATGTGGTCGACCCCGTACAAGGCGCCGCCCACTTTGATGTTCCCGATTCAGAAGCTAAAACGCTCGTTAACCAGTTGCTTGAACACTTGCCCGGCTTCTTAATGCCCCGCTTGGTGCGCGAAGTGCCCGGCAGAGCCAGCAAGACACCGCTTTGATACCCACGTTCGCGCCCAATAGCCCCCAGCAAGGGCGCTTACGACAAAACACACGCGTGTTAAATCGGTGCAATAATCGCCTCACGCGCACCATCACCAAGCAGCTAACGCGGCAGCCCTACTGCCAGGGCGAGCACCAATTCCAGCCAACTTTATGAAATCAAAAGCATTAAACCTAATCGGCCGCAATTTTGCTTTCTATATATAAGTAACAAAGTAGATAGGTAATAAAGTAGATAGGTAATAAACGGGGTATCGGCTGCGTAGGCTGCCACACAATTGAGTTTCCAATAGATCGCTAGGGTTCCGACGCCATCAATGTTCTGCCCCTGATGACGTGACTGGTCCAAGAGCAATCGACCTTGCACTTACTGATTGAAAGCGGTAAAGCAAGGTTACACGGCGGGACAAAAGCCCGGGAGGATAAGGTGCAGCCATGCGCCGACGCCCCCGAGTTTTTCTTCTAGCCGCTGGAGGCTTCTATGACCCGTCTCTCTCGTATTTCTCTAAAAAACTTACCGTTCGCTTCGCTACCTGCCGCTCTTCTGGCTGCTAGCCTTACCTCTCCGATGACGGTCACGCCCGCCCAGGCTCAAGAGCGCGATGAATTCAGCGTTTGCTGGTCTATTTATGCCGGCTGGATGCCCTGGGCCTATGCCGACGTTGAAGGCGTAGTGGATAGGTGGGCCGACGAATACGGCATAAGTATCGATGTGGTGCAAGTCAACGACTATGTCGAGTCGATCAATCAATTTACCTCGGGTAACGTTGACGGCTGTGCGATGACGAATATGGACGCACTGACGATCCCCTCTGCCAGCGGCGTCGACTCTACCGCACTCATTATTAACGACTACTCAAACGGTAACGATGGCATTGTGCTAAAAGGCAGCGATGACCTCGCCGACATTGAAGGTCGCCGGGTTAACCTTGTCCAGTTTAGCGTTTCCCATTACTTCCTTGCTCGCGCCCTTGAAAGTGTCGGCCTTACCGAACGCGACATTGAAACGGTCAACACGTCAGATGCTGACATTGTGGGGCTGTTTTCCAGCAGCACCACGGAGGCAGTGGCCGCCTGGAACCCGCAGTTAAGCGCTATTGCTGACATGCCTGACAGCCACGTGGTGTATACCTCAGCGGAAATTCCTGGGGAGATTCTCGACATGATGGTCGTCAACACCCAAACCCTGGCGGATAACCCGTCGCTTGGCCATGCACTAGTCGGCGCTTGGTATGAAGTCATGGGCTTGATTGAAGCTGATGATGAACATGCGCTCACCATCATGGCGGATGCGGCAGGCACTAACGTCGAAGGCTACCGGCAACAGCTTGCGGCCACATACCTGTATACCGATCCTGCACAAGCCATCGAACTCATGGAAAGCCCCGAGTTGCTCGATACGATGGAGCGAGTAGCCGAGTTTAGCTTTACCCATGGCCTACTCGGCGATATGGCACCCAATGCTGGTGTAGTCGGCATTACCACCCCCGCCGGTACTTTTGGCGATGAGAGCAATGTAAAGCTGCGCTTTGACCCAAGCTTTACCCAAGCATATCTCGACGCTCAGTAATACGCGTCATGGGAGTGGCGAGCGCCACTCCCCCCGCTCTCATTTTGTGTGGACACCGCCATGAAGCGATTAATTAACCTAACGCCCTCACGGGGTAGCCGCTGGCTTTTAGGCTTACTGCCTTTTTTGCTACTGGCGATGCTCTATATGAGCCTCTCCAACGCAAGACTGGCGGAAAACCCCAACGACCGCCTACTGCCCACGCCTTCAACGATGGCGAGCTCCTTTTACCACTTAGCCACTGCTGAGAACGTTCGCACCGGCCAGATTGTGCTGTGGACAGACACCTTTGCCAGCCTGGAACGCATTGTGATTGGTGTTGGTATCAGTGCGTTGATTGGCTTAATTGTGGGCATCTTGAACGGCGGTCTACCCATCGTGAGAGCCAAACTTTCGCCCTTGGTCACCGTCGCCTCACTGATTCCGCCGATGGCCATCCTGCCCATTCTGTTTATTGCCTTTGGTACCGGCGAGGCCGCTAAAATTGCGCTGATCGTGATTGGGGTAACGCCCTTTCTTATTCGTGACCTTCAGGGCCACGCTTTACGGCTACCCGATGAACAGTTAATTAAAGCGCAAACTCTGGGTGCCAGTTCCTGGCAGGTGCTGTTAAGAGTGTTACTGCCTCAGCTGACGCCGCGCCTGCTCAACGCGACCCGCTTGGCGCTGGGCACCGCCTGGCTCTTTCTGATCGCCGCCGAAGCGATTGCTGCACAAGAAGGCCTTGGCTACCGCATTTTTCTGGTCCGTCGCTACCTCTCCATGGACGTCATTCTGCCCTACGTAGCGTGGATAACGCTGCTGGCCTTTCTGCTTGACCAACTGCTGGCCTGGGTGTCGCGCATAGCCTTTCCCTGGTACCACGCAGGTGAAGGAGATAAATCATGAGCCTGCTCGCTGCCAAACGGCTAGAGAAGCACTACGGTAACCATGTGGTGCTCGAAAATCTTAATTTTAGCGTCGAGCCTGGAGAGTTCGTCACCCTGGTCGGTGCCTCTGGCTGCGGGAAAACCACCTTTCTTAAAATGCTGCTGGGCACAGAAGCAACGTCGCGGGGCAGCTTAATGCTGGATGATAAGCCCATTCCCAACGAGCCAGGCCCCGACCGAGGCGTTGTTTTTCAGAAATATTCTGTCTTTCCCCATCTCACCGTGCTTGGCAACGTCATGATTGCCGACGAGCTACACAGCGCCAAGTTATTGGGTAAAAGCTTTGGTGCCGCCAAACGCCGCGCTATTGAAAAGGCACGCGCTCGCATCGACGAAGTTGGCCTGAGCCACGCGTTAAACAAATACCCCCACGAGCTTTCCGGCGGTATGCAGCAGCGCTTAGCCATCGCTCAAGCGCTGATGATGCGGCCACGCATTTTATTACTCGATGAACCTTTTGGCGCGCTTGACCCAGGTATTCGCCAGGACATGCACGGGCTCATCAACCGCTTGTGGCAAGAGCAGCAGCTCACGATTTTTATGATCACTCACGACCTTAAAGAAGCCTTTGAACTAGGCACCCGGCTGTGGGTATTCGACAAAACCCGCCACGACCCCCAAGCCCCAGAAGCGTTTGGTGCCACGATTACCTATGACTTGCCTATCTCCCGAGACCGCCCTTCAACCGCTCTCAAAGAAGCGCTGCAACAAGGCGGCCTGCAAACCCACACCCAGGAGACGCTGCTATGAAGAACGACGCTCATTACACCACTGTTTTACCCGGTGGGCATCACTGGTCGCTGCGCCTGCGCCGGGGTACCACGCTCACCCTAACCGCTCAACAGGCCGACAGTAACGTGGGGCTTTTATGCTACAACCCGGAAAACCTGTTGGAACGGCTAAATTTGCCCGACACCTTGAAGTGTCAGCACACCTTTAAGCTTACCCAAGGGCACTGCCTTTACTCGGATATGGGGCGTATTTTTGCCTCTATTACGCAAGACAGCCTGGGTTGGCATGACAGCGTCGGCGGTAACCTAATGCCCCATCATCTGTTAAAGAAGGGCTGGCAACCGGTGAGCTATCAGCAGGCGCACAACGACTGGACCCGCACCGGCTTTGACGCCTTTTTAGTAGAACTCGCCAAGTACGGGCTGGGCCGTCGGGATATGGCCGCCAACCTTAATCTCTTTTCCCGGGTAGAGAGCGACGATGAGGGAAAACTGCGCTATATCAGCGGCCACTGCCAGCCAGGTAGTCGCGTCACACTGCGCATGGAGATGGACACGCTGGTACTGCTTCACACCTGCCCCCACCCACTTGACCCCAGCGCCAACTACCCCCGTCGCGGTGTAGACATCGCACTCGGCACCGCCGAACCGCCCACAGAAGATGACCCTTGCTACGTGTCACGCCCCGAAAACGCACGCGGCTTTGCCAATAACCGCCTTTACCACCTCGGCCTATAGAGGGGAAACGCCCAATGATTATTGAAAGCACTCTGCGCCCCGAAAACGCCTTAACCCGCACCACGGTCAACGCAGGCGACCATTACATTGGTACCGTGAAGCGCGGCCAAACCCTGCGCATTCTCGACCTAGAAGGCAACCAGGCCGCCGACACGCTATTTTTTAGCGCTGAAGATACCAGCGAGCGCTATAGCGCTATGGACACCGTGCGCGAACAGGGTGCGGTCTACCTCACCGCTGGCACCACACTCATGTCGAGCGAAGGGCGAGGCATGCTAACCATTACCGCCGACACCTGCGGTCGCCACGACACCTTAGGCGGCGCCTGCGCCAGCGAAAGCAATACCGTGCGCTACGATCTGGAAAAACGCCACATGCACTCCTGCCGAGACAACTGGATGCAGGCCATTGCCAACTTTCCAGAATACGGCCTGACCAAGCGGGACATCACTCACAACATCAACTTTTTTATGAACGTGCCCGTTACCGCTGACGGCAAACTGACCTTTGAAGATGGTATCTCCGCACCAGGCAAATACGTTGAGATGGTCGCTGAGATGGATGTCATTGTGCTGGTCTCCAACTGCCCCCAGCTCAACAACCCCTGCAACGGCTACAACCCCACGCCCATTGAGCTGTTGGTTTGGCAGTAAGCGACTCGCCCTAGGGACGACCCTAGATGGCCAAACAACCTGCGGGACGACCCGCCCTTGTTTGCAGGCAACCTCACATGTTTAGCAAAGTACTTATTGCCAATCGCGGTGCTATTGCCGCACGCATTTTACGCACGCTAAAAGCACTGAATGTTGGCAGCGTGGTGGTTTATGCCGATGCCGACCGCGACGCCCCCTACGTCCACCAGGCCGATGAAGCCTATTCGCTTGGCGCGGGCCCGGCTTGCGATACCTATCTCAACATCGACAAGCTGATCGCCATTGCCAAGCAAAGCGGTGCCCAAGCGGTGCATCCCGGCTATGGTTTTCTGTCTGAAAACACGCGTTTTATTACCGCCTGCGACGCCGCTGGGCTAATCTTTTTAGGCCCTACCGCGGAGCAGATTGAGCAGTTCGGTTTAAAGCACCAAGCCCGCGCCATTGCCAAGCAGGCTGGAGTACCGTTGGTACCCGGCTCAGCGCTGCTCTCAAGCATTGACGACGCCCTTAGCAACGCCGAGCAAATTGGCTATCCTGTGATGCTCAAATCCACCGCAGGCGGTGGTGGTATTGGTATGCAGATATGCCAAACCCCCGCCGAACTTGAGCGCGCCTTTGATTCGGTAAAAGGCCTGAGCGAGCGTAACTTTGGCGATGGTGGCGTGTTTCTCGAAGCCTATATTGCTAGTGCCCGCCATCTGGAAGTACAGCTCTTCGGTGATGGCAACGGCAGCGTAGTGGCACTTGGCGAGCGGGACTGCTCTACCCAGCGCCGCCATCAAAAGGTACTGGAAGAGTGCCCTGCGCCTAACCTACCAGAAACAGTGCGCAGCGCACTACACGCTACCGCCGTCACGTTGGGTAAGGCAGTTAATTATCGCAGTGCCGGCACCGTTGAGTTTATCTACGACACCCAGCGCCAGGCCTTCTATTTTCTAGAAGTAAACACCCGGCTCCAAGTGGAGCACGGCGTGACAGAGATGGTGTATGGCATTGATATTGTTGAATGGATGGTTCGCCTAGGGGCAGATCAACTTCACCCGCTTGCCACGCTGACCCAGCAGCTCACGCCTCACGGTCACGCGGTACAGGCGCGCTTGTACGCCGAAGACCCTGCCCATGATTTTCGCCCCAGCGCCGGGCTGCTCACCGAGGTGAACTTTCCGCACGCAGAGGGCTTGCGTATCGACCACGCCTTGGAAGCTGGGCTGGAAATCTCAGCGCTCTTTGACCCCATGCTGGCCAAAGTTATTGTTCATGGCTCAAGTCGCCAGGCGGCTATCGACCAGTTAGCCGGTACGCTGGACAACGCCAGCGTTTACGGCATTACCACCAACCGAACTTGGCTTGCCCATGTACTGCGCGCCGAGCGTTTTCAGCGTGCTGACCTGGACACCCACTGGCTGACAACCCTTGACTGGGCACCGCCAGCCATTGAAGTTATCGCCCCCGGCACGTTAACCACTCTTCAGGATTTCCCCGGTCGACAGGGTCATTGGGATGTCGGCGTTCCGCCCTCTGGCCCCTTCGACGACTGGTCGTTTCGGCTTGGCAACCGCCTGCTGGATAACCCAGTCGAAGCCGCCGGGCTTGAAATCACCCTGACCGGCCCGACGCTGCGCTTTCATCGTGCCAGCCAAATTGTGCTAACGGGTGCCCACATGACCGCCACGCTGGATGGTCAAACGGTCGCCTTCTGGCAAGTGCTAGATATCGCCGCCGGTTCTACCCTGACACTAGGCAAAGCCACTACGGGCACCCGCGCTTACCTGCTGGTACGTGGCGGCATTGAGTGCCCCCACTACCTGGGCTCGCGCAGTACCTTCACCCTGGGCCAATTTGGCGGCCACGGCGGACGCGCTTTGCGCAGCGGCGACATGCTCGACCTGCCACCGTTTGATCCCACATCGGCGGTTAAGCTGGAAGAGGCGCTAATTCCCACCTTCGGCGATCAAGACGGCGGTAAGACATGGCAGGTAGCCGTACTTTACGGCCCCCACGGCGCGCCGGACTTTTTCACCGATAACGATGTTGAGCGCTTTTTTGATCACCACTGGGAGGTTCACTATAACTCCAGCCGCACAGGCGTACGGCTGATTGGCCCCCGTCCCGAGTGGGCCAGAGCCGACGGTGGCGAGGCGGGCTTACACCCCTCTAATATTCACGACAACGCTTACGCCTTTGGCACCATCGACTTTACCGGCGATATGCCGGTCATTCTTGGCCCTGACGGCCCCTCCCTAGGCGGCTTTGTTTGCCCAGCGACGGTAATCCGCGCCGAACGCTGGAAGTTAGGCCAGCTCAGCGCGGGTGACAAAGTACGCTTTGTGCCAGTAAGCCTTGCCACGGCGCGCGCACTCGAAGATCGCCAGCTCGCCGAGCTTGAAGCACTTGCTGCTCAGCCAAACCAACCGTGTATTGATGAAGAGCGCGACAGCTCCGTTTTGCGCGACGTGCCCGCCGAACAGGCCGGTGAACGGATTGTTTACCGTCGTGCTGGGGATGACTTCCTGCTTATCGAGTTTGGCGCGATGGAACTGGATATCGCGCTGCGCTTTCGTGTCCATGCCTGGATGCTGTGGCTGCAGGAGCACTCGCTTCCCGGCCTACGGGAATTAACCCCCGGTATCCGTTCGCTGCAAGTGCATTACGAGCCGCGTGAGCTGAGCCTTGATGAGTTGCTCGCCCACCTGCTCACCGCAGAGCAGGCCCTCGTCGACGTGGAGTCACTGGAAGTTGCCTCTCGGGTGGTGCATTTACCCCTCTCCTGGGATGACCCCTCCTGCCAGGAAGCCATCGATAAATACCAGCGCAGCGTGCGCCCGGACGCCCCCTGGTGCCCCAGCAACCTGGACTTTATTCGCCGCATTAACGCTCTTGAAAGTGAACAGGCCGTGCGCGATATCGTTTTCAATGCCCGCTACCTAGTGATGGGCCTGGGCGACGTGTATCTGGGAGCCCCAGTCGCCACACCGCTGGATCCTCGCCAGCGTCTTGTGACTACCAAATACAACCCCGCCCGCACCTGGACAGCAGAAAACTCTGTTGGCATTGGCGGCGCGTATTTATGTGTTTATGGCATGGAAGGCCCTGGTGGCTACCAGTTTGTCGGCCGCACGCTACAGATGTGGAACCGCTACCGCACAACAGCACACTTTGAAAATCCTTGGCTTCTGCGCTTTTTTGACCAGCTGCGTTTTTATGAGGTCAGCCACGACGAGCTTGAACAAATCCGCCGCGACTTTCCCCACGGGCGTTTTGAGCTATCAGTTGAAACGACTCACTTCCGTTTAGCGGATTACCAAGCCGATATCGACAAAAACGCCGCTGACATTGAGGCTTTTCGCAGCAAACGCGAAGCCGCTTTCCAGGCAGAGATGGCCGATTGGCGCGCCAATGGGCAGTTCACCTTTGAAGACCAAACACCGCAAAGTGCCGAGGTAACCGCGTTAAATGATAACGAGCTAGGCATAGAAAGCCCTGTCACCGGTAGCCTGTGGAAACTGCTTATCCAAGAGGGTGAGCAGGTCAGTGCTGGCCAAGCAGTGGCCCTGGTAGAATCTATGAAGATGGAAGTGGAGATCACCTCTCACTGTGCAGGCCGAGTGGTTAGGCTACCGCTAAGCGAAGGCGCTTCAGTTGCGCCTGGGCAGCCGCTGGTAGTGCTCACTGATAGCAAGGAGGCAAGCTCATGAGCCCGCTTCCCGCCGATCCGCGCCTAGCCGACTTCCAAACCATTCCCGTGATCGATATTGACCCTTTACTGCATGGCAATGCCGCCGCGCGTCGAGCCGTTGCCAACGCCCTTGGCCGCGCTGCGCGCGAGGTTGGCTTCTTTCAAATGGTTGGGCACGGTATTGATGATTCGCTGCGTCATGGGCTGATCACACAAGCCAAGCGCTTCTTTGCCCAGTCAACAGACGCCAAGATGCAGCGCTATATAGGCCATTATCATCACCATCGTGGCTATGTACCACCCGGTGAAGAGTCTCCTGACCCCACAAAACCCGACATGAAAGAAGCGTTTGACCTCGCCTTTGAGTTACCCGAAAACGATCCCGACGTTGTGGCTGGCACCCCACTCCTTGGCCCTAACCCCTGGCCAGCGCTTGACGGTTTCCGAGCGCCAGTGGCCGCCTATTACGATGCCGTCTACCAGGTGGGCCGCGCACTAATGGGCGGCTTTGCCCTGGCATTAGGGCTGGAAGAGCAGCAGCTGCTGCGCCATGTCACCAAACCGCCCAGCCAGCTGCGCCTGATTCACTACCCTTACAACCCTGATGCACAAGACACCCAAGGCATTGGCGCGCATACCGACTACGAGTGCTTCACTCTGTTGCTACCCACGGCGCCAGGGCTGGAAGTGATGAACGGTGCTGGGGAGTGGATCGACGTGCCGTTTCGCGAGGATGCCTTAGTGGTGAATATTGGCGATATGCTGGAAATATGGAGCAATGGAGAGTTTGTGGCAACGTCCCACCGGGTGCGCAAGGTAAAAGAAGAACGCTACTCGTTTCCGCTGTTTTTCGCCTGCGATTACCATACTGAGGTCGCGCCGCTACCTGCATTAGTCAAGCGCCATGGCCAGGCTAACTATGCGTCGCTAAAAGCAGGCGACCACCTTTACGCGCAAACCATCCAAACTTTCCGCTACCTGCGTGAGCGTCTAGCAAAAGGCGACATCACACTCCCAGAGGGCGCTCGTGAAGTCGGTAGCCTAGGCCAGCACGGCAAGCACAAAGAGCAGCAAAACGAGGCGCCAAAGCGATGAGCGCTCCACTACCAGCAGTTGCCAA
Organism: Vreelandella neptunia; assembly: GCF_000712975.1. Lineage (GTDB taxonomy): Bacteria > Pseudomonadota > Gammaproteobacteria > Pseudomonadales > Halomonadaceae > Vreelandella > Vreelandella qaidamensis. The sequence goes on along the minus strand of NZ_JHQL01000003.1, from coordinate 275,654 downwards.
TCGCTATCGAGGCGTTTGGCAGCGAACGCTATATGCCGAGCCTGCCATGTCGCCCTACCAACAGGCCGATACTATCTCACGGGTTTTCTGGCTGCAGGGCCAGTACTGGCATGCCGACCTGCGCTTACCGGCAACGCTACCTGATTTTTCGGGCATCACGTGCTTAACCTCATGCGACCACGCCCAGCTTGAATGGCTAGCAAGCCTTAGCGCTTTTGCAGGCATTACCCAGATTGAAGGCGAACTGTGTACGTGGCACCGCTATCAGGACCTTTGCCCTGGCTTAGAGCGGGATGTGGGCCTACTGCGCTGGATTGACGATGACACGCTGGAAGAGAGCCATCCTACCGGGCGCTATGTGGAGCACTGGCAACGGCTTACTCGCGACATCCCCAAGGAGACAGTGCGCACCGACGAACGGGGGCAACTTTGCTGGCTGCAGCTTGGCGACTACGCCATGGCGATTACTCCACGCCCTGCAAACATACGTGCAGATACCTTGTTTACGCCTTTAAACCGCTTAGCTGATGAGACTCTGCGCTGGCGCGCTAGCCTGTGTTTTGACTTCTTACAGCGCACCCAGGCGGGTTGGCAAGTTGTGCTTTCTACGCAGCCTTGGCGAGAAGGTTGGAAATATGACAACGGTATCAACCTACCCCACCCTTCGCGCGTCATACAAGCCTCATTAAGGAACCCACAATGACACTTCCGATTTCACTCGATATTGCTAGCCTACACACCGCCTATCGCAGCGGTGAATTAACGCCGTCTGACCTAATCGATCAATTACTGGCAGCGGCTGACGTCTATGGCCACGATGCGGCTTGGATTACCCGTTTAACCCGTGAACAGTTAGCACCTTACCTGCAGCGCCTAGAAGGCGAATCACCTGAGTCATTGCCGCTATACGGCATCCCTTTTGCGCTTAAAGACAACATTGATCTTGCGGATATACCGACAACAGCAGGCAGCCCAGCATTTGCCTATACGCCATCAGAAAGTGCGTTTGTGGTACAGCAGTTAATCGCTGCAGGCGCTATCCCCTTGGGCAAAACTAACTTAGATCAGTTTGCGACTGGCTTAGTGGGCGAGCGGGCGCTGGAGGTTTATGGCACGCCCGCTAATGCCTTTGATCCCACCTTGGTGCCGGGTGGTTCCAGCAGCGGCTCGGCAGTGGTGACGGCGGCGGGCATGGTCAGCTTTGCACTGGGCACCGACACGGCCGGTTCTGGACGGGTGCCCGCCTGCTTCCACAACCTTTATGGTGTTAAACCCAGCCTCGGGCTGCTTAGCACCCGCGGCGTCGTGCCCGCCTGCGCCACTCTGGATACGATCAGCCTATTTACGCTTACCGCCGACGATGCGGCCAACGTGCTCGGCATTACCGCCGCTTATGATGATCAGTGCGCCTGGTCAAAACGCGTTGACTTTGCCATTCACGGTAAGCGTTATGGCAAAGCACCGGCAGCGTTCCGCTTTGGCGTGCCGCTAGAAGCGCAGTGGCAAACCGATGCTGCGTATACCCAGGGTATGCACCTAGCAATTGCAGAGTTGGAAGCTATTGGCGGTGAAAAAGTCGAGCTAGACTGTTCACCCTTATTGGCAGCAGCGCGCTTACTTTACGAAGGACCTTGGGTCGCTGAGCGCTATCATGTGATTCGTGAGCTGATGCAGAGCCACCCCGATGCCGTGCATCCCGTCACCTTCCAAATCACCCAGGGGGGAGCAACACCGCTGGCGGTGGATGCGTTTGATGCGCGCTATCAACTTGCTGAGTACAAACGCCAAGCCGACGCGTTAATCCGCCACGTGGATGTCATGCTTTCCCCCACGACCGTCACGCACCCTAGCAAAGCAGAGGTAGCGGCAGACCCTATTGGCGTAAACTCGCGCCTGGGCACCTGGACCAACTTTATGAACTTGCTCGACTACAGCGCGCTTGCCGTGCCCGTCGGCTTTAGCGAGCGCGGCCTACCCATTGGCGTCACCCTGTTTGGTCCAGCATTGGCTGATTTGGAGTTACTCTCCCTCGCTCGCGCCCTTGAACAGCGCCTTATGCTGCCGTTAGGCGCCACCGACCACCCGCACCCGCCATTAGCGGAGCTCTCCATCGCCGCCCAAGATGGCAGCATGGAACTGGTGGTATGCGGTGCACACCTACAGGGCTTAGCGCTTAACCACCAGTTGACCCAGCGGGGCGGCACCTTGGTCAGCGTCACCCACAGCGCACCGCGCTATAAACTGTTTGCACTGGCGGGAGGGGCCCCTAAACGCCCTGCAATGCTACGTGATGACAATGGCCAAGCCATTGAAGTGGAGGTTTGGCGCCTGCCTATCGAAACCCTCGGTAGCTTCTTGGCAGGTATTCCCGCCCCGCTCGGCTTAGGTCAGGTAGAACTTGCCGACGGCAGCTGGAAATGCGGCTTTATCTGCACCGCAGGCGCGCTCAATGAAGGCGGAGAAGCAGAGGAGATCACTCAGTTTGGCGGCTGGCGGGGGTGGTTGGCGAGCCAAGCATAACGCTGACTAGCAGGTTCATGCAGGCACATGGTGCCAACGGGCCTGCTTAACCCCGAGCCTTCGTATGCCCCTTGCGCTTGGCAAGTGAACGGTTAGCCGCCTTAATACACAGCCGCGCCAGTGGTACCACTAGCCATAGCAGCGGTGTAAGTAACCAGCGGTAACAAAAGCGCGCGATGATCAACACCGGCAATAGCACGATCAACCAAATCACAAACTGGCCAAGCCATACCGGCCAGCCTAGCCATGTCGCTAGGTTGGCACCTAGCGCACTGACCAAACTTGGGTGGCGAACGACCACATAGGCAGTCGTAGCCACCGCCGCCACTTTCGCCATTCGCGGCAGCGTAGCGAAGCGTCCGCCCGCAGCCACCATTCCGTGACGCACACCAGTGCGAGCACCCTGTGCTTCAAGGCTACCCAACCGAGCACTACGAGCCGCTTTGCCCGCACGTAGCACCTTCACTGTGCTAGCCATCACCAAGAGATCAACTCCGGCCCAAGCAACAGCGCTTGCGCCAATGTCGTCACCGCGCCGCCATTGGCTTTCAAGGTCACGTAGGCCACCGGTGAAAAAATCCCCAACCCCTGCGATTAGGCGTTCGCCCTGTAACCACTCAACATCGCCTTGCTCACTGACCACAAACTGGTTCAGCAGTGCATGGCCGTTAGACGCTAATAGCGCAACTCCCATCTGACCTCGTCGATAGGGTGTCAATTGTGCTATCGCTTTCTCTATGTCCGTTTCATTGGCCTGGCCTTCGTTCACACTCGCTGATCCTGAATCGTCATCGTCCCACCAACGACTGACCTGCTGATAACGCTCACCTAGCCAATGCTGAGCGCGAAGCGTAGCAATATCGTGATCACGGAAGTAAACCACAGGCAAGATTGCATCCGCGCCAAAGCGTACTAGCACCTCCTGAAACTGAGGAGAGTCTCCGTAGTCGACTAAGGCGCTGCGCGCACTATCGCCGTATCGTAAAATTGCCAGCGAGGCACTCATCCAAAGCGCTTGGTCAGCAGCGTAGCTGAGAAAAAGCGCATTGATGTCAGGCGACTCCTGCTCCAGCGTAGACGCAAGTGCTGGCAGCGCCTGCTGTGCTTCCAGACGCACCAGTCGGGAATCAAACGGTTCATGAGAAGCCGCAGCCGACAGCAGCCCTGCGATGACTATTGCGGTAAACGCTATGAGCTGCCAAGGCCGCATTTTCAGCTACTCCAGCGAGCTGGTTATTGTTGGATTAACCCAACGTATCCGCTGTTACGTTCGCCGCTACAGGCTGAGTAGAGTAGTGGCGATTAATTGCACTAAGCACCCCTTTCATCGACGCACTGGTGATGCTCTCGTCGGTACCCACGCCAAACACCGCTTTGCCATCAATGCGCACTTCGACATAGGCAATTGCTTCAGCATCCGCGCCTTGGCCACGGGAATGCTCGTGGTAGTCAATAATTTCCACATCATGGCCGCTGACGACCAACGCTTTCACGAAGGCAGCTAGGGGGCCGTTGCCTTCACCGGACACCGTTTCTCGATTACCACTGTTTTCTAACACGGCTTCTAGCGCTACTTTAGGGCTATCCGGCTCAGAAGAGAGGCGATGACTAATCAGCGCCAGCGGAGAATGCTGTTCAAGATACTCATCGGCAAACGCTTGATAGATCATTTGCGAGGTAATTTCACGCCCAGTGCGGTCGGCCACTTCCTGTACCACTTGGCTAAACTCGATAGAGAGCCTGCGCGGTAGCTCAATGCCGTGCTCTTGTTCCAGCAGATAGGAAATACCGCCTTTGCCTGACTGGCTGTTAACGCGAATCACCGCTTCATAACTGCGCCCCACATCCAGCGGGTCGATCGGCAGATATGGCACATCCCAAAGCGCTTCAGGATGGGCGCGACGGTCTGCCATACCTTTTTTGATGGCATCCTGGTGCGAGCCAGAGAACGCGGTAAATACTAGATCGCCCACGTAAGGGTGGCGTGGATGAACGGGTAGCTGGTTACAGTACTCCACCTCGCGCATGACCGGCGTGATGTTAGAAAAGTCGAGGTTCGGGTGAACACCTTGGGTGTACATGTTCATGGCCAGCGTGACGATATCCACGTTGCCAGTGCGCTCGCCGTTACCAAACAGCGTGCCTTCGACCCGATCAGCTCCGGCCATCAACGTTAGCTCTGCTGCCGCAACGCCTGTTCCCCTATCATTATGGGGATGAACACTGACAATTAACGTGTCGCGTTTTTTAACATGGCGGCAGAACCACTCAATTTGGTCGGCGTAGTTATTTGGTGTGGCGACTTCGACGGTGGCCGGTAAATTAACGATCATCCGGTTATCAACGCTCGGCCCAAACGTGTCCATCACCGCTTCGACAATCTCTACCGCAAAGTCCATTTCGGTAGTGGTAAACAGCTCCGGCGAGTACTGGAAGGTCCAATTAGTGTTTGGGTTGGCGGCCATCAAATCGCGGATTTGTGCTGTGGCATCCACCGCGATCTGAACACACTCCGTTTTATCCACATTAAACACGACGCGACGAAACATCGGATCGGTGGCGTTATAGACGTGGACAATAGCGTTTTTAGCGCCTTCAAGCGCTTCAAAAGTGCGCTCAATTAAGTGTGGGCGCGCCTGAGTCAGCACCTGAATGGTCACATCGTCAGGGATTTTATCCTGCTCTATTAACGCACGGACAAAGTCAAAGTCGGTTTGCGACGCTGATGGAAAACCAACCTCAATCTCTTTAAACCCCGTCTTCAGCAACAGATCAAACAAGCGCTGTTTACGCTCTTGATCCATCGGGTCAATTAACGACTGGTTGCCATCACGCAGGTCAACGCTGCACCAAATGGGTGGCGTTTCAATACGCTGGCTTGGCCACTGGCGATCGGGCAGGTCAACGGCCACAAAAGGACGGTATTTTTTAGAGGGGTCAGATAGCATCATGGCAGCGCTCCTTTCGTTACTCTGTTCTAGGTAAGCCGGTTCTAGGTAAGCCGGTTTTAGGCAACCCTGTTTCAGATAGGTCGGCTTGGTCGTTTAGCGTCGTTGGGGCGCCTTTTTGAACCATCGCAGCTTCCATACGATCAAGTTGAGCTTTTAACGTATGCACGTCGCTTCGAAGTGCTTGCAGTTGGGCAGAGTCACCTTCACCGCTATCTAAATCCAGCTGGGCACTCTCTTTTTGCATGACGTCCAACACAATACCAATCATCATATTGAGAAAAATAAATGCATTAAGAAAAATGAAGGTTAAGAAATAGATCCACGCATAGGGATAAACTTCCATGGTGGGATAAAGCACAGCGGTGGCCCAGCTCTCAAATGTCGCTACTTGAAACAGTGTCAACATGGCGAGGGCAATATTACCCCAAAGGCTTTCATCAACATTGTGGAACAGGAAGCTACCAATAGCGCCGTAGATGTAAAAGATAATAAACATCAACAGTACAACATAGCCCATCCTGGGGATGGACTTCACCAAAGCCACCAGCAGCATTTGCAGCTCAGGAATCATCGACACCAAGCGCAAGACGCGGAAAATCCTCAGTAAACGTGCCAGCAGCACCATCTCCGAGTCGTCCATCGGTATCAGGCTAGCGGTCACGATCAGGAAATCAAACACATTCCAGCCTTTCTTAAAAAAGCTGACTAAGTTGCGCTCGGCTGCCATTCTGATCAAAATCTCAATCAGAAAGAACACCGTAACGGCAATATCTAGATAAAGCAGCCACTGCTCTATTCGAGAGGTTTCCTCATAGGTTTTCGCACCGATCACTAGTGCAGAAACCACAATGATTGATATTACTACCCCTTCAAAAAGCTTGTTGCTACGCAGTTTTTCGAAGCGGGCTTGCCAGGTATTGAATGGTTCACTCATGGAACAAGGAGTCTCTGAACGGTTAACGGCAACACTTTATACTAAAACCACACACTTACTATACAAGTGATATCCTGTTGTTTCACTTGATGTATCTCCGTCACTCAGGTGCCTATTGCGACCTTGGTGTTTTATGATTTTTTGCGCTGGATAAGCCCATGACACTGCTGTGGATAGCTTTACTGCCTTTGCTAGGCGTAGTGGTACCGGCATTAAGTGCCAAACGCGGCCGCACTTTGTGCTCGCTAGCGACAAGCATACTGCCTGCGGTTGCCCTACTGCTTACATTGCTGCAAATCCCCACCCTGTTAGAAGGTGAAATGCTGCGTTTTAACGCGGCATGGATGCCCGAATTAGGCCTAGAGCTGGCATTTCGTTTAGATGGCCTGTCGCTGCTCTTTAACCTGCTGATTCTTGGCATTGGCCTTCTAATTCTATTGTATGCACATTTTTACCTAGCCAAAGATGAACCGTTTGGACGCTTTTATGCGTTTCTCATGCTGTTTATGGCATCGATGGTCGGTATTTCGATGTCAGACAACCTTATTTTACTCTGGTTGTTCTGGGAACTAACCAGTCTTTCCTCTTTTTTATTGATTGGCTTTTGGTCTTACCGGAGCGATGCCCGTAAAGGTGCCCGCATGGCACTTACCGTTACCGGTGCCGGTGGTTTGGCACTGTTAGCGGGGTTATTGCTATTGGGCGATATGGCAGGCAGCTACCGGATGGATGACGTACTTAGCAGCGGTACTGCAATCGTCGCTGACCCACGCTATCCGATAATGCTTGGTCTGGTTCTACTCGGTGCATTTACCAAATCAGCCCAATTCCCCTTCCAATTTTGGCTACCTCATGCCATGGCAGCCCCAACACCCGTCTCTGCTTACCTACACTCTGCCACCATGGTAAAGGCGGGTATTTTCCTAATGGCGCGTTTGCATCCCGCCATTGCGGGCAGCGAACTTTGGAGCGTGGTAGTACCGCTAGTAGGGACTATTACACTGCTTTATGGGGCCTGGTTTGCGTTATTTAAGACCGACCTAAAAGGGATTTTAGCATTTTCAACCGTGAGTCACTTGGGTTTAATTACCGTACTGCTCGGTATCGGCAGCCCAATGGCAGTGCTAGCAGCTCTGTTTCATATTTTGAATCATGCCACTTTCAAAGCTGCTCTGTTTATGAGTGCAGGAATTATCGATCACGAAACGGGCACTCGAGAACTCAAGCAATTAGGTGGCTTGAAAAAAGCCATGCCGGTTACCGCGCTGCTGACTACCCTGGCCGCCGCTGCCATGGCTGGCGTTCCCCTCTTTAACGGTTTTCTTTCTAAAGAGATGTTCTTTACCGAAACGCTAGCTACCCCGGTACTGGGAGGTCTTAGCTGGTTACTTCCTGCGCTAGCAGCGTTAGGTGGCATTCTTTCGGTAGCCTATTCTGTGCGTTTGGTGCATGCGGTATTTTATAAACCCGCCAAAGAATCAACGCCTAAAGCACCACACGAGCCACCACACTTAATGCGCCTACCCGTGGAAATTCTGGTGGTTCTGTGCGTTTTAGTCGGACTATTTCCCGCCTTTTTTGCTACCGGTATTTTACAGTTAGCGTCCCAGGCTGTGCTGGGAGAACCACTTGATTTCCATTTAGCTATTTGGCATGGCGTCAACCTACCTTTAATCATGAGTGGGCTGGCCTTTATTGTGGGCATTGCGCTGTATTGGCGCCACGCCGATCTACGCCGTTTCATGCAGCCATTTGCTAGTGTCGATGCCCGCCGCGTATTTGAGCGTTTTATCGTCACCCTTAGCTACCGTGCCGAGCAACTGATCACCAAGTTTGAAGGCAACTCGCTTCAGCGCTATATGGGTTGGTTACTTTTCGCGGCGTTACTGATGGGCGTAATCGGTTTGGCAAGTACTGGCAATTTAACTGGTGCTAAAGGCAATCAGCCAATTGATGGCATCGTCTTGCTGGGTGCGGGTATGCTAATTTTTGGGGGTATAGCAACCGCTGCTACGCATCGCTATCGGTTAATCTCATTACTAATGTTATCTGTTGTAGGCCTATTCGTTGCTCTCACCTTTGCACGCTTTTCGGCCCCAGACCTAGCACTGACGCAGCTATCGGTAGAAGTTGTCACCATGATTCTGCTGATGCTAGCGCTATTTTTCTTGCCCCAAAAAACACCGCGTGAGTCGAGCCCCAAGCGCAATGTACGAGATATGCTGCTGGCAGGGGCGCTGGGCTTGGTGGTGGCTAGCCTTAACTATGCGGTGATGACACGTGAAACGCTGTCGATTTCTGAGTTCTTCGTTGAAAACAGCAAACCTGGCGGCGGCGGGTACAACGTCGTCAACGTGATATTAGTCGACTTCCGTGGCTTCGATACGCTCGGTGAAATCACGGTGCTAGCCATTGCAGGCTTAGCAATCTTTAAACTGCTAAACCGGCTACGCCTATTCATCCCTCACAGCGATGGCGAAGGTCGCGTTTGGTCGCCTGATCGCTATCCGGCTATTTTAACGTCAATCTCAATGACCTTACTGCCGCTGGCGTTGCTGGTTTCTGCGTTTATCTTTTTACGCGGCCATAATCAACCTGGTGGTGGTTTTATTGCCGGTTTGATTACCGCTGTCGCGCTGATTTTGCTGTATATGGCGCGCGGTGTGGAGTGGGCGCAAGAGCGGCTTAACTTCCCCTTCCAACCGGTAGCCGTCGTGGGGGTAGCCATTGCAACGCTCACCGGACTGGGCAGCTGGCTGTTGGGCTACCCGTTCTTAACGTCATCATTCGGTTATTTCACGCTGCCACTGATTGGCACCTTCGAGCTGGCCACCGCTTTGCTATTTGATCTTGGTGTTTATCTCGCCGTTGTAGGTGCAACACTGATGATCCTGGCCAACCTGGGTAAAGTTACTACTCCCCATCGGCCTGTCACAGACCCCAAAACAACGGACGACTCCACAACGTCCAACGATAAGGAGTCCTACTAATGGAAATGCTCTATGCCATTACAACGGGCATATTAACCGCCTGCGGACTCTATCTAACCTTGCGGGGACGTACCTTCCCCGTTGTCGTCGGTCTAACGCTGCTCTCTTATGCGGTCAATCTGTTTTTGTTTTCGATGGGAGGCTTAACCACTGATGGGGCTGCCCTGGTAAATGAAAATGCGAACGTTGCTGACCCATTACCCCAAGCACTGGTATTGACAGCGATTGTGATTGGCTTTGCGATGACCGCCTTTGTGGTCATTCTAGCCATGCGCGCACGCAGCGAAGTAGGTAATGACCATGTTGATGGCAAAAAGGAAGACCGCGAATGATTCAGCATCTAATTGTTTTGCCTGTGGTGCTACCGTTAGTTGCGGGCATCTTATTGCTTTACCAACGCCAAGGGTTAGTACGCTATAAGCGCGCCGTCAGCGTTGTTGCCTCGGTACTCTTATTATTTGTCTCAATTGCCTTAGTCAATCAAGCGGCGAGTGGTGAGATCACTTACTACGCGCTGGGTGATTGGCAGCCACCGTTTGGAGTGGTGCTGGTGCTTGATCGCTTGTCAGCATTGATGGTGCTAGTAACCGCTATTCTAGCGGTCGGCGCGGTCATTTTTGCCTGCGGCGGTGATGATGAAAAAGGCAGTAACTTTCATGGCCTATTTCAATGGCAACTGCTCGGTATTAACGGCGCCTTTCTAACTGGCGACTTGTTTAACCTCTTCGTCTTTTTCGAAGTATTGCTTCTTGCCTCTTATGCATTACTGCTGCATGGCGGAGGTAAAGCACGTATACAAGCTAGCGTGCACTATGTCGTGCTTAATTTAGCGGGATCGTCCCTATTTCTAATTGCGGTGGGTGTTCTTTACGGTGCAACAGGCACGCTAAATATGGCCGACATGGCGCATAAGCTGACCAGCCTGCCCGCTGAGCGCGAAGGTTTAGTCACCGCTGGGGCGTTAATGCTGTTAGTGGTTTTTGGTTTAAAAGCCGCTATTTTACCTCTCTATTTCTGGCTGCCCCGCGCTTATGCCGCCGCGCCAGCCCCTGTGGCTGCGCTATTTGCTATCATGACGAAAGTGGGCATCTACGCTATTTTACGTGTCTATTCACTGATATTTAGCGATCAAGCGGGAAGTTTAGTCGCATTAGAGCAGCCCTGGATATGGTGGTTAGCCTTAGCAACCTTAGCGGCAGCTGGCGTTGGCGTTATGGCCGCCCGTGATCTTCGTCTGCTAATAGCGTACTTGGTGCTTATTTCAGTAGGCACGTTACTGGCCGGAATTGGCATGCGCACTCCAGCGGCGACATCTGCACTGCTTTATTATCTTATTCATACGACGTTAATTACTGGCGGGCTCTTTTTGCTGGCAGAAATGATTGGCCTGCAGCGAGGCAAACCCGGCACACGTATCGTGAAAGGCCGCCCGTTAGTACAAGGAAATGCACTTGCGATTACCTTTTTTATCGGTGCCATTGCGGTGGCAGGCTTACCGCCATTATCTGGTGCCTTAGGAAAAGCATTGATGCTTAACGCCGCAGAAGGTGGAGAACGTTTGTGGCTTTGGCCACTGCTACTATTGACCAGTCTTGCCTCGCTGATTGCGCTTTCTCGTGCGGGTTCTACGCTATTTTGGCGCAGCCATCGAGGTAGCCCAAGCGGCAGCACCCTCTCCCGCTATCAGTGGGTTGGCATGCTGTGGTTACTCAGTGCGGCACCGCTAATGGTTGTCTTTGCAGGTCCAGTGAGTAGCTACACTCAAGCCACAGGAGAGCAGCTAGCCAACCCACAGCTATTAATTAATACGCTTCTGCCTGATGCTGGAGACGCCCAATGATTGCCCCTCGCACTTGGCTTCCTACGCCAGTATTGTCACTGCTGCTGCTATTGGTATGGCTATTACTCGTGCGTAGCTTTGCGTTTGGCCAGATTGTGTTAGGCGGCGCGCTGGCCATCCTTATTCCGTTGTTAACCCATCGTTTTTGGGATGCACGCCCGCGTATTGGCAAGCCTCTTAAACTACTGCGTTTTGCGCTTCGCGTACTGGGCGATATCGTTATTGCCAACTTTGAAGTTGCGTATTTGATCGCTAATCCGTGGCGTAAACTTAAGCCTCACTTTATTGAATACCCGCTGATGCTTGAAGAGCGCTTCACAATTACGCTGCTCGCCAGCACCATTAGCCTGACGCCGGGCACTGTATCAGCCAATTTGCGCATGGACGGAAAGTCACTGCTTATTCATGCGCTAAATGTGGACGATGAGGACGCGCTAATCGAACAAATACGCGCGCGTTATGAGCGTCCGCTGAAGGAGATATACGAATGCTGAGCATTGCACTCGCGATTACCTTGACGCTGGTAGTGATGGCATTATTGATGAATCTTTATCGCTTAACTATTGGCCCAGACCTACCAGACCGTGTGCTGGCGCTTGACACGATGTATGTCAATTCGATTGCGCTCATTGTGCTACTAGGACTGTGGCTCAACAGCAAGACGTACTTTGAATCTGCGCTGTTAATTGCCATGCTCGGTTTCATCAGCACAGTGGCCGTATGCAAATACATTTTGCGCGGAGATATTATCGAATGAGCCGTGTAATCGTTAAGGAGATGCGCCAATGTCATTCTTAGTTGAAGCGCTAATTTCACTGCTGCTAGTGGCAGGCGGCATTTTCGTCTTTATTGGCTCACTGGGCCTTGCCCACCTAAGAGATTTTTACATGCGCTTGCATGGCCCTACCAAGGCCACCACGCTGGGCATAGGCTGCATGCTTGTTGCTTCAATGGGCTACTTTTGGAGCGTCGATGGCAAACCGGATGTTCAAGAACTACTGATTACGCTGTTTTTATTCATCACTGCGCCAGTTAGTGCCCACTTGCTTGCCAAAACGGGCCTACATATGCAGCTCAAGCACGCTGATAAAACCCAAGGAAAACCAGTAGAACTGCGTTCAGAAGAAGTCGGTGAAAAGCCGGTACCCCACCCTGATAAAGGGCATGGCTGAAAGAGTGAAGCAACACCGTTTAATCGTTAAGCGCTGGCCAAAACGCCAGCGCTTTTTATATGTCACAGGCGCGAGACAGTAGTGAGGAGCGCCACTTTCCGGTAAGCTCCTTGCGTTTTGTTAGCCTGTTTTGAGGTAATTCTATGTGGAGCCTGCTTAGATTGTCGGCACTGTCATTAACCACGTTGATGATAGCGGGTTGCTCAGACCCCAAAATAGACACCAGCTCAATGCCAGCCGCCGTTGTTTCCGTTGAGAAAGTGCGTGATTCTCTCCCTACCTACAAGCGCGATGAGTTTGATCAAGCCTTGACGATCATAGCCATGTCATCGTTCAGCGGCATCGATTTACTCAATGCACGTCGTATGAATGCCGCAGAAGTGGCCGAATCAGCAAATGCCTATATGCACGGCCTGACAGGGGATGAGATTATTGAGCGCGCCGACAGAATGCTGCGCGAACGTCGCGCCCGCGAACGAGAGCAGGCACTGCAAACGCTTGATCGTCTAGAAAATAAGCAGGCGAATGCAACATATGACCAGCAACAACGCGCACAGGTACGTCTTGAAAATGCTGATTACTACATTAGTACTAGCCCCTACGGTGCCTTTGAACCTGTCATTGACCTTCAGGTAACCAATAATTCTGATCAGGTGATTTCAGAACTATTGTTACATGGTGTCCTAACCAGTCCGGACCGCGAAACACCCTGGGTCGATGAAACGTTTTATTATGTGATTGCTGATGGTTTAGCGCCTGGCGAGACTGACCAATGGAGCCTTGCTCCCAACCGTTTCGGTCCCTGGGGAAATAACCAGATTCCTCGCGACACAAAACTTACCTTAACACTACAAGGGGTAAATGACGTGCAAGGTAATCCGCTGTGGAATTCACCACCGCTCAGCGAAAATGAAACTGCTAAGCTAGAAGCGCTACGCGCTGAATATGGTGGTGTGAACACGCATACAGACAACTAGCCAAAGGCGGTACTAATGACCGCCTGTTCGCTCGACAGCGCGCGTCAGTCGATTAGATCTGCTTCGCGATAGCCAATCAAATACAGCACCGCATCAATCCCCAACGTTGAAATTGCTTGGCGGGCCTGGGCACGAACCACCGGCTTAGCACGAAACGCGATACCTAGCCCTGCTTTCGCCAGCATCTTCAGATCGTTAGCGCCATCGCCGACGGCAATGGTCTGCTCTAAAGTAAAGCCTTCCCGTAGCGCAATTTGCTCCAAAAGATCGGCTTTACGCTGGGCATCAACAATCGGCTCTTTGACTTCGCCAGTCACCTTGCCATTTTCGATCACCAGCTCATTGGCATGGATTTCATCAAAGCCAAGCTTATCCTGAAGATGACGGGCGAAGTAGGTAAACCCTCCTGAGAGGATCACGGTGCGGTAACCAAAGCGCTTTAAGTTCGCCATTAGCCGTTCAACGCCATCCATTAGCGGCAGCTCAGCGGCGATCTCCTTCAAGACGGCTTCGTCTAAACCGGCTAACTTACTCATACGCTCGCGGAAGCTCTCTTGAAAATCCAGCTCGCCACGCATTGCTCGTTCGGTTACGTCGGCGACTTCATCGCCTACGCCATGACGACGTGCCAGCTCATCAATTACCTCGGTTTTAATCAAGGTCGAGTCCATATCAAAACACACTAAGCGACGGTGCCGACGCCAGATAGTGTCTTCTTGAATAGCAATATCGACTCCATGCTGAGCGCCCAGTGCTAGGGCCTTTTCGCGCAAGGCCTCTAGCTCCGCATCGCTACCCCTAAGCCAACACTCAACACAAGCACCGTTAGCTGGCGCATCTCCTTCAAGCGCTTCACGGCCTGAAAGGCGATGGATCAGCTCAACGGTTAGACCAAACTCAGCCGTTAGCGCGCCTACTTCAGCTAATATACCAGCAGGCAATTTAGGAGCTAGTAGGCTTAAAATCAGCCTTGGTTGGCTGGCTTGTTCGCTCCAGCGCTGGTAATCCTCACCACTCACCACAATTGCCTGTACGTCTAACCCTAATGTATCCCCCGCTTCGCTTAGAGCGGCTTCCAAAGCACTGTCGTGATTAAGCCCCACCAACATTTCCAACGAGAGCATGCCAAACGTCACGCTTTGATTTATATCCAACAGACGAGCGCCCCCTGCCGCCAGTGCCTTACCCAGGCCAGCCAGCTGTCCTGGGCGCGCAACACCGGTCGCACGAATCAGATAACGCGTTGCCATGACTTACTCCCCTGCTTCTAAACGGTCGACTTTTTGGAAACCACGCGGCAATTTGCTGCCTCGTCTACCGCGCTCACCACGATAATACGCGAGATCGTCGGCTTTCAGGGTTAGCTTACGCTTACCGGCATGAATAATAAGCTCACTCTTATCTGCCACAATGGCAATATCGCGCACAAACTCTTCCCGTCGGGCCGCGCGCGGGCCAGGGATATCGAGCATTTTGTTGCCTTTACCTTTAGCCATTTCAGGCAGCTGGTCTAGCGGGAACAGCAGCAACCTACCTTCGTTGGACACCGATGCTACCCACAGGCCTTCACCTTCCGGCACTTCCACAGGTGCCATCACGCTGCAGCCTTTCGGTACGCTGAGTACCGCTTTACCGGCTTTGTTTTTACCAGTCAGAGCGCCAAGCTGGGCTACAAACCCATAGCCACCGTCGCTGGCCAATACAAACCGTTTGGTGGGCGGTGCCAGCATTAACCCCGCCATTCGTGCACCTGCCGCCACATTGACCCGCCCAGTGACGGGCTCACCTTGGCCTCGGGCGCTGGGCAAATTATGCGCCGCTAAGGTGTAGGCGCGGCCGGTGTCATCCAATAGCACTAAGGGTTGATTGGTTTTACCGCGCGCCGCTAGCTGGAAGCTATCGCCTGCTTTATAAGAAAGCCCTTCAGGGTCAATATCGTGGCCTTTTGCTGCACGAATCCAGCCTTTGTCAGAGAGCACCACGGTAATCGGATCGGCGCCTAGCAGCTCAACTTCAGAGAGGGCCTTGGATTCTTCACGCTCGACCAGCGGCGAACGACGCGCATCACCATGCTCTTTACCCGCCGCGCGGATCTCTTTTTCAATCAGTGTGGTCAGCTTGGCTTCACTGCCTAGCAACCCTTGTAGCGACTTACGCTCTTTCTCAAGCTCATCCTGCTCACCACGGATTTTCATCTCTTCCAGCTTGGCAAGATGACGCAGCCGCAGCTCTAGAATTGCTTCAGCTTGTCGTTCAGAAAGACCAAAAGCAGCAATCAGCGCCGACTTTGGCTCATCCTCTTCACGAATAATACGGATCACTTCGTCGAGGTTGAGATAAGCCGTTAGCAGCCCTTCTAAAATGTGCAGTCGGTCTTCGACCTTGCCTAAGCGGTGCTCTAAACGACGACGTACCGTGGCACGTCGAAAACGCAGCCATTCACTCAGCATATCGGCTAGTGGCATCACACGGGGGCGGCCATCTAGGCCGATCACGTTCATGTTTACCCGCACGTTCTTTTCCAGATCCGTGGTAGCAAACAGGTGCGCCATTAGCGATTCAACATCCACACGATTTGAACGCGGCTCAATCACTAAGCGAGTCGGCTCTTCGTGGGTGGACTCATCGCGCAAGTCAGCAACCATCGGCAGCTTTTTAGCCTGCATTTGCGCGGCGATTTGCTCTAACACTTTGGCACCGCTGACCTGATAAGGCACGGCGGTAATCACGATATTGGCGTCTTCACGTACATAGCGGGCGC
This sequence comes from Vreelandella neptunia, assembly GCF_000712975.1. GTDB lineage: Bacteria > Pseudomonadota > Gammaproteobacteria > Pseudomonadales > Halomonadaceae > Vreelandella > Vreelandella qaidamensis. Next base: position 259,509 of record NZ_JHQL01000003.1, on the reverse strand, counting down.
GTAGTTTGACCGAGCCACGTCCAGACTCATAAAGCTTACGCAGGTCTGCTTTGGGCGTGATGATTTCCGCATCGGTGGGGAAGTCTGGCGCGGGTACGAACTCCATCAGGTCGACGGTAGTCGCTTCGGGGTTGCGCAGCAGATGGCAGGTGGCTTCGACCACCTCCGTCACGTTGTGCGGCGGAATATCGGTTGCCATGCCGACCGCAATGCCAGTGCCGCCGTTGAGCAGCACGTGAGGCAGACGCGCAGGCAGCACCACTGGCTCTTGCATTGTGCCGTCGAAGTTCGGCGTCCAATCCACGTTACCCTGGCCCAGCTCGCTAAGCAGAACTTCCGCAAACTTAGAAAGCTTGGCCTCGGTGTAGCGCATGGCAGCAAAGGATTTAGGGTCATCAGGGCTACCCCAGTTACCTTGCCCGTCTACTAGCGGATAGCGATAGCTAAACGACTGGGCCATGAGCACCATCGCTTCATAGCAAGCACCATCGCCATGGGGGTGAAACTTACCCAGCACATCACCCACGGTACGCGCTGATTTTTTGTACTTAGCATTGGCGTGCAGCGCCAATTCACGCATGGCATAAATAATCCGCCGCTGCACAGGTTTCATGCCATCGCCAATATTGGGCAAAGCACGGTCTAAAATGACGTACATCGAGTAGTCGAGGTACGCTTTTTCGGTGTAATCGCGCAGGGACAGCCGTTCGACGTCACCCTCTGCTACCTGAATATCCATGTCGATCATATCCTACCTTAACAACAAAACCGCCCCAGTCGGGGCGGCTGATAAGCGGACACACGGCCACTTAGCATGGCACGCTATGTTAATTGATACCTTTCATGCGACGCATCCGACAGTGCAGGAGCCTGCGATACCGCCTGCGCACCGCCGTGAAACTCATCTAGCAAGCCTTTTAAACGCTGGGCCTGTAACGACAGTTCATTAGCAGCCCCTGCGGCCTGGCTGACTAAGCCTGCATTCTGCTGGGTCACCGTATCCATCTGCGTTACCGCTCGGTTAATCTCGTCAATGCCGTTGGTTTGTTCGCTGGAAGCTTGGCTGATCTCGCTAATGCGTGCTGTTACTTCCTCAATGGCGACGACAATCTCTTTCATAGCGGATTCAGCCTCTTGAGCATAACCGCTGCCCGTCGCGATCTGCTCAGACGTGGTTTTGATCAGCCCATTAATATTCCTGGCCGATGCAGCACTGCGCGAGGCAAGCTCACGTACTTCACTGGCAACAACCGCAAAGCCTCTCCCGTGCTCACCCGCACGCGCTGCTTCTACCGAGGCATTCAGCGCTAATATGTTGGTTTGAAATGCAATATTTTCGATTACTTGAACAATTGAAGCGACTTCAACCGAGCTTTCGTTGATCGCTTCCATAGATTGCGCCAGCCTCGATACCTGCTGGCCACCGCGTTTTACTTTATCCGCTGATTCTTTTGCCCGCAGGTCGGCCTCTTGAGCATTGTCAGCGTTACGCTTCACCGTAGCCGCCATCTCTTCCATCGTTGATGACGTTTCCTGAAGAGAAGCCGCCTGTTGTTCTGTTCGGCTAGAAAGCTCCGTATTGCCTGCCGCTATTTCAGTGGATTCGCTGGCAATGGCATCGGCCACACTCCGCACGTCACCAAATAGCCGCTGTAGCTTCTCCGAGTATCGATTAACAGCACGGCGCAGTTCACCAATCTCATCCTCACGATAGATCGTTAGCTCTCGACTCGAGTTATCCTGACCCAGCTGATCGATTTGACGCGTGGTACTGCGTATTTGCGCTAGCAAAATACGACCACCCCACCAGCCAAGCCCCAGCAACAGAGCCAGCAAAGGGACGATAAATAGCAGCAGGTCACGTGTTAACGTGCGCGCCAAAGCCGTGACTTGCTCGCTAGGCGTTACTAACCCAAGCGTCCACCCTGTACGTGGCATGTCAAACAAGCGCACTTCAGCAGGCTCTGCTAACACGCCTGCGCTTTCGATACTCGCTTGTTCCCGGCCAGCAGTTATCGCCGTAACAACAGGCTGAAGCCAGGGCATATCACGGACAACGTCAGCTACACCTTTCATTTCATCAGAGGCTTGCTCTACTCCAGGTAGGTCAATGACATTGCGCTCATTATCCAACACAAAGGCGTAACCGCCTGTACCACCGCCATTTTCCGCAAGAAACTCGGCCACGCCGCCTAGCTGCATATCAATGGTGGCTACACCTGAAAAAGCGCCATCGATATAATACGGAACACTACAGGTCACCATGGCGACCCCTGTCGCTGGGTCGCGGTACGCGGCAGACCAAACGCACTGTCCTGGCGTCGCATCGCGAGCACTGCTATACCATGCTTCGTCGTGGTATGGAGCAATAGTGCTTGCGTTGTAATCATCCAGAAACTCCAACGCTCCCTGAGCATTACGTGCCCAGAAAAAGCTGAAGCGCTCGACACCCGGCGAAAATGCGCCTGGCTCAGGCCAAATACCGCCTCCGGCAATTGTCATATTGCCATTATCATCGACCACATTGGGCAGTGCTTGCTGGTAAATCGCTTCATCTTGAGGAAGCGACTCGGCCAACGCCGCTAAGCTCGAGGTATTCCCCTCGACACGAGCCAACTGGCCATTCAGCGCATTCACGATAGAGCCGCCCGTACGCTCAATCAGTGACTGACTTGCATCGATCACTAACGGCTGGCCACGCCATGCCATCACGCCGTAAATACTGACAGCCATTAGTAGTGTTAACACCACTGCAGACAACGTTAACTGCCGAGAGATTGTGTTGAACAAAGCTATTCCCCTGTCTATGAGCGTTTTTTACGCGTCTTAGTATGTAATAAGCTACCTAATTCAACTATCGGCCAAATAGCATGGCACTGTAATAATGCCTGTTAACGTCTGCCTGACAAGTTGGCTTCACGCCTCTGGTCGTTACAATGAGGCTGATGACCTCTCTATGGGGTAACTACACGTCTACATCAGCAAGATTGCCGTAATCTTCCAGCCACTTTTTGCGGTCACCAGCGCGTTTTTTGGCTAGCAGCATATCCATCATTTCCATGGTGCCGTCGCCCTCTTCCAGGGTTAGCTGAACCAAGCGGCGGGTTTCCACAGCCATGGTAGTTTCACGCAGCTGTAGCGGGCTCATTTCGCCCAGACCCTTAAAGCGCTGAACGTTAGGTGTGCCGCGCTTTTTCGCCAGCTGTTTGAGAATCGCAGCTTTTTCGCTCTCATCCAGGGCGTAGTGCACTTCTTTACCTAAATCGATTCGGTAAAGCGGCGGCATGGCTACGAACACGTGCCCGGCATCCACCAAGCTGGGGAAATGCCTGACAAACAAGGCGCACAGCAGCGTCGCAATATGCAAACCGTCAGAGTCTGCATCCGCTAGAATGCAGACTTTGTGGTAACGCAGCTTTTCAAGGTCTGCACTGCCAGGGTCCGCGCCAATCGCCACGGCGATATCATGCACTTCCTGAGAGCCGTAAATATCGTGGGTCTCGACTTCCCAAGTGTTGAGGATCTTTCCACGCAGCGGAAGAATGGCCTGGGTTTCGCGATTACGCGCCTGCTTAGCACTGCCGCCTGCCGAATCGCCTTCCACTAAAAACAGCTCGCTTAGCGCAGGGTCTTGGCCGGAGCAATCCGCTAATTTACCAGGCAGCGCGGGGCCGGAAGTGACCTTTTTACGGGCAACTTTTTTAGACTTTTTTTGACGCTGCTGGGCAGCGCTGATCACCAGTTCCGCCAGCCGTTCAGCCTGTTCGATGTGATGGTTCAGCCACAGCGAAAAGGCGTCTTTCAACACGCCTGAGACAAAGCCCGCAATGGTGCGCGACGACAAACGCTCTTTGGTCTGCCCGGCAAACTGGGGGTCAAGCATCTTAACCGAGAGCACAAAAGAGGCTCGCTCCCATAAATCATCGGCAGTTAATTTAACGCCACGGGGCAGCAAACTGCGGTATTCACAGAACTCTCGCAATGCGTCTAACAGCCCTGAACGAAAGCCGTTCACATGGGTGCCACCCTGGGGCGTGGGAATCAGGTTAACGTAGCTTTCCAACAGCGTTTCGCCACCTTCAGGTAACCACTGAATCGCCCAGTCAACGCCATGTTCGTCATCGCTAAAATGACCCACAAAGGGCTCATTGGGTACCACCTCATAGCCATCGGTGGCTTCAGCCAGGTAGTCCCGCAGGCCGTCGGCATAGGCCCATTCGGTTTTTGTGCCGTCGGGTTCTACCAGGGTCACCTTTAACCCAGGGCACAGTACCGCCTTGGCGCGTAGCAAATGTTTTAACTTAGAGAGCGCCAGCTTCGGGCTGTCGAAATAGCTTTCATCTGGCCAGAAGCGCACCAACGTGCCGGTTGCTTTCTTGGCCGCTTTGCCAATTTCATGCAGCTCTTCAACTTTTTCACCAAACTCGAACGCCATCGCGTGGCGCGCACCATTGCGGGTAACTTCAACGTCTAGGCGACGTGATAAAGCGTTCACCACCGACACGCCAACCCCGTGGAGACCGCCTGAGAAACGGTAGCTAGAGGAAGAAAACTTCCCCCCTGAGTGCAGTTTGGTAAAAATCAATTCGACACCCGACACCCCGTACTCAGGGTGCAGGTCGATAGGCATGCCGCGGCCATTGTCCTGAACTTCAATGGCCCCGTCGTTGTGCAACACCACGCTAATCGCCGTGGCGTGCCCCGCAAGGGCCTCATCAACACTGTTGTCAATGACCTCTTGAGCGAGGTGATTAGGCCGCGAAGTATCGGTGTACATACCGGGACGCTTACGCACCGGCTCGAGCCCTGACAGGACTTCGATGGAACTCGCGCCGTACTGGGAGGCATCAAACTGGGTCATGTAACGTCGGTCCCTGAAAAATAGCGCTAACAGCCGCGCAGAATATTGAACCGAGCCATCGCATTGCAACGGCTCGCGGGCGGCTTACAAAAGAACACAGGATAGCGGAAAAGCAAAAAGCTGTATATCCAGCCATGACAATCAGAATAAGGCGTTACTCCTGTTCTGATGCCCAAAACGCGCCAATCAAGCCACGGCTGGAGGCATCCATGCGCGAAATATCGCCTTCACCATCGATAATCGCCTGGGTATCGGTGGCAATTTTCTTACCCAGCTCTACCCCCCATTGATCAAACGGGTTGATATCCCAAATGACCGCCTGAACAAATACTTTGTGCTCATATAGAGCAATCAGCGCACCCAAGGTGAAGGGCGTTAACTTATCCAGCAGCACCGTCGTAGAAGGTTGGTTGCCACGATAACGTTTGTGCTCAGGGCGAGGGCCTTCATCGTCGAGGGCGTCATCCCCCAGCATCAACACTCGCGATTGGGCAAAACAGTTAGCCAGCGCTAGCCGGTGCTGGGCTTTAAGATGACGGCGGGTATCAGGATCTTCGACTTCATCATAGCGCTTCAGCGGCGCAATAAAATCGCAAACCACCGGCTGGGTGCCCTGGTGAAGCAGCTGATAAAAGGCATGCTGCGCATTAGGGCCTAGCTGCCCCCACAGCACCGGGCAGGTCGAGTAGTTCACCGCCTGACCTTGGCGGGTCACCGACTTGCCGTTGGACTCCATCTCTAGCTGTTCAAGATAAGCAGCAAAGTATTCTAAACGTCCGTCGTAAGGCAGTATCGAATGGGCGCGGATATCCAGAAAATTAACGTTCCAGATACCGGCGAGTCCCAGCAACACGGGCAGATTATCTTCCATCGGCGCATCGCGGAAGTGGCAGTCCATGGCATGAGCGCCTGCCAGCAGTTCACGAAAGTTATCCATCCCCACCACAAGCGCAATCGGGAGGCCAATAGTGCCCCATAAGGAGTAGCGTCCGCCGACCCAGTCCCAAAACATCAGCTGATGATCCGAGGTAATACCCCATTCGCTCATTTTCTCGGGACTCGCCGACACACCAATAAAGTGCTGACGAACAATTAGTTCAGCACTTAATGGCGCAGCGGTCGGTAGATCACCGTGAGCTGATAGCTTTCCTAATAGCCAGTCTTTAGCCGTATTAGCATTGGAAAGCGTGTCGATGGTGGTAAACGACTTTGACGATAAAACGAACAGCGTGGTTTCTGGATTAAAACGGCTTAAATAATCTGCCAGCTGAGAGCCATCCATGGTGGACGCAAAGTGTACCTCCAACGGATGCCTCCCTTTGGGGCGGTAGTCCGCTAATGCGTGGGTGACCATGAGTGGGCCTAAATCTGATCCCCCCACCCCCAGGTTCACCACATGGCGGATCGGCTTACCGGTTGCACCGCGCCACTGGCCCGCCTGCAGCCGCTGCACCAAGCACTCCATCTGGGCAAGGCTGTCATGAACCGACGCCACCACATCTTCGCCTTCTACTTCAAGGGAGGCATCTGCGGGTAAGCGCAAAGCCGTATGTAACGCTGGTCGATTTTCGCTGACGTTGACCCGTTTCCCACTTAGCAGCGCGTCAATTGCTGCTGGCATACCCGCCTCATGCGCTAGTGCGAGTAAATGTTCAAGCGTATCGTCGTCCCAGCGCTGCTTGGATAGGTCTAAGGTCAGGCCTGCTACCTGACGCGTAAAATTCACCCAGCGACTGTCGTCATCACCAAATAAGTTCTTTAAGTGGACGTGCCGCAGCGCTTCAGCATGATGCTTCAACGTCTGCCATGCAGGTAGCGTATCGGGAGTCGTGCGTGTTGCTGAAGCCATATGCCCTCTCCTGTGGCGTCATTCCGTGCAGCAGTAATCTGTTATAAACAGGTCTGTTCTGGTCTTACAAGGGCGCGTAAACTACGCAGCCTCATTAATAATCCTGGCTTGCCCATGAGTGATGCATCTTACCGCGACGCTATCTTTTCAACACCCCTAGATAAGGTGGCAAGGTTCTCCTTCGACGAGCAGGTTGTTGCCTGCTTCCCTGATATGATCCGCCGTTCAGTGCCTGGTTATGGGCAAATTCTCGGCATGTTGAGCTTAATTGCCCAGCGCCACCTACGTCATGGTGCGCATGTTTACGATTTAGGTTGCTCGCTAGGCGCATCAGGCTTAGCGCTGGCTGGGGCACTTCCCGCCGATGCCTTTCGCTATACCGGGGTAGACCTTTCACCCGCCATGGTGGCCAGGGCCAAGCAAACGTTTTTAGAAGAGTGCCCTGACCACGCCATGCAGGTTGAAGAAGCTGACATACGCACCCTTGAGTATGTGCCTTCTGGCATGATTATTCTCAATTTTACCCTGCAGTTTTTGCCACCCGCTGACCGCGATGCGCTGTTGAAACGGCTTTTTGATGCCCTTGAGCCTGGCGGCGTACTGATTTTGTCGGAAAAAACTATTGATGCCGATGAGCGAGACAACGCTTGGCGTGTTGAGCGCTACCATGACTTCAAGCGCGCCAACGGCTACAGCGATATGGAAATCAGCCAAAAACGTACAGCGCTTGAAAACGTGCTGATTCCCGATACGCTCGACGCCCTACATGGCCGTTTAGCCCAAGCAGGCTTTCCCCGTTCGATGACGTGGTTTCAGTACTTGAACTTTACCTCGCTGATTGCCTTTAAGGAGGGTTAAGGTGGCGCTGTTACCCGATGACCATCGCGTGCTTTACCAAGCTTTTCTAGACCAAGCCAGCCAGGACGCCGCACTGACGCCGTGGCTTGCCAAACTGCCAGAACAGCTGGCAAACGGGCTAGACCGGCAGCGCCACGGCGACCTCTCTGCTTGGGAGAAAGCCGTTGCCAAACTGCCTGCACTGCCAGAGGAACGCCATGTCGACCTCACCAGCGATACAGTCAGCATTGATGTTGCATTGAGCGATAGCCAGAAGCGCCAATGCTTTAACCTTTTGCGTAAGCTTTCGCCCTGGCGCAAAGGGCCCTTTCGATTAGGCGGCATTGAGATTGATACCGAATGGCGTTCCGACTGGAAGTGGCAACGAGTTGCTCAACATCTTGCGCCGCTTAAATACCGTAAGGTATTGGATGTTGGTGGTGGCAGCGGCTACCACGCCTGGCGTATGGCTGGTGAAGGGGCGTCCTTTGTGTTGGTGATAGACCCGTCACCACGTTTTTATTGGCAGTTTCAAGCAGTGCGCCACTTTGTTGGTGAAGCCGACGGCGGACGCACCCAGTTTCTGCCAGTCGGCATTGGGGATGTACCGGAAAAGCTAGCCTTTTTCGATACGGTATTTTCCATGGGCGTGCTCTACCATCGCCCTTCACCTCTTGAGCACTTACAGCAGTTAAAAGAGGCGCTCGCGCCCGGTGGCGAACTCGTGCTGGAAACACTGGTGGTAGAAGGCGATGAGCAAACCGTGTTTGTGCCCGGCGAACGCTACGCAGCAATGCCTAATGTCTACTTCCTGCCCTCTTCAAAAGCACTCTGCCACTGGCTTACACGGTGTGGCTTTACCAATGTGCGCGTGGTCGACGAAGCAGTAACCACACTGGAAGAGCAACGCTCAACCGAGTGGATGACGTATCAGTCGCTTGCGGATTTTCTCGACCCCAACGATCCAACCCGCACCATTGAAGGCTACCCTGCTCCGCGCAGAGCAGTCATTATTGCCAATAAGCCCACCGCCGTGATTAGTTCGCCAACCTAGTGCTGACGGTTGTTGAGCCAATAGACCTTCATCTTCTTAAGATCACCAGCCAGCGGCCAAGATTCATCACGCTGGCCAACGAGGCTGCCACGTAAGTAAATGCACAGGCGGTGAGCACATGGCGGGCACCGGGCATGTCATAGGGAGGCACGTACTCTTTCAGCAGCGGCAGCGCGCGGTTAAAGCTGGCATCGAACTCGACGGGTAGCGTCACTAGATGGACCAGTGCGGCGGTGCCAAAGCTGATCACCGCCATCGCAATGACCACTGCCAGCCCACCAGGCAGCCTGGTAAGCACAAACAGAAAGGGCGCGGCCATCATTAAAATAGCACCCAACTTTTCTGCCTTTTGCGCTACTTGAACCAAGCGGCTTCTGGCTAGCAGGGGTGCGTAGCCTTCATGGTGTTGAATAGCGTGCCCAACCTCGTGGGCAGCGACGGTCACCGCTGTGAGCGAACGGCCATCATAATGCTCGGGGGTTAAGCGCACACAGCGCGATTCAGGATCATAATGATCGCCAAATTCGGTACGCTCAACGCTCACGCCTTCAACACCTAAACGACGCAAAAGATGCTCGGCAAGTTCCGCGCCAGTGCCAGGGTAATCATCTCGCCCACGGGTATGGCGTTTTAATACCCACTTTGCCCATAAATTGGGCAAAATAAAAATCGCCAACGCCAACACGATTAACACAATGAACATGGTCACACTCACCACTGATGAAGAACCTAATCTAACGACCCATTAACAAGTGTTTAGTTTTACCATGGCCACAAAACAGTCGCACTCACATTGAGCTAACTACTCGGGTTCATTGTGATGCGCTTCTACATCCCGCTGCACGGCCTGCAACCCTCTGGCAGAAATGTCACCCTTAGCGTGGGCATGCTCAGCAATCAAAATGCTGTCAGCGGCAAGCACTAGTTCACAGTCGGTATGGGCAAGTTCAGCGCGTAAGCGCTGAATTGCCTGCTCCCGTTTAGGATCTTTATCAACTCGGCGAATATAGATAGCTTTTATTCGCGTGGGATAGGCTTTTACCACCTCAGTATAAACCTCCGGGTCGTGCTGGCCGCTGTCGCCAATCAAAATACACGGCATATCGTGATAGAGCGCTAACATGCGATCGATTAAATCGCGCTTGTGAGCTTCCGCCCGCCGTGGCCAGGGGCGGCGCAGAGAAATCCCCCACTCGCGTAGGAATAGAATAGGCCCCACAGGAATACGGTTAAGCTGAAAGAAGGTTTCCAGCATCTCATAGATAGCCCAGGGTCCTCGGGAAACATACAAAATAGGGCGTTCAGCTTTCTCTGTTTGCCCTCGATACAGCGCCTGATAAAGCGATGCCACCCCGGGGAAAGCCGTGCGACGATGAGGTTTACGGACAAACAAGCGGTACAGCATTTTGAGTTTTTCAGCGACACCGGTAAACATGACGGTATCATCAATATCACTGATAACCAGCAGATCTGCTTCGGGAGGCGGGACGTAAACTTCAACACTAGTTCGGATGGGTGAATGGCCGTCTGCATGAACCATGATATCGGCGCGATGCCAGGAAATATCGACCGGCAAGGCGGTGCTAATCGGTAAGTGGGCATCAAAATAGCCATCGCGGTCCGTGGTTAAACACAGCTGATTTTCACCAATGCGTATGTCTACTTTGGCATTGGCAAGGCCGCGTCGAAAGATACGCCGAGCAACATCGGCGGTGTCTCGCAACATACCTCGACGTGGTATCGCACGGCCTAGCGCGGCCTGGCGAAACACACGTCCCATCACAAACACTTCTTGCTGGGAGCCGTAGCCACGGTAAGGATGCACCATCATCCCCCCATGCCCACTGTCCCGCTTCATCGGTTTTGCAATAACGTGGGCAAGCCTTTTGGCAAAGCTTGCCCACTGGTGATACCACGCCATTAAGCGTGCTGACCTGAATGACGACCTTCCTGCAGCTCTTCCAGCAGTTTAGCGTTGAACGCATCTAGATCTTTTGGTGTCCGGCTAGTGACTAACCCGCTATCCACAACGACAGATTCGTCAACCCAATTAGCACCAGCATTGCGCAAATCTTGGGCTACGCTAGGTACAGAGGTCATTTTGCGACCTTTTACTAACTCTGCGTTAATTAATATCCAGGGGGCGTGACAAATTGCAGCCACTGGTTTGCCCGCTTGAAAGAAAGCTTTAACAAAGGCAAGCGCATCTTCATTAAGCCTAAGCTCATCAGGATTAAATAAACCGCCGGGAAGTACCAACGCATGGTAGTTAGATTCGTTGGCGTCAGCTAATGATGTGTCAGCTTCATACGTATCGCCCCAGTCTGTTTCTGCCCAAGCTCGAATAGCTTTACCGTCAACAGAAACAACATGTACCTCAACACCCTCTTTTTGTAAGGCAGCGCGAGGCACACTTAACTCAGACTCCTCAAACCCATTAGTAGCCAAAATAGCCACTCGTTTGCCATTTAGTGCTTGTTTCATCATGCTCTCCTTTTCGTGATGATAAATACATCTACAGCATCTGTTTAGTGTGGCGCATCTTATACAATCGTCAAGCGAAAGCAGCTAAACAAGGTAGTAGCTGGGCACTTAGGCGTTATACAACACTTCTCCCAAGCCACTCACGTTATAGCCTTGTAAAGCGTCTGCTCGATCAACAAAGCGCTGCTCGCGAGTAAACGAAATAAGTGCTTGAAACGCTGGTTCAAAGTAACTTCGCCGATGCATTACTAAATCAAATGATTCTTCAATTAGCGGTATAAAGTGTAGGTGTTGACGATGGGCTGCTGCTTCAACCCCAAGCCCAACATCCGCTTCACCTTGGGCAATGGAAAGGGCCAAATCATCTTCGCTCAACGAAACATTAGCTGCCAAATTTAGTGTATCCGGTTCAATCGCTGCACGCCGTAGCAGACAGCGCAGTAACTGAGCCGCACCTGCACCAGGCTGACGGTGGGCAAGCGTAACCTTTTGCCGAGCAACATCCTTAAGCGTTTGAATACTTAGCGGGTTTCCCTGCGCCACTAGCAATCCTTGCTGGCGCTTCGCCCAATGCAGCACGATTAAGTCTCGAACACCACCCAGCCCTAGTGCCGCTGGCTCGTTATAGCGCCCAGTTTCAAAGTTGAGCAAGTGAATGCCCGCCAGCATCGCTTTTCCTTCCATCAAGCGGTGCAGGCCATCACCACTGCCGTGGCAAAGTGACGCCAAGTCACTACCGCTTTCGCGAACCGCCCACTCCAGCAGTGGATCTTGGCTACCCGCTAATATTAGCGGCAGCGGTGAACGCAACGCTTGATCACCTTCTAAATGGTTGAGCACCCACATATCGATATGCTGGCGAGGAAAGAGCAATTTTCCGGTAGCACGACTGCAAGGTATCTGGCCCTGGCGCACCAAATCGTACACCTTGCGCTCTTTTAAACGCAGGTAGTCGGCGACCTCTGCCGTGGTGAGAAATTCCCTTAACATATTCATGCCCCTCGCAGTTTACTGCATGTAGATGCATATATTTCAGGCTTAAGTGCATTACAACAAGTTTGCGTACATGATGTCAGCTAACGCACCTAATGTGATTGAGTACATGTGTCGGTTGTTAAAAACGATGTTGAATAATAAAAACGATGGTGTAAGACATTATGCCTGCAAGTGACAACCCTTTTTCTACAGCGTTTGCGCTGATTCTAGGAATGGATCAGAGCCTCATCACTATTGTGATACTGTCGCTGCAGGTATCACTGATCGCGGTGTTAATCGCCAGCCTACTGGCGCTTCCATTTGGCGCTGCACTCGCCCTGTGGCGCTTCCCTGGCCGCAATGCATTGATTGTGCTGCTTAATGCACTTATGGGCCTGCCCCCTGTAGTTGCTGGGCTATGTGTCTATCTGCTGCTTTCCCGCGCGGGGCCGCTAGGTCCGTTTGGGCTGCTGTTTACGCCAACGGCCATGGTGATTGCACAAGTCATTTTAGTCTTCCCGATTATTGCCGCACTGACTCGCCAGCAGGTGGAAACGCTGCATAACGAGTACGCCGAACAGCTGCGCTCTCTGGGGCTTAGTCAGCTACGAATGATGCCTACCCTGCTGTGGGACGCACGCTTTGGGTTATTAACCGTAATACTCGCAGGCTTTGGCCGCGCTAGCGCTGAAGTCGGTGCGGTGATGATTGTCGGTGGCAATATCGATGGCATCACCCGTGTCATGACCACCAGCATTGTGTTGGAAACCAGCAAAGGCAATCTGCCACTCGCGCTTGGCCTCGGCATTGTGCTGCTTAGCCTTGTCACTCTGATTAATGCGTTAGCTCACATGGTCAGTGAAACGGCTAAGAGGCGGTTAGGATGAACGCGTCTATTTTCCCGCCTCCTAGTTTCCAGCCGTCTTCAATGACCACTGTGCCAGCGCTGCATTTTGAACAGGTTAGCTTTGAACATCGCGGCCATCGGCTCCTTGCACCCACCACGCTGACACTCTCGGGCTGCCAGCGCACACTGATTATGGGCCCCAACGGCGCGGGAAAAAGCTTAATGATGCGTTTAGCTCACGGCCTGCTCACTCCCAGCAGTGGCAATATTCACTGGCAAGGAGCGCGGCCTACCCAAGCCATGGTCTTTCAGCGCCCAGTGCTACTGCGTCGCTCGGCAATCGATAACTTAACCTACGCCCTGGCGGTGAGGGGCGTGCCACGACGACAGCGCAAATCTATGGCACATCAGGCGCTTGAAAAGTTTGGCTTAGTCGCGCTTGCTAAGCGTCCTGCCCGAGTGCTCTCCGGCGGCGAACAGCAGCGTCTTACGCTTGCTCGTGCTTGGCTACTCAATCCTGCCGTGCTGTTTTTAGATGAGCCTACCGCGGCCTTAGACCCTGCCGCTATCAAAGCGGTTGAAGATGCGGTGAATGAATTTCACCAGAACGGCACCCGCATCATTATGACGACCCACGATCTGCATCAAGCCCGCCGCTTGGCTGATGAGGTGGTGTTTATGTATAGCGGTCAAGTACTAGAGCACACACAGGCCCAACACTTTTTTGACACGCCAGCTTCCACACAAGCGGGCGCCTTTATTCGCGGAGAACTTGTTTGGTAACCCCAGGAGCAACCCTATGAAAAAAAACACAACGTTGGCTACCGCTAGCTTATTAACCTCAGGATTAGTAGGCCTCTCGTGGAGTGCCTCACTGCTTGCTAACGATGATTTCATCACCTTAGCGTCAACCACCTCCACTGAAAACTCAGGGCTATTTGACGCGATTATTCCTACCTTCACCGATGCCACGGGTATTGATGTGCGTGTGGTCGCTGTAGGAACAGGGCAAGCGTTTGAGATTGCCCGCCGAGGCGATGCCGATAGCCTACTGGTACATGACACGGCGGGCGAAGAGCAATTTGTCGCCGATGGCTACGCCAGCGAGCGCCTGGACGTCATGTATAACGACTTTGTGATTGTCGGGCCCAGCGATGACCCTGCAGACATTAGCAGTAGTGCCAACGTCGCCGAGGCGTTTGCACGTATCGCGGAAAGCGAATCGCCCTTTGCATCCCGAGGAGATGACAGCGGCACCCACCGTGCCGAACTGCGCTTATGGGAAGATGCAGAGGTGACCCCTCAAGGTGAATGGTATCGCGAGTTAGGTAGCGGCATGGGGCCAACCCTAAACACCGCTGCAGGCATGAATGCCTACACATTCACTGACCGTGCAACTTGGGTGGCGTTTGAAAACCCACAAGACTTAACCCTGTTATTTGAAGGCGACAATGCGCTATTTAATCAGTACGGCAGCCTGCTACTTTCTGAACAGCAACACCCGCACTTGAAACACGATTTAGCGGCTCAGTGGCACCAGTGGCTGGTGTCAGAAGAAGGACAGCAAGCGATTGCCGATTTTGACGTCAACGGCCAACAGTTGTTTTTCCCTAACGCGCAGTCTTCGTCTAACACACAGTAGCGCTGCTCCTTACGTAAAATCGGCCTGGGTCACAATGACTCAGGCCGATTTTTAACGTCAAATAACGTATTTGCTAACACTCCCTGCTAGCGCAGCAAGTCGCGCACATCCTTCGCTTCCCAGTGGGGAAAATGCTTACGCACTAGCGCGTTCAAATCACGCTCAAAGGCAGCCCAATCGGTAGTAGCGCCACTCACCTGCTCGCGGGCATCGGCTGTTCCGCGAATCATGCCAGCGCCAACCGTTACGTTGGTCAGCCTGTCGATGATGATAAAGCTGCCGGTACCAGGGCTTGTGCGATAGTCATCCACGGGAATTGCCGCCGTTAACTCTACCTCACAGCGCGCAATCGCATTTAAGCCCAGTGAATCCGTGGCATGTCTTTCGAGCGTATTGACGTCAATTTGGTACTCAATACCACTTACCTGACCCGACAGATCGCGGGTGGCGAGCTTAAAGTCATAAAGCTTGCCCGGTGTTAGAGCATCTTCATGCATCCATACGATATCCGCTATAAATGCATTAGAAAGTGGTAAGTCAGCGTCTGCACTAACAATCCAATCACCGCGGGAAATATCAATCTCATCTTCCAGGGTAACGGTAATTGCCTGACCTGGGTAAGCAGCGCTTAAGTCGCCATCAAACGTCACCACTCGGGCAACCCGTGACGTTTTACCCGATGGTAGCACTTTCACTTCCTGGCCTGGATGCAAAACGCCTGCCGCCAAGGTGCCGCAGTAACCACGAAAATCCAGATTCGGACGATTAACGTACTGAACCGGCAAACGTAAATCAGTGAGGTTTTGGTCACGACTGATTTCGACACTTTCCAACAGCTCAATCAGCGTTTTGCCCTCGTAACCCGCACCGAAATACCATGGTGACTGCTCACTTGGGTTAACCACGTTGTCGCCGTTTAGTGCTGACATTGGTACAAAGCGAATATCCGGTGCACTTAGGTTGGTGGCAAAGGCGCGGTATTCATCCACAATCTCATTGAAGCGCTGCTCGGAGAAGTCCACCAAGTCCATCTTGTTAACCGCAATCACCAAGTGCTGAATGCCTAGCAAATCGGCGATAAAGCTATGGCGACGGGTTTGAGTCTGCACCCCATAACGGGCATCAATCAAGATAATCGCCAAGCTGGCCGTTGAAGCGCCTGTGGCCATATTGCGGGTGTACTGCTCGTGCCCAGGGGTATCCGCAATGATGAATTTACGCTTTTCCGTAGAGAAGAAGCGGTACGCCACATCAATAGTAATGCCCTGCTCTCGCTCTGACTGCAAGCCATCCACCAACAGCGCCAAATCAACCGTATCACCGGTAGTGCCACTGGTTTTAGACGCTTGGGTAATTGCCGCCAGTTGATCTTCAAAGATCATTTTAGAATCGTGCAGCAGGCGTCCGATCAGCGTGGACTTTCCGTCGTCAACACTGCCACAAGTGATAAAACGCAGCAGGTCTTTGTTTTCGTGCTCGTGAAGGTACTGCTCGATATTGTCAGCAATTAAATTAGATTGATGAGCCATTAGACCTACTCCTTAAAAATAGCCTTCGCGCTTTTTCTTCTCCATTGAACCGACCTGGTCGCGATCGATCGCACGGCCACTACGTTCGCTGGTTTTGGTCAACAGCATCTCTTGAATAATCTCAGGCAGCGTGGCAGCCGTTGATTCCACCGCGCCGGTCAGTGGGTAACAGCCCAGCGTTCTGAAGCGCACAAACTTCTCTTCAGGCACTTCACCTGGCGCCAAGGGCAAGCGGTCATCATCAACCATAACCTGCATGCCATCACGCTCAACCACAGGACGCTTGGCGGCGTAGTAAAGCGGCACAATCGGAATCGACTCAAGATAGATGTACTGCCAGATATCCAGCTCTGTCCAATTCGACAGCGGGAAAACGCGAATTGACTCGCCCTTATTAACGTTGGCGTTATACACATTCCAAAGCTCAGGACGCTGGCTCTTTGGGTCCCAGCGATGGTATTTATCTCGGAAAGAGTACACACGCTCTTTAGCCCGTGAGGCTTCCTCATCACGCCGCGCGCCACCAAAGGCAGCATCGAAACCATACTTATCTAACGCTTGCTTAAGCGCCTGGGTTTTCATGATGTCGGTATATTTGGCACTACCATGGTCGAAGGGGTTGATATTGGCGGCCCGCCCCTCTTCATTGGTATGCACAATCAGCTCCATCCCCGCTTCTTCTGCCATGCGGTTACGGAACGCGATCATTTCACGAAACTTCCAGGTGGTGTCCACATGCATCAATGGGAATGGCGGTGTACCTGGATAGAAAGCCTTACGCGCCAGATGTAGCATCACCGAAGAGTCTTTACCGATGGAGTACATCATTACCGGGTTACTAAACTCAGCGGCCACTTCCCGGATGATATGGATGGATTCAGCTTCTAGCTGCTTTAGGTGGGTCAAACGTGCCGCATCAGGTGCAATAGGCACCTCATGCTGGGACGCCGACGGCGCAGAAAACTGGTTCATTACCTACTCCCTCACAAAACGGTGCTTGCACGTGCAAACGCTATTTACCGCCTAGCGGCAGCGTTGCCAAAGGCGGTTATTTGAGAGTAGGGTAACGCCGAGCTGATAATAACCCAAAAGAATTAATAACTATCTTTTTATATCTTTATTGCCTAAAAGGATCATGACCTACGTGTCATTAGATAACAACGCGTTCCACCCAGGAGTGCCAATCACTGCCATTTAGGTCAATAACTCGATAGCCAGGCCGCGACGCTTCGTCAATTGCAAACTGCTTAGCACCGGGCAAGAACTGGTCAGCGATAGCAGGACAGCCGTAAACACTAATTTTGGTATCCGCAAGCTTATGCTGCTGGGCATAGGCTTGGTGGGTATGACCAAACAAAATAATCTTAACCTGAGGGTAATGGCTTAAAAGCTGCCAAAATGCATCGCGGTCCTGAAGACCAATCGCATCCATCCATACAGCGCCCACATCCACAGGCGGATGATGCATCACAATCAAAGTCGGGCGATCATCCTCTTCCAGACGCTGCGCCAGTGCGGCTAAGCGCTCGGCACCTAGCTCGCCATACGGCTGGCCTGCTACCTGCGTATCAAGAAGCAGTAAACGCCACTGGGTTAGATCAACCTCGTCCACCAGCGGGTGCTCTGCTTGCATCAATGCTAGCTGATCATGATTACCAGGAATCCACACCCATGGACATGGCAACGAGTTCATCGCCTGACGTGCCAATGCATAAGAGGCAGCCGTTTCGTCTTGGCTCACATCACCGCTAAACACGACCATATCCGGCCGCTCAGCGACGACCGCATCCAGGACACATTCAAACTGCCGCCAAGGAATGCCCGCTCGTGAACGAGCTGTTTTATCGGCATGCAGGTGTGCATCGGTAATTTGAACCAACCGCATCAGGGTAGCTCCGGCATATCATAGGCATGGCCATGAGCTAAGCCATGGGCCAACCACTCACCCAGAAAGCGATTAAGCTGCAGTTTCTCGTCTGGCTGGTGCATTCTGGCATTCGGATAGCGGTAGCGACCACTAAAGTGGCGCTCACGCTGAAAATCAGTCACTTCTGCCATGCGCACATCATGGTAAAGGTGCACACGCATCCTGGGGCCTTCAATTACCACATCCAGCGGCCCGCTCTGAGTTACTTCCACCATGGTAGTGTAAGGCGCTTGCTCTAAAATTTTCAGATGTAAATCGCCGAAATGCTGGTCGTCGCCATGCAGCGCGATATCGCGCTGCTGGCCGCTTTCCATATCGCCTACCAAGCGAATCATGCGCATATAGTTGGCGCTACATTCGCCCTGCAGGGATTTTAAATCGGTGACATAGGCGGTTCTGGCCATGTTCACTCCTTTTCAGATTCGCTTGGCTTCAGTGTTTAGTTTCACGGTTGGCTGTCCGCATTTGCAGTCACTGCACGGTGAGAGGCAGCACGCAGCGAAGCTCGCTGGCTTGCCAGCCAATGCAGCCCAATCAAACACATGGCGTTGTCGAGTCTTCCCTTCTCTAGGAGTTCCCATGCCGTCGGGAAAGTTACCACATGAACACGAATATCTTCGTGCTCATCATCCAGCCCATGAATTCCCCCCATACCTTGGGTATCGACTAAACCACAAAAGAGGGTCACCCGTTCGTTACAGGCGCCGGGGCTTGGGTAATAGGTATGCAATTTAGTCAATGCGCCTACCTGGCAGCCTGACTCTTCCAACGCTTCACGGCGGGCAACGTCTTCAAGGGATTCGTCTTTATCTGCCAGTCCCGCCACCAGCTCTAACTTCCAAGGAGAAAGTGGGTCGTCAATCGCACCCGCACGAAACTGTTCAACAAGTACTAACGCATCGCGAGCAGGGTCGTAAAGCAGCACGCCAACAGCGTCAAAGCGGTTATGTACCTCGCGACGCATCGTGTCGCTCCAGCCACCTTCGAAGAGACGATGCCGCAGCTCTAAGGCTTCCAAGCGGAAAAAACCCTGATAAAGGGTATCACGTTGGATTAGTTCGACATCATCTCGGCCCAGCTGAGGCGGCGCTGACGCGTCGGGCGCTAATACGTTAGGGCTAGCGACCATGAAGCACTCCCAGTGTTAACAATCGTTCTATTATCAATGCTTACCACTGGGAATGCCAACGCGCTTATCAACCCTTAAGGGAGGAAGGCTTAGAGGAGGGAAGGACTACAACTCACTCAAAAGTTTCTCAGCATCTCGGCGCAGTGCTTCGTCAGAGGCTTGACGGCTTTCACGTGCCGTTCCTTCTACTGCGCGCTGGGCGTGCTCTCGCGCCGCTTGGGTATTGCCCTCTTCTTGCAAAAACGCTGCGTAGTAATAGTTCACATCAATACCGTCTGGGCGGATCTCTAGCGCACGTTGAAACATACGCTCAGCGGTATCGCTATTGCCAAAGCCTAACGGCCTACCTGGCGCACGATCATAAAGCGCACCAAGTGTGACATACGCCGACCCATTGCCACCCTGTGGGTCAAGCTCAATCGCCCGCTCCAACACATCGCGGGCATCGCCTGCAGTGCCTAATGCACCAAGCCCGCCACGTTCACGGGCATAAGACGCCAATATAATGCCTTGCCAAATCAGCACGTCCGCTTGATCAGAATGTTGGCTAGCAAGTTGCTCAGCCTCACTAGCAAGCGCTTTCAACGTACTCTCGCGCTCGTTAGCAGGCATTTCAGTGACGGTGTGTTCCCAGCGGTTTTTTAGTGAGAATACCTCGCCTTCATAAGCCGACACGCTTAATGGGGCTAGCGCCAGCGCGCTGCCTAACGCCGCAGCAATGAGTAAGCGAGAAAAAGGCGTTGTATGCATAATGAGCTCCTGATTTATTTTTATGCTTTTCTAGCAAGTAATACGGTTAGTTTTGGGATTTAAAGCCCTCACCACACAATGTAACGAACGTTTGAATGAATCGCCAATAAATATGAGCTTTGTGAACAACACTCTCATTAGCGTAAGCTGGTACTCTTTATGGAGGTGGAAACCGCAATGAAAGGCCGCAACATGACGCGCTGGCGCGATCCAGCAAAAGACCCGCGCCAAGAACCTAAGAGCAACCTGATCACCGCAGAGGGCGCAGCTCGCTTGCGCGCTATTCTGGATCACCTATCACGGGTTAAACGTCCTGCTATTTCGGCCAAAGTCGGTGAAGCCGCCGCCCAGGGCGACCGCAGTGAAAATGCCGATTACACTTATAATAAAAAAGAGTTAAACCGCGTTATTGCGCGCATTGGTTACCTAACCAAGCGGTTGGACGAACTGCAAATTGTTGATCGCCTGCCCGCTGATACCAGCAAGGTTTTTTTCGGCGCGTACGTAAGTTTGGAAGATC
Organism: Vreelandella neptunia; assembly: GCF_000712975.1. GTDB lineage: Bacteria > Pseudomonadota > Gammaproteobacteria > Pseudomonadales > Halomonadaceae > Vreelandella > Vreelandella qaidamensis. The sequence goes on along the minus strand of NZ_JHQL01000003.1, from coordinate 239,105 downwards.
AAAATGGGGAGCACGTTCATCTTAGAATTGTTGGCCACGACGAAATCGACACTAAAAAACGCTGGATCAGTATCGATGCCCCCATGGCCAAAGCGCTACTGGGGAAAGAAGTAGACGACGATATTACCGTGCTCACACCCAATGGCGAGACGTTCTACACTATCACGGAAATTCGCTATCAGGGCATGTAACCACCGTCTACGTTAATGCGTTTGGGCTACCCTTCTAACGCGTAATCTACCGTGGTGACGACTCTGATTCGTTTGATATGGGGGGTATAGCTATCTAGATCCTCAATAGAAAAGTAGCCCTGGGTCGCTTGGCGTATTCCCCCTACCCCACTGCCAGAATCTTCTGCAAACTGCTGAGCCGCGTTGCGTGCATCTGCCGTCGCTTCGGCAATCATGTCAGGCTTAATGGCGTCTAGTCCGGTAAACAAAAACTCGGTGCGGTATTCATAGCTAGGCGATAACAGCACACCTTGCCGTACCAACGCTGTGGCCTGGGGCACCGCCTCTATCACACCACTAACATTATCAGTACGTAGCAGCAATGTGGCCTCAGCGCGATAGCGCTCATCTGGGCGCTCGCCACCATACATATTGCTAAATTGATCAGTAATACGCGGTGGCGTGACGCTGACGTTGCCCATATCAAAACCACGGGACTCCAGAAACTGGCGAACTAACTGCTCGTTGCTGGAAAGCTGCTGCTCCAAGTCAGAAAGCGAATTAGCGTTGACGGTATAGTTCAGCGGCCATAACACCATATCCGCCGCTACTTCGCGCTCGGCCAAACCACGTACAGTGACGCTGCGTGAGGCTTGCTGCCAAACTTCAGCTGCGCCTTTAAAGTAACTGCCGCCCCATACCAGTCCCAACGCTAACAAACCGCCTAATAGTAAGGCGCTACCAACAATGGCCGTCGTACGAACGTTTGCTGACATGTCACTCTCCTTCACACGTGAAGCCGAAACACGGCTAGCTACCTTGCATCATAGACGCAAACTAATAAGCGATTACACTCGTTATTTAGCAGCCCGATACACTTTAAAGCGCCGATTATCTGCCAGAACCTCAAAGTCTTGAAAGACCCGCTGCAGGTGATCGGGATAAGGCAAGAAGCCATTCGCGACAATCACCAAGCGCCCGCCCGCCCGCAGATGCGCGGGGGCTTCGCTGATCAAACGGTGACTTGGCCCATAGGTGATCTCTCGCTCCTGGTGAAACGGCGGATTACTGATGATCAGATCAAACTGCTCATTCTCAAGCGCTGAATAAACATCGCTCTCAAGTACCCGTCCGCTCAACTGGTTGGCTGCTAACGTTCGGCGGCACGCTTCTACTGCAAACGCGCTAACATCCACAGCGGTGACTTGGTGGCCTCGCTGAGCTAACCAAGCACTGATAATGCCGTCGCCACAGCCCACATCCAGTACGTTGAGCGGCTTTTTGGACAAGCTAGTCTCGATGCTTTCGAGCATCAAACGCGTGCCCTCATCCACCTTGCCGTGACCAAAGACACCAGGATGGCTAACCAATTTTAAATCCAGCGCTTCAAAGGTTTGCCAAGCGTTAACCGGCGGCTCCATCGCTATCGTGCGCGTGGCAAACAGTGAGCAACGCCGCGCGTTATCGAGCTTATCGCAGCGCATGCCCAGCTCGCTCAGTATCTTTGGCACGCGCTTGATGCCGCCTTGGTGCTCACCCACCACATCAAGCGGAGTGTTTTCTGGCAATACATTGCACAACCATGTCAACCACCAAATTCCCAGCTGATGGGCTTTCGGCCAGAACAGCACTACCTGCCCAGCCTGCTCAACAAACGGAGCATCAAACGGGCTAGCGGCGGATTTACCACTGGATGCCCACTGCTCGCGCAGCGCTACATCCCCACTGATCATGGCTGTTGAATGAGCTTGCAGCCAACCATCAGCAGGCGGTGCAACGGGCCATAAATGAGCCGATTGACCATAGAAACGTTCAAGAAGTTGGCAAGCGGGCAGTTGAGCGCTCATACATCAGCCTCGGGTTTAGTGAAGGTATAAAGTAAATAGCGGCCTAGCCGCCAGTGAGGGTCTTGGCGACAATACTGCTTTTCAAGCGCCAGCAGCGTTGCCTGCTCGCTCCCTTCCGTGGAAGGATGGCGCAAATAATCTTGAAAAATTCGAATTCCGGCAACGCCTTCCATGACAAGGCCATTATTTACTGCCCACTGGCACATTTCATCGTGGGTGACCGGGGAAATCGGCGTCAAGCGCTGGCGCTTACCCTTGCCTTCCAACTGATCGCTCAACGCTTTTTTTAAGTTGCCTTTAACGACATTAGAAAAACGTAAGGCATCGCGGTTAAACACCATCAAACTTAACTGCCCACCTGGGGCAAGCAGACTTGCAAGCGTTTGCACAGCCTGCTCAGGCTCCCCTAGCCACTCAAGCACAGCGTGACAGGTGATGAGCGGCCAAGGCCCAGGCGCTTGCTGCGGCAGCAACTGAAGCGGCGCGGCAAGATAGCGAAGCTGTTCTACCGGCCAAGCGCCTGCAGCACTTCGCTCTGCATGCCACGCGCTGGCATGGGCTAGCATATCCTGAGAGGGTTCGGCCATGGTGACCGCGTGTCCGCGCTCAGCAAACCACCCCGAGAGCTGTCCTAAACCACCACCCACATCAAGCACGGGCTGCTCGGTTAAATGCAGCATTTGCGGCAGCAAATAATCAAGCATTGCTAGGCGCAGCTCGCCACGGGGCGCTTGATAGAGCGAACGCGAGAACTTATCGACCAAACCGTCGAAATAGCGGTCACCCGCCTGGGTTAGCTCATAGCTTGTTGAGGTGGGGATTGAATGCATGTCCGCCCGCGCTTCAGATAAAGGGCGGCTAGTTTACCCTGTATATCGGCAGCGTTCTAACCAGTTTCATGCGATAAAAAAACCGTGGCCTCTCCACGTTTTTCAGCGCCTTATTGGCGTTATTGGCAAGGCGTTGTTACCTTTTAATTAGCCAGAGCATGTCGTTATCACGGAAGAGAGACACCATCACGGAAGAGAGGTTCTCATGATAGAAAACCTTACGACAGTAAATATAGTAATCGGGTTGTTAGGCATCAGCCTTATCATACTGGGTAATTACGATGCGATTAAAACAACGCTGTCGGCATCCAGTTCAGGTCCCTTTACTAATCGATTTATCAGTCAAATTTGGGCAGTGCTTCTTTACCTCCACCAACGTCGCTCAAATCACAAAATGCTGGCCTCAACGGGCCCATGGATGACCGTTGGCCTCATGGTCACTTGGCTAGTAGTTATTTTACTGGGCTGGTGGCTGTTATTTTCTGCCTCGCCACTAGCGGTCGTTAATGCAGAAACAAAACAACCCGCAGACGCTATCGAAAGGCTCTACTACGCAGGCTATACCATTACCACACTGGGCTATGGTGACTTCGTGCCTGGCACAAATAGCTGGCGTATTGCGCCAATAGCAGCAGCGGCCAATGGCTTTTTTCTATTCACACTGACCATCACTTATATGCTGAACATCGTGGCCAATGTAACCGAAAAACGGCAAATTGCGCTCACTATCAGTGCGCTAGGCGAAACACCCTGGCAAATTCTGGAAGCCACCCATGACAACGGCAACTTTCAAAGCCTCAGTCAACAGCTTCAATCGCTCCAAGCTTCTATCGGAAAGCTAGGCCAGCAACACCTCGCCTACCCTATTCTTCACTACTACCATGCTACAGAACGCAATAAGTCACTCGCTTTAGCGCTAACACGCCTTTACCAAGCGCTAATCATCACCAAGGTAAGCTGCCACGATATAGACAGCACCGCCCAGCAGCAGCTGACTACCAGCATAAAAATAATAGAGAGTTTTATAGCAACGCTAGACAGCGCGTTCATTACCGCCGTGAAGGAACTGCCAGAACTACCTAAGCTTGACACCTATCAGCAGTTGTCTGGTATTGCGGCCTCTCAAAGCACGTTACAAAAACATCTTTCCAGCGAAAACCAAAAAGTGTTGGCCGCTTACGTTCATAAAGATGGCTGGGCCTGGGAGGATGTTTGGCGCACCTGACACTGCCAGTCATCATGCTGTTCCATGGCAGCCGCCAGCTGTAGCAGCTGTTTGTCTTCACCAAGGCGCCCCACCACTTGCACACCAACCGGTAGACCATTTGCCGCCACATGAAAAGGCACTGACATAGCAGGCTGCCCGGTAAGGTTCGCTAGTTGGGTAAACGGCGTGCGGCTAAGCGCATCCACTGCTAAGCGCTTCAGCATGCCCGCTTTTAATGCCAGTGATGGCACACCTGGAACAGCCAACAACGACATTAGCCGCTCACGGGCGGCAGAAGGATAAAGCTCACCTATCGCAGGGGCAGTATCCGCCGCTACCGGCAATACCAACGCATCATAGCGCTGGTGAAACCGGCTCATCTGCTCGCTGGCCGTATGCCAATAGCGCTTAGCCAGCTCGTAATCACGCGCTGAAAGCTTAGCGCCCAGCCTACCAATAGCGCGGGTAGAAGGCTCAATCGCTAGCCGATGCACCGGCACGCCGGTTTGCTGGCTTACCCATTGAAGGTCAGCGGCTAAATGGCCTAGATACAGCGTCAGATAGCTGTCCGCCAACGCTTCGCCATCCACTGGTGGGTCACACCACTCCACCTCATGTCCCAACTCGGTCAGCGCCTTGGCGGATTTTTCAACGGCTATTTTTATATCTGCACTTATCTGGGCACCCAGGCCATGACTCAAAAAACTACCCATCGACACGGCGATACGCAGTGGCTTAGCAGAAGATGACAACGCCGCCACATATCCCGTTTCACGAGGTACTGGATAAGGGCCGGAAGGTGCCATGCCGTTGATCTGCTCTAACAGCGCCGCACTATCGCGCACACTTCGGGTGATAGCATGCTCTATCACCGCACCCTGCCATACTTCTCCGTGGGCAGGCGCTAACGGCACCCGCCCACGGGAAGGTTTAAAACCGAACAAACCACAATAACTGGCAGGAATGCGGATAGAACCACCGCCATCGCCTGCCAGTGCAATAGGCACCATCCCGCTGGCGACCGCCGCTGCGGCACCACCGCTTGAGCCGCCAGGAGAATAACCCTTACGACACGGGTTGTGCGGGTGGGGAAATGCCTTAGGTTCCGTAATCCCCATTAGCCCTAACTCCGGCGTTGCGGTTTGCCCCATCACCACTAACCCAGCCTCACGCACACGCCGAATAAGCAGTGAATCTTCTTTAGGGCACCACGCTGACAGCGAGGCGCTGCCAAACGCCAGCGGCTCGCCAGCTAGAGCCATTAATAAATCTTTACTTAGCGTTGGAACTCCAGCAAACACCGCGCTTTCCAGCACTTGGTCACACTCGTGTTTAGCTTTGTCGAAGCGTGTTCTCACTACTGCATGCAGAGACGGATTAAGCGTTTCAATTGCCGCCACCGCTGCATCAAACACCTCTGACTGGCTTACCTCTCGACGGCGAATCAGCTCAGCAAGACCGGTGGCATCGTACTTCTGGTAGTCCTCAGGATGCATCGCATTAACTCCGTTTAATTAACAACGACGCTTTATGTGCATCTAGCGTCGCTTAATGACAATCGCTATCTCGCTATCTCTCCATACTTAAGTACGTTATTCATAGCTACTGTCAAGGAGCGGCCAATGAACCGCAACGTTATTTTAACCTGTGCTGTCACCGGCGCAGGCGATACCACTGGCAAAAATCCCCATGTGCCTATCACGCCCCAACAGATCGCGAACGACTGTATTACCGCCGCGAAAGCGGGTGCCAGCGTTGCGCATATTCATGTACGGGACCCTAACACCGGCGGTATCAGCCACTCTCTTGATCACTTTCGCGAAGTAATGGAACGCGTACGCGAAGCGAATGTGGATATCGTCATGAATATTACCGCTGGCGGTGGCGGTGATTGGATTCCCGACCTCCAAGATCCTACCCGCGGCGGCCCCGGCACAGATATCCAGACGCCTGCCCAACGCCATGAACCTGTAGGCGAACTATTGCCCGAACTCTGCACCCTAGACTGCGGTAGCCTCAACTTTGGCGATATGGTCTACGTTAATCCTGCCGACTGGCTACGCGAGCATGCTCGCTTGGTACAAGCTGCTGGCGTTAAACCAGAGCTAGAGTGTTTTGACTTAGGCCATGTCTGGTTCGCCAGGCAGTTACAACAAGAAGGCCTGATTGATGGTGACCCTCTTTATCAGCTTTGTTTAGGCATTCCCTGGGGCGCTGAAGCCGATACAGAAAGTATGCTGGCGATGCGCAACAAGCTCCCAGAAGATGCCCATTGGGCAGCCTTCGGCATCGGTCGCCATCAGATGCCTATGGCAGCTCAAGCGATACTACTAGGCGGCCATGCCCGCGTCGGCCTCGAAGACAACCTCTTTCTAAAAAAAGGTGTCCTGGCCACTAACGGACAACTGGTAGACCATGCCGCCACGCTGATTGAAAACCTTGGCGGCCGAATCATGACCCCCGCAGAGACTCGCGCCCATTTGTCCTTACGCGATCCCAAAACCGGGACTGTCAGTGCGGGAGGTGGCGTATGAACCATCAACTTAGCGTGATAGGAACCGGCGTTATTGGCAATGGCTGGATTGCTCGCGCCTTGGCACAAGGTTGGGATGTCGTGGCCTTTGACCCAGACCCCAAGGCCCCAGCACGCACCCATGCCTTTATTGAAAATGCCTGGCCCTCTTTACAACGTCTTGGCTTAGCAGAAAGCGCCAGCCCAACACGCTTACGGTTCGTCGATAGCGTAGAGGAGGCGGTTATTGGTGCTGACTTAATTCAGGAAAACGTACCTGAGCGGCTTGAGCTTAAGCGCGAAATGCTTGCGGCGCTGGATGCGGCTACGGAAAAGCACGTTATTATCGGTTCTTCCACATCCGGCTTTAAACCCAGCGACTTGCAGCAAGACTGCCATAACGCTCCTGGGCGAGTTATCGTGGCTCACCCCTTCAATCCCGTCTATCTATTGCCATTAGTGGAGCTTGTTGGCGGTGAAGCAACCGTGCCTGACCAGCTAGCGCGTGCCCAGGCCCACTATCAAGCACTTGCCATGCGGCCAATGGTTGTGCGCCGGGAAATTGAGGGGCATATTGCTGACCGCCTGATGGAAGCGCTTTGGCGCGAAGCGCTGCACTTGGTTAACGACGGCGTTGCCACTACTGAGGAAATAGACGCCGCGGTGGTCTACGGCTGCGGCCTGCGCTGGTCGCTGATGGGAACATTTTTGACCTTCCATCTCGCGGGGGGAGAACAAGGTATGCGTCATATGTTGGAGCAGTTTGGCCCGGCGCTGAAACTGCCCTGGACGAAGCTTGAAGCCCCCGAGCTTACCAACGACCTTATTGATCGTGTGGTAGATGGCTGCAACCACCAGGCCGCAGGTCGCTCAGTGGCCGAGCTTGACAGCCGCCGTGATGACTTCCTGGTGGAGCTACTCGGCCTGGTACAAAAATATTGGCCCGAAGCCGAAGGCTTGGAAGGACGTATCTGATGGTGATTTTAGAAAGCCGCGTCGCCTCAGCATGGGTCGATTACAACGGCCATATGAACGATGCTGAATACGCTCGGGTATTCTCGCTAGCGGTAGAGGCGCTGATGGAGCATATTGGCCTGGATACTCCAGGCCGCGCGCACTTCGGCTACACGATTTATACCCTTGAGACGCATCTTTGTTACCGTCGCGAGGCCCACGAGGGGCAGCCACTCAGCGTGGCGCTAACCCTGCTGGATCGCGACACCAAACGTCTACATGTCTTCTTCAAACTGCATGACGAAGCAGGCAACCTGCTGGCCACCAGCGAGCAGATGCTGATGGGCATTGATAGCAATACCGGGCGACCCGCTCCCTTCCCTGCCCCCATTGAAGACGCCATTGCGGCTCTACCTCAAGCTGAGCCTTCGGTCTGGCCGGAATTGGCTAACCGCACTATCGCTATACGTCGTTGAAGCTTCAGTGAAAAAAACATGAACCGCCCGCAACCCGGGCGGTTCACCGGGACCGCCGGCCCGACGTCCGGCCCATGAGGACAAGAATATCGCTACGCCAACTCCCCCCCATTGTCCCTCTCCGCCTTCACACAACAGTTCACCTAAGGTCGAACTCAGCACTGACTACATGGTAACTGAGCTAGCACAAGGCGGTTTCTTCCAAGGCATGCACAAGGGAATGACGCTAACCGCTAGCGGCCTAGTGCTGCTCTTCGTGCTTTTCACAGGACTCGGTTCAGATACAGCGGGCAGCGTGTTTGGAGCAACACGTGCCTGGATTGAAAGCACTTTCAGCGGCTACTATCTAGTTACTGTCATGCTATTACTGGTGGTATGCGCTTTTATTGTTTTCAGTCGCTATGGCAGCATACGGCTTGGCCCTGATGACAACCGCCCCGAGTTCAGCAACTTTGCGTGGTTTGCAATGCTGTTCTCTGCGGGGATTGGTATTGGTATCCTTTTTTTTGGCGTCGCTGAGCCAATCTTCTATCTTGACGATACCGGTGCGTTTGGCTACCCCAACAACCCCCATGCGGACATGGCGGGAGCCACCGCCATCGGCTATGAACGCGCTATTGATGCATTACGCGTTACCGTTTTTCACTGGGGTCTTCACGGCTGGGCCATCTATGTCATTGTCGGTATGTCACTGGCGTATTTCGCTTATCGTAAAGGGTTGCCTCTCGCACTGCGCTCGGCGCTTTACCCCTTTATAGGTGAACGCATCTTTGGCCCTATCGGCCACCTATTCGATATCCTTGGTGTGCTGGGCTGCGTCTTTGGCGTAGCTACGTCGCTGGGGCTTGGGGTTAGCCAGATGGCTGTCGGCTTAGAGCGACTTATGGGTATCGATCCTGGGTTAAATACTCAGCTGATGCTCATTACAGGCATTTCAATTATCTCAATACTTTCTGCGGTGACTGGTGTGCGCGGCGGTATTCGACTTATTTCTGAAATGAATATTTGGGTATCGTTAGTCGTAGTGGGAGTTTTTCTCATTGGCGGGCCCACGCTGTGGCTCATCATGGCGTTTGGCGAGACCTTGCTAGACTACGCTATCAACGTCATTCCCATGGGACTTTGGTACGCAGATGAGGAAGGAGCAACCGCATGGCAACAGGGTTGGACAATCTTCTACTGGGGCTGGTGGCTAGCCTGGGCGCCCTTTGTCGGGCTGTTCATCGCCCGCATTTCCAAGGGCCGCACTTTGCGTGAGTTTGTATTGGGCGTTCTGTTAGTACCGACCCTGATCATTTTTGTTTGGCTGATCATCTTTGGCGGCAACGCCATGTATCAGGAGCTATATGCAACGAGCGGCCCTGGTAGCGCCGGTATTATCGAGCTGGTTAACGCTTGGAACCTGCCCTCAGCACTGTTTGCTACAGCCGATAACATTGTTGGCGGAGGCACCTTTGGATGGCTACTCTCCGCCATGATGGTCTTCCTGCTGATGAGTTGGTTTGTCACCTCTTCAGACTCCGGCACCTTGGTACTAACCACCATTTTGTCACTAGGCGACAGTGAGCCACCCAGGCGCTTCCGCGTTTTCTGGGGCGTGGTAATTGGCTTAGTGGCAGCAGTGTTGTTGGTTGCCGGTGGCCTGAACGCACTGCAAACGGCACTTATTGCTGCTGCCTTACCGCTAAGTGTTGTTGTGCTCGTGATGACCGCAGGTGTACTACTTTCGCTATTTCGCGAAACACTCGATGCACGACGCAAAAGACGCTGATTTAACAATCCCGATGACATCAGGCGTGCTTAACGGCAGCGCCTGATTGTCAGTGAGAGACAGCCTCAAACCAACGCACTAACGACTTACTGGTGGAGCTGCTAATGGACATAAACGCTTTTATCGCCCGCTTCGATGCGGGCTTAAAAGATATCGAAAATGGCTCTCCTGCAGTGGCACGCCAACGTTACGATCAATTATGCCAAACGTTTGCGCCGCCTAATCCGTCAGGCATGACAATCACTGACGAAACCTGGAAAAGCGTAGCCCTCCGACACTTTATCCCTGCATCCGCTCAGTCTGGCCAAGTGCTATACATTCACGGGGGAGGATTTACCCTGGGGTCTATCGACAGCCATCATGGCGTTGCAGCAAGCCTTGCAGAGCAGCTAAAGCGCCACGTTATCAGTATCAGCTATTGCTTAGCGCCTGAAGCGAGCTACCGCAACATGCTAGAAGAGTGCCTCAAAGTTGCTAAGGCTACAAAGCCCATCGCAGTGGTAGGCGACAGCGCTGGCGGACGCATAGCTATAGATTTAGCGCCCTTACTGCATCGCTCTTTATTGCATCGTTCTTTACTGGTAGGACTCATCTATCCGCCGGTCGGCAAATTAAATCAGCAAACACTGGGAGCCGATGCTCCGTTACTTAGCCGGCACGATGTTTTGTCACTCATCCCCTACTGCCCGTGGATTGGCAACCACGTCGATACATTTCCACCGGAGATGCAGATTGAGGTTCTTTCAGTTGAGCACGACCCTTTAACCGCACCGCTTGAAAAAGCCATTGCATCCTGGCGGGACAGCGGTATGCAGGTAGGCTATCGCTGTGCAAAAAACATGGTTCATGCGGCATTACATGCCCACGCTGACCTGCCTGAAATGCAAAGCGCTTGGCAAGATTTTTGCCAAGCGCTTAACAAACGGCTAACACAAAATAGTAGCTACTGGTAAGTCGAACGCACCGCCTGTATCGCGGGCTGCCCATCTCTAGCCATTACGCCATCCAGCCATGTCTCTACGGTGTCTAAATTAGCACTAATCCACTCAGAGGCTACCTCGTCAGCCGGAAGATCCTCATAGCTGTAGTGATGCACCCACGCGTTTTGATCCTCAATATCCACTACATATTGCGAAAGAAAACGGTGCAACTGGGGATCTTCCTCAGCCAAAATGGCCGGCACGATGGTCCAAACCGTGCTCTCAATTTGAGCGATGCCCGCCTCATCGGCATCATCCAGGTAAGCCATGTCGAAGCTGACGTTCATCCAGTGGGGCTCCCAACCAACAAACGTCACCCACTCTTCATTCGCCATCTTTTGCTCAGCCTGCGCCAACATAGCGGCAGTGGAGCTTTCACGCAGACGCCAATCTCCTAAGCCTACAATATCATTATCAATAGCCGCCAGAATGGCCGTGTTAATTCCGGTGCCCGCCTCGATGCCCTGAATTTCACCGTCAAAACGGTCACGGTAGGCATCCAGGTCGGCCACCGATGTCACGCCAGCATCGTAAACATACTGAGGAACCACCAGACCTGAATTCGCCCCCTGGATATTGGAGACCAATTTTTCAATTTTATCGTCAGCAACCAGTGGCTCTACCATATCGGTTTGTACCGGATACCAGCCGCCCAAATAGACGTCCACATCGTTGCGCGCTAGTCCCTCAAGAATCACGCTTACCGCCAAACCGCGCTGACTTGTTTGATAGCCCATCGCCTCCATCAACTGAGCTGCCACTTCGGATTTTACAGTGACACCTGGCCAGGGGGGGACGCCAAACCTTACTTCATCAAGGTCCGCTGCGGCTGGACCTGCCAACGCCAACACTGCCAATCCTGCGGTGCTAAGTGCCGACATGCCCTTCAAACCACCGAGTGCGTTCTTCATTATAGTGTCCTCTTTTGGCGATATACCTCACCAAGTTTGACGACTAGACAATAATAGAAACGACACAAAGCGACATTACCTACGCATAAAACGACAACCATATCGTTCAACGCTCAGTTACCGGCCTGTTGGCGTGCTTCTATCGGTGAGCAGCCGAAGTGACCGCGGAACGCCCTGGCAAAGCTTGAACTAGAACTAAAACCGCAGGCTACCCCTATGGCAAGAACACTCATATCAGTTTCATTTAACAAGCGATGAGCACGATGAAGGCGAAGTTGCTGATACCACTGACGCGGCGACACGTTTAGGTACTGTTCAAAAAGTCGCTGCAACTGACGAGATGACACACCGCTTCGGCGGGCAATCTCGGCCATTGCAAGGGGCTCTTCTAAATGTCTCTCCATTAATGCAACGGCTTCCACTAAACGCCGGTTATGGGTACCTAACCGCTGCGCTAACGACATCCGCTGTTGGTCGCTGCGGCTGCGTAAACGCTCATGAATAAGTTGTTCAGAAACATCGACCGCCAGCTTGGAACCATGCCGTCTAGCGATTACTGCTAAGGCCATATCCATGGCGGCGGCACCGCCCGCACAGGAAAAACGCCGCTCCCCGATCTCAAATAATTCGTCGGACGTTTCAATCGTAGGAAAACGCTCACGGAAGACCGGCAAGCTCTCCCAGTGCAAGGTGATCCTCTCTCCCTTCAATAGTTGAGCAGCAGCTAAGATAAAGCCTCCGGTGTCCAACCCACCTAGGGCACAACCGGATTGATCAAGCCGGTGCAGCCATGAAATGAGCGCCCGGTCTAAATGGTCCTCAGGCTCAAAACCGCTACACACCGCCAACGAGGGCAAATCAAAGCCACCCCCCATCGGCTGATCGACTAATAGCGTCATGCCATTGCTTGCGGTAACAGGCTCACCATCACGGCTAAATAGCGTCCACTCAAACAAGGTTTGACCACTAATACGATTAGCAATTCGTAACGGTTCCACCGCAGAAAAAAACGCCATCATTGAAAAGCGCGGTAGCAATAAAAAACCGACGCGCTCAGGCAGTGGACCAGAATAGTGCAGGCGCAAAATAATTCCTCATTATCAGCGTTTGTTCTGCTATTGCTCACAGTTATCAGCGATTTAAATAAGCATGGTAACAACAATAAACAAGCGTTATCGGGGTATCACAATTATTGATAGCGCTGAGCGGCTTGGCTTAGTCAAACAGTGCCAAAAAGCCACCCCGCTCGAATAAGCGGGGTGGCTTGATAAACCATGCTAATTGGTCACAGTCTTTGCTAGAAAAATCACTCGCTATCGCTATTCATGTCACTTTCACTTTATTCGCTATCGCTTGGACGCAACACCTTCGGATTTGAGTTTCCCCACACCGTGTAAAGGTCGGCGAGTAACGCACTATTGAGGTCTTCAAGTTCACCAATGGTAATTCGCTCGTCACCCTGGAGTCCGTAAAGCACGACTTCATCACCCGGTGCCACTCCCTCCACATCCGTCACGTCTACCATGGTCGTGTTCATCGACACTCTTCCCATGACCGGCACTCGCTCACCGTTGACCAGTACAAATGCGGCGTCACTGAAAGCACGCCGATAGCCGTCAGAATAACCGACGGGCAAATTCGCCAGCAGGCTATCGCGCTCCAACACCCTGACGTTATCGTAACCAACTCCGCTGCCTTGCGCGTAATCGTTGACCGACGCTACCCGCGTGCGAAACGACATCACCGGTTTAAACTGCTCATAATGAGGTAGATCGCCATACAGCAAGCCACCTGGGCGCACCATATCAAGGCGTGCTTCAGGCACTTCCATGGTGGCAAATGAATTGGCGGCATGCAGCGTTAGCGCATCTCGATCCAGGTTAGCCGTCTCGATTAACCAATCACTTTGCTCGTGAAACGCCTCTAGCCCTTGGCGAACAAAATCTTCATCTTCAAACGCGAAGTGGGTCATGATGCCCACCAGCTCCAACGATGCCAAGTCTTGAAGCTCTAACGCTTCCTGGCGTCCTGCTTCACTATCAAGCGCCATGCCGTTACGCCCCATACCGCCGGCATTCAGGCCCAAATGATAGCGCAGTGTTACCCCTGCCTCGGCTGCATCGCTGGATGCTTGCCGAGCGGCGGTTATATCCCCGAATAGCTCTTCCATACTGTAATCAAATGCACCGCGAACTTCTTCTGGTGTTGCACTGCGTACGCGCATTAAACGCCCATCGAAACCAGACGCCCGAACAACCCGCGCTTCTTCGTTACTCGCCACACCAATACAAGGAATACCTAACGCGATCACAGAAGGCATTAAATTCGCAATGCCATGACCATAAGCATCGGCCTTCATAATGGCGCAGAGATCCGCTTCTTCGCCAAGCAGTTCCTGAACACCACGAACGTTCCCTTCAAAAGCCGATTGCGAGATTTCCACCCAGGCATTGGCACTTAAGTGTTCTGGGCTATCAACTAGCAATGCTTGGTCACTGAGCAGCGGCGCCGCATAACTCGTACTGGTGATAGTGGCAGCAACGGCGGCAGCTAACAGGGTTAGTGGATATTTCATTATCAAATCCTTGATTAGTTTTCATTGTTAAGAACCCACTGCTCACACTAACCCGCCTTAATAATTCTTAACGATAGCGCGTGCCGCGTTTATTAAAAAAAGCAGTGCTAACACGCAATAAGGCTAGGCTTTCATCTGTTTGACACCCTCACCTCTCTCAGCTTGTGCTGCCGCTTTGCCACCCACTGATGGCGGTTGAAGTTTTTCTAAGTGACCATTTAAGCAGCGAAGAAACATCATGAGAAATTTGCTGACATCGACAATGGTGACTAGGCTGTTAGCAGGATTTGTACAAAAAGCTGCTCCACTTAAACAGCTTTCGTATAGATTCTTACCAACGATGATGAATCAGTATGTTGGTTGGCGATTATTAGCCTTCAACACGTAAATAGTCCTCAATACATAAGGAGTGTGACGCTATGTCCAGCCCGGAGCATAAGCAGAAAATCTGGAAGATGATTAAGGACATTAAGGTAGGTATGTTGGTAACGTTAGATAACGATGTACCACGAGCACGCCCCATGCATTTGGTTCAAGATGACTACGACGGAACGCTATGGTTTTTCACACGTCGTAGTGCCGAAAAGGTGTTTGAAACCGAAAGCGATCACGATGTATGCCTTAGCTTTTCCGATCAGGAAGATGGCGTTTATGTATCGCTTTCGGGTAAAGCTAACCTAATCGATAATCGCGAGCTGATTGAACGTTACTGGAACCCCTTTATTGCAGCGTGGTTCCCAGAGGGAAAAGATGACCCTGACGTAGCGCTACTAGAAGTTAACGTGCAGATGGGCGAGCACTGGAAGGCAAAAGAGAGCAAAGCCTTCCAGCTCTATGAAATAACCAAAGCCAATCTCAAAAAGGACGCTACCCCTAACCTGGGTGAAAATGAAAAATTCGGCGGCTAAAATAACCTCAAAGCGCCCAGCCTATTGGGCGCTTTCTAGTGCGATGACACTGATGCTAGTGGGCATCACCAGCGCATGGGCTGGTGATGGCCCTACCCCTAACGCACCCGATAAAGAGTGTGGACTTTCTACTCAGCAACAGGAAATGCTGGCGTTAGTTAACGAAGCACGCAGCCAAGCCCGACAGTGCGGCGATCAACAGTTTGCAGCAACAGAACCGCTGAGCTGGAACTGTAAGCTTGCAAGGGCTTCTCAACTACACGCCGAAGATATGGCAGAGAATGACTACGTTAGCCATACGTCTCCTGACGGTTCGGGTATAGAGCAGCGCATTAACAATCAGGGCTACCCATGGCAAGCGGTGGGTGAAAACATTGCAGCTGGTCAATTATCGGCTGCCGCCGTGGTAGAAGGCTGGCTAGAAAGCCCCGGCCATTGCAGCAACATTATGAACGCCACGTTCACAGAAATCGGCATGGCAAGTGCTCAGAATGCTGACTCACAGTTCACCACCTACTGGGCCCAGGCTTTAGGGAATGCCCGCTAGGGCTGCCTAAAACCCGCCATAGTGAACTGCTGAAATCGCATTCTTTGGCGATCCGTCAACAAGCTTGGTGCTGTAGGTCAAGTACACAAAGGTTTCAGTTTCAATATCGTGCATACGTACCACACGCATATTTTTGAAAAGAGCCGAGCGGCGCTGATTAAAAACCACTTCTTGCTCATCGACTTCATCAGGGTCAAAAATCACCTCCCCCGTTTGCCGACAGGCAACACTCGCTTCACTGGCTTCTTCAGCCAAACCCACTGCGCCGGAAATCCCGCCTACCTGAGAGTAAGAGAGATAACAGGAAATACCTTGTACTTTCGGGTCATCGAAACGCTCTACTTCAATGGTACTGTTCGGGCCAATCAACCTGAACTCTGTTCGCACGCTGCCAATATGCGCATCCTGCGCCAATAGTGAAATGGGAATTGAAAACATCATAACCAGTGATGTAATGGCAACAGGTTTTAGAAAACGCATGAGGGTGTCCTTAAAGGAATCAAAATAACAACAAGCCAAGAGCATACCTGTTGACACCCTCCAACCACTAAATCAGAGATTGTAGTGGCGGATTCCCAGGTTGTTGCCTTCCTGGTTCCTGCTTCGGTGTTCGTTGCCTTCAATGCCTTGGCACTGCCGGTCTTACACAAACTCCACAGGCGTCGATTCCCGAGTGCCCCTCGGTAGTTACTTCAACGCTCGGCACCGGCTAATAGCGCGGTGCCTGCTTGCAGAATGTTGCGGGCGGCGTTGAGGTCACGGTCAATACCTTCGATGCCACAGCCTGGACAATCCCAGGTGCGAACAGTGAGCGGTAGCGATTCCATGACAAATCCACAGCCATGGCAGCGTTTGCTGCTGGGGTAAAAACGGTCGATCTGGACGAACTGGCGTCCTGCCCACGCCGCTTTGTAGTCCAGCTGGCGCACCAACTCCCCCCAGCCAACATCACTGATGGCTTTTGATAGGTGGCGATTTTTGACCATGTTCTTAACTTGCAAACTCTCCGCTGCAATCACTTGGTTCTCGTTAACGATCTTGCGGGTGAGTTTATGCAGGTGGTCACGTCGCGTGTCAGCGATCTTGGCGTGACAGCGAGCGACCTTTAACCGTGCCTTGGCGCGGTTGTTGGAGCCTTTTTGCTTACGGCTTAATTGCCGCTGTGCCCGTGCCAGTTTCCTCTCATAGCGTGCCGTATGACGCGGATTGTTGACCCGCTGACCCTCACTGGTCACGAACAGGTCTTTTAGTCCCAGGTCGATACCGACCATCTTGGGCGTGATCGGAAGCGTCTCAGTGTCTACTTTGCATAGACAGCTGATGAAATACCGACCTGCTGCGTCCTTGGACACGGTCACGGTGCTAGGCGCTGACGGTAGCTCGCGGCTCCAGCGTATGTTCAACGGCTCGCGACACTTGGCGAGCGTGATTTGACCGTCACGGTATGAAAACGCTGAACTGGCAAACGTCGCCGACTGGCGGTGCTTTTTGGATTTAAAGTTGGGATACCGCGCCCGCTTGGCAAAGAAATTCTTGAAAGCGGTTTGTTGGTGGCGCAAGCATTGCTGCAGTGGCACCGAACTGACCTCGGCCAGAAAAACGGTATCCGGCTGCTTTTTTAGCTGCGTGAGAAACGCGCTGGCATCGTTGTAGCCGATTTTTTCCTGACGCTGATAGAACGCATCGGTGCGATAGCGCAGCACCGCGTTCCAGACATACCGCACGCACCCAAACGTTCGCGCCAGCAAAGTTGCCTGCTCGGGCGTGGGATAGAAGCGGTATTGGTAGGCGCGTTCGGTTTTCATACCTTACAGATTAGGTAGATTTATGTAAGGTTGCAAGGTATAGGGCGCCCTAGCGGACGCCGCGCTATCCATCTCCACCCAACGCAATCGCTTGGATGGAGTATTACGCGCTTTTCGATAACAACAACTTCAGTTCAGCCGTTAGACAGCCATGTCCATATACAGTCATCGAGGGTAGGAGCCGATATAGTAGGTTATCAGTGCAAAGACTCCCGCCAGTCCTCACCAACGTAAAGGCCCCTTATGACAAATGCCACGTTAATGACAAATACCGCGTTATCAAGAGCACGCGCTGCACTCAAGAACCTGTTTATTGGCGATGCATTAGCCATGCCCGTCCACTGGTTCTACAACGTTCACGATATTGACCGTGCCTTTCCAGACGGCATCACCACCTTTGAAGCGCCGCCTGAGTTTCACCCATCGTCGATCATGTCGATGCACTCCACCAGCAGCGGCGGCCGCAAGCGCTCCGGCAGCCCGCAGCCCGAGATCGTCGGCGACGTCATACTCAAGGGCAAACAAGGCTACTGGAATCGCCCGAATGTTCACTATCATCAGGGCATGCAACCCGGTGACAACACCCTGAATGCCCACTGTGCGTTAACCCTGATGCACAGCATGGCAGAAACTGATCAGCATTATGACAGCGACGCCTTTCTTGAAGCTTACATCCAGCTGATGACCGCCGAAACGCCCGCCCACCCGGATACCTACGCGGAATCCTACCATCGCGGTTTTTTTGCCAACCTGGAAAAAGGTTTGTCGCCCAAGCAGTGTGGCGCCGTGACCCACGACACCCCGTCGATTGGCGGGCTGGTGACCATAGCACCGCTGGTCATTGGTGAACGCTTGAAAGGCACCTCATTAGCGGATACCCGCAAACTTTGCCGTCAGCATCTCGCCCTGACCCACCCGGACACCTTCTTGGCGGACGTGTGTGATGCCTATGTGGCGCTGATCGATAACCTGCTGTTCAGAGATACGGACGACCACATAGAGGAAGCGCTGCTTAACGCCACCCGCAGCCTGGCAAAGCGTGAACTGACTACTCTGGTAAAAAGCCAGCATACCGAGCGAGAAGTGATTGGTGGGGTGCTATCAACGGCCTGCTATATCACCGATGCCTGGCCAGCCGTGCTCTATCTGGCATGCAAACACCACGATAACCCGATGAAAGCCTTGCAGATCAATGCTGAAGTGGGCGGTGACAACGTTCACAGAGGGGCCGTGCTGGGGGTCTTGCTAGGGTTGATCAACGCTGAAGCGGCTGATGAAGTGTTATATGCCCGATTAACCGAACAGGCGTCGATTAACCGGGC
This sequence comes from Vreelandella neptunia, assembly GCF_000712975.1. Classification (GTDB taxonomy): domain Bacteria; phylum Pseudomonadota; class Gammaproteobacteria; order Pseudomonadales; family Halomonadaceae; genus Vreelandella; species Vreelandella qaidamensis. The sequence continues at coordinate 220,290 of NZ_JHQL01000003.1, read as the reverse complement.
GATTGAATCCTTAGTAGGCTAAAAGCCAGTCAAAGGCTAGGAGCGACGCTCCCATAAAGTCACTTCCGAGAGGCTATGCTGATATTTATGCATGGTCTCTCTGATCACAAAGGGCACCTTTTCAGGCTCGCTGATCATCCGGAAGTGAGGTTCAAGCAGTTCCTTCAGGCCTTCCAGGGTAGTGACATTCTCCCCGTCGCGCTTGAAGCCGCCAATCCACTCCTCCTTGGGCGTGTACTCTTCAAGCCAGGTATAGGGCGAGGCAATCATCAGAATGCCCCCGGCATTGATGCGCTCATGGATGCTCTGCAAAAACTGTGACGGCTTGTACAGGCGATCAATCAGGTTGGCGGCCAGCACCAGATCATAGTGGTTGAACTGCGGCTTGAGGTTGCAGGCATCGCCCTGATGGAAGCTGACGCGCTCCGCTGAATCTTCCAGCCCCAGGCTCGCCAGGGTGCGTTCCTGATAGCTGACCAGCTCGCCTTCCTCAACACGGGTATAGCGCAGCACTTTCTGCTCGGCCATTTCCACCCCCTGGCGGATAAAGTTAGCCGAGAAATCCACCCCATCCACGTGTTCAAACTCACGGGCCAACTCAAAGCTGGAACGCCCGCTGGCACAGCCCAGATCCAGGGAGCGAGCTTTCTGGCGACCAGCCATGCTGGCCAACGCCTTGTTGGCTAGCGCCTGTGGGAAGTTGGCAACCCCGAACCACTCATCGCCATAATGGAACTCAGCGTACTCGGCCATGCGGGCATCGCTTTCATAGTAGGCGCTGGGCATCTTGACTTCGGCATCCGACACCACGTAGCGGAAACCGGCGTGCTGGAAGAAGTGACGGCGGAACGCATATCGGGCGCTGAGGCGCGTTTCGTTGCCACAGGAAATCCACGAACCACCTTTGATCAGGTTATGCTGGTTATCAAAGGTCGGCGTAGTGAAATCATCGTACAGCGGATGAACATCAAAGCCCGGGAACGGATAGGTCGGCGTCTCAACCCATTGCCAGACGTTACCCACCACGTCAAACCACTGGCCGTGCTGGAAGCGGGTCACCGGGCAGGAAGAAGCACCGTGATCCAGGTGCAGGTTGGCATTGGCAGGGGTATCGTTTTCCAGCTCGGACACACCGGCCTCCTCGGCCAGACGGTGCCACTCATCTTCAGTCGGCATGCGCACCGGCTGGCCGAGCTGTGCACTCTTCCAGTGACAGAACGCCTTGGCTTCGTGAAAGTTAACTTCTACCGGCCAATCCCAAGGCATTTCCACTTCTTCGGTCATCAGGCGCAGATGCCACTCGTTTTTCCACACCCAGAAGGTCGGGTGCGTTGCCTTGGCAAAGTTGCGCCAGCCCAGCCCCTCTTCTGACCAGAATTCATCGCTCAAATAGCCACCAGCCTCGACAAATTCGAGAAATTCACTGTTGCTGACCAGGAACTGGCTGGCCTTGAATTCGTCCACTTCAGCCTTGTGATGGCCGTACTCGTTATCCCAGCCGTAAAAGGCATCATCGAAATCCTTGCCCAGGGTGACTTCACCCCCCGGCACGGTAATCAGGCTGTTTTCCGGCGGCTCACCACTGATACGCACCGGCTCCCACTCTTTCTGAGGGGTTACCAAATGGAGCAGCTGCTGGCGGATCAATACCGACGATGTTTCCAAGTGAATCCGCTCGTGCTCGATGCCCATTACAATCGGCCAGAAGGGGCTGTCCCAACCGATTGGAAGCGAAAGCGGCAACTCACGAATCAGCTGCAATACCGCAGCGCGCACCTTGCCACGATAGGCCATGACCTCATCCACCGACGGCCATTCGTAGTGATCCTCGTTGAGGTCATCCCAGCTCATTTCATCAACGCCCACAGCGAAAATAGACTCCATATTCGGGTCTATCCGCGTAGGCAGCAGTTTGGCTAGCACCAGCTTGTTGACGAAGAAGGTAGCGGTATGCCCGAGGTAAAAAATCAGTGGATGCCGTAAGGGGATTGACTTGCGAATATAGGATTCTTCGCTGACCAGGGTGGTAAACAGCGACTCGTAGCGGTCGAAGGTCGCGGTAAAGCAGGCCTCGATTTCTCTACGCGTTGCGTCGGGATCGCTACCTGCAAGCATCACGGTGCGTGGAAAAAGGTCAGGTAATGTCGATGCTGGTAATTCGGAGAGGGAGCTTGGAGAAGTCATAGTTAAGAATGCCTTTTATCTTTAAACGACGATGGTTTTTTATGACAGTTCTTTTACAGAAGCCCTGGCTCAGCATAAAACTTGGACGCTAGCAACTGGCGTTCTTACCACGCTCACCAATTTCACCAGCTACCGCACTTCATTAAACTCGTCGCATCTACGTTGCAACCGCTGAACTTAGGGCTAATAAAATTCAATAGCCAAATCGTTAAAAACCAAAACTTAGACAAAAGCTACCACTAGTTGTACAAAAAAGCTCTAAAACCAGCAAATATTTTACGTTAGCGTTTGTAGGGGCTTGGTTAGGGTCAGGGTTTCGAAAGGTTGCATCATAGGCCCTGCCATGTCAGGAAGCTCGGGAGCGCTATCCTTACGGCAGGCAATACAGGTGGCATTGCCATCACTGATAGTGACCGATCTTATGCGGGATTCTATCCGGTTGTATCAGATAGGAACAAACACTGACCACGGGAGATACGGTTGCTCCCCCATGAATCGACGCGGCTATTCACGCCGCTACTAAATAATGCGTGCATCAAACTCAAAAACATCAAAAGAGTGCTGCCTCTGCCTACCCTCTTTTGCACTTATAGCCTATGCTATAAAACAACTGTTTGATTATAAAAACTATAAAGTACTTACCTCACTAGCCGCACGACCAAAAGGGAGTTGCTATGCTGGCTATTCAACCAACCGACTACAGTGCTCAACTATCGCTTAGCTCTCCACTACCGGACTTTATCCGACAAAATCTCGAAGGCTGTGCATCACTGCCTACACTCCCTTCTGTCGCTATGAATGTTCTCGCCACTGCAAGATCTCCACATGCTAATGTCAAAGCCTACGCGGATGCTATTGAGAACGATCCGGTTCTCACTACACGCCTGTTGGCGTTAGCAAATAGTGCCTACTATGCACGCAGCGCTCCGCCCATCAGTAGCTGCCAAGAAGCGGTGGCTTGTATTGGGCTAGACACTACCTTAGCAGCCACCCTTAGCTTCAGCCTATTTCGTCAGAAAGGGGCAAATGCATATCTACAAAGAGTTTGGAGTCGCTCGCTCATTGCTGCCATCGCCTCACGTTATCTTGCGGATCGCTTGTGCCGATCAAAAAAAGGGTTCGTTTTCACAGCTGCCCTTTTGCAAGATATTGGGGTGTTAGCCCTAGAGTCTCTTTATCCAGATGAAATGGAGAGTGTCTATGAAACGCCGATGGTCTTTCATCCTGAGCTGAGTCATAACGAGCAAGTGCTATTCGGTTGTGATCATGCCGTTGTGGGTGCTTGGCTTGCGGCCAAATGGGGAGTCCCCACTACCATTGCAGAAGCTATTCAGACAAGTCACCTAGACTTCTCCGCGACATCAGCGGAGCAATTATGCATCCGGCTATCTGGGCATATTGCTGATGCTTGGCTCTCACCAGCGCCAGCACAAGCGCTGGTAACCCTGATGAGAAAATTGGAAGGCCACCAGTTAGTAGAGCATATAGAACTGGGAGAGCTTCTGAACAATATTGAGACACAGCTTCCCAGCCTAGCCAATATTCTCGATATTACAGCCCCTACCCAGCGCGATAATGAAGCGCTACTGGCAGAGGCTCAGCAACTTTTGTTTGAGCAAACCCTAGATTTGAGAGCACGCTTAGATCAACAGCAAAAAGAACTGGCCCAACTCCTTGAGCGACAAAACGATCTAGAGTCACGGAGCCGCACCGACTCACTTACAGGAATCGCCAATCGGGGATGGTTAGAGGAGCAGTTAGATAAGCGATTTCAGAAATGCCGGGAAGATGATGGTGCGCTTTCAATCATATTTATAGATATTGATCACTTTAAAACCATCAATGATCAGTTTGGTCACGCTGCCGGAGATAGGGTGCTGGTGAGTTTTGCTAAGCTTCTCAATGCAAGTGTTCGCGATGGCGACCTTGCAGGCCGTTACGGCGGTGAAGAGTTTATGGCTATATTACCTGGAGAAAACGCAAACGGAGCCAGAAAATTTGCCCAACGTGTTGCCTATCGGCTTCAAAAACAACCAATGGCATGGTGTGAAGACCGTCCAATTCATGTGACTGTCTCTATCGGTATTGCCTGTCTAGAAGATGGAGGGTTTGCCAGTGCGTCTGAGCTCGTTAATGCCGCTGACCAAAGCATGTACTTCATTAAACATAATGGTCGTAGTGGTATTGCCGTATACGGACGTTAAATCTAAAACATCGACATTGACCAAGTAGTACCATGCTGGCTGTTACTTCCACCACTTTTGCTGCTGCATGATGGTTTTTACCAAATATCCGTTTTTATCCGAAATGTTGTTTGCGATGGCAGTTGGGACAAAGTGCTATTGCATTTTCAACCGTGTCGTCGCCATTATCCGCTAGGCGTACTATGTGATGAACTTCCAGGTAGGGTGTATTATCTTTTCGCTTTTTAAAAGGGGCATCATTGCCACAGGCTTCACATTTACCCCCTGCTCGTAGCAATACAGTTGCCACTACGTCCGGATTGCGTTTATACGTAGTGATTGCTACAACACATTTCTCAGGCTTTTTATTAGCTTTTTTAAGCCTGAATGCTCTAGCTTTTTCAGATGAATTCAAAGATCTTTCCACTTCAAGATTAAATTTTTCTTCATTATCTTCAATAGTAGATGATCGAGGAAAAACAAGGGTATTCAGCAAATCCACTACAGCCTTATTTAGACTGCTTTGAAATGAAACGCCTTGTCTACAAAAATGTCTTTTAAAATTAGACCACCGCTTATCGCCTTTAATCTGAGGCAGCTGCCTACTTATTTTATCTTCATCAAGATCAATATACGTTGTTAGTTTTGAAACGTCTTCCAACTTCATTCTATATGGTCGAGCACTTTCTTCATCATAATAGTGACTCACTATCTTAAAAACACCACATAATTGGAAGCAATCTACGCTGGGTCTTTTTTGGATTATAAAAACAAAATCACCACGCCTTGTTTGGCTCTGCTTGCTCTCTTTTGATACACCATAACCAGTGTGGTAGCAAAATTCACTGCCATTTTTAGGACCATGGTATGCATAAAAATAGTTTGGCATTTAATTCTCTACCTATTTTATTGTGGTGTATTTTCGGGGGTTTAACGTATGATGATCGAATGCAAGCATCATAGAAACGTAGCTATTTTTTATTGGAAGTATAAACAAAAGCTGTCGAACACTACTAGTGCTAAAACTCCCCATCCAGATTAAAAAAAGCAGGGATGAGGAGCTTTGATTACCTCAACTTATTGACTGCTTTTTTTGCTGACCGAAATCAATAAGGCCTACATAAAAATGTGTAAGCACCTATGGTTAATGCATTCTTAGTTACAATTTTTATTGTTCAGAAGATGCTTATAGTACCTAATTCTGTTTAAGAGTAAATGTAGAAAGACATCTTTTTTAAGAAATACCGTCACAAAAATCCGCGTAATACGCCTGGCAATGGGCTTCCGTAAGGCTTCAACAGAGCTATTGGCAGCGCCGCTGATGCCTTCAAAGCAGCCGTGTGATGGGCATGGCGAAAATTAGGCTAACTTGCTGTCTAGCGGTTGAGTTTCAGGATTCAGCCGAAGGTTCTTAGCTCTCAACCACTAAAATAGAGCTGATTGTGGCGCACTCTTTAGCGGCGCCTTGCAGGCTGCTACTTCACTGCCCGGCGACTCAATACCTGGGCATTGTCAGCCTTATACAAACTAAACATGCGTATGTTTCGAGTACGCTTTAGTAGTGCCCCAACTCTTGGCACTGCTAATAGCGCATTACCTGCTTGCGAGATAATGCAGCAGCATTAAGGTCTCAATAATCATCTATGTAATACACGCATGAGTCGTTCCTTAGCACTGGCACCACCCGTCAAAACTTGCACTGGCTTTTCAGATGTCAGATATTGAGATTGGGCTTAGCCAAAAACACCATTGTTCGAAATTTTTTCCTCACTTGAATTCCTATAATAAACGCAACACTGGATACACTCTAAGGAGAGACCATGCTTCCTCGCCAGTCTGGACTGACTCGTCGCCTACTTTTTTCTGCCGTTGCTACCTTCATGGGAGCCGCGTCACTTTCGGCCCACGCGGAGACGCGTGTGACCTATAAATCCGCTTCGGCGGGAACCGCTTATTATCAGATGGGCGTTGAGCTTTCTGAGGCCATTAAAGCGGGCACCGATGGCAATATCGTTATCACTCTGGAAGAGAGCCAAGGCTCAGTGCAGAACGTGATGGAGGTGATGGCACGCCATGGTAACTATGTGTTTACCACGCCGCCGGCACTAGTGACCCAGGCGGCCGCTAGCGAAGGCCCCTTTGCTGAACGGCCTAACCCTCGTTTTGAGGAGATTCGTGGTCTATTCCCAATCCCTGCCATTACCATGCATTTTGTGGTGAATAGCGATGAGGGCGTGGTGGGACTAGACGCATTAGAAGATAAGCATGTGTTAATTGGCCGTGGCACCTTTGGCGCTCGTGAGGCGGAACGCTATCTGGAGCTGTTTGGTTTAATGGATAGCTTGCGCATTGCCAATGCTGAGATTGGTAGCGGCCCTGATGCGCTGAAAAACGGCCAAATTGATGCGTTTGTCACGGCAAGCTCTTTCCCAACACCTAACGTTATCGAAACAGCCGCAAGCATGCCCATTAGCTTGGTGAGCTTGACTGATGAGCAGATTGAGCAGACAGGCTCCGCTCGCCAGACTATTCCTGCAGGAAGCTACCCGGGTATTGATGAGGATGTGCAAACGACGTCTTTACCCGTTATTGCTTACACCACCACCGATATGGATGAAGAAACCGCCTATACGCTAACGCGTACGTTTTGGGAGCGCCGTGAGACGATGGCCGAAGAAACAGCGTGGTGGGGAGGGATTTCTCACGAGATGATCGCGAATATGGCGGGTTCCCTACACCCTGGCGCCATTCGTTACTACGATGAGGCTGGCATCGAGTTTCCTGACCGCCTCCGCTGAAGGTTTTCCTTCCTTACTTCTGGCCGGCCTTAAGGGCCGGCCGTGTCATTAAGGCACTGGTTATGCTGACGACTAACTCTCCGCTCCATCCTGCGTGGGTGGCGCTGGGTGCTATGACGGTTATTTTTCATATCGGTTTGATTTTTTATGGCCTCACACCGGCATTGGTGAGCCGCCCTATTCATATGGCGCTCATTCTGCCGTGGATCCTTATCTTCGCAGCAAGTACGCCTCTGCAGCGCATTAGCGGCTGGGTACTGACTCTCCTAGGCGTGGCTGCGTGTGGGTATATCGCGTTCAATAGCACATCGCTGGCGAACCAGTATGGCTTCGTCTATGGCGACACCCAGATGATCATTGGCGTTTTCTTGATCTTTCTGGCGCTGGAAATGGCGCGTCGGGCGATTGGCTGGCCGCTTCCCTGCGTGGCGCTGCTCGCCTTGGCTTATGCAGTGTTTGGTGACCATATTCCTGGGCAGTTCGGCCACCCTGGCCTTCCAATGCAGAGCTTTGTGGGGACGCTTACCATCGCCGAAGGCGGATTGTGGGGCAAACTGACCGGGGTTAGCGTTGGCGTGGTGGCGGTCTTTGTTATTTTCGGCGCGGTACTTAATGCGGGCGAGGCTGGGCGCGGCTTTATGAATATGGCCAGCGCATTTGCGGGCAGGCTTACCGGGGGTGCCGCGAAGGTATCGGTGATCTCTTCGGCACTGATGGGGTCTATTTCGGGGTCTGCATCGGCGAATGTGGCCTCTACAGGGGCGATTACCATTCCTACTATGCGTCGACTGGGGTATCCCAAATCGTTGGCTGGGGCAGTAGAAGCAGTGGCTTCGTCGGGTGGGCAAATTATGCCGCCGCTGATGGGGGCGGGTGCTTTTGTAATGGTGGAGCTGACGGGCACACCTTATACGCAGATTATGGCGGCGGCGACACTACCTGCCTTGCTATACTTTTTTACCGTATGGATGGGCATTAACGCCTATGCCACACGTCACGATCTTCGCCCTATCGCGGCAAGTGAACAGCCCACTAGAAAAGAAGTGGTCGTCACTTCGCTTTTCTTTGCGGTGCCTTTTGCTATTTTGCTTGAGCGCATTTTCGTTGGCGGATATACCCCGCAATATGCAGCAAGCATTGCGGTACTGGCAGGCGTGTTACTGCTGTTATTTGATGTGACTCTAACGTTCTCATTTCGCCAGTTTTGGGTTCGTTTAGGCGAGGCCGTGGTTACCGCTGGCAAGCAAATAGCCATGATTGGGGCCATTATTATTTGTGCTTCATTGGTGATTGGCGTGCTTTCGCTCACAGGGCTTGGCGTTAAAATCACGTCGGGGATTCTTTCATTATCAGGCGAGATGCTATGGCCAGCTTTGCTCTTAACAGCACTGGCTTGCCTTGTGTTGGGTATGGAAGTACCTACTACCGCTGCTTACGTGATTTGTGTTTCTGTGGCGGGGCCTGCGCTAATCGCCTTGGGTCTGGAGCCTTTGCTGGCACATCTGTTTGTTTTTTGGTTTGCGCTGCTTTCCACCATCACACCGCCGGTATGTGGCGGTGTATTTATTGCCGCAGGCATGGTGGAAGAAAATTGGCTAAAAGTCGCACTGAAGGCTATGGCGCTGGGTATTGGGCTTTATGTGATACCGCTGGCTATGGTGGCTAACCCTGACATTATTGGGCTAGCTACCGCGCCGCTCAGTGCTGGTCTTTATACGTTGAAAGTAGCGGTTGGGCTATCGGCTATATCGTATGGCGTGATTGCCCGGCGAGCCTTTTGGCTGCGTACTTTGCTGGTGATAGCGGGTTTACTGGTCATCTTTTGGGTGTAGCACTAGTTGCCCATTGCGACCTAACTTAATAGACCCTGCTATTGGCGTTCGACAGCGGAGTTCGACCAAACATCACCCAGGTATCCAATGCAGGTCCTAGCTCTTTAACGGTACGCAACTGTTGGGGGTGTTGGGCCTGCACCTCTTGGGCGCATATCCCCGCGTCATACTCACCGTTCAATAGCCCCTCCGACACGTTTACAATCGACGGCTCTTCGATGATTTCTGAATAACCCGAAAGATCTGTGTAAAAGCGCGTAGCAGGCTGTAGCGCTAACGTTTTGGGAGTTTTCACATCGGCCCGTGCAAGGATAGCCAATGGCTTGCTGCCTGCAATGAACGCATCCACAGGAAATACACGATGCATATAGCGGCCCACATAGTGTCCGTGCTCAGGGTGAGCAGTACACTGTAAAACGCGATCTACTTTGTGTTCGAGCAGTGCCTTAAAGGCGTCTTCAAACGCGGTATAAAGCGATATGTTGCCTTGCGGTGCATGTCTGTTGAGATAGCGATTTGCGACCAGCTCATGATTGCTGCCTGCAGGGCCTAGCGTTGCTATAAGCACATTGTCTTCCTTATTGGTTAACGCTTAATCACACGGGTGACTCGCTTTCCTGCTCCGCCCTCCCCTCCGTCCATCGCCTCACCTATGGCGACGGTACCAACCACCGAGGGCGCGCCTGTCATAATAAGATTACCTAGCCTCTGACACCCGTCACTAGAAGTGACTCCTGCCGTTCATTGAGGAGCAGCCACGCAATGTTCGCCACCGCACAGACGATAAGGAATTAGGCGTCTAGCCTGGATTTTGTGGCTTTTTAGCCACAGTCAAGCTGCCATCGGCTTTATTTAAAGTAACCCAAAGTGTCCGCAGCAACCTAAAGCCTAAACACTATTACACCTTGCGAAATCATCAACGGAAGGGCTTAGGTAGCGAACTAGGTATTTCCAGGCTCGATAGTATGGCTTATCGAATACTGATTGTTTACAGGGAGTATGACATGACGTTAAAGAAGCCACAGGGTAACTCAATGGTCGTTGAACGACTCAACTGGCAGGTAAAAAATAACTTATTAAAAAGCTGCGTTTCACGGGCCGAGTTAACACTCAACTCAATCAGTGATGCGATCATCTGCTCAGACCTGCAGGGTAATGTCGACTACATGAACCTCGCTGCAGAACAAATGACAGGGTGGAAACTGGAGCAGGCCCAGGGAAGGTCTATAGAGCAGATCATGCCATTGATACATGACAACAGCTCTGCTGCTTGTCAGAATCCGGTCAGTCTAGTTCTCAAACACAGCGTACCGGTCAGCATGGTACCTGGCACTATGCTAGTACGTCGTAACGGTAGTACGGTAGCAATTGAAGATTCCGCTGCACCTATTAGAGAACCCAACGGCAAGATCAGCGGCGCGGTCATCGTTTTTCATGATGTCACTGCAGCCCTTGCCCTAGCCATTAATATGTCCTATCTCGCTCATCATGACGCGCTTACCCAACTTCCTAACCGCGTACTGCTTAATGATCGTATAGAACATGCTATTAGCCTGGCTGAGCGGCGAGGTAGTTCACTAGCAGTACTGTTCCTTGATTTGGACAAATTCAAAAATATCAACGACTCGCTTGGGCATACTGTTGGCGACAGCCTTCTGCAATCAGTGGCGCAACGGCTATCTGCATGTGTCAGGCACTCAGACACCGTCAGTCGTAGTGGTGGAGATGAATTTGTCCTGCTATTGACTGAATGCCGCAGTACGCAAGATGCCGCCTTAACGGCACATAAACTGCTCGTATCAGTGGCTGACTCATACCAAATTGGCCAACACAATCTGCAGATAACGAGCAGTATTGGCATTAGCGTTTATCCCGACGACGCCCTCACTGCACAAGCGCTGATTAAGAACGCGGACACCGCGATGTACCGTGCCAAACACGCCGGACGGAATAACTTCCAGTTTTTTAGGCAAGATATGAACATCTGGGCACTTGAACGGAAATCCATAGAAAACAGCCTGAAACAGGCATTGGAACGACAAGAGTTTGAAGTATATTACCAGCCCCTCATCAACCTTCAGACCGAAACAATCACTGGGGCTGAGGCCTTACTACGTTGGCAGCACCCAGAATGGGGGTTAACACTACCTGAGCGTTTCATCACGGTCGCTGAAGAGAGCAACCTGATACTGCCCATTGGTCGCTGGATATTACGGGAAGCTTGCTTGCAAGCACGCAACTGGCAGGATGAAGGGCTAGCCATGAGTTCGATGGCAGTCAATATCTCAGCTCGCGAGTTTTACCATGCTGACTTCGTAAGCGGAGTTCGCACCATTCTCTATGAAACTAATCTCGCACCTGGCTGGCTGCAGCTAGATATCACCGAGCGAGTATTGATTCAAGATACCACTACCAGCACTGACATTCTAAACCAACTCAAAGTACTGGGAGTACAACTGGCCGTAGATAACTTTGGCACGGGCTCATCCAGCCTAAGTGAGCTTTTGATGTACCCTATTGACGTGCTCAAAATTGATGGCTCCTTCGTCCACACCATTAGGGAGCGTAATGGCAACAGCAAGGTTGCCAGCGCCGTCATCGCTATGGCTGAAAGCTTCGGCTATAAAGTGATTGCAGAAGGCGTAGAAACACCCGCTCAGCTTGAGTTTCTACGCCATCAACATTGTAATGAAGGGCAAGGGTATTTGTTCAGTGGCAGTGTAGCGGGCGCAGAATTTACGAAGTTAATGCGCACGGGGCTAGCCACTTAAATGGCCCTGGCAGGAGTTCTGCTCAAGATCATCCTTCAGATTCCACTTGCGGTGGACACCCTTGCCGTGTTGGCTAACAGCTACTCCCAACGTCACTGCTCGGGACTTTCACCCTATAGATGTGCGCCATGCCCTTAACAAATTGATGGCCGCGACCTGATCGGCATTAGCTTCGAAGCCGCACTCGGGGCAAGTGCGGCTGGTGTTGAGCGGTGGAACAACGACCAGATGCGTCCCGCGCCAAGCCAGCTTGTAGTCGAGCTGGCGACGGAACTCGTGCCAGCCTTGGTCGAGGATGGCTCGGTAGAGGCCGGATTTGGCGCGGACGTTGCGTCGGACGTTGGCGATGCGTGCCTGAACCTTCTGAACGCGAGCCTTGGCCTTCTTCCAATTGTTGCTGAACGTGGTCTTGCGGCTCATGGCCTGCTGCGCCTTACGCACCTGCTCCCCATTGGGCATCAGTTCTTATTTGAAGGCTTGAAGGCGTTTCACAAAGCACCTCTGGCTGTCTATATATCCAGGATTATAGGGCGTCTGCGCTATCCTACCCCCGCACTAAAAGTACGGGGCATGTCTCGCTTTTGGTCAGTTCAGTGTCGTTGTAACTGCCCCTTCGCGAGTTCAAACGCTTAAATCGCACATCAGCATGGCTTTATCCGCTTCTTCGTCAGTCATCAACTGCGCCTGATAGGAACCACTGTCATGACTCACCAAGGTATACTCAATGTTTGAAAGCCTTTCCTGAACGTCAGCAATGGGCGCTGAAAACTCAATCAAAAGCACACTAATGCCATTTGAGTTACCAAGATAAAAAACAAAGCTTTCAACTGGCAGACCGTAGTACTCACCGTTTTTGGCTGCTAAACGGTAGCCGCTATAATCTGAATTTCGCTCGAAGAGCTCTATTTCCCCAAGACTCTCTTTATAAGCATCCGGCAAGACGATTTCGTTAACCTCCGGGTAGAGCGAACCCTCTGGGTAAGTCACCAAATTTCGGCGTAGTTGGCCCCACTCTTCAGACTGTGCGCAGCCGTCTTCCCACGACTCAAGCAGAGGTGTCCAATCAACTGTTGAGCCTGCCGCAGTGCCGCCGTAAAAAAGCGCGCACCCTAGGACTGTTACAAGCAGTGGCTTATAGGTACGTTTCATTCGGTTCCCTTTTTTAAGTTATAGTTAATCAAATAGGCTGGCAGGCACTGCGTCGGGTGCGCCTTGCTCAAGCCACTTTTGATAAGGCTCTGTATAAGCACTACTTTTATACTGCCAGTGATCCGTAATACTATTGCCTATATTAAATGTAATAGCTCCTGCTGCCTCTGCAGTGGATAGCACGGTGTTTTTTGATACACGACAGTTGCGTCCCGTTAGGCTAGAAAAGCGTTGTGTAAAGTTATCGCCAACAGATGTAACTTCAGGCTGCTTTCCTGAAACAAACCAGGCTTTGCCATGCTCGCCGTAAACGTTTCCACCAAAGCGCACATACAGATCGGCAAAGTGCAGGTATTTAGTTTCATCGTTACAAGAAGCCGTATGTATATTAATGCCTGCGCTTCTTGCTAAGCGCTCCATTAGCTCTTCGTTGCCGCTATCAATCACCGTAAAGTAGCTAATGAACTCCATAGGATCGACAGGCTCAGCACGAAAGCTATTGAGCAGGATTTGCTGTGTTCTTTCATCCCCTCTTAACACAGCATCGTAAAAGCCCATATACAGCGTCGAGAAAGGCATTTCGATGCGAAATGGCGGCTCACCTTGGCTGACTTGCATGGGGCGACACTCACTATCGAGTAAGCGTAGATTGTCACCAATGACTTCCCTCGCCCTGGGCGTCAGGTTTAAAAACGTTGCTACTGTTAACTGCAAAGGCTCAGACGTGCCTGCCTGCCGCTCTTCGATATAGTCAGCAAACGAATAGAGCCGCTCATCGTCTTGGCAGGCAGCCTGGGCGAATGCACTGGTAGGCAGTGAAAACAGCGATATTGCCCCGGCGGCAAATAGGGTCTTAAGATACATTTACTGGCACTCCTGTGGCCGGATAGTGACGCGGCGCGTTACATTAAAGTAGGGATTAATGGGATCTTCGATGGCGGTTGATTCAGCCAATTGGTAGCCATCGCCCTCTTGCTGAACGACTGGCTGCCAACTGCCCCGGCTTGAAATACCTTCTTCTCTGTAAAAGGCTTCCACCATTTCCCAAGCAATGTTTTTATCAACCACAACGCTGGCATTAGGCTCAGCCTGTTCGCCTTGGCAGGCGTTGGTATTTTCAACGTAGATACCTTGGCTAAACACGTTGTCGTATATCTGCCAAAACGCGTTTTCATCCATCACGTTGCCTAAACTGCCGACAAACAGGCGTGCAACTTGTCGAATAGTGTCAACGTTCTGGCCTAATAACCGATAGTGGTCGCCATCCAATAGATAAAATGCCCAGAACCAACGCGCATCAATCGCTGCCGCTTTGGTACCCCGCAAAAATTCCATATGTGCGCCTAGCTCGGGTGTTTGCCTTAACTTAGAAAGCAAAATATCGAGATACTCTTCAAACGGCAGTACCGGATGGCCAATTAGCTCCCCATCAAAGTAATAGACAGGGTTACACTCCATGCTCGCAATCACCATATTGCGTGCTAACAGCGTTTGAACGTTCTCCCCAGCAGACAAGAATGTGCGTAAGGTCACCTGGAGCGGAGCCATATCATCGCCATTGGCTAATGCCTGTAAAGTTCCCCGAGGATCTTCCTGTAAGCGGCTATCATCGCCATATTGGCAGCCATACTGAGCACTTTCCTGGGCAATGTAATAGTGCCAGGCTTGCTTTTGCTCTTCTGTTAATGCTGATTGTGCGAAGGGCTCGACCACCAAGTCGTTAGCCTGCGCAGCAGAAAGTGTTGTTACCCCTACTGCGACGACTCCCGCCCATGTCAGCGCTTTTTTTATGCTCATTCGTGGTTCCTTGTCACTATCACATCTAGCGTTTGGCCTGCCGAGTTGGCTGGCAGTTGCCTCGCCCCAAAAACGCCATAGCGTAAATCGTGCGTTTGTGAAAAGGTGGATACGTCGGTATTGGTGTGGCTGTGATGAACCACAAGCCAGTCACCGTTCGCAAGCACCCCTTGAATGCCTTCCAACGCTGCACCCGAAAGGCTTAATGCTTGAGGACGATAGCCGACTCCCCTGGCCCGCTCACGCAGGCGCTGAACCTCTGCCAGGTTCATACGACGAAGCTGGCTATCCCCTTCTGCTTGAGGTTCACCGTGCTCAGGCCCGAAATAAGCAAGGCCGTACTGACGCTCATGCCGCGCAAAACAGCTAAGCACCTGTGGTGTACTGGCAGCCGCGGTAAAACGGCTAGCCCCTAACACATCGGCAATGTGGTCGGCTTCACGACGCACGGCATGACAATTAACTTCACCCAACAGTGTGGGTTGAAAATGTACCCATAATGCGAGGCCATCTTCATTTCGCTGGATAACACGAGCGAAGTCGGCCGCAAGAGGAATACTAACGGGGCGTTTGGCAATCGCATCGCTACCACAGTCGCCATGACGGGCTGCGCGCCACTGCAGGCTATTTACTCGGCTAATATCCATTGCTCTTGAGAAGTTAGTGAGGCAAGTACCTTCGCCAGTGATCACCGGAGATCGATGGATCGCCCAGTTACCGTCACTCAACTGCTGTACATCAATCAGTACCGCGTGGTGGGGCGTGTTGTTGAGTAACGTAGTCAGCTGGTTTTCTAGCGGCGTCGAAACATCTAAATGCACCACGCTTAACGGCCTATCCTCATCTGGCAAAGCCCCTTGATTGACGTTTTCTTGAATCTCTAGAGGAGAAGAAGGTGAATCGGTTGGCTCAGCCAGTGTTTCTCCCGAGGCTTGCTCAGCAACAACAAGCGTCTCCTGGTCAACACCCCTAGGACGCTCTATGGCATTAGAATCTCCACTGACCAGCGGGGGGGCAATGTAGGTAGCGAAGCGCCCTATTGAATAGATCACCGGCTGAGTGTGAATCACCCACGTGGCAAATAGCGCGCCCCCTGTGGTCATTGAGCGCTGAAATTCTTCATTAAAGTAACGATACGTGGGGGTTTGCGTCACCGCCGCACTACTCAGCATGGGCACAGTGATCACCACCGCCAGCCCACCAACTTTAATAGCATGAGGTAACCAGCGACGCTTGGAACCCATCAGCACAGGAACGCTTGCAGCTAAGCCAATCGCATTCACCAACGCAAAAAACAGAGAAAAACCCATGGCAATGGGGGGCACAATAAGCGCACGAACGTATTGCTTACCCTCTTCTTCGCGAGGCTGACCATTGGCGAGCAGTTGGGCGTCATCATATAACCGCTGACGCTCCGCTTCGGCATACGCTAAATAATGCGGTAATAGCAGTTGGTCTCTGAACTGCTCTGGCGTCAGGTCTAATGTGATGATCATCTGCTCATCGCGCGGCTGTAACGCCTCGTGCAGTTGATCCTGAATTGGCTGAGAGGCAATAAAGGCATCGGCAGTCAGATCAAGCGGCAACGATGCACCTAAATGTTTCTGCATCGCCTGAGCTGCCTGCTCTCCTGCCTCGTGAGACTGCTTTGCAATGACCGCCTCAAAAAATCCCTCACGGTCATTGGCACGCCACGCACTAGGTAGCTCAACATTCTGCGCTAGCATTGCCTGCCTTACCTGGGCAGCAGCGGTGTCACTCGCCACAAAATGTTCATAAGAAGCAGGCACACCTAACACGGTGGCTAGTTTTTCATTCAAATGGTCGTAAGCAAGGTTTTCACAGCGCTGAACGGTTCGCTGCTCAGTAACAAAGCGATTGCCACGACGTACATTCTGGGTCACGACTTCCGGCGCATAACACCAGTCGGTGGGAGCAACATAGTGCCCTAAGTTATCGACCACTTCTTCACGGTAGATCTCTTCAACTCGGACAATACACTCATTTCTAAAACGGCCATCTTCACAGCGTTGCCGAGCGTTAAAGTAAGTTGTCAAACTTCGCTGCAAGGTCAGCACCTGCCGCGTAAAGGCCTCTTCACTCCCTTCTACTTGATTATCTTGCCATTGGCTTAACAAGTCTTCTTGCATGTCTAGCCAAGCTTGCTCTGCATAAGTAGAGATCTCTTGCTGAGCTGACCAATAATTATCTGAAATCGTTTTATACCCGTCCCAGGCATTACCAATAGACGCCTGTAACGTTTCATAGGCTTGGTAGCTTTCTGGTAGCTCTTTACTCGCTTCATTCGTCGCGACT
This sequence comes from Vreelandella neptunia, assembly GCF_000712975.1. Classification (GTDB taxonomy): domain Bacteria; phylum Pseudomonadota; class Gammaproteobacteria; order Pseudomonadales; family Halomonadaceae; genus Vreelandella; species Vreelandella qaidamensis. The sequence goes on along the minus strand of NZ_JHQL01000003.1, from coordinate 203,260 downwards.
TGATGAATAATGCGCTCTGCCTCCGCCTTGAGGTCATCAACAAAGGCGGGCGAGACAAACGTCATAAGTCCTAATACAGAAAGAAAACTGCGCGTATGCGGTGAATCAAGGTCTTCTTCATCGAACGCAATGCCTTCCAACTGCAGCGAGTTAGTAGCAAGCCCCCGTTTCATCAGAAGAAGATGCTGAGCATCCATGCGTTGCTCGGCAGAAGTGCGATCAATTAATACATCTACTAAGATGCGCTGACCAAAAAACATGACAGGGAAGCCAATAGCAATCGCCAACGCTACCTGTTTGATAAATACGCTGGTTTGCTTATTTTTTAAAGTAATCAGACGTAGTAGTAACAAACTAAGCCCGATACCCGACAGTATCCGCCCTTCTAGCTCTAGCGCACGAACATCACCGCTCGTTAAGCGAGCAACCGATGCATCTACCAAACGGCTGTTAAACGCTAATTCATAAATTAAATAGGCAATATTGAGCACGAAGAGCAGCCAAAGCCAAGCCCTCCCGTTTTTTAAGTAATGACGCATTATTCTCTTTTTTCGCTTGGGACAGTGATAATAACGGGGGCCGTTCGAGGTGCGGTCAGTACCGCCGTACCGCTTGCCGTTTTTAATTGGCCGCGTTCTGGCAAAGTCACAACCACGGCGCTGTCTTCAAGCGATATCAGCGTACCCGCTTGATTCAAATAAGCGCCTTGTTGAATAAAAAAGGCCTGCTCTTCATCAACACCGCGAGCAGCATCGTCAGGCAGAACGGTGCCTTCAATAATGAGTGGATTGCTAGGGGCTATGTTTTGCGAGGAGGAGCAGCTTTCTCCATCACCGCATAACAGCTGTGCAGCGAAATCATCCCAGCTATCAGCATAAACAGGTTGGTTATAGCTCTGAAAGCAGGAAAAGCTGGCTAGTAGGCCGAAAATGACGGCTGTATTTCGGCATGCAGACACACCTACTCCCATAATCGAATTTTTATTGGAATATTAATTATTTTTTATAATTACAGACCCAGCCTGCATAAGTCAACGCTAATCCTCAAGTAAATTAGCCTTATAGGCCGCTATTTTAAGAGCTGAGTGAAAGCCGACGTACTGGCAAAAGCTTATGCAAGCCATCAACCTAAAGCTGCTTGTGGCGTCAACGCCACTCACTTTCAACTTTCAGCATTACGCCAGGATGGCAAGCAGTAGATGGCACGCGCACCGATAATGCAGGCAAAGCAACTACCGCTGTGCTGAGTCTCCCGGCAGCCAATGCGCTAAAGCTATTGACTCTGTCTGGCTGCCGTCGCAGTGAAGTGGCGTTTATTTCATGATGTGAATTTCAGTAAGAAGATAAAAAAGCAGGGAATAAGGCAGGGTGATGGCTCTTGGCTTATTACTGTTGATAATCTACTTGAAAATGCTATTTTGTAAGAGGAATAATTTTTTAAGTGTATAGTATCGATCCATACCTGATACATACCTATAGGCCGATACTTAAGGCTAATAATGTATGTTAATACTATTTATTTTTAGGGGGCATTTTGGATAAAGTAACTGGGTCTTGCCTATGTGGACGCGTTGTTTATGAAGTTGAAGGGGAATACGATTCGTTTGTTCTCTGTAACTGCAAGCGTTGCCAGAAAGGTACAGGATCATCACGTGCAGCAAATATTTTCTTTAAAGAAGAGAAGATAAAATGGGTCAGCGGATTTGATAAAATAAATACTTATCATCATCCCAATAGTTTGCATAGAAAAACTTTCTGTAGTGTTTGTGGATCTGGCTTGCCGACTAGTTTAGAAGATTTTGGATTAGTGTTTATACCTGCTGGAAGCATAGATAGCCCAATAAATCATTCTCCCTCTAAAGAGCTGTTTGCCGATCAACGGCCCGAGTGGGTGAGCTAAATTTTGAGGCCCTGGACGAAAAATCTGAGTGCAACTCCTTTGACGCCCTCCCCTCCATCTCTACACATTTCCCTAACCGAATTCTATCCGGTTGCGACCATGCATTTTCGCTTGATATAAGGCTTTGTCTGCACGTGCATAAAGATACTTAAAAGTAGCTTCGTTTTTGCATGCTATCGCTACTCCTAGACTTATTGTAACTGAGGTGTCAACGCCCAATTGTTTTTGTGTTAGATTGCTCGTCTTTTTGCGCAGTCGTTCTGCTAGCTGCATGGCGCCATCAATATCTGTATCTGGTATTAATATACAGAACTCTTCACCTCCAATTCGAGCTAACACATCTATTTTGCGAGCTTCATCTTTTAGCACTCCCGCAAGAACCTGAAGTATTTGATCACCGGCAGGATGGCCAAATGTATCATTGACATATTTGAAATGGTCAATATCTATAAGAATTAAACCCAGAGGACTACCAGAGCGCTGGCTATGTTTACAAAAACGTTCTGCAAAGCTCAGCAAGTAGCGACGATTGCCTAATTTTGTGAGTTCATCAAACTGACTGAGACGCTTAACTTTTTGGTGTTCGCGTTTAAGTCTAATTAATGAAATTAGAAGTCCTACTATCAGTATCAAGGTCATGAAAGCCAGCACCGATATGGTGCGCCCCAGTCGTTTCATGACAATGCGCTGCTTAGCTGCTTCTGAATGCACCATTCCTTCAAAGGCGCTGTAAATCTGAGCCAAGTCGTTTTCGATCACTTGGCCATCACGCAGAAACTTTTCGGTTGAATCGCCTAAGATAATTCCATCGAGCTGCTGGCGCATCTCATACAGACGCTCCCTAATATCCTGTAACCTAGCCAAAGAGGCATGATAATCTGATTCTGAAAGCTGATTTGTCTGTAGGCTAAAACTGATTCCATCAATATGTTGTGGTATTCGCCATAAAAGATTCTCCAGTCGACTAAATACGTCAGGATTTCTAGGACTATCGCGTAAATCCTCCAAAGCGTTTCGAAACATAACGGCATGCGTCTGCGAGCGTACAATTACTGCTACCAGCGAGGTATAATTAGAACCCATTTGCTGACGAACATGTAAACCATATAACGACATTGCAATAGCAAAAGTACCCGTTACCAGAATGAAAGCTAATCCCAGCTTCCAGCCTATTGACTTGACAATCCCCAACTTCATTGGACGATGATATCTCGAATTGACCAGATCCAATGGGTCATGTCGGCTGTTCCAGCTTGAACAGATTCTGCCTCAGCCGGGACAATTAGCAACATGGGACCAAAGTCAGTCAGCGTTAGAGGCGCTCCGTCGAGGCGGGTAACGAGAAGATAATCTCGCTTGAGACGATCTTCTAAATTTATAAAAACGCTGTAATCGTCATGAGCGATGAAACGAAGCGTTGCCGTTTCATCAATATTTTGAGCAGAGAGCAAATCATTCAGCCATACGCCTGCAAAATTCCCATGCAACCCTTTGAAATGCTGAAAACTTGTAGCATAAAGGGGCAAGGATTCGATGTCGTCACGGCTAATAAAACGGCGTCCTTCCTGAGTATCCATCATCAATATGGGAGCCTCATCTTGTGAAGGAGCAAAAGTGCCAGGAACGGGCTTCACTTCAGCTGCCAGTAAAATTGTAGCAAAGAACACCAGTGAAGCTGAGGGTAACCACCATATGTATTTTTGTAAGCCAAACAACGGAATATTATTCATTATTTTTATAACTCATTGAAAAATTTTTCTATAAAAGTCACTTACTGATCAAAACACCTCCAGCGTATCTTGTATCAAATGATAATGCACAGTCTCTCATGGTAGCTCAAAGTTTGTAACAGATGCTTATGTGCCCTTTAGAGATGGTGCTGAGCCCTGATAACTACCCAACGGTCTGATAGCAACACGGTCCACGCAGTTGATCCAGCACTCAGCTGGGCTGCGTCATGGCCGGTGGAATCCTCCAAGGCCCGCCTCGTTCAGGTGTTCAACGGTCATCATTTCTGCTTGCCTATCCGCGCCCATGGTGAACTCAACCTGTGAAATCGAGCCCTCAGGTTGGTTCTCTGTCACCGGGAAGGCGACAAAGCGATCGCCGTCCCAATGGGTCAACCGAAGGCGTTGTGGTGCAGGGCCAATCTCGAGCACCAAACCATCAGCGGTCTCACGCACCTTAGCCACCCCGAAATAGGCATTGTCATAGTCCCCAGTATAAGCTTCGGCAGGCCGGGCCTCGGAGGGCTCAACCGGGGGTGTCACGCCCACTAGCTTCCCGACTGGGGCAGAGAGCGGTTCGATGCGCGGCCCGTATGCCGACAGCCAGTCGCGCTGTTCCACACCAAACTCTGCGCGATCAAGAAAGCTGGCAGCCAGCGCTTCGGGGAGACCTGTGGGACTGGCATTGGTCAGCACGATGATCCCAAGCCCTAGGTCCGGCAGCATCGAATAGGCAGTCGCCGCGCCAAACGCGAAGGCACCAGAATGGCTTAGCACAATGCGCCCGGTGGGACGTACGCCAACACCAAAGCCGTAGCCATAGGTGCCAGCCCTATCGGCCGCGTCACTTGGATGTCCGCTGATGACATGCGGCGAAAGTGCGGGCACAAGAGCTTCGGACGCAATCAGTTGCTCCCCTTCAAAACGCCCGCTGGAGAGCACCAGTTTCATCCATTTCGCCATGTCTCGCGCGCTGGAACTCACCCCGCCGGCCGGACTTTGCGCATCAGGCTGGCGCAGGTCTGCCACTCGGAAGCCGTTGGCATCCGGCACATGACTCGCGGCGCGATTGTCGCGCGCCATGTAATCCGAGTGGCGCGAACTGGTCACTTCCATACCGAGCGGACCATAAAGCGCCTCTTCCGAGAGCGTGGACCAGTCCTTGCCGGTCGCGGCGGCTACCGCTTCTGCCGCAGCAGTCAGGCCGAAGTTCGTATAGGCGTAATCGGCCCTGAACCGCCCCATGGGCAGCTGCGCCAGCCGTTCCAGCACCGCGCGGCGGTCATAGCCCACATCCTCGAGATCATCACCAGCGTGATCCGGCAGGCCCGAGCGGTGCGCATAGAGATCCCCGATGGTGACATGATTGCTGACCCACGGATCGCCCAAGTCAAACCACGGCAAGTGGTTGCGAACCGGATCGTCCCAACTGACGATCCCATCGGTGACCTGCGTGGCCACCACAGTGGCTCCGACAGATTTAGACAACGAAGCGAGCAGAAAGACTGTATCCGCATCAACCTGTGCATCAGCGCCCTCCGCTCGCAGCCCCCAGCCGCGCATCAGCAGTGTCTCTTCCCCATGCACCACAGCAACGGCGAGGCCCGGTACTCCGGTCCGCTCCAACATATCCTGCACCTGCTCATCCAACGAGGCGACTGCCTTATCGATCCGCGCCTGCGGCACCGGCAGCAGGTTCGCCCGCGCAGGAGAAACCGCCGGGTCCGGCAAGGCAATGGTCGGCAGCGTCTCCGCATGGAGCGGGGCATTGAGTGCAAGCAACGCGGCGGCAGCGCTTAGAACGCCCAAGGCCGACCTCAGAAGGGGGCGTGCGGCTTTCGGTGTGGTCATATCAGGGTCTCCTGTGGGATGGATGGCGCGATGGGCGAGGCGATGCCTCCTGCCGGATTAGAATGGCATTGCCAGCTGGAAAATTAGCTTGCCCCCCTTGTCGTCCACTCTATTTGAACGGGTCCAAGGAAGCGCACCGATAACCTGGAAATTCAGCCGTTCCCCGAACGTCCCACCAAGGCCCACTCCATAGGAGCCAAGATACATGTGTCCAGGTACATCTTCGGACCAGACCGCGCCATAATCCACGAAGGCCGAGGTTGAGAGAGTGGGCAGGAATGCCAGTCCGGCATCGACCTCTTGGTTCACCTGAGCCGAGGCCGCCGCACCGTTGTCGCCAGAGATGGTACCGCTGTCGAAGGCCAACCCATAAGTCTCGCCGCCGACGCCGAACTGGACAGCACCCGGCAGGGGCCTGCCAGAATATTGGCCGCGAGCCTGCAGCGTCATTGTCGTCGTCTCGCTGAAAGCCTGTGTGTAGCCCAGTTCGGTGGTAACAAAGCGGAAGTCGCCCGGCACCGTGCCCATATCGATATCTGAGGCCGTGCCGATATTCACCGCCCCTTCGAGGTTGATCTCGGATGTCTCAAAGCTCTGGCTATATTGCAGTGAATTCGTCGCCCAGCGGAACCGGCTACGTGCGGCGGCCGAGCCAAGAACGTCCACATCATCGTTGCGCACCGTCAGTTCAGCCTGCCCCCAGAGCGACCGCTCCAGCGTCCGCAGAAACGGATAGGACAAAAACGCCGTGCCCATAGCGGATGTCACATCGATGTCCGGCGCGCCGGCTCCCCCGTCGGGGTGTTGGCGCAGGTAAACAAAACTGTAGCCCGCGTTAAGGCCGTTCGATCCGAGCGGATAGCTTTGCATCATTTGAAGCAAGGTCATCCGGTCAGGGTGTTGCGGTGTGATGACACCGGTCAAATTGGTGGTCTCGAACCGGCTCAGGACATCGTTAAAGGTCACCACACCGGCCATTTGTAATGGGCCAACGGTGTCGGATCCCAGATTGTCGAGCCCGATCATTCCTGCGCTGCGATCTTGTCCGATCTCCAGGCGCAGCACCCCGCCACCCGTCGCGCCTTCTGGGCGCACAAAAGTGCCTTCAATCGACAGTCCGGCAAGGTCACTCATCAACAACAGCTCGCGTTCGGCCACCTTTACCCGGATCGGGTGCATGTCGAGAATACGTTGCAGGTAGGGGGCCAGCCGGGTCTCGATGCCAGGAATATGACTGTTGATCTCGATGCGGTCGACATAGCCTTCGAATACCTGCAGCCGGATCTGTCCGTCAGAAAAATCCTGCACCGGCACCACTGTCTTGGAAAAATAGCCCGCGGCAAGATAGGCCGCATCAACGGCGTCTGCCATGCGGTAAAGATCAGCCAGCGTGATCTCGGCACCGATCCGGCCCTGCCAGATCGGCGTCAACGTCGACAACGGTAGGGTCCGCGCCCCATCAACGCGCACCGAGGTTAGGCGAAAACGGATGCTTTTGGCGCGTTCTAGGTCAATCTTGTCGCGCTCGTCCTGCACGCCAATGGCGACACTGCCCACCTGAGGCGGCGGTTCATAGCGTTGCAGGATCACGGTCTGCTCGGAGAGGATGCGGTCGACGTCCGGCAAGCCCTGCGACAAGGCCGGCCTCGCAAAACAGGCGCAAAGTAGTGCAAGGGCACCCAAGCGGAGGGCTGAAGAACAGCTGTGGCGGAACTGCAATGTCAACGCCTTCACTCTGCAGAAGCCGTCGGTGTCATCGAAAACGGATGCCCGAGGGCAACGGATAACGCTTCAAACACGCGACTAGCGGGCGAGCTGCACGCAAGGTCAACGGGGTTGTCCGGCAGCACGTCCTCATCCCCGCAATCGCCCGAAGGGATATCGCTGTTGGCCTGTACGACTACCGTTGTGTCAGTCGTTGTGTCGTAGAACACCGTCGTGTTGTAACCGGGCAGCTCACCCGTGTGGCCGACCCAACCGTCGACGCACCCCATGGCGATGCCGTAGCCCGCCGGCTCGGGGAAGGACCGCAGACGCTCCTGCTGCGCCTCAGCGCTCAACAGGCCTTTGCCTGTGCCGAGGGAGCGTCCATAAACCAGCAGGTCGTCGAGGGTCGAGATCATTCCGCCCGCTGTCCATCCCCAGGAAGGATCCCAATGCGTCGCGTTCGAGGGCGCATCCGGCGTGGCAGCATCGCCTTGCAGGGTAAATCCCTGCGGATAAGGTTCTGGCATGAGGGCAGCACCGTCAGGACCGGTGGTCTCTGTCAGGCCCAGCGGGTCCAGGATCATCGAAGTAAAGACATTGTCGATATCTTGCCCGGTCACCTGTTCGATCACGAGGCCCAGCAGCACAGTATTGGTGTTCGAGTAATTGAACTTCTCCCCCGGCGCAAAGATCGGCGAGCCGGGGAAGGCAAAATCAAGCAGATCCTGCGGAGAATAGTGCAAGCTAGGGTCTGCGAAGAACAGATCAAGGAAAGGATCCGCCTGTGTATAGCTCAGCAGGCCGCTGGTCATGCTAGCCAGATGGCGCAGAGTGATGATGTCGCCGTTGGGAACGCCGGACACATACTGGTCGATCTTATCGTCGAGCGATAGCTTGTCAGCCTCGGCCAACTGCATCAGGGCGGTGCCGGTGAAGGTCTTGGTGATCGATCCGATCCGCGTGTGCATGCCGACTTCCATCGCAGCATCGGTTTCGGGGTCCGCGACGCCCCAAGCACCGCTCCACCTACCCTCGGGTGTGACAACGCCGGCAATCACTCCCGGCGCAGCGGCTCCGTCCAATGCCCCGCGAGCGGCAGCGTCGAGGGCGTGGACCAGCGCCTCAGGCAGCGGCTTGTCGGGTGGCGTAATGGACGCACGGGCCGTTACTGCCGCCGGGTCGGCCACGCAGAACTGCTGCGCCTGATCCTGAGCCTGCGCTGTAACGGGGACAGCGAGGGCAAAAGCCATGGCGCAGACCGAAAGGCCAGGCCGAAACTGGCGGGCCGTTCTGTGATGGAGTCTGTACGCTGTCATGTGCCTGTCCCTCGTCTGTTATGCACTTGCTGCTTGGATTGCTTCGAAAGCGAAGATAGCCCATTTATGATTGCAAACAAACAAATGTAAAGTTCAATTAAGGTGCAATATGGGTATAATTTGCGCTCTACTAACTCCCTTATGCCCTTTACCTAACGGCGGCCACCATTCGTGCGCTATGGCTTCCGGCAGTAAGTCTTGAGGCCCCCTACGACATGATTTCGGAAGATATCGAGGTAAACCTATGCGAAGGCGTCCTGCTGTGCGGTGAAGTACAGATGCGCCTACGCCCCAAGACACTGTCCGTTCTGGTGGCACTGATAGAACAGCAAGGCGAAGTGGTCAGCACGGCTGATTTGCGGCGCATGATATGGGGCAACGGCCCTGGTAACGAGGCGGGACCCAAACAATGCATCCGCGAATTGCGCCGGATGCTGGACAACAACGCCCAGGACACCGGGCTAATCGAAACCGTGGGCCGGCGAGGCTACCGGCTGACGCGTCCGATCCCGCTGGTCGGCGATGCGCCTAAGGATCTTGTGGCGGCGTCGACAGTGTTCTGCATCGGACGGGATAAGGAGCTGAAAGCCCTAAGTGAAAGGGCCGCTGCCGCCAGGAGTGGTCGACGGGCAATGGCGTTGATTTCAGGCGAAGCAGGAGCCGGCAAGACATGCCTTCTGGAAGCATTTGAGGCTAGTTTATCCCAGCGCACGCCGCTGTGGATTGCCAGGGGACAGGCCATTGCGCACCCTGGCGCACGCGAACCCTACGGGCTGTTGATGGATGTGTTGACGCAACTCATGGCCGGGCCTGAGGGGGCCACGCTGGTACGACTTCTGCCACTCATCGCACCCTCTTGGGTCAAGCAACAACCCGGGCATCGCTTGGAGGCGGAAGCGCTGGACCGTACTCGCCACAACTCAATGCTGCGGGAATTCTCGGCGCTGATGGAACGGCTGACCCGTGGCCGCCCTGGAGTTCTCGTGCTAGAAGATCTGCACTGGGCAGATCCTAGCACGCTAGCCTGGCTAGCGGCTTGGGGGCTACAACGCACACCGGCTCGATTACTGGTTCTGGGTAGCTATCGCGATGACGAATTAGACCGAGCTGGGACACTTGCGATAACACTGGGTCAGCTGAGTCGGCAGCCAAACTGCAGGTTGATCACCCTTGGCGGTCTCGATGAGTCGGCAGTGTCTGGCTACCTTGCAGAACGGTTCCCGGGCAACTCCTTTACTCCCGATTTGGCGCAGGCCCTCGCCCGCCGAACCGAGGGCCATGCCATGCTCGTTGATGCGGCGGCAGACGTTTGGCAGGCGCAAGGCCTGGTGCGGCGCGGCGAGGCCGGGTGGCAGCTGTCCTCCACACCCGAGGCGCTGGTCGCAGCCATTGCCCCAAGTGTCCGCATCCTGATCGAGGCCGAACGCACCAGCCGACTGCTGGCCGAGGAGCGCAGTTTGCTTGAAACCGCCAGTGTGGCGGGACCGACCTTTTCTGCCATCGACCTAGCCGACAACCGCGACGGGGTGGAGGCGGCGGAGCGGCAGCTGGAGCATCTCGCGCGGAACAGACGATTTATCACCCGCGCGGGCCTTAGCCAACGGCCCGACGGAACAGTGGCCACACGCTATGCCTTCCGGCACGCGCTACATCACGAAGCGCTCTACGATGGGCTGCCGGCAGCGAACAGGCAAGGCACGCACCGAAGGGTCGGTCTCCGACTGGAGATCAGCCACGGTCACGCAGCGGGCGAGATCGCCCCCGTGCTGGCCGATCACTTTGAACGCGGCGCTGACTGGCCGCGCGCCGCACACTATCGTGTGCTGTCGGGGCGACGTGCGCAGGCGCGCGGCGCCCCCATGGATGCCGTCGAACAGTTCCGCCGTGCTCGGGATCTGCTAACTCGAGGCAGCGGGATCGGTACGGTGAAGCCTGAGGCCGACCGCGCGACCGAACTCGACGCCCTGCTCGGGCTAGGGGCGGCACTCATCGTCGCGGATGGGTTTACTGCGGAAGAGCTTCGGGAGGTCTACCGTCGCGCGGGGCAACTAGCTGCCGAAGTCGGCGATCCAGCCACAACGATTCCAGTTCTTGCAGGGCTCTGGAATGATCACCTGACGCGTGCTGAACTGACCCGTGCCGAAGATCTCGCGCTTGGACTGCAGGCACTCGCGGGGCAGGCCCCGGCCCATATGGCGATGGTAGCCCATAATGCCGTCGGACAGACCCGTTTTTTCACCGGCGCCCTACCGGCCTGTGCAGCAGAAATCGCCGCCGTGCTAGAGATCGCGCCACGCCATGCCGAGCAAGACGGTAATGTACTCTTCGGTGAAGACCCAGAGGTTGTATGTCACCAGTACGCGGCCTGTGTCGCCGAATTAACCGGCGCCTCGGCAGAGGCTGAGCGGCACCTCATCGCTGGCAGTGCGCGCGCAGACCGTTTGGGCGCCGCCTTCGGGCGCGCCCAGATGCTCTGGTGCGGGGCGGTCTGCGCCCGTCTACGTAGCGATATTGAACTAACCCGTGACCGGGCAGAAGCGTTAGTCGCTCTGTGCCGGACTGAGGCGGTGCCCGTTTGGGGCGACGCAGGCGAAATGCTGGCAGGCTGGGCGCAGGCAATGTCCGGCGACACAACTGGGGCCTCGCGGATTGCGAAGGGTCTCTCGGCCTTCAGTGCGATGGGCGTCAGGATCACGCTACCCTTCTGCCACGGGCTAGCCGCAGAGGTAGCAGGGAAAATGGGCGACCCAGTCGCTGGGATGCACTCTTTACGTCAGGCTTTCGCGATTGTCCGGGCGAGCGGCGAGCGCTGGTACCTCGCCGAGCTTCACCGGCTGCGTGCGGGTCTAGCCCAAGAGGCAGGCCGCTTCGACATCGCCAGCCACGCGCTTACACGTGCCGAAACTGTGGCACGGGCACAGGGGAGGATCGTACTGACCACGTGAGAGCGGTCACGCTGGATGCAACCAGGCACGCCTATCCATTCATCGGCGTGCCTAAGCTTTTTGCAGGTTAACTGAGCTTAAAGCGAAAGCTTCACTTGAACTCGGAGCATAGATCTTGCACAGGTGGTTAAAAACACAATTAAACTAACAGTGAAAACTTCCATACTTCACCGTCAATATTTTTTACAGGAGGCAGTATGTCCGTCATATTACAAGTTCATTTCCCTTTTGATGGCCCTTTCGGTGACGAAATGGCCAACGCCATGTCAGCGCTGGCCGAAAGTATCAACCAGGAACCAGGCCTTATTTGGAAAATCTGGACAGAAGATGCAGACCAGAAACAGGCAGGCGGTATCTATCTATTCGACACCCGAGCCAATGCCAACGCCTATTGCAAAATGCATACCGCACGGCTGGAAGCAATGGGAGTGACCGGCATCAGGGCAGCAATCCTGGACACAAATGCGGCCCTATCAGCTATCAATAAAGGGCCTTTCAACAGCACTACTTCTTGAAAGTATGCCGCCTCACGCTCTTAAAATAACAGCAGCACAACTCAGAAGTGCCCTACCTGAGGCGGCATTATGGATAATTAGTTGACGTCCTCCCTTCCCTTCGCGCTGCCGCGACTCAGGAAGAGGATTCCCTTTCGGGTGGCCACTGGTCGCCCGGTGGTCTGGTTCCTGCTGCTGGCGGCCCTACTGCACCGCTCACTTCACAGGCGCTACGGGCGTCGTCCCGCCCTGATCAGGTCTGACTGGTTCGAGGCTTCGAGCAGGTCGAGGCCTCGGTGAAGCACGTTGATAGCTCCTACGACATCAGCGTTTTCGGCGTAGCCACAGTGCGTGCAAAGAAAACTCGCCTGCGTCTTGCGGTTGTCTGCCGACTTGTAAAAGCAGGCTGGGCAGGTCTGGCTCGTGTGGTGCGGTGGTACCGCCACAAACAGGCCCCCAGTCCATGCCATCTTGTACGCAAGCTGGCGCCGAATCTCGTACCAACCTTGGTCGAGGATCGAGCGGTTCAGTCCTGACTTTTGCCGGACATTACGTCCCGGTTGGGTAACCGTACCCCTTGCAGACTTCGACATGTTGGCGACTCGGAGGTCTTCGACAGCGACCATGGCGTGGTTATTGCAGATCGTCGTCGTTGCCTTGTGTTGATAGTCGCGCCGTATATCGGCAATACGCTGGTGAATACGCGCAATCTTGCGCTTCTGTTTTTTCCAGTTAGCGGAGCCGCGTTCCTTGTGCTTCAGTTTGCGTTGGGAAGCCGCCAGTTGGTCCTTTGAGGCAGCGAAGCTACGCACCCCGGAGAACGTAGTGCCATCGCTCAGCGTCATGTTCTTGGCAATCCCCATGTCGACGCCGACTGCGCCTTGGTCAGGTACACGGGTCGGCTTGACATCGACTGCACACATAATAGCGACGTGCCAGTTGCCACACGCATCGAGTGAGACGGTGGCGTTGCGAGGCTCACCGTCGATGACGCGGGACTGGTACATACGCACCCAGCCCAGCTTGTTGGGCAGCTTGATGCGGCGTTGATCGAGGGCGCAATACTTGGGGAAGTTGACGAAGCGCATGGTCGAGTGATGCGCGATGCGCTTGGTCCTGAAAACTGGGAACCCTCGCTTCCCTGAGCACCAATCCTTGATGGCCTTGTCTCGCAGGTCGCGTTGACGCTGCTGAAGGTTGTCCGTGTAAGCCTCTTTCAGAAAGATCAGTTCTGGCGCTTTTTTCCACTGTGTCAGTTGTTTGTTCAGGCCCGCTGCGCTCGGTAAACGCTTAGCCAGAGCGATGCGCTCCTTAGGGGCTAGATCATTGAGGGCCTTGTACAACGACTTGCGGTCACCCTCGAACGCGAGTTCTTTTCGGACGATGTCGAGCATTATTTCAAGGGACTTGTTGTACGCCAACCGTCCACACCTCGCCATACGGTAGAGCAGCGCTTCTGCTTCCGGTGTTGGCTTCAGCTTGAATCGGTAGGCTTTCAGGACCTTCATGGCAAACTCAGTGTGTGGTAACTTATAGTCAATCATAATCGGCTAATTGAGCATAGTTCAACATTCAGTATGTACAAAATCAATAAGGCGCGACACAGTGCTTACCTGCTTCACGCTCACATCGTGTTCGTAACCAAGTACCGTCGGAAGATTCTTGGTGAGCTTCACCATGAGGCCTTTCAGCAGATTGCTGGCGAAGTTTGCGCTGACTTCGAGGCCGAGCTTCGTGAGTGCCATGGTGAAAGTGATCACGTGCATCTGCTGGTCGAGTACCCCCCCAAGGTACAACTCACGAAGCTGGTCAATTCCTTGAAGGCGGTCACGTCACGGCGGATGCGAGCGGAGTTCAGCGACCTGCGGGGTGCCTACACCAAACCAGTGCTTTGGAGCCGGTCGTACTTCGTGGGATCGTGCGGCGGAGCGCCACTGGAAGTCGTTGCCCAGTACATCCAAAATCAGCGGGGCTGACGCCCCGCACCGCATTCACCCCACACCTTGGTCGGTGTGGGCACCCTGCGGATTAAGGGGTGGATGATCAAGTAACCAGCCTGGGGGCGCACCTTCAAACAGCGGGCGCAGATTCGCATTGAAATAGCGGTCTTTAAAGTTGGCTGTTGTGCTAGCGCCTACAAGCTGGGAATGTTGAGGTAGTGAACAGAAAAATTTGTCGCTTGAGGAGTTGAAAAAGACTTGAGTAATAGTTTTGTCATAATAAGGCAACAAAATAGATAGACTCAAAAACGCCACCCTAGAATTGCTGCTCAGTTGACAGGGCCGAAATGAGGTCGCAAGCAATCTTTGCCGCCAACCCAATTAATCCTATAAGCCACTAATATTATTAATTTATTAACTTTACCTAACTTAATAAAAGCTAATATTTGTTATATACTTATAATTTAAAATAATAAAAATACCGCTGCAGCTGATATAGTTTGTAACACCTTAGTTTTTTGCCAATTGGTACATTCCTAGCTCATCAGATATCCAAGGGGCTGCCATGCGTACTAACTTGCCCATCACTTATATTGAGTATGCTTACGCTGAAGACGATCTTCTGATCTCTCGCACCAATTTGAAAGGAGAGATCACCTACGCCAACCCAGCGTTTGTGCAGGTTAGTGGATTTAGTCTCGAAGAGTTACTGGGCGAAAACCACAACCTAGTCCGTCATCCTGATATGCCACCAGCGGCGTTTAAAGACTTTTGGGAGACCATACAGCAAGGCAAGCCTTGGTCTGGCCTGGTCAAAAACCGGCGTAAAGATGGCGACCATTATTGGGTACGCGCCAATGCAATGGCTATCCAAGAAAACGGCCACATCGTCGGTTATGCCTCCCTGCGTACCAAGCCCTCCGCCGCAGAAGTGCAGTATGCAGAAAAAATTTACCACGCTTGGAAGAACGGCCAAGGGAAAAACTTCACTCTATATCGTGGTCAAATACGCCGTCGCCATCCGTTCGCGTTTTTGGGTCGCTGTCAGTGGAGATCGGCTACCCTGCAAACGCGTTTACTAACGCTTATTGCTAGTCTTTCTATTGGGTGGTTAACGTTTAATCAGTGGCAGCTTTCTCAAGATCTTTCTCAGTTAGTCATCGGAGGGCTACTGCTTACCGTGGTAGCTGGGCTAGGCTTAAGCGTGTGGTGTAAAGTGCGTCAGATGGTTGAAACGTCTCGCGCGTTTGTCCTTCAGGTGGCGGCTGGCAATCTGGCCGCCGACGTACCACCCCGCCAAAATGATGACTTTGATCGCCTTGTCGATGCACTGGTCACGATGCGAAAAGGCTTAAGTGCCATCGTCAGCGATGTCAATGATGGTATCAACCAGGTCAATCCCTCGGTGGCCGATATTCGTCAAAGCAACGCCTTCATTGCCCAGAGCAGTGATGAGCTGGCCTCTTCAGTACAAGAAACCGCTGCCAGCACTGAACAGTTGACGGTCACCGTTAAGCAAAATGCTGAAAATGCGCAACAAGCCAGCAACCTCGCAACGACTAATATGCAGGAAGTGCAAAACGCAGGCGACAGCATGGGACAGGTCGTTCAGCACATGAAAGCGATTACCGAAAGCGCTAAGCATATGGATGACACCCTCGCTTTAATTGATTCCATTGCCTTTCAAACGAATATTTTAGCCCTCAATGCCTCGATAGAGGCCGCCCGTGCGGGTGTTCATGGTAAGGGTTTTGCTGTTGTCGCGAGCGAAGTACGCGGTCTTGCAAAATGCTCTTCAGATGCGGCGAAAGAGATTCACCAATTAATTAATACGTCTAACGACGAAATTGCAGCAGGTGTGAAATTCGTGGAAGCCACTGAGCAGATTATTGAACGTGTTATGCAGGCTAGCCAGCGAGTTAACAATTTTATGAGTGAAATAAGCGCTGCCTCTCAAAGACAAAGCAGTGGCATTACACAAATAGGAAGCGCCATCAACATCATGGAGCAAGGCGTTCAGCGTACGGCCGAGCAGCTGCAGTCTACTAATAGGGCGACCCAAACACTGGAACAAGAAACCCACCAGCTATTGAATGCGATCCGCGCGTTCCGCACTACCCCTAATGGCTCTGAATTAACACTTGAAATTTCAGCACTCGCTGGGGAGAGCAGTGACCTGACGAGTCAGCCATTTACGTTACCAGCCTCGATGACAGTTACATCACGGGAAGCCAAGTGATGAAAATCCACCCTCCTCCTACACCTCATGATGAGCCGGAGCGCTTGAAAGCGTTATGGCACTGTACAATGAACGATCGGCATCAAGACACGATGTTAGAACGTATTACGTCAATGGTCGCGAATCTTTACGACGCTCCGTACGTCCTAGTGAGCTTTGTAGATGAAGAGTGTCAGTGGTTCAAAAGCCACCATGGTTTAACGTTTAAAGAGACACCCCGTGATATCTCTTTTTGTGCACATGCTTTGTGCGGAGAAGGCATCTTTGAAATAACGGATGCCACCCAGGACACGCGTTTTGTCGATAATCCCCTGGTGACGGGTCCACCTCATATTCGTTACTACCTCGGCGCACCGCTGGTGTCTCGTGAAGGTTATAGCCTAGGAACGCTATGTATTTTAGATACGAAAACAAGAGTTTTCAGCCAAGCACAGCGGACACATTTGGCAACGCTGGCAGATCTGGTGATACAGCGTCTTGAGCTACATCGGTTGCACTGCCAAGAGCGAATAGTGACCACATCAGGCCTAGGGCTTTGGGAGTTGGATATTGCCTCAGGTGCCACATGGTGGAACGACGTCGTCTATACGTTGTATGGCGTTGCCCCTGACTACTCTCATGACAAAGCAAACGGTATCAGTGTGTACACTGCTGAAGATCAACGTCAGCTGGAAACTAGTTTGGCGAAAGCAGCTAATCAGCAGGTGCCTTTTGATCTTGAGTTACGCCTAGCGCACAAAGATAAAGGACTACCTACGTGGGTGCGCGTCACAGGAGTTCCCGTTACTGTTGGTAAGGAAACCACGCAAATAGCAGGAACCATTCAAGATATTACGCCGCTCAAAAAAAATGAGCGACGCCTGGACCGACAGCAGCGACTTGAGCGATTAATTACCCACTTACAGACGTCTTTTATTGCTGAGCATGACTTGTCACAAGCATTTTCAGATGCACTGGCCGAGCTAGTAGCGCTGACTGAGAGCGACTCAGGTTTTATCGGTGAAGTATTATACGATGACAAAAACACACCTTTTCTAAAAACTCATGCCATTACGGATATCAGCTGGGATCATGCCTCACGCCGGCTGTTTGAAAAAGCATCTCAGGGCGGAATAGTATTTAGTAAGCAAGCATCACTTTTTGGTCACGTGTTACAAACGGGAGAGATGCTAATTGCTAACGCTCCTGACCAAGACCCACGACGTGGCGGCCTGCCTAAAGGCCACCCTCCTCTTAATGCTTTCATCGGCATTCCCGTCACTGATAATGGTACATTGATCGCCATGATTGGTCTGGCGAACCGCCCCGGCGGGTATCAGGCATGTCTCATGGAGGAGCTTGCCTCGTTTTTACGCAACTTAGGCCAACTCATCAGCTCGCTACGCCTGCGTGTTCAACACGACGAGGCACATAAACGACTCGAACTCTCAGCAAGGATCTTTTCTGACAGCCAAAACGCCATCATGATTACTGATCAAGACAATCGAATCGTTGATGTGAATCGTGCCTTTGAGCTTATGACGGGGTATACCCGAGGCGACGTTTTAAACCATCAGCCCAGCTTTCTCTCCTCAGGCTGTCATACCCAAGCATTTTACCAGGACATGTGGCAGTCCTTATTAAACAATGGGAGCTGGCGTGGTGAACTCATCAATCGACGTAAAAACGGTGAACTACTGTATGAGTCATTGTCACTTTCCTTGATTCGTAACGCCCAAGGAGACATCACCCATCATGTGGCTATCTTCTCGGACATGACGCGGCTAAAAAAGCATGCCGAAGAGCTACACCGTGCGAGCCATTTCGATAAGCTTACGTTGCTACCTAACCGTCATCAAATGCTCAACAAAATACGTGAAGCGATCGCACACGTTAACGACGGTAACACCCTCGCCATTGGTGTTTTAGACCTTGATGATTTCAAGAAAATCAATCAACAGTTTGGCTATAAAGCTGCAGATAACGTCTTGATATCCGTTGCCCAGCAATTAAGAGATCGAGTGGGGCCTCAAGGGGTTGTTGCACGCTTAGGCGGCGATGAGTTTGCTCTGCTTCTTCACGATATGAATGGTAAACCAGAGCAGTTGCGTGCGATCACTAAAAGCTTCGTGCTGGAGCAGCCGAACGGACTCGAATCATCCCCAGTGGTGGTGAACGTAAGCCTAGGGATTACATTGTTCCCGCTGGATGACGCTGACCCTGATACGCTACTACGCCACGCAGACCAAGCCATGTATCAAGCAAAACTACAGGGGGGAAATACATTTGCTTTCTTTGATCCTGACCATGAGAAAAAGCTAAAAGCACAACAGACAGTGCGTAATGAAATCTCTCAAGCCCTTAACACAGGTCAATTTGAGCTATATTTCCAACCTCAAATTGATGCACGTTCACTTAAACTGCTCGGCGTAGAAGCCCTCATTCGCTGGAACCACCCAAAGCGCGGCTTAGTCATGCCTGATCAATTCTTACCTCTCATCAGTGGTACCGATACTGAGTTGGCACTGGATGCCTGGGTCATGGAAGGATCACTGACACAGCTGTCGGCATGGCAAAAAGAGAGGTTAGACATTGACGTTAGCATTAATCTGACCCCTCAATCGCTTGTGCATGAACAGTTCATTGACACTTTGCGGGACACGTTATCTAGGCACCCTGACGTCTCTCCGCATTCCATCTGTATTGAAGTGCTGGAATCAGCGGCACTAGACGATTTGCCCAGCGCTACCCAAATATTAAACCGATGCCGCGAAACGGGCTGTAAAGTTGCCCTCGATGATTTTGGTACGGGTTACTCGTCGTTGAGCTACCTGCGTAATTTGCCGGTCGACTTGGTAAAAATCGACAAATCCTTTGTGATGGGAATGCTTAAGCGTCCAGAAGACCTAGCCATTGTTGAAAGCATAACGTATTTAGCCAAGCGCTTTAACAAGCAAGTCGTCGCAGAAGGTGCTGAGAGCGATGCGCATATTGAAACACTGCAGCGAATGGGCTGCGACTTTGTACAAGGCTATGGCGTCGCAAGACCTATGCCTGCAAGCCAACTGCTCTCTTGGTCGAAGCGCGAAGCTCTTGAGAAAAAAGATCACTAGGAAAAGCGAACAACATAATTATACAAAAAGGATACGAAACGAGTATCGCGTACAATAAACGTTAGCCGTATAATTGATTTATGTTCATTTTTACCACTATGTGCCCCGCCATGGCACGTGTTCAGTGAATCTTATCTGGTTGTTTTATAACTATTACATAGCGAATCACCCTACAAATGTAAAACGGTTGTAGAAGGAACTGATATGGACAACCCATGCCAAGATTACTTATGCCATGGCGACGATATGCGTAAAGGCGCTCTCAACGCTACGGCTTTTGAGGGGCTTAATCGCCTAATCGGGAGCATTGATTACTTATGACGCATAGGCCAACGCTTGACGCAGATGATTACGAGACGCGTCGTCTTAAGGCACTTGCAGATTATCAAATTCTCGACACGCAACGGGACGACGCGTTTGATGAGATTGTCGAAGCAGTCTCATTGATCTGCGACACCCCCATTGCCGTGGTTAATTTTATTGACCGTGATCGGCAATGGTTTAAATCTGAAAAAGGGCTAGGCGTTCAAGAAACCCCGCGTGACATCTCGATTTGTGCGCATGCCATTTTACAGCCCGGAGTTTTTGTCGTACCGGATACCACGCAAGACGCCCGATTTGCTAACAATCCCTTGGTTACAGGAGAGCCTCACTTGCGTTTTTATGCGGGTGCGCTGCTAAAAAGCAAAGACGGTTATCCATTGGGAACGCTATGCGCACTGGATTATGAACCTCGCGAGCTGACACAACGCCAACATTTCGCCCTTCAGGCATTAGCCAACCAAGTTATGGCCCACATGGAGTTAATGCGCAGTCATCGCATACAGGAAGCGTTAATTCGTGAATTGCAAACAACGCGCCAGGAGTTAGAGGAGTTATCTTCCATCGATTCATTAACAGGCTCGCTAAATCGCCGTGCTTTTGAAGAACGTTTTCAACAAGAAGTGGCCATGATTCAGCGTGGGGCCCCTTCGGGTGCATTAATGCTGATTGACTTAGATAACTTCAAAAATATTAACGATACATATGGTCATCAGAGCGGCGATCACGTCATGGTACGTTTCATAGAGCTGTGTCGTCGGGTGTTTCGTCAGTACGACGTTATTTGCCGGTGGGGCGGTGACGAATTTATGGTCATGCTGCCGAGAACCAGTCCGTCAGAAGCTACCCATGTTGCAAGCCGCCTGCACCAGCAACTTGCCGTAACGCCTATGCTCATCAACAGTGCAAATTCGCTCTATTGTACGGTCAGTATTGGTATTTGTGCGATTACCAATACGAGTACGATGGATACGTGCTTATCGATGACTGATGCCTTGCTTTACCAGGTCAAAAAAGAGGGCCGCAACAGTACAGCTGTTGAAATAGAAGGAGCCAGCTAAAGAACGACACTCTCCTAAAGTCTAAGTTTCATTGTTAGCCAACCGTCTTTTTTGTAATTTACTCATAACATTTAGCAATATAAAGTAATACATTCTTAAGGCCTTGCTGATGGGCTTAACCGTAACGGCTGTTTTCGAGGTGTCACATGCTTAACCACATATTTCGAATGACCATTAAACTACGCTTGATTGTTATGATGGTGATTATGCTGGTATTTATGTTGGTTATTGGGGCATTAGGCTTTAGCGGGATGACTTCTTCGAACCAAGCTGTTGACACGATTTATCAAACTAATCTCAAAAACACACAGCAAATTGCCTCTTTGAATGAGCGTGCAAAAGATATGCTGTTAGAGCTTTCTTTAGCGGGGCAGCACGATCCAGGCTTAGCCGTCAGCGCCTTACACGACCACCCGGTGCAACTGCATAGTGATAATATTCAGGATAATGAACAGCAGATTAATAGCCTTTGGCAAACGTATGTCTCACAACGTTTATCCTCAGCGGATGAGGCACTCACCGAGCAGTTCCAACAGCACTATCATCGCTTGCAAGATGCTGTTAATACTGCCCTGCCCTTTTACGCATTAGGCGATTACGACAACGCCAATGAAATTGCGTTTACGCAAGCACTGCCTGCTTACCGGACACTCAACGCAACGCTCGACGACATCATTCACTTTGAAGAACGCGAGGCTCAGTCAGCTTATGAAAATGCAGCAGAGCATGCTGCATTCATGCGTAATGTAATGATCGGGGCATTAGCGGTTGCTGTAATCTTGGCAGGGTTATTAAGCTGGATATTAATTCAGCGTATTCTTCAGCCACTTGCCCAAGCTCGCCAACACTTCCACGCGATGGCAGAAGGCGACTTAACCCAAACCGTTAAGCTCACCCATCAGGATGAAATTGGCGATATGCTCAGTGAACTTGGGGATATGCAAAGCAAACTCCAAGGATTAATTAGTCATATTCAGACATCTGCAGAGGCTATTTCTACGGCTTCTGGACAAATATCATCAGGTAACGTGGATCTCTCACAGCGTACTGAAGAGCAAGCTTCCAGCCTACAAGAAACGGCTGCCAGCATGGAGCAGGTCGCTGCAACGGTGAAAAATAACACCCAGCACACTGGCGAGGCTAATCAGTTAGCACATGCGGCTAGCCGCTCTGCAGGTTACGGTGGTGAGAAAGTTAGAGATGCTATTAGTAAAATGAACGAGCTAAATGCAAGCTCAGAGAAAATTAGCGGCATTGTGGAGTTAATTGATGGCATCGCGTTTCAAACTAATATTTTGGCGCTTAATGCCTCGGTGGAAGCTGCCAGAGCGGGTGAGCAAGGGCGCGGATTTGCTGTTGTCGCTCAAGAAGTAAGAAATCTCGCACAGCGTAGTGCCGATGCAGCCAAACAAATCCAGCATCTGATTCTTGAAAACAATCAGGTAGTGGAACAAGGCAGCGCGCTAGTCACAGCGGTTGGCGACTCCATGGCGCAGATCGTAAAGAATATCGACAGCGTTTCGGGGTTAATGGAAGAAGTGAGTCGCGCGTCTGACGAGCAAACCTCAGCGATCGACCAAATGAGCATCGCGATTAACCAAATGGATGAAGTCACCCAGCAGAATGCCTCACTGGTGGAGCAAACAGCCACGGCCTCTGCTTCTATGGAAGATCAAGCGCGAGACTTAGCGGAAGCCGTCATCTTTTTTAAAGTCGACAAAGCGCAAGGAACTCTTCCCCGCGCTAACGTCCAACGTATGCAAAGTTACGCCCTACCACAAACGCAACCATCTACAGACAGGCGACATACTGTTCCAGCCGATGATCAATGGGAAACCTTCTAACGCTCGCGTGATACAAAGCCACCACCCGAACGACGACAAACTGATTCTTTGACATCCACCGACCACTAAATCAGAGATTATAGTGGCGGATTCCCACTACTGGACGGCCATGCCCGACCGCGAGAATGTAGGTGGCTGATGTGCTGGGGATGGGCATCTGGCGTGGTGCTGATACAATGCTATAGCGAGCGTTTTTTGTGGGGACCAAACAGAAAATGCAGCGAAAACACCAAGCCAATACTTATCTAAACTGTTGATTTTACTGGCGTCCCTGGCAGGAGTCGAACCTGCGACCTGCCGCTTAGGAGGCGGCTGCTCTATCCTACTGAGCTACAGGGACTTATGGGGCGCATAGTATAGCGTGTTGGTAAGGGCCAGCCAACCGCAGTGTTCAAATCCAGCCTAAAAGGCGCAGCACAAAGATACCGGCGGTGACGGTTATGCTGGCCATTAAGGTGGTGATAGCGATGATATTAGCGGCCAGTGCTACGTTGCCATTCATCGCTTTTACCATGACAAAGCTCGCGGAGGCGGTTGGGCTGGCGAAGAATAAGAATAACAGCCCTAATTGTGCCCCAGAGAAGCCGAGCATCCATGCCGCTAGCGTGGCAAGTAACGGCAGCACAATCATTTTCATGCTACTGGCGCTTAACGCTGTTTGGCTGCCGCTGCGCATAGTAGTCACCGACAGCGTCGCGCCTACACAGATCAATGCTAGCGGTAAGGTTAACGAGGCGAAGTAATCCCCTGAGGTAACTAACCAGCGGGGAAGCGGAATCGAAAATGCCGTAAACGGTAGCGCAGCAAGTACAGAGATAATCAGGGGATTAGTAACGATATGCTTTAACAGGCTACGCCAGTCTGTTGATTGGCCGGGCTGATAAGCCGCCAACGCCACTACCGAAAGGACGTTATACATCATAATAACTACACCAAGCAGGAGACTGCCGGTAGAAAGTCCGTAGTTACCATACATCCCTGCGGCCAGTGCCAACCCAACAATACCGCAGTTACCACGGAACGCACCCTGCACATAAATACCGCGGTCGGCCTTGGGCACGCGATAGCTAGCCCACACCCAGCTAATAAAGAACTGGCCAAGCGTGGCGGCGGCAAAAAACAGTAATAAGGGCACGTCTAAGGCAACGCTTAGGTCTGCTTTGATGAGACTTAAAAAAATGAGCGTGGGCAGCGTTGCTTTAAAAACCAGTGCTGATGCGGTGGAAACAAACCCGCTGTCAATCCACTTTAGCCGCTTCAGGCCAATGCCTACAAACACCATGGCAAACACAGGCAGCGTGATATCTAGCGTGCGGGAAAAAATGTCAAGTAGGCTCACAAAAGCACTCTCAATCGAATAAGCAGATGCTTATATTCTACCGTTGCCCAAGATTTGTCGACCGACTGCGGCTTACCCTAACGAGGATTTGTACGCTTTACTCAAACAGGGCCATAGGGTCTGGTGCCTTTGGCAGTTTAACCACGACACTGTCACGCCCTTTGCCTTTGGCATCGTAGCTGGCTGCATCCGCACGGGAAAGAGCCGCGTCTACGGTGGTGTCGGTCTCGTCGAAGCAGGTGACCCCGATACTTAGCGTCACCGTGTACTCTTTGCCCTCATGAACAACGGATACCTCGCTGACTGCCTGACGTAACGATTCAGCGATACGCTCTGCCTGGCCTAGGGTACAGCTAGGCAGCAACACACCGAACTCATCGCCCCCTTGGCGCGCTACGTGGTCGCTGCGGCGAACTTCCCACGCAACGACCTGGGCGATACGGCGCAGCATTTCATCGCCTAGGGCGTGCCCGCCTTCATCGTTAATCGGTTTGAAGTGATCTAGATCAAACAGCAGCAGCGCCGAGGGCGTGCTGGTTTTCTGGAAATCAGCAAAGGCTTCTTCAAGGCGGCGCTCAAAACCTCGCCGATTCAGCAAACCGGTTAAGGGGTCGTGCTCGGCTTCCCAACGTTGCAGCGCCTCTTGCTCGCGGCGTTCGGTAATATCTTTCACCACGCCTACTAAACCAAGCGAATGCCCGCCCTGGGTAAGCATGACCACACGAGCATGTATATCTAGCCATAGCATCTCTTTGTCGCTGCGAATAAAGCGCAGTTGACGCACGTAGTCATTGCCAGTTTTTAAGCTATGCATCCACATATCTTTCGCGCCGGAACGATCATCAATATGAATCTGATCAAGCCATGCTTCCATCGGCATGTTAGCGCTAATACCCAACACATCTAACAGGGCGGGGTTCATGTAGGTAATGTTGCCACCAAAATCAGCCACAAACATGCCTTGCGGCGATGCATTTAATACAGAATCTAAAAATGCTTCCCGTTCTTGAAGATGACCAACAAGCTGCTGTCGCTCTCCCTCAACGCGATTAAAGGTAGTGGCTACTTGCTCAAGTTCCTGCATATTTGTTTCAAGATCAACGTAAGCACGACGCCCAAGCCCTACATCCCCAATCTGCGCTTCTAGCTGATTAAGAGGTGCTAATATACGCGCAAGTAGCCACCATAAACCGGGCATCATTAACAGTGCGATGACGACCCAAATCCACCCCAGCTTGTGTATGAAGCCAGACAGCGGCAGTTGAGCTTGTTCTGTGGGCAAATAGAGCCCTACTACCCAGCTAGCAGGCCATACTTGTGAATACGACTGCAGACCCATACGGCCATCCAACAGCCTACCCACGCCATCGCCTTGCCAGCCGTCCAGCGCTAAATCAAGCAAAGGGCTCGCTTTAGAGTCAAAGTCTGCGTTATTGATTAAGGATCGATCGGGGTGATAAAGCACCTTACCGGTGGCGGTAACAACAGCGGCATACCCTTTGCTACCTAATCGGATAGTGGCCAAGCGATTAAACAACCCACTGCTGTCTAAACTGACCACCCCTCCTATAAACCCCGCGAACTGACCGGCGTTATCAAAACGGGGAACGCTAATTAACACCATTGGTATATCACTGGCACGGCCAACAAACGGCTCACTGACATAGGGCCTGCGTGTGCCCTTTAGCGTTTTAAAATATTCAAGTTCTTGGGTTTCAAGCCCTGCACGTCCCTGCACAACAGGCCAATCTGATAAAATCCGGCCCTGTGTATCGCTGATAACCACGGCATCAAACCATGCCAGCAACGCATCATTTCTACCTAGCTGATGACTTAGCCATTGCGCATTATTGGATACGCCAATAACATCGCTGAGCCTCTCCAGGGCCTGAAACCGGTGATCAATTTGCTGAGTGATTTCATCTGCAATTAGGTTAGCTTCGTAGCGTAGATGGGCCATATTGGTTTCTTGAACCATGGTTTTTCCTACCTGCCATGCCATCCCCAGCACCAGAGCCGCTAGTAAAAGCAATGCACAAGAAAGCCCCAGCAATAGCCGACTTTTCAATGAACCAAGCATCATAAGCTTGCTTGGATTAAATTTACTGGACATGCGTTTCATAAAGCCCTGTTCCAGAAAAACAAGCTTTATGAACGTAACGCGTGAATATCAATTTTATCAACATCTTCCATGCGCCCCCTCGTCTACTATTACTTTTATATCCATCGTTTTTGAAAAAGTAGACACTTGACACGCCAGTTACCTGTTTTCTGCTAACACTCACTAACTTTTTACCCAGTAAGTCAGCCCTAATTATTTTACGAACCACCAATTTATCAAAAAATTGGACAATATGCGCGCAACCTTGCCTGAACCTAGCCAATGCCTAATTGTGACATTAAGTAACAGAAACCTCTATTAGCGTAATACAATTTTAGCAAAACTCCGCGTAAACCCTCGCCCAGTCGGGCGGGGATATAAGCGGGCAGTGCGATAGCGCTGCAGGGTTTGATCTTTGCCCTTCGCCACTTATAATGGATAGATATACAGCTTTAATAGCCCCATACCATGCTGAAAGCCACGAAAGTACGTCTCTACCCGACCCCTGAACAGGCAGCGTTCTTGAACGCCCAGTTCGGCGCGGTGCGGTTTGTGTACAACAAGGCATTGCATATCATCAGCACACAGTATAAACGGCATGGCACCAAGCTCCGCGCCAAAAAAGATCTCAAGCCGCTGCTAGCGGTGGCGAAGAAGTCCCGTAAGTATCACTGGCTCAAGGATTTTGACTCGATTGCGCTGCAGCAAGCGTGCATTAACCTGGATCGGGCCTTCCAGAACTTCTTTAACCCCCAGTTAAAAGCCCGTTACCCCAGGTTCAAGCGCAAGCACGGCAAACAATCGAGCTATCACTGCACCGGCATCAAGCTCGGTGAAGGCGAGATCAAGATACCAAAACTCACGTCTATCAAGGCGCGCCTTCACCGTGAGATCACCGGTACGCTGAAAAGCATCACCTTAACCCGCACCACCACCGGCAAATACTACGCCTCGGTGCTGGTCGATGACGGAGAGGAAGCCCCGGCACCGCTGCAAACAGTGGACGCCGTGCTGGGTGTGGACATGGGGCTGATACACCTCGCCATCGACTCGGAGGGTCATAAAACCCCCAATCCCCGCTTTCTCAAGCGTGCGCGCACCAACCTGCGCCGCAAGCAGAAAGCGCTCTCCCGCTGCCAGAAAGGCAGCAAGGGCCGTGCGAAAGCACGGCTAACCCTTGCCAAGGCGCACGAGCGCCTGGCCAATGCCCGTGCTGATTTCCAGCACAAGCTGTCTCGACAATTCATTGACGACAACCAAGCGGTGGTGGTTGAGACGCTGAAAGTCAAAAACATGCTGAAAAACCGCAAGCTGGCAAAACATATTGCAGATGCCAGTTGGCACAGCCTGATCCAAAAGCTGGTGTACAAGGCAGCAGCCCAAGGCAAGCATCTGGTCAAAATCGATCAGTGGTTTGCCAGCTCTAAAACCTGCGCTGGCTGCGGCCACAAGGTCGATAAAATGCCGCTCAGCATTCGTGCCTGGGATTGCCCCGGTTGTGGTGCGCAAGGCATTGACCGTGACATCAACGCCGCGATCAACATTCGTCATCAGGGTATTATCAAACTACGAGCCGAAGGACTGTCGGTTTCCTGCCCACGGAGGCCTGCGTAAGCCCGGTCACGCGCCGGCAGCGGCCTGAGAAGTGGGAAGCCTCGCCCGTGGCGCACCAGCGCTTAGGGCGGGGAGCAGTCACACCTAATTGATAAGCTCAACCTTTTCACGTATGTTCGCCGCTTTAAGTCTTTGCGCTGATAGCGCGCTTGTTTTCAACATGGTTGCGGCTCTTCACATGGCAAAGCTTATAGCAGGCTATACATCTCCCGGTATTTCTAAGATCTCTGCCCTTGCTTCTTTTTTACCTGAATACACGCGTTTTGCACGCCTTGGGCGGCTGAGCGCTAAGCCCCATGCGGTTATTGGCTGGGGGCTTAAACCTACTAGTAAGCGCGCCCGAGAGTATGCCCGCCGCCATCGTCTGGCGTATATCGCTCTAGAGGATGGGTTTCTTCGTTCTTTAGGGTTAGGTGTTGAAGGCTACCAGCCCCATAGCATGGTCGTTGATCACACCGGTATTTATTACGATGCCTCGCGACCCAGCGATTTAGAAAATTGGCTAAATAACGCTACCTTTACAATAGAAGAGTGTGCTCAAGCATCGCGCTGCATTGAACAACTGTCACGCTATCGCTTGTCAAAATACAACCACGCGCCAGACCACCCCGTGCCCCTTGCTAAACACGCTAGCGCTTTTGAAACGTCTAATGTGTTAGTGGTTGACCAAACGGCTGGCGATGCGTCTATCCATCACGGCGGAGCCAACGCAGATAGCTTCCAGCGGATGTTAGCAAGCGCGTTAACTAACCACCCTACCGCTAACATTTTAGTCAAAGTACACCCAGACGTCATTGCAGGCAAAAAACAGGGCCACTTGGCGCACGTTCATCATAATCCCCGTTGCCACATTATTAGCGACAACATTAACCCGTGGGCACTGTTTGACTGTGTCGAAGAGGTTTATGTGGTCACCAGCCAACTTGGCTTCGAAGCATTAATGGCAGGCAAGCGCGTTCACTGTTTTGGCTTACCCTTTTATGCGGGCTGGGGATTAACCGTTGATCAACTTAGCTGCTCACGACGAAGGGTAACACGCTCGCTCGAAGAGGTCTTTGCCGCCGCATACCTACGCTATACCCGCTACGCCAATCCTTACACGGGCGCTCCATCAACGCTGGAAGAAACCATCGCCTTAATTGCTGATCAAAAACGCCAGCAAGAACGTTTGCGCGGTGAGTGGTTAGCTTGTGGTTTTTCTTCCTGGAAAAGGCGCTTCATTGGTGATTTTCTTGGCCCAGCAGCTAAGGTACAGTACCGAAAAGAGCTCCCCACCGCTGATGAACAGCCGTTAGAAAAAACAAAGGTGCTGGTGTGGTCTAGCCGTATTAACGACGATTTTAAGAGCCGCCACCCTCACCACATGGCTACGCTATGGCGAATGGAAGACGGCTTTATCCGTTCTGTGGGCTTGGGGGTTGATCTTGCTCAACCCCTCTCCTTGGTGATTGACCGTTATGGCATTTACTACGATCCCAGTCAGCCTAGCGAGCTTGAAACCCTGCTCAACAATGCTGATTTTAGCGATGATTTGCTAACCCGTGCGGCCCAGTTACGTAAACGATTAGTCGCTTTAAAACTATCTAAATACAATGTGCCAGGCAAAGAGACCATTGACCTACCCACCAACACACACACTATTTTGGTGCCTGGGCAGGTAGAAAGCGATGCATCGATTGCAACTGGTTCACCAGAAATATGTACGAATAGCGCGCTGTTAACCGCTGTTCGTGAAGCGAACCCTAATGCCTTTATTGTTTACAAGGCCCATCCAGACGTGTTGACAGGTGCTCGTATTGGAGCACTCGATACCAACGCCAAACGCCTGTATGATCTTGACGCTAGCCATATCGATATCACCACGCTATTAGCACGCGTTGATGCTGTGCATACCATGAGTTCGCTCACTGGCTTTGAAGCACTGCTTCGTCAACGCCAGGTATACACCTATGGCCTGCCATTTTACGCTGGCTGGGGGCTCACCCAGGATGCCATGCACTGCCCACGACGAAACCGAGGGCTATCGCTTGATGCATTGGTAGCAGGAACACTGCTTCTGTACCCAAACTACGTCGACCCTAGTTCTCGACAGCTATGTAATGCAGAAACAGTGGTCAGCCTGTTGGAACAGGCTAAATCACAATACGTTTTAACAAAAAAACATAGGCTTACATGGAAGCAGCGACTGTATCGCTGTTATCGTAACTTATTTATTGGAAGTCATTAAGTTGAAGCAAAAGCGTGCATTCTTATTTTTACAAGGCGTCTGCTCGCCCTTTTATCAACGCCTGGCTCGTCGGCTTACCGACGATGGACACCGCGTGGTAAAGGTTAACTTCAACGCTGGCGATATGGCTTACTGGCAACGCACCCACAGCCAGAACCATCTATTTCGGGGGCCTTTAAGTGAGCTGCCGGCCTATATCCAATCGCTGTGGCAACGCTATCAGATCACTGATCAAGTGCTGTTCGGTGACCGCCGCCCAATTCACCGGCCAGCGGTTGACCTAGCGCCAGCGGCCGGTATTCGCACGCATGTGTTTGAAGAGGGGTATTTTCGCCCTTTTTGGATCACGCTTGAACGCGATGGCGTTAATGGCCACTCCTTGCTGCCCCGCGATCCCCAGTGGTTTTACGAAACAGGTAAAGCGCTGCCAAAGCTGCCCGCCCCTGTTCGCTTTCGCTCATCGTTTAAAATCCGCGCCGCTCATGATGTGTGCTACCACTTAGCCGGCCTTGCCAACCCCTTGGTGGCACCCCACTACCGTAATCATGCGCCCATTACCGCACCGGTGGAATATGCGGGCTACGTTAAGCGCTTTACGCTACTAAGACAGTGGAAAAAGCGCGATGCAAAGCGTATCGAGCAGCTGATAGAGGGCAAAAGGCCTTATTTTATGCTGCCCCTACAGCTCAACACGGATGCGCAGATTCGTGATCACTCCCCTTACGCCAATATGGAAGAGGTGATGACTCACGTTATGGGGTCGTTTGCCTTACATGCCCCTAGCGATGCCCTGCTGTGTATCAAAAACCACCCGCTAGACATGGGACTGGTTAATTACCCAAGTATTATTCAAAAGCTTGAAGAGTTTTACGGCCTTCAGGGGCGTATCGTTTATCTGGAATCAGGCAACCTCAACCCACTGCTTAAGCACGCTACAGGGACGGTCACAGTGAACAGTACCGTGGGTATTGTGTCACTGGAAAAACAGTGTCCCACCTTTGCGCTTAGCGACCCTATCTATCGTTTAACGGGCCTAACTTATGAAGGTTCTCTCGATGAGTTTTGGCACCAGCCACCACCGCCCAGTCAGGCGCTATTTGGTTATTTCCGCAATACGGTAATGCACACCGCACAGATTAATGGTGGCTTTTATTGTCAGCCCAGTATCGATTTAGCCGTTAATAACGCCGCCCATATATTGGAAGCCTGCCCTTCACCGCTGGAGAAGTTACTTTGAGCGTGGGTCAACTAACACTACCCGTTACGGGCAAATCACGCTGCGTGCTGATTACCGGGGCTACCGGCGCTATAGGTGGAGCGCTAGCACAGGCTTACGCAACCCCAACAACGCATTTAGTGCTGCATGGGCGCAATCAATCGTCGCTTGAAACGCTGGCAACGGCTTGTCGTGAAAAGGGAGCAAGCGTGTCGCTGTCATCTGCTCACCTGACCGACGATAGCGAACTCACCGCTTGGCTAGATAGCGTATGTGCCCAACACGTACCCGATATCGTGATCGCCAATGCGGGTATTAATACACATCCCCACGATAACGCACTAGAGCCATGGGATGAGGTTCAAGCGCTACTGGATATTAACTTAAAAGCTCCCATTGCAATGGCCCAGCGCCTAGTGCCTGCCATGCAAGCACGAGGCAGCGGCCAGCTGGTCTTTATTAGCTCTCTAGCTGGCTGGCACGGCTTGCCAACAACGCCCAGCTACAGCGCCAGCAAAGCAGGCATTAAAGCGTATGGCGAAGGGCTTAGAGGGTTGCTCGCCCCCCATGGCATTGGCGTTACTGTGGTCATGCCTGGCTACGTCACTTCCCCCATGTGTAATGCCATGCCCGGCCCGAAGCCGTGGGAATGGCCGCCAGAGCGTGCGGCCAATGCCATACAACGTGGCGTTGCTGCGAACCGCGCCCGTATCAGCTTTCCTTTTCCGTTGAATTTTGGCACTTGGTGGCTGGCCGTTTTACCTGCAGGACTTTCTCAATGGCTGATCAAACGCTTTGGTTTTCATCATCCCGGGGGCGTGTAGCGTGCAGCTTTTTGTATCCACTACCTTTATTAGCCCGCTGCTGGTTGGCCTATTGGGAAGCTTGCTGTTCGAGGCACTGCTAAGCCCTCGCCCACAACCGTTTTGGCAGCGCGGTGTGGCTGCAAACATCGTGCACCTTGGCAGCTGGCTACTGCTGTTTGGACTGTTTGTTCTGCTACTACAACGCCCTTGGTTTGCAGTCGTTTTTGTTCTGTCGCTGCAATTGGTGGTCGTGCAGTCCAGCAATACCAAGTCACGCACGCTGAACGAACCCTTTATCTGCCACGATTTTGAATACTTCTGGGATGCTATTTTGCACCCCCGTCTCTATGTGCCTTTTTTCGGCATCGGCTTAGCCATTGCCGCTAGCAGCGCAGGGGCTGTTGCCATTGGTAGCTTCTTATATATTGAAGCCTCGCTAATCAGCCAATGGGGCGGCATGATGTTTTTGGTCAGCAGCCTGGTCATGACAACCTCAGGAGCATTATTGGTTTGGCTAGGCTGGCGCAAACTTCCGCCGATCACACTTGACCCTGTCCTTGACCTCAATCACCTGGGGCTGTTTGCCAGCCTGTGGGCTTATGGCATTGCCCTAATGCGCTCCCGGCCGCCCGCATCAGAAGCCTCGCCTTTTCACTACGTCACTCATCATCCCCTAGATCAGGCTGCCCATGCAGCGCTCCCCAATGTGGTGTTAGTGCAAAGTGAATCGTTTTTTGACCCGCGTGCCTGGTGTAGCGAGATTGCCGCAGACTTACTGCCGCACTATGATGCCACGCGCCCCGAAGCGGTCATGAAGGGATCGCTAAACGTGCCAGCTTGGGGTGCCAATACAGTACGTACCGAATGTGCCATATTAACGGGCATTGCGCCTGACACCTGGGGGCCACGACAGTTCAACCCCTACCGCACGCTGTCACGTCACCCGCTACCCAGTATTGCCAGTGCCTTTCAAGCACAGGGATACCGAACCGTTTGCGTTCATCCCTACCCCGCTACCTTCTACATGCGCGACAGCGTTATTCCCAAACTGGGCTTTGAAACGTTTATCGATATCAGCGCATTCGATAGCCAGGATAAGCACGGCCAATACATTGGTGATCAAGCCGTTGCACGAAAGGTTGGACGACTGCTTGAAGATGACGATAATAGGCCACTATTTGTGTTTGTGGTTACGATGGAGAATCACGGCCCGTTACATTTAGAAGCGCCGGAGCAAGCGTGGTTAGCATCCACTTTACCAACGGCGCCATGGCCATTACCAAATCACTTGCGTGATTTAGCCGTTTACCTGCACCATTTGGGTGAATCGGATAAAATGCTTGGAAGCGTTAAAGCAGCGCTAAACTCAGCGATAAGGCCAGGGCTGTTGGGCTGGTACGGTGATCATGTTCCGATATTACCCACCGCCTACAGGCACTATTCGCCCCCTGCTAGCAGCACCCCGTACATGATATGGTCAACGGAAATAGAGCGTGATACGCACGACCATCCGTCCTACGAGCAAGAATCGTATACGCTGGAAGCAAACGAACTTGGCGTCTACCTATTTAAACAGGCGTTTGGGCGCGATATAAATAGCGATGTGATCAAGGCAGAACCAGAACCTCAGGAGCAAGAATGACTAAACGCGTTGCCATTATCGGCGCCGCCCATCGTTTCCCCGGCACCACCCCTGAAACGTTCTGGCAGGACCTGCAAGCCGAAAAAGACCTCGTCACCCAAGTGGCCGCTGACCGCTGGAGCCAAGATGCTTACTGGCACCCAGACAAACGTCATCCTGGCACCAGCATCACGTTTGCTGCGGGTAGCCTAGGCGATATCAGCGGATTCGACGCAGCGTTTTTCGGCATTTCGCCCCGTGAAGCGGCGAACATGGACCCGCAACAGCGCATGCTGTTAGAACTCGCTTGGGAAACCATGGAAAGCGCAGGCATAGTGCCTAGCACCCTTCGCGGCAGCCAGTGCGGCGTTTTCATTGGTGTCGCCAGCCTGGACTACTCTTATCGTCTAGCCGATGACATGGGGGCAATTGACGCCTCTACTGCAACGGGCAACACCTCAAGTATTGCTTCTAACCGGCTCTCTTATGTGTTTGACCTGCATGGCCCCAGCATGTCGCTGGATACCGCCTGCTCGTCTTCTATGGTCGCTTTTCACCAAGCCTGCCAATCGATACGCAGCGGTGAAACAACGATGGCGCTGGCGGGCGGTATTAGTCTCCACCTACATCCTTATGGCTTTATTATTTTCTCTAAGGCCAGCATGCTTTCACCCACTGGCCGCTGCCAAGTTTTCGATGACGCAGGCAACGGCTACGTGCGCTCGGAAGGTGCGGGACTGTTTTTGCTCAAGGATTACGACCTGGCGGTCGCCGATGGCGACAATATTCTAGCCGTTATTGCCGGTTCGGCGGTCAACACTGACGGCCACAAGTCTGGCCTCACTGTTCCTAACCCCAGCGCTCAAATTGATTTAATGCGTCGTGCCTACCAGCAGGCGGGTATTACTCCTGATGAGATCGACTACCTTGAAGCCCACGGTACCGGTACCGCCGTTGGCGACCCGATAGAAACCCGCGCGATTGGTGAAGCACTCGGCAAATTCCGCAAAACGCCACTGCTGATTGGTTCAGTAAAAAGCAACGTTGGTCACCTGGAAACCGCCTCTGGCGTCGCCGGTCTTGCCAAAGCGCTTTATAGCCTGCAGCACCGTGAAGTGCCTGCCACAATCGGCATACGCAAGCTGAATACACGCATCAAATTTGATGAGTGGAACATTAGCGTTGTTACCAAAGCGCAGCCGCTCAAGAAACAGGGCCGCTTGGTAATTGGCGTTAACTCCTTTGGTTTTGGCGGCGCAAATGCCCACGTCATTCTCGAAAGCGCCCCCGAAAAAACGCCCGCGCCTCGTCAAGTACCTGACATAGCGCTACCTATTCGCATTAGCGCGCGTAGCCAAGAAGGGCTAACAGCCAATGCCCAGGCGCTTGCCAGCCATTTGCGTGATAGTCACCAGGCTTTCTATGATATTGCGCACACGCTTTATAACCATCGTGAGCAGCATACGTTTGGGGCTCTTTGCTTTGCTCAAACACCGGGCGAAGCCGCCAATGCGCTCAGCAAGTTTGTCGACGGTGAAACCAACAGCGTTGTAACGCTTGAGCGTTTAGCAAACGCCCGCGGCCCCGTGTTCGTTTATGACGGCAATGGTTGCCAATGGGAAACCATGGGCCATGACCTGCTAAATGAGCCCGCGTTCAGCGATGCCATTGACCGCGTAGATGCTCTGTTCCAGCAGCATGGCGAATTTTCGCTACGCGATGAACTCGCCGGGCGCAACCCTCCAGTGGCCAACGGAAGTCGCTTTGAGCGTACTGAAATCGCCCAACCGGCGCTGTTTGCTCTTCAAGTGGCATTAACCGAATGGCTTAAATCCAACGGTATTGTACCTGTCGCCGTATTCGGCCACAGCGTTGGTGAAGTTGCTGCCGCTTGGGCATCTGGCGCGCTTACCTTAGAAGATGCGGTAAAGGTCATTTACTACCGTAGTTTCTACCAAGGCAAAACCCGTGGCCTAGGGGAAATGACCGCGGTTGCCATGAGCGCGGAAGAGATTGCTCCCTGGCTTGAAAAAGCCGAATTCAACAACATCAGTTTGGCGGGCATTAATAGCCCCAAAGGCATCACCTTGGCGGGTGATCGTGATCAGCTGAGCGCTATTGAAGCAGCGCTCAGCGAACAGAGTACGTTTGCTAAGCGCTTGCCATTAGATTACGCCTTCCATAGCCCTGCCATGGACAGCATTCAAGCTGGCGTTGTCGACGCCTTGGCTGACATTCGCCCCCGTGCGACTGATATTCCCTATGTCTCGACCGTTACCGGTGTCATCAGTGACGGCACAGAGCTAGATGCCCACTACTGGTGGCTTAATATTCGTGAACCGGTTCTGTTTGATCATGCCGCCACGACACTTATCGAGCAGGGCTACAACGTCTTTGTTGAAGTTGGTGCGCATCCGATTCTACGCCGCTATCTAAACGAGTCCTTGCGCCAGCAAGAGCGCAGTGGACTAGTATTTGGCACCATTGAACGCCATAAGTCAGGCGTAGATGGCTTGTCCCACTGCCTAGGACAGCTGCTGCTAAGCGGATTACCCCTTGATAGCCGTCACTTCTTCCCGGTGGAAGGCCAGCGAGTTCTGCTGCCACGCTACGCATGGCAACGCACTAACCTCTGGGTACAGGGCACCAACGACGGCCAGGGTCTGCTGTCTCGTTACTACCAGCATCCACTGTTGGGTTATCCGCTTGCACAGCAAGACCACACCTGGGAAAGCCAGCTGGACACCCAACGTCAGCCGTGGCTTGCTGATCACGTGGTCGGTGAAGGCGCGGTGTTTCCAGGCGCTGGCTTTGTAGAGCTTACGCTAGCGGCCGCCTTACAGCAGAAAGACACACCACTTTTAGACATTGAAGAGCTGGAGATCCGCGCCCCGCTGCTGCTAGACGGCCCCAATGGCCGCACCATGCGGTTAACGCTGAACCCAGACGACGGCCGCTTAACTATCCATTCCCGCGAGCCTGCTACCGGCAGCGAATGGCAGCTTAATGCCGTCGCCCGCCGCATGCGCGAAAGCCGTGGCTTTTTGCTCAAACGCCAAGCGCCTAGCCTACCCAGCCGCGCACCTGACTACACCCTGGCTGAACACTTGCAGATGGCCGAACGCATCGGGCTACATTACGGCCCTGCTTTCCAAGCCATCAGCCGTGGCTGGATTGAGGGCGATAGCGTGATTGGCGAGATCACGCTAGCGAACGATGTCCAGGCCCAGCTCGATACACTACACGTTCATCCAGGCATTCTGGACAGTGCTTTCCAGATGTTTATTCCGCTGCTGGCTCAGCATAGCGAGTTCGCCGCGCAGCTTGCCTTTGTACCGGTTCGCGTTGGCCGCATTCAGGTGAATGCAGAAGCCGGTACCCCTGTACTGGCGCGGGCGGTCATGGGCAAACGAGCACCTCACTCTTTCACCGCTGATTTCGAGCTGTATGATGCCGCTGGCAACGCCGTGGCTGTGCTAAGTGAGACTCGCTTCAAGGCCATCCGCTTGAACCGCGCGCATCATCAGCACTTTAGCTATTTAGAGGTCGAATTAACGCCTGCCCCGCTGACCGCAGCAACATTACCGCTACCTAACAACGCGCTCGTTAGGCTGGCGGGACTAAGCGATACCTATGCCGCCAGCACCGGCCAACGCTATGCCCAGGAAGTGTCGCCACTACTTGATAGACTTAGCGAAGCGTTTGTGTCGTTCAATGATGACGGCAGTGAAGATCAGCTCGCACCGGAAACCATTTGGCAGTTACTGGTGCAAGATTATCCCGACTATTTTGCGCCTATTCATATGGTGGGTCGTTTAGGGCTGCATCGCGAACAGCTCACCAACGGCAGTGCCACCCTTGAAAGCCTAGGTATTACTTCTGAACACTTAGCCGGTATTAACCGCGTTCTCATCGGTGAGGACGGCTGGCAGGTACTAGCAACCGAACTTGGCGCACTGATGGAGGCGACACTAGCGACCCTGCCATCAGGACAGCGTCTCCAGTTATTAGAAGCTGGTGCCTGTGCTCCCGCTCTTGGTCAGCGCCTACTCGAACAGCTGGCTAACACTACTCATATTGCAAAAGATGCGCATCACTATCGCGCTATCACTACCAGTGATAGCGCTCGCCACCAAGCCGAACAGCTCCAAGAGCGCTTCCCGCTGATGGATGTTCAGTCGCTAGACGACGCCCTACCAACACTGAGTAGCGCCGCAAAAGCTCAACTGGCGTTTATCAGCGTGGACGTCACTCAGCCTGAGCGCAGCCGCCAACTAATGGAAGCGCTTCCTGCACAGCTTGCACCAGGTGCCCAAGTCATGGTGATAGGCGTTCATCCCAGCCGTTGGTTGGATGACCTTCTAGCCACGCCAGGCATCGACCAAGCCGCTCTGGAGCAAGACACCGTAATTGAGTGGCTAACCACTCAGGGCTTTAGCGTTTCACCGCCGGTTGAACTTGAGGAGAGCGGGGCTTACCTGCTGCATGGCCAGTTTGCGGCAGAAGCCGTTGAAACTCGTCAACCTGACTCAGCGACTCAAAACGCATCAACGGCCTACCATTTAATTGTCTCTGACATTGAGCACGAAGCACTCGCCGCCCAGCTTGCCGAGCAATTAGGCACAACCTCTACTTGGCTAACCGTCAGCGATGCAGCGCCGCAAGCGCTATTAACAGCCGCGTTAGGGGCACGCCAAGACGTACCTGGCGAACTCAATGTAATTGACTTGCGTTGGCTGAAAGGCGCTACCACTAGCGCCCAAACCCAACGCTGCTACACCGCTCAGCAGTGGTCGCTGGCGTTAGAGGCAAGCGGGCTTGAGAGCCAAGGTAGTCGTGTCATGCTTTGGCTAACCACCCAAGCCGCCAGCACTGGCGATGACGCGGCGCTATGGGGCTTCGGTCGCTCGCTGGCAAACGAGGCCGTTGGTCATCGTGTTACGCTGATTGATCTACCAGAGGCACTCAGTGACGCGGCGCTAATCGCGTTTGCAGCATCAATCGCCACGCCAGATAGTGAAAATGAACTGGTCATTACCGCAGAGGGTGATCGGTTTGCCACGCGCCTGCGCACGCTGCCTGCTCCTCATCCAGAGAAACAGGCAAACGCTGAACCGCATCAAGCAATGTCATTAGGCTTTACCTTACCAGGCCAATTACGCCAACTGCAGTGGCGGCCACGCCCGCTACCGGAACTGGGCGCGGATGAGGTAGAAATTCGTGTTAAAGCAACCGGGCTAAACTTCCGTGACGTGATGTATACCCTTGGTCTGCTGTCCGATGAAGCGATTGAAAATGGCTTCGCTGGCCCGACCCTGGGGCTTGAGTTCTCGGGAGAGGTTCTTGCGGTTGGCGCCAATGTTCAGCACGTTATGCCTGGCCAAGCGGTCGTTGGCTTTGGTCCCGCCAGCTTCAGCGATCGGCTGATTGCCAGCCAACACGCAGTAGCGCCGCTGCCTGAGGGCGTCAGCTACGCCGCTGCTGCCACCATTCCGACCACTTTCTTCACGGTGTACTACGCACTGAAGCATCTGGCGCGCCTGGAACCCGGCGAGAAAGTGCTGATCCACGGTGCTGCGGGCGGTGTTGGCATCGCCGCACTGCAAATTGCTCAGTGGCTAGGTGCCGACATCTACGCCACGGTGGGTTCTGAAGAGAAGCGCGACTTCCTGCGTTTGATGGGTGAGGAGCGCATCTACGACTCACGCTCACTCACATTTGCCGAAGAGATCCTAGAGGATACCCAAGGCGAAGGCGTGGATGTGGTACTGAACTCGCTGGCGGGCGAAGCGATCAATCAAAACCTACGTGCGCTACGCCCGTTTGGTCGTTTCCTAGAGTTAGGCAAACGCGATTTCTATGAAAACACCCAGATTGGGCTACGTCCGTTCCGTAATAACTTAAGCTACTTCGGCATCGACTCCGACCAGCTGATGAAAGTGCAGCCTGCCCTCACCCAGCGCCTGTTTGGAGAAATGATGGCGCTGTTTAACGATGGCACGCTTAGCCCACTGCCGTTCACCGCATTCAGCCACAATCAGGTAATTGACGCCTTCCGCTATATGCAGCAAGCGCGTCAAATCGGCAAAGTCGTGGTCACCTATGAACAGCCTATTGCGCCACCGCGCAACGAAACATTAGGCACTGGCACAATGACCCTACCTGGCGATGCCAGCTATCTGGTCACCGGCGGGCTTGGCGGTTTTGGACTGAAAACCGCCCAATGGTTAGTTAGCAAAGGCGCACGTCAGCTTGTTCTGTTAAGCCGTAGCGGCCCTGCTAGCGAAGAAGCCCAAGCCGCCATCGCGACCTTTGAAGCCCAGGGCGTGAAAGTGCTGGCAGCCGCGTGTGACATTACTGATCGCGATGCCTTGGCCGTTGTCATGGAACGCATTCACCATGAGCTAAGCCCGTTACGGGGCATCGTTCATGCTGCCACGGTCATTGATGATGGTTTGATACGTAATTTGGACGCTGAGCGGATTCAAAAAGTGCTGGCACCTAAAATTGATGGCGCTCGACACCTGGACGCCCTCACCCACGACATCGCGCTCGACTTCTTTGTCCTCTACTCCTCAGCGACCACGCTATTTGGTAACCCAGGGCAAGCCAATTACGTGGCGGCTAACCACTGGCTAGAAGCCTTTGCTGCCCGTCGCCGCGCCGCTGGCTTACCCGCTACCTGCGTACGCTGGGGGGCGATTGAAGATGTTGGCTTCCTAGCGCGCAACACGCGCACCCGAGATGCACTGCAAGAGCGGCTAGGCGGTTCAGCCTTGCGCTCTGATGACGCCCTCAAGGTGCTCGAGCAAATGCTGTTAACCGAAGGGCCAAGCCTTGGCGTTCTTGAACTTGAGTGGGGAGCGCTAGCGCGTTTCTTACCCACCGCCCAAGCGCCGCGGTTTAATGAAATTGCTCGCGCCAGTGACGATGATGGCAGCGTTGATCACGATGACGATATCAGCGCCTTACTTGCAGATCTTTCACCGGAAGAACTGCACAGCACGATCACTGATCTCCTGCGCGCAGAGCTAGCCAGCATCCTATTAATTGATGAAGAAAAAATCGACATCAACCGATCAGTGTACGACATGGGGTTTGACTCGTTGATGGGGGTTGAACTGATGACGGCCATTGAGAACAGGTTAAACGTTCAGGTACCAGTCATGGTGCTAAGCGAGGCATCAACACTGAACAAACTCGCTGGCGTGCTGATTCAAAAGTTACATCAGCATGACAAGGATGTTGAAGAGACGCCACAAGATGCGTTAGCCTCTCTGGCCGCTCGCCATGGGGCGGATGGGCACACTAGTGAGCCGGCCTCAACATCTACGACCGAGACACCATGACTGCAAAGCGCTCTGAACTGAAACGAAAGCTGTTGGAACAAGCACGCAAGCGTCCAACACCACGGGCCACCAGCCCTCAAGCGCCTGCAGCATTTGGCGCTGAGGCTACTCGGACAGTCCCCGAGCGCTTTACACGCTTCGATGCTCACCCTGGCTATCAGCAGTTAGCACTGCTGCGCCAGGGCGCAAAGCAGCTAGGCCTGATAGATCCGTTCTTCAAAGTCCATGACGGGCTTGCCGGGGCCACTAGCGTTATTGATGGTCAGTCTTGCATCAATTTCGCTAGCTACAACTACCTGGGTTACTCCGGTGACCCACGGGTTATTCAAGCCTCCTGTGAGGCAGCAGGCCACTATGGCACGTCCGTCTCCGCTAGCCGTGTTGTGTCGGGCGAACGGCCTATCCACAGGGAACTCGAGCAGGCTATTGCCAACATCTATGGGGTTGAAGACGCCGTTGCCTTTGTTAGCGGCCATGCAACCAATGTGTCTACCCTTGGTTACCTGTTAGGCCCGAAAGACCTAGTGCTTCACGACGAGTACATTCATAACAGCTCATTAGTTGGCGCTCAGCTTTCCGGCGCTAAGCGCATGCCCTTCAGCCATAATGACCCCAACGCGCTCGACGCCCTGCTGAGCAATCATCGTCACCAATTTGAACGTGTAATTGTGGTGATAGAAGGGCTTTACAGCATGGATGGCGACATCCCAGAGCTACCCCGCTTTATTGAGATAAAGCAACGCCACCAAGCGTGGTTGATGGTAGATGAAGCGCACTCGTTTGGTGTTATGGGTGACACAGGCCTAGGCTTACGAGAGCATTTTGCGATTGACCCCACCGATGTCGATATCTGGATGGGTACCATGAGCAAAACGCTATCTGGCTGTGGGGGCTATATCGCCGGTAATAAGGCGTTAGTAGAAACACTGCGCTACTTTGCCCCAGGCTTTTTGTATAGCGTGGGTATGCCCGCTCAAGTGGCCGCGCCTTCACTTAAAGTACTGGAGTTAATGCCCCAGGAAACCGAGCGCGTTACCCGCCTGCAGGCAATTTCGCGTTACTTTCTTGAACAAGCGCAGGCAAGGGGAATGGATACCGGCCACAGTATCGGCTCTGCGGTCGTGCCCGTTATTGTGGGTAGTTCACCGCTGGCAGCCCACTTATCCCATGCGCTACTTGAGCAGCACATTAACGTGCAGCCTATTTTGTACCCTGCTGTTCCTGAAAAGAGCGCTCGTTTACGCTTTTTCCTTTCCTGCGAACACACTGAGGCCCACATCGACCAGACACTGGATGTTCTTGCAGTGCTGCTCGCTAACGCTAAAGGGTGAACAATAATGGAGGAATTAGAAACCCAAGAAGCGTGGATTAATCCCAGCTGGTATGTCATTCAGTGCAAAGGCGGCGAGTCGTTTCGCGCCGCCGAGCACCTTGCTAACCAAGGGTACGAGGTGTTTCACCCCGTGCTAAGTGTTAAACGCAAGCGCCAGGGCAAATATACCTTGGTGACTGAGCCCCTGTTTCCTTATTACCTCTTTATTCGCTTGGATCAAATAGTCAGCAACTGGCGGCCGATTCGTTCGACCCGTGGCGTACTGCGCCTACTCACCTTTGGTAATACGCCTATTGCGGTGCCAGATGCGTTAATCGAAACACTACGTGATCAACCGCATCATCAGGAAGGTAGCCACAGTATTTTCAGTGTCGGGGAAAAAGTAACGATTACTGACGGCCCTTTCAAAGATTTAGAAGCCGTCTTTAAACGCTGCAAGGGCGAAGAGCGGGCTATCGTTCTGCTTAACGTGCTGCAGCGCCCTCAAGATGTTGAGCTTTCTATCGACAACTTAAGAAAGAACTAACAAGAGGCCGTCGTGACGGCCTCTTTTTCTACCTTTTGTCTACCTTACATACTTTTGTCTACCTTACATACTTTTTTCTACCTTACATACTTTGATCAACTACCGCCTCAGCGCTCAATCTTTCTTCACTATCTACAGCGTCGAGCTGCTCAAGGAAGAAGCCGCGTGCGGCGTCACCATCCACGCCGCGTTTCTCAGCCTCGGCCTCCCACTGACCAGGAAGATCTGCGGCTATTTGCTGGAAGCGCTCAAGCTCTTCGGCAGGAAGCTCCACAAACGTGTTGCCCTGCTCTTTCGCAAACTCAATGCCACGCTCATCCACCACGTCCATCATGTAGCCAAACAGACGAGAAAGTCGCTCTCCTGATACCTCCTCAATGGCTGCACGATCCTCTTCAGAAAGCGAGGCCCATGTATCAGGGTTGATGACCATCGAGAAACTTCCCCGATAAAAACCACCCGGCATCTGAACGGTGTAGGGCAGCACTTCCGCTAGACGAAAACTTTTGAGCCCTTCAAGGGTCAGCATTGCGCCGTCAATAACACCTTGTGTAGCAGCCTCATAGGTGCTGGCTGGTGGGAGTGCTACGCCGGTAAGCTCAAGTGCGTTCGAAATGTCCGCCATAATGCCGCCACCGATACGAACACGCTTACCGTCTAGGTCGTCAAGACTATCAATCTCTTCGGTAAGATAAAGGGCACCAGGGCCGTGCACCCCAACCCCAATCACCTCAACCCCCCGGTGCTCATTCGCCTCGGCTAGGAACTCATTATGGGTGCGCCAATAAGCCACCGAGGCAGACTCGGACGAGAAGTCCTCAAACGTAGGGAGTTCGGGTAGCTTGGTCAGCTCGAAACGGCCTGGCATTAACCCATGAAAAAGCCAGGTAACGTCGGCAACGCCATCTGCGATTAATTCCATTTGAGAGCCGGGCGGGCCCATATCGTGAACCACGTTAACAGTGACGCGCCCTTCGGTCGCTTCCTCTACCCAACTTCCCCATGTCGGCCAAACAATCGTGTTAACGCCGTGATTAGGGCCTGCCCAAGTACTAACCTGCAGTTCAGTTGAGGCGGTGGCATGTTGTAAAGTGCCCAAAGCCATCAAGGCAGAAAGCGTTGTCAGTGTGGCGAGTTTTTTCATTATTAATATCCTCTCGTTCATTTCAGAAGTGGCATGCAAGGTGTTGCGTTTTAATGTTGTTAGTTGTTGCTTATTAATTGTTAGCTATTAGAGAGCGAGTACAAGACGATCACCCTTAGCTCTCGAACAGCAGGCCATCATACGATCACCGGCAGACCGCTCAGCACGGCTGAGCACCAAGTCTCGGTGATCAATGTCCCCTTCGGCAACGGCGACTTCACACGTACCACACAAACCTTCGCAGCAGTCGCTGGGCACATCCACGCCAAACGCCGTCAGTGCTTCCAGCAAGGTCTGATCATTACCGACCTGAAGTGTCACGTTAGAGTCGGTAAGCACGGCCTCGAAGGCATGCTCTTTTTCAGGATCAAGGATGTTAGAACGAGCCGAAAAATGCTCAACATGTAAGGTTCCTTCCGGCCAGTTCTGTGCCAATAGCTCAATGGCTTCTAACATTCGTTCAGGGCCACAGCAGTAGACTTGCTCACCCTCAGCCACGCTGCTAAGTGCGGTCGAGATATCAAGCCGACAGCCCTCATCACTCGCATGAACGGTGAGTCCTTCGCTGTGGTCGCGCTCGACGCGCTCCAAAAAGGCCATGGTTCGCCGCCCAGCACCGCAATAGTGGAGTGTATACGGCTTACCTAACGCCTTAAGCTGATCGGCCATAGTAAGAATCGGCGTAATACCAATTCCGCCTGCTATCAAGATATAGCGTTCTGCCGTCTCATCCAGGTGAAAATGATTCTTTGGACCAGCAATATGCAGTGCGTCACCTAGTTTGATCGTCTCGTGAAAATGTAAG
This sequence comes from Vreelandella neptunia, assembly GCF_000712975.1. Taxonomy (GTDB): domain Bacteria; phylum Pseudomonadota; class Gammaproteobacteria; order Pseudomonadales; family Halomonadaceae; genus Vreelandella; species Vreelandella qaidamensis. The sequence goes on along the minus strand of NZ_JHQL01000003.1, from coordinate 158,743 downwards.
GAACCGCCACGCCCCGAAGGCTCACGTAGGATAGCAATAGATAAACGATGCCGGTCATTACGCTTGCCACACAAAGAGTAATAGCGCCGCCACTCGCCTGAGACCAACTCGATATGCGAGCCAGGTGACCAGTCCGGCAGCTCACGGCCATAGGGGTCGACAAGATCAACCCGAACGACTTCCTCGGCTTCACGCGCTACCTCAGCGACTAAAACCCGGCGCACAATATCCTCTTTAATAGGCGCACCAATATGGAAATGCGTTGGGTTCTCAAGCACCCCACGGTTACGATGTTCAGGGTTCTGTTCAGGGTCCCACTTCACCCAAAGCGAGGTTGGGCCACGGAAAGAAGTATTGGGCAGATATTCGAACGCTTGGTCTTCAACGAGGTGTATATGGGGTAAACGGCGGACAAATTCATCAAGGATAATACGCATTTCCATGCGAGCAATATTCTTCCCCATACATTGATGCGCACCGTAACCAAAGGTGAAGTGCTCCGCTGAGTTATGGCGGTAAATATCGAACTCATCAGGGTTTTCAAAATGGCGTGGATCACGGTTAGCCGACGCTTGTACTAACAACAGTTTGCCACCTTTGGGGATCGTCACACCCCCTACGTCAGCATCCTCAGTAGCGATACGGCGCCAAGCCACCACAGAGCCAGCAGCACGAAGACACTCCTCAATCGCGCTGGGGATTAGCGTGGGGTTCTCACAAATATCGTTCCAAGAAGCACGGTTCGATAGCAGTATGCGGAAAGCGTTCGTGGTGGCGAAAGCGGTCGTCTCATGGGCAGCCACCAAAATCGCCATCATCATTGAGCGCAGGTAACTCTCAGGCACAACGTCGGGGTGCTGGTGGTGCATACGGATTGAATCGTACATCCACCCCTCACCGGTTGGCTCGTCTCGCATGCGATCTAGAATAGCCTGCGCCGTTTGCCAGAATTGACCCACGTCTTCAGCAATCTTCAGTTGTTGTTCTGGCGAGGGGCGGCCCCAGGTGTTAAGCGTGTGGGCGACCGAGAATTTGCGAAGCTCTTTGGCATCTTCGCTGGGCACCCCCAGAAAGCGCAGCGCCACGGTCATGGGAATTTCCCGAAACATCTCTTCTACCAGATCCGCGCGGCCTTTATCGATGAAATGATCCATATAGCTACGCACTAACTCGCGCACCCATGCCTCATGCTTCTCGAGGTTCTCAGGCAGGAAAGCATCCATCAGCAGGCGGCGGCGCTCCATATGGTCTGGCTCATCCTCGTTGACCATGGTGCGACGCATTGCAAAGCCATAGCTTTCGAGAATTTTCACCGCTTCTGGCGGCGCTGGCGTCAGTTTCTCCAGGGCAATCGCCGGTGAAAAGGTGAGATTGTCACGAAAAACAGCTTTTACCTCGTCATAGCGGCTCACAACCCAATAGCCAAGCTTAGGACTAAAGAACACCGGCTCCTGCTCGCGAGACCAGCGCAACGCTTCAGCGGGGTCAAGCTGGTAAGACGCACCGAAAGGATCAAAGGCAGCAGCATCCCGCGAAACGGGGCATCCCGTCGGTGATGTCATGGGCGCTTGGCTAGTTCCATGGCTAGTGGCATCAGCTGGCTGATGAAAAGGACAGCCTTCTGACATTTTATCGGGCTGGCGTGCAGGTGTGGTCATGATGTCTCCAAGGGGAACGCTCAACAAGACGTTTGTTTTATTTTTGTCTCTATTAACGCACAATCATTATCTATTATAGAAACAAAAAATAGATGAAGTGTCGCGCATCGTCAATACGTGTTTGCAGCCCCAAGGTACTGCGCCATACTTGTCGGTCGTTCATTATCCACCCGCAAACGTCTGTCTGAGGTTCCCTACTGATGTCGTCCACGCTTCAAACGCTTGATCGCGGCCTGCTCGCCTTAAAAATAGTTTCCGAGCATAACGAGGGCATCAGCATCGCTAAGCTTGCTGAGGAGCTTGACGTACATAGGGCGATCGCCTATCGCATCGTCGCCACACTCGAATCACACGCACTACTTGCCCGCACCCAGGGAGGCACTCTTAGATTAGGCGCGGGCATTACTTTGCTAGCTTCCCGTTTTGAACCCCAGCTCCATGCGGTCGCCTTGCCATTGTTAAAAACCCTGGCCAAAGCAACACGCGCAACTGCGTTTATTTCTCTAGCCCAAGGGGAAGAGTGCATGGTGACGCTGGTGGCTGAGCCTGAAGAAGGAATGCTACGGGTGGGATATCGCGTAGGCAGCCGCCACCCGTTAACACAAGGGGCGGCTGGTATCGCGATTTTGGCAGGACGAGCACCGAAGGAAGAGGACAGCCCAGCGGTAAGGCAAGCCCGCCTTGATGGCTATAGCCTTACACGGGGGCAACTTCAGCGCGGCGCGGTTGGCGTCGCCAGCCACATCCCCACTACCCGTTCAAGCATTGGCATGGAAGCTTGTGTCGGAGTCGTCGCGATGGATGATCTAGATAGCGAGCGGGCGATTGATGAAGTAAAGACCTCCGCGATACGGCTAGCGGAACTGATTGGGCAATAGTGATAAAGACAATAGTGATAAAAACAATAGTGATAAAAACAATAGTGACGCAGTTAATCAGCCCTCTTATTCGCGCTGATAGTAAACTGGGAATAGCTAGGAGGGTTTTGTGGCAGGCCTTGCAAGAAGCAACGGCGAGCGCTCATCTTCCGAAAACTCCGTTGTAGCAGCTTCTTGACGTCCTCCCCTGCCTAAAGTCGGGAAAGGATATCAATGTTGTAGAAAAAGGGCTGCATTTTCCTGTTTACGCTGATCCAGTGTTTTAGTGATAGATGACACTATCGTTTTACTGATCCCCTGCTGCTGTGCGAGATGAGCAAATTGGCTGATTGCTTGAGATACTTCTTCAACGACTTGCCGCGCTTCATTCCAACTCCCATAGCCGGCACTTGCGGCAAGCTTTTGCATGACCTTAATCGGCGGAGCTTTGCCATAACCACCAAAAGCGGTGGCGTGTTCGTTAAATGGATGGGGGCTATAGGTGACATCGTAAAAGGGGGCTGGCTGCCATTGACCGTCGTCCGACTGCAAAAAAGCCCAGTTTTTACTGTGATCGTCTTGGTTAGACGACAGCAGATTAAATATGGCGCGTCGAAATTGCAGTTGCCCTGCGGCTGGGGATTTACACAACTGTCGGCTGGCTTTGATCAAGTCAATATAATCTAAACTTGGGGTTCGAAAGTCCGCATCCAGCAAACCACAGGCACTGTGCATATGAAGGCGGCCTGCATGAGGTTCGTCTCTTAAAGCAGAGCGCTCAGCCATATAGTCAAAACGTTTAAGCGCTAACCACGCAGGTGCACCGCTAATGCGAGGCGCTTCAATAAGTTGCCAAATCGGCGGTTGACACTTGGCTTGCTCGGCCATTTGCAAATAGACAGCCTCACACAGACCTTCTTCATGCCCTAGCGCTAAATGCTTTGAAGTAAACTTAATCAGCCAAGCTTCATCACCGCGTTGTGCGAATGTTCGACAACGTTTAATTTCGCCAGAAGGCATATAAATCTGCGCCTTAGGCCTTGCACCTCCTGAACTGCCACCGGCCACTAATGCGGCCAACACTTGCTGAGCGTACCCATCGAAATCATCGTGGTTGCTATCAATATGGTCAGACATTGAAACATCGAAGAGCGTTTGCGCTTCTAAACCCAACGTCGCTAAATCAATGTCAGATTGGAGCTCAGTTGAGAACTCAGATGCCGGCAAGAAAGAGAGCGCCCCCATACCTTTATCACCAACAAAGGCCAGTCTATCCATCGCCGTTAATTGATTAGGGAGAATGCCCTTTTGACGGAAAATACGATCTTGCAACAGCATTCCCCAGCCATCAGGTAAGCAATCACCAAATACACCATGCACACCTTGATGAGGCTGTTTCGGGGCGGCTTGCACTTGCGTATTGGTTTGCAAAGTAAAAGGCGACAAATTTCCAAACTGCTTCACATAGCTGTCAACATACTGAAAAAAAACGCCTTGCCGATTCTGAGCCAACACACCGACTGCCACCTGCTCACCTGAGCTTAAGGTTCGAGCTACGTTGAGTTTTTGGATAGGTTTAAAAGGCATCTTTTAGCACCTCATCAATGCTACTTGGGACAGTAGCTTGATTCTTGCTTGGTTGAGTGAGCTGATAAAGCCGATCCAACGAGTCGAGTGTCTGCCAAAGCAACAGCAGTTGGCGAAATGAAATTTGCCCAGTCAGCTCAAACTTCTTAATGGTCGCTGCTGGTACACAGCTGCGCTCTGCCAGTGCAGCTCGTGATAACTTTGCTTGTTGGCGTAACTCACGTAAGTAAGTGGCATACGCTTGGCTCACATCGGTATCATCTAGTAATGTAAGATTCATCATCAGAAACCAGAATGGATACAATAATGTCCATTATATGGATTAAAACCGCATAATGGCTACTATTATATCCAATAGAGACAGTGATATAGAAAATTACTCGATGACCACAGTGAAAACAGTGCTTCGAGCTGGGAAACTACTTGCCGATCTGAACAAAGTCACGCCCGTACCGCTCGGCCTTGTAAGTCAGTTGTTGGGTGAGCTGATGCCAGCCCACGTCGCTAATGGCCTTGGCCACCCGGTGCCGCGCCTTGGTGCGGTTGTTCGAGTTTTTCTGTTTGCGCGATAAACAGCGCTGTGCCCGTGCCAGCTTTTGCTCAGTGCGCCGCAGAAAGCGCGGGGTAGGAACTTTGTCGCCGTCACTGGTGATGACGCGGTGGGTCAGCCCCAGGTCAACACCGCCTACTTACCGATGAAACTGCTTTTCACGCTCGGGCTGCCAGAAAATCGCATCAATGCGCAGGCGTACCTCAGTGTTGTTGGGTAGCGGCCACTCGATCACATCGCCGACTCGTAAGCCAATTAACGCCGCACCAATAGGTGCCATCACTGAGATACCATCTTCAACGCTTTCAAGGGCATGAGGATAAACCAAGGTACGAATCATCTGACGCTCACGGGTTAAATCCGTAAAGCGCACCTGACTATTCATGCTCACCACATCCTCAGGAATATCCTGAGGATCAAGCACCTCTCCGCGAGCTAATTCTTCTTCAAGCAGCTCCGCAACCATCATGTCTTTTTCAGATGCCGTATCAATCAAGCGCTGAAGCCGGTCGGCATCAAGGCGATTAATAATAATAGGAGGACGCTGCCCCATGTCTACTCTCCTTGGAAAGCAAATAGCGGTGATACCAATGGATGCGCTTAAGATCTCCCCCTTATAGCGCACCAACGAAAACAGCCCTTCCCCAAAGGGAAAGGACTGTGTCGTAACAGTGTATGTGGTTTAGCTAATAAAAGCGACTATATAACACCCTGCTCAATCATCGCATCGGCCACTTTACGGAAGCCGGCAATGTTAGCACCCAATACAAGATTATCCGGCTCGCCAAACTCACTGGCCGTGTCGGCACACTGGCGATAAATATCCGCCATAATCTGCTTAAGCTTTTGGTCCACCTTCTCCAGCGGCCACTGCTCCATGCTGCTATTTTGCGCCATTTCAAGCTGACTGGTCGCCACGCCACCCGCGTTGGCCGCCTTGCCAGGTCCATAAGCAATTTTTGCTTCCAAAAAGCGGTCCACCGCCTCTTTTGTAGAAGGCATATTGGCACCCTCACTCACACAGGTAACGCCGTTGGCCAATAACGCCTTCGCATCCGCTTCAGTGAGTTCATTTTGGGTGGCACAAGGGAACGCTGCATCGCCTTCAATACGCCACACCGCATGGCCATCCTGCGGGTAGTCTCGCGCTGAAATGTAGTGCGCGTCAGGATACTCGTGCAAATAACTTTCTAGCGAGATGCGCTGAACTTCCTTCAACTGTTTTAACAGCCCTAAATCGATACCGTTAGGGTCATGAATAGTGCCCTTTGAATCACTACAGGTAACCGGCTTAGCTCCCAGCTCATACAGTTTCTCAATGGTGTAGATAGCCACGTTACCCGCACCTGATACCAAACACGTTTTACCCTGTAACGATTCATCTTTTGCCGACAGCATGTTCTCGGCAAAATAAACTGCACCATAACCAGTCGCTTCTTTACGACCAAGAGAGCCGCCCCAGTTCAACCCTTTACCTGTTAGTACGCCTTCGTAACGCCCAGTTAAACGCTTATATTGACCAAACAGATAGCCAATTTCACGCGCACCCACCCCAATATCACCAGCAGGCACGTCCGTATGCGGCCCAATATGGCGGTAAAGCTCTGACATAAACGACTGACAAAAACGCATGATTTCGTTATCTGATTTACCTTTAGGGTCGAAATCAGAGCCACCTTTACCACCACCAATCGGCAAACCAGTCAGGGCATTTTTGAATATTTGCTCAAACCCTAAAAACTTAATCGTGCCTGAGGTCACGCTCGGGTGAAAACGCAAACCTCCTTTGTACGGGCCAAGCGCCGAATTAAACTGAACACGGTAACCTTTATTCACCTGCACACGACCGGCGTCATCGACCCAGCTCACTCGGAACATTATCTGACGCTCCGGCTCAACAATACGCTCAATGATGCTGTGATCATGGTAGTGCGGAGCACGCTCGAACAGCGGACGCAGGCACTCAAGCACTTCTTCTGTTGCTTGATAAAACTCAGTTTGTGCAGGACTACTTTTTGCTAAACGCGTCAGCGTATCGTGAACATAAGGCATAGACAGTCACCCATTTATAGTTAAAAACGTCGATTTGCTGGCCAGAGCGTTGACGTATTTAACTGCGAGTGCGCTAACCTGCATACCCTATGCCGGTTCGGTATGAGCAAAAAAAACAAGAAAAGTAGACTAAAGTGGAAACCAAATTGCCCTTTTATGGTGCAATTAACAACCACTAATAAACGATATATAAACGAAAAGCCTACCAACAATGAGTCACTTGAAACTTCCCTTAGGTGCTTTGGCACTGGGATGCAGCCTCTGTCGACTCATTATTCATTGTGTGTCGAGCTGTTATGGACAAGTAGTCGTTCAAACTCAGCGTCAACATACAATGCCCACCACCCTTAAATTACCCCTAAGCTAACAAGAGAGAGTCTGCTGCAAAGAGGCATACATGGCCACATTCCGGCGCGCTTATATTCCTGGGGCAACGTATTTCTTTACGGTGGTCACCCATGACCGACGACCGCTACTTGCAGAACAGCAAAATATCGACGCCCTTGGGCAGGCTTTCCGGCGAGTAAAAAAGGATAAGCCTTTTATGATGGAAGCCGTTGTCTTACTTCCCGATCACCTCCACTGCCTCTGGACACTTCCACAAGGCGACGCTGATTATTCATCACGCTGGCGGGATATTAAAAAATTTGCTTCCAGAAGTTTCGCCCTACCCAACAAGACAGCGTCCGCGTGGCAAAGAGGGTTTTGGGAACATGCCATCCGCAACGAAGCAGATTGGCGACACCATATGGATTACATCCATTACAACCCAGTAAAACATGGTTGGGCCAAAGCACCACGCGACTGGCCATGGTCAAGCTTCCACAGCCATGTAAAAAATGGATGGTATCAAGATAATTGGGGAGTAAACGACACACCGCCCCTAGTTGATATTGATGGTGAGTAATCCAGCACACCCGCGGGTGCGCTGACGCTTACGCCGCACTACAACACCTGTGTGCACAATACATTAGTAGCGCGTGGTAACGCCGATCGCGAGGAACGAGCGCAGGCGGCACCCGCGAAAGGCGGCGGAACGACGCCCAAAGGCACTTCTCACAACCCTAGCACCGCTGCGCGCTGCCTTTGCGGGTGCGCTGACGCTTACGCAGCACTACAACACCTGTGCACGCAATACTTAAAGTAGCGCGCGGTAACGCCGGTCGCGAGGAACGAGCGCAGGCGGCACCCGCGAAAGGCGGCGGAACGACGCCCAAAGGCACCGTTCCCAACCCCAGCACCGCTGTGCGCTGCCTTTGCGGGTGCGCTGACGCTTACGCCGCACTACAACACCTGTGTGCACAATACATTAGTAGCGCGTGGTAACGCCGATCGCGAGGAACGAGCGCAGGCGGCACCCGCGAAAGGCGGCGGAACGACGCCCAAAGGTACCGCTCCCAACCCCAGCACCGCTGCGCGCTGCCTTTGCGGGTGCGCTGACGCTTACGCCGCACTACAACACCTGTGCACGCAATACATTAGTAGCGCGCGGTAACGCCGGTCGCGAGGAACGAGCGCAGGCGGCACCCGCGAAAGGCGGCGGAACGACGCCCAAAGGCACCCATCCAAAATCCCGATGAATTCAATGCACTAGTAGCGCGTGGTAACGCCGGTCGCGAGGAACGAGCGCAGGCGGCACCCGCGGAAGGCGGCGGAACGACGCCCAAAGGCACCCATCCAAAATCCCGATGAATTCAATACACTAGTAGCGCGCGGTAACGCCGATCGTGAGGAACGAGCGCAGGCGGTACACCCAGGCATAAAATGATTCTTAAATTCATATATTTATCTTATTTTTGTAACAAAAAATAAGATAAGGCCTTTCATTTAGGCGAAGAAATGACCTTGACTTGTCTTCGCAAGCTATCTAACTTCGCTGCTGAGCTATCCTAAAAACACAATTATTAATAGGCCAGCCATGCAGATACATACTCCCTTATCAGGAGATTTCGATCGCTGGATCAGTGACGTTAACCATATTTGTGGCCCTTTTTCAGCAAAGCCTCTGGAAAAGGAGTTTGCTGGCAACATCCATAAAATGGGTGGCGGAGCCTTAGAAATGTCTCGGGTTAACATCTCTGGCGCCCAGCTTTTTCGTGGCTTAGATGAGATACGCCGTTGTGACAGGCCAGATTTTTTTTGTATTTTTCAATTACAGGGAGAATCTCGCGTTGAGCAGACAGGTAACGCCTCTACGCTCGTGGCTGGTGATATCGTTCTAGTGGACTCAGCGCTTCCCTTCTCCTGTACTTATACGCATGAGTCGCAGCAAATATCGCTTATCCTGCCCCGGCCAATTGTCGAACGCACCCTAAACCTATCGGGTATTGAGCTTGGTATACGCATACCCTGCCATAGCCATATAGCCAGTTTTGCCAACCACTTGATCGCCGAGGCGGCCCATTACGATAACCTTGATGCCGAGGAAAGCTCAGCAATTGTTGATTCACTGATTATGTTATTGAAGCCTTCCGTCATCCGCAGCGTTGGGCAACAAAATCCAAATGAAAGAATTTTCTTGCAAGCCGCTTCTTTTATTAGGGAAAACATTGGAGACCCTTCGCTAAGCCCTAAACTAGTAGCCAATGCGACGGGCGCATCGGTGCGCAGCCTCTATCGAGCCTTTAGCTTTCGCTCTATGACAGTTTCAGATTACATTAAAACCCAGCGATTAGAGATGTGTGCTGATTACCTAAAAGCATCGAAAGGTAAACTGAATTTGACCGAAGCAGGCTACCGCTTCGGATTTACCAGCCCTAGCGCGTTTTCAACGGCTTTCAAACAACACTTTGGAATAACCCCCACCCATTATTGCCAGCAGCGCGTTTTTTAAAACAAGCCTGTTAGGCATTGCACCTAACAGGCCTGAATGAGCGATTTACCGGACGATTATTTTTTTATGCTGATAACTCGAGACTGAGTGACGCCCTTAAGCCCTTCCATGCCGAATTCAACACCATAGCCGGATGCTTTGTTACCACCAAACGGCACCATGGGATGAATCGCCCCATGCTGATTCACCCAGACAGTGCCAGCTTCTAACTTCGAAGCTATTGTCTCCGCCTGTTCTAGACTATTAGCCCAGACAGAGGCACCAAGTGCATCCGACAAGCGATTGGCAGAGGCAGTAGCATCATCCAAGCTACTGTAACGAATGATTGGCAGAGCGGGGCCAAATTGCTCTTCATCGACCAGTCTCTGACCATCTCGGGCGTTGCCCACCAGCGTCAATGGTAGAAAGTAGCCCGTACTCGGAACATCACCAAACTCCATGACATCGCAACCATTCGCCCGCGCATCAGCCACTAGTTCTTTTACTTTGTTGTACTGCATTGCATTTTGCAGAGGGCCAATCAGGTTACTCTCGACCATGCCGTCGCCAATAGGCACCTGGCTAGCAACGTCACTAAGCGCGGTAACCACAGCGTCATAGTCGTTCTCGTGAACATACAACCGCTTGATACAGGCACATGTCTGACCTGCATTGAGGAAGGCTCCCCAAAAAAGCCCTTCTGAGATGGCAGCAGCCTCTGTGCCAGGCATGATAATAGCGGCATCGTTGCCACCAAGTTCCAGCGTAATAGGAGCAAGGTTTTGCGAAGATGCCTCAATAATACGCCGCCCTGTCGACTCGCTGCCGGTGAACATAATCTTGTTAATATCAGGATGACTCGTCAGCACAGCACCAATACGACCATCGCCGGAAACGGTATTAAGTACGCCGGGAGGCAGAACTTGGTTAATCAGCCGAACCATCTCTAGTGTCGCAATAGGAGTGTATTCAGACGGTTTAAGCACCACTGTATTGCCCATACGGATAGCGGGAATAATCTGCCATATGGCGATCATTAGTGGCCAATTCCAAGGTGCTATCGCAGCCACGACGCCCAGGGGATAGCGGTAAAGCACATCCTTACGCGTATCGTCTTCATACACCGTTTCGGGCAATAGCTCCAAAGAAGACGGCACCTTGGTCCAACCTACACAAGCCTGCATCTCGAAGCGAGACCCAGGACCCGACAAAGGTTTGCCCTGCTCTTGGGTAACCAGCCCAGCCAGATATTCTGAGTTTTCTTCCAGTACTTGGGCGACGTTCGCAACTATCTCTCTGCGCTCTTGGTCACTGACCCTTGCCCAAGCACCTTGAGCCATCCGCGCAGCCTCTACAGCAACATTGACATCATGCTGGCTATTCAGGGGCGCAAGCCCTAATGAATCACCTGTCGCAGGGTTGAAAATCTCTTGGTGATCAGCTGCCTCAGTCTGTTTACCACTCACTGTATTATGATAAGTCTGCATAACATTACTCTTTTGAAGATGTGCCCAAGCGTTAAGCCGGGTAACGGCCCAAGCTCTCCACCACTCTAGCCAGAGAACTCAGGGCTATAGACATAGCGGTATTACTTCAAAACGGCATAATCGCAATTAGCTGAGCATAGGTATTGGTAGCATTGCTTCCGATTTGGCTACCACCGTCTGCGGCACTTTTATCCGGGTTATAAAACCCAACGACTGGGCTGATAATCAGGTGCGGGGAGACCACCCATTCGGCATATACATTCACTTCTTGGGCATCTAGATGTCCTGTACCGCCCGCTGTGTCACTGAAGTCGAAAAAGAGCGCGCCAACACTGAGTGTTTCAGATGGTGTTGCTTTTAGGCCCAGATGGTGCACCTCTGTGTCAGTGTTGAAAGGTCCAGCATAGTTAGCGGCGACTTCACCTTGAAACCAAGTGCCATAACCACGGTTGAAGCCAAAAAACAGGGGGTCAAAGCGTTGGTCAAAGGTTGAGAATCTATAGTTAACACTAGGTGCCCAAGGAAGGTCACTGAATGTCCAGCCTGCCTCGGCGTACCATGCATTAGCGTCTTTCCCGGAACGGGCTCCCGGCTTCTGGTTAACAAATTCCGCTGAGAGAAATAACGCCTCAACACCGGCATTGCCTTGATAACGCAGGCTAGTGGTTTGCTGCCCATCTCGGGAAAGGTAACCGGTGGCAGGAGCATACGTGTCGTCAACGTCAAGCCCCTCGATATATGCCAAGCCAAAAGTACCTTTCTGACCAACGTACTCAGCATTGATACCCGCAAGCTCCATCTCCGCCTGTGCTCGATTGTCAGAAGAGAGCCAAAACAAGTCGGCGCGCAACCCATCGGAACCACCAATACGCACAATGGCCGTTTCATTAAAAGCCTTGCGCGCCGCGAGCCAGTAAGCACCACCTCGATTGAAGTCTAAGCCAGGCGCATTAAGCGCATCACCAAAGTTCAGTGCGTCATCATTGATGAGAAAACCATCTCCGATGGTAAACGGCTGCCGCCCTAAAGAAATATCGAGACCATTCTCGCCAAGCACCGGTATCAGACTGCCTGAGCGCCACCCAACGTAAGCATCTTCCAGTTTAGTCTCCCGCTCCTCTCCCGAGGTAAATCCCCCGGCGTCGCCATCCCCCCACGTCCCCGACGTCACCAAATTAACCGCACCGTATAACCCGCCGCCTGACCCAATAGAGTGGCGACCAGAAAGCCCATACTTAACATAGCCCTCCTGCCACTTGGCATCTCCCGCCTCACTCTTGGCACCAAGGTTATAGCGCTCTTCACTGTAGAAAGTCCCTACCACAGCCTCGATATCGACATTCAACTCAGTGTTGTCTTTGTCGTAGATGTTGTAAGCAAGGGAAGGTGTAGAAACTGCCGCTACCGCCGTCGCAGCAGTGACAAAGCCAGCCACACGCTGAATAAAAATTTTTGTTCTCATTAGTTTCACTTCCTAGAGATCCGATGTATGACCAGGCATATCTGCCTGGTCAGGCGTGACCTAGCTCAATCAGTTCTCCGGAGTTTCCGGCGCAGGCAGGTTCAAGGTCGGCGTTTGGTCGAAGAAGTTCCAGGGTTTGAGCATGGAATGAACATACTCCGTCGGCATAATTGGCCACTCTTCAGCGCGGGCCACATGCGTAGCGCCTGTTGTCATCCACAAAACGGTATCAACGTTCTCGATAGGTTGGTCATCTTCGACAAAGGCTTCTAAGCCTGTATCGGTGGCAGCTCGGTTCGGGTATTTACCTTCTGGGAAACGCTCATCAGGATCGTATTGGGTTACCCAGATTTGCTTATCCATAAAATTGACGCGTTTGAAAAGCCAATCATCTTCACTAAACAGTGCCCCTTTGGCGATTGGGTGGGTTCCTCCAGCGAACGGAATGACCTGATAGCCAACGGGATAGCCCATACGGTTTTCTTCGTTTGGGTTAATCATCAGGCGAATAGTGGACGGGTCAAATTTCTGCACAGAGTCAAGCTCGGTGGGAACCACTCGCTCTCTGGTAACCATGACACTTTTACGAGGGCCGCCAGCAGTATTCTCTTCAACGACAGGATCAATTTCCATTAAGCTGTTTTGCTCACCATCGACATCTAAATCTAGGCGGAAGTTATAGATGTGCTGGTGGGTAGTCCCTACGATATTGTGGTCAATCAGTGTGCCGTAACGAGTATCTTCTTCAGCAGTTTCATCATGCATGGTGCGCGACCTCACTGCCTTTACTGCTTCGATACCGGATGCCCCAACGGTTAACTGAATATTGCCATTGGCCATAAAGATCCAGTCGAACATATAGTCGTAGTTGCCAATCGTACTAACCCAGCGAACTACCAGTTCACGGCGCTCGCGACTTTCATTACCAGGGCTGCTGCCTAGCATTTCGGTGTGCTTGAATTCTGGACCGGCATAGCGCTCAAACACTGCAATAGCATTAGGAATGGTAAAGGGGTCGCCATTACTATCGGCTAGCGTGGCGGGCAGAAGTGTCGCGTTAGTGGGCACGTCGGCACCAGGTACTAACGGGGACGTTAGGTTGCCCATCCCATACTCACCGGAATCAAGGTAAGCCTTGAAGTACCAGCCTACGTCTGGATCACCATAAGGCACGATCATGCCGCCTAGTGAGCCTTCATACATGACTTTTCGTTTTTCACCCTGATCGTTATAGGTAAGGGTAGAAATCACCGGGCCAACACGCGCATCTAACTTGAGATGAAAATCCCAGTTTTGCCATTGGATCATACTATCCGACATGGAGACATTTTGGCCTTCTGGCTCCGTCGTCAACAGCGGCTTAACGTCGGCGATCTCATGTTGATCACGCCCATCATAGGGCCGTGGTGTCATCGGTATGGGAACGACGCCTTCGTCTTCGATCTTCAATATATTGTTATTTTCCAGATCAACGACCGCGACAAGGTTTTCAATTGGATGCGCCCAATAATTGCCATCGCCAACATCAAGGTAGGACACTACCTTTAACAGTCTAGACTCTTGTTCCAGACCATCTTCGCCATCAAAGTAACCCACTGTAAGCGGGGTACCCACCACCTTGTCAGTATCCTCGATGCCGCGCCTTCTCAACGCTTCTTTGTAGGCTTCACTTTCGGCAATAATTTCCTGAACAGCCATAAAGTCATCGTAGGTAATCATGCCATGTGCGCCTTCGATATGCTCCCACCGAAGTATCTCGCCAGACGCCAAATCTAGAGTGCCTTCAATTACCCTACGACCGTCCAAGACGGTGAATTCAACATGCCGATTAAAATCATGCTCACCACCAAAGGACCAGTCCCAGACACTGCTCTTATCCTGGTCTGCTAGCCGTATTTCGGTAAACCGCATGTTGTCTTGATAATGAGACGATGACTTGACAGCATCGGCAGCCTGACTAATTTCCTCAGCCGTCAGTGAATCGAGAGGATGACGCCGACTTTCTGTCATCATGGTCTGTGGCACATGATCCCTAAAAAGATCGTGCACGAAGCTACGTTCTACCTGAACTTCCCCATCATGCAGCCTGGCCGGAGCAGAGAGTTCAACGGGCTCCCCATTGTAGAACGCCTGCGTCTCCCCCAAGGGCACTCGAATTTCGGTCTCACCATAAGTGATCAACAGCTCATTGCTGTCATCATTGAGTTCATAGGTTGCTCCCGAAGAGCGAAGCACTTGGTCGATGGGCAAATAATCCGGTGAACCACCATGCGCCATCGCCGCTGGACTTAGCAGCAATAGAGATGACGCAAGTGACAGTGCGAGTAACGTTTTTTTGTTATCCATGATTACTCCTGGCAATAATTCTATTGTTAGGTAAAGGTTCAGTACCGATAAGATAGCGGTCGTCGAGCAACCGTTGCGCTGGAGACCGCTACGAATCAAGTTGTCGTAACCATAGAAATAACAGGTATGGATGTCAGGAGCTTTTGAACTGCTGCCAGAGCGTTGTGGAAACGTGCCAAGCATTGGAAAAACGCTATTTTCAGCGTAAAAACAACGAGAGCTAGCTTGGAACGTAATTGTTGCTATTGGACCGAGCACTCATTTTCAGCCCTAATGCCCTCAAAGGCCGTCAACTTGCCTCTTAAACAGGAACTGATATGGCGCTAGAAGTAACCCTGTTTGCCGTATTTATCGCTGCGCTGATCACCGCTTTGACGACGGGGCTTGGTGCCCTGCCCCTAGCGTTAAGCAAAAATGTCGGTCAGAAATGGCTGAGTGCCGGTGCCGCCATCGCCGCTGGTCTAATGCTCGCCGCTAGCCATACGCTTATAGAGGAAGGTATGGCAAAACAGGAGTGGCTCACTCTGGCTGGCATCGCCACCGGACTTATTCTGGTTTATCTCGCCTACCAAGGGATTGAGAGGCAGAATGCGCCAGACATTGGCGAGCTAAATGACGCCGACGCCAAAAAAATGCTCATGATCGTCGGGGTTATGACCGCCCACTCTTTTGCCGAAGGCATCGGGGTGGGCGTATCTTATGGGGGTGGTCAGGATCTTGGCTTGCTAATTACCGCCACAATTGCTATCCATAACATTCCCGAAGGGCTGGCCATTGCACTAATCCTTGTCCCTCGCGGCATGTCAGTACTCAGGGCAGCAGGCTGGAGTATTTTCAGTAGCTTGCCACAACCACTTGTGGCGGTACCCGCCTATATATTCGTGAACACGTTTCAATCGATACTTCCCTTTGGCCTAGGATTGGCTGCCGGGGCGATGATTTGGATGGTGTTCGCAGAACTGCTTCCAGATGCCAACAAAGAACTACAACCCGCAACCATCGGCGTCATTGTGGTTTTTGCCTTCCTGAGCATGATGATTTTCCAGATTTCTATTTGACGACAAGCGCGAAATTCTCCCCCCATACCTTGGTCTGGGTGGCGATGGATAGCGCGTGGTAACGCCGATCGCGAGGAACGAGCGATTCCTATAAACGTCGATAATAAGGTCTCCCTACTATTGTCAGGCTGTCGCGAAATACCGCGTCACCAACTGCCGATACCAAAGCATTCGAAAAATATTGACGCCACCAAGCAGCATTGGCAATAGATAAACAATAAAGGATGCATTTTTCATAGCAGGAAAGAGAGCCGACGTTATAAACACCACCAAGACACATAAAAAAACAACAACATTGAAATAAAATGCCTGCCGCTCATAACCGCACAAATTAATCATAACGGATTCAACAACACCAAGCTGCGCAGTAGCAATATAAAAACCAAGCGCAACCACAAAAACAAACGATGCTAAAAAGTTATTTATTTCAACAAAAGCATATAAATAAAAAATCACACATAGCGTTAATGAGGGAAATAATGCAGCAATAATAATCCTAACTTTACGACGAAGTCTTAGCACAAACTGCTCGTCAAAATATTTTGCCAATATCATTTTAGATAAATCAGCAGTACCGTTATTGATCACTCCCCTAGGAACAGCAGAGATAGAGCTAAAAACCAAAGCTGCAATAGAGGCAACAACCGCAATTTCGCCACCTCCCAAAGCGGCATAGAAAGACGGAAGAATGAAGCTAACTCCCCCGCTTGCCGCGTTTGAAAGCCCTACTATTAAGCTTGATACCGTTTTATCTTTAGATATTAGGGCAATGCCATCTTCGCTAGGTGGTTCGCAAGCTTGGCAATAGCGCCAAATCAAGACAGCGCATAGCGACACCAAATAGGAGATAGACAAAATAATAAAGATGCTAGAACCATCAACTTCACCTTTTAAAAAATAAACACTTAGCACACAAGCAACGAAAAATAATCCTATCAAAATATCGTTTATCAGCAGTCGGTAAAAATCTTTTTTAAAAACAAGATAATTCCTAAACACCTGATAAACCGATGTCGAAGCGATTAACAAAAATAACGACAAAAAATCTGGAATAATTAAAAACCACGACACCGTTAACAAAATAAAAAAGGAAACTAAACCTCCAACAACAAAAGATGACAGAGAGTAGCTTAAAAAAGTATTAACACTATCTTCTTCTGCCATTGCTTTAACTAGTATCGTAGAAAATCCTATGCCGCTAATCATCACAAAAAATGCGGCTAACGTATATTGTGTAGAAAAAGCCACCACCTCTTCATTAGCAATAAAGAACATAGCAAACGTAATAACAAATATTCTAAAAGCACCAGGCGTAGCTGCTGTAACAATAGGTAATGAACGTAAAAAAAAGCTTGGCAGCCGTACCATAAAAGCAATCTCTTGTAGCCAAATGATGAAATCAGCGAAGGCCAAAGTATACGCATCAATGGCTATCCGCGCGACTGGCAGCGGAACGACACCCGAAGGCACCCCATCCAATCCCAACCCCCGGTGGATTCAATACATGGAGTAGCGCGTGGTAACGCCGATCGCGAGGAACGAGCGCAGGCGGCACCCGCGGGAGGCGGCGGAACGACGCCCAGAGGCACCCGTCCAAAACCCCGATGAATTCAATACATTAAGTAGCGCGTGGTAACGCCGATCGCGAGGAACGAGCGCAGGCGGCACCCGCGGAAGGCGGCGGAACGACGCCCAGAGGCACCGCCCCAATCTCAGCACCGCTGCGCGCTGCTTTTAATGCCCCCAAACAACAAAGTACGGGTTGAGCTTCTCGCTGGGGTTGGCGTAGCTAAGCGGCTGCCCTTCTAGGGTTTCCACACGACCACCGGCTTGAAGCACCACGGCATGTGCGGCACCCGTATCCCATAGGCAAGTCGGACCTAAACGGGGATACGCATCGGCTTTGCCTTCTGCAATCAAGCACAGCTTAAGCGAACTACCCATGGGCAGCATTTCATGCTCACCTAGCGTTTCAAGCCAGGCAGCAAGGTCGGGGCTTGGGTGCGAACGACTCCCCACCACGCGCCAAGCAGCCGTTTCCGGCTTACCCGCCACACGAATTTCATGGCGTTGGCCGTCTGCTTCCACCTTAAACGCACCCACACCTTCAGCAGCCACATAAGCGGTTTCAAGCGCAGGAGCAGTCACCACGCCTAACACCGGCTTACCCTGTTCAATCAGCGCAATATTCACGGTGAACTCACCGTTACGCTTGATAAACTCTTTGGTGCCATCAAGCGGGTCGACCAACCAATAACGGCCATCGCTGTCTACCCCACTAAAGCCCTCGATATCTTCTTCAGAGAGTATTGGTAGCTGCACAGCAAGCCCCTGCAAACCACGCATGATCACCTCATGGGCTGCTTTATCCGCTTCCGTGAGGGGGCTTTTATCTTCCTTCTCTTCCACGCTAAATTCGCGGGCGTAAACGGACATAATGGCACTGCCCGCTTCGTGCGCGATTTCTAGCACCTGCTCTAATAGCTTTTTCATAGAACCTCTCCATCAAAACTGCTATAAACGAAAAAAGCCGCTGCAGTATGAACTGAGCGGCTTTTATAATCTTCGTCTTACGGCTAGCGATTTACACGTCGTAACCCGCTTCGCGGGCGAGCGTGGTATTGGCTTTTAACCAGCCTTCAATATGCCCACAATCAAAGGTGCGACCATGCATACGGAACGCTTGCACGGTTTTGCCTTCCTGCATCAACCGATCAATCGCATCGGTCAACTGAATTTCATTACCCGCACCGGGGGGCTGGTCACGTAGCAACTCCATAATGCGATACGGCAGCACATAGCGGCCAATCACCGAAAGGCGTGAAGGCGCTTCTTCAGGCGCTGGCTTCTCTACCACACCACGCATATCGGCACTTTCACCGGCGGCTGGCTCGTCACAATCAACAATGCCATAGCGGTAAACTTCTTCCTGAGGCACAGCTTCGACCATGATTTGCGAGGCACCGTTAGCATCCCAACGCTCTACCATGCTGCCCAAGTCACACGCTGCATTACCCACCTGTGGTTTCACCAACACGTCGGGTAGAATAACGGCAAATGGCTCGTCTTTATCTAACAGGTGCGCGGCGCAGAAAATAGCGTGGCCTAAGCCTTTGGCATTAGGCTGACGGACGCTGGTCACTTTGAGTTTTTTGGGTGAAATAGCCGACAGCGTTTCTAACAACGCATCCTTGCCCTTACTCGCTAATGAGTGCTCAAGCTCGAAGTGGGCATCAAAATGGTCTTCGATGGCAGATTTACCTGCCCGGGTTACCAAAATGATTTCATTAATTCCCGCCGCCAGCGCCTCTTCCACCACGTGCTGAATAAGCGGACGATCCACCACGGGCACCATCTCCTTAGGGATCGCCTTGCTAATAGGCAGCAGGCGCGTGCCAAAACCCGCCACCGGAATAATCGCTTTGCGAACTTGAGTCATTAACTACGTCCTTTATCGTTTCGTTACTTACGCCACTCGTTCACTTTATGCAGCAATTGAGCAGTACTCGGATCTTCTACATTCTGATACTCAACCGGCTCGTCCGCCAGTGTTTGGTAAAGGCTAGTTGCCAACCGCTTACCTAACTCTACCCCCGGCTGATCGAAAGGGTTCAAATTCCATAATACCGATTGAACAAACACTTTGTGCTCATAAAGCGCCAGTAATGCACCGATCGACCACGCATCCAACGTTTTTAGCAGCACAACTGAATTAGGTTGATTACCGCGATACCCCTGGGCCATTAAACCGCGCAGCTCTTGAGGAATCGCATCATCGCCTAACGCAAACAGCTGAGACTGCGCCAAACAGTGCGCTAAGGTTAACTGCTCCTGGGCTTTCAGTGAACGATTAATCTTTTCACACCCAACGCCAGCCCGCTGCGCCACGGCCACAAAATCAGCGCTGACGGTATGAACACCCTGATGTAACAGCTGATAAAATGCATGCTGCCCATTAGGCCCTACATCCCCCCATAAAATAGGACAGGTTGCATGGGTAACCGACCGGCCATCTAGACCAACGCTCTTACCGTTAGATTCCATTTCCAACTGCTGCAAATACGCAGGCAAGCTTTTTAACCGGCCATCATAAGGAAGCACCGCATGGGTAGGAATGTTTAAAAACTGGGAGTTCCACGCCCCTACCAACGCCACAAGAGCGGGCAAGTTTTCCTCGATGGGCGTGTTCAGAAAGTGCTTATCCATGGCATGCGCTCCCTCTAGCAGCGCATCAAAGCACTCTAAACCCAGCTGCATCGCCACGCTGATACCAATGGGTGACCATAGCGAAAAGCGCCCGCCAATCCACTCCTTAAACACCAGCTGCTGCGCCTCAGGCACACCAAACTCGGTCATTTTTTCAGGCTTAGACGACACGCCAATCAACTGATGACGGCAAACAGTGGCTTCATCGACTTCAAGCGCATGGCTTAACCACGCTAGCGCCGTGCGCACATTAAACTGGGTATCAGCGGTAGTGAACGATTTAGACGCTAGCACCAATAGCGTGGTCGCAGGGTTTAAGCACTCCATTAAGGGCAGCAGCTGCGCACCATCCATCGTGGAAACATAATGCACGTTCACTTTGGCACTGCTGGGGCGGTCCGCTAGCGCTTCACTGACCAATTTTGGCCCCAAATCAGAGCCACCTACGCCAATATGCACTATATCAGTGATCGCTTGACCAGTAGCACCGTACCATTTACCGCTATGAACGCGCTCCACCATCTCCGCCATACGCTTGCGCTGGTGTTGGCAAAAAGCTGCCGCGCTCTCCATCCCCTCGGGGGGTGTTTCGCTGCTCGGCCACCTTGCCGCCACGTGCAACGCTGCACGCCTTTCAGACGTGTTGACCTTTGCACCTGCAAACAACGCCTGACGCTTAGCTGCCAAACCACAACTTTCCACCCAATCCTTTAAAAGCATTAGTGTTTTAGTGGTTAAGCGCTGCTTGCTGAAATCAATATGCAGGCTACCAAATGTAAACGCCAATGCATTAGCACGTTGCTGGGCAGCAGTAGAACCACTGCCTAACAAGTCACTTAACGACTGGGCCTGAAGATGCTCGGCATGCACATGCAGTTCACTTACGGGGGTATAAACGCGTGGAGTGGCGCTCGATAGCGGAGAGTTCATGAGTGTCTTCCTTGAAAAAATTAAGGGTGGACGTGATAACTATACAAAGCAAAAGCCACGCCAGCCCAAACCTCTTTACATTCAACGCTAGAGTTTACAATAGGATGACAAATAATTGTTAAGTATGAGTAGCAATCTCGCACTCCGATAGTCGAATCCCAACACCGCTTCGCGCTGCTTTTGCGGGTGCGCTGTCCCAGGTTGAAGTGCCCCAATCATCGCGAGCTGAAGCTCCCTCCCACACGGTACCGTGCCGCTGTTCTATTGTAGGAGGCCGATTGATCGGGCGATGGCGGCGTAGCCGCCCCACTCCTTACCCCTTTAACACACCAGAAAGCAGCGTGGTGGCACTATCGATTAGTTCATCCAAATGCTGCGGGCCTTTAAAGCTTTCCGCATACACTTTGTAAAGCGATTCCGTGCCACTGGGGCGGGCCGCAAACCAACCATTGTCAGTTGTTACCTTCAAACCACCAATGGCTGCGCCGTTGCCGGGGGCGTTGACCAATACGGCAGTGATCGGGTCACCTGCCAAGGTAGTTTCAGTAACACTCTCAGCGCTGAGCTGTTTGAAAGCCGCCTTTTCTTCAGCAGTACAGGCAGTATCGACACGCTTATAGAACGGCTCGCCGAAACGTTCGGTTAATGAACGGTAATACTCACTGGGCGTTTTCCCAGTAACCGCCATTATTTCCGCCGCTAGCAAACACAGTGCAATGCCATCTTTATCAGTCGACCAAGCCTTACCATCACGAGTTAATAAACTAGCGCCAGCACTCTCTTCACCGCCAAAGGCTAACCAGCCATCGTGCAAGCCTTCAACAAACCACTTAAAACCGACAGGCACTTCATATAGCGTACGCTGATGGCTCGCCACGACCCGGTCAATCATCGAAGAGGACACCAGCGTCTTACCAATGCTAAGTGTTTCTGCCCACTCAGGCCGATGGCCGATCAGATAATCCACACACACCGCTAAAAAGTGATTGGGGTTCATCAACCCGTTGGCATCGACAATGCCATGGCGATCAGCATCGGGGTCGTTACCAAAGGCAATATCAAAGCGGTCTTTGATATTCAGCAAATTAGCCATCGCTGCTGAGCTTGAGCAGTCCATGCGGATTTTGCCGTCATGATCCGGCGGCATAAAGCTGAAGGTGGCATCGACCGAGGTATTCACCACTTCAAGATTTAAGCCGAAGTGTTCAGCCACTGCCTGCCATACCGGTAATGCCGTACCGCCCATAGGGTCGACACCCAGCGTAAGATTAGCGTTTTGAATAGCAGCCATATCCACCACGCTGCCCAACTGCGCAACATAGTGGGCAGTAAAGTCATACTCCTGAGCATGAGCCAACGCCTGCTCTAATGGCACCAACGTAATGTCATTTAACTGGCGCAGCAAATAAGCATTAGCGCGAAGCTCAATCCAAGACGTGGCGTCAGTATCTGCTGGGCCGCCATGGGCAGGGTTATATTTAATACCACCATCTTCTGGTGGATTATGAGAAGGCGTAATAATCAAGCCATCAGCTAACGCCGCCTGGTCGCAGAAATGCTGTTTTTGAGCATGATTGTGCTGCAGAATCGCCCGGCTCACCAACGGCGTTGCCGTGATGCCAGCATCTTTTTCGATAAGCACCGGCACCTTGTTAGCCGCCAACACCCGCAGCGCGCACTCCCAAGCAGGTTTTGAAAGCGCATGGGTATCAACACCCAAAAACATAGGCCCCTGGTAGCCTGCTTCCGAACGGTAATCCACCACCGCTTGGGTAATCGCAAAAATGTGTGCAGCGTTAAAGGTGCGTTCTGAGGCACGCCCCCGATGACCAGACGTACCAAATGCCACCCGCTCTTTCGAGATATTGGCATCCGGAGTTTCATCAAAAAACGCCTTAACGATGGCATCCATTCTACTTGCTCCCTCATTAACATTTAATTGGTTTGCGCGCGCCTGCCAAAACCTAACAGCGAATTGCGGATTTCCGACGCTAACGGCATCTCTTGCTGCCTGTTGCGCCATTTTAGCAGTCGCGGCTGGATCATTAAGTAACTGCTCTATGGCAGCCTGCCATGCCTTAGGAGAGTCTTCTACCAGAAGCCCATTGACCCCATGGCTGACTATTTCTGTATAAGGATAACGATTAGCGTAAACCCCCACCCCACCCATCGCGGTAATATCGAAAAACTTAATAAACGACTTTCCCTGATTAAAAGGAGTGTTTAACAATGGTGCCAACCCAATATGAAGCAGATTACTTGCTTGGTAAGTGCGAAAAGCGCTCCACGGTAACGGATCGGGTACCGCGGTACGAGGCAATGCCGCTAACGCGCTAGGCGTATGTTTGCCAAGCATTATTTCCAGCTGAGTATCGGTGCGGGCTTGCTGAATAGCCGTTAACGCGGGCGCGATGTGCTGTAAGTCATTCAGATGCGCCCGTGTGCCATAAAAGCCAATTTTCCAAGGGGTATTAGAAGAAGGCAACGATGCAAAATGCGCTAACGGCGGTAGCGCCGCAATCATTGGAGGCGTTAGTACCACAACGCGATGATGATAGGGCTGGAAACGCTCAGCGAGTGCACCACTGCAAGCAATAACCTCATCACATAAGGCAAGCAACCTAGGCTGCAGCTTCGCGATACGTGCCATGCGCTTTCGATAGGCTTGCGGTAACGTTGAGTCGTTGGCCGCCGCCTCAATATCATCGTCAATTAAGTAACCAATATAGCCAAATGCGTGGCGGTTGCGTTCTAACCAGCGCAGCCAACTGGGCGGCAATGAACGACACAGTAGTAGATTCGCACCGGCATACTGGCGCAAAAAGGAACGACCGTAACGCCAAGCAGCACCGAAAGAGCGCGAAGCAACAAAACGCTCAACCGCTGCCCCCTGGCTTTGCAGCGCAGGCGCTGCAGATTTAAGAAAATAGATATCTTCTGTTGGCAGGCCACCATCGCTAAGCACGACCCACGAAGAGTGGCTATTCACCATAAGATCTCTTTAAGCTGTATCAACATAGCTGCTTTCGCGGGTGCGCTGACGCTTACACCGCGCTACAAAACCTATAGATTCAATACATTGGTAGCGCGTGGTAACGAATCTCGCGAGGAACGAGCGAATGAGGCACCCGCGGGAGGCGGCGGAACGACGCCTAATGGCACCGCCATCAACCGACCCCAGCACCGTTGCCGCAGCCTTCGCGGGAGCGCTGTCGCTACAACACTTTTATCGGCAATTATCTTAATGAAAAGTCTTCATGTACCAACGTCAGATTGGGATTGTAAGCAGGATCACAATCCAAATGTTTCCCCCAGGTACGGCGCATGTACGCCACTTCACTTAGCCAGCGGGCGCGTTTAGTTGGCGTATCATCGGCACCACGCGAGATAGACTCATGGTGGTAAAGTTCAGCAAACGGAGACCACAAGTTACGGTAGCCTGCCTCTCTCACTTTGATACAGAAGTCGACATCGTTATAAGCAACGCTTAGGTGCTGTTCATTTAAGCCACCAACGTTGTTAAATACATTTTTGCGCACTAACAAACAGGCAGCCGTCACCGCCGATAAGTTCTGAACCAGCTTCAAACGCCCAGTGTAACCGTCACTTTCACGGGGGAAGAAACGATGCGCGTGGCCCGCCACATCACCTAAACCGAGAATGACCCCACCATGCTGCAGCATGCCATTTGGATAATAGAGTTTGGCACCCACACAGCCAATTTCAGAACGACAAGCCTGGCTGACCATTTCAGTTAGCCAATACTCGTTTACCGGCTCTACATCATTATTGATTAAGCCAATAATGCTGCCATTAGCGTGCAACGCACCAAAGTTATTAATCGCTGAGTAGTTAAACGGATGATCCCAATGCAATACACGCACTCGTGAGTCACGCTGAGCGACCTCTTGCATATAAGCAAGGGTCTCTGGGCAGTCGCTCTGATTATCTAAGATCAATAGCTCGAAATGGGTATAAGCCGTGCGTTCTAAGATAGCGTCTACACAGGGCCGTAAAATATCTACACCATTACGGGTAGGCACCAATAAACTCACCAGTGGCGCAGGGTTAGGAATAGGCCATTCGATACGTACCGAGTCATTGGTTAATCCAGGTTGAACCATCGCTTTCGCACTCGCCACGTGCTGCTTTAGTACACTACTTACTAAGGAGATGGCGTCCTGCTGGTGAAGCGGATGAGGGAAGTCTTCACTACGGTGATATAACATAGCAGGCAAATGACACACCGATTTTTCGTTGCCGTGAGTCACTTTCCACATCATAAAAGTAAGTGCTAATGCATAATCTACCGCTGCTCGGCTGGTGAGGTTAGAGAGCAGATCTGCCTGCTCTGACTCCAGCTGCCATAATAACCTTCGCTTATATAGCGCTACTCGGCCAATGTAGTTAGTTGAAAGTAGCAAGTCCGGATTCCAGCCTGGCTTAAAACGTGGCTGGCAGCGCTTACCACCAGCTGTTATCACATCCTCATCAGTATAAAAAAGCTGTGCATTAGGATAATCGTTCCACGCTTTTGCAAGCATACACAGCGCTTCAGGGGCTAACTGATCCCCCCAGCTAATACGCATTACCCCATCGCCTTGGGTTTGAATAAACCCTTGGTGGTCTAACTTTGCCAAGGTGCGATGGTAACTACGAATCAGATTAATGCGGCTAGTGCTAGGAATATAGCCTTCTAACGTTCGACGCTGAGCATCAGTAATCTCAGCGGAAAGCACGATAAACACTTCCCAAAAAAAGTAACTTTGCGCTTTTAAAGAGTTAATGGTGGCAATAAAAGGCGCCTCGCCTTGCTCTAGGTCGCCCAACGTTACTGGCATGATGAGCGAGAATAACGGCGCCGTTTTCAAATTGGCAATTATTGACTGAGGATCTTCGCTCGCCGTTTTTTCGGTCGTATCTACCCATCGCGCATAGTCTTCTGACACATGTTGTTTTGCATGGGTTTGGTTATATTCCGCCAAGGCAATACTGCGCCAGCTGCGTCCTTGCGCTACTGACTCTACATGAAGATGACGAATCACCTCACGCGAAGTCATCCCTTTGTAACTGGCATGATTATTGATCAAGCGGCGCGCCAAGCGGTTATGTGCAAACCAAGGCGTCAACCACACCCACTCAACAGTCAGGTGCGCTAAGGCAGCTTCGCTAGCCAGCAGTGAAAATGTAATTTTCTTGACACCCATCGGCACCCAGAGAATTCGCTTAGTCGTTTTCCCCGGACGCAATGACACCGACGTTTCGATAATGCCTTTATGGGTATAGAAAAAAATCGTGGCGGCACCGTGAGCATCGGCTCCTAACCCGTCCAGTTCCAACATATTCCAGCCGGGAAGTGGCTTCTCACCATCACTAACACAGTGAGTGCTTGCTTTCACTGCCGTATTAATATTGGTTGCAGCTTCGCTCTTGAAGAGAGGTGCATCGACCACGTGAACAGTAGGGTTTCGCCGCCAGAAGGGAGGAACTACATTGTACCTGCCAATGGCGGCCATCATTTCATTTAACCTAACAATATGCTGCCTCATCGCCATCCTTAACCCATTTCGTTACCAAGGCAACACTTACCCAATAAGAGTGCTAGCGATCTGCTCCCAACGCAGTATCCCCAACGTTTTGAGGTATTCATCTGAAGCGATGATACGCTTTTCACGAATGCCTTCAAACGCCTTCTTATCCAGCTGTGCACACTTTTGGTGAATGACCTCATCAAGACTATGGGTAACCTTCGGGGTCTGCACAACAAAACGAGCATTGGTTTGCGTTGCCAGAAACTCAGGTGCGACGGCACGGGCTAACTCAGGATCAACATTCCCTGCGCTATGTACAAAGACAATACGCTGAAACAAACGGCTTAAATAATTAAACATGGAGTAGCTAGAAGATGAGCCAAATATCAAACATGTTTTTGGCATCAGCGCCTTCGGATATTCAATGACTAGCAACCGCCCAAAATTGGGTAAACCATTATCATACGTTTTATAGCGCGTATGACTGAACGACGTTAGCACTTCTACATTAGAGGTTTGCTTCGGCGTTAACTTATTGCCCAGGTCACCGCCCATAGTTTTTTCTTGGTAGCGGTCGTTTTTAAACAACGCCACACAGTCACTTTTTTCTAGCCCTAACGACACTGCTAGTGCGATAGCGGCGGTCATCGCGCCTTTATGGGTCCAGTGAGTATCAGTAGGGATAAAAGCGCTATCGCCTAAGGACTGTAACTCATTAACAGGATAAACCATTTTGGCTGATGCCTTTAGGCTCAGCACCTGCTGTATAGGGCCACTTTCGCCTTCTATTCGGGGGTGATAACTCGCGCCCATCACACTCTCTTTCGAGGGAGCCACCAATAACGCCCAAGGAACTTCACCTGCCAAAACATCCAACTGAGTAAGGTACTCATTCCAACTGGCCATGCCAGAGTGGGTCAGACGCATCCGCCCCATAAACTGGTCAACACTGCCATTGGTGTCGTTATCCAAAAATAGCCAACCTTGCTTACCTATCAGAACTTTTAGTTGCCGAGCAGTTTCTACGTCACGGATATCAACGTCCACGTCTTGCAGTAACCAACGCTCATCTTCAAGTGCCAACCATAAGCGGAAATGACCTAGCTTAGGCGGCACGGTAAAACGGAAGCCACATCTCCGTTGTGGGTGATTGTCTGCGGGCACTGAAAAAATGTTAGTAATAACATCCGGGCGGTCAATTTCCAGCGGATGGCAAAGCTCAAAGTCGGGCTGCCACTCCGCTATAATGCGCACCTGGGACTGCATTTCCGCTAGGCTTTTGGGCAACAATAACCAACCCTGCACAACTCGGCCAGAAGGTTGAAAGCGGGAACCACGCTGGGCAGAAGGAAAATCTAATGCCCAGCGCTCTATTGGTGGTTGCTCACTAGTTGTGGCAGAAGACCAATCTTTTAAACGACGCTTAAGCCAGCGTGTTAAGTCCGAACCTGAAGAGGTTTCCATCGCGTTTTTGTCATTAGCTGGCCCTTTCGGCTTATTTTCTGTTACAGATTTTGTTTCCGTTACGGCCTGGGTTTTATTAACAAGCTGTTGCAACCATTTCATTTGATGTTTGACCTTAGGCGCAAGCTCAGCAGCCACTCGACACGCAGTATCATTGCGGTCATGGCGCATAAAATAGTCGCGCTGCTTTTGATAGTTAGGTGTCGCCGCACTGCCCCGCTTAGCTTTACCTAATACAAATTCCTCTACCGACTTTACCAAGTAGTGGTTAATACGTGCCCCTTCCCAAATGATATGCTCGCTTAACCCAAATCGTGGGTTACCTTGCTTATCGCGGCGCGGTTCAATCGGCTCGCCCAAACTGTTAACGTAATACCCCTGCTTCAAACGGGCAAAATGAGGGTTATCGAAACGCTCAACATAACCCGGACGAACCACACTTTTAATATGATGATTGGGGCCAAATGTCTTTTTAGCTCGCTGCGTAAAACGCTCAATAACTAAGCCATCTTCACGAAATTTGGCACCATTAGAACCAAAGCAGGCCCAATTCAAGCCCAATGCGCCCACACTAGGCGACGCAAAGCGTGTTTCTAACCACTCAATAAGTGGCCGTTCACCAGCACAAGGCAATAGATACTCATCAGCATCAATAAACGCCACTAGATCAATATGACTAGGACATGTTTCCAATAACTGCTGATAGGCTAGCAGCTGAGGTGGTGTCTCGCCCGTTGGAACCGAGATCAATGTTACCAAGCCCTGCTCAGCAAGCACCGACAGTAATTCGTGAGTACCGTCAGTACTCTCATTATCAGCTATTAAAAAATGGCTGGCTCCCACCGTCAGATGGAACGCCAGCCACTCAACTAAGCTATCTACTTCATTTTTAACAATGGCAGCAATCGCAAGCTTCAAACAAAACCCCTAACCGTCTGTGTAACCTGTTTGTGTACTTAAGAATCAGATAGCTCAAGAATTGATTAACTTGAACATTTAGTACCTAGAACATTGAGCACCTTAAGAAAACTCTTCACGCTGGGTGAGCGTATAAACATTCGCCAACGCTTGACGCAACTGCTCAGCACTAAAGCAGAGTTGCGCTCGCTGTCGAGCTGCTTTCCCTAACTGCCTGCACCGAACAACGTCACCGGCAAGCTTAGCCACCTGCTCAGCAGCGGCCATCGTGTCACCAAAGGGAACCAGTATACCTGTGGCTTCCTCGTCGCTTTCAGCTGCAAGAACATCGTCAGCAACAACAAGCTCACTTAATGCGCCCCAGTTATACGCCACCACAGGCCTGGCCGCGGCCATTGCTTCTAATACAGTACGCCCAAAAGACTCCTGAAAGCGCGATAGGTTCACCACGATATCCAACTGCGCCAAAGCCGTTTCAGGGTGCTCCACATAGCCCGAAAAGCGTATATTGATGGGTGCCTTGCCTTGAGCTTGGCGGCGCTGTAGGTCGGCAATGGCGGGTGTTTCCCCACCAAACAGCACGACTTCCACCCTGGGGGCCAACGTGGATAGATAAGCCGCCATTTGCTCTACATCTTGCAAGCCTTTTTTAGCCACATTGCTACTCAACATGCCCACGCGCACGCGGGCCTGCGGGTTAAAATCTACGTCCGGTAGTGTAAGCAACGGCAACATGGCAATCGTATTGGGCACAATAGCTAGGCGCTTGCGGGAGCTAGGTAAGGTAAAAGCCTCCGCCACACAGCGAGAGTTCGCTACTACAACATCTGCCAATTGATGCACTTGGGCCACTAGCTCACTAGGTGTGGCACCCAATAGAGCGCACAAACTTTCATCAAAAGCAGGCAGTTCACGCACATGCACAAGAGCAGGAACGCCCGCCCGCTTCGCAGCGATATAAGGCTCGTGTAGTACCGCAGTATTACCATGCAACGCACTGGCGTTGTAGCGAGCAATTAACGCTTCAAACTGCGCAACCGTAGTGTTATCGGCCTGTTTACCCACCTGCCACCAACCATAAGGCAGTACTACCAACGCCTTACAGCGCTGTAACAACGCCTTTTCATAGGCAAGATTATTAGCTTCCGGTAACGTCACCACGACGTTCCAGCGCAGCTCGCCCATGGCATCCAGCACATCAACTAGACTACGTTCTGCACCAAACAGCGTACTACCTGCTTGATGGCCACAAAGTATGACCGTAGGCCGGTTTGCGAAGACCCGCTCACCCTGCCATTCAGGGTGAGGCAGATAGCCCTTGGCCTGCCCCACGCTGAGATAATGCGCAAGCGGGTTCATACTAGCTTCTGCTGCCTCAGGGTAACGACGCACATAGCCAGAAGTCGAAAATCCAGGACCAGGATCACGCCTCTCACTAGCGCCACTTTCCACATAGTGGTTTAACGGCTCTACCGGCGTGTGCTGCAAATCGATATAGCGGGTCAAATACCAGCCCGCATCTAACAGGCCAGATTCACTAATTAGCTCAAACTCACTAGGCGGCGGGTTCGGGGGCGCAGTCGCTCTAAGCATATCTGCGGGAGCTGTAAACAGCCGCTCAGTGGGCGCGATGGGCATAAATAGCCGTTGGGACGAACGATGCCAGCGGCCTGCCAACTGCATATACCGAAAACGGTTGCCGATGAACTGACTCACCAAATGGGAAGCTGAGTGCTGGCTTAACGAGCCGCTATCCGCCAAGCCAAACGAAAGCGGCACGCCGGGCAGTACCTCACTAACGCTGCCTGCACCGAAGGCAGCGTCTACCCGCCAGCGCCACTCGGTATCCGCATTGACCTTTACCCCATCCCAATAGCCCAAGGCTTCAAACACTTCGCGGCGAAACATCAACGACGACATATTGGGATACACCCAACCGTACTCATCCAACCGCCAGCGATGGAACATAAGCTCAGGGGTTACCCGCACCCAGTGAGACAAGCACGCTTTGATACTAGGCTGATCAATTAACTGCTGGCATTGCAGGGCAAGCTTTTGGGGGTGCGACCAGTCATCGCTATCGTGGGTAGTAATATACGGGGCAGTTGCCGCCGCCATCCCCGTATTACGGGCAGCGTAAGCCCCTTGGTTTTGGGTATGACGCAGTAACATCAAGGTAATATGGGGTAGAACACTGTCCTGAAGCTGCTCGACTTGAGTAACACTGTTATCAGAACTTGCATCGTCCACCACGATAATTTCCAAGCGCACGCCCTGCTGACAAAACAGGCTGGTAAGCGCTATCGCAATAGTATGCTCCGCGTTATACAGCGGAATCACCACACTGATAAAAGGCAGTGAATGGTGAATGGTGAGTAGTGAGTGTTGAGTGGTGAATGGTGAGTCGTGGGCCGCAGCTCCCGTAGCGCGTGATAAGCCTTCACCGAAGGCGGTGCTCACCCGCGGAAGATGCTGCCCCTGAGACACGGAATAGTCAGGCGCGAGATTATACAAATGCAGCGGCTGTTTGGGGTCAGCCAAGGTAACTGGCTGTAATCCCTGGGCCTGAAAATAGCGATTGATCACCGCCAACCGCTCAAGGCTTGTGCCTGAGGTTAAATGCTCTTTCAATAAGCTGAGCGCATTCGCCTTAGCCAATGCGGTATCAGCATGGTCTGGATAGTGCGTCTCTAAAAACGCCAGGGCTTGTGCTAATGCACTATCTTGCTGGGCGTTATCTTCAAATAGCTGACAACAAGCGTCTACCACCAGCAACGCTGGGCCAGGGCAACCAAAGCCTGGAAGTGTGTTCTCTGGTAGCAGAACCTCTAACACCGCTGGCCAGTTAGTTTGCCAAGCATACCACCGGGCAAGCTCCCAGCGAGCGGTTAAACGTTCAGCCAGCGTAGCGTTGGGGGCGGTTAACAAGAGCTGAAGCCGTGGCAAAACTACGGCGTCAGCACCACGCCACAACGCGTGCCCCCAACCAATAGCCTGGTTACGGCATGGTAAGCGACCTTCTGCTTTACCATGCTGCTGATAATGATCCCAGGGGTCGACACCAGCAGCGGCCACATCGGGGTAGGCCGCTAAATACCACGCGGGGTCAAAACCCGCGTTGTTAACACCTTCGTTATCAACGGTGGTCGTCGACGGTTCATTAGCACGTCGCTTACGCCAGCGCTTAGTGAATAAAGACGTGGCCAGTAATAGCTTAGTTAATAACGACTTGGTTAATAACGACTTAGCTAATAACGACTTGGCTAAAAACGAACGCATGGCAGCCTGCTATTAAAATGCATTCAGATTAATCGCTGCCGAACAGATCACGGGTATACACTTTATCCGCAACATCTTGCAGCTCTTCCACCATCCTGTTCGCCAAAATCACATCCGATTTCTCTTTAAACGCATCAAAATCGCGCATGACTTTGGAATGGAAAAACTCGTCTGCGCCTAGAGCCGGTTCAAACACAACCACTTCAATGCCCTTGGCTTTCAGGCGCTTCATCACGCCCTGCATCGCGCTGGCACGGAAATTATCAGAGCCGGTTTTCATAATCAGCCGGTACACGCCCACCACTTCGGGATTGCGACGCAGCACCGATTCAGCAATAAAATCTTTACGGGTGCGGTTAGCCTCAACAATGGCCTGGATCATATTACTAGGTACATCTTGATAGTTGGCCAGCAGCTGCTTGGTGTCTTTTGGCAAGCAGTAACCGCCGTATCCAAAGCTTGGGTTGTTGTAATGCTTACCAATGCGGGGGTCTAAGCCTACGCCTTCAATGATCTGCTTGGCATCCAGCCCATGTGATTCTGCGTAGGTATCCAGCTCGTTAAAGTACGCCACGCGCATCGCTAAGTAGGTATTCGCAAACAGCTTTATCGCTTCGGCTTCGGTACTGTTGGTCAGCAGTACATCAACATCTTGCTTGATTGCGCCCTGCTTCAGTAGCTCTGCAAACGTAGCGGCACGCTCAGAACGCTCACCAACAATAATCCGAGAGGGATAAAGGTTGTCGTGTAGCGCTTTTCCTTCACGCAAAAATTCAGGTGAAAACAGCAGGTTTTGGGTATTAAAACGCTCAGCGGTTTCAGTGGTAAAGCCAACCGGCACGGTGGATTTAATCACCATCACCGCATCAGGGTTAATCGCCATCACCTGGTTAATCACCGCCTCCACACTTTTGGTGTTGAAGTAGTTCGTTTCTGGGTCGTAATCCGTAGGGGTAGCAATAATCACAAACGCTGCCCCTTGGTAAGCGGCTTCGGCATCCAGGGTTGCCGTAAAATGCAGGTCTTCCCGAGCCAAAAATGCCGAAATTTCAGCATCTTCAATGGGAGACACACGGTTGTTCAGCATTTCAACCTTTTCAGGCACGATGTCAACGGCCACTACCTCATGGTGCTGAGCCAACAGCATCGCGTTTGAAAGGCCCACATAGCCCGTGCCAGCAACTGCAATTTTCATCCTTTTCTTTCCTCACCTGAAGTCGTTACATTCATAATGCATTAAAAACAACACCTGTCGCCCACAGGATGTTATTCAAAGCGATGGGCTAAGCGCGATTGTATCAAAATAAGCGCAGTCGGTTTTGTAGCTGCCATCTTCATTTCTAGGTGCCCATTCAGGGCTGCTACCACCGTGGAAGGTACTAAATAATAAGCGCTGAATCTGACTTGCCTCTGTTGTCTCAGCCCGGAAACGCAGCCCCGTATGCTCGATGAGCCGTTCCCCATCAACAGAAACAGTGACACGACCATTACTCTCTGTAGCAGGCTCATTGAGCGACACTTGCATTTCCACGTGGTGGTACTGCCCTGGCACAAAGGTAAATCCATTGGCAATGTACGTGTCCCCAAACCGTCCTTGCATATCTTGATGATAAATATACGTTTGCAGCCCACCGTCTCGGCGGAACATTAAACGCGCGCTCCACCCTTCTGGCGTTATCGCATTGCCGCCTGTTATTGGATTAGCAGGCCCTAAGCCATGCAGCTTACCGCCACGGGCAAAATCAAAGCCATCACAAAAACGCACCCAAAAGGAAAACGCATATTGCTGAGCAGGCTCAATACGAGGCGACACGACCACACGGCGACTGCCGCGTTCATAGCCCTCATAGTCAACGCGAAGCGCCGTGCTGTTTTTAACACCTTGGCTAGATGCCAAATAGGTATGTGGATGTTCCACAATGGCCTGACCTTGCGGAGAGAAAGTAACGCTATCAAAATTTTCCAGGGATACAGCGGGGTTTGAATCTCGCTCCCAGGGCTGCCATACGAGCAAACCAATTAAAGTGATGAATATAGCAGAGGCCCAGTTAGTAAACATTTTTCAGAAGCTACTCAGAAAAATAGGCAATGGCCTTCAAGAGCTCAAAAGTTTAGCTAAGCTTTCCGTATGGGTTATATCCTTCTCATTACACCACTCGAACCAATCAGCTACTTCACTCCACCCATTCAAGAACACAAAGTCCAACCCAGCGCTACTGGCTGCCTGATAGTCGTACTTACTATCTCCTAAAAACAAAGTAGGCTGTTGAATATTATCGTTACCAAGCTCGCGTTTTAGTATTTCATCTTTCGTGTCTGGACTTCCGAAAATACCACCGTCAAACAACTCAGCTAAGCCCCTGGCAGCGAACACTTCGCGCAGCTCTGCTTGGTCGCCACCAGAAACAATTAGCCAGCGTGAGCTTTCAGTACGTTCACGTAATGCCTCTAACCCTTCCGCTATATCACAAGCCATTAATCCCTCATGTACCTCTATGGCATAGCGGCTTAAAAGCTTATCTAAATTCGGGCCAGTGTGGCCAGGTGCCACAAGGTTTTCGAGAAAATAGGCAAATTTTTTGTAGCGCGAGATACCACCATGCTGTACATGGTAATCCACTAATGCTTGGGCAGCTGCCTCGCCATAAGGCAAGGCAGCTTGATAGAACGCATCAGTTTTAACACGATTAGAGTTTAGAACCACACCATCGCAATCAAAGACAAGGGCGTTGTACTCGGTTATTGAATATTTCATCCCAATCCTACCTTACGCATGGCGGCTTCTACTTTCGCTACATCGTCAGGTATATCCACCGCTAGGCTTCCGGGCTTAGTTTCAACGAGCCGAACGGTTTTATCCATTTCTAGGAAGCGTAGGATTTCAATGTCTTCACTGTGTTCCAGCTCGCTTTTACGACCAAAACTACGAAAGGACTGCAGCTCTTCACGGGTAAACGCGTAAATACACACCTGTTTTTTATAGCGAACAGGGGCACATTTTTGATCTTTAAATCCAGGAAGTGCCACACGAGACATATACACGAGCGTGTTATTTTCGGTGGTAATGACTTTGGGAATATTAACACTGTGGGGGTCTTCTTCATCAGAAACCCAGCTAAAACCGTTGATCACATCACTCATGTTATCGAGCTTGGCGTCGCGCACTTTCAAAATATCAATCGGGTCTACCAGGGGTTCATCCCCCTGCACATTGATATAAATATCTGCGTCTATCTGCTCAGCCGCCTGAGCAAGACGATCGGTTCCTGTTAATGCATCATCGGTGGTCATGACTGCCTGGTAACCTGCCGCTTCAACCACTTCAGCGATGCATTCGCTTTCCGTTGCAACGTAAACATTTTCTTTACCTACCGCCTTTGCTGAAAGCTCAGCCACCCACAGCACCATAGGTTTACCCAATAAATTCACCAAGGGTTTACCGGGGTAACGGCTAGAGCCGTAACGAGCAGGTATTAATACAACACTACGCATTGTGCTCTTCTCTTTGTTGGCTTAAAGCGCGTACACGGATTCGGTATGCAGACCGTAGCGAGTAGGCGTAACCGCCACAAGGTTTACCGCTTGTCCAGTTGCCAAATACTGCTCAAACAGCTGGTGCATTTCTTGGCTGCGAGGGTCATCCGCTCCATAGCCATCAAAGCCTGCCATAACTACCTTATTGGCGTTACCGCTGCTGACAACAGCAAGGGCATAAGCAACGACAAGGGAGGTAGGAGCTGCACAATAGGTATCACCAAACATAAAAGTATTGGGTTCTACTTTAAGCCCATAATCCAGCACCTCTTTATCCGCAAGAGAAGCGCGAACATCAGCAGGCAACATTGATAGCGGCGTAATCAGTGGCTGGGGTAACTTAGCATGGGCTTCGCAATCCGCCAGAAGACGCACAGGGTGACAGGCAACCCGAAGATCAATCAGCTCGGCATCAATCGCGCTTTGGGTGTTAAGCGCCATGACCAATGGCTTTTCTTGCTTAATATAGCGCTCAAGCGCTTTACGATGGCGGGCAACCCCAGGGCCTGTGCCTAATAGCAGCACATCGCGTCCTTCAAAGACCTGCTTGGGCGACCAATTGCCTTTAGCTTCACCCCGGTAAAAATGGCGGGCAGCATCTAGGGTATTCAAGCTAAATTTCTTACCGCCCTCTACCCGTAGGTGCTCAATGACGGCCAGCACGTCTTCTTCATCATAGCGGGAGTCGCTAAGCATTTCTTGAATATAGGTGGGGTGAATGCCGTACTTGCCTGACAAGTAATAGTACGGGTTGGTGCCCCAACCATAGTGCTCTTGCATGGGTTTAAAGTGTTTACGCAGCAACGCCATTAACGGCACCATACTGACTTGCTTATCGCGCCGCTCGGCAAGCTCAATGGCCAGCTCTTCAGTGCGGGCATTACCAGGGCCACGACCCATACCGGTTACAGTAGCGTCTACCCAGGTAACGCCCTCATCAATAGCGCGTAACGTATTAGAAAGCGCAAGGCCTAAATTATCGTGAGTATGTATACCCATAGGGCCTTCCCATTCAGTACGCATCCACTGAATAATTTGCGCCGCTTGGTCCGGATTCATGCTGCCCATACTGTCGGCGAAATAGAGCGCATCTAGTGGGTAAGCTTTCGCTTCACGGGCAAGCTCTTTTACTTCTTCTTCTGTACGGTCGGCTACCTGCATTAAGTTAAAGCCAACTTTAAAACCACGCGCTTTGAGCCAAGTTACCGCAGGCAATGAATCCGCAAACTCATGCACGTGGCAGGCAATGCGTACTAGCTCAACAGGTGAATTTGCAGCATCGTTGGGGAACAAGCGCTCTAACGCCTCCACCTGAGGTACATTACCAACAAGCTCACTGCCGTTGATCATTACACCAACGGTTAAGCCAGCGGGAATGGTTAATCCACGAATAAACTCATCGGTAGTAAACGCACAGGAACCTTGGAAGCCCTGATTTTTCAGCGAGCGCAGGCCCAGTTCAACAATGTCCACGCCAGCAGCCTGCATGGCCTCCAGGTACTCATGGATCAGTTCTTCCGAGAAATCCCACGCGTTGTAATAACCACCATCGCGCAGTGTGCAGTCTAGTAAAAACATGGCTAATTCCTTGCTACGCAAACAGCTTTTGTGCCCGCAAACCATAAAATCTCACCGTAGCGGCTGTGGCTGCGGTAAACCGGAAACGTATATTATCTAGTTTATTTGGCACTTGAAATGTAAGCGTATCGCCATCTGTAGTTGCCAGCACCACGCCACTATCACTTTCAGCAATACAAGTTCCAGCACCAGCGACTATATCAAGATCAAATTTAACTTCATAAGCACCTTCTCCACATGATATTGTTGGACTATCATCTTTCGTAGACACATCTGTATCGCTAACTAGAAATGATTCATTGGGAGCAAGCGTTATAGCATCACCTTCTGCTAACATACCGCCATTACTTGCAACTGCTGTGAAGCGTTGCAAACATAATGCAGACTTTAACCCTTCAAAACAAATGTCGCTCAACACCTTAGGATCAATAGAGTAGTCTGCCCAGGGGTATGGCTTCCCTTTCTTACGTTGACTAGAAATCATTTCTTTTGGCAAAAAATAAGATTTATAGTGCCGCTGCGTGCGGAACACTTCATCAAGTGCTAAAGGTGAATAGTGAACCACACCTGGCTTACGGAAAAAGGCAGAACACCACATCGAATCTGTTAATGCATTAGTAACTGAAAAATCAGTAACAGAGGCATAAGCTAATTTATCGGCAGCACGCTCACCGATCAGGCTGATCAATTTCCCCTTTAAATCATGCTTAGCAATTAAACCGTCAACAAACGCTTTCTCACTTTCAAGCTGTGTTTCTTGTAAAATTTTTTTATTTTCACCGACAGTAGCAGTAACACCATCTACAACAAATAAAACATCTGGAGTTATCTGCAAAACTTTTTCGATAAAATAATCAAAAAAAGCCTGTTGCTCAATAAAACTGCGTTTCATAAAACAAGTTCCTAACCATATAACCACCTTACCTTTAGGAGTTAAATAACTTGGATTCCAATGTAAGCGTGTTTGCTCCAGCGCTGCAAAATCATGCGCTCGACTAAATAAATTTCGCAGCTGATCCTCTCTTTCTTGTTCATCTTTACAAGAAAGCAAAAAAAATCCTTTTTCGGACTTTCCAAGCTGTCTTTCGCTCCATGCTTCAACATCGCCCGGAAAAAACCTCGGCGGAAAAAAAGAGATATTGGTATTTACAATTCTTTTACGATTACTTTTTAAACACAGCTCATTAAAAGTGAGGCTGTTATCGTAAACCTGATGATAAGGCCTCATATGACTGCCGAATAAAAAACCTAAAAAATTAGACTTTCTCTTGTAAACAGACTTAAACTTATACTTTAAAAAAATATCTATAGCATTACCAACAGGCTCAGGAACCTTATCAATCTCTACAATAGTGAAATACTCGTGAGAAATAATCACCTCACAAGAACCTAAACGTTGCAAAATAGAATAGAGAAACCCACCTGCTTGAAACGTCAAAAAATTCAGATGTTTTTTTGTATCGTAATAACCACTAATCAGATTGAAGCGAGTGCCTTTAACGTCGAATGCTTTCTCTTTTGCGACTCGTTGCGCCCAATAAACATACTTCACCTTTTTAAAGAAATCAACAACACTTGTTACAAGTTCAACATCCTGGTCATTATAGGCACTTATATCTTTTTTCTTATAAAGATCAACATACTGGCCTATGTGTCTTAATGACTGATAAAAAACATCAGGCGTTTCGGCCTTTCCATGACCACCTTCATGGCAAAAACGTATTTTCTTAATACGACTTTCAAAACCATTCTTAGTTATTTCTTCAAAAAAGGGTATTTCATGGTACTTCACATGGAAAGCATCCAGTTCGTTTTGTGCATAAACAATATTTCTACCCACCAACTTATCAACACTTGCCAACAAATTTGTTTTACTTTCAAACTTCTCAAAAACCTTTTTAAAAGATACTCCCTTATAAAGAGAACCTACAAACTCATTTACTTTTTTCCGATGATATTTTGAAATATCAGTTTGGGGATTGATGGCAATAGCACTTGCTTTCTCAAAAAACAAAAGTGCTCGTAGAGCAGCAAAGCCACCACCGCTAGACCCATAAAAAACGATGTTACTTTCTTCAATATTATGTTGTTTACAAAGCAACCCCAGCAACTTTGCAATTTTTTCCATAGGATCTACATACTGATCACCTGCATACCAAGCTAGCCCTAAGCTATCAGAGTGGCGTAGCATTGGATCTGCAACATAAAGTGTGTTGCCTGGAAAATATGGTGCCCAACTCCAACGCTGAAAAACAGGCAAGCTATATTTTTCTCTAGGCACATCACCAGAAAAAAGAACAAATAAATTTTTGTAACCAGGCTTAGGAGACCACAAAAAATCTAAACATGTATCTTCATCATGCATCTGATAAAGAGTGGGTTCTTGCCAAGAAAAAAAATCACCTATTTTAAATTTTTTAGATGAAATCTCAGTAAGCTTTTTTGAGTCAGCCTTACCCGAGCTAGGTAGCACTTTATTATTCTTCATTAACATCACACTTGCTTCCAATTCTTAAAAACCAGCCACTCGGGGTAGCCATCTAACGGATATTCTGCAAGATCCAGGTCTGCGATGTAATAACTCTTAGCTTTTACTACCTGCCCCATCACAACCGGCTCCACCTTACCCTGTTGAAGCAACTCAAAGTAGAGGTTACACAAAGCTTCCGGCGCTTTGTGAAAGCTAGGCCAGTGAAACAGAGCTACCTTTTGCTGGGAATGCTTGCCAATAAACGCAGCGGCTTTTTGACAATCTTCTAAGCGTGAAAAATCACCTGCAATCACAGTATCAAACTCAAGGGGGTCGTCCCCCCGCTCGAACATACTTCGCGGTGCAGGAAAAGCTCGCTGCGTTTTAGCATCCTTCAC
The DNA here is from genome assembly GCF_000712975.1 of Vreelandella neptunia. GTDB lineage: Bacteria > Pseudomonadota > Gammaproteobacteria > Pseudomonadales > Halomonadaceae > Vreelandella > Vreelandella qaidamensis. The sequence goes on along the minus strand of NZ_JHQL01000003.1, from coordinate 118,566 downwards.
ATGCAAATGCTTTTGAGAAGCATGCCACCAAGCGCAAATTTCTCGATAGATATGACGCAAGCCAAAATAGACCGTGCGTACGTGGGTAGCTTTAGTTCGAGTTAATGAAGACTCTTCATCTAGCGCAAAGGCAAGCGGTGTATCTGATTGAATTTTAGCAAATGATGCTTTACCAAACTGAGCCTGCATACGCCAAATGTATTCGGTGTCGCCACCTATACGCACATGATCCCACTCGCCAATGGTGTCCAACACTTCCCGACGGAACATGAAGGATGACTGGCTCCAATGCGTTAGGCTATTGTTTGGTCGCCAGTTTTGGGTGAATGCTAGGTTTTCATGAGCGCGAATCCAGTGAACAGAACAGCCTTTGACATCGGGGTGACTTTCTAGATATGCGACTTGAGTAGCGATTTTCTGCGGATGAGACCAATCATCACTGTCATGTGTGGTTAACAGATCACCTGTCGCAAAGGTTAGTCCATAATTACGCGCTGCATAAGCACCACCATTTTGAGGCGGCTGTACCGCCTTTACACGAGCATCTTGCTTTTCAAGTGCTTTCAATACCTTGAAAGTATCATCCGGTGAGCAATCATCCACAGCAATAATTTCGATATTTTCATAGGTTTGGGCCAGCAATGATTCAATTGCAATACGCACCTGCTCACCAGCGCTATAAATCGGCATGATAATAGAGACTTTGTTAGCTCCCCTTACCTTTCCAGCTGGCAGTCCTTCTACATTACCGATGGATAGTGGCTTGCTTTTATCTTTGAGACAGACACCACTAAAGCCATGAACAGCAAGGCCTTGATTAATGAGCTCGATACGTCTTTCATCATCATTGACCGTATTAGCCAGTGCAAAATGAGCGTCTGCATCCTTTGGGTGTTGCTGAACAAAAGCATGTAGCGTTGCATATGCTTCTTCAATTCGGTTTAGGGTAAATAGGCAGAAATACTTCAAATACACCGTTTCTTTGCGTGACTTATTAGCCCCCACTAATTGCTGCATTTTTTCTGCGAACGCTAATGCACCTTCAATATCACCGCAGAAGTAGAGCCATCTAGCCGTATGCCACATTGCCCACCAACGGGAAGCTTCAGTTGCAGCTGGATCGTTATATACTTCTTCTAATGCTTTTAAGGCTGTAACCGAGTGGCCATTCCATAACTGAACTGCTAAGTTGGCAGTGCTATTCGCTTCTTTATCTTTTATCTCATTCCCTTGCACTTTACCTTTGTACAGGTAGTGCAACAATGGAATCTCATTAGGGCGCATTTGCGCTTGATGGCTTTCCAGATAAAAGTCGTTATCGAAGCGTTTGCAAGGGTTTAGGCCTAGCCGCCAACCTACCGCCAAGTAGTGCAATACAGGATCTACTTTCTTGGGTAGCCAAATAGCATGTTCAACAACGTACCATTTCCCGTTTACTAAACGGGATTTTTTTACCAGGGAGAGATCTTCTTCTAACTTGCCTGGTCTGAGAATAGAAAGCGCATTTTTTAGCAACTGATCGCAGGCAGCTTTATTATCTATCTTGCGTAGCGCAAGGGCTAAATTCACATAACAGGGCTTAAATTCACATTGACGTTGGAGCGCCTTAACATAATAGGAAGCCGCCTGCTCGTAAGCTCCCTGTCGATACAGTTCGTTTCCTTTCTGAAAGTCCATAGCGTAATTAAGGCTCTCTGTATGCGTTATGTTCATTGATTAGGTGCATATTCTTTAGGGCCATCAAACCCGAACTGATTATACGAACGTCTTAAATGCTATCATAGCTAGGCTTATTTACCAGAAATACGCTGCATCGCACCATGAGTAGTAGTATAGCCAGTTTCAAAACAAGAATATCGCTATTTGCTATGCTCTTACCCATATAGGCCGCATAACAACCTATGCAGAGGGTAAGGCGCTAGCAATATGCTCGGCACACCACTGAGCAAGCTGAGCATCGCTAGCTTCTACCATGACACGGATGAGTGGCTCGGTACCGGATTTACGCAGCAGCACACGACCATTGGCGGCAAGCTTATCTTCTGCCTCGGTAAGCGCTTGCTGAACAGATGCACTTTCAAGCGGGTCTTCATCGTGACTAGCTTTAAAGCGCACGTTTACCAACACCTGAGGTAGCTTGTTCATACCTTGCTTCGCCATATGCAGCGTGGTGCCTTGGTTTAAGAGCGATGTAAGTACACGTAGCGATGCAATTACCGCATCTCCTGTCGATGCGTGATCCAGGCTTAGCAAATGACCAGCCCCCTCACCACCCAAGCGCCACCCGGTGTTTTTAAGCTGTTCCATCACGTAGCGGTCGCCTACGTTTGCACGCACAAACTGTACATCAATCGCGGCTAACGCCTGCTCCAGCCCCAAGTTACTCATCTGGGTGCCAACAACGCCCCCCGTGTAACCTGCTGCTTTGGCATCTTTCGCCAGCAGGAACAGCAGCTCATCACCATCTACCACCGCCCCTGTGTGGTCCACCATCATCAGGCGGTCGGCGTCGCCATCTAGCGCAATCCCAAGATCCGCTTCGTGTTCTAACACCGCCGTACACAGGCTGCGCATCGCCGTCGCGCCGCAACCTGCATTAATATTCATACCATTGGGCTGGTCATGAATACTGATAACGTTTGCCCCTAGCTCTTTATACACTGCAGGGGCAACCTTATAGCCAGCGCCATTGGCACTATCCACCACGATCTTCAAGCCGCTTAGGCTTAAGGTGCCGGGCAAAACCGCTTTGCAGTATTCAATATAGCGGCCAGCGGCATCTTCAATACGCCGCGCTTTGCCTAACGCTTCTGAACTGACGCACTCCATCCCGCCTTCCAAGGCAATACGCAGTTTGCTTTCAATTTCCTGCTCTTGAACGTCGGTTAGCTTATAGCCCCCCTGCCCGAAGATCTTAATGCCGTTGTCATCAAAAGGGTTATGAGATGCACTGATCACCACCCCAGCGTCAGCGCGGAAGGTTGAGGTAAGATACGCCACCGCAGGTGTCGGCAACGGCCCCACCAAGGCAACATTAACGCCTGCTGCCGAAAAGCCAGCCTCTAAAGCAGATTCCAGCATATAGCCACTGGCACGGGTGTCTTTGCCAATCAATACTTCTTTAATACCTTCCGCCCCAAGAACCTTACCAGCCGCCCAGCCTAGTTTCATCGCAAAGCTAGGGGTCATGGGGAATTCGCCAACACGGCCACGCACGCCATCGGTGCCAAAATATTTACGCATAAAATCAAACCATTAAAAAAATATTGTGAAATGCGAGACAGGTTTAGAGATGTTTTCCAAACCGTCCATCCCGAGAGGGTGGGGTTGTCGCGGGCGCATACACCTAGTACTCAACTTGCTTGAACATGCAAGTAAGTCTATAGAGCCACGGACACTCACGGAAAACACGGACGAAAACCTAAAACCTCAAAAATCTTTTAAGGTTTTATTTTTGAATTTTTCTTGTCCGTGTCGTCCGTGGCATAAAAAAGGTTTTATCCATAGCAAGGTTAGCAAGAGCCCCTCACTCCACTGTCACGCTCTTGGCCAGGTTCCTCGGCTTATCCACATCGGTGCCTTTTACCAGCGCCACGTGGTAAGAAAGCAACTGTAGCGCCACCACGTGTAATACTGGCGAAAGCAAACCATAGTGCTCTGGCATCACTAGCACATTCACACCGTCACTCGGTTTCACGGCACTGTCACCATCGGCAAACACATACAGCTGGCCACCACGGGCGCTGACTTCCTGCATATTGGCTTTGAGCTTTTCGAGCAGCTCATCATTAGGGGCCACTACTACCACCGGCATATCTGCATCCACCAGTGCTAACGGCCCATGCTTTAGCTCACCTGCGGGGTAGGCTTCTGCATGAATATAGGAGATTTCTTTTAGCTTCAGCGCACCTTCCAACGCAATGGGGAAATGGCGGCCACGGCCTAAGAACAGCGCATGATGCTTATTAGCAAAATGCTGCGCCCACGCCTTAATGCTTGGCTCTAGCGCCAGCACCTTCTCAACCGCAATGGGCAAGTGACGTAGTTCATCTAAGTAGGCTTTTTCATCAGTGTCAGCTAACCGCTGTTTAGCTTTGGCTAACAATAGCGTCAACAAAAATAGCGCACTCAGCTGAGTGGTAAACGCTTTGGTAGACGCCACGCCGATTTCCGGGCCAGCACGGGTAATAAAGCGCAGCAGGGTTTCACGCACAATGGCAGATTCAGGCACGTTACAAATTGCCAGCGTATGGGCATGCCCCATAGATTTCGCATGCTGCAACGCAGCCAACGTATCCGCGGTTTCACCAGACTGGGAAATCACCACCACCAACTGGTTAGGGTTCGCTACGCTAACGCGGTACCGGTATTCACTGGCAATTTCCACGTTGCACGGTATGCCCGCGACTTGCTCAATCCAGTACTTAGCCGTCATGCCCGCATAGCTAGACGTACCACACGCCAGGATCAGCACGGAATCCACCTGCTCAAAAACAGCGTGCGCCTCAGCACCAAAAATACCTGGCTGCAGCTGACCTGCACCGCTGAGCATTTCTAGGGTATTACCCAACGCCTGGGGCTGCTCGAACATCTCTTTTTGCATGTAGTGATTAAACTCACCCAGCTCTACCGCATTCGCAGACAAGCTAGAGGTCATCACTTCCCGCTGGGCTGGCTGACCCAGGGCATCTACCAGGGTGATCGAGTCACGGGTTAACCGCGCCACATCGCCGTTTTCCAGGTACATCATTTGCTGGGTGACGGACAGCAGCGCTGAGGCATCAGAAGCGGCGTAGTGGCCGTCTTCTGCAATGCCGAGCATTAACGGTGAGCCTTCACGGGCCACGACCAAGCAATCCGGCTCTTCTTCACTCACCACTGCCAAGGCGAACGCACCTTGTAAATGCGCCACGGCGCACTGCACGGCAGAGAATAAATTTTCCGCTGGCTCACCAATCTGGCCCTTAAAGCAGGCTTGAATAAGGTGGGCGATGGTTTCGGTGTCGGTGTCTGAGGTGAACACGTACCCCAAGCCCTGAAGCTGTTCACGCAGGGTTTCGTAGTTTTCGATGATGCCGTTATGCACTACCGCCAAGCCACTGGAAATATGCGGATGAGCATTACGCTCCGCAGGCACGCCATGGGTCGCCCAACGGGTATGCGCAATACCTACATTACCCACAACACCCTGCTCTGCAACGCGTGCTTCTAATTCAGCAACACGCCCCTTGGCACGGGCGCGCACTAGCGCACCAGAAGCATCTAACACCGCTAAACCGGCAGAGTCATAACCGCGGTATTCAAGTACCTTTAAGCCCGAAAGCAAAAAGGACGTACATTCTATTGCGCCCACGGCGCCAACGATTCCACACATACTTACTATTCCCCACATAAAAACAGCATAAAACGACAATGGCCCATGCGGTTACAAGCAGGGCCATCACCTAAAACTATCGTAAAATACTAAGCTTGATTAAGTCATTCTTTATTGCAGTTTTCAGGCAAAGAGAAATCAAGGCCAATGGCGCGTTCAGGATGGTGGTCGGTTTGAGACGTTGTATCTAAGTACTGCTCACGACGCACGGGCTGTGCCCCTGGTCGTGTTAAACGACCTAAGCCTTTTTCTAGCGGGAAGTACTCAAGCTCGAAACCATGGCCTTTAGCCCAGTGCTCGCATATATCCTTCTCTTCCTGTCGGATGGTGTCATCCATCCACACCTCCGCATTGGGTGAGAGTTTGTCGGCCAAGGCTGGCAATGCAGGATAGCGACTGAATAAGCACGTCGCCCCGGGCGGGCCATCCACCCACAGAAGATCAACGCTCCCAACGCCTTCCAGCAGCGACACCGGGTACCAGCGCGAAGGCTTCTCTGCATCTTCGGGGTTCAGGTGCTCGCCTTCCCAGGCTTCCAAATCCCCAATTCGCAGATCAACCCAACCTTCCAGAGATTCCGCATGAAGAGTACCAAGGGTCTGCGCCCCATAGTGGTCGCTATGCTCAATGGAGACGAGCTTGCCAACGCCGTTCTGGCGCAAGGCATCGGCAATTACCAAGGTAGAGGCACCGCTGCCAAATTCGACAATGACCCGAGGGCGAGTCGCCATAATGTGCGCATGCAGACGAAGAAGCACGTCGGGGGAGGTTGCCCAGCCCCGAAGCGGAGGAAGCTGCCCCTTGATCTTCAAGCGCCGTTGCAACCATGAGAGGCTTTCCAGCTGAGCGTAGAGGCGGTTCTGAACAATGAGCAAATCGCGAGTGAACTTGCCTGCGTTGTCTTTGCCCGCTTCCAGCAGCTTTTTTTCAAGCTGTTCCATATTGTTTTCTGGTTTCATATCAGTGTTCTTATTGTTTAATTTTACTAAGCTGCTTTCTACATCAGAGGTCTCAGAAACGCTTCCTCCCTTATCCAGCGAATGAGAAAAGATGGCGAGGCGATAAATACCCAGCAATTGCTCATGTACTTTTTGGGAATCGAAAAACTGCTGGATTATCTTGATGCCAAAGGCACCGAGACCCGCACGATAGCTTTTCGAGGCAAGGAGGCTCTCTATGTCTCGATGCACCATTTCAGGCTTATAATCCTTATGCTGATTCCCTACACCACCAAAATTTGAACACACACCTTGCTGCCAAGTATTAGTGTTCACCAAACCACAGTAGCTTTTGCTACCCACCGCAATGGCCGGCACACCACAACTCATGGCCTCTAAGGCACAACGACCAGGGGCAAACACAAAGTCACTCGATTGATATGCGCTACGGAGCGCCTCTCCTTCGAGCCACCCTCGAAATTCGATGGCATTACCACCACGAACCGCTTCTAGACGGGATCGAAACGCTTCTGTTTGTGTACCATCGCCCACAACAGCCCAGGTTAACTTTCCTGAATAATTTTTCGTGGCATACTCAACAGCATCCGCAAAGACATCCAAAATGAATTCTTTGTCCTTATCGAGACGCGACACCAAAGCAACCTTCAGCTTTTCTTCGCTACTCTGGGGCTTTTCTGGGAGCGGTTGAAAAAAATCTGTATCAGGGACGTTGGGTACTACATGAAATTTTTCTGGGCTCTTGGCCTTCTCGCTCAGCAAATAATCTCGGACGCCAGATGACACTGTTAACACTGCCGACACTTTACCAATATAGCGGGGGAGATCGTCAGTGTATTTACCATGAAATGTCAGCACTAGAGGTACGTCCAGCTGTTCCGCCAGTACTAGACCAAACTTGCGAGAAGCAAAGGGGTGAGCGTGCACCAGATCAACTGGTGCATCAGCATTAAGCTTCAAAGCCTCATTAATTGCGGCACCGATATCTGTGTAATCAGTTCGAATAACGCCAACGCCATAACCTGCCAGCGAGTCAGCAAATGAACCAGCGGGGCAAACAATCGTGGCCTTGTGACTGTTATTAATCAAAAAGCGAGCAGTTGCGAGAACGTTTTCGTGCAACCCTCCATGTGAAGCTTTAAAAAAAACTGGTATTACGACATGCACGGTCCTACCCCTTTACTTTTATATACAGCTTACAGCCATAGTGATTAGATTTTTTCTTAGCAGTTTCGGCGATTAATAGCTAACCAGCTTATACAATCAGTCATCTCGCTTTAACTCATAAGAAAAATAAAGCACGACCTGACAATACTGATAGCTGTTCAATTATACTTATTATCAACCAAGAACAACGTTGTCTTCTGGATGTTGCAGACAACTAGCTCTCAAGTCATTGTTTCGTCTTCTCTTAAGGAGCTGCCAATACTGAACGCATTTAGCTGACAGGCTGGCGGCTATATAACCGATTCAAGAAAAATGCAGCTCCCATGGTACGCAATTTAGGCTGCTTTGATGTCTGGACACAATCCCTTAAGGCTATAAAGCGTCAGTTACAGATATAGCTGAAGCTCAGCTAAGTAACTATACGAAAGAAATCCTATATTTACTGCCATAGCATGACAGCACCTCATGCACATGAAGCACATGATTTCTTAAAGAGTGAATGATCTTACCTAGCAAGAGCGGACACTGGTTTAAGCAATCATTCGGGCTTCAAAGACCTCTGGGCTGATCATCCCTATGGCACTGTGCCGCCGTTGCTTGTTGTAGTCCAGTTCGATGTATTCAAACACCTGGCGTCTCATCGTATCCCGCGTTTTAAATTGCTCTCCGTGGATCGCCTCAACTTTGAGACTGTGGAAGAAGCTTTCACAAGCATTATCATAGCAGTTGCCTTTGGCGCTCATACTGCATTTAAGCTCATGCCGGGTAAGCAGCGATTGGTAAAGCGCGGAACAGTACTGACTGCCCCTATCCGAATGGACTAGGGTATTTTGCGTTTCCATAGCGCCATTTGTAGCGCATCATAGACAAGATCGGCCGTCATACGCTCACTCACCGCCCAACCAACCACCTTACGAGAATACAGGTCAAGGTGATGTACCCCACCCACTTTTGATTAGGGGCTGTGGCCGTGAAGTTTTGCGCTAGCAGATTCGGCGCTACTGGCAGCGAATGTCGAGAGTTGGTGGTAGCCTTAAACTTGCGGGCTGCTTTAGCGCGCAAGCCCTGACGCTGCATGCTGGCAGCCACCGTCTTACGGTTGATCGGCAATCCATCATCTCGAAGGTCTAGTGCCAATCTCGAGGCACCTGAGCGCCCCTTACGTTGGTGATAAGCCTTCGCCACGCGCTGATCGATAATGGCTGCTGCGTTTTGGGTTCACGCTGTCGCCAAGCGTAGTAGCCACTCCGAGCGACTCCGACAACATGGCACATGCGCTGAACACTGAAAGCCTGGCGATGACGATGGATAAAGGCGTACTTCACTTCAGGCTCTTCGCAAAGTACACCACGGCCTTTTTTGTGATGGCCAACTCTTCATTTGCTTCGGCTAATTGGCGCTTCAAGCGGGCGTTTTCTTCTGCCAACGACTGCTCTCGTTCAGAGGTGTCTTGCTGAAGCTGCGCTTTAGAGCGCCACTGATAAAGCTGGCTCGCATGTATGCCCAACTCACGAGCCCTGCTGCCACACCAATGCGATCAGCCAGCGCTAACGCTTCTTGACGGTAGGCATCTGAGCAACGGGGATAAGATTTTTTCTTCATTGATGTCGTCGATCTTGCCATGGTTCACCTCATCGTAGCGTATTACATACTTGAGATGTCCACTGCTACTGGGCAAGATCAACCTGCATACTTCCCCCTAAGGATGTCGATAAACAGGAACCAATTTATTAACACCATTCCCCATAACATCTCTAACAAACACCTTCACTGCATCAACTTCATCTAGACTTTCCTCCGATTCTTTTTTTGGAATATCAAAAAAAGATTTTTTTTGATACCAAAAAACGCCTACTTTCCTATCCCTCTTGTACGCATAAACTGCAACCTCATAGTTTAGTCCACACATATCTAAATCTTTCAATATAGATGACAGGTCTACAGAAATTCTCCAAAAATCTTCATAGTCAAAAATACTGACCTCAGGTGAAAAACTCATCACATCAACAGGCAGCAAAGAAGTTTTCTTTTTATCAAAAACATTAGACAAGTGACCAGCTATATTTTTAGCTGACATATCGAAATCAACAACAAGCCCTATTATTTCTTTTACTAGATTTCTTGGAGGAGGAGCATGTCCCTTTGCCCAGTCCCCTATGTACAGACCCACACCATCTTCACTAAAGAATGATGAAACACCTACCCTGCTCCAAGAGCGCTCATTAAAAAAAGGTCGTAGGTGAGACTTCATGTGCCAATCAGATTTATTTTGAAGGTAAACAACGTCAACTTCCGCTGAAAAACTAGCTCCAAGAATAGTGTTTGTAATCCCTCTCTCTTCAAAAAAACTTTTTATGTAAGCCTTAGCCTCACCACCACTCATATTGGAGTCAATACCCAACCAAGTATCAGGAAAGGCGACCTCTAGATATTTAATCACATGATCAAGAAGATAGTTTTCAATTGATATCTGAGGGTTCCAAACAATGGTGATTGATTTGCTTGCAAGGCGCCTCGACAAATCCAAGGCAGCAAAGCCACCACCTGACCCTCCCATTATGATAAATTTAAAGTTGCTAGTAATTGCCACATGCTCAAGCAGCATGGTCACTTTTTCTTGTATTATAGAGTCATTGGAATTCCCAGCATACCACCCAAGTAATATTTCTTCATCCAAATCAATTGTTGGATCCGAAATAGATATAAAAGGCATCCCAAGTTCTTTAGAGATTTTTATACCAGAAAAATACGGCGGATATGAATCATCTCGCCTTGCCAAGGCACCAGAAAAAAAAACCAAACAATGGTTGTGGCTTTCTGTTTGCAAACCATCAACCAAAATATCTAATGTAGTCTCCCCACTAGGCAAACAATAAACACCATCATTAATTTTCTCTAATCGTTTAAACTCTTCTAACGAACAGCTCTTTACAACGTACGAAAACCTAGAGAAATCCTTATTAATATAACTTTTTTTCATATTTACACCCATACCACTCTATTCAATTATTTATTTGAGAGCCGAAACGACATATTAAAAATTGAATTGAATGAAGCGATATTTGATATTTGAATCCAATCCTCCCAGCCTGCTACCTCGCTCCAGCCACTCAGAAACACAAAATCAAGGCCAGCTGCATTTGCGGCTTGGTAATCATATTTACTATCGCCTAAAAACAAGGCGGGGTTTTGAATATTATCGGAAGCTATCTCACGGACCAGTATCTCGCCCTTGGTGTCGGGACTGCCGAATATACCGGCGTCGAACCACTCTGCAATGCCACGTTTTGCGAATACATCGCGTAGCTCGGCTTGGTCACCGCCGGAAACGATCAACCAGCGAGCGTTAGGAGTCTGCTGTCGCAGTGCCTCCAGCCCCGGAGCTATATCACAGCTCAAGAGCCCTTCACGCACACAGCCGGCATAAGCCTGCAGCAGCGCATCCAGAACGAGGGACTGCGCGGTGTAGTTCTGCTGCGCGGCATGGTTCGGTAAGATCTGCTCCAGGAAGTAGGCAAACTTCTTGTAACGCGATACCCCACCGTTGGCGACGTGGTAATAAACCATAGCCCGGGCGGCGTCTTCTCCGTAGGGCAGGGTAGCTTGGTAGAAGGCCTCAGTCTTGACCGTATTGGAGTCGAGCACAACACCATCGCAGTCGAAGACCAGGGTGGTGTAGTCGGTGACCGGATACCTCATGTCGGCACCTGACCGGCTTGGCGCAGCGCGGCTTCAACCTTGGCAACATCCTCAGGCACATCCACCGCCAGGCTGCCGGGCTGGGTTTCCACCATGCGGATGGTCTTGCCCAGCTCCAGAAAGCGCAGGATCTCAATATCCTCGGCGTGCTCCAGTTCGCTCTTGCGGCCAAAGCCACAGAAGGCGGCCAGCTCCTCCCGGGTGAAGGCGTAGATACAGACCTGCTTTTTGTAGCGCTTGGGGGCGCACTTGGCGTCCTTGAAGCCCGGCAGGGCTACCCGCGACATGTAGACCAGCTCGTCGCGCTCGCTGGTGATCACCTTGGGGATGTTGATGCTGTGAGGGTCTTCGTTGTCGCCCACCCAGCTGACGCCGTTGATGATGGCATCCATGTGGGCCAATTTGGCGTCGCGCACCTTAAGGATATCCGCCGGGTCGGCTAGCGGTTCATCGCCCTGGACGTTGATATATAGATCGGCCTTGACCTGCTCGGCGGCCTGGGCCAGACGATCGGTGCCGGTCAGGGCATCGTCGGTAGTCATCACCGCCTGAAAGCCAGCGGCTTCGACGACCTCGGCAATGCGCCTGTCGTCGGTAGCGACATAAACGTTCTCGACGCCGACGGCACGGGCCGAGAGCTCGGCGACCCACAGAATCATCGGCTTGCCCAGCAGGGGCACCAGCGGCTTGCCCGGGTAACGGCTGGAGCCATAGCGGGCGGGAATCATGACCACACTACGCATAGCGGCCTCTTGTTCGTCATGTTGAAAGGAAACGCTCAATGACAATGAACGTGCGAGCGCTTCAGAGCGCGTAGACCGATTCGCTGTGCAGCCCGTAGCGGGTGGGGGTAATCGACGTGACCGGTAGCGCCCCGTCGGCATCCTGGTACTGCTCCAACAGCTGGTGTATTTCTCCGCTGCGCGGGTCATCAGCTCCGTAGCCGTCAAAACCGGCCATCCGGATGCGAGACGCCTGGCCGCTAGTCGCCACTGCCAAGGCATAGGCCACAACCAGCGAGGTCGGCGCTGTACAGTGCGACTTTGCAAACTCGAACGTATCTGTCTGCACGTTCAAGCCGAAATCCAGCACCGCTTTGCCCCCAAGCGAGTCGCGCACATCTGCTGGCAGCATGGAGTACGGGGTGATCAGCGGCTGGGGCAGCCGGGTATGCGCCTCGCAGTCTGCCAGCAGGCGCACCGGGTGACAGGCCACCCGCAGGTCGATCAGCTCGGCATCAATGGCGCTCTGGGTGTTGAGGGCCAGGACCAGCGGCTGATGGTCGCGGATATAGCGCTCCAGGGCCCCGCGGTGGCGGGCCACACCTGGCCCAGTACCCAGCAGCAGCACCTCGCGCCCGGCAAAGCGCTCCTTGGGTGACCACTGGCCCTTGGGCTCACCGCGGTAAAAGTGGCGCGCCGCATCCAAGGTGTTGAGGCTGAACTTCTTTCCGCCCTCCACCCGCAGGTGCTCAATCACCGCCAGCACGTCTTCCTCGCTATAGCGGGGATCGCTGAGCATCTCCTGGATATAGGTGGGGTGGATACCGTACTTGCCAGCCAGGTAATAGTAGGGGTTAGTGCCCCAGCCGTAGTGAGCCTGCATGGGCTTGAAGTGCTCACGCAGCAGCACCATTAGCGGTACCATATTGACCGGCTTACCGCGGCGCTCGGCGACCTCGATGACGAGTTCCTCGGTACGGGCATTACCCGGCCCGCGGCCCATGCCGGTGACGGTGGAATCCACCCAGGTAACGCCTTCATCCAGCGCCCGCAGGGTGTTGGAGAGCGCCAGGCCCAGGTTGTCGTGGGTGTGGATGCCCATGGGGCCTTTCCACTCGCTGCGGAACCAGTGGATGATCTGCGCTGCCTGATCCGGGCTCATGCTGCCCATGCTATCGGCGAAGTAGAGCGCATCCATCGGGTAGGCCTTGGCCAGACGAGCGAGCACCTTCACTTCATCTTCAGAACGATCCGCTACCTGCATCAGGTTGAAGCCTACATGATAGCCACGCTTCTTCAGCCAGGTGACCGCCGGCAGCGCCTTCTCAAACTCATGCACATGGCAAGCGATACGCACCAGGCCCACGGGCGAGTCCGCCGCCGCATTGGGGAACAGCCGCTCCAGCGCCTCCTGCTGGGGCACATCCCCGACCAGCTCGTTGCCGTTGACCATCACACCCACGGTCAAGCCCGCAGGAATGGTTAAGCTGCGAATAAACTCGTCAGTGGTGAAGGCACAGGGGCCCTGGAAGCCCTGGTTCTTCAGGGTACGGAAGCCTAGCTCCACCACATCCACCCCAGCGGCCTGCATGGCATCGAGGTATTGTTGAATAAGCTCGGGAGAAAAGTCCCAGGCATTGTAGTAGCCACCGTCGCGTAGGGTGCAATCTAAAAAAAATTGTTTAACCATCATTAACCTCTCTTTTAGTTTTAACTTTTTCCCAGCAAGACCAAAATAAACCCTCCACCACACCTTCCTTAATAGAGTACGACCTTTTATCAGGCCTCAGATCATCTTGGCCATCAAGGTAATTACTAGAAGCAGGATTTGTTTTATAAGTGCCTTCTGAATACACATGCTTACCAAACATGGAAATATCAGGTGAACAGTGAACCACACCTGGCTTACCTGCTATTCTCGAAGGGTACATCGAGTCAGTTCCCATAGAAGCAATAAATATATCTGAAAGCATCGCAAAGGAAATTTTTTCTTCAGCTGTAAATCCATGTATATCTATAAACTCAAAATATTGGCCGACCTTTCTCTGTATATCCTCAACATCCTTCCTTTTCTTTGAGTAGGGAAGATAGCTTTCAGAACAAGTTCTTGTTATTCCATCGAAGATTACCACCGGCTCGTAACCCATCTCTAATACATCAGATATTATTTTAGAATACGTATCATTTTGCTCAACCCATGCTTTCTCTTCAGATAATACACTCAACCAAATAACTGGCCTACCCTCATCACTATAAAACGACAAGGGATACGCTGCATCTCGTAAAGCCTTATCTATAAAATTACTTTTTTTATTATACGCCCCCCAAACCCAGAAGCCAGGCTGAAACACCACCCTGTTTTCATGAATACACTCAGCTGAAAACTCTCCCCAGTCCACAACCAGCATTTCAGAACCACCACCCAAAATCTTTGAAGTATCAATAAAATCAGTTTTTTTCCAATATACATGACGAGAAGGAGATGTAACAATGTCACACACACCTTTGTTGACAATGGGACAAAGCATTTCATAAAAAAAGTGGGAAGGCCTAACCTCTGTATTCAAGAGCAACCCATAAAAAACCTTTTCACTTTCTAAATATTTTTTAAATCCATCTAAGTCTCTATATGCCACTTCTAAAAATGCAGAAACCCAAGCTTTGTAGCCATCTCCTCGTTTGAAAAGACAAGCTTTTGAATCGGAAAAAGAGAAACTTCCCACCAACCCGTTTAAAAACTGAACCAGAAACAATTCAAATCCAGAGGTCGAGATAAACCTCAAGAAAACCAACCTACTTCTCAAAAAAGTTCCTGAGAAATAAAAAACTTCAGATCCAGATTGAATGAAGAAGCCATTAGGAGAAACATTCCCTTTCACCACTTCTAGAATATGACTCGTACCTTTTTCTGAGTTAAGATAGTGATATATATTTTTTGCATGCCAGCTAGAAACAGAGCCATAACCTTCATCAAGTTGAATTTTTTTAGCCCTTTCTCTTAAATCACAATTAACCCGCAGAATTTCTAGAACATTGGTATTATTCAAAGCCATACTCTCCATGTTAAATTAGCTCTAGAAAAAGACAATTAAACTCGACGGAAAATTTTGACACATTGTAATTTTCTCTCAGAAAACTCATGCCTAGCTGAGAGGCTGTTTGAAAACTTGGCTCCTCATTCGCAAACTTAATAACTTCATCAACAACCGCGTCCTGATTTTTCCCTAGAGAATTTTCAGGCCAAATATACTCAGCACCCGGCCAGTGCTGGACTAAGGAAACTCCTCCTCCTGCAAAACCATCAGCTATAGCAAGATGAAAGCTTTCTGGGCCAGGAAAATCCAGATCGGGGTCGCTGACCGATAGCACGTAGCCTACTTTCTGTCTTGCCAACTCTTTCTTTATGTCTACATGACCTACAAAATCTACAGAGTCTTGCAATCCGTTTTCTTCGATGTAGGTCTGGCAGTCAGAAAAGTAAGCCATCTCCGTTGGATTCTTTGCAACCCAAGCCAAATCCTCAGCTCGCTTGCCGAACACTTTTAAATTAAAGCGTACGTCGTGCTTTTTGAGCTCTTTGAGAATTTCTAGCGCTTTTTTGTAACCCTTTCGTGAAGGCAAAACACCAATAATACCTAGCGTGAAAAGCCGGTCAGGGTGCCAAGTAGTATCATAGTCGTCTACCCGCACATAGTTATGCATTAAGCGTGCTTTATGACGAGGAATATTGGGATACTTCTCTAGCAGCCGCTCAAAGAAGTAGGTTGACACGGCAACAACAGCGTCCACCTTATCAAGGTCCATATTAGAGCCATGATCTCGGGCCAGCTCCATACGGTGCATTCTTACGACTAGGCGTTGACGTGGCTTCTTATGCTTCGCATACCACTCTGCATTACCTAATAGCCACTCACACCAAATATACTCAGCCCATTCCAGGCATTCACGACTTTGCACTTCGTCATGAATGGCATGACCTTGCCATTTGTCAAACCTGATATCGAAGTACTCACTTAACTCAGGAGTAGCATCTTCAATGAACTTGAGATCATGCCCTGCAATAAGCAACCTTGGCTTGGTCAGCTTTAAGAAAGCAGCATACTCCCCGGACTGAATAGACAGCAAAACTTCATTTATCCGCCTAGAGTATTTGAATTTTTTAAGTATAGCCCAGTGGGTTCTTACAAAACGTGAAAACTTATCAAACGTCTCTACATTCACATCACCTCTATTCTTAAAAATTAGAGATTCGATAGACACCCTCAACCCAACGTTAAGGCGAACCTGGATATAGTTGATGCCTAATGGTTCAAGCAACTGCTGTGTTGAAGACCAAACCTCAAGGTGGTCCGATAGCTCACGCCGCCCGTACCTTTGAGTACTAGCGGGTGTCATAGAAGGTATTTTAAAATATATAAAGGTTGGAGATGCGAGGTACTCAACCACTTCCGCGTGCGCGAGCATTGTTGCAAGGAATACAGTATCCTCCCCCATGCGTAAATGTTCAGGCCAGCGGATACTATGCTTTCTTAATAAATCAGCTTTAACAAAGCTTGTTACGACAGTACTTTGTTTCTTGATAATGAGTTCAATTTTTTCTTTTTTCGTGAGGGCACTGTGCCATGAATCCATTTGGTTCATGCGTTTGCGCTGCTTACCATTCTCTGCTAATAGTTCCGACCGTATTAAGCAGGCATCGGTTTCTTCTGCTAGCCGGGTCAGCTCATTGAGAGCATCCGGCAGGATTTCGTCGTCGCAGTCCAAGAAATAAATATATTTACCACGAGCTTCCTCAATACCCTTATTACGCGGCCTCGAAGGCGATCCGCTATTCCTCTCCAGCTGAATAAAACGCCAGTTTTCAACCTGAGTACATGTCTTTTTAATCAGCTCATCCGTCCCATCCGTTGAGCAGTCATCGACAAAAAGCGCCTCATATAGCGCGGGATCAAAGTGTAGCCTCTCAAGTGACGCCATGCAGCGACCAATCTTATCAATGGCGTTAAAGCAAGGAATTACGAATGATACAAGCATGACATCACACCCAATATGCGGTAAAAGATTGCTTTTGAGCTTGGTGCTTCAACCAGTCAGTAAACTGACTAGCACTACCCATCACGACGGCATCGGCACCAGCTGGTTCCTTAATATACCGCTGACCAGACCGCTGCTTTAGCGCCACCAAGTGTTCTGTCATGTACTGCAGGTGAAGTGCCCCCTCCTTGATCCGCTCAGCATCAGCGTTCATGCCAGGGCGCAGCGCCACAAAGTGCGAAGTCTCCACTGGGCGATAACGATCGACCATTGCGTATCTCTCAGCATGCAGCGCCGAGGTCACGGAAACACCATAACGATTAAACTCTTGGTATAACTTAGCGACGTCCAGAGGCTCCATGCTTATATCGGCCACCAGTAGCAATCTCGACCCTGAAAACTGCATGCCATACTGCTGATACCATGAAATGGCTGCTAACGCTTCTTCTCTTTTCTTGACAATATAGATAAAAGTCAGGGCTGTATCACTTTCTACGAATGGCAGCCCAATAGTCTTCAAAATACTGCGCCAGCGCTGTTTGTAGGTATGCTTTTCCAGCACTTCATGCAGCGCCTTGTGGCGTAAGCTGTCCACCTCATTAGAGGTAAGGGATTTGATGCGTTTCGGGTCGCGATCCGGGAACACAACCAAGTCCCCAAACATCTCATCCACACCCTTAGAGTAATTTGAAACGACCAATGTATTACTCGACATAAGCTCAAAGACCCGCCTAGCAAACATCGTAGGAGATTTAGTTACGGTATTGAAATTCAGCCCGAATTTGCTGGACTTATACACACCAGGCATTTCATGATGAGGCTTAGACGGGTTCAAGAATTTCTTGTACTTTTCTGGCCAGCTATGAAGCGGATCGTCGTCATCATAAAAACGATCATAGAGGTCTAGTTTAAATCCACCCTCTACCAATCCGTCTAAAATCGACTCCATGACCTTGCTTCTATTCTCATGATTAGCATACCAACTGCCCGCGAACACAGCGTGGTCACTACGAACACCCTCTTCTACTGGGTTAAAAAGCCGCGGATTTGTTGCAAAAGGTAGTGCAAAAACATTCTTTATCCCATGCACTCTTTTGTAGCTCTCGACGCACTCGCCTGCTGTTGTAAACACGTAGTCAAAGTTCTTTGCCGTATCCACAAAATTATGAACAAGGTCATGATGGTGTGTCGGGTCTTCTTTATTCCAGAAAACAGTTGGAATGCCTGCTTTCTTACAGTAATCAAGAATTTCAAAAAGATCTTTCCGATTTTCGTTTCTAAAGTTTTCGCTCGTATAAACTCTTCCTTTCCATGGCCGCCTTGCTGAGTCGACACCAGACCACGCTGACTCACAAAAGAATACATCGGGGTTCTTATCCTGAAAAACATCTAACCAGTTACCTGGCTCTATTGGTAGCGCCTCAAATTCTTGACAAAAGCTGTTGTAAGTAAACTCGTCCGCGATGATTGCCACTTTGAAATCAGATGGCTTCTTCAGATCACTAACAAGCTTTTTTTCAGAGGAAGGGCTAAACTTAATTGCCTTAACCTCTAGGTCAGAAACCTCAACTTTAGTATTTCCTTTACAGTGGAACAGTACCGCCCCAAGCCTTACGTAGCTCACAGCACTTGATGCTTCCAAATAGGCGATTTGGGCCTTTTTCCCTTCCGTGTGTTGGAGGTACATGAAACTCCCTCCAAACACCTCCGACTGTGGTAGCGCTATCTCATCCGGCGAGATCTTTTTGCCGTCTTTATCGAAGAGTTCCACCAACAGCACACCGGCCTTGTCTCCGCCGTTCTTGATGCTGACATTGCCCAGAATACGAATGACGTTATCGCCATTTAGATCAAACCGCTGCCAAGTGACCTCTCGTGTCAGCTTAATGGCTGGCTTATGGGTGGGCTTGGTCTGGGCTTTGGCTTTCGGCTCCACGGCCGCCTTCTTCACGGGCGTGGCAGTAGCGGCCTTGGTCGGGGCTTGTGTTTCCGCTTGCGGCTTGGTCGGCTCGGTCGGCTTGGCTTGCGCTTCAACCGCCACCTTCTGTACCTGGGCACTCCCCTCTCCCTTCAGCGTCCGCACCATAGGCTCGGTATACGCGGAAAACAGCAGCTCGGTACTCGGTTTCGGCGCCGGCTGCTTCAGTGACCCCTGAAGGGCTGTGGCCAAGCTTGCGGCACTCCCAGCCTCAAAGCTCACTACGCCTTCGTATTTATCAGCATACTCGGCCAACGGTGCCACGTCAGATACCACTAGACGCTTACCATGGGCCAGGGCCTCGGCGGCCTTCATAGGCGGCACAAGCTTGCATACCGCTAGGGGCTTACGGGGTATTACTACGCTATCAATCAGGGCGTAATATTCTGCCACTTGATCGTGGGGTACGCGACCTACTTGAATTAGCCATCGCGTTTGTTCTGCTTTTCCTACTTGTTCATTACTATCTTGTTCATTACTGTCGCTTACTGCGGTAGTAATAGGCTGATCATCACCTACTAACAGTAGTTTTAGTTTTTCTCCTGCTGCGACTAGCTGGGTACAGGCATCGAGTAGCACCTCTAACCCTTCATAGGCGCTAAAGCTGCCAATATAGCCGATGACTTTTTCGTCATCTGTAATTCCCAGTTTTTTCTTAAGTGCTGGGTTTACTGGCTTAATATTCGGCAGTTGGCTGACGCCATTAGGCACTAGAGCGATGTTGCTCGCTTTAACACCGCGCTTCACTAGCTCATCTTTCATGGGCTTGCTAAGCGTGAATACGGTTTGCGCCCGTTTAGCAACGAACGCATCCCGTTCAGCTTCTAGCTTAAAGGCAGCGGTATTTTTATACTCCGCTTCGCGGGCCGCCCGTGAAAGCTCCCAGAAGCCACGCACTTCATTGTAAAAGGGTAGCCCCAAGTGCTTCGCAGCAATCCAAGCGGGTAGCCCTACCGCATGGTTAGAAGCCGCTAGTACCGCGCTTGGGCGGTATACTTTAAAGAGTTCAACGTACTTTTTTACGTTCGCTTCTAGGCGCTCTTTATTACCTACTGGTGCTTTATCGTTTTGCCAGCGGGTATGAATATAACGTACGCCTTCAATGGTGGATTCTGGCGCCACCTTATTCTTGGCATGTAACTCCCATGGCCTGCCAGGGCGCACAAAACATAGCGTTTCAAACCCATGCTGGTTAAGTGCTTGGGCTATTCCTTGAGTTCTAATCGCATACCCATTGCTGGCGTAGGTTTGGCCGTGGCTAACTACGTAGGCAATTCTTCCCTGTATAGGCGCATTAATCGGGTACGCTGGTTTTTCCGCTAATGTAGAAGCGTATGAGAGCAGCTCGTCCATGGGTGTCCGTTGGTGAATAGTGAATGATGAGGAATAAACGCCCTTCGGGCTAGCGAGGGGTTTGACTCGACCCTCGCGCGCAAAACGCTTAACCTAGCAGGCCGACAGCATCGATAACGCTGGCTTTTTCGCGTACTTTCTCAACGTTTTGGATAAACGGTTTATGGTTCACTAAGACACACACTACATCTGCTTGGGTAAGGGCTTCTTCTAACGTTACAAGCGTTACGTTAGGCTGTTGAAGCGTTTTTGGCAGTGTTTGAATATTGGGCTCTACCACTTGCAAATGGCAGCCAAGCGTTGCAACTTGCTCTGCAATGCCTAATGCGGGGCTCTCGCGCAGGTCATCAATATCGGGCTTGAAGGCAACACCAAGACAGGCCACGGTTAAATCACTGCGTTTGGCATCAGGGTGTTGCTGATGGTAGACCTCTAATGCCTCTTTTACCCGGCCTAATACCCAGAGGGGCTTGGCATCGTTAACTTCACGGGCGGCACGCACAATTTTGGCTTGCTCTGGGCAGGCATCCACAATAAACCAGGGGTCTACCGCAATGCAGTGGCCGCCTACGCCAGCGCCAGGGGTCAAAATATTGACACGCGGGTGGCGGTTAGCTAGGGCAATCAGTTCCCACACGTTAATATCTAGCTCATGACAGATGGTGGAAAGCTCATTGGCAAAGGCGATATTGACATCGCGGAAGCTGTTTTCAGTGAGCTTGGCCATTTCTGCCGTGCGGGCGGTAGTGGCAACACACTCCCCTTCCACTACAATTTGGTAAAGCGCACAGGCCGCTTCGGCACACTTCGGCGTCATCCCGCCAATCACCCGGTCGTTTTCTACCAATTCACGAATCACATGGCCAGGCAACACACGCTCTGGGCAGTGGGCAATACGAATATCCGATGCTTCACCGTGGGTTTGCGGGAAAGTGAGATCGGGCCGCGCTTCGGCTAGCCACACGGCCATTTGTTCTGTTGCGCCGATAGGACTGGTCGATTCCAGCACCACCAAGTTACCCGCTTTCAGTACCGGGGCAATGGATTTCGCAGCCGCTTCTATATAGCTGAGATCCGCTTTGTGATTTTGGCCGTTTTCATCGGTGTGGAACGGTGTTGGTACTGCCACCATAAAGGCATCCGCTGGTTCAGGCGTGGTGGTTGCACGCAGGTAACCTCCGGTAACAGCCGCATGCACGACCATGTCTAGCTCTGGTTCTACAATATGGATGTCGCCGTTATTGATGGTGTCGACGGCATGTTGGTTAACATCCACACCAATTACTTTTTTCTTACGTGAAGCGAAAACCGCAGCGGTAGGCAAGCCAATATAGCCCAAACCAATCATAGAGATAGTGTCGAATTGCATGTTTCATTCCTTGATAAAATTTATTAGCCACGGACGACACGGACAAAACCATAAATACTTTTTAGCTTTTAAGTTCTTAGGTTGCTTTTGACCTTGTCCGTGTTTTCCGTGAGCGTCTGTGGCAAAAAAGTTGTCAGCTTATGAGCTTGCTAGCACGTCGCGGATGCGTTGACAGGCTTTGCCGTCGCCGTAGGGGTTGTGGGCGTAACTCATGGCGTTGTAGGCCTGCTCATCGGTCAACAAGGCTTTCAGCGCACTGGTTATTGTTGTTGCGTCAGTGCCTACTAGTTTGACGGTGCCTGCTTCTACGGCTTCTGGGCGTTCCGTGGTGTCACGCATTACCAATACGGGCTTACCTAATGACGGTGCTTCTTCTTGAATACCGCCGGAATCAGTCAAAATGATATGCGCTTGGTTCATTAGGTAAACAAAGGGCAGATAGTCTTGTGGCTCAATAAGGTGAACGTTTTCAACATCTGCCAACAAGCGGTTAACCGGCTCGCGTACATTCGGGTTAAGGTGCACGGGGTAAAGAATTTGTGTTTCTGGGAAGGCTTTGGCGGTATCTGCTAAAGCTTGGCAGATCCGCTCGAAGCCACCGCCAAAGCTTTCCCGGCGATGGCCGGTAACTAATATCAACTTCTTGTTGGCATCTAGCATTGGAAAACGTTTTGCTTGTTCTTCTGCAAGCGCTGGATTAGCTTCCAGTTTTTCAACTACATCTAACAGTGCATCAATTACCGTGTTGCCAGTCACGTGGATATCGGCTGGGCCTACGCCTTCATTAAGTAAATTTTGCCGTGAAGTAGACGTAGGAGCAAAATGCACGGCGGCCAGAGCTCCAGTTAACTTACGGTTACCCTCTTCAGGCCAAGGGGAGTACAAATTACCGGTGCGCAGGCCTGCTTCTACGTGGCCAACCGGGATTTGCTGATAATAGCAGGCAAGGGTGGTGGCAAAGGTGGTAGCCGTATCACCGTGAACCAGCACTATGTCTGGTTTGAAGTCTTCCAGTACGGGTTTCAGCCCCTGAAGTATCCCGCAGGTGACATCGTTGAGGTCCTGACCAGGCTTCATGATATTAAGGTCGTAATCGGGCGTTAGCTCGAAAAGATCCAAGACTTGATCCAACATCTCACGGTGCTGGGCAGTCACACAAACCTTGGCTTCAAAGCGCTTGTCTGCTGCAAGCTGTAACGCCAACGGCGCCATTTTAATGGCTTCAGGGCGTGTACCAAATACCGTTAAAACTTTCATAACTTCCCTTTTCCTTGCCTATTGTGCGACGTTTTCGAGCAACTGGTATTCGAGTTCTTGGCAGCGCTGGTAGTAATGCTCTAGCAAATGCTGTGTTTCACTTAGCTGACGCGATTCTGCTGGCGAGCCTGGCAGCACTGGTTCTTTAGTGCTGCTGGTTTTTAGGCGTTGTTCGCAAAGCATAATATTAGTTTTAAAAAGCGCACTACCGTAGGTTGCGGCTGCTTTTTGGTAGAACGTAAGCGCTTCACGATAATTACCTTCGCGGTAGTGTTTTGAGGCGCTAGCGACAATGCTGGTGGTCACATCCATGGTGGCTATGTCTCGATCGCTAATAGTTAGTAGTCATTACTTGTCTTGTGTGCGGCGGGTTATATGCTGCCCCAGCGCATTAACGGTCTTTTTAAGGTACGCTTGATGTTCTTCAAATTTATTATCTAATGCTTGATGTAAAGCAGTCACTGAAGCTGCTATCGCCTGCTGCTTTTCAAACGTTGCTTGCAACGCTTCTACTTCAGCTTGTTGCTCTGTTAGCTGCTGCTGTAGCTTCTTATTTTGTTGTTGCAATTGTTCATACTTAACCTGTTGTTGACGCAGCTGCTCTTCGCTATCTTTCAAATGTTTTTGATAGTCAGCCTGTTGCTGTTCATGCTTTTTAGATTGCTCTATCTGCTCTTTTTCTTGCTGGGCCTGCTGTTTTTCTGATTCTTGCTGGGCTGTTTTTAGCTGTTTTGCTAACTTGGCACTTCGCCTCGCTTCTTCCTTCCAGCGGTAGTAGTAAGCGTGGCGGGTAAGCTGTAACAGGGGTAGGTCTGGGTCTTCTTCATTGCGAGCCTGTAGCTCAAACCCGTGCTGTTCGCACCAGCTGAGGATTTCTGCTACTTCTGGCGTACCTTGATAAAGCGGCACGCTACCTACCCGTAGCCAGAGCTGATTCATTTGCTGATCATGCTGGCTACCGGCTAAGGCTTGTAACGTTGGCCATACAAGCTCTGGCTGCTCCACTACCAGCATATCGACTGCTTGGCTTCCAATCTCTTCTAGTAACCCTGCAACACTTTTTAGTGCTTGCGTGTCACTTTCAATAAGCTCAAGCCCAGGGTAAAGCGTATAAAGACCCGAGGCTGGCTGACTTGCATTAAATTCCGGTAAATTAAACTCGTAATAAGGTAGCTCGCCGCTCGCTTCTGCTAACTTGGCTATTTGCTGTGCTGCGCTGGGAATAGCCGCTTGCACTTCTTGCCACTGCGCTTCTTGTTGGGAAGGTGTGACAAACAGAGCCTTTTCTGTAGAGATACTTCCTAATAACGCTAGCGTTTCTGGCCTAAGGGGGCCGATGTACAGAATATTTGCGTGGGTGCTGGGCATGTGTCGGTCGCTTTTATTTGCTTGAGCCTAAAATTGCGCTGGTGTGACTAACGTTATGGGGCTTATGCATTATTTTTCAGCTGGGGCAGGAAGCTGTTGCTGCGGCCTAGCAGGCAACCGTTCTTCAAACTGGCCATGGCGCACATAGTGAAGTAACGGATTTTGCCCTGATTCTGCAACATCGGGATATTCACTTAGGTAGAAATAGGTGTCGAACTTATCGCTTGGGTTTCGACCCTCAATGGCGCCAAACTTCAGAAAGTGTTCGGCTGGGGCAATTCCTGAGGTTTTTACATCAGGATACTGTTCACAGTACCACTGTGCATCAAAGAAGGGGCTTTCATTAATGGCCGCAATTTGTTGCGGTAACGCACGCTTAAACGGACGGCTATAGCGGTAGGCTGCGGCAGCGTTACGGTGCCCGCTTACCCGCAACCATTGCACTACGCTTTCATATTGGTGGCGCTCTAGCTGATGCTGCTGCTTAAGCACATTAATGGTTTTTTGGCGGGTTTCCGCTTGTTTCTTGTAATGCTCACTGTTCTTACTAGTTTTAACCAGTTGCTCTTGTGTTTCATGTAGCTGACCTACAATCAGCGATTTTTCTGTGTTTTCCTGATCTAACACACGTTGTTGTTGTATAGCTGCTTTTTCTGCTGCCGTAAGCTGCTTTTTAAGGTTTCCTTTGGCTTTTAAGGTGTTTTCTTTTTCTTTGATTTGTTGGCTAAGTGCTTCTTGGAAGGCAGTTAGCTGTTGCTTGAGTTGGTCTTTTTCTTGACCGAGTTGCGTGCGCTCTTTACGTGCGGTTTCCAGCCTTTTTTGTAGCTCTTTTTGCTGCTTTTCAGTCTGTCTTTTGAACTCTACCTGCTGTTTAGCCACTTGCTCCGCTTTTTCGATTAGCTGCTTCTCTTTTTGCTTGGCCGTTTCAGCGGCATTGCGAAGCGCCACTTGGTGCTGTTCGGCAGTGGCTGCTGCGGCTGTTTCTAGCTGGGTGATGCTTTTTTTAAGTTTTTGCGCTTGCTGCTCTTTTTCTTTTACGTCTTTTTGCAGTTGGCCGATGGATTGCTGTTGTTCATCCAGCTGCTCTTCTTGTTTTTTAGTTTTTTTCCTGAGCCAGTTTAGCTTAACTGTTTTTTCATTAAGCTCTTCTTCTTGGCTCTGGTTTTTGAGTAGACTTTCTTCAAGCGCTTCTTGCACTTTCATTAGCTGCTCTAACAGCGCGGCATTTTCTGTTTCAACGCTGTGTGCATGATCTTGAAGGCGGGCTTGCTCTTGTTCTAGCTTTGCGTGCTTTTGTTGATGTTCAAGCGTCCGCTCTTCAAGTGCCTGCTGCACCTTGGTTAACTGCTCTAACAGCGCGGCATTTTCTTTTTCAATGCTGTGGGCATGCTTTTGTAGGCTAGCCTGCTCTTGCCTCAGCTTGGTTACGCTTGCCTGCTCCTTTTCCAAGGCGGTTTGTGCTGCCTCTCTGCCTTGCTGGCTCTCTTTTAGCGCTTTTTCAAGTTTTTCGTTGGTTTTTTCTGTTTCTAGAAGCTGGGCATTTTTTTCCGAAAGGCGCTGGCTAACTTCTTCTACCTGCTGCTGCTTCGCTTTGCTTTTGGCCTTTTCACTACTGTGTTCTTGGTTAAGCTCTGCTAATTGTTGCGTTAATTGGCTGCTGTGTTCTTGTACGTTTGATAGCTCGGTTTTTACAGCTTGTAGCTCTTTTACCTGCGCTTGCTGCTGTTGATGCTCATTACTCAAGTAGTGCAGGCTTTGTTCTACCGCTTGCACTACTGGCATTTGCCAAGAGGAGGCACTTGCACTACTGGCTTTCAGGTAGTTATGAGCTTGCTGAAGCAGGCTATTTTCTTGGACAAGCTGTGTCGCCATTAAGCGATATAGCGGCGCAATATACTCAAGCGTAAGGCTAGCTGCTTCTGGAAGCGCTTCGCTAATAGGCGCTCCTGGCACATAACCATGTAGCGATACTTGGCGACGTTTTGTTTTATATAGCTTGAGAATGAGATCTGCTTGGTGGCTCCATTGCCATAGAGCTTCTTTTGGGCGGCTGGCGTTTTGCAAGTTTGCAGCCAGCCACGCTGCTGGATGCGGCCACGCAATAACGCATTCACGCGTAGTATCTATTTTCAGCCAGTGTTCTAGCGTTGATACGGCGCTTTCATCAAAGGCATCAACCAGCAACGTTTGACTTTCAGCTTCGCTGGGGTGCCCAGTTGCGATATCGCTTAGTGTTAGTTCAGTCGCATTCTGCTCGCGCACGTCGGCATTTGATTCGACCTTGAATTTATCGGTTCCTACGTACACGACTAAGGACATGGTGTGGGCAGCTCCATTCACTTCTTTTGTGTTCATTAATTTTAATTAAAACGAGGGGCGTTTAGCAAACTTACGCCGTGCTGATCTTTGGCTGACAGCACAGGCGGTTGGCTGTTTACCAGGGGCCATTGAATATTAAGTGTGGGGTCGTCCCAACGCAGCGACACTTCATCCCCTGGGGCATAGTAGTTGGTGCATTTATACTGAAACTCAGCTTCTTCACTGGTGACATAAAAACCGTGGGCAAAGCCAGGTGGTACCCATAGCATTTGCTTATTCTGTTCATTCAGGGTTGCCCCCACCCATTGGCCGAAGGTCGGCGAGTTTTGGCGCATATCCACCGCTACATCGAACACTTCCCCTTGGGTGACACGCACTAATTTACCCTGTGGCTGTTGGTGCTGGTAATGCAGGCCGCGCAGGATTCCGTGAGCAGATTTGCTATGGTTGTCCTGCACAAAGGTGTGGTGACCACAGTGGGCTTCGAATTCACTTTGGCGAAACGTTTCCATGAAGAAACCACGCTCATCGCCGAAGACCTGGGGAGTAATTAACACCACATCGGGAATGGCGAGTTTTTCGTATTGCATAGCTAGTAGACCACCTAAATTAGCAGCGTTTTAATTGGCCACGGACACTCACGGAAAACACGGACAAGGTCAAAAACAAAAACCAATAAAGAATTTAAGGCTTTGTCCGTGCCGTCCGTGAGTGTCCGTGGCGAAATAGGTTTCCCGTGAAGGTCCGTGGCGAAATAGGTTTCCCGTGAGGGTCCGTGGCTAGATATTATCGTTTGGCTGCTATCAGGCGCTGTAGGTATTGGCCGTATTGGGTTTTGGCGAGTGGTTTGGCGAGTTCGGTTAGGTGTTCGTCGCTGATCCACTGTTGCTGCCAGGCTATTTCTTCCAAACAGGCGATTTTGAGGCCCTGTCGGTGTTCAATAGTTTGTACGTACTGGCTAGCTTCTAGCAG
This sequence comes from Vreelandella neptunia, assembly GCF_000712975.1. Lineage (GTDB taxonomy): Bacteria > Pseudomonadota > Gammaproteobacteria > Pseudomonadales > Halomonadaceae > Vreelandella > Vreelandella qaidamensis. The sequence goes on along the minus strand of NZ_JHQL01000003.1, from coordinate 90,998 downwards.
GCTGTCGTGGGTGCCGGTGTCTAACCAAGCGAAGCCGCGGCCTAGCCGTTCTACACGTAAATCGCCACGCTGCAGGTAGGCGTTATTCACACTGGTGATTTCCAGCTCGCCACGCTCTGAAGGCTTTACGTTTTTGGCGACTTCTACAACATCATTATCGTAGAAATATAGCCCCGTAACGGCGTAAGCAGACTTGGGCTTTTTGGGTTTCTCTTCAATGGAGATAGCGCGACCCTGCTCATCAAATTCAACTACGCCGAAACGCTCAGGGTCTTTCACCAAATAGCCAAATACCGTTGCGCCTGACGTGCGGGAACTGGCGCGTTTTAGCTGATCTGAAAAGTGTTGACCATGGAAAATGTTGTCGCCTAACACCAAGCAAACGGGGCTTTCGCCAATAAACGCTTCACCGATAATAAAGGCTTGTGCCAGACCATCGGGACTTGGCTGTTCGGCATATTGTAGATTAATGCCAAAGTCTTCGCCGCTGCCGAGCAGGTTTTGGTATTGAGGTAGATCTTCAGGTGTGGAGATAATCAGAATATCGCGGATGCCTGCCAGCATGAGCACCGAGATCGGGTAGTAGATCATCGGCTTATCGTAAATTGGCAGTAATTGCTTGGATACACCACGAGTAATGGGGTGTAACCGTGTGCCCGAGCCACCGGCCAGGATAATACCTTTTCTTTGTGAGTTTTGGCTCATAGTGGGCTCTTTCATCGGTTTAGCTAAGGGTTTTCATTTTTAGCCACGGACACTCACGGAAAACACGGACAAAGTCAAAACCAAAAACCCAATAATAAATAAATGGTTTTGTCCGTATCGTCCGTGGCGGGTATTGGGTATTGGCCACGGACACTCACGGAAAACACGGACAAAGTCAAAAGCAACAACTCAATAACAAATAAATGGTTTTGTCCGTGACGTCTGTGGCGAATAACATTTTTTAATTACTGAGATGTTCTTTAAGCGTTAATGCTAGCTGGCTCTGCCAGGGCGGCATGGTGATGCCTAGTGCGCTTTCTAACTTACCCAACGCCATGCGTGAGTTCAGCGGGCGCTGAGCGGGTGCTGGGTACTCTGCCGCGGGGATGCCTGCGGTGCTTTCAGGCGTAATCGTTAGTGCTTCCCCGGCTTTTCGGGCTTGACTGAAAATCTCGCTGGCGAAGCCGTGCCAGCTGGTTTCCCCCCTGGGGGCTAAGTGGTAAATGCCTTGGGGAATGTGAATAGAGAGCCGTGAGCCGTAAACCGTGAAAGACAACGCGGTGATTTGAGCGATTAGGCGCGCGGCCGTAGGCGCGCCTATTTGATCGTTAACGATGCTCAGTGCGTCACGCTCGCAGCCTAGGCGAAGCATGGTTTTCATAAAGTTGCTGCCACGGGCAGCGTAGACCCAGCTAGTGCGAAAAATCAGGTGGCTGGCACCGCTTTCGATAATCCCTTGATCCCCTTCCAACTTGGTTTGGCCGTAAACGCTGAGTGGGCCTGTGGGGCTATCTTCCTGCCAGGGTGTTTCGCCGTTGCCTGGGTAAACGTAATCCGTTGAGTAGTGCACCAGAGGAATGCCGTGCTTGGCTGCATATTTCGCTAGCTGCGCGGGCAATTCAGCGTTTAAGCGCTGTGCCTGCCCTGGTTCACTCTCGGCGTTATCAACCGCTGTGTAGGCCGCCGCGTTGAGTATTAAGCCAGGCTGGTGTTTGGCAAGGTAAGTATCTACTGCGTCGGCGTTGGTTAAATCGAGTTCTTGGCGTGTCGGGGCCAGAATAGTGCCGAACGGGGCAAATTGGCGCTGGAGTTCAAAGCCTACTTGGCCGTTACCGCCGGTGATGAAGATGTTCATAATAAACCCCTTTTTTGCCACGGACACTCACGGAAAACACGGACAAGGTCAAAACCAATCAAAAGGTTTTGTCCGTGCCGTCTGTGAGTGTCCGTGGCTAAATAGGTTTTGTCCGTGCTTGCCGTATCGTCGGTGGCTACTTTTATTACTTCCTACAAACTGCCGAGACGTTGGCCTTGGTAGCTGCCGTCTTGTACGCGTTTCCACCAGGTTTCGTTGGCGAGGTACCACTGCACGGTTTTGCGTAGACCGGTTTCGAAGGTTTCTTCTGGCGTCCAACCGAGTTCTCGTTCAATTTTGCTGGCATCAATAGCGTAGCGTACGTCGTGGCCGGGGCGATCGGTCACGAAGGTTATAAGGTCACGGTACGACTGTTCCTGTGGAACTAGCTCTTGAAGCAGGTCGCACAGTGTTTCAACAACGGTAAGGTTAGCTTTTTCGTTATGCCCGCCGATGTTGTAGGTTTCGCCGATTCCGCCTTCTGTAGCCACTTTGATTAAGGCGCGGGCGTGGTCTTCCACATATAACCAATCGCGGATTTGCTGGCCATTGCCGTATACCGGCAGCGGCTTTCCTGCTAGAGCATTGAGGATCATCAGCGGGATTAGTTTTTCTGGGAAGTGATATGGCCCGTAATTGTTGGAGCAGTTGGTCACCAGTGTGGGCAAGCCGTAGGTGCGCTGCCATGCGCGCACTAGATGATCGGAACTGGCTTTACTGGCCGAGTACGGCGAACTAGGTGCATAAGGCGTGGTTTCTGTAAAGAGGTCGTCGGTGCCTTCCAAATCGCCATACACTTCATCTGTACTAATGTGATGAAAACGAAAGGCCTCTGCTTTTGCTTTATCTTGCTGCTGTAGGGTTTTCCAATACGCGCGGGCGGCTTCTAGCAATACGGCGGTGCCTACCACGTTGGTTTGAATAAACTCGGCGGGCCCGTCGATGGAGCGGTCTACGTGGCTCTCTGCAGCCAGGTGCATCACTACATCGGGCTGGTGCTGTTCAAACAGCTGCTGCATGGCCGGGGCATCGCAAATATCTGCCTGCACAAAGGTGTAGCGCTCGCTGTCTTCCACACTTGTCAGCGATTCAAGATTGCCTGCATAAGTGAGTTTATCGACGTTGACAATACGGTGCCCAGTATTGTGAATTAGCTCACGTATAACGGCAGAGCCAATGAAGCCTGCACCACCGGTAATGAAAAACATTTTACTCATGCTGCAATCTCATATACTCACATAAACCATCTAGTCAGCTATGCACTAACCATCCCACTAATGTCGTCTCTAGCGTTCGCTTTGTCGTAGCTCTAAATTTGCACGCGCTTCTTTAGCTCTGTTGCCAGCTTCTTTTACTGCTTTTTTCGCCTCAGCAATGGCTTCTTTATCGTCTTGTTCTTTGGCATCAGCTAGGGTTTCTTGAGCGGCTTTTAAGTCAGCGTGGCAAACTTGTAGGTATTTTCGCGCCCCTACTACATCGCTCGGCAGTTCGGAGTGACGTTTCTTTTCATCGACATCTGAGTGGTAAGCGGTGATGGCATCATTGATGTCGTCGTACCAGAAGGCGCTACCTTTTTTAAGATAAACCCCTGCCTGACAGAGGTCCTTCAAAATGCCTTCTGAGTGAGAAACCATTATCAAAGACGCTTGACCAGTTTTTGAGGCAAAGAGTTCTTTTGCCTTGGCTTTAAACGCACGATCGCCAACGGCAGTGGCTTCATCGGAAATATAGACATCGAAGTCAAATGCGAGAGAAAGGCCAAACGAGATACGCGACTTCATGCCTGATGAGTAGGTACGAATAGGCTCATCAAAGGCTGGGCCTATTTCTGCAAACTCTTCTACGAACTTGATTACCCGTTTAACTTCATCTGGGCCGCTACCTTGCACACGGGCAACGAATTTTACGTTTTGGCGCCCTGTCATGTTGCCTTGCATCCCGCCGGAAAGCCCTACTGGCCATGAAACGCGGCTATGGCGAATGACTTCTCCACGTTCTGGGGTATCCATTCCGGCAATAAGGCGCAAAAGCGTAGATTTACCTGCTCCGTTTGCACCAATTAAGCCAACACTGACGCCCAGAGGAATAGTGAAATTGACGTCTTTCAGTACCCAATTACTACCATGGTGGTTGTGGTAGCGCTTGTAGAGATTCTTAATTTCGATCATTTGGGATTCGAAGCCGGTGATATTTCTAAAAACGTTTTAACTTGCAGCGTAATTTTGGGCATATCGCGAAAGCGGTGCTGTGCCTATGGGCGGCTGCGCCGCCATTGCGGGTGCCTCGGTTTCGCTCGTTCCTCGCGACCTCGTTACACCGCACTACGTATGCATTGATTTTGTAGCGCGGTGTAAGCGTCAGCGCACCCGCGAGGTGGATTCAATTGATAACTGTCAGCGGCTTGCTTTTACGTGCGTACATTGCATCTAGCTCATCTCTTAGCGCATTTTTTGCAGTTTGATCGCCGTGTACCAAGCGAATGGTGTGGGGCCAGCGACGCATGCGTTTTACGAAATTGAGCAGGTCTTTTTGATCGGCGTGGGCTGAGTAACCGCTGATGGTGGTAACCCCTGCTTTGATGTCGATACGTTGGCCGTCTATTTCTACCCAGCCACCCTGTGGGCCATATTGTTGAATGGCTCGCCCTGGTGTGCCAGCACCTTGGTAGCCAACAAACAGTACTTGGTGGCGTTCATCGCTTAGCATGGCTTTTAGGTAGTTCATAATGCGCCCGCCTGCGCACATACCGCTGGCGGCAATCACGACCGCTGGGCGGCCCGTTTTTGCTAGGTATTGAACCGTTTGTTCGTGGGCCTCGTGACTTTCTACCGTATAGAGATTTTCAAAATTGAGCGGATGGCGGCCACTGCGCAGGCGGCGTTGAGCTTCCTTATCCCAGTAGGGTTTTAACTGGCGGTAAATACGAGTAAAGCGGGCGGCCAAGGGGGAATCGACGATAATTTCTAGCTGTTGCCACTGGCTGTTTTTGCTGCGCTTGGCTTCATAAATAATACCTTCCAGCTCGTAGAGCAGCTCTTGAGTACGGCCGATGCTGAAAGCGGGCACCATCACTGTACCGCCGTTGATGAGCGCTTGTTCTATGGCGTTTTTGAGCGTGACCCGGCGTTTACGGCGGCCTGCATGCTGCCGGTCGCCGTAGGTGCTTTCTAACACTAGCTGATCGCAGCTGTAAGGCGATTTTGGTGCGGGTAGCAAAGGTGCATAGGGTGCCCCGAGATCGCCACTGAAGACAACGCGCTCTTTGCTGCCATTGGCCTGCTGGTGGGCCACTTCAACATAGCTTGAGCCGAGTATGTGCCCTGCCCGCTTCAGCTTGATGCGCGTGGTGATGCCTTGACCGGCTTCTTTACGTTCATCTACCACGGTGTGCCACTTGCCGTAAGGCACGCTGACAATTTGTGATTGAAGCTGCGCTTGGAAGCGCTGGATTAGCTGGGCATTGCGGGTGAAGCCGATTTTTAGGGCGTCTTCAATCACCAGCGGTAGCAGTATGGCCGAAGGGATGGAGCAAAGGATAGGGCCTTTGAACCCTGCTGCTAGTAGATAAGGCAGCCGCCCAACGTGATCGATATGTACGTGGGTAATGACCAGCGCTTTAATGGTGCTGATATCAAATTCAATTTGCAGCTGTTGGAAGCTGTCTTCTCGCGCGTCTTCGCCTTGAAACAGGCCGCAATCTACCAGCAGTGAGTGTTGTGTATTAAGGATAAGCTGGTGGCAGCTGCCGGTAACCCCCGTAGCACCACCATGGTGGATGATATCTAACATCGAAAATTCCTTTTTCGGTGGTGCTGTTGGGGGCTTTGCTGGTGTGGGTACGGTGCCGTTGGGCGGCTTCGCCGCCGTTGCGGGTGCCTAGGTTTCGCTCGTTCCTCGCGACCTCGTTACACCGCACTACGTGTGCATTGACTTTGTAGCGCGTGGTCAGCGAAGTGCACCCATAACCGATTGAATGCACAACTTTTGTAGCGCGGCGTAAGCGTCAGCGCACCCGCGGGTGCAGCGCGAAGCGATGCTGCTTTGGAGCCACCAACCTTACAGGGCGGCTGCGCCGCCGTTGTGGGTGCCTCGGTTCTCGTTCCTCGCGACCTCGTTACACCGCACTACAAGTACAGATACAACCGTTGTTACGTCAGCGCACCCGCGCTACAAAAAACCCACCCTTTAATCTCGATGGTCTTTCACGATCATGATGATCATGCTGAGAATGAAGGCTAGGAAGATGGTGATGATGGCGAAAACGCTGCTGTTATAAAGCCGGTTAGGCTCTGTTGGGTACTCTGGGAATAGCGGGCTTTGCAACACGCTAACTTGTTTGAGTTGGCGAGCGGCTTCTAAGCGGGTGTTTTCTAGTGCAGCTAACGCGCTGGAGTAGGTTTCCTGGGCGAACTGGGCCTGCAATTCCAAGGTTTCATACTCAGCAGAGATACGGTTAAGCGAATTGCCCGCCGCTTGTGCTAGGCGGTCGCGCTGTTCAACAATTTGGTCGCGCAGCGCTTCGATGCTGCGCTCTACTTGGCGGAGTTCTGAAGATTGCGAGCTCTGGAAACTTGCTAATGCGTTACGCTGGGCCTGGAGACGGGCTAAGTCACCTTCAAGCGTAGCGACTACTTGATTAATGCTTTCTACCGTTGATGTTGGCGATACTAAGCCGTATTCATTTTGGAAATCGAGTAGTTCAGAACGCGTATCGCGAAAGCGCTCTTCCAGACGCACCATTTGCTGCTCTAAAAAACGGACCTGTTCTTCTGCTAGCCGATGGCCCATTGCATTCATATGGTCTTCACCCGCTTCTAGAAGCAGTGCAGCCATATCGTGGGCAAACTCCGGCGTATAACCTTGAACATAGATATTAAGTACGCCTGCATATTCGTCTAGTTCGACGTTTACCCGGCGTAGGTAGTATTTGTGCAGGTCTTCAATAGGGACATTAGGATCACGCAACTTGGCAAAGATATCACCATGCTCATTGTAATGCTGACGAATGCCTAACTGCTCATCTAGTACCCGCAACATATCGACAGATAACAGATGCTCTCGTAGTAGCAATAAATCTGCGGTATTGCCCGCACCACTGCCTAATAGCGAAGCAAAGCTTAAATCTGGCGCGGCCACTTGAGGGCTTTCTAATACCACCGTAGCCCGGGATACATAGCGCTCTTCCGCCCATACAAACCAATAAAAACTGACAAGTGCGATTGCAATAAAGGCGACTGCCCACTGCGGTGATTTTTTAATAAACCGAGCTATTGAACCTTGCATGAATTATTTTGCCTTTAACCGATTAACAAAGCGCAGGTGCATTAATAGCCCTAGCGTTATTAAGGTGAAAGTGAACAGCCACAGATAAAGCATACTAGTGCCGTTAACTACTTTGTAATTTTCAAAAAAACCTAAGCGAAGTGTTTCCAACCCGTGAGGAATTGGGTTGAGCATTAGATATTCAAGCAACCAGTGAGGCAAACTATTTAGCGGCATTATTACCCCAGATAGAATCATCAGCGGTAAGGAAAGCATACTAACAACCTTACCTACTTCAGGTACCATAGTAGCTGCTACAGAAGTTACTAGGCCTAACCCTAATCCGAGACACCACAGTGATGCCCATGCTGCTAGTGCGCGCACTGCATTGTCTGGGTACATATCTAACCCCAGCATTAAGCCACCGGCAATAAAAATAAGAAAGACAAAGCTGCGTAGCGCACCTTCCAAAAAAATACGTACTAACACAGGGTCAACAGGCTGTACTTGACGGTAAGCAAATAAAGCTCTGTTAGCATCAATAGCACCCATCCCACGCATCATCCCTTCACGTACAAGCATAAAGCCCATCAGGCCCATAATAAGCCAAGGTATAAAGTCAGCATTAGCAACAAGTCGATCGCCACGAATGAAACCTCTAATCGCAATCATGATACCTACGAAGGCGACAGGTTCGAAGACCATCCAGAACCAGCCCATTCGGTCTCCCATTGTTCGCGAGAGCGCTTCCCTTACGAACATGGCATACCAAACACTGCGGGTAACTTGCCAAGGCGTGCGGGCACCCTTCGGTGCGCCTTTTACATTTGCCATAGCTCTACTTTTTTAATGTGGAATAAGTTAAGTGGCGGTTAATACTTGCCACGGACACTCACGGAGGACACGGACAAGATCAACAACACACAAAAACTTTTTGGTTTTTTTCCGTGGCTTCCGTGTTGTCCGTGGCAACATGCGTACTTCCGTGGCTCACGCTATTACAGATCAACTGCGACACGGGTGGCGACGGCGATTTGGAACAATATCTGTGTAAGCGTGGAAGCTAGCTGTAGGTTGTGGGTAGGGGCAGCTGGCATGACAAGGATTTCATCACCCGGGCGTAGGTTAACGTTGCGGGCGTTTTCTACCGCGCCGTTCTGGCGAACAATGAGAATATGATCTTCATCGGCGCGGTTGGTGAAGCCACCGGCACTTTCAATGTAGTCGATCACGTTCATGCCCGGGCGAAACACTGCGGCTTGGGGCACCAGCACTTCACCGCTAATCAGCATGGAATCACTAATTTCAGGAATAGTGATAATGTCGCCGTCTTGTAACCGAATATCAGAGATTCTATCGTTGTAGGCGACTACTAAACGTCCACTAGGCTCTAACTCCCGGGCACGTTCAACAAAGTCTTGAATAAGTTCGGCTTCTTGGGCACGAATCTTCGCTTCTTCGTTGGTGCTAGATTCAGCGCTTAAATACGTGGTTTCTAAACGGCGTAAGCTATCTTCCATAGATTGCTTTTGCTGCTGCCTGACGCTTTCACGCTGTAGTGAAATGCTTTCCACCGCGGTCATGTTCTCTGGCACGGGGATGGCGTCTAGCAGTTCACTTAGGCGTGCATCGCGAGGTAAGGCAAACCTAGAGGGGCCGTAATAGCTGCCTTCCACCTCGACCACGATGGTTTCACTGCGCTTGTCAGCGCTGAACAGTACTTCATCGCCACTGCGGATGGTTTGTCCGTAGAACATATCTAGGGGGAAGTATTGGGCAAACGGGCCATCATCACGGTTACCGCGTAACAGCACATGAGAAACACCGCTTCTTAGGCGTGCCAGGTTTACTAGCTCAGCACCGCTTAGCTGGTTACCCAGCAGCTCGTAGCGATGTTCACGATGAACATCGCCGCCTACGGCAATGGCTGGGCCGCGTTCTTCTACAACAATGGTGTCGCCATCTTGGAACTGCGGGCGGGCAATAGAGCCATTAATAAGGAAGTCATACAGATCGACTGTAGCCACGGTACGGTCGTTACGCATCACGCGAATTTGCCGGTAGCTACCTAGGTCTTGGTCGATGCCGCCTGCTTGATCCAAAAAGTACAGTACCGAATCATTCGGGGTGCCTGCAAAGCGGCCTGGATTTTCTACATAGCCAGTCACAAACACGGCTACAGGCTGCACGCCTTGCACGTTGGTATAAACTTGAACATTTTCTGGATAAACCGAGGTAATGGCACCGCGCACACTGCTTTCTACCTGCTGGCTGTTTTGGCCTTCTACATTTAATGGGCCTGAGCCAGGAATAAAGATATTGCCTTGAGCATCTACCGGTAGCACCCGTTCAAATTCAAGCGCGCCCCATACTCGCACGGTAATTTGGTCGCCGGGCTTAACTTGGTAACCGGCATTTAGGCCATCTCCCATCGCACCGCGAAACCCACCGGTAAACAGGTTGGCACCGAACGGCGGAAGAACATCAGGGTTTTGCGGTTGCGCTGACACAGGACCATACGTTCCGCTACGCCAATCAGCCCGGGGGGTGTCGTTTACTTGTTCTACCTGCTGCTGGCTAGCTTGTTCTTCCGGCAGAATGGTGTTGGGCAGGCTGATACTTTGCGCCCAACTCGTACTGCTTATTAGGCTACTAACAAGCAACAGTGACACAGCGGCTAAAGGGCGTTTCAACGAAAGCCGCTTGATAAGACGAGTAGCATTCATTAGTAGCGCCCTTGTGCTGCAGTAGTTGAAGAAGACATGCTTTGATTTAGCACGCGCTGGTTAACCCAACCATTCGGCGTTTCACAGGTAAGAGCCGTGCGAGCTGCGCCATTTCCTGCTTCTACTACCCGAAGCTGACGGCACTCTCTACCGCTGGCGGCTAGATAAGGCGCATCGGCAATAATTTCGACGTTATCACCCCATGGGCTGCGCGCTACGTTTATTACTGCCCCGGCAGGCGCTTGGGATAAAAAGCCATTGAGGTTGTCATCTGCCAGTAGTTTGGCTGAATCTGTGTTTAGCACGTACTGCGCTTGCTGCTGTGTGCTATTGGGATAAGTAGCGCAACCGCTTACTACGGCAACACTTAACGCGGCCAGCAGCATGCGAGCTGGCCGCGCTAGAGAAACGGGGATATTTGACATGATAATTTTCCAGTAAAAAGGCACGCTACCGCCCAGGGATTCATACGGGCGCATTCCCTTGCCCTACGCTGTGCGGCTAAAAATGTGGTTAACCTATGCTATTGATGCAAATTCATTGTAAGGGATTAAAACGCAAGGCTCTACGTTGACAAACGTTATACAAGCAGTTCAGTAAATTTTGCCTTCCTGATTTTTAGCTAAATAAAAAAGCCGACTATATTTTAGTCGGCTTTTTTTATCAATAAATCATAGACTTAAAATTCACACACAAGGTTCAGCAATGGCTTTTATTCTGGGTTACGTTCGCATAAATTCCCCACAGGGTAGCCAGTAAAAAAGCATACATCATGACCCCACTGTTATGTGTTAGAAACACTTGGGATAAGCCAAAATCAATATAGGTAACAGGGAGTAACACACCCGCTGTGGCGATAGAGCGCGTTGTTAAATCGTCAGCCGCTATTTGTTTGCCAAATAGCCGCATAGGGATGATGTACAACGCTAGTAACGCTAGCAAGCCAAGCAACCCCCGCTTAGCAAAAGCATCAACAAACTCGTTGTGGGCATGGCCATACTGAGATGCTTCTTTATTGATGACGCCCTGCTCTCCTAGCTGGGCCATTGCCTGTTTATAGCCATTGCTGCCCCAGCCTGTTAGCGGCTTTTCTTGGATCAGTAGTGCAGCGCCTCTCCACATTTCAAACCGGGACCCCACCGACGTCCCTCGATTCTCACCCGAAATATACAAGTCAATATCAGTAAATGCCTGATGAACTCGACTTTGCACTCCCAACTGAGGAACCGCATAAACAGCAATACCGGCACTTAATACGGCGACAACAGCTGCGATTTTTAGCTTTGGCGAAAGCACCGTTCCGTAAGCACGGTAGAGCACCAGTAATACGATAGGAAAGCCTACCCAGCCCCCACGACTACCAGAAAATAGCGAACCCAGTATGCCGCCTACTGCGCCTAGGAGCATAAAAGCTATCCACATATGGCGCTGTCGCTGTAGCACGGCCCAGCCAAGCCCTGCTAAGCAAAGCACTCCCAGCAACATACTGAGGTTGCCGAACTGAATAACGTGAGTGTGGCCACCTGCTCGCGCAACGCCTTCAACGAGCTTTTGCCACCCTGCCCAAGTGCCAGCTGATATCGCCCCAACGGCAAGCCCCCCCCATAAAAAAGAGAGTTTAGGTGGGTAAGCAAGCACCCACCATAAGGCAGGTACGGCAAGTATAAAGCGGATAGGTTTATCGACTCCCCTACTCCCCTGAGCATCCCACCAAGCTTCAGCAAGGCTAATGACCGCATAGACGACTAATGCAGCGATAACCCAGCGATCTTGGGCAGTTAGCTGCGGTAAGCGCCTCATAATCAAAAGGCTAACGCCTGCAAAAAACAGAACCACAGCTCCCAGAGAATAGCCACTAGGGACTACCAGGGCCAAAGCGCCTAATAGAAAAATCGCCACACTGGTTAACCAGTGTGGCGCATGCAGTGTGCCATTTGCGGGCGGATTTTGAGACACAATCAAAACAAAGTTCCTGATGACCGTTGAACACTCGTAAAGGCCGATAAGCCTTCACACAGGCTTACATTATTACAGGGCTTGTACTATTGAGCCAACCACCACTTTGAAAAGCGAGTTTCGACATCACTTTTTAGTATGCATTTTTATTGATAAAACCTTTAAAAACAGTCATTACAATAATCTTAAGATCTAACCATAAAGACCAGTTATCGATATACCAAAGATCGTATTCAACACGACGCTCCATTTTTTCCAATGTGTCAGTTTCACCCCGCAAACCATTGACCTGTGCCCAGCCAGTAATACCTGGCTTCACTTTATGACGACGCATGTAAGATTCGACTAGTTCTTTATACTGTTCATTATGTGCTAATGCGTGTGGGCGCGGCCCTACTATCGACATTCTTCCCTGCAGTACGTTGTAAAATTGCGGTAGCTCATCTAGTGATGTACGGCGCAGGAAGGCACCTACTTTAGTGATGCGGCTGTCGTTCTTTTTCGCCTGCGTTACTTTTCCACCGTTTTCGTCATGCACATGCATAGAGCGGAATTTGTAGACTTTAAAATGTCGCCCGTTGGAACCTTCTCGGTACTGTTTAAACAGTATTGGCCCTGGCGATGTAAGCTTGATGGCTAATGCAATCGCCGCACATACCGGCAATACAAGCAAAGAAATAAGAGATCCTATTACAATGTCTTCAGAACGTTTGATAAAGCGCGACATACCACTCATGGGAGAAACGCTTAAATCTATCGCGTAATGGCCTGCTACTTCTGACATGCGATGGTTCAGCAAATGCATATCTTGAAAAGCGGGAATAAACCGCACTTCGGCGGTGTGATTGCGTAGTGCATAAAATAGTGCGCGCACGGCACTGCCCATCTCAAAGGGAACACAAATCCACACTTCCCGTGCGTTAGATTCATTGATGCGTCGGGCGATGCGATCTATGCAAACATCATTTAGCGGCGTCTTAATACGCTCAACACCCGCTATCGTATGCCCCTCCCAGGAGGCACTTCGGATTCCCTTGGCAACATCGAGTACGTTTTGACTTAGTCCAACTAAAAATACTGGCCGACGCGCCCCTCCTCGTAAACGGACATGCCGCAATCCTAACTGAACCAGCAATCTCGCGCCGCCAGCCATTAGAAACGATGCTAACAGTGTTAACCCGATCCAAAGCCGTGAATAACGTTCTGCGGCATGCGCAAAATAAATCAGAGATGCAGCAGTGATTCCAACGGCCAACCAGACCAACAAGAGCTTTGCCAACATGTGATAAATGGGCGTAATGCGCCAACGCTTATAGCTCTCAGACATGCTATTAATAACCAAAACCAATAAAGCAATGCAAATTAATGCCAGCACATACCGCTCATGAAGCTGAAATGAGCCAAAGCGCATAAAGTGAGCTAGCCAACCGCCAACAAAAATAGAGAACACATCAAAAAACGGAAAGACCACCTGCGGCGGGTAACGCTCCGAAAACGTCATTGTTTTTGGATTACCCATTGTTGTTATCCTTTGCCATTTGTTTTTTGGTGGTCAGTCTGCTGCCTGCTAAGAATACTCTCAACACCTACGCTAAAGACATTGTGAAAGCTAAACTTCTGTCGCACCTTTTTAGCCTCTTCTGACATATCTGCCTTGGCATCTGGAGACATCGCGTAGTACCTTTTAAGCGCTCGAGACAACCCTTCAGCTCCATCGTTATAAAAATAGCCATTTCTGTCATTGTCCAAATACTCGTTGGCTGCTTTCAGTTGATTATTGGCAATTACCGGCGTACCACACGCAAGCGCTTCCAAGGCCACTAACCCAAAACTTTCTGTCTCCGATACCGAAGGAAACACGAATACGTCAAACATAGCCATGATAACTGGGAGCTCCTCTCTGGCTAACGCGCCCTTGAATTCTACTTTTTCAGCAATGCCTAGCTGTTTGGAGAGCGATTCTAGCGATGCTCGTTGGGAACCATCACCAACAATGGTCAACTTAGCACTAGAAATACTTAGTTTTGCAAACGCCTCGATCAACTCGTGACAGTTTTTCACCGTCTCTAGCCGAGATACAAATCCTATATGGAAGGTATCACTGTCTTTCTGCAGCTCATTTTTATCAACATTTCCTCTGACAAAAAACTCATCCCCAACACAGTCTGGAAACACCTTAATCACTTTTTCGATTGGTATTTTTAACTCACTACTTACTTTTTCACGATAATAATCAGAAGGAACAACGTAAAGATCAACACTCCCTTTAATAGCATTAAACAGCACTGTAAAAAAGCGTGATCCTGTTATTTTTTTAAGATCAGAGCCATGAAAACGCAACACTATGTATCTTTTCCGACAAAGTAATTTATTTAAGAAAAGCACCGGTAGAAAATACACTGGATAGTGAATTTCTAACATTGCATTTTTAGGCTGCGAAAAAATCGAGAGAATACAACGAATCATTAAATCCGTATAAAGTGTTATTTTGGACAACTTGCTAGTTGGCTTATTTCTAATTGCGACCAGTGATACATTGTTCTCACCGATCATTTGCTTCCATGCACGCTCAGTAGAGCGTACGAATGTGCCGTAAAACGGTGCGCAGCTAGTCGGATACATATTGGTCCATAGCAGTAGCTGTTTCATTCGTTAATACTCCGTAACCCCAAGTAAGCACCAATACGTTGCCCAAGGGCATTGTCACTAGCAGTGTCGCCAGACACAACGGGAATGCTATCCGCTGCCTGAGCCACACAGGCATCTAATGCTGCGTGAAAAGCGCTTCTATCAAAGCAAAATCTTAGTGAGGGGTATTGATTAGCAAAAGCATTAGCCGTATCTAATTGATGGTCATTGCGGTGTTCAGAATACGCAAATTCTCGCGGCAAAAATACCCCTCTTTTTCGACTGTCTAGGCATGATAAGATAGTGCCCATACCTGCATGAGAAACGATAACCTCCGCTTGGGAAAACCAGTGGTAGTACTGATTATTTGACAATGTTTTATAAACGACCATACGGTCGCTTTCAAAACCACTCTCCTCACCCACTTGAGCTACTACATTCCCTGTATACCCTGATTTCTCCAACCATTGAGAAACATAAGTTAACATGCGTTCAAAAGGCAACTGGGTACCTACCGTAATAAATATCATAAAACCTTTCCCCAGTAAGAAAGACGTTTATCCTGCTCTGCCAAATGCTCCCATTGCGTTAAGCATACATCGCAGAATAATTTAGCAATTTTTCCTGAAAAGGATAAAGTTTGATAATTTGCCATACTATCTACCCAAACCACTTTTTTGCCGAGTACTTTGCCCACAATACAGAATAGAAGCCCTGGTAAAGCACCGGTTGATATCACTATATTTGGTCGCGTTTTTTTTATCGCGCCAAACACCTCGCGCGTTGCTTTTAGGAGTTTTTTTATACCACTTTCGCGATGCACATTAGCAATTTCGAAGACAACACAATTATCTACATAAACATTTGGCTCACTTACGGCAAATATAAATTCAACATTACTACAATCAGATGTTTCTTTAATTTGTTTATATAACCGCTGCAGTTGAACAAAGTGACCACCAAAAGAAGCTACCATTAGAATCTTCATATTAAGCACCCTTAGCTTCTAGCAATTCCATTTTAAGCATGTATAAATAGGCTATCAATAACGCTGTAGCGCTTGACGCAATCCCAGAATTGACAACATGACCTGCTGTAAGACTTACTCCAATAATCATAGCTATGAGCAGTAAAAAACATATACTACTATTCGCACTGTGCTGGAAAATACTTATTGAGTAACCAATACCTAGTAACCAGGGAAAATAAAACAGTATTGGCCCAACGACACCGAAAGCAACCCACACATCAATGATATCAATTTCAACAATGGAACCCGTTACAGCACGCAGCTGGTCGACTCCAACACCTAACAGGACATCCCAAAAACTAAAATTTATAATAACGCTATTATATGTAGTCTGCACAAAAGTAATCCGCCCACTAAGTAGTGCCCCCCAAAAACCGCCATGCAGACTGTAAAGATATAAAATTCGATCAAGCAAGCCTGTTGCTTGAATAAATTGATAACCCAGTACCAATACAGCGAACGTACCAATTAGCCCTGCTATATAGATAACAGGAATGCGTTTTACATTGAAGTAACCGCCGTGGATCAATGCATATATATAGGCGAGGCAAATTCCAATCATAGCGACTTTAGTCGCTTTCATGAGGAAAAAAAACAACAGCAGTATAAACACGCCAGAGAGCACCCAGGCGTTTCTATTCTCGGCGATATAAAAAAGAACAACGCTTGCAGAAGCGAGCATTAAATAGCTCATTTCGTTACCAGCAATAATAAAGCCCTTACCGCCTATCCCACCAGCGTACTGAGACTCCCCAAAACCAAAAACACCTAGCGCAACATTCGCAGCCATAGCAACAAAATATAAAAGCATCAATGAAGCTATCTTTCTTCTACTCCAAAAGCTGTCTTTGACACTTTCACCTATTAGGTAAAACAGCAGCGCAAGCGCTAAAAGCCCTCGTACAGCCCAGGTAATGCTTTCCGTAACTGCACCATAGGCAAATTTTTGATAAGCAATGCTAGTTACTACTAACACAATCATGATAAATAGCTGGAAAAATCGCCAAGGATGGTAGACCAGCAGCATCAACACAATCCCTATGAAGCCTAAAGCTTTATAGGGAGCAGATATACTCGGTATTGCCGCTTCCTGATAATAAAAATAGCCATTCAAGGTATCTACTACTGGCCATAGTATTAAAAATACCAACAGCGTGATATCAAGGCAGGTCTTAACCTTTACATCCATGATTAATCGCCATGTTGATAAGCAATACGTACTTTTTTAGCAAAAATGCTTATTACCGCAGCAATCGGTGCGAATAGCAATGCTAGCAAAAAACCTACTGCAACAATAAAGCCCTTACCTAATCCAACTGGCTCCAAACTTTGCACCGCAAGCTGAGAAGCCTCACCTTCATTAATGCTATCGATACGACGCTCTAACAAAAACACTTTTTCAAAATAAGCGGCTTCAATCTCGCCTGCTGTTTCGCTACTACTGGCACGAGCGGCTTCTAACGCTTCTGAATAAGCTTCAAACTGATATTGAAGATTATTTTTTAGCATATTAACTAAATTTCTTTGGTCATCTTCAATTGCTAACACAAGACTCTCATGAAAGCGCTCAATAAGAGGTTGGTACTTTTCTTCAGCCGCACTAGCTATTTTTAACAAAAGAGTGTTACGCGGGTTATTAACACTAACTTCAAAGGGTAGCTCTGCAATACTACTATCTGACAGTATATTACGTCTTTGCTGCTCTAAAAAAATATTATTAACCTTAGCAACAACTTCCTCAGGTGTTTCTAAACCTCGTTTCGCTCCTTCAACTGTTTCATAAGAAGCGACACCGTACATTGTTGTAAACTCATACTGAACAGGCTTTAAAAAAGCTACCAGCAAAGTAATCAGTAGCACGATAGCAATACAACTCAACATTACTTTCCATTGCCGGAGCAAAAGCACCACAAAGTCAACTAGTGTTATTTCGTATGCTTTATTACTGCCTTTGTTGTCCATGCACTCTCTCCACCCCTGATCAAAAATCAATGTACAACCGCCAAGACTTAAAATCTTAGCTAGCTAACTAAAATTTAGACCTATTAACTGAATTCACACCCTATACTAGGATTGTTTAATAACTACAATTGCGATAGTTGGTGCAACTAATGCTATCAGGTTTCTACTTATGTTCTCATTCCCCTACAAAACCCACTACAAAACTCTAGCGCTATCATACCTGTTTGATGGCTGCTATGTAACTCAGTGCAGTTAGAACTTTTAACGTATTCTAACATCTCGTTACTAAAAGAATCTTATTCTCATCTATCCACCTTTCTGCAGGCCACAAAAAAACCGGCCTCAAAGAGGCCGGTTCTATTCTACTTACAGGGGTTACCTGCTAAACATGGCTAAGGCCAAGCTTAGAAGTGGTAACGTGCGCCTGTCAGGTAGTATACGTCATCGCCGTCAGCACTGATTTCAGAGTCACGGCCATCAAGAGTAACGTTGATGGACTGCTGGTCAGCTTGGTTCAACTCCAGGAACACGTCGAAGTTGCTGGAAACTTTGTAGTAAGAACCCAGAGACCAAGCAGTACGGTCGTCGTCTTGGCCATCAGGATCTACGTTGTAGATATCAGCAGCGAAGGCCCAAGGACCAGTGGTGTAAGTACCACCTAGACCGACGGTGTCGAAGCCACCACCAAGAGTGTCGCTGTTTTCACGACCTTCATAACCTAAACGAAGAGACAGCTGATCATTTACGGCATAAGAACCGATCAGACCACCCAGCATTTCGCCGTTACCGCCGCCACGTACTACGTCGTCAACAAAACCCAGACCTACAGTGATCGGGCCTTGCTCGTAGCGTACGCCACCTTGTGCAGCTACTACGTTACCTTCATCACGTACCGGCTCAAGCTCTCCACGCTCGCTGTAGTGCTTCAGCTGCAGGAAGGCAGTCCAGCCTTGTAGGTCAGGCGTGTAGTAACCGATAGAGTCGCCACGCGACTGTTTCGGATGACCAGCGAACTCTAGACCACGATCGATGTAAACATCGAACGGCAGAGAAACAAACTGGTTGTAGAAGCTGTCGAAGTTACCCGCTTGGAATGTACCGTACTGCTTGCTCTGTACGCCCAGGTAGCTCTGACGAATTTCAGTGAAGCCAGAATCGGTGTAACGCTCGTCGCCTTTAAAGCGCCACTCTAAACGACCGAAAGCGGTCAGGTCAGAGTTAACTTCGTGGCTCATGCGCAGGCCAAGACGAGAGTAGACATCAACGAATTCTTCGCTGTTGTCGATTTTTTCGTCAGCGTCGTTGTACTCGGGGCCACCACCAGCGATACCCATGGCGATACGGCCATAGACGTCGAGTTTGGTGCCGTCTTGGTCATAGACGGTAGCTGCTTGAGCGGCAGCAGAGGCACCGAGGGCGCCAATGATAGCAGTCGCTAAAAGTGTCTTTTTCATGATGTAGGTTCCTTAACTAGCTTACTGTTTCGATCGTTTCTACAGACTTGTCATAAAATTGTTATGAAGCCTGCAGTTGGCTTGTGGGCCATGCTCTTTTTTCCATCCTCCGGTTTTTCCCGGTGGTATGCGGCATGTCCTCAATCAAGCCTTGTTATAGTCCAATGCTCGCAGATCAAACTCTATACTGGGATTCCAGTGAACGCAATAGAAAAAAACAGTGTTTTTTTACGATTTGCCTTATTTTAAGGAACCCACGGGGCGTTGACTGGTCTCAGTGCTCGGTAAATTTTTGTTGCAAGCCTCTTAATTTATCTTCAAGGCTAAGCGGTTTTGTTAATTCGTCTTTTTTGGGGCTTTTTTCATTCCCGCCGTCATTCCCACCATGGCTAGGCGCTGATTGAGGCAAAGATGCTGCTTTGTTAGGCACTTGCGGTGGCTGTCGTTTCGACGGGCGTGCTGCAGGCGTTCGCGTATGTTTATCCTGGCTTTGTTTATCCTGGCTTTGTTTGCGCCGCTCATTGGCATGTCGCGCCGCTTCTTTATCAACAGTGCCTGCGGAATTTCCATCTAAATCTATTCGCTCAGCGCCTTCCCGCATTGATTTTATATACCGAGGGAGATTTACATAATTCGCAAGCGTGCGACGAATTAATTTTCCTGACCACGGTTCACGCTGAGCAAGGTCTTGATGAATACCTACTTTTAACGGCTTTGTGTGACCGGTAAAAAATGCTTTAGGGTAGCGTTCATACCACTGATTAAGAAGTGACTGGGGGGACGGCGGCGGAGAAGCATCTTTGGCGGCCGACGCTTCATCAACCATCGGCAACTCTAGCTCGTGATGCGTTTCAGATAGTTGCTTAGCGTCAGATAACTGTTTAGCCTCGGGTGATTGCTGGGACAGTTCTTGAAATAGATCTTGAGATAGATCTTGAGATGGATCTTGAGACGGCCCTTCCGACGGTACTGAGCGGTGTGTAGGCTGCGAAGGCGGTAAGCACTGCTGTACCTGAGCAGACAATTGCTGTCTAAGCGTATCGTTCTCTTCACGCAGCGTACTCAGCTCGGCTTTAGTCTGTTCAAGTCGCGCTTCCAGTGCTTCTAATAGCTCTAATACACTTGCGGCCATACCCCCTCCTTTGCGTTAATCAGTCGGCGATCCGCTCGTAAACGACAAAGTCGTATTGAGGCTGTCCTTCTGCTGGCGTACCCGCTACGCGCTGAACTTCCTGCCACTCTTTCATAGAGAATTCAGGGAAGACGGCATCACCTTCAACATTCACATCGACTTCAGTAATATAGAGGCGTTGCGCATAAGGAAGCGCTTGTCGGTAGATCTCACCCCCTCCCATCACCATAATTTCTTCGGCAGCTTCAATAGTAGCTTGTTGGTCAGCCAATGCTAATGCCGCTGGTAATTCATGGCATATTCTCACGCCTTCAGCCGTAAAGCCTGTGTCACGAGTGACAACAATATTGAGCCGATTGGGCAACGGCTTACCTATCGAAGCGTAGGTTTTACGCCCCATGACTAGCGGCTTGGCTTGGGTCATACGTTTGAAGAATTTTAAATCTTCAGGCAGGTACCAGGGTAGTTTACCTTCTACGCCAATTACCCGATTTTTAGCCATTGCCACAATCATGGCGACCGGCACTAACGGTTCATACACACTGTGCTGGTTCATACGGCTACCTGTGCTTTGATGTGTGGGTGCGATTCATATCCATCAATATGGATATCGTCGAAGGTAAAATCGAACAGGTTAGTGACCTGGGGGTTAAGCACTAAACGTGGCGGCGCTTTAGGTGTACGGCCCAATTGTTCTTGGGCCTGCTCTAAATGATTGCTGTAGAGATGTGCATCGCCTAGCGTATGCACAAACTCACCTGGCTCAAGGCCGGTTACCTGGGCAACCATGGCAAGCAGTAGCGCATAGCTTGCAATATTAAACGGCACGCCTAAAAAGATATCGGCACTACGCTGGTAAAGCTGGCACGAGAGACGCCCATTAGCCACGTAAAATTGAAACAAACAGTGGCAAGGCGGCAACTTCATTTCATCGACTTGACCTGGATTCCAGGCTGAAACAATCAGTCGCCGCGACTGGGGAGTGGTGCGAATTTGCGCTAACACGTTGGAAATCTGATCAACGCTTCCACCGCTTGGGGCCGGCCAGCTGCGCCATTGGTAGCCATAAACAGGACCAAGGTCACCATTTTCATCTGCCCATTCGTCCCAGATGCGCACGCCGTTCTCTTTAAGATACCCAATATTGGTATCGCCTTTAAGGAACCACAGCAGCTCATGAATGATAGAGCGTAGGTGTAGCTTTTTTGTGGTGAGTAGCGGGAAGCCGCGCGAGAGATCGAAGCGCATTTGATGACCAAACACTGAGCGCGTACCAACGCCAGTGCGGTCATTCCGATCAACGCCCTGCTCCAGCACAGTGCGCATTAAGTCTAGGTACGGCTGTTCAAGCGCGTCTTTCGGCGTGGGCGTTATTGCAGTCACAGAAATTCCAGATTAAAAATCAATTTGGGCACATATTCTATACGCGTAAACATCAGGCGGCCAGGAGCATTCCCCTCACTCCTCACTCCTCACTCCTCACTCCTCACTCCTCACTCCTCACTCCTCACTTTCTACACCTTGGCATCAACGGGTTGGTTGCGTGACCAAGCAATAAAGAGTAGACCTAGCGCAATCATCGGGAGCGTGAGCAGCATACCCATCGTGAACCAGCCAAAGGCAAGGTAGCCAATGTGGGCGTCGGGCATGCGTACAAATTCAACCATAAAGCGGAAAACGCCATAACCTAGTAGGAATAAACCCGATAAGAACCCTCTGGCACGTGGTTCAGCAGACACCCACCACAGAATGGCAAACAGTATGATCCCTTCCAGGAAAGCTTCATAAAGCGCGGAAGGGTGACGTGGCTCTGGCCCCATACCAGGAAACGGCATTCCCCAAGGTAGCGACGTTACACGCCCCGGGAGTTCATGGTTGATGAAATTACCAATCCGTCCTGCACCTAAACCGATTGGTACCAGAGGGGCAATAAAGTCCGTTAATGTGAGAAATGCCAGCTGTTTACGACGTGCAAATAGCCATGCCGCTAACAGCACCCCTAGTAAGCCACCATGAAAACTCATACCGCCATCCCACACGCGGAATACCCATAATGGGTCAGCGGCCCACTGGCCTAACCCGTAAAACAGCGCATACCCTAGACGCCCTCCTACTACCACACCAATGGCACAGTAAAACAGTAAATCACCAATATCATCTTTCGTAAGGCCAATACGCGGTGCCCGCTTACACCCTAACCACCATGCCGCAACAAAGCCCACTACATACATTAAGCCGTACCAATGGACCTGCAGCGGGCCTAATGAAATAGCGACAGGGTCAATCGTTGGGTAATTAATCATTGAGCATCTCTAGAGGTAACAGGAGGAAAATAGCAGGTGAAAAAACAGTAAGTGAAAAATAGTAAGTGAAAAACAGCAGCATGACATCAGCGAGTTAAGCCGCTATTCAAAATTACGCCAATATAAAGCGTATACCTACGGCGGCCAGCAAAGCTGCAAACGAAAATCTCAGTACATTGGCTGGAAGCACATGGGCTAAGCGAACGCCAATGCGGGCAAAGGGAACGCTTGTAAGCACAATACCAATAAATGCAGGCCACATGACGAATCCAGTCGCCCAGGGCGGTAACAGCGGGTTACCCCACCCCACCACTATAAACGTTATTGCCCCAACGGCTGCTATTGGTAAGCCACAAGCAGCGGAAGTTCCCACTGCCTGGGTCATACTCGCACCACACCGAGAGAGCCAGGGAACCGTCATTGCGCCACCGCCGATGCCAAACAGCGCTGATATGGTGCCTACCACGCCGCCGGCAATGGCCATGGGGGCGTTACCCGGAGGCACACTACCTGGCTTAGGTGAAAGGCCAAGCACCATTTTAGTGGCTAATAGCAACACAAATACGCCGAACAACGTGCCTAGCACAGTGCCGGAAAGGTTGTCTGCGATAAAACCGCCACCAATTGCCCCTAGCATTAGCCCTGGCAACAACGCCATAAACCATGGTTTATGAATACTACCTTTTCGATAATGTCCTAACGCTGACGAAGCACCGGTAATAACAATGGTTGCTAGTGATGTACCCACCGCTAAATGCATGGTGATTTCAGGGGCCACTCCTTGTAGACCGAATGCAAACACCAGCGCAGGAACAATGATTAAACCGCCCCCCACACCAAACAGTCCGGCCATCGTACCTGCCGCTGAGCCCAACAATAAATATCCTGCCCAAATACTCAATGCTGTCATTTTTGTTGCACCTGATTATGCGCACCAGGCACCCACTTAGTGATCATACTGAGCAGCGTTTCAGGCTTGTAAGGCTTTGCTAATACGTCATCTATTCCTGCAGCGTTATAAGCATCGGCACCCGTGTTATCGACATTAGCGGTCAGCGCGATCAATGCGCTACGCTGTTGGCCGCCACTAAGGTGCTCGAAGGTTCGCCAGCGGCGTGCGGTTTCTAGCCCATCTAATGTCGGCATAAAAATATCCATAAATACGAGGTCATAAAAGGTCGTTTGCTGGCGGTCTAGCGCCTGCTCGCCACTACTAACACCATCCACCTGAAGCCCTTGAGTTTCCAACATTTGACGCGCCAGCATTAAATTAACAGGGCCATCGTCAACGACCAGAATACGTAGCTTGCGCTCTAAAATAGCGTGTGGCTGTTCATAGTCGTCTGTTTCATTGACGCTTTGCTCAGCAAAATTAGCAAGTAATGCACGTATATCTGCCAGTCGCTCACGCACGTAGGTAATATTTTTTTGGCATGCATGCGAATTGTCCTCTTCCAACATAGTGCTTAAATAATCAAACAGCGTGTCGGCTTCGCGTTGTAGCAACGTTAAATAGCCTGATTTTAAACGTGACTCCTCACGCGCGCGGTCACGTCCTGCGATAAGATGCTTCAACTGTTTTTGATGGTGATGAAGGTCATCAAGCAAGGTAGGGTCGGGTTTAATGTGGACACCAGAAGTCGCTGGCAACTGCTTATTTCTTAAAGCACGTTCGACGCTGACTAACCATTGATTAACCGACGCTAAGCGCGTTAAAGGCAGCTCTCCCGCGTTTTTTACTGCTGCTGGCTCCTTCACATCAGCCTTTGAAGCTACTAGCATCGTCGCTACTGCATTCGCATGGTGCTCCAGCTCTGCAAGCTCTTGCATAAAGCGGGCATCTTTCTGTTTTGCACGACTTTTAATCAACATCAAAAAGACGCTAACGTTTAAACAACTGCCTAACAGCAGTGCTAACGTTAGCCATAGCGTGGTGCTCCACGATGTTTGTCCTGGTGAAAGCCCCCAAACGACCCATCCGACCAATACACAGAGCAGTACCAATGCCACCTGTACCAGTAAAAGAGGCCATAAAATAGGCCAAACGATGGCGTTCCAGAAGTGCTCTCGCTGATAGCGTTGCATAGTGTGCGCCTTCCTAGGTGGCTTCTTAAATAATGCGCCTTAACATGTTGGCGGCCATAGCATGGCTAAGCATGTTTATATTAATGTTAATTGTATGTCTACGCTTCCATACTGTCATGCCTCACTGGCTGATTGGGTTTCTAATACCGTTTGTGAGCCTCACCTATGTGTTTAATCACTTTTTCTTGGTCTCCTGGCGCAACCATTCCCTTGCGCCTAGCAGGCAATCGAGATGAATTTCATCAGCGGCCTACCGCACCACTCGCACGCTGGGAAGAGCAGCCTTCTCTGGTAGGAGGGCGCGACTTGGAAGCTGGCGGAACGTGGTTAGCGGCAAACTCGAAAGGGGTTGTCGCTGCATTAACCAATGTACGCGACCCTCGACTGGCAACACCTGGCAATGCGCCTAGCCGCGGCGAACTGGTGGCGAGCGTTCTACAAAGCGATGATGTGGAAACCTGGCTTACCACCTTAGAAAACAAAACAGCCCTCCACTATGCTGGATTCAACTTACTAGTAGCCACTCAAGATCGTCTGTGGCATATACACCGCGGCCTGCACGGGGTCGTGCTTACCCGTGTTACCCCTGGGGTTCATGGCCTATCGAATGCCACTCTGAACACGCCCTGGCCAAAATTGAACCTGGTTCGCAATGCCTTATTAACCAGCACCAACGAACAGTGGCAAAGCGCAACACAACAGGCGCTACACAACCCACAAACGGCACCAGATGATCAGCTACCAGACACCGGAGTGGGGTTAACACTGGAGCGTCAGCTCTCTTCTGCATTTATAGTGGGTGAACACTACGGCACCCGAGCGACTACTTGGCTAACGCTAAATCAGCAGGGGCAAATAAACATAACCGAGCAGCGGTTTGGGCCACTCGGTCGATTTGAGGGGGAGACCACCTTAAAAACTCACTAACACTTCAGCTCTAGACCACCCCTGCCAGGCATGAGTCTCGGCATTAATCTCGTGGGGGCAATAAATGTGAAAGCTGCCACTCATCCATGCGCTTATTGAGATGTTCATGCACCAACGCTGGGGTATCCCGCTCCATGATTTCGCTGAGCAGTGTTTGTGCATCGTGCATAGACACGCGCCGGATAGCCGCTCGTACTTTGGGTAGGCTAGGGGCATTCATGGAAAGGCTGGTAAACCCCATGGCCATTAGTAACAGCGCACCAGCAGGATCGCCCGCTAATTCACCGCATAACGATATGGGCTTTTCTAGTCGTTTCGCATCCTGGGCGAGCTCTTGTAGCGCACCTAATAGCGCTGGGTGTAAGGCATCGTACAGGCTAGAGACGCGAGGATTGTTGCGATCTACTGCGAGCAAATATTGGGTGAGGTCATTACTACCCACCGAGAAGAAATCCACCCGCTTCGCCAACGCATCCATTTGATAAATCGTCGCCGGCACTTCAATCATCACACCCACTTTGGGCCGTTCAACCGCAATTCCTTCTTCGCCTAACTCTAAAATGGCACGATCTAGCAGGCGAATGGCTTCATCGACCTCTTCCACATTTGTAATCATCGGGAAGAGTACATAGAGATTGTTTAAATCATGCGATGCTTTCAACATAGCACGCAGCTGAACCATCAATACTTCTGGATGATCAAGGGTTACCCGCATCCCCCGCCAGCCCAAGAACGGATTCGCTTCTTCAATAGGAAAATAGGGAAGGTCTTTGTCACCGCCGATATCCAGCGTTCGCATGACGACTGGCAACGGCGCAAAACCTTCCAGCTGCTCGCGGTACATGCGCATTTGCTCTTTTTCACCGGGGAAGCGCTCGGTAATCATAAAAGGCACTTCAGTACGGTATAGCCCTACGCCACCAATACGGCTTTTTAGCAGCGCAGAGGCATCAACAGCAAGCCCTGTGTTCACCATCAACGGCATTGTATGGCCATCGGGTGTTTCGCTGGGCAAGTCTTGCTCGTGCTCCAGAAGCTCGCTCAGCGCTGCCTCTTCAGCAATCAGGCTTTCGTAGCGAGCTTTTAACTCAGCCGCTGGACGCACAAATAGCCGGCCTCGGTGACCATCCAGCACTACCGGCGCACCGTTCAAACGCGGCAGAGGAAGATCTACCATCCCCAGCACCGTAGGAATCCCCATGGCACGAGCAACAATAGCAACGTGCGAGGTACTTGAGCCGCGCACCGACACTAGGCCTTTGAGTTTGTCTCTTGGCACTTCACCCAGCATAGCAACGCTAATTTCATCGCCGACTAGAATGGCATTTTCCGGGTAGGTTTCTGGGGTAGAGGGTGTGTCCTCCTGAAGATGCGCCAGCACACGGCGGCCAAGATCACGAATATCTGCCGCCCGCTCCCGTAGGTAGTCGTCGTCTACTCGTTCAAGGTATTGAACATGCCGACGCACGACATCGGCCAGTGCTCCCGGCGCCCATTGGCCTTCACGAATGCGTTTTTCAACTTCTTCAGAAAGCGCTGCTTCACCGAGCATTTGTTGATAGACGTCAAATAGCGCCAGCTCTTGAGAAGATATTCGGTTAACTAAGCGCTCTGCTGCCGCACGAATTTCATCGCGGGTTTTGCCAATGGCTTCTTTTAACCGCGCAACTTCGTAGTCTTGATCACTAGGAATAAGATCAGGAACGCTATTCAAGTCAGCGGGTGGCGTAATCACCACCGCCTCCCCCATCGCCATCCCCGGCGACGCTGCCACGCCCTTGAACATGGCTTGACCACCCGGAAGGGCCGGACGGGCTAGGTTACCCGTCGCCAGCGCATGAGCCAGTACTCCCGCTAACTGGGCAGCCATGGTGACAAGAAAAGCTTCGTCTTCATCGTCATACTGGCGTTTTTCAGCCTGCTGTACGACCAAAACGCCCAGCATAAGGCGTTGATGAATAATGGGCACGCCAAGAAAACTTGAGTAGCGCTCCTCGCCGGTCGCTTCAAAATAACGAAAATGGGAGTGGGACTGGGCGTCTTCTAAATTAAGCGGTTCACTGCGCTTAGCCACTAGCCCCACCAGGCCTTCCCCTAGCGGCAATACCACACGGCCTACTGCTTGCGTACGCAGGCCAATGGTTTCCATCAATACGAGTGACTCAAGCTCCTTGTCATACAAATAGAAGGAGCACACGTCAGTCTGCATCGCCTTGCGTATGCGACGTACCATCGTTGACAGCGCGGCGTCGAGGTTTCTAGCGCCATTCACTTCTTGAATAACGCGTCGCAGCACCTCAAGCATGGACGTTTTACTATTCACTATTATTTGCCTCGCTGAGGGATTTTCGGCCAACTCTCACTGTCTCGTAAAAACTATTTTTTTAAAACCAGTTCTTGAAAACCAGTTCTTGAAAACTAGTTCTTGAAAACCAGCTTTGAAAACAGTGGAGCACACGTTATCCATCATTATCTTGTTGCGCCAAGCGCTGAACGCGAGGAGAAAGCTCTCTTAGCGCGCGCCGATATACCTCACGTTTAAACGGCACCACCTGCCCCAGTGGATACCAGTAACTGACCCATCGCCAACCATCGAATTCGGGGTTGGGCGTTGCCGTCATGCAAATTCGATTTTCTTGGCAGCGAATTTTAAGTAGAAACCACTTCTGCTTTTGACCGATGCAAACCGGCCGTGAGTGGGTGCGAATCATGCGTCGTGGTAGACGGTAGCGCAGCCATCCCCGAGTACAGGCGACAATATCAACGTCGTCGGCGGTTAGGCCGATCTCCTCAAAAAGCTCACGAAAAAGTGCTTGATGTGGTGTTTCGTTTGCTTTGATGCCTCCCTGGGGAAACTGCCACGCGTTTTGCCCTACACGACGCGCCCAAAGCAGCTGCCCCTGGCTATTGGCAATAATAATGCCAACATTGGGGCGAAAGCCGTCAGCGTCGATCACGGACATCACCTTAATAAATTTTCAGTTATCCCCATTTTTCCACAAGGGAGACAAGCGTATCAATACAATATAACGCTAAGTGGTTAAACCATGGTGACTCTGCGATAATTCGCCGCCTTGCAAACCGTGACTACCGTTAATAACTGACCTAATCATCAGCAACCAACCAACACCATAAGGGGAGCGCCGTGAGTCTGGCCATTTTCGATTTGGATAATACGCTGCTATCCATCGACAGCGATCATGCCTGGGGTGAGTTTTTACTTGAGCAAGGTGCAGTTGACCCCATTGCCTACCGCGAGGCCAATGAGCGTTTCCTAGCTGACTATAATGCCGGCACGCTAGATATGGCAGCATTTCTAGAAATGGCCTTAAAGCCACTGGCGGAAAATACGCCTGAACAACTAGCCGCCTGGCACCAGCAGTTTATGGCCAGCAAGATAGAACCCAACATTCTGCCCAAGGCAGAGGAGTTGCTTGCCCGCCACCGCACCAAAGGCGATACACTGCTGATTATCACCGCTACAAACCGCTTTATTACTGCCCCTATCGCCGAACGCTTAGGTGTGGACGACCTCATTGCCGTTGACCCTGAAATGGTCGATGGCCGCTACACAGGACGAGTATCAGGCATTCCTAGCTACCGCGAAGGTAAAGTGACTCGCTTGCAGCAGTGGCTTGAGAATCAAGAGCTAACCATGGACGGCGCATGGTTTTACAGCGATTCCCACAATGACCTACCGCTGCTTGAGCAAGTGGAACACCCAGTTGCCGTCGACCCCGACGACACCCTGCGCCAAATCGCCGAAGAACGCCACTGGCGAATTATGAGCCTGCGGGATTGAGTGGTGCACCCCCGTCATTCCCGCACGCCCTTAGTGGGAATCCATTTTGGGCTGCCCCAACTCCGTCATTCCCGCGCTCCCTTAGCAGGAATCCATTTTGGGCTGCCCCAACTCCGTCATTCCCGCGTGCCCTTAGCGGGAATCCATTTTGACTTTGGTTTTCGGGCTACGGCGGCAAAGGTCAAGGTGGATTCCCGATTACCCCATTCGGGAATGACAGGCCTGGGGCTGATTCGGGAATGACAGGGTTGAGACTGGGTCGGGAACGACGGCTGTGGTGAGTGGTGAGTCTTGAGTGACCAAATTGAAAAACCCCGCAAGCATTAAGCTTGCGGGGTTTGGTATTACTAGGCACTGTTCTTAAAACGGTTTTTAGAACAGTTCAAAGAAAGCCAGCCAGCGTGCTTAGCCGAGCAGGTGCTCAACCGCTGCGCGCTCTTCACGCAGTTCTTTCTCGGTCGCCTGCATCTTCTCTTTGCTGAACGCGTCCAGTTCAAAGCCTTGAACGATTTCATACTTGCCACCCTGGCAACGTACCGGGTAGGAGTAGATGATGCCTTCTTCAATGCCATAGCTGCCGTCAGACGGGATCGCCATGCTGACGATACCATCGCAACCCAGCGCCCAATCGCGCATGTGATCAATGGCTGAAGACGCCGCAGACGCTGCAGAAGACGCGCCGCGTGCTTTGATAATCGCCGCGCCGCGCTGCTGCACGGTCGGAATAAAGTCGTTTTCGTACCAGTCACGCTCTACCAGATCGAAGGCGGCTTTGCCGTCTACTTTGCACTGTGCCAGATCCGGGTACTGGGTAGCACTGTGGTTGCCCCAGATAATCATGCCGTCAACGTCAGTGACGTGCTTGCCGGTTTTCTGAGCTAGCTGCGTCAGCGCACGGTTGTGGTCCAAACGCGTCATTGCAGTGAACTGGCCTGCGTCAAGGTCGGGCGCGTTGCAAGAAGCAATCAACGCATTGGTGTTAGCCGGGTTACCGACAACTAGCACACGCACGTCACGGCTAGCGTGATCGTTCAGTGCTTTACCTTGTACAGAGAAGATCGCGGCGTTGGCTTCCAGCAGATCTTTACGTTCCATACCCGGGCCACGCGGACGTGCACCTACCAGTAGGGCGAAATCGGCATCTTTAAAGGCAACGTTCGGATCATCAGTAGCAACGATGTCTTGTACCAGCGGGAAGGCGCAGTCGTTAACTTCCATGACAACGCCGCTCAGGGCGTCCATGGCTTGGGGGATTTCGAGAAGCTGGAGAATGACTGGCTGATCCGGCCCCAGCATATCGCCAGCGGCGATGCGGAAAATAAGAGAATAGCTGATCTGGCCGGCACCGCCGGTAATCGCAATACGTACTGGATCTTTCATCATTGCTCCTTGATGGTTCGCCTAAAGTGGGTTCTCGCCTGAGAGTGGGTCGACAGAACTCAAGACGACAAGATGGTATGCCCAGATGTGCAAAAACTCAATCATACATGAGACTACTACCCATTCGCGCAGTGGCTTGGTACTCGCTGCTAGACGCCAGTTGCGCTATGGTGTGTTGGTCAATAAGCAGACCTTCTTTTTATCTCTTTTTGGCATGCCTTACCTCTCTGCATGACATACCTTGTGTGATTTTTGGGTTAATACGGATATAACTACCCCATGCGACGAATTCCTTACTCTTACGCGCTTGCTAGCTTACTGGTCCTGGCACTTGTGGTATGGCTAGCAATTGGCGATTTTCAACGTTTTCAAAGCACACCGCCTGAGACAGGCACCATTGAACGCGATTCAACACCTCGTGTGGAGGTGATGACCCAGCAGAGCGCGCCCTATATTCCTAACCATGTGCTGCAAGGCCAGCTAACCGCGGAAAGAGAGACACTGTTACGCGCCAACGTGACGGGTTATGTCGCAGAAAAACCGGTGACCCAAGGAGAAACCGTCAGCCAAGGCGATACACTGCTGGTACTGGACAACGACGCGCTGCCCCAACGCCTACAACAAGCACGTGATGAGCTGGCGCTAGCTGAAGCGGAATACGCGGGCGCTCAAAATCTACGCCGCCGTGAGTTGATTTCTCAGCCAGAGTTGCTGCGCCTGCAAAGTGCATTAAGCGCCAGCGCAGCCCAGGTCGCTCAGTTGGAAAAGCAGTTAAACGATACCCGACCAACCGCTCCCTTTGAGGGCGTGCTAGACAGAGTCCAGGTAGAACTGGGTGATTTACTGCAACCCGGCGAAGAGTGGGCACGGCTAATCGATGACCGGCGCTTAACCGGCACTGCCTGGGTTGCTCAACAGCATATTGACGAATTGAGCGTTGGCTTACCCGTCACTGCGCGACTGCTCAATGGCCGCTCACTCTCTGGCGAAGTATCTTTCATTAGCAGCCGTGCGGTAGAAGCCACTCGCACATTCTATATGGAAGTAACACTCGACAATCCAGACAGGCAACGCTTAGCCGGGAGCAGCGCTGAATTCACCATAACGCTGCCCCCTCGTCAGGTTCACACCTTGTCTCCGGCGCTTTTCAGCCTCAATGATCAGGGCCAATTAGCCATCAAACATGTCGTTGAGAATAACCGCGTTGCCCAAACGGCCATTGAGCTGGTGAGTGCCGATACCGAACGCGCCTACGTTTCCGGCTTGCCCAATCGTGTACAGCTGATCACTCTGGGCGCGGGATTAGTTAACCCAGGCGACACCGTGATACCTGTATCACGCGAGGAAAGTGAGCCTGCCCAGGAAGATGGTCATGCGTCAGTTAATTAATGCGGCGCTAACCCACACGCGAACCACCCTGCTGCTCTTGGTTGGCCTTCTGTTGGCGGGTACAACTGCCTGGCAGATGATTCCGAAGGAAGCTAACCCAGACGTTACTATTCCGATTATCTACGTTGCGTTGTCGTTGGAAGGCGTTAGCCCAGAAGATGGCGAGCGCCTGCTGATTCGGCCAATGGAGCAAGAGTTGCGCGGTATTGAAGGGCTGCGCAAGTTTACCGCCCAATCTAGCGAAGGCCATGGCTCGGTGACGCTGGAGTTTGATCCTGGCTTTGACCCAGACACAGCGCTTTCGGATGTGCGTGAACGGGTAGATATTGCCCGCAGTAGCTTACCGGATGAAGCTGACGAGCCGCGGGTAATGGAGGTGAATGTCTCTGAGTTTCCGGTGCTAAGCATCGGCCTTTCCGGCGAGCTGGACACCCGGGAGCGGGTGACCATTGCACGTCGCTTAAAAGAGGAAATAGAGGGCATTGCCGACATTTTAGAAGTCGACATTGCTGGCGATCGCGAGGACTTACTCGAAATTGTCGTTGATCCGCTGGTGCTGGAAAGCTATGGCGTTGACTTCGATACGCTGTTTAATCAAATCTCACGCAATAATCGCTTGGTGGCTGCAGGCAGCTTGGATACTGGCGCTGGGCGGTTAGCATTAAAAGTACCTGGCATTATCGAATCATTAACCGATGTCATGGACATGCCAGTAAAAGTTGATGGCGATCAGGTGGTCACATTTGGCGACGTTGCCTGGATTTTACCCACCTACAAAGATCCTGAAGGATTTGCCCGCATTGACGGCCAGCCGGCGGTAGTGCTGGAAATTTCCAAACGCGCCGGGGCGAATATTATTGCCACCATTGATGCAGTAAGAGAGCGATTTGCCCAGGCGGATGACCTGCTGCCGGATCAGCTGCGCATCACCACGATTTTGGATGAATCGGTCACCGTTCAAAATATGCTCTCTGAGCTACTTAATAACGTCGTCACCGCCGTGGTACTAGTGTTGATTGTCGTGGTGGCGGTCATGGGATGGCGTATGGCGTTATTGGTAGGATTAACCATTCCTGGTGCGTTTTTAACCGGCATCCTACTAATCTGGGCATTTGGCTTTACCCTTAACATCGTAGTGCTATTTGGGCTCATTTTAGTAGCGGGCATGCTAGTGGATGGTGCAATTGTGGTCAGCGAACTCGCAGACCGACACCTGCATGAGGGACAGTCTTCCCACCAGGCGTGGCTGAATGCGGCGACGCGCATGAGCTGGCCTGTCATAGCTTCTACGGCAACAACGCTTGCGGTATTTGTGCCGCTGCTGTTTTGGCCAGGCGTGGTAGGCCAGTTTATGAAATATCTCCCTGCCACCGTCATTTTATGTCTTCTTGCATCACTCGCTATGGCGCTGGTTTTCTTGCCTACCCTGGGTCGGCTGTTTACCCGCACATCCCACACAGCTACTGCTGGCGCAGGCCCTATTGATAAAGGCACATCGCTTGGGCGCGGCTATCGCCACGTATTAGGACGCTTGTTGCAGCACCCTGCTTGGGTATTAGTATTTGCGGTGCTTTTCATTGTGCTGCTGTATACCGGCTATGCACGCTTCAATCATGGTGTTGATTTCTTTCCCAATGTAGAACCAGACAGCGCTCAAGTGCTGGTACGTGCCCGCGGCGATTTTTCCGCCGAAGAAACTGATGCCATCCTACAGCGGGTAGAAGCTCGCTTGGGCAGTATGGGAGAAGTTGAAGCCCTTTATGCACGCTCTTTCGCGGTACCCGACCAGCAAATAGGCAATGATGTCGTGGGGATACTGCAGTTTCAGTTTATCGACTGGTATCAACGTCGTCCGGCCCGCACTATTTTGGCGGATATGGCCGAGCGCACAGAGGACTTGCCAGGCATTACCCTAGAGTTTCGTGAACAGGAGATGGGGCCTGGCGGCGGTAAGCCGATTGTTCTGGAAGTCAGCGCTACTGATCCAGACATCGCCAACGCCGGCGTTGACCAAATTACTGCCCTAATGCGCGAGCTAGGCGGTTTTATCGACATACAGGATAACCGCAGCCTGCCGGGGGTGGAATGGCAAGTAAAGGTTAACCGAGAAGCCGCAGCCCGCATGGGCACCGACATCACCACTATTGGTAGTGCTGTGCAACTGCTAACCACTGGCCTTCAAGTCGCCAACTATCGCCCGCCCACGGTTACCGATGAGGTGGATATTCGCGTGCGCTTGCCTGAGCACTGGCGCACACTGAATCAGCTTGAGCGCCTGACGATTAACACGTCACGTGGTCAAGTGCCAATTGCTCACTTTGTGGAGATTACACCCGCCCCCAAAGTGGGCACCCTAAATCGAATTGATGGACGTCGCGCCATTACCGTTGAGGCAGATTTAGCACCTGGCTATTTAGCGGACGAGCGGTTGCGGGCACTACTGGATGCAGGACAAGGCCAGCTTGCCGATGGCTTGATGGTTAATGTGGCGGGTGAACAAGAGGATCAGCAGGAATCCATGCAGTTCTTGATTAGTGCTTTCTTGGTTGCGATTGGATTAATGGCGCTGATTCTGGTGACACAGTTCAATAGCTACTATCAAGCAGCACTAGTGCTATCGGCCATTGTGTTTTCCACCGCGGGCGTTTTGATGGGGCTACTTATTACTGGCCAAGCGTTTGGCATTGTCATGGTCGGCATGGGCGTTATCGCCTTGGCGGGTATTGTGGTGAATAACAATATCGTCTTGATCGACACCTATAACGAACTGCGCGGCCAGGGTATGACCCCAACAGAAGCAGCATTAGAAGCAGGCACCCTGCGCCTGCGTCCAGTGCTTCTCACCGCCATTACCACCGTGCTGGGATTAATGCCCATGGTGCTGGGCATCAACGTTAACCTCTTTGCCCCCGCATTAGGGTTTAACGCCCCTTCCGCCCAGTGGTGGACACAAATGTCCAGCGCGATTGCAGGAGGCCTTACTTTCGCCACTGCCCTGACACTCTTATTAACCCCCTGCATGCTAGTGATAGGCGGTAGGCTAAGGCGCGAGGTGTGAGACCAAATCGGGGGTTAGCAGCCTCCCGCGGCCGCTACGCAGGCGACTTCATCTGCTGAGGGCTGTGGGCGGCGTGAAGGCGGGCAATTAGCTGATCTTCCAGGGCGAAGCGTTCTGCTAAACCTTTCGCTAAGCGGTCAATCCAAGCAGGCAGACGCACTAGATTCTGTTGACAGCGCACCGGTGAGGCAAAGTCTTCATCAAACTCCAGCACCATGGCCGTTGACATTTCTAAACGCTCGAGAAGTTTTGCAGCAATATGCAATGCGTTCTCGTCGTCAAATGCCTTGGCTTCTTCAGCAAGCTGGGGATAAATTTCGAAGTGCCCAGCGCTGATGTAGTCCATCAGCAGTTCACTAAAGGTATCAATGCGTGCTTTGCTAATCACTTCTAGTTCGGCATCGCAGGCTTCCTTCAGTTCAATAAAACTGACCAGTAACGAGCGACGCTGATCAAGCCAGCGATCAATCAAATTGTGCACGCCTCCCCAGCGCTCCAGGGCATTTTTGCAATCTTCGAGCATGGGGCCTTCTCCTTGCTTGTAGCCGCCTTTAACAGGGTTAGACTCGCGCGTCCTTAGTCACCTGTCAATCCTGGCGGGTACGATTTACTTAATAAAAAGATACCAATCAACCGGCTCTAACCTTAGCACTTTTTTAATATTTCTTTACACCCCATAGAATACGTAGAGGTGCGATAGCAAGCAATAAAAAGCCGATTAAGGTCCAGGCAGGCAGTGACAGTCCCAGGAACATAAAGTCGATTTCAGCGCACTCTCCTGAGCCCGTAAGCACCATAGCAACCACTTCCTGCATGGGCAGTATATCCATCATATACTCAAGACCAGGCCCACACGTCGGCACTTCATCGGCGGGCAACCCCTGAAGCCATACATGCCTACCTGCAATAAAAGCGCCAGTGCCCGCTGCGGCTAGTCCAAGCACACCATAAATAGCTTTGCCTAGTGCACCGTTAGGGTTATGAAGGGCGGCAATAGCTAATACTAACCCAGTAGCTATGACCGCTACCCGCTGAAAAATACACAGCGGACAGGGTTCCAGGCCCATAATATGCTCAAGCCCTAAGGCAACTGCCATCATCAATACACAAAAGACAAACCCCGCTAACGCGATGGGGCGTACAGCTAATGAGGTCATTGACCATCCTCTGGTGAAATAGCCGACAGCACTCTGGATTCACGCGCTTTGGCAAAATAAGTGCTTAGAAACTCACTAAAGCTCTCTTGATCAGCCGCTTCAATATCGTGCTGCTGTTGGTGTGAGGTTTCGATTAACTGAGCAAGTAGTGCCTCACGAGAACGCAGCATGGGCGTAGATTTAAGCTTGTTGGCCTGCTCTTGAGCTAAGTGCAACAGCGTATCGCTAAGTGAGCCATTGCCCGCTTCAAGACGCGTCAGCAATTGCGCTGAGGGAGTCAGCGATGGATCTTTCAGCAGTGGTGCCAACCCAGCCAATGCCGCGGCATGAGGAGCGTCTTCTTCTACCGCGTCTAGCAGACGTGCTACCTCGGCCATTTCAGCAAAGATTTGCTCACCCCACTCGCGAACAGACGTTGCTTTGCCGTTGTGCACCAGGCTTAACGCAGGGTCACGCCCACGCTCTACCACTAAGCGACGATTGTCGTCTAAGCGGTCGCACTCTTCGTCTGAAATCCATGGGCTATCGCTTAATAGACACCACATTAAAAATGTATCCACAAAACGCATTTGGTCTTCAGTGACACCCAACGGATCAAATGGATTGAGATCCAGGCAGCGCACTTCGATGTACTCTACCCCTCGCGCTTCAAGCGCCTGACTGGGCGTTTCGTTATGCTTAGCAACTCGTTTGGGGCGGATATCGCTATAGTATTCGTTTTCAATCTGCAAAATATTGGCATTCAGCTGCTGCCACTCATCGCCGTTCTTCACGCCCAATTTTTCATAATCTGGCCACGGCGTTGAAATAGCGTGCCGCAACGTATTAACGTAATTAGACAGCGAGTTAAAGCAGATCTTAAGCTGTGACTGCACTTTGTTCTGGTAACCCAAATCCGACATACGCAACGTGGTCGCATAGGGGGCGTAATAAGTGTCATCGCTCAGCGACTGAAGTTTTTCTGGCACGTTGCCTGTCGGTAAAAAGCTTTTATCGATGGCGGGTGATGCACCGAATAGGTAAAGCAGCAGCCAGCTATGCCGACGAAAATGCCGAATCATGCCGAAGTAGCGCGTAGAGCGGTAATCGTTAAAAGGGATGTTGGTGGCTTTTTCAAGCTCACGTAAGGCGTGCCACATATCTTCTGGTAGCGATACGTTGTAATGCACTCCAGCAATAGCCTGCATAATACGGCCATAGCGCACATCTAGCCCTTTACGGTAAACATGCTTCATTGTGCCCACATTGGAGCTACCGTAGTCGGCAATCGGGACGCTATCGTTACCGGAAAGTCGCGACGGCATACTGCCTGGCCAGATCCACTCGTTTTCTAAGTGGTGATAAGTAAATGTGTGCAGGTCGGATAAAAAGGCCAATGCTTCCTTTGGCTCTGAATACACTGGCGTGATGTATTCCAGTAGTGCTTCGGAGTAGTCCGTAGTGATATGTGGGTGGGTTAATTTCGAACCCAGCGCGTACGGATGCGGTGTTTGAGCAATATGGCCGTTAGCGTCAACGCGTAGGCCCTCTTTTTCCAAACCGCGACGCAGGCGGCCTAAACGCCCTAAGCGCGCACTGGGAAGCAAACGGTCTACCTGAGCGGTCAGCGCAGATGGCACAGTGAGAGGTTCAGACAAGGTGAACACTCCTTGTTAGTAAGGCCTGCTTAAAGCAGGCCTTGTTGAATTCAGTTGGCTTCGCCATGTGGTTTATTACGTTTTTTACCGAGAATAGAAAGCAGGATATGGCGGCAACCGTTAAATATTCAAGACGCGCGACTATTTGCCCTGCTTTGCTTTAAGCAGGGCTGCGCCGAGCGCGCCCATGGCAGCAGGTGCTTCGCTGGGCTTTCCGCCTTGGCGTTGACCGCTCTGTCCGCGACCATTCTGCCCAGCACTAGCCGACCGTTGGCTACTACGCACAGGCTTGCGAGGCTCGTCGTTGGTGGAACTTGATGCTGTTTGCGCCTGCTCTGGCTCATCATCCAAACGCATTGAAAGGCCTACCCGCTTGCGGGGGATATCTACGCTCATCACCTTAACAGTAACGATATCGCCTGCTTTCACGATGCTACGTGGATCATCAATAAAACGATCCGACAGCGCTGAAATATGCACGAGTCCATCTTGGTGAACGCCCACATCGACGAAAGCTCCGAAGTGGGTCACGTTAGTAACCGTTCCTTCCAGCACCATGCCTAACGTCAGATCTTTAAGTGTTTCGACGCCTTCACGGAATTCAGCCGCTTTAAACTCAGGGCGCGGGTCACGGCCAGGCTTATCCAGTTCTTTGAGAATATCGCTGACGGTAGGAACACCAAAACGCTCATCGGCGAAATCGGCGGGTTTCAGTGCTTTTAGCGTCGCACTATCACCAATCAGCCCTTTAATATCACGGCTGTTCTGCTTGGCGATACGCTCTACCAAGGTGTAAGCCTCGGGGTGAACGGCACTGGCATCAAGCGGATTTTCGGCATTACTGATACGCAAAAAACCAGCACACTGCTCAAATGTTTTTGGCCCAAGACGACTAACTTCCAACAGCTCTTTACGGCTTTTGAAGGCCCCTTGAACGTTACGTTGGGCAACAATATTTTCAGCAATGGCAGCACTTAACCCAGCAACGCGAGAAAGCAGCGCACTAGAGGCAGTGTTGAGATCGACCCCCACCGCGTTAACACAATCTTCTATCACGACTTCTAGACTGCGTGAGAGCTGCACCTGGGAAACATCGTGCTGGTACTGACCAACGCCAATAGATTTCGGCTCAATCTTTACCAGCTCTGCCAGCGGGTCTTGCAGGCGTCGGGCAATAGAGACAGCACCACGTATGGTGACATCAAGATCCGGCAGCTCGCGAGAGGCGTATTCCGACGCTGAATAAACTGACGCCCCTGCCTCAGACACCATCACTTTACTTAACCGGTGCTCGGGTGCTAGTGCTTTCAGCAGATCGCCTGCTAGCTTGTCAGTTTCACGACTGGCCGTGCCATTGCCCACGGCAATCAGCTGAACACCGTGCTGCTTAACCAATTTAGCGAGCACATTAAGCGATTCATCCCAGCGATTCTGTGGCGCATGGGGGTAAATCGTCGCTTGGTCGATAAACTGCCCAGTCGCATCCACCACCGCCACTTTGCAGCCGGTTCTTAAGCCTGGGTCAATAGCTAAGGTGACCTTCTGCCCAGCAGGCGCTGCCAACAAAAGATCTTTCAAATTAGCAGCAAATACGTCGATAGCGGTTAGCTCTGCCTGCTCGCGCAGACGTCCCAGCAGCTCGGTTTCAAGCGCAGTGTAGAGTTTTACACGCCACGTCCAGCGCACAACTTCACTCAACCATTTGTCGGCGGGACGTCCTTCATCGCTAATTCCTACTTGTTTGGCAATAGCCACTTGGGCTGGGTGAATCGGCGCGTCCTCTTCACCAGGCAAGCGAATTGACAGGCTTAAAATGCCTTCATTGCGGCCACGGAACATGGCAAGCGCACGGTGTGAAGGTACTTTAGCGAGCTTTTCGTCATGTTCAAAGTAATCAGAAAACTTCGCACCCTCCTGCTGTTTGCCATCAAGCACGCGGGCGCTTAATTCGCCCTCTTGCCATAACCGTTCACGAAGACGACCGATTAGCTCGGGGTCTTCAGCGAAGCGCTCCATGAGAATTTGCTTAGCACCATCCAGGGCAGCTTTGGCATCTTCAATGGCGGGAATATCACCTTCGGCAGGACGCAGGTACTGCGCTGCTTCGCTTTCAGGGTTAAGCGCAGGGTTGTCCAGTAGGGCATCAGCCAGTGGCTCTAGCCCTGCTTCACGGGCGATTTGTGCTTTAGTGCGGCGCTTTTTCTTAAATGGCAGGTATAAATCTTCCAGGCGCTGCTTGGTTTCGGCTGCCTGAATGGACGCTTTTAGAGAGGCATCCAGCTTGCCTTGCTCATCAATAGCTGACAGTACAGCGTCACGGCGCTCTTCCAACTCGCGCAAATAGCGCAGTCGCTCATCTAACTGACGCAGCTGACTATCATCAAGGGCGCCTGTTACCTCTTTACGGTAACGGGCAATAAATGGCACGGTAGCGCCACCATCCAGAAGCTCTACCGTGGCGGAGACCTGTTCAGGTCGTACGTTTAGCTCAGTGGCTAAGCGTAAAATAATACGTTGTTTGACATCCATAACGTGCAACTAACTCATGCAGCATTCGAGGTGCCGACAAGGTACCACAATCGCACGTTACTGGCATGAATTGGCCACAGTGGGAAAGGCTGCCCGGAAATACACCCACCACCCTGGCAGCGCTACATGTTGCACCTGCGACTGTGCAGCCGCCACGTCGCACGCCAACCCACCCGGCACCGCAGCATTCGTGGGAGAGCCTTACGCGGGCACAAACCGTAATGCGTCGCCGTTGTTGCACCAGCGTAAGCCAGTGGGCTCTGGTCCATCACCAAAGACGTGGCCTTGGTGGCCGCCGCAGCGGGCGCAGTGGTATTCAGTGCGGGGCCATATCATTTTGAAATCTAATTTGGTCAGTAGGTGGCCTTCGACATGCTCAAAAAAGCTCGGCCAACCAGTGCGCGAGTCATACTTCATTGCACTAGTGAACAGCAGCAGATCGCACCCTGCACAGCGGTATTCGCCTTCCCTTTCTTCTTCATCAAGAGGGCTGGAAAACGCATACTCGGTCCTTTCTTTACGCAGCACGTTGAACGCTTCATCGGATAAGCGTTCACGCCATTCGTCTTCGCTTAACTCAAGCTTTTCAAGACCTGGAGCTGCCTCAAGATTCAAGCGAGGGAAGCCAAACGATACGCCAGGAATAACACCCACTAGCCCGGTCAAACCAGCAAGACCTAAAAAGTGTCGACGCTTCATCCATAACTCCCATCAAAAAAGTAAGGGGACTAAATAATAAAAATGGGGCAGCGCTTTCGCGCTGCCCCACTCTGACTACTTAGTTGTCCAAACGTTCGACAACTTCCCCTCAGATGTGCAAATTAGGTTAACTGCGGGCCTGCTTTGATAATTGCGTCATTAACACCTTCAAACTTCTTGAAGTTATCAACGAATTTGGTAGCAAGGTCTTGCAGGTGACGATCGTAAGCATCTTTGTCTGCCCACGTTTCGCGAGGATTGAGCAGGCTAGAGTCTACACCTGGCACCGCTACCGGCACTTGCAGGTTTAAACCTTCAACAAGCTTGGTTTCAACATCGCGCAGCATGCCAGACTGAATAGCGCTGATAATAGCGCGCGTCGTCGGGATAGAGAAACGCGAGCCACCTTCGCCGTAGGCACCACCTGTCCAACCGGTGTTGACGAGATAAACCTGAGCATCTTTCTTCTCAACCCGCTTGATAAGCAAGTCAGCGTATTCACGCGCCGGACGCGGGAAGAAGGGTGCACCAAAGCAAGTAGAGAACGTAGCGGCCAAGCCTTCTGAAGAGCCCATTTCAGTCGAGCCCACTTTCGCGGTGTAGCCAGACAAGAAGTGATACGCAGCGGCTTCTTTAGAAAGAACCGACACGGGCGGCAGAACACCGGACATATCGCAGGTCAGGAAAACAATGGCATTCGGCTCGCCGGCCAGATTTTCCGGTACGCGCTTCTCAACGTGCTCTAGTGGGTAAGCAGCACGGGAGTTCTGCGTCAGGCTGTCATCGGCGTAATCAGGCTCACGACGATCATCAAGAACAACGTTTTCCAGCACGGTACCAAACTTAATGGCGTTCCAAATAACCGGCTCGTTCTTCTCAGAAAGGTCGATACACTTGGCGTAGCAGCCGCCTTCCATGTTGAACACAATGCCATCGCCCCAGGCGTGCTCATCATCACCAATCAGGTAACGAGCCTGATCTGCAGACAGTGTGGTTTTACCAGTACCCGAGAGACCGAAGAACAGGCAGGTTTCACCGTCTTCACCCACGTTCGCAGAGCAGTGCATCGGCAATACGTCGGCTTCTGGCAACAGGTAATTCTGCACCGAGAACATGGCTTTCTTCATTTCACCAGCGTAGCGCATACCGGCAATCAGCACTTTGCGCTCGGCAAAGTTGATGATGACACAGCCATCAGAGTTGGTGCCGTCGCGACTTGGGTCACACTCAAAACCCGCTGCGTTCAGAATCGTCCACTCTTCTTTAGCCGCAGTGTTGTAAACCTGCGGACGCACGAACATAGTGCGGCCAAACAGATTTTGCCAAGCGGTTTCAGTGGACACACGGACGGGCAAGTAGTGCGTGTTATCGCTGCCTACATGCAGCTCAGCCACGAAATGCTCACGGCTACCCAGATAATCTTCTACACGAGCCCAAAGCGCTGAGAATTTTTCAGCATCAAACGGGCGATTCACGCTGCCCCAGTCGATGCTATCGCGAGTGGATGGCTCGTCGACGATATAGCGATCTTTAGGTGAACGCCCTGTGCGCAGGCCGGTGTTTACCACCAGCGCACCGTTAGCCGACAGGCGGCCTTCACCACGGGCCACGGCGCGCTCGATAAGTTCGGCGCTGCTAAGATTAACGTGGGCTTGGAGAGCGGCTTGAGTCGTGGTCATGTCGATTCCTGGGTCTCGAATTTACCGGGCGTCGCCGACGCCTTGAGAAATCATCTCAGCCCGGTATTGTTTCCAATAACTACGGGCTGAGTGCGCTGAAGTCCGGCGCATTATGGCAAAAAGAACGCCCACAGGAAACGGGGCTTTGACCAAATATCTTGTAGTTAAACTACTACACTGGCACTACATTTTGTGTTGCAGCGCAGTATTTATTTCAAACATACGTTTAACACGTAACTCATATGCTTTGCTATGACTAGTGCCGCGCGCGACACAGCCCAATTTCTTTGCGAACATCTACGACTACAGAATCAGTGAATCACCGGCGGTGGTGCGTCTGGGTTTTCTAATAAAATTTCAATATCCGCGGCCGTGTAGTGATATTTCGTGTGGCAAAAGTGGCATTGGGTATCGATTGCTCCCTCTTCACGCAAAATATCGCGCAGTTCCTCTTCTCCAAGCGTGTATAACGCATGGCTCATTCGCTCCCGCGAACAGGTGCAGCCAAAGCGCAGCGCCTTCGGCTCAAATACTCTCACTGTTTCTTCGTGATAAAGCCGATACAGCACCTCGCGCTGCTCCAGCCCTAAAAGCTCTTCCGCTTTAATGGTGTCGGCAAGATGCACGCTACGTTCCCAGGCATCGACATCTTGATTTTGTGACGCATCGGGCAAACGTTGCAGCAGCAACCCACCTGCACGGACACCATCAGCCGCCAGCCATAGGCGCGTGGGTAGCTGCTCTGACTGGGCGAAGTAGGCTTCCAGGCAGCCGCCTAGCGTATCGTGGTCAAGCGCAACAATACCCTGATAGCGATGCCCTTCCCGTGGGTCGAGAGTAATCATAATTTGGCCTTCGCCCACCAGCTCTTTAAAGTTGGCATGCTCGCTGGGCAATACCGCGTCTTCAGCAATGCGTGCAATGGCACGCAGCTCGCCCCCGGGGTTGGACTCTGCCATTAATAGTGCGAGCGACCCTTGGCCACGCACCTCAATGCTCAGCGTGCCATCTAGTTTTACAGTGTCGGTCAATAAAGCAACCGCAGCCAGTAACTCACCTAGCAGCTCATTAACCGCTGGCGGGTAGGCGTGGCGATCAAGCACTTCATGATAGGCCGTGCTAAGCGTGACGATTTCACCACGCACATTGGTTTGGTCAAACATAAAACGTTGGATTTGATCAGACATAAGGAAACCATCAGAGAAATAGGTCAAAGAAACAGGTCAAAGAAACAGGCCGAAGCAACGGTTCAAAACAATAGTTTAAAGCGACAGGTAGAAAAAGAGAGAGGAGAGCCTACCGGCATAACGCATAAGCGCGTGCTTAATCGCCTTGTTGGCGCTGAAAACGCTGGATATCACGGCGCTGTTTTTTATCAGGACGTTTAAGCGGGTGCTGCATTGCC
Organism: Vreelandella neptunia; assembly: GCF_000712975.1. GTDB lineage: Bacteria > Pseudomonadota > Gammaproteobacteria > Pseudomonadales > Halomonadaceae > Vreelandella > Vreelandella qaidamensis. The sequence continues at coordinate 46,958 of NZ_JHQL01000003.1, read as the reverse complement.
TCATTGGTAAGGCGGCGCGCTTCGGTCTCTTTAGCACGACGCTGTACACTGTCTTCAGTTTCAGCGTAAAGCTTACGCGCTTCTGGTGCACCGCGACGCTGGTCAGAAAGCGAGACTACTTCCACCTCAAAAATGTCCCACCCCTGAGGAACACGAATGATCGCCCCTAGCTCAACATTTTTGCTAGTTTTTGCGCGGCCACCATCATAGTGAACTTTGCCACCTTCTATGGCTTTTTTAGCCAGGGCACGGGTTTTAAAAAACCGCGCGGCCCATAGCCACTTATCTAAGCGAACGCTCTCGCTCATTAACGCTCTCCTCGCTGCCCTGGCAGGTTGTTTGGCAGCAGTTGGGCAAATCGGTCTAGGGCGATAAACGCTTGCAGCTCTTTCTCAGGCCGCTGGCTATCGGGCTGCTTGATGCCTAGCAAGTGTTTGATACCAAATTCATGGGCACTTTCGAGCACGTTGGCGTTGTCATCGATGAATAGCGTACGCGCCGGGTCAAATGGCTCACGTTCTTGAAGCGCAAACCAAAAGGCTTGCTCTTCTTTGGCGGCCCCGACGTCTTCTGATGAGATGATGGCATCGAGATAGTTTTCCAACCCTGTCAGCGGCAATTTAAGCGCAAGGCTGGCACGGTCAGCGTTGGTGGCCAATACCACGCGGGGGTGGGCTTGCTTCAGCCAGGTTAAAAAGTCGAGTGCATCACTGCGCAGGCCAATAAGATGCTGCACTTCACGCTTCAGTGCCACAATATCGACGCCAAGCTCACGGCTCCAGTAGGCGAGGCTGTACCAGTTCAACGTCCCCTGCTCACCAATAATACGGGCACGCAGTGTTTCTTGGCTCGCGATATCCAGTTGATGAAGTTCAACATAGCGTTTTGGCAAGTGCTCTAGCCAGAAATGGCTATCGAAATGCAGATCCAGCAGCGTGCCGTCCATATCAAGTAGGACAGTATCGATCTCGCGCCAATCAATCATTGCCGCTCCAGTCTGAAAGAATAAGCATGCTATTGTAGCGTAACCCGTTTTTTGCAGCCACGGAGGCATGATGTCTAACTACGAATCATCACCTGACGACACCCATACCGGCTACCCACGAAAGCCACAGATTTTAGCGCGGGAGAGCGTCGCCAAGAGTCGTTTATTCCATATTGAATCGCTTGATTTACGCTTTTCTAATGGCGAAGAGCGCCAGTTTGAACGCTTAACTGGCGCTGATCGTGGTGCGGTTATGATCATTGCCATGCCCGATCCAGAACACGTGCTGCTTATTCGCGAATATGCCGCTGGCTTTGAAGATTATGTGCTGACGCTGCCGAAGGGTCTGGTTGATCCTGGTGAGGATGTTGTCACCGCTGCCAACCGTGAGCTGATGGAAGAGTGTGGCTTTGGCGCGCGCCGGATTGAACCACTGGTGGAGCTTTCGTTAGCGCCCAACTACATGCGCCACCGTATGCAGGTGCTGATGGCTACCGATCTTTACCCCAAGCGCCTGCCAGGCGACGAGCCAGAGCCATTAATAGTTGAAACCCACGCCATTGAAGAACTACCGGCACTGTTATTACGCGACGACTTCCACGAAGCCCGCGCCATCGCCGCACTCTATATCGCAAGAGATAAGCTACGCGAAGAGAAACGCGATAACGCAATGGATTTGTTGTAAAACCGCGCTGCCTTTGCGGGTACGCTGACGCTCACACCGCACTACAATACCTATAAATTCAGTGGGTTATGTAGCGCGTGGTAACGAAGATCGCGAGGAACGAGCGCAGGCGGCACCCGCAGAAGGCGGCGGAACGACGCCCAGTGGCAGAGAATTTCTCCCAACACTGGGCCGCCGCCGGTGCTTACAAATGGTGTTTACAAATGGTGCTTAAGCGGTATCCAACGCCGTTGGCGGTGGCTGTCTAGGCCAGCTTCTAACAGCACCATGCTGCGCAGCGCGTCTTCAATATCCACGGGCAGCGGTGTTTTATCGCGTATCGCCGCGGCCACGCCGTGATAATAAGCGAGATAGTCACCCGCCTGTGTGACGTGCTCGTGGCTTGCCAGCGGCGCATCTTCACCGTCGCCTTCGCGTAGGGTCAGCGTACCTGGCGAGTCCTCACCCCACTTAGACGTTGGTGTTTCTCCGGCTTTTAAGCGGTCCTCTTGAGGATCTAAGCCGTATTTAAGGTAGCTGCCTTTTGTTCCATGAATACGAAAACGGGGTGTTGATTCAGCCATCAGGGTGCCAGCACTGAGGCTGACGCGGCAACCGTCGTACTCCAACAGTGCCAGAAAATCATCATCAGCTTTAGCGCCGTCTCTGCGCACACCTAGGTCTAGTAGAATAGCGTTCGGCATTCCGAACAGCTCGCAGACTTGGTCAAGCAAATGCGGGCCTAGGTCATACCAAATACCACCACCGGGCATGGCTTTTTCGCGCCAGCGATCGCGCACCTCTGGCCGAAAACGATCAAAACGCGACTCAAACCCAGTGACACGTCCTAGCGTACCGGCTTCCAGCAGCGCTTTAACAGTGAGAAAGTCGCTATCCCAGCGGCGGTTATGAAATACAGATACCAAACGCTCTTTATCAATCGCTAGCGCTTTTAGCTGTTTGGCTTCTGAGAGCGTCACGGTAAAAGGCTTATCCACCACCACGTGTTTGCCCGCCATCAACGCGGTCTTAGCTAACGAAAAGTGGGTGTCGTTAGGCGTTGGAATAACGATAAGGTCAATATCGCTACGCTGACACAGCGCCAGCGCTTGGCGTTCAACCTCGACATCTAAATCAGCCTGCACTTTGGCGGCATTACTGGAGGATACTGCGACTAAATCAAGGCCTTCCGTTGCCTGAATGAGCGGCGCATGAAACGTTTTACTTGCAAATCCATAGCCAACGAGGCCAACGTTAATAATTGCCTTCATGGCATTCCTTAGTCGTGTTGACGGTTTGCATTTGGGTATGGCTCAGCCTGTGTAAGCGGTCACAGACTGAGCCAGCATAGCGACTAGTCGAGTTTGGAAAGATCGCGAACCGCACCTTTGTCCGCAGACGTTGCCAGTAGCGCATACGCTTTTAGAGCGGGTGTGACCTTACGCGGGCGCTGTTCAACGGGCTTCCAGGCGTCTTTGCCTTTGGCTTCCATGGCTTCACGGCGTTTTGCCAGCACGGAATCAGGTAGCTGCACATTAATCGTGCGATTCGGAATATCGATCAAAATGGTATCACCCTGCTCTACTAGACCAATCGCGCCACCCGCCGCAGCTTCAGGAGAGATATGGCCAATAGAAAGACCAGAAGTGCCGCCCGAAAAGCGGCCATCGGTCAGCAGTGCGCAGGCTTTACCCAGCCCTTTGGATTTTAAATAGGAGGTCGGATAGAGCATTTCCTGCATGCCCGGGCCGCCTTTAGGACCTTCGTAGCGAATCACCACGACATCGCCCTCTTTGACCTTACCATCCAATACGTTGGCTACGGCCTGGTCTTGGGACTCCACGACGTGGGCTTTGCCTTCAAACACGAGGATCGAGTCATCAACGCCTGCGGTTTTAACCACACAGCCATCGAGAGCGATATTGCCGTACAGTACCGCTAAGCCGCCTTCTGTTGAAAATGCATGGGCTAGGTCGCGAATACAGCCAGTAGCGCGATCACCATCGAGGCTTGGCCAGCGGGTGCTTTGCGAGAAAGCGGTTTGGGTCGGCACACCACCAGGGCCTGCTTTGAAGAACTCAACTACTTCAGCGCTTGGCGAGCGCATAATATCCCACTCTTCCAACGCTGCTTTTAAGCTATCGCCATAAACCGTTGGTACCGAGGTATCCAGTACTCCAGCACGATCTAACTCACCCAAAATCGCCATAATGCCACCGGCACGGTGAACGTCTTCGATATGGTATTTCTGGGTATTGGGGGCCACTTTACATAGCTGTGGCACTTCCCGGGAAAGGCGGTCGATATCCGACATAGTGAAGTCGACTTCTGCTTCCTGGGCTGCTGCCAGCAGGTGCAATATCGTATTCGTAGACCCCCCCATGGCGATATCTAACGTCATGGCATTTTTGAACGCAGCCTTATTGCCAATCGCACGTGGCAGTAGGTGGGTTTCTTCACCTTCGTAGTAGCGCTTGGCCAGTTCCACAATGCGGTGGCCAGCGTTTTCAAATAATCGCCGACGATCAGAATGGGTAGCCAGCACGGTACCGTTCCCCGGCAGCGCCAGCCCTAGCGCCTCCATCAAACAGTTCATCGAGTTGGCGGTAAACATACCCGAGCAGCTTCCACAGGTGGGGCACGCACTACGCTCAACTTCGGCAAGGGTTTCATCGTCAACGCTGTCGTCAGCCGCCATCACCATGGCGTCAACCAAGTCTAGACCGTGATCTAATAGCTTGGTTTTACCCGCTTCCATGGGTCCACCTGACACGAAAATCACCGGAATATTGAGACGCATAGCCGCCATCAACATTCCTGGGGTGATTTTGTCGCAGTTGGAAATACACACCAGCGCATCGGCACAGTGGGCATTACACATGTACTCAACGCTATCGGCGATGATGTCGCGGCTGGGCAATGAGTAGAGCATGCCATCGTGGCCCATCGCGATACCGTCATCTACCGCGATAGTATTGAACTCTTTCGCTACCCCACCTGCTTTTTCAATTTCACGTGCGACCAGCTGGCCCATATCTTTTAAGTGGACATGACCCGGCACAAACTGGGTAAACGAGTTCGCCACCGCAATAATGGGTTTGTGAAAATCGTCGTCTTTCATACCAGTGGCGCGCCACAAAGCGCGGGCACCGGCCATATTGCGGCCAGCGGTGGTCGTACGGGAGCGATACTCGGGCATGGTGTCCTCTACATCTTTATCATGGCCTACCGCATTCTTGGCGGCAGGCAAGTGAATCCAGCGGCCTTAGATTGTGGCATGAGCGCAACGCGTAGACTAGATGGTGAGGGCAACCGCAGCGCCCTGCTCAGCGGTTATCCACCAAAATCAAAACGTTTCCCATTGCTGTGAGTCATCTTGATTAGCCAGGCCTCGCGCTGCGGAGCTGTTGCGTGAAGGCAAGCGTAGCGATGCTTTACGCTGCGCTTGATTAACCTGCTGTAGCTTTTCCCGAGCAACCTGAATATTTTCTTCCTGCGCGCCTTCCAAACGGAAAGCACCCACCACATTCGCTAGCTCAAACGTTTCTAGGGCTAAATTATCAGCAGACGCTGCAATCGTTTGTACCTTGGTGGCATTTTGCTGAGTAACGCTGTCCATTTCCGCAATCGCTGAATTAATTTGACCAATACCGCTGCTTTGCTCGCTAGATGCGGTGCTAATCGACTCCATGAGCTCGCTAACACGACTAACCTGCTGCATGACATCGTCGATAGCACGTTCAGCCTGCTCGACAGCACCGCGACCACTACTAACTTCTTGGGTTGTGCTATCAATCATCTTACGAATTTCTTGGGCTGCTGTAGCACTACGGCTAGCCAAGTTGCGAACCTCGCTAGCTACAACGGCAAAACCACGACCATGCTCGCCAGCACGAGCGGCTTCAACAGAAGCGTTCAGCGCTAGAATATTGGTTTGGAAAGCAATTCCATCAATGACGCTGATCATTTCGGTCATTTTTTCAGCACTTTGGGCAATACGCTGCATTCTTGCCACCAACTGCTGCATTTGTTCACGGGTGTCGCGAGTGCTCGATGTATTCTGCATCGCTAACTCAGTTGCTTGACGGGCACTCTCGGTATTTTGTTGTACCGTCGAGGTCATCTCTTCCATGCTAGACGCCGTTTGCTGCAACGAGGAGGCTTGCTGTTCGGTGCGTGATGCTAGCTCCTCATTTTCTGCAGCAATTTGCTGAACTGCGGGAGTGACGACGGACACGCGATGCTCAACTTCCCCTACAATGCTGGCAAGGCTAAAACGCATGGTATCCAGCGAGTAAAGCAATGCGCCTAATTCATCTTTGCCTTCTCGACGTTCACGAGCAGCTAGATTACCTGCCGCAATTTGGAACGTAATATGACGTGCACCTTCTACGCTGCGCAGTACTGATCTTAAGATAATGCTGCTAAGCCCCACCATCAGTAATAAACCAATAGCCACCAGCACCACTTGGGCAATCAACATTTTCTGGCGGCCCTGCTGCGCCAGTTCAACCAGCGCCTGAGCATTGGCCCGCTCATTACTCACTAACTGGCTACTGCCTTCTCGCAGCTGCTCAGTGGTGGGCTGTACGCCATCATTAAAGGCTTCGAAAGCCGCAAAACCATTGGCGTCACGGATAGCGCTAAGCGTGGTGTTCACGCTGGCACTCCAGGCAGAAAGCGTGGACGCAAACGATTGCTGACGCTCGGTGCTAGCGTTGCTGTCGGTGCGGTAGCCATCCCAAAGCGTTTGGATTGACAGGGAGTACTCGTCAACAGACCCAGCAACCGCGTCTATGTCAACACGGCGAGGGTTGCGAACGGCGGGTTCTAACAGGGCCACCACCTGCCCTACTTGACGTTCAAGACGTTGAAGATTAGCAACCGCCTCAAGCCCCGTCCGATTTAGCGACTCCAAGCGCTCGCCAGAGACCATTAAACCGTACATGCCTAAGCCTCCGGCTAGCCCTAACAAAACCAGCGACGTGACCACCATACCGGTTAGCTTGGCTCTTAAACTGGTAAACTGAAAGCTTTTAAGAATGCCCCCTAATCCGCGACGTTTAAGTACGCCTTGCGCCAATACATAGTGGCGAGACTTACCCTTCTCTCGGATTTCTTTATAAACCGTTTCAGCTAGCGCAATACTGCTGGCCGTTGTCTTACGACGTACCGAGGTGTACCCCACAATGCGATCACCATCCCGGAGCGGAGCGACGGTAGCATTCACCCAATAGTAGTCACCATTTTTACGGCGGTTTTTAACCGTTCCTTGCCACGTCGCCCCTGACTGAATTGTTTTCCAGAAATCAGCATAGGCTGCTTCAGGCATATCAGGGTGGCGAATTAAACTATGGGGCGCTCCCATTAACTCATCACGGGTGTAGCCGCTTATCTCTACAAACGCCGCGTTCGCGTACGTTACATTGCCTTTTAAATCAGACCGTGAGATCAGTACAACTTCGTCATCAAGCGTGTACTCACGCTGAGTGACGGGTTGGTTATTGCGCATTCAGAAACTCCCAGGGGCTTTTTTAATTTTGATTTGCTTCTATTATCCCGTGTTGCAAGGGAATTTAACCACTAAATAACTATGCAAAAGCGCCGCACTCTTCGGTGCGGCGCCTTAACTAAACGGTTGTTTTTTTACGTTCGATTGAAGAACCTACGTGAAAACCACATTGGCAACATCACGATAGCGGTTCGCAAAATGCACCGTCATTCCCTCTTTCAAATAATCGGGAAGCTCTTCATAATCGCGTTTATTGGCTTCTGGAAGTATCACTTCAAAAATATCGCTGCGGCGTGCGGCGATAATTTTCTCCCGAATTCCCCCCACCGGTAAGACTTGACCGGTTAAGGTCAATTCACCCGTCATTGCCAAGGGGCGATTAATCGCCTGATGCTTAGCCAGCGAAAGCAATGCCGTGGTCATCGTGACCCCTGCCGACGGGCCGTCTTTGGGCGTTGCCCCTTCGGGCACGTGAAGATGCACAAACGCTGAGTCAAAGAAGTCGGCATCGGCACCATACTCTTGCAGGTGGCCCAGCGTGTAGCTGTAAGCAATATTGGCGGACTCTTTCATCACATCGCCAAGCTTGCCGGTAAGTTTAAAGCCACGATCCAGCGCATGGACTTTGCCCGCTTCAATAGGCAGTGTTGCGCCTCCCATGGAAGTCCAAGCAAGACCGGTAACAACGCCTTCGCCTTTCAGCACTTTCTCTTTGCGGAAAAGAGGTGCTCCCAGGAATTCTTCCAGGTTTTTAACCGAAATTTTTACCGTTTCTACCTGCTCTTCGAGAAGCTTCACTGCTGCCTTACGAACAATACGATGCAGCTGCTTTTCAAGCTGGCGAACGCCTGCCTCACGGGCATAGCCATCAATCACCTGCTTGAGCGCGGCATCCGTTAAGTTAATACGTTTTTTCGGCAAATTGTCGCGTTTCAGAAGCTTTGGCCATAGATGATGCTTAGCGATCTGTAGCTTTTCTTCTGTGATATAACCTGACAGACGGATCTGCTCCATACGATCAAGCAGCGGCCCTGGGATCGAGTCCAGCGTATTGGCGGTGCACAAGAACAGTACTTTGGAAAGATCCATGCGCACATCGAGATAGTGATCCAGAAAGTCGACATTTTGTTCGGGATCTAGCACCTCAAGCAGTGCTGATGCAGGATCACCCTGGAACGATTGGCCTAACTTATCAATCTCATCGAGCATGATCACTGGGTTTTCGACTTCAACTTCTTTAAACGCCTGCACTAGCTTGCCGGGCATTGCGCCCACGTAAGTACGGCGATGCCCTTTAATTTCAGCCTCATCGCGCATGCCACCTACCGAAAACCGATAGAACTCACGGCCTAATGCTTCAGCAATAGAGCGTCCAATCGAGGTTTTACCGACCCCAGGCGGGCCAACCAGCAGTACAATCGAGCCACCCACGTCGCCTTTAAAAGTTCCTTCGGCCAGAAACTCAATAATCCGCTCTTTCACGTCTTGTAAGCCATCGTGATCGCGGTTGAGGACTTCCCTGGCATGGGCCAAATCGAGCTTATCCTGGCTGGTAACGCCCCAAGGTAACGAGGTTAGCCAGTCAAGATAGTTACGAGTAGTGCCGTACTCTGGCGAGCCGGTTTCTAGCACGCTGAGTTTATTAAGCTCATCATCGATACGCGCTTGAACGCGCTCCGGTACCACCAGCGACTCTAGGCGGTTCCTAAACGTATCGACATCGTTTTCGCGGTCGTCTTTTGAAATCCCCAGCTCTCGCTGAATAACTTTAAGCTGCTCACGCAAGAAGAATTCGCGCTGCCGTTCCTGCATTTGAGCATTGACTTGCTCGCTGATTTCACTTTGCAACTGGGCAACATCGATTTCTTTGCGTAGCAGGGGGAGTACTTTATGCATTCGCTCAGCCACTGACAGCGTGGCCAATACATCCTGCAACTCAGGGCCTTTGGCAGACGTTATAGCAGCTGCGAAGTCTGTCAGAGGGCCAGGTTCATGTGGGCTGAAGCGGTTCAAGTAATGCTTTAGCTCTTCGCCATAAAGAGGATTAATCGGCAACAGCTCTTTGATGCCATTAATGATCGCCATTGCATAGGCACGGGTTTCTTCATTTTCAGCATCTACTGGCTCTTTAGGATAGCTGACTTCCACCAGATACGGCGGCTCTTTAGACAGCCAACGCTGAATTTTAAAACGCTTAACCCCTTGCGCGATAAACTGGATTTGTTGATCTTCGCTTTGGAGTTTATGCACTTTAACTGCTGTGCCAATCTCGGGAAAATCATCATGATTTAGAGAATCAACGCCCTGCTCGCCAACAAAGGCAACACCAATGGTGTGATGAGGTGTGTTACCCACGCGGCGCATGGTTTCTTCCCAGCGCTCGCGGTTGATAACCAGCGGCTGTACCTGAGCAGGGAAAAATGGTCGATTATGAATCGGCAACAGATAGATACGCTCTGGAAGCATATCGCTGGCGGGCACTAGCGAATTAACTTTCTCACCGTCTGAACGATGATCTTCACTACCATCATTAGTACGCGGATCGTCAGTACGTGGTTCTTCACCGTGCTCTTGATGCGCGTCGGACTCTTCATCCGTCAGCCAATCTAAGTGCTCGTGATCGCGGTCGTAGTCCTGGTCGCTCATGCGCCTCTCCCATAACAATAGCTAGCGGATCAGTCCGCTTAATAATGTTTAAGGGATGTGGGCACACAGTAGAAACTTCAACCCTTAACACCATTAGAGAGGGCTGATAGAGAGGGCTGATACAAAGCTATAAAGCAAAGAGACTAGAGACTTATTGAGGCCAAAGTTGAGGCATAGGACGCCCATTAACACGCAATTCACCACGAATCACGTCAAACTCCAATTCTCGCGTACCAAGGGGAAGCCCTAGCCAAAGAGCTGCCACGGTAGGTGCATCGTACCAGGTAAAATCACCATCAACACGATCTAGCCAGCGGGCGCGCTCTTCTGGTGTAGTCAACTCTGTTATAGTCAGCTCATCAAGCCGACGCGCATCAAAAAAGAGTGCGCCATCCGCATTAACAGTGATGCCTAGGAGTGGGCTCTCGATCGCCACTGTTGTAATGTCTAAGCGAGGTGAGTCATGTAACACCCCCATCAAATTGGGGGCCAAACGAACCAATAACCCTTCCGCCATGGGAAGACTGGCATCACCCCACGCGGCTTCCTGGCGCAGTTGTAAGAACGTTTCGCGCACGGCATCTGCATTTAAACGTGAAAGTTCCGCGTGTATTCGGCCACTTAATAGCGGCGTATCAGGAGCCTCACTAGGAACGCTAACTTCGCCAATGATTAGCTCGCCATTGAGACGAAGCTCTTGTTCATCGAGCACCATGTGGCTGTGAACATCGAGTGGCGAAAGGTGAATATCATAAGCAGGATAGTGAAGCGATAACGACTCAACATGCAGGTGGTCGCGTTGAGCAAAATGATAGGCATCGTCAATATAGGTATAACGGCTTTCAAGGGAGGAAGGCCCCATCGTCAGCTGAGCGGGGCCATCGGTTAACGTGAGCTGATCAAGCAGCGCGCGCAACCGCCAATCACCAAATACGCCCTCCAGACGCATTCTGGCTCCACGGACCGATAATTCACGGCCGTTTTGTTGAATCACAAAGGGAGCCAGCGCTAAACGCAGTTCGCTATGGCCGCTTACCGTGTGGTAGCGCCCTTGCCAACGTGGAATGGACGGTGCAGAGACTTCGCCCACGGCTTTTTGCAAAACGCTGTCTAAACGGGGCAGAAGCGTTCCTTCAACATCAGTACTTAATGCGCCATGACGCGCACGGTAAGTGAGTTCTAGTCGCCATGGCCGCCCTAACAAGGGCGATAAAAGCAGCTTTCCCTGAGACGTTAGCCACCCTTGGCGGCTCTCCGTCCGACTAACTCGCCACTCGCCTCGTGCTTCTAAATCTTCTAATGCTTGGCGAAGGCTGCGTTCAAACAAAATACTCGATAGCAGTTGCGCCACCATCCACGCCACCGCCAGGGCCGCGAGAATAGGGACGATCAGTCGTTCCTTGCGCATGCGATCTCCTTGAACACCCCCTCGATTGGAGACGTTCGCCACCGACGTTGCGTAATCAGTTTTTAGTAATTATCCGAATCCATTCATTATTATATAAGTAATTCATCTGCTTTCTTGTACTGCCTGCTTATACTGATAGATTTTTTAATGCAGCCAAAACCATAAATGCATCGTACTCCACGCATAGATACCGGCCATGACATCATCAATCATAATGCCAAATCCACCGGCAACACGCCGATCAGCCCAGCGGATAGGCCATGGCTTGAACACGTCGAAGATACGAAAAACAATGAACCCCCAGAGCGCTGCTTCCCATGAAAAGGGTACGGCCGCCATGGTGATCCAGTAGCCAACAAATTCATCCCAAACAATACCAGAGTGATCGTGCACACCTAAGTCATGGGAGGTTTTATCGCATAACCAAACCCCAACGACAAAGGCGGCAAATACAATGCCGAGATACCAGCTCAAGGGCAGGTCGGCCATCATCCAGTAGAAAGGAATAGCCGCTAGCGTCCCGAAGGTGCCTGGTGCCCAGGGCACTGCACCACTGCCCAGACCAAAGGCAAAAAAATGGGTTGGCCGACGCCAAACGCTCGCTGGTGCTCGGTTCATGGCGCTTCCCCGCTAAAATGCTGCCATCCTTCGTAGTCACTGGCATCAACACCAGTCACGCCTAGCGTTTCTGTACAGCGGCCTATTACAGTTAGTGACAGGCCAAGGTCAGAGAGTCGCTGCTGAGCAATAGCGATATTGCGTGGTGAAAGTGTCACCAGTAGCTCGTAGTCGTCCCCCCCCGTTAGCGCGGCTTTTATCGCACCATCGTGGCCTAACGTCTCATGTAACCCATTCGCTAACGGCAGTGCATCTAGCGCTAGTGCACAACCCACTTCAGACGCGTTGCGTAAGTGCGACAAATCTGCCAGCAAGCCATCCGAAACATCTAATGCTGCGGTTGCAAGACCGCGTAATGCCACACCTGCTGCTAAACGAGGTTGTGGCAACAAGTAGCGGGTTAGCAGCGGGTGCGAAAGATCGCGTTCACCCTGGCGCCAAAGGGCTAGGCCACCGGCTCCCCCGCCAAGCGCACCCGTCACCGCAATGACATCTCCCACGCTTGCGCCTGAACGGGTCAACGCATCACCTGTTGGCACTTCGCCCATCACCGTGACACCAATGGTCAATGCCCCAGAGGTGACATCCCCTCCAACCAGGGCGGTGGAATGTTGCTGGCAAAGCGCATGAAATCCTTTCGCGTACCCTGCTAACCACTGCTCAGCAGCATCGCGATCAACAAAGGCACTCTTATCCAGCGTTAGCGCCATCAGACACCACCGGGACGTTGCTCCCATCGCGGCTAAGTCGCTGAGTGCCACTGCCAAAGCACGGTGCCCTATCGCATGTGCTGGGGCATCGTGGGGGAAATGGACATTACTCACCGATGTATCAACGCTAACCACAAGCTGCTGACCTGCTTGGGGCACTAAAAGCGCTGCATCGTCGCCATTTTCAAGCGCTATACCGGCTGTCGCGTGCGCCTCCTGCGGCGACATGAAGTAGCGCTGAATCAGTTCAAATTCGCCAAGCACAAAGGCCCCTTAAACGTATTATCAGAAGGCTTGCCTTACAGACGGCGAGCACTGACCTCGGCACTTCGTAAGCGATTTGCCAGCTTATCGAGAATACCGTTTACGTATTTATGGCCGTCGGTGGCACCAAAAGATTTGGCCAGCTCAACGCCTTCGTTAATCACTACGCGATAGGGCACTTCCATCCGCCGAGACAGCTCGTAGGCGCCCAAACGAAGGATAGCTAACTCAACGGCGTCAAGATCTTCTAGGCGACGGTCGAGCAATGGGGCAATTTCACGGTCTAACTCTGCTTTGAAACTGACCGTATTATGCAGTAATTCATGGAAAAGCGCTTTGTCAGCGATTTCCATTACTTTTACCCAGTTTTCGTAATCTTCTAGGTCATCATCCGCTACTTGGCTGCGAAACTCAGCTTCGATAGTGGTGATTGATTTACCCGTCATTTGCCACTGGTAAATCCCTTGAACCGCCAGCTCACGTGCGGCGTGGCGCCCTAGCTGTGCAGCAGAAGGCTTACGCTCACGACGTTCACTCATTGGTTATCTCCTAACGGCAATGCGCGCAGCAACGATACCATTTCCATCGCTGCCATTGCCGCTTCCGTACCTTTATTACCTGCTTTGGTGCCCGCTCGCTCGATTGCTTGTTCGATTGACTCAACGGTCAACACCCCGTTTGCCACCGGTGTATCAAACTCAAGCTGGAGGTGGTTAATGGCGGTATTACAGCCACCAGCCACATATTCAAAATGCGGCGTGCCTCCACGAATAACCGCGCCCAGCGCGATAACAGCATCGGGCTTCATGACTTTAAGCACGCGCTTTACTGCCAGCGGTAGCTCCCAAGCACCGGGGACGTGGACAAGGTGAATATTGTCCGCATCAACGCCATGGCGCGTCAGGCTATCGATAGCGCCTTCCACCAGGCTATCCACCACATGGTGATTGAAACGACCTACAACGATGACATAACGGCCATCGACATCTACAAAAGTACCTTCAACTTGCGAAAGGGATTGCATCAATTTATTCCTGCTGAGAAGTTGGCTCATACGCCGTGTCATTAGGTCCCAAGCGCTCAACCACTTCGAGATCAAAACCAGAGAGCGCCGAGAATTTCCACGGTGAGCTGAGTAGCCGCATTTTACCTACCCCTAGGTAGCGTAGGATTTGCGAGCCAGTACCAATCGTTAAATAATTACCTGAACCGTCTGAATCGCTGGTGCGCGGTTGACGCACGCGGTCCAGAAAAATATCCAGTTGATCTTTTAAATCCTGATGGGGACGACCATCATCAATCAGCACAAAGACACCCGAAGGTGCATCCGCGATCTCTTTCAGGGCACGATGAGCATCCCAACGGCACTGCTCACCTTTCATTAACCCCACAATATCACGTAGCGTATCCGCTAAGTGAACACGCACAGTAGTGGGCTGTTCTGGGGTCGGTTGCCCCTTAACCAAGGCTAAATGATGAGCGCCCTGTATGCGGTCACGGAACACATGCAGCGCCAGCTCCCCATGGGCCGTCATCACGCTGGTGGTTTCGACCGGGTCAACGGTTTGCTCATTAACGATACGATAGTGGATTAAATCGGCAATTGTGCCAATTTTAATACCATGCTTTTTGGCGAACACTTCAAGCTCAGGACGACGTGCCATACTGCCATCGTCATTCATGATTTCACAAATGACGCCGCTGGGGTCACATCCGGCTAGCGATGCCAAATCACAGGCGGCTTCGGTATGCCCTGCCCGGCGCAAAACACCACCCGGCTCGGCCATCAGCGGAAAAATATGGCCGGGCTGTACAATATCTGTCGGCTTGGCATTTGCTGCCACTGCGGCTTGTACCGTGCGGGCACGATCGGCTGCGGAGATGCCGGTGGTCACCCCTTCGGTCGCTTCAATGGAGAGCGTAAACTTAGTGCCAAACCCAGAGCCATTGTCACGCACCATCAGCGGAAGGTTAAGCTGTTCGCAGCGCTCACGCGTCATGGGCATGCAGATAAGTCCGCAGGCATAGCGTGCCATAAAGTTGATATGCTCGGCCTGCACTTTTTCGGCCGCCATGATGATATCACCTTCGTTTTCGCGATCCTCATCATCCATGAGAATCACCATTTTGCCCTGGCGGATATCTTCCACCAGCTCAGCGATAGGGGACAAACCCTCTGAAGAGGAATGCGCCATGGAATCTCCAAAATAAGTGGTCGCAATACATGCGATTTCGCGCGTCAGGGTACCTTGCTCTGGCCCTGTGCGCTAGTCAGTGCGAGGTTCAGCGATTATTCGCCAATCACTCCCAACGGCGCGAATTTCTTTAATAGTCAAACGTTTTTGGTCAGCCATACGGGTCATACCGGGCAACGCAAATAGTGGTCGAGCTTCACCCCCCAACAGCGTTGGCGCGACAAACAACTGCAGCTCATCCACCGCGTTCGCCTCTAACAGCGCGCCTGCTAAAGTAGCACCGGTTTCAACGAGCAGTTCGTTTATCTGCTCATGCTCAGCTAGCCAGCTCAGCATGTTGGCGAGGTCGATTCGACCTTCTTGATCCGCAGGCATTACCTTAATAAGCGCACCCGCAGCTTCCAGCTTTTGACGTTTTTCGTCACTGTGATGTTCGGTGGTAATAATCAACGTGCGCCCTGGTTCACGAAGGCAGGCTGCCGCTAGCGGTAGACGCAGGCGTGAATCTAAGATGACACGCAGCGGCTGGCGCTGACTGACCGCCTCTGCATTATCAAGCGCCAGCTGTTCCGCGCGCACTGTCAGCCGTGAATCATCCATAATAACGGACTCAACGCCACTTAAAATAGCGCTTGATCGAGCGCGCAGACGCTGCACTTGGCTACGCGCCTCTGGCCCAGTAATCCACTGCGACTCTCCTGACCCCATGGCAGTACGACCATCAAGACTCATGGCCATTTTTAAGCGTACAAAAGGACGTTTGCGCTGCATACGCGAAATAAAACCAGGGTTTAATCCACGTGCATCCTGCTCTAACAGGCCAAACTCCACCTGGATACCCTCATCCCGTAGCCGCTGGATACCGCTACCGCTAACGCGGGGGTTAGGATCAACCATGGCCACGACCACTCGTGCAACGCGAGCATCCGCTAACGCAACAGCACAAGGGCCTGTGCGTCCCGTATGGGAGCAAGGCTCCAACGTGACGTAGGCAGTGGCACCTTCCGCTTTTATACCCGCTGCGTTAAGCGCATGAATTTCTGCATGAGGCTCTCCGGTACGCAGATGGAACCCCTCACCCACCACTTGCCCTTCAGTGTGTTGATCGTAACGGACAATAACGCAGCCCACTCGAGGGTTAGGGTCGGTTGTATAAAGACCCTTAGCCGCTAGTTGCAAGGCACGCGCCATAAAGTGATAGTCAGCGCTAGTGAACCCTTCTTCCATCGGCTCTTTTATCGACTCTTTCATCAACCCTCTCCGCGATGTGGGTCGCTGGGGGCGGATGCAAGATGATCACCAGGATCTTGAGAAAGGCGGTCTATCTCAGCGCGAAATTCGTCTAAATCTTGAAATTTACGGTATACCGATGCAAAGCGGATATAGGCGACCTGGTCGAGCTTGCTTAACGCTTTCATGACGGCTTCACCGATATCCCGCGCGTTGACTTCGCGATCTCCACGGGCACGAAGCGATTGGCGAATACGCTCAACGGCAGCTTCTATTGCCTCGGCACTGACTGGGCGCTTTTCAAGCGCACGCAACATGCCTGCCCGCAGCTTACTCTCGTTAAACGTTTCCCGTGAGCCATCGGATTTCACAACTCTCGGCATGATGAGTTCTGCGGTTTCATAGGTAGTAAAGCGTTCTTGACAGCTAGCGCATTGGCGACGACGGCGCACCTGGTCACCGTCGGCTACCAGCCGCGAGTCGGTCACTCGAGTATCATTAGCACCACAAAAAGGGCAATGCATGGCAGTCAACCTGTTGTCAGTACGTGCAGCGTGTCAGCCTGTGCAGAGAACGGCACTTATCGGCATATTATGAACTATTGTTAGCAGTAAAGTCGCCACGCGCTACAACGATATGCAGTAAAGAGGCACTTGCAAGCAAAAATAGTCGCTTTATTAAACGCGGCGTTAACCTAGCATTGTAACGATTTGGCACACAAGCTGCAGCGTTTGTCGTAGGTTGTTTAAGAGGACACTCCATGACCCCATTTGAGCAGACGGTCTACCACTTCCTTTCGCACCTCTACGGCCCCCGCGCCAGCGAGGTACAGCGCCGCCTTGGACAGCACATTGAGCACTTTCGTCACGTATCAACGGCTCCACCCGTAACAGAAATTACCGCGGGAGAAGAGGATCATGCACCAACGTGGAGCGAAAAAGATCAGTGGATCATTAGTTACGGTGATTCCATTGTGGCAGATGAAGCTCCCCCTCTTGCGGTACTGAATGAATTTCTTCAACGCTATCTGGGTGAGCGCATTAGCGGCGTGCATGTGCTGCCCTTCTTTCCATGGAGCAGCGACGACGGCTTCTCAGTTATTCATTACCGAGAGGTTAATCCAGAGCTGGGTAACTGGGAGCACATACGCGAACTGGCCAGCCACTACGACGTGATGGCAGATTTAGTGCTTAACCACGTGTCTCGCGAATCGCTCTGGTTTGTTGATTATTTAACCGGCAGCCTGCCAGGCCGCGATTACTTTATTGAGGTTGAACCGGAAACTGATGTTTCCCAGGTAATTAGACCACGCAGCAGCCCCTTGCTCGTGCCTATTTCTACGCGTCGGGGAACCCGCCATGTATGGGCAACCTTCTCGGAAGATCAGATCGACTTAAATTTTGAAAATCCTGACGTATTGCTAGAATTTGTTGGCATTTTGCTGTTTTACCTCCAACAGGGCGTGCGTATCATTCGCCTGGATGCTGTGGCATTTTTATGGAAACGTTTGGGAACATCGTGCATTCATCTTCCAGAGACACACACCGTCGTGCGTTTACTGCGCGCCATTGTCGATGAAATATCACCGGGCACGCTGCTAATTACCGAGACCAATGTTCCTCACGCAGAAAACATCAGTTACTTTGGCCTGGAGCGACTTGCCAATGGCGCACCCGACGAAGCCCATATGGTTTATCAGTTCGCATTGCCACCGCTGCTGCTACATACGCTCACGCGCGGTGAAGCGACCACTCTGCAGTCCTGGCTTGCTAGCCTGCCGGTACTGCCTAAGCAGTGTACTTATTTAAATTTCACTGCCAGTCATGATGGTATTGGCGTGCGTCCTTTAGAGGGCTTGCTTCCTGACCATGAGCGAGATGCGCTGCTAGAACTGATGCATCGCTTTGGTGGCTTTGTCAGTATGCGTAGCAATCCTGATGGCAGCGATACGCCTTACGAAATCAATATCACCTGGTTTGAAGCCATGCGCGGCACACGTCGAGGGCCAGACCCTTGGCAAATTGCCCGCTTCCTTTGCAGCCAAGCCATCATGCTTACGCTTCAGGGCATTCCCGCCCTTTATATCCATACCTTGACAGGCACCCTTAACGATGTCGAAGGGGTAGAGCGCAGCGGCCGCTTACGTTCAATTAATCGCCGCCGCTGGCAGCGTGATGAGCTAGCGCTATTACTCGAAAGCCCCTCAACACCGACCCACGATGTGTTTCATGCACTTAGTCGTCTGCTCGAACAACGCCGGTCAGAACCCTGCTTCCATCCCCATGCTGCGCAGCGCGTGCTGCCCACGCCCCCAGAGTTACTTGCTATTGAGCGAGGCCCCCTCAGTGACGGCCGCCGTTTATTAGCCCTATTTAACGTAACCGATACACTGCTGCCATTAGATAAGGTGGGAGAGGCGCTTGAACGAGCGCTTAGCCATCATGCGTGGCGTGCTTTAGACCAACAAAACGCTGGTGAAGAGACTGCGTTACCACCTTACGCCATACGATGGATGGTAACGGATGCTTGAAACATGCGTTGCGGCATAACGTCTCAGCAGCGGGCAATATAATCGTCAAATAATCTACGGCTGAGATACTGCAGCATTAATCATTAACTAAAACGGTTAACTATGCTGCAGCAGAGTATCGCCATTGGCCCCCTGGGGTTCAGTCTTCATCAGCTTGTGTTGGTCATGGCTTTTTTGATGGCACTTTTAGTGGGGGCGCTACTAGGGCGGCGGCACAATGTCGCGGTGAGCGACACACTCATAACGGTGTTTTTTATCGCCTTTATTGCCGCGCGAGTAGTATTTGTTGTGCGGTACTGGGGCGCATATGATGGCATTATTGCTCGGTTTGACATTCGAGACGGTGGCTTTGATTTAACAGGCGGTATAATTGCCGGTCTTGGCTATGCCAGCTGGGTGCTGTGGCGCTCTTCTCGTCAGCGCAGGCCTTTAAGTGGCGCTTTGCTGGCGGGCGGCCTAACCTGGGGTCTTATCGTTGGTAGCACCGCCTTAATTGAGCAACAGTCGCGCCCTCTCCCAAACACGCCGCTAGTCGACCTAAGTGGCCAATCTACCAATCTACCTCAACTTGCTCACCAGACGCAGCAGCCTATCGTGGTTAATCTTTGGGCAAGTTGGTGCCCCCCTTGTATTCGTGAAATGCCTGTTTTTGAAGAAGCGCAGAACGCCGAACAAGGCATTACCTTTGTATTCGTAAACCAAGGGGAAGATGCCCAACACATCGAAGCGTTTATGCACCAGCATGATCTTTCACTGGATAATGTGTGGCTTGACCAACGCAATGCACTGGGAGAAGCGACGGGGGCTCATGCCATGCCGACCACCCTTTTTTACAGCGCGGAAGGAAAGTTGCTTAACACCCATTTTGGTGAACTCTCCCGAGCCACCCTTCACCAAGGTTTGGAACGTTTACGTTGAGACACCCTCTTACATGGGCCCATTTCATCAGCGGTTTACCTTGCTTAATTTTTATATAAGGACCTCCCCATGAACTACTTTTCCCTGACACGTTTAAGCAGCTTGTTACTATTAACAAGTATTGGCGCCACATCGGTTGGCTATGCCGAAGAACTACCTGCACCAGTGCAAGCGTTAGCCAACCAAGGTTTAACAATTCACGGTCAGTTTGAGGCACCAGGGGGCATGCGCGGTTACGGTGCTAGCGTCCAGGGTCAGGATATGGCGATTTATTTAACCCCTGATGGCGAACATGCCGTTGTCGGTACGCTGATGGACAGTCAAGGCAACGACCTTACCGAAGCACAGTTAGACGAACACGTTCGAGCTCCTTTAGAAGCGCAAACCTGGGAACTGCTAGAAGAGAGTCACTGGATCCAAGATGGTGATAAGGATGCTCCGCGGGTGATCTACACGTTTACTGATGCCAACTGCCCCTACTGCCGCCAACTTTGGGAACAAAGCCGCCCCTGGGTAGAAGCAGGTGACGTGCAACTGCGTCATATTATGGTCGGTATTTTAGCGCCAAATAGCCCTGCCCTAGCAGCCACGCTGCTAGGCGCAGACGACCCTTCAACCGCGCTACATAACCATAGCAAAGGCGATTCGCTTTCAGCGAGCGCACAGCCAAGAGATATTGAAGAGCAGGTATATGCCAATAACCAGCTGTTTGAGGAGTTAGGCCTTTACGCTACGCCTACCAGCGCATTCCTACGCGAAACAGACAACGGTGATGTACGTATTGATAGGATTCAAGGCCTGCCAAGCGAAGAGCGCATGATTGAAATGATGGGTAGTGAAGCGCCTTAGTACCGTCCATGACACCGTCTTAGGGCTGCGGCTAGGTACGGCTGCTTCCACTCAACGTTCTCTTCGTAACCAGTAGCCCGTGGTGTTATCACACCACGGGCTACTGGTTTCCCTGATACGCGTATTGCGATGCTTAGAGCGCAGCCCGTCAGGCCGATTATTCGTCAGCTAAGCTTTCGAAACGGGGCATGCCTACGTTCCAAGGCTCGATGTCGCCTTTCTCGCCGAAATTGTCATGGTCACCAAGTACATGACCATCATTTTCACGGGTTTGCCCGTAGAGCGAGCGTTTGTGGAAAGTAGGCCCGAAGCGCTCAGCGGTTTCGACAATATCTCCCGTATAGCGAGGGTCTTGCGGGCGCTCTTGGCTACTCATGTAATAGGCAATATCCCAAGCATCTTGATCGCTTAGCGAGCGCGGTTGACCGAGCGGCATATTGTTGTAAATGAACCCTGCGGCAGTATCTACCCTAACAATGCCTGCGCCCCAGTTATTAGAGCCATCCCCCCAAGGCGCTGGAAAAACGTACTCGCCGTTTTCATAGTGCCCAGAGCCGTCTTCTTGGTGGCAAATGGCACAGTTTTCCTGATATGCGACTTCGCCACGCGCGTAATCAGGGGCTTCAGCTGGCTCATCTGGCGCAGGAAAGCCACGGCCATAAATTGGCTGACTGGGGTACATAGGCGCTCCCGTAGCCAGCCATTGATGATAAGCACTCAGCGCAAGCATCTCGTCACTGCCGTACTCAGGCGGCGTACCATTCATCGAGTAAGCAAAGCAGCCAGCAATGCGCTCTTCAAGGTTGTTAACGTGTTGGTTTTTACCCCTGAAGTCAGGAAGCGTGACCGCTGCTGCCCACACCGGTGCACTAAACGGTTGACGCCCTTCACCTAAGTGACAGCTAGAGCAGTTCATATCGTTATAAACATTTTCACCACGCAGTTGCTGGGTATTGGTGAATAAGTCGTAGCCATAACGAATGACTTTTTTCAGCTCTGGGTGAATATCAGCCTCTTCCAGGTCTGCCATGGTCGGTGGAACGTGAACTAGCTCGCCTTCTTGCGGGGCAGGAAAGCCAAGCTCCACTAACCCTTGGTAAGGCATTTCATCCGTTGTGGCTGCCTCATTGGCAGCGAAGGCACTGACCACGATACCTGTGGCTAATGAACAGCCTGTTAGCGCTAACACGAGACGCTTTTTATGCAAATTCATTGTGCTGTCTCCCCTTCTTCACTGTCGGTTTGAGCGCTAACATCCTGGGTGGCATACCATGCAGACACCGCTTGGATATCCTCATCACTCATACGCTTAGCAATAGCCCCCATCAAATTCTGAGGATCATTACTGCGCTCATCATTTTGCCAAGCATGCAGCTGGTTGCTTATATAGCCTGCATGCTGGCTTGCAATGCCGGGGAACTCTTCACCAACGCCCGTGCCACCCGGTCCGTGACAGCTTTTACATGACACAATATAAGCATCCCAATCTCCACGCTCAGCCAGTTGTTCGCCACGAGCTAATAAAGCCTCATCAGCATCATCCCCCCCTTGGCCTGGCGTTATGGGCATTTGGCTATAGTAAGCGGCAACATCCGCTATTTGCTGGTCATTGAGCATGTTAGCAAAGGGCATCATGGTAGCGTTTTGGCGCCGCCCCTCTTTAAAATCATGTAGCTGCTTAGCGATGTAATCAGCATTAAGCCCTGCCAAACGCGGCCATGACTCACCACCAGGTATATTCATTCCGCTGCCGTTAGCTTGGTGGCAGGCAATACACGTCGCCGCGGCAGCTTGGCCGCGTTCTGCATCACCCGTTTCGGCAAAAACGCTGCCAGCAACGGTGCTGGCACCGACAAAGCTGGCCCCTATCAGCAAGCTAAACTTGCCCCACTGTTTTTTATTCATATTTCCCCCTGACTGCCGGTCGTTATTTGTTTATCTCGTGGTTATTTCCATGCTCACTTACTACGTTCTGGCTGTTATGGCTAAGCGAACGCTATCCAATCGCCTCTTCCTGTCCCCTCAGTCACCGCCAGTAGGGGTAGGCAACGAAGAGGTGAATAAAATAGGGTCAGGCAAAATAGGGATAGATAGGTGAGCGCTAAAGCCGCCGCTCTCAACGTTTTCAAAGCTCACCCAGCCACCAAAACGCTCAACAATTGCCGCCACAATCGCCAAACCCAAACCACTCCCTTGCTGCTTGCTGACACGCCAAAAGCGTTGGGTTAATTGTTTCAGTGTAGCCTCATCTACACCGCTTCCCTGATCATGCACGGTGAACGTTACGTGACGCTGATCAGGGGAAGGCTGCACGGTGAGCACCACAGGCAAATCATCTGCGCCATGGTGCAGCGCGTTATCCAGTAGGTTACGCAGGGCGGTTATTGCTAATTCTCTCGGCATGGCTACGCACACATGGGGAACGTGAGCGGGAGGCTGGCACTGTCCTGCGGTTGCTACACTGTCGGCGATAGCGAACTCTACAATCTCTGCCACCTGGCTTGGTTCGCCGTCGTCAAAGCGCATACGCCCCTCAACTCTTGCCAATGTCAGCAGCTGATCCAGCGTATGCGCTAGACGAACAACCCCCGCCTCGGCACAACGGAGCGCTTCTTTGGCGACGTCACCTTCTGCACGCTGCGCGACCTGGAGATGAGTTTTAATCGCGGTCAAAGGAGTACGCAGCTCATGTGCGGCATCATTGGTAAAACGCTGCTCGCGAACGATGGTTTGCTGGATTCTCACCAGCAGGCCATTGAGCGTATCGATCAGCGGTTTGATCTCTTTCGGTACGCCATAGGTAGACACTGGTGCCAATGCTTCCGGATGACGACTGGCAAGCGATTCACGCAGCCTTGATAGCGGGGCCAATCCACGCCAGACCACTACCCACAGCGCAATCAAACTGCCTGTCAACGCCACGACAAACGGCACAACAGCGACGCGAAACACATCGCTAAGCAGCATGTCCCGCTCATCCATTCGATCGGCGGTAGTAATGACGAGATCGCCTCGCTCATAAGTAAAGACACGCCATGTCGTATCGCCTTCTTGACGATATGCATGACCACGCTCACCCGGTGCCAGTATGGTGTCCATATTGGCATGGGTGCGGGCGATAATATCGCCACGCGGTGAGTGAACCTGGCAGGCTAACCCCTCAATAGGGGGAATAGACAGTGAGCGCGTCTGACTCTGTTCCCAAACATCTTCAGGCAGTTGAAGCACCAAGCCCGCTACCATTCGAGCGGATTGGGCAAGGCGCTGGTCTAGTGTTTCCACAAACTTTTTTTCTAAATCACTGAGCAACCAAGCGGCGGCAACGCCCCACAGCAACGCTAGCGACACCCCCAGGGTGAGTAATAGGCGAGCACGCAAACTCATTGCTGCCCCTTATGGGGTGAGCCTGGAAGATGAACCGCCTCAGGTTTGCCTAACCGATAGCCCAACCCTCGCACCGTTTCAATAACTCCACTGCCGAGTTTTTTACGCAGATGGTGGATATGCACGTTTAGCGCATTGCTCTCTACATCATCACTCAGCCCATAAAGACTATCTTTAAGCTGATCGGCAGAGAGCACGCTACGCGGCGAATGCAAAAAGGCCTCCAAAAGCACCAGCTCTCGCCGCGATAGCGTTACTAGATGACCAGAAACTTTTACTTCACGCGCATTAGGATCTAGCGTTAACGCGCCATGGACCGTTAGGCCCTGGCTACGACCAGATACTCGCCTAAGCAACGCATGGAGGCGTGCCACTAACTCATCAAGATCAAAGGGCTTTACCAAGTAGTCGTCGGCCCCGCACTGCAATCCATCGACGCGGTCTCGTATCGCATCGCGCGCTGTCAACATTAATACCGGAGTGGCAATACCCTGCTCGCGCCACGATTGCAGTAACTGAAGACCATCACCATCGGGAAGGCCACGATCAAGAATGACTAGATCGCTGGTAACTGACTGCATGGTTTGTCGCGCGGCTTGAATCGTGGAAACATGATCGACGACAAAGTCGTACATCATCAAACCGGAACGTATTCCTGATGCGACAAGCGGGTCATCTTCAATGAGCAAGACGTGCATAAGCGGTTTTCCTTTTATTGCAGCTAGCATGGCAAATACACATTAACCCAGCATTAAGCTAGCGGGCTGTGTCATCAATCTGTTTATAAAAACCAGCTATAAAAACCAGTTATAAAAACCAGCTATAAAAACGCCCTTGTCTGGGCAGACAAGGGCGATAGTAACGGACGATATGTGATGCTTTAGCTGATACGTTTTGCGATAAACCAGCCTGCTACCATCGCAATCAATAACGCCAGTAGAGGTATAGACAACCCACCTACAGACGCAATAGCAGGGCCAGGACAATAGCCAGAAAGGCCCCAGCCGATGCCAAACAGCGCTGCGCCGCCCAACAATTTACCATCGAGTGTTTGCTTCGTAGGCAATTGAAAACTGCCGCTAAATAATGGCTCACCACGAGCAAAGACAACCCGGTAACCCACGAATGCGGTAACGACCGCCCCCCCTAGCACAAACATCAGTGTGGGGTCCCAAGCGCCAGCCACATCTAAAAAGCCAATCACTCGCGCTGGGTCCGTCATGCCAGAGATCGCAAGCCCAAGTCCAAAAAGCAACCCCGCGAGGTAGCCAGCCGCAATTTTCACGACACCCCTGTTTTTCACGGCATGAGTACGCTTACTTATCTCGCTCATGCGCCACCTCCGATCACATGGTGCGTTACATAAACGGTCGCTATCGCGACAAGTAGGAATACGCCGGTGGCGGCCATGGAACGGGTTGATAGACGTGCCAAGCCACAAACGCCATGCCCACTGGTACAGCCGCTACCAAGCCCAGTACCGAGGCCTACTAGCAGCCCTGCCACCAGCATCAGCGGTACACCCCCTGCTGGTGCACCAATCACTGAACCGGGGGCATCGGCTACATTACCTAACCCACCACCTAGTGCCATGACTAGCAACGGACCACTGATCAGTCCAACCAAAAAGGCCAGCCGCCAAGCGCTGTCGCCCAGAGGGCGCTGGGTTATTAAGTTTCCGATGATGCCGCTAATGCCAGCGATGCGCCCTAAGGCTCCCATCAGCCATACCGCTGATAGCCCTATCAACACACCACCAACGAGCCCTTGCAGGCTTGCCATCCAGTCCACGGCTTACACTCCTTGCCTGTAATTAATGCTTGTTTTTGCAGGTTGAGATACCCAGCAAAGGATACAGCGGGCAAAAATTAAATAGCCCTGTGGCAAGCGGCACAATGCCAACCCACCCCCACACGCCAATAGTGCCGGTGATTGCCAGCACAATTAGCACTAGACCGACAACGATTCGCGCCACTTTATCGATACCGCCAACATTTGCTTTCATCTTTAGCTCCTTAATAATAAAAATTAGTTTATAAATCAGTTAAAAGCGGTTGATGGGTACTTTCAGGTAGACCTCGCCGTTATCCTCGGCAGGCGGCATTTCGCCTGCGCGCATATTGACCTGTACTGACGGGATAATGAGCCTAGGCATACCCAGCGTGGCATCCCGTTCTGTGCGCATTTTTACGAATTCGTCTTCGCTGATGCCTTCGTGCACATGAACATTCGCCTCACGCTGCTCTTCAACACTGGTTTCGTGTTGGTAAACGTCTCGACCTGGTGCTTTATAGTCATGGCATAAAAACAGCCGTGTTTGCGCCGGTAGCGCCAGCACTTTTTGGATAGAGCGGTATAGCGTGCGTGCATCACCGCCGGGAAAGTCACAGCGGGCGGTACCATAATCTGGCATAAACAGTGTGTCGCCAACGAAAGCCGCATCGCCTATTACATACGTTAGGCAGGCAGGCGTATGGCCCGGAGTATGCAGAACGTAGCCCTGAAGATTGCCAATAGTGAAGGTGTCACCTTCATTGAATAGGGCATCAAACTGGCTGCCGTCTCGAGCAAACTCGGTGCCCGCATTAAACGCTTTACCAAAAATTTCCTGCACATCGACAATACGTGCGCCAATCCCCGTTTTTCCACCCAGCGTTTGGTGCAAATAGGGCGCTGCTGAGAGGTGATCAGCATGCACATGGGTTTCTAAAATCCATGCCACTTCAAGACGGTTATCGCGAATAAATTCAATAATGTCATCTGCAGAACGTACATCTGTACGCCCTGCGGCGTAGTCGAAATCCAGCACCGAATCTAGGATAGCGCAGGCATGACTATCGGGATCCTGCACCACATAACTAAAGGTGTTGGTGGGTTCATCAAAAAAATGGGTAACGATCGGGCGTTGCATGCTATGCCTCCAACTAATGGCAAGTAGTGATGCTGCTGTGCACTCATCATAGACCATAAATGGTTATATGTTTATACTTCTTTGGAATTTAAGACTGTTTCTTGAGTGTGGTCAAGGTTGCGCATCGCTAAGTTGCATAGTGAGATATAAAAGCACTATTGAAAGAATCGATTTTGCAAAAAAAAACAGCACCCCGCTGCCTGCGAGGTGCTGTTACTCTCTAATGCTAATCTATGGAATGACGAACTAGGCGATTTAAGACGTTACACTTTACCTTGGTTATCAAGCTCAACTGCTTCATGCATGCGAGCTAGTACGTCAGGCATAGCCGCCTGCACACGGTTCCAGCTGGGAATAAAAGGACGCTCGCGGGGGTTGTCTAAAAACAGGTTGCCTGCTTCCAGCAAATTACTGGCAAATAACTCTACCGCCTGTTCTTCACAATGGCGGTCCAAACTTAGCCCATTCATCGTCGCGTCGTGATCGTAGGCTTCAATGAGGTCTAATGCTAACCGGTAGTAAGTCGCTTTAAGGGTTCTAAAATCTTCACTGCTAAAGCTAATCCCTTGGGTAGCCAACTTCCGGTACAGCGCTTTAGCGATATCCAGACTCATTCGGTTCAAACCGCCCGTTGCATCCTCTTCGCTAATGGGCTGATGCTTGTGATCATAGGCGTCAGCAATATCAACCTGGCACAGCTGACGATGCGAGTAGTTGCGCTGCAGCTCAGACAAAACGCCGATTTCTAATCCCCAATCAGCGGGAATGCGTATACCTTCAAGTACGTCACTGCGCATAGCAAACTCGCCGGACAAGGGGTAACGGAAACTGTCTAGATAATCCAAATAAGGCAGCGGTCCACAGACGGTTTTCAAAGCCCGTAACAGCGGCGTCACCATTAACCTAGAAACGCGCCCATTGAGCTTTCCTTCAGCGATACGCGGGTAGTAGCCTTTACAAAAACTGTAATTGAACCGGGGGTTCGCGACGGGATACATAAGCCTTGCCAGAAGGCCTCGGTCGTAGGTAAGAATATCGCAATCGTGAAGACCAATAGCGCTGGAACGGCCTGAACTCAGCACATAACCAGCGCAATACCATACGTTCCTTCCTTTCCCTGGCTCTAAAGCCCCTAAGCCGTGGCTCTCTAATTCTTGGTCGATGGCGCGTAAACGCGGGCCGTCATTCCATAAAATGCGAGTGTGCTGGGGTAAGCGTGAAAAGAACTCGCGCGCATATAAAAACTGGTCACGATCTGCCCTGTCTAAACCAATGACAATTTCATTGAGATAAGGCACTTTCACCAGCTCATCCACAATGGCCGACAGTGCTGGTCCTTCCAGTTCAGAAAAAAGCGAGGGTAATATCAGCCCCATTGGGCGGCGCTTGGCAAACTGGCAAAGCTCCTGTTCAAGCGCTTCAACCGGCCGACGGGTTAAGTTGTGAAAATCGGTAATCACACCATTTTGATGAAAATCACTCATACGTTAGCCTCCCGTGGCTTGTTAAACTGATGCAGCGGCTTCATTGGTGGGTGCTATTTTTAGCCCACCCTCATCTTGCCCCCACCAGTGGTCTATTCCCTCAGCCCAGCCAGTTGGCCCGGTTGCATGTGTCCGATATAGCACGCTATTTTGCGGCTCGACGTTGAGCGCGTGACAGCCTCGAATGACTACGGCTTGATCAACAGTTTCCAGCATCGTGATGTCGTTTGGGCCATCGCCCAGACCTAATGTAAGCGGCTGACTGCCTCGTAAAGCAGTAAATCGTTTGATGAGCCACTCTACTGCACCGCCTTTATCAGACAGCCGCCCCATCACATGCCAAAAGCGCCCGCCCTGGGTGAGTTCAAGGCCATCGCCTTGCAGCGCAATGCGGAACGTTTCAAGTGCAGCCTCACTGTCCTCCCAAATAAGCGGTTCACTCCCCTCTCGCTGCCGCGCAGCTTTCGCGCGGGTTTTATCAAGCCCGGTCAATTCCATCACTTGCTGCAGGCTTAAGTCCCCCATGCGAGTAAAACGAATGTTTAAGCGCTTACGCCAAACGTTCAAGCGCGCTCTAATGAAGCCGCTATCGACACCCGTTTGTTTAATAACCACCCCGTCTAGGCCATTACCAGGCCGGTCTAGTCGTGCATGACACCAGCCGGGCGGTAAACCAATGACGGCACCATTCTCAGCAATAAAGGGAGTCGCTGTTAGCCCAAGGGCTTCACGCAGGGGTATAAGTTCGGCGCGGGTTTTGCTAGTGACCGGTATGACCGGTACACCTAGCTGTTTAAGACGGGCAAGCCAAGGTTTAGCAGGTGAAAAGTCATAGCTGTGGTGATCTAACAGTGAACCGTCTAAATCAGTGACTACCAAACGCGGCTGAAGCGCGGGGTCCATGTCACTGGGTGACTGAGCATTACTGGGTAACGCAGTACGCGTGTGTTCGGTCATAGCACCACCTTTTGCAAATCTTAAATGTCGTTACGCACGCTCACTTGTAGACAAGCAACTAAGCAGTTTATATGCCAATACCATTTTAATTTTAAAAATCATTAAGTTAAGCCATCAATAACAGCCATCTTTTTGCAAGCACCAAAACAACGCAATCTAAGCGCACTAAAACAGTGCATATAAAAAAACAAAAAAATGCGACAAACCCTTGGCAAAAGCTCACAAATAGCTATACTCGAATTGTACCCACTGACAACCTTGTACACCCCTCACCTGATGTCAGTGGGCTGCAGTGAGCCAAGCCCTTTCATGCCCGCCTCCCCCGGCGGGCTTTTTTTGCTAAATACTTACGTAAATGTTTACCCCAAAGCATATTCGACTATAGAGAACATTAGACTATGGAGAACATTCATCTATAAAGAACATTAGTCCACGTGGATAACAACCTCAACGCGCCGGTTTCGCGCTCGCCCTTCAACCGTAGCGTTATCTTCCAATGGTTGGGTTGCGGCTAACCCTACCGCTCGTAAACGCTCTGGGGCGACGCCTGCGGCTTCTAGTGCTTCAACAATCGCAATCGCCCGCGCACTCGAAAGCGCCCAGTTGGATGAAAATTCAGGCGTATTAATAGACTGACTATCGGAGTGCCCTTCCACCCAGACTTCGCCCTCAAAGCGCTGAATGGTTTCCATCAGCGACCCTACTAGCGAGGTGCCACCCTCTGTTAACTGAGCATCGGCAGAGGGGAATAGCAGCCGATCTTGCACTCGCAAGCTGATACCCTCAGCAACCCTGGAAACTTCCACGCCTTCTAAGTTAGGTAGATACGTCGATGCTTCCACACGCTCCTTCAATCGCTCATCAAGCGCTAATGCACTACTGATCGCGTTATCTGATACTGCTTGTACATTGACAGGGGGACGGTCAGTGAGCACGACCATGTAATCCGCGAACGGCGAAGCTGACTGACGCTCATCAGAACGCAGCAACAACTGCGGAAGCCCACTAGCAACCATCGATGGCGCTAAGTCTGATGGCGCTGTATCTATTGATGCTTCTTCAATTGCCGACACTTCTTTAGCTCGCGCTAATAGGGGCGGCACGCCCTCAACAACAGCGCGCGCCTTAGGTAAACCTGCTACGCCTAACGCAGCACTGATCGCAAGCGGACTGAGCGCATCGCTAGGCAGCACGCCCATTATCGCGCGCTGCTCACGACGCTCAGCAAGTGCGGCAGGCAATGGCACTTCTATGGCTGGCGCTGCCTCGTAGCTGTACTCATCAGAAGCTTCCTGTTGAAACCATGATGGGTTAGTAACATCAGCCGCCGCAATAATGATGACAAACAGCGCTACCAGTAGCGTCATGATGTCGATATAGCTAATCATCCAACCGCTATTACTTTCATCTTCTGGATAGGCGGTTAGCAATGAATCATGACGCGGACCAGCGCGGTGGTCTTCAAGCATGGGTGTTTTCACTCATTCAAGTTTTTAACCTCGTGGCCGATCTAGGGTAAGCATGGCAAACTAGTCTATCAAAAGCCGTTTCGTAGCGAGAAGGAACTATCAGGTGCGCATCCGACCTATCCCATCAATAACCGTGGCATCGAGGGCCAGGCCTTCAAAAACGGTATCTTCAATAACGATGTCTTTAAAAACGATGCCCTCTGAAACGCTGTCATTACCAACAAGGTCATCATCCATGGTTCAACTATTGCGCCCTGCCTTTATCGGACTGGCGAGCCTAATGTTAAGTGGCTGCTTCTATGCCAACACATCACAAGCTCCCATTGCGACCACCTATCCTTATAGTGAGCAGCAGCGTATGCAGGCAGCTCAACACTGGGAAGTACTCGCTCAGCACGAAGCAGCTGGCATTCTACGCAGTGAGCACGTTCGCTTTAGGGATCTGCATATCCCGGCGCAAGAGCACGCGTCAATGAATGCTTACTACGGTGGCGAGTTTGAGCGCGGTTTTCGTACGCTATTAACAAGCGAACTGGTATCGCGAGGCGGTAGCGTAATGACCCAGCCCAACGCTGGCGGCGCTACTGTGCAAGTAGATGTAGAAGTCGTTGAACATCGTGATCGCGGTTATATACGCCCGCCTTTTGGTGCTTACACCGCTTTGGCGGGTGGTGTTACCGTGGCTAGCATGGCACTTGGAAACTGGAGCGAACCTGCACTGGCATTAATCCCCGCGGCGATGGTGGCGGATACAACCAGCGGCAGTTGGACATATGAGGGCAAAGAAGAGGTTATCATCACTACCCAGATTGTTGATAATGACCGTATTCTCTACTCCTCATCTAATATTTATTACATTAATGCGGGTGACCGACGCCACTATGCCCCACATCGCGTCCCTCAAGCGCCTGCAACCCCAACTGTTTCTATCACCGATACTTGGTAATTACATGCTTTCACTTTTTGCCCCACTTAAACTGCGCGGTTTAACCGCAAGTTTTCGCCTGTTTATTGCTGCGCTGCTTATGCTGTTCTTGGCAGGCTGTGCTGCGCTTGGCAATAACAATAGCGTGAGAAATGCCGAGCCCCAGCCAGACCTTTCCGAGCTAGCCCATGAAGCCGCCGCTCAAATGGTCGCCAGCAATCCAGACCTTACACGCCATAGCCCCATGATTGCAGCTACCTTCGTGAGTATTGATAACTTAAGCCAGTCGTCTACGTTTGGCCGTATTAGCTCAGAAATTATGGCGTCCGCCCTCGCAAGGCAAGGTATGCAAGTACGCGAAGTCAAAATGCGTGACAGCATGTTTATCGAAGAGACTGTTGGCGAATTAATTTTATCCCGCCAAGTCCAACGTCTTAGCGCCCAGCACAATGCACGCTCCATACTGATGGGTACTTACGCACAAGGCCAGGACTATCTCTATGTGAGCGCACGAGTAGTCCGCGCTGGTGATGCGATGGTGCTTGGCAGCGCTGACTTTAAACTGCCGCTGGATAATAACACCCGAAGCCTATTGGAAGGCCAAGGCGGCTGGTAGTCGACTCACCTCTTGCCGCGACACGAATGAAAAGGATGAACATGCCCACCCGCACAAGCAAACCACTTATTGTGGCCACTAGTCGCTTGATAAAGCTATGCGCAAACATTACTAAGCTGCTTAGCTATATTTTTCATGCCGTGCTGCCGAACAAACGCTTCACCCTGCCAGCCCATGCCGCGCCTTGGCTAGCACCTAAAGACCATTCGTCTATCCCACGTATTATTTGGCAGACTAACTTTACTAATAAGGTGACGCTGCCGGTTTATCTGAACTATTTGTTTAATCGGCTCATGGCGCCCCGTTTCGAATATCGCTTCATGATTACCGAGGCCCGGAGTGACTTCATTAAAGAGAATTTCGACGACGCCCTATTCACCAGCTATTCAAAGTTGCAAATTGGCGCAGCACAGGCGGATTTTTGGCGCCTCATGGTGCTCTACAAGTACGGTGGCGTTTACCTAGATATTGACGCACATGCCATTTGGCCACTTGCCCGCGTTGTTCCTGCCGATATTGACGAACTCTATGTCACGACCCGTAAGGGTGAGCTGAGCAACTACTTTATCGCCAGCAAACCAGGCAACCCCAACCTACGCAGGCTGATTGATCGAGTGCAACATAACATTGAAGAGAACACGCTCACCAACGTGTTTGAACTCACTGGTCCTGGCGTATTTATTCAGTTGCTCGATCAAAACGCGGTACCCACGGTGTCATATCGCCATGCCTGCAACCAGGGCAATTTCACTAACGAGTACTTTCAGTACGTTGATAAAAAAGCAGGCAAATGGACGAAGGAGCAGAAAAAAGTCAGCATTATTCGCCAAAAAGAGCCTTGATCTTAAGATCGTCTTTCATACCAACAAAAAAGCGCTAACCGTGAAGGTTAGCGCTTTTTTTATCGCTTTCTGCGTTGCCATACCGCGACTAGACGATCTAGAAAGGTTTATACGGCATGGCAAAACGCATTTCGATTACTTGTAAACCGGGAAGCGACCACACACCTGTGCCACTTTATCAAGCACTTGGGCTTCGATAGCGCTGGTGTCATCGCCCTTAGCCAGCACATCTAGGATATCGCAAATCCAGCCAGCCAGTTGGGTGCACTCCTCTTCACCAAAGCCACGAGTGGTCACCGCCGGCGTACCAATGCGCAAGCCAGAGGTTACGAACGGGCTTTGCGGATCGTTAGGCACTGCGTTTTTGTTCACGGTGATGTGCGCACGGCCAAGAGCGGCGTCAGCATCTTTACCGGTCACGCCTTGCTTGATCAGAGACAATAGGAACAAGTGGTCTTCAGTGCCGCCAGACACGATATCGTAGCCACGATCGATAAACACCTTGGCCATCGCCTGGGCGTTTTTCACCACCTGCTGCTGGTAGGTTTTGAACTCAGGTGCCATAGCTTCTTTGAAGCAAATCGCTTTAGCAGCGATAACATGCATCAACGGGCCACCTTGGCCACCCGGGAAGACCGCTGACTGCAGCTTCTTCTCGATATCTGCATCGTTTTCCGCAGAAAGAATGACGCCGCTGCGTGGACCACGCAGGGTTTTATGGGTAGTAGAGGTCACCACATGGGCATGGGGCAGCGGGCTGGGGTAAACGCCTGCAGCGACCAAACCAGAGACGTGTGCCATATCCACCAGCAGGTAGGCACCTACTTCGTCAGCGATCTCACGGAACTTAGCCCAATCAACAATTTGTGAATAGGCCGAGAAACCAGCAATGATCATTTTGGGCTTGTGCTCGCGAGCAAGCTCGGCCACCTGTTCATAATCAATGAAGCCCTGCTCGTTCAGCCCATACTGAATAGCATTGTAGTGCTTGCCAGAGAAGTTAGGCTTGGCACCATGGGTTAAGTGACCGCCCGCATCCAGGCTCATACCCAAGATAGTGTCACCCGGTTTTACCAGCGCTTGGAAAACCGCGCTATTGGCCTGAGAACCAGAGTGAGGCTGAACATTCACGTAGGTCGCGCCGAACAGCTGCTTGGCGTAGTCGATCGCAAGATTTTCAGCGATATCGACAAATTCACAGCCGCCATAGTAGCGCTTACCTGGATAGCCTTCGGCGTATTTATTGGTCAGCTGGCTGCCTTGCGCTTCCAATACGCGGGGGCTGGCGTAGTTTTCAGAAGCAATCAATTCAATGTGAGCTTCCTGGCGTGCAACTTCTTTTTGCATCGCGTCAAAAAGCACATCAT
Organism: Vreelandella neptunia; assembly: GCF_000712975.1. GTDB lineage: Bacteria > Pseudomonadota > Gammaproteobacteria > Pseudomonadales > Halomonadaceae > Vreelandella > Vreelandella qaidamensis. The sequence goes on along the minus strand of NZ_JHQL01000003.1, from coordinate 12,474 downwards.
CGAATCCGGCAATTGTCATATCGCGGCTGAACATCGGCGGGAACCTCGTTACGAAAGGATCATCATGGAGAATCTAGGGCGTTATCATAACGCAGCCTGACGCGACTTTCATCGCATCCGCGTCAGGTCGTGCATGAGCGTATTTCATGTTGAAGCAATCAGTAAAAACTGACTAACTGGTCAACCACGCTACTTCAGCTCAAAGGTGAACGTAAACTGTTCGGTATTCCCCATAGGATTCATTATGAATTGGTTAATAATAAACGGGTTGGGCAAGGCCACATTAACCGTTAAGGCTTGGGAATGACCCGCCATAATATCGACTAACCCTGTCATTAATTTAGTTATTTGGGGGCCTAATAATGGCTCAAGCTGACGAGCTTGGCCCAACGCCTGAGAAACGGCTTGTGCTTCGGTAATGTTCTCGTTTGCCGCAATTTCAGTGGTTAATCGTGGTAATAACCCTTCATCGGTATACGCCACGTTCACCTCACCACCCTGCAACGTTGCTGATTCAAACAGTGAGGGAGTTTGCATTGCCTGCTCAATGGAAACATTTTTTGGCAACATGATCGGCAAATCAAGACTGTATTCAACGCCTGCAGCACCACTCAAGCGCAAATAGCCATCAGCAATCAGCCGATCACTCTCCCCCTCTTCTTCCCAACGGGAATGGCTGCGCCCTTCAGCTCCGAACTGACCACTACCACCGGTGAGTACCTTGTTGAAGGTTTCGAACTCTTGTCGTTGCTCAGGTGGCAGTAGAGGCAGCAGCCCCCCAATGTCAAAAAATGCACCTTCGAAGCCTGCATCGCCCACATAGGCATTGCCTTCTACCCAGGCACTATCCAACACTATGCTCCAATTATCTCCGGACAGGTTCACGCCATTTAATACGGCGTGCTCGACACTCTCTTCCCCAGGCGTATCGATCCCGGTTAGCTGCTCAATTCGCAAATTAGCGAGCGAAAAAACCGAATTAACCCCACTTTCCAAGTCGTTAAAATCAGCAATAACTCCCTGCAAATCAAACAAGCCAATGGCGCTACTGCTGACTTCTTCAAGCGTGAGCGTTTCAATATGCAACTGTCCCTCGAAGGGAGGTGAATCTAGCTCACTAAAAAACTCATCTGCTGCCTCACCTTGTAAATTTAGCGTGATGTCACGTGCATTCAGCGCCTTCCATACCACGTCAGACGCACTCATTTCATCAAACGAGGGCACTGCTTGCGAAGCGTCTGGCAATTCAATGAAAGCAACACTGAAAAAAGGCTGAGAGTTGCCTGCCTCGCTAACGGCCATACCATCAATGACTACGTTATCGGGACGATGGTAGTCCCCTTCAACGCGGTAACGTTTGATAGTAAACACGTCACCATTGGCATAAGTAATCGCTATGTCTTCCGCGATCGTAGCCTCAGACTGCTCATAGACCTCGGCAACCTCGAAGGCGCTCGCCTCACCACCCAGCCGCTCGCGAAGATCTGCTTCAAACTGCTGGGGTGAAGCGCCCACCCCACCGGAAAGAAGCAGTAATGAAAAACCAGCCGTAAACTGGCGACAACCTAGAGACACAGGCATCTCATGACCTCCTTGTGAGAAGCGCTAAGCATAGCATTTGGAAACGTGCTGTTAAGCTTCACCAAGCAACCCTAAGCTAGCCGCAGGCGCTTGACGCCGCAGGCTGTAAGAGAGGGCATGTCCGATAATGCCAATTAGCAACGCACCTCCAAAAGGTAGAACAAGCCACAGGCCCATATGCAGGCGCGGTGTTAAATCAAGCCAATAAAGATAAAGTGCGGCAGTGGCAAATTCTGCAAGGAAGGCCCCCATTAAACCACTGGCAAAACCAAGCAGCGCATATTCAGCACCTTGTACCCGTGAAATCATTCGGTTACCTGCACCAAATACACGCAGCAAGCCACTCTCATGGGCGCGTACGGGGCGGCTAGCCGTCAGTGCAGCATAAAGCACGCTAACCCCTGCCATCAGCACTAGGATAAGCACCAGCTCTACTGCCCGAGTAACCTGGGTAAGCACCTCACGCACTTGGCCTAAAATGGCATCCACATTAAGCAATGATACACCTGGGAAATCACTGACCAACTGCCGGATTAAGCCTTGCTCTTGTTCTGGCAAATGAAACGCCGTGATAAAGCTATGACCGAACGCTTCGAGCACGCCAGGGGGGAAAATGACGAAGAAGTTCGGGTTGAAGCTATCCCAGTTAAGGCTACGCAGGCTCTCAATGCGGGTAGTAATGGTATCACCGCCTACAGAGAACGTTAGCTCGTCGCCCAACCCAAGGCCAAGGCGCTCTGCTAATCCATCTTCCACTGAGATGGGCACAACGTTAGAGGTTTCCTGAGGCGTGGCGTCCACCTCGCTCATCCATCCCTGTGGCTCACTCGGTTGTACAAACCACTCTCCGGCGACGACCTGATTACCTTCGGGCAACGCTGATTGCCAGGTAAGATTCAGTTCACGACGCAGCGAGTTATCGCCTCTGGCATCGGGTGGAACGGCTTCTATCGGTGGTTGACCGTTGATCGCGCTGATGCGACCACGCACCATCGGATATAGCGTACTTTGGGTTTCCACCCGTGGAGCAACCGCATCTTCGAAGGCATCTCGCTCACTGGGCTGAATATTAATAGCAAAGTAATTAGGGGTATTTTCCGGCAACTGATCTTGCCACGTGGTCAGTAAATCACCCCGTACCAGCACGATCATCGCCATGGCAAAGAAGGTGACCGAAAACGCCAACAGCTGCCCAAGCCCAGCCTGCTTTCGGCGAGCCAGTTGCCTGCCGCCCAAGCGAAACGCTTGACCCCACTCGCTCCCACCGGAAAGCCGCTGAACAGCTTTCAACAGGCCGTTTAGCAACAGCGTGCTAGCCATCCACAATAGTCCTAATAGGGCTGCACCACCGATGAGTAGCGCCAGAGCAAGCGAAAAGCTACCCGAGTAAAGCCATAACAGACCACCAAATACTAAGCTCGCCACACCCACCACTAACCAAGCAGACGGTGGTAGGGGATCAAGCTCACGGCGTAACACTTTTAACGCACTAACACGCTTAATGCGTAACAGGGTGGGCCCAGCAAAACCAACCAGTACCGCAAGTGCAGTAAAAATGCCCAGCCACAGCGGCATAATGCCAGGAGGCGGCAGTGTCATCGGCAGAAAACTTGTTAACAGCCAAAGCAGCACAGCCTGACCAATAAGCCCCAACAGCGCGCCAATAATCGCAGCCATTAGTGCGAGACCCATTAATTGCAGGGTAAAAATAGTCACTAATTGATATTGGCTAGCGCCAAAGCAACGCAGCAATGCAGCGGTGTCTAGATGGCGCTCAACATAACGGCGGGTCGACATTGCCACCGCCACGCCCGCTAACAAGACGGCTGCCAAGCCGGCAAGCCCCAGATAACTCTCAGCGCGTTGAAGCGCGTTGCCTAACTGAGGACGGTCAACACGCACATCACGTACGTCCACCCCATCACGCCTTAGTTCGGCCAGCAAGCCCTGCACTTGCTCCAATGCCGCAGGCGGCCCCGCAGCAAGCAGCTCAAACTCAAGGCGTGAACCCAACTGCACCAACCCTGTTGCTTCCAGGTCAGCAGTATTGAGCATTAAGCGTGGGTTGAAATTACCAAAACCGGCAGACTGATCAGCCTCACGCTCGATAATCCCACTAATCAGCAGTTCCGTTTGACCTACTTGAACACGGTCGCCTATCGCAATATCAATCAGTTCTGCTAACCGCGGGTCTGCCCAGGCTTCCCCTGATGGAGGGCCTGATGCAACCTGCTCAACCCCGTCCCCGCGATCCACATGGGAAACGCCATAATGAGGATAGACATCATCCACCGCTTTCAAACTAGCTGGCTGGAAACGCTCGCCACGACTAATCATCGACACCAGATCCACCTGGTCACTCAGCGTAAAACCCGCTTGCTCTAGCGTCGTGCGTAGTTCTTCCGAGAACGGTTCGCGCTGCTCTAAAACTAAATCCCCCCCCAGCATTTGACCGGCTTGGCGCTCTAATCCACGCTCTAAGCGATCTAGAAAAAAGGCGATCATGGTAGAAGCAGCTACCGCCAATACCAGCGCGACAAACAGCGCGCGAACATCGGCTGCACGTAGGTCACGCTTCAAACTACGCGCCGCAAGCCGCCAGTTTAGTTCACTCATCGCCACCCCCGCTGGCAACAGCCGTTGGCTCAAACGCCATTAACTGCCCGTTCGCCAGGCGCAAACATCGGTCGCAACGGCGCGCAAGTGCGTGGTCATGAGTTACTAAAATAAGGGTGGTGCCCGCTTCACGGTTCAGTGTGAAAAGCAGGTCAATAATTTGTGCCCCTGTTTCGGGGTCAAGGTTACCGGTTGGCTCGTCGGCAAAGACTAGTTCAGGGTCGGTAACAAACGCCCGTGCAATGGCAACGCGCTGCTGCTCACCCCCTGAAAGCTGCTTAGGCAGATGCCCTACGCGCTCGCCAAGCCCAACTCGCTCAAGCCACTGCGCCGCTGCCTGAGTCTCTCCTGCTCGGGGAGACAACTCTAATGGTAATAGCACATTTTCCAGTGCGCTTAACGTCGGTAACAGCTGAAAGTTTTGAAATACAAAACCGACTCTTCCGGCACGCAACGCCGCCCGCCCATCTTCATCCATTTGGCTTAGCGGCTGGCCAAACAGTGTCAGTTCCCCATCACTGGGCGTGTCTAACCCCGCCAACAACCCTAGCAAGGTCGACTTACCAGCACCGCTTTTACCAAGAATGGCAACACTTTCTCCCGCTGCCACGCTCAACGAAAGGTCGTGTAAGATAGTTAACGAACGCTCCCCGCTTCTCACCCGTTTAGACAGTTTTTCAGCATGCAGGACTGGCTGGTGAGCTTGCTTGTGAGGAACATTGCTGGCGATGATGGTGTCGGTGGTGGGCTGATTCGAAGTGGCATCACCGGTTGGCAAATTGGTTTGTGGATCCAAATTGGCTTGTGGATTAGAGGAGTAAGACATGAAGCATGGCATCCCTGTAGCGTGGCAAAGACTGAACCGCATGGTAACCGGAGGGTTGCTGGCACTGATAGTCATCTTTAACGCGTCTGCACTCAACGCTGACCAACGCCCAACACTTTTAGTCATGGGCGATAGTCTTAGTGCCGCCTATGGTATAGAGCAAGAGCTGGGTTGGGTCACGTTATTGGCCGAGAGGCTAGATGGTGAAGCCCAAGTCATCAATGCCAGTATCAGCGGTGAAACTACGTCCGGCGGTGCACAACGATTGGCTAATATTATCGGACAACGACAGCCTGATATCGTTCTGCTTGAACTAGGCGGCAACGATGGCTTACGTGGCCTCCCACCGACTCAAATGCGCTCCAACCTAGCCAACATGATTGAGCAAAGCCAACAGGCAGGAGCCGATGTATTACTGCTCGGCATTGATATTCCACCTAACTACGGCCAAGCCTACCGCGATGCCTTTACGAGTGTTTTTCATTCGTTAGCTGATGAGTATGACGTACCGCTCGTACCTTTCTTGTTGGAAGATATCGCACTTAATGAACAACTGATGCAAGACGACGGCATACACCCCACCGCCGAGGCCCAGCCGATTATTTTAGACAACGTCTGGCCAGCCCTGGAACCACTGCTCGACAGCGTGTTTCAAGCATCCGCTGAATGACACAACGATAGCCCTTTATCCTCATCCCATACCCACCCAATCTAATGAGGCGCTGCTAAATAGATAGCACTAAGGAAATAGTGCACTTCAACGCCGTAGCTTGTAGGCTTAATGCTTATTAACTATTACTCATGGCGTTTATGCCTGCATCCACTCGCCCTCCGCTTAAACCGCTTTCGCGCCGACAGTTTTTAGCCACTGTCGGCGCAGTTGTGCTGGGCGCAGGGTTAGGTTTTCATGCCTCGCCTGCCACTGCTTTCAACCCCCAACGCTTACGGCAGAGCATGCAACAGCAGCACGGCCAAAGCGGGCTTGCTGTTTTAGAAGAGTGGTTTGCCCTGTTGGAACGTTTGCGTGGTCAAGAGGTGCAAACGCAACTTCGCGAGGTCAACGACTTTTTTAACCGCCGAATACGCTGGGTGGATGATATTCACGTATGGGGGCAAGAAGACTTCTGGGCAACGCCATTAGAGGCCATGGGTAAAGCACAGGGCGATTGTGAAGATTACTCTATTGCTAAGTACATCACCCTGAAGCAGCTCAACGTTCCCGGTGAACGCCTGCGTATGATTTATGTACGAGCGCGCATTGGCCGCAGTCAAATCACTCAAGCACACATGGTACTTGGCTACTATTCAACGCCCAGCGCCGAGCCCTTGGTATTGGATAATATATCACCGTCTATTTCCCCTGCTTCTCAACGTACCGACCTAGACCCCGTGTTCAGTTTTAATAGTGAAGGGCTGTGGGCCGGTGGCACAACGCAATCACGTGCGGACCCGTTAGCGCGGCTATCGCGCTGGCGTAACGTCGTTGAACGGATGCAATCACAAGGTTTTATTTAAGAGGATTAAGCACTATGTCGCTGATTAAACAGCTTTGGCTGGCCATTATTGCGCTACTGTTGCTTTCATTTGTCGGCAGCCTTGCGATCAGCATTACCTCGGGCCGCGACTATATTGAGCAGGAAGTGCGCATTAAAAATGAGGACAATGCAACGGCATTAGCACTTTCCATGAGCCAGCTCGAAAAGGACATAGTGACGCTCGAACTGTTAATTTCCGCACAGTTCGATACCGGCTATTACCGCCGTATTACCCTACGTGACACCGAAGGTCAGGTGCTTATTGAACGCTCCGCCAGCGAATACCGCGGCGATGTACCCGCATGGTTCCGCAACGTTATTCACTTCGATGTACCCATTGGCACCGCAACGATACAAGACGGCTGGCGGCAATTCGGTACGCTTGAACTCGAAAGTCAGCACAGTTTCGCCTATGCCTCTTTGTGGCGCATTATGCTTGAGCTCGCTGGCTGGTTCTTGCTGGCTGGAGCGATCAGCCTCGCCATCGCCACAGTGGTGGTACGCGGTATCAAGCACCCTCTTGTGCGGGTGGTCGCCCAAGCAAAAGATATCAGCGCCCGGCGCTTTACCACCATTAAAGAACCCCGCACATTAGAGCTACGTGAAGTGGCCCAAGCAATGAACGTTTTATCTGCCAATGTGCGCCAAATGCTCAGCCAGGAAAGCCAAAAACTGGATGAACTGCGTCGCCATCTGCAGCATGACCGTGTCACAGGGGCGCTCAATCGCGACGTGTTTATGGGCCGTTTATCATCATTACTAGGGAGTGAAGACGCCCGTGCCACGGGGCTAATGATAATGACCCGAGTGGAGTCACTTGAAACGCTTAATGAGCAGCTAGGCCACCAAGCCACTGACCAGTTACTCAGTGAGTTAGTGACACAACTCTCCCAGCTGGCCCCCACGCCAGAAGAAGCACTGGTTGGGCGCTTAAACGGCAGCGATTTTATCCTGATGCTACCGCTAGAAGCTGACACTGGCGCACTCATACCGCGCCTACGCCAAGCGCTAGATACCATCGCGCTCAAGGCACCCAATATCGGCATGCGTTTACCGACCGCTGTGGTTGCCTACACGCCCCATGATGACCGAGGTGGTTTACTGGCTACCTTAGACGATGCCCTTGCTGAAGCCGAAAGTGCAAGCGCCCACACCACCGTAGCTGTACGGGAGCACCAACATAACTCGCTCTTTGGTAACCACGCTGAATGGCGTTCAGCGCTAAATGCTGCCATTACGTTAGGGCCGCAGCTCGCTTATTTCCCCGTTATTGATGCCCACCATAACGTACTGCATTATGAATGCCCTGCTCGCCTAGAGCTTGCCAATAACTGGCAAACCGCTGGCATGTTTATTCCCTGGATTTCGCGCTTTCACTTAGAACCTGCACTCGATATTGCCGTGGTTAAAAAAGCCCTTGAGCAACTGACTAGCAACCCCGCACAAACCCTTGGTATTAATCTTTCAATTGCCTCCATCACCAATGCTGAATTTGTGATTGAGTTAAGACGACTGCTCGAAAAACAACCCCAACTTGCCAAACAGCTATGCTTCGAAGTACCTGCTATTTTGAATACCCATGCTATTGGCAGCCTTCGCGGCTTATGTACAGCGCTCAGACCGTTAGGCTGTCAGTTTGGCATTGAGCATGTCGGGGCAGAATTCACCAAACTTGCCGATTTACACGACATCGGGCTTGCCTACCTAAAAATAGACAGCAGCTTGATTGGAGGGATTCATACCTCTCATGAACAGCAAACCATCGTGCGAGGTATGGCCACGCTATGCCACTCCCTCGGCATTCAGGTGATCGCAGAAGGGGTGACTGAACAAGCCGAATTGGAAAGTCTCTTCAAAGTAGGCGTTGACGGAGCCACCGGACCAGGCGTGCGCCTGAATTAAAGAGTAGTCGTTTTTCGAAGGTCAGGTAACTGCCAGCAAACAGCGCGTCTAACGACGCGCCGTATTAAATCAATTCGTCTTCATCGCCTAGCAAATTAATATCATTCTTCGACCGCAACGACTTACGCTCCATCACCTTTTTTTGTGCCGCCGCAGGCAAGTCCGTAAAACTCAGCAAGCCTTTCTCTAGCAGCACTTCCAGCATATCTTCCACCACTCGTACAAAGGCCAAGTCAGAGGCAATAAACTGCGCCGACTGCCCCGTTTGCTCAGCTAAAAAAGCGAACACCTCCGGCGAATCTTCATTAATAGTGTCATTACACTCCGGCGATGGCTCTTTACTGAGCATCACGATCTCCCCTTCGGCATTGCGTTTGATGTAAAGCATAGCGGGTTCCTCTATAAGTAAAAGCGCCTAAGTATAGCGAAATGACATTCGAGAGTGGATATAACAAGGCCGCCCGTAGGCGGCCTGTTTGGGTGGGTGAAGGTTACTCGATATCTAGCTTGCCTGTATTAAGCAGGTGCTGGATGACATCGTCTGGGCTTCCACCGTCAAAGTCCGCGAAGCTCTTACCTTCTAAGCGAATAACTTGATCAGCGTTATCTTTGTCACCCGCTAAATCACCTTTAGAGTTAAGGTACAGCACTGTGTCGTCACCATCCTCTTCTGCAACAATATAAGCATCTAGCGAGTCACCGTTTTCATAATCCAATAACTCACCAATATCCAGTTTATCGCCTTCACCTGAGTTGAAGTCCATCACTGTATCAATCGCAGGACTATCCGAAGTACCTTGGTCATTCAATTCCCACTTGAAGGTGTCAGCGCCAAGGCCACCGAAGAGCAGATCGTTACCTTCGCCACCAACCAGCAGATCATCACCGCCTTGGCCGTAGAGAATATCGTTTCCTTTACCACCATACAGCTCATCATTTCCGCCGCGCGTATCGCTCTCGACATTGAACTCAGCGTGACTGGCCTTGATATAGTCATACAACTGCTGTTCGGTGGGCGCCTCCCCACCATTAGTGACTTTTAAATATTCTCTTAATGCAGCCATGCCTGAGCCAGCAGGTAACTCTCGACCCTCCCAATCCAAGGCATCGGTGTTAATCGCGTCGCCAAAGATGATGTCGTTGCCATCGCCACCATTCACAACGTCATCGCCCAACTCGGCCAGTTCTGTGTTGGTCGAGCCACTTACTAGAGCAGCATTTAGCTCGTCGGCACTATTGACAATATTTACTTCGCCTTGCGGCACATAAGGCGTGAGTTTTATGTCGTCAATATAAAGCGTGGCATCACCATATGTAGTCGCGTTATTGACGCTATACACAATACGGTATTCGCCTTGCTCTAGCGCGCCGCTCGCAGCTGATCTCCAACTATATGAGAAACCTAACTCTCCCCCCTGGCCTTCAACATCAGTCCAGTTATTACCATTCAGCTTTTGCAGTTTCCAAACCACGCTATCGTCATTCCAAATGCTGGCGAGGTAGGTGAAAGAAATACCTGCATACTCCCCTGCACCAATATCAAACTGAGGGGTAGAAACGACATAAGCAGTATTATTTACCGACGTGTCAGAAATGCTCATGACGTCGAAACGTCCAGAGCGGGTCAAACTTCCGCCTGATGAAGGCGTGCTCCAGCTGTTGGCGTTATTCCAACCACCATTATTACTAAAATCGGCTAATACCTCCTCCGGAATCCCGTAAGGTGCCTTAACTAAGCTCACCTTTTCCGTGTTATCGAAGTACTTAAGATTATTAACGGTAACGCCATCGCCAATACCAATGGCATGTATCGAGCTTACCCCACTTAATGAACTAAAGGCTTCGATTGCATCCCGCATGTCCTTCGCGTCTGTGACATTTCCTCTGCCATTGTCACCACTATTACTGAATGTTGGATCGCCATCCGTCAGGAAGTAGGTCAAATTTTTATAACCATCACTCTCGCCTGGTTGCACCGCAAACCAGTTAGAAGCCTCAATGAATGCTCCCTCGTAATTAGTGCCACCAAGACCTTGTAAACCCTCGGTTTTGGTACGGCCAATTGCAGCCAACAGCTCGTCAATGTTTTGCTCTGTCAGATTCTGAATGTTCGCTTTCAGCTCGATATTTGACTCAAAAGCAATCAGCGAAACATTAATGTCTCCATCATGATTTTTAAGCTGTTCAGCAAGCTGCAACAGCGAGTCCTTAACCAATTTCATTCTTGAAGCAGAGTAAACACTGTCATTAATCCCATCAGGATTACTGTTAACGCTGCCTCGTCCATTCAAGTCGTATTGCATAGAACCTGACGTATCGACAACAAGCGCGACATTGTAGTTTTTTCCAGGCTGAACATTGACATCCGCCCCGCCTTCGTCAGCTACAATTATGTCGTCGCCTTGACCACCTTCAACGGTGTTATCTCCGTTATTGCCGGTCTCAAGCCCACCTTTATACAGAGTGAGGCTAGTGGGAACGTCTACGTTCTCGAAGTTACCATTAACCTCGATAACTTCAGCAGTAAGATCAGTGTCACCATCAGTTGTAATGCTAACCGACCCCTTACCGTTCACATCCAATTTGACTACGTGTTCCTGACCATCAATTAATACTATTGCTGTCGGGAAGTCATCGCCAGTGAAGGTATATTGACTTGGATCTGGGCGATTAGATGTCTCGATATCAAAGGTAACATCCGACGGACCACTGATACTGATCGCCTCACCATTCATTACTTCTTTGTAGGCAATCGAGTGAACCAAATAGTCATCATCAAAACCAACTGCAGTGAACTCAGCTCTGCTAAACGTTTCTTCACTTCCAGGCTTGAAGGTATATGAGTTATCAACCCGATCAGACCCACCTGGTGCACTCTCACTTTTCGTGAAGTTGCCCGCAGCGTCGTAGTAAGTCACTAACGCATCCGTTGACGTGCCACCACCCGATACAACTGCCGAGCCAACCGAGTTTCCATCCTTATCGAAGAATTCAACCTTGGCTTTTTCGTTGTTGTTTCTCCAAGCAAACTGAACATCAAAGCTTTTCACTTCGTTGTTAAAGTCAACGACGATAGCTTCACTTCCAACACCAGTAACATAGCCAAGCTCGGTTTCAGCGGCACCACCAGAAGTCCTGCCAGCCACGCCAAACCCGTCATGGTTTGTGTTGATAACTTTTGTCAGCGTTCCTAATTCACCATCCGCTTTATAAGCAGTCACGGTGAAGCTATCAGTGTTATCAACGTTCCCAACATTGATCACAGAGGTTTTAGTCACAGTGGCATTAATACTGACGGTGGTGGTGTCAATGGTGTCCTTCACCGTCACGGTGGCGGTGTCATCCACGTTGAGGTTTTCGAACTCGTCGCCACCGCTTTGCACACTGGCGTTGACGGTAATGCTTTCACCGTCGATATAAACATCGTCGCCCTGAACAGCGAACTCCGTCGAGGTCGCCGTGGTCATGCCGACACCAAAGGTCAGCGTGGCGCCGTTATCCAGCGCAATCACGAGCGGCTCGTCGGTCGGGGCGCTGCTCAGCGTGCCGCTGAGTGTGGCGGTGCCGGTGCCTTCATTAACCGTGACGTCGTTAAGCGTCAGGGTGGTCTCGGTGTCGTTGTCGGTGACCGTCGTGGTGACGTTGGTGTCGCCGGCCACCTTCAGGTTTTCGAACGCATCGGCTTCGCCGGCATTCGCTTCGCTGACGGTGTCGATGCTGTTGGTGATCGCGTCCGTGACGTAGGCGTCATCGGCCGGCGCAGCAACGGTGATCTCGCCCTCACTGTTGTTGGCCGCAATGGTGATGACTTCCCCATTGGTCAGGGTCACGGTGATGGCGTTATTCGTCGTGACCGGATCGCCGTTGGCGTCGGTCAGGGTCGCGGTGTAGGTGATCTGGCCGCCTTCGGCGACAGAGCCCGTGGCCGTTAGACCCACGGTCACGATGTCGACGGTGTCCTTCACCGTCACGGTGGCGGTGTCATCCACGTTGAGGTTTTCGAACTCGTCGCCA